>CAVPYN010000011.1:0-366761 GCA_963709995.1 uncultured Chloroflexia bacterium | reverse complement strand
AGGCAGAGAAAATATTAGTAGCTCAATTTCTTATCCCGCAAACACCTGGGCAAGCCGAGCCTGCTGTGTCTGAAGTTGCCTAAAACTATCAGGCAGGAGCATCAATTACATCTGAAGTGTTTGCCGCAGTCGCTCAATAAGTACGTAAAGTTGTTTTAGCTCTCTATACATTTGATCGATCTGTTGCTGCATTTGTTGTTGTCGCTCAATCGTCGCCTGTGTTACCTGCTCGAACAATCGTCGCTGTTGCTGTTCTTGCCGGTGTTGCACGAGTTGTGGTCGATTCAGTTGCAGCCATGCTATATGAAAGCGACCCCGGTCAGTGATCCCTTCTAACATACCATTGTCGAGCAAAGATAGATGCTCGTCAATATAATCTTTTAAAGGATGAAGCAAACGGCGGGCAGGAGGTGCGTCAGACTCTCGTCAATCTGCCCCTTCGCCCGATTGCAGGCAGTACAGGCATAAATCAAATTACCAAGGGCATTGCTACCACCACGCGAACGCGGCCGAAAATGTTCTACTTCAAGCTCGCTGCCGTGATCGACCTCTCGTATACCACAGTAACCACAGCGATAGTTGAAACGTTCACGCAATCTCTGTTTGACCGTTTGCTCATGCGGCGTCATGCAGCAGATAACGCACCACTGCGTTTAAGGGAAGCATATTGCCGATAAATAGCGCGATGACGTGCCTCAAACTCGTCAATCCAGCCTTTCGCATCAGTCACAAGCTGTTCTTGCTGCTCCAAAAGTTGCGCGAGGCGAGCGTTCTCACTCTCCCTCTGTTTCAGAGCAGTCTGTATCTCCAGACGTTCCCGCTTCATCCTTTCAAACGCCGGGGCAAGTTGTTGTGCTTCTTCGGCTTCAAATCGTGCCTGCAACAAATCGAGTTCTTGCTGGTCGACTTCAGCGAGCCATTGGTCCAGCACTTTCAACCGTAACTCGGTGAAGCGCCTGGTATCTTCTTCAGTCCAACTTGTTGTTGATCGCGTATCGTCATCTTGCTCTCCAACAACCTCATCGATTTGCAGACAGTTACTAATCAAAGCAGCCGCACAATTGAATGACATATTATACCCCACTCAAGTTCGTCTGTCAGCCAGGAACGCCAACCGTATACCCAGGATCGTGCCATTGAGGTAGATGTTTTCGCAAACGACAGAGATTGCGCCAGGATGGCGCAGTTGGGCCAGCATAGCACTCATAAAAGTGTCGTGCTGCTCTTTGGCGGCACCAATACGGTAACGTTTGCTCAAATTTTCAACTTTTACAGCAATGTCAGACATAAAAATGTTTGAATATTTTCGATGCGCAAGGCTGTACCAGACATGAGACGCGAATTTGCATGACAGAGATAATGAATCGGCACGATTTGTGCTGTCATAACAACTGGTAATCAAGAAGCATTGGCGAGTGCCTCCAGATAGTCGGCAGTTGCTAAAAGTTCTGCACAAATGGGCCCACAACGTGGGCAGGATAGATATTAAGTTCTCCATCTTTTCTGGCACGAGGTTAAAGGTGTAAACGTTACGAACGAGATGCCGAAAACGGCGAAACTCGTCCAATATTGTAGCAGTTTCTGCACTGATTACAGCAGGTCTTGCGTCAGGAATGTCGGATGCCATCTGATTTAACAGCTCACGATGCCAGGTCTCGCCCGAAGGTTAAGAACGATCCACATGTCTGGCAATGAGTTCAAAAAGCCGTTCAAGGCCAGAATAAAACTATGCAAAATTAAGGCCACTGATTCGAGATAAACATCTTGTTGTGCAGGGTTTGTCTTACTATCAGACGTCTTTGCTGTGTTCTCTGCACGAGATGAGCTAAATCCGGCACTTCACCACGAATGCGATCTGCTAATTCTTGGCAATTCTCTTTCACAGGTCGATTCCATGACGTTCAATGGCTTCACGTAAGCCCTCTCCAGCTTCTTCGATCTCAACAAGATCAACAAGGCGATCGCCCATTATTTCCTCAGCCACTTGCCAGGCTGTCCAAAAATCTGATGTTCCAGTCCGGCAACGGCAATGTCAACATCAGAATCTGGCATAGAACCAGCCGGTATGAGCCAAGGAACCAAACAAGATTACCCGCCGCACAGCAAAACGATGTTTCAAGGTTTTGGCGACCTCGCGCACCCGCTCTAACAGTTGCTCACGTTCTTTCTGTTCCGCCGAGTCAGACATATCAGGTATGTGACGGGAAGCGGCCGTTATATAAGGCGTCCACTCTCTCGGGTTTCAATTCTAATGCTGTAGGCATTCTATATCTATTTTTCCTCTGCCCATGTCTGGGGGCCAGTTATCGATCAATGTCTACTCAGCAAAAGTATAAACGCGATTGGCGGCAAATACAATCCAAAATCAGGTTTCACTGCTCATTGACACGCCTCTGCCCTGGCAAATTCAGGGTAGAAACCTGTACCAACTTCAAGCAGGCTGGAAACACGGCCATTTAATTCTATGCGGCCGCTTGTCGGATGCGTTATGCGGCTGAGGATTTTGAGGAGGGTAGATTTGCCGGCACCGTTACGGCCAATAGCCCACAACCTCGCCCTGCTTGACCACAAATGATACATCCTTCAACGCCCAGAGTACATCATCTTCTTCTACTGGGCCGGTACCGTTTTCGCTAAACTTCGATAGGCGGCGCAAGCGGCGCAAATTGGTCGTCGGGTGGCGTAGTTGGTGTAGCAGCGCCCCGGCAAAGCTTGCACTGAGCACCGTCGAAGTGGTATGGCGTCGTGCTGCTCTTCCTTGGCACCAATGCGGCCTGTCCCTGAGCAGTGTCGAAGGGTAACGCTTGCTCAAATTTTCAACTTTAATGGCAATGTCAGTCATAAGTGTGTCAGCTTGTGTACAAGTAAGTGTTATTGTCGAGGCCGTAATACATCCCGTCCCCAACCACAACAGGTAATTTGTATTTAGGCAACCTCATAGACTGGCACCGGCTCAGTCCGTTGGGGATCAACTCTGGCCCATACCATCCGTTGAAACGGCAGTCAACTTGATCACCTGCTGCTTGGGCAACGGCCGTGATCTCCTCGTCGTCGGTTGATACCACAACGCGGGTCACGCAATCGGCCGTCAGCGCCTGCTCAATTGTATGCACAATGAGCGGGTTGCCCGCCAATAACTGCAAATTTTTGCGCGGAATGCCTTTCGACCCCCCCGTGCAGGAATGATGGCAACGATTTCAGGCATTATGTTATCTTACAGGAACATCTAGACAGCTATAGGTAAGGGGATTTCCAATCCTTCGCGTCGCGCCATTTCCAAAACAGCTTTCGTATTATCTTCGCGCCACTGGCGTTCGCCAACGGGTAGCGGCTCAAGGCGACTGTTTGTTTTGTTCGTAACGCCCATAACAAGCGCCACTTTGAGGAATCATAGGCTCCGTCAAATTCAGGCGCAATGACTAAAATATCAATGTCACTGTCCTCGTGCGCTTCATTGCGTGCATAAGAGCCAAACAGAATTGCTTTGTGAGCTTGAATGCCAGATTGTCTTACAACAGTTAAATAATGTTGCACTACATCGATAATTGCTGGTTCAACCATTCATATACCTCGTAAGCTTGTCTTAGTTCTTGACGTGCCGTGTCAATATCAGGTGCTTTTGGCAACATATCGGGATAGCGGCCTTCAATTTGGTCTTGCCAATCTTCTTGAGCACTATTTTTCCAGTAGGTGATTTGCTTCTCAACGTTAATCGTCATTCATTACAGGATGCTAGACGAATCTCTATTGAGACAAGTGATTACCTTAACTCGACCCAAATCTGTATTTCTTTCGCCGATCCGCCATTTTCAGTCCCGGCTGTTTAGGCAACGGCCGTGATCTCCTCATCGTCCGTCGATACCACAACGCAGGGCACACATTCGGCCGCCAACACGTGTTCAATGGTATGCACAAATAATGGTTTACGAGCAAGCGGCCGTAAATTTTTGCGCGGAATACCTTTCGATCCGCCCCGCGCAGGGATAATAGCAATGATTTCAGATGTCATCATTAGAAATGTAGTTAGTGTCTCAGGTTGCACATAATTAGGTGTGACCCGGTACTAAAGCAACGTCATTAAAAAAATCAGCTAATTGTTGTTGCTTTTGATTTGATTAAGCATTTGTGCAGCTTCAGCATCTCCGTTTTCAGCCAAAATCTCTAAATAGGAAACAGCTTCATCTTGCCGATCCATGGCAACCAGTGCATTTACCAACCCTTTTTTTGCCGGAAGCCAATAAGGTAATTGACTAATTGATTGGCGGTAGCGCTGTTCCGCCAGTTCGTACTGACCTTGCTGCATATATATTCCGGCGGCGCGTGGACAGCCGTTTTTGCCTTGATCAACCCGGAAGCAAGCCTCGTCATAGGCGCGCACGGCCGCTTCTATATCTCCATCATCGCGATACAAATCCCCCAACTTACGCCAGATAAGCCCATCGCTCGGATAAAAAGCGCCAGCCCCTGGTCAAAAGCGTTTGCTGCCTGTTGTTTCTCGCCACCTTCCAGGTAGGCATCCCCCAGCCAAAAATAAGCTTCACCCCGCTCCGGATAAAGTGTGACAGCCTGCGCCAGGTCGCTATCGTGAGGGGCCAGGCTGCGCAGCGCAGGTAAGCGCTCGTCAGAATGTGCTAATGCTTGCTGCCATTGTGTCACTTTACACCCTATAATGTACCACCTGTTAACGGGCAAGATGTACCACCCATCAACGGGCAAAGTGTACCACCTGTTAACGGCCAAAATGTACCATTTTCGACAAACCTTCAACCGCCAACTATCCTTCCGGCAAAACCAATCACATGCCGGAGGAGACATGGCAGGAAAAAGGAAAAAGATCGTGGACATTTACGCTCTCTTACAACATTTACGGGCCGGGGAGAGTAACCGGCGAATTAAACGGGACTTGGGAATTGACCGCCGGACTGCCCAAAAATATCGGGAATGGGCGGAAGAATATAGCCTCCTTGGCGGTACACTCCCGCCCATTGAAGAACTGTATCAATTATTGGAAGAAACGATGCCGTCAAAACAGCCGCCACAAAGTCAATCGACTGTAGAACCATACCGGAAACTGGTGGTTAAGCTGCGCGAAAAAGATGTGGAAGTCAGTGCCATCAAGGAACGCTTGGCAGAGCGGGGCTTCAGGGGCAGTTACATGGCCGTTTGGCGGTTCGTGAAGCAGTTAGAACCAGGGCAGGCTGAGGTGACGGTGCGGGTGGAAACAGCACCGGGTGAAGAAGTACAAGTAGATTTTGGTTACGCAGGTAAGATGATAGACCCAGCGACTGGTGAACTACGCAAGAGCTGGGCCTTTGTCATGACGCTTTCCTGGAGCCGTCACCAGTATGTTGAATTCGTTTTCGACCAAAAGATACCCACCTGGCTGCGGTTGCACCGCAATGCTTTTGCTTTTCTGGGCGGCGTCCCGCAGCGAGTGGTGCTGGATAACCTGAAAGCAGGCATCACGAAAGCGTGTTGGGATGACCCGGAAGTGCAGGTGACTTACCGCGAATGTGCCGAACATTACGGCTTTCTCATCGCCCCCTGCAAACCGCAGACACCCCAACATAAAGGGAAGGTAGAAAAGGGAGGTGTCCATTACATGAAGCGCAATTTCCTCGGTGGCCGGGAGATGACAACCATTACCCAGGCCAACCAGGATGTTAAAGTGTGGTGTCTGACCACTGCCGGCCAGCGTATGCATGGCACGACCCGCAAACAGCCGTTGGTGCAGTTTGAGACAGTGGAGAAGGCGACGCTGCAGCCGCTGCCGGAAACCCCCTATGACCTGGCGGTGTGGAAACAGGCCAAACTGCACCGGGATTGTTATGTGGTCTTTGACAACGCCTACTACTCAGCACCCTTTCGCCTGGTGGGACAGCAACTGCGAGTGCGCGGCGGCAGTCAGGAAGTGCGGCTCTACACCAGTGACTACCAGCTTGTGGCCACCCACGAACGGGCCACTGAACCAGGGCAACGGATCACCAATCCCGCCCATCTACCTCCCGACAAGCTGCCGGGTCTGGTTCTGGACCGCGAAGCTTGCCAGGCGGTGGCAGCAGATATTGGCTTGGCCACCACGGCGCTGGTGGGCCGTTTGCTCACTGACCCGGTCGTGGACCGGCTCTCAATGGTGCGTCGTTTGCTGCGGCTGCGCGAGCAGGTTGGCGACGAACGACTGGAAGCGGCCTGTGCCCGGGCCTTGCGCTTTGATGAGGTCAGCTACAAAACAGTCAAGCGCATTCTCAGTCAAGGGTTAGAATCCGCAATAGAAGCGCCGACTGCACCTGAGATTCCCCCAGCCCAGCGCTTTGTACGTGGGGCGCAGGAATTGCTGGGGCATCTATGGAGTGGGCCATCATGGAACTGAAACACCAACTCCAACCCTATCTGAAGCAATTACGCCTCTCTGGTGTTCTGGAAACGCTGGATGCGCGCCATCGTCAAGCCGTCGATGGTCAATGGACCCATATTGAATTTCTGGCTCGCCTGCTGGAAGATGAAGTGGAACGTCGTGCCCAGAAACAACTGGCGTTGCGCTTGCGCCGTTCGGCTGTCCATACGAGCAAGACGCTGGAGGATTTCGACTTCAATTTCAATCCCCAATCTGAATCGACAGCAGATACTGGCCCTGGCCAGTTGCGATTACATCCGCCAGAAGCGGAATGTACTTATCTGCGGCCCGACCGGGGTAGGCAAATCGCATTTGGCCCAGGCGCTGGTTCATGAGGCCTGTCGTCAAGGCTATTCAGCCTTGTTCATCAATACCCATGAAATGCTGCGCCATATTCATGGCGGTCGCGCCGATGACACCGTTGACCGGCGCTTGAAGCAGTATTGCCGCCCTGATTTGTTGGTGCTGGATGATTTCGGCCTGAAGCCACTGACCCCACCCATGCCCGAAGACTTGTATGACATCATCAATGAGCGCTATGAACAGGGCAGTATCATGCTGACCAGCAATCGTTCGCCCAGCGAATGGCCCGGTCTGTTTGGTAATCCGTTGCTGGCGGCCGCCGGGTTAGACCGGTTGGCACATCACGCCGAGATTGTGGTCATTCAAGGTGATAGTTTTCGGGCGCATGGTCGCCAGAAACTGGAAGAGGAGGTGAAAATTGAGATAGCCAGTTAGTCTAAATTGGTTCAGTTGGCGGCAAGTAGATTGCTTTCTACTTTTGACTCGCCAAAAGTAGCAAAAGCGAGGCTCCCCATCCCCATAGTGGTTGATGATACCTTGCTGAAGCTATGTGATTGTTTTATTGTTCAGTTGGCGGATAAGGCCTGACAAAGTGGAACACCGAGTGTAAACAGGTGGCACATCTTGGGTGTAAATGGGTGGTACAGTATGGGTGTAAATGGGTGGTACATTTACGGGTGTAATTTGACAGCCATTGGGATTGGGCCAGGCTGCCCATCTCCTGACATTGGTCGGCGGCGGCTACCAGCCATGAGGTTTGGCTCGTCAACACGCCGGCAAATGTTGCTTGCGCAGCCATTGACCTGTTTTGACACGCTTGTAACACATCAATGCCCAGGGTGTTGGTGATTAGGCTTTGCACGATACGGCCATTGTTCCCAAACTGCCAACCAATCACCAAAAACAAGGCAATGACGGCCAATAAACGCTTGTAATTTAATAACAAATAGTGCTTGTTTGTAACAGCCACTTCATTACGCCAATGCGGCCTTTCCTGCGCAGTGTCGAAGGGTAGCGCTTGCCCTCAAATTTTCAACTTAGATCGCGATGTCAGACATAAAAGGATTACAGATTGTTCCAACTGTTGCGCATCTTAGCCGACAGCTGACCTACTAATTTTATGATTAGTGAAGGATGGACTGTGTATAAAACCGCGCTTGACCTCAAACACCTCATAGAGGCCACACCCTCCAATGTCCCAGAGGACATCATCTTCTTCCCTACGGAGTCGGCGCCGTTTTTCTAAACACCGACAACCTGCGTAAGCGACGTAAATTGCCGTCGGGTGGCGCAGTTGGTGCAGCGGTGCCCAAATAAACATCTTACTTTCGTTGATAAATTCATCGACTTCTCGCAAGACAAGATAGATGTCTTGCAACGGCTGTCCCTGCAGAGTCGATGCTCTGACGTTCCCCTTTTTTTTCATCATGATGGTGATGCGGGTATGAAGGTCATCTGGTGAAGATTGCGTTCATCAGCGCCAGCAATGCCGGGGGGATGCCGAAGATCATCACTAGGGTGCGGCGGTCCCGGCGCAACTGACGCAGGACGCGCAGGATCACGGCCAGCGTGCGATCTATGCTCACTTCGCATGCTCGAGATCAGTCAGTCGCAAGATCGCCTCTTCGAGGTCTGAGGCGCCAGCGCGCGCCAGGAGTTCTTCCGGCGTTCCATCCGCGACGACGCGTCCACCGGCCAGGAAGGCCAGTTGCCCCGTTCGCGCGGCTTCTTCCATAACATGGGTCGTGATCAGCACGGTTGTTCCACTGGCTGTCCAATCGGTGAACGCCATCCAGAGCCGCTGGCGCAGCCGCGGATCCAGCCCGACTGTGGGTTCATCGAGGATCAGAATTGGTGGCTCCGCGAGCAACGCTACCCCGAGTCCAACCCGGCGTTGCTGTCCTCCCGAGTAGGTTGCGACCAACCGGTCAGCGATGTCCTGTAAGTCGAGTAGTGTCAGCAGTTCATCGACGCGCCCGGAAGCGACACGGCTAACAGCGGCGAAAAACTGGAGATTTTCGCGACCAGTCAGATCGCTATAGATGGCGGACTCTTGAGGCAGATAGCCGATGCGCTCGCGCAGCGTTGGGCTACTGGCTGGCTGCTGTTCGACGGTCACTGCGCCGCCCGCGATTTGCTGGCGGCCAATGATGGCGCGAATCAACGTCGTCTTGCCTGACCCACTTGGCCCTACGAGGCCGTACAGCGCGCCGCGCGGGATCTCAAGGTTGATATCGTGCAGGATCGTCGAGCCGCCGCGAACAACGCGCAACTTCTGGACTGAGATTGCCAGGTCAGAGTCATTTGATGTTACAAGTCTGCTCATCCCCACATCGCATCGTCATCCGCCATATACCCTGGTGATTCGCCGATTCTTGGAACATGTTTCAGGCAACCGGCATCCACGTACGTCCGCACAGCGTCTCCGGGGCCGTCATGCGCCGCTTGGATTGTAACGTCCATTGCCTGGCCTCCAACACAATGGTTGATTGGCGTCCGATTCGTTATCGTATGATGGGCGATCCTGTGGTGCGAGGCACTTCCGGCTTGAAATGAAAGCGAAAATCAGTGTGACTCTCTCACCTGGCGAACTGCTAACCAGTTATCGTGCAACGCCACGGGTGTTGCGGACGTTGACCAGCGGCCGCAGTGACGATGAATTGAACTGGCGGAGCAGGAATGAGGATTGGTCGATTGTTGAGGTGATCGCCCACCTGGCCGATGCCGAAGACAATTCCCATGAGCGAGTCAAGCGGATGCTTGCCGAGGAGCATCCATCGTTTCTCGACTATGACGAGAAAGCCTGGGCGAGGGACCGTGATTATCGCTCGAAGACACTCGACGAAGTGTTGACTCGCTTCTGCGATCAGCGGGAGGCGCACATACGCACGCTCGAGGCACTCGATGACACCGGCTGGGCGAGAACCGGCGATCACAATACGATGGGAGCCTTGACGGTGAGTTCGATTACCGACAGCATGATCTCGCACGACATGATGCATCTGGGCCAGATCGCCGATAGTCTGCTCGCACAAGCTCGTGGTTGAAGTCGACGTTGCCGTCATTGGCGCGGGGCAGGCAGGGTTATCGGTTGGCCGGCTCCTGAGCCGGGCAGACCTCTCGTTCGTCATACTCGATGCTGAGGATGGACCGGGCGCGGCCTGGCGACACGCCTGGGATTCGTTGCGCTTGTTCTCACCCGCCTTCTGGAGCTCGATCCCGGGCGTCATCATGCCCGGCGGCCGCGATTACTATCCAAGCCGTGACGAAGTGATCGACTATTTCGAGAGCTACGAAGAGCGCTACCGTTTGCCGGTGCGACGTCCAGTATGGGTCAACTCTGTCCACCGCGATCATCGGGGGCTGATGGTAGAGACCGATCAAGGAGTGTGGGGGGCGAGGCACATCATCTCCGCGACCGGCTCCTGGCGGAATCCATTCATTCCCGAAGTTCCTGGTCGCGCGTCGTTCCGGGGCACTCAGATTCATTCAGCCTGCTACCGTTCGCCGGAGCGGTTTCACGGACAGCGCGTGCTGGTTGTCGGTGGCGGCAACTCTGGCGCCCAGATACAGGCCGAACTGTCACTGGTCGCCGACACAGTCTGGGTGACGCGTCGGGAGCCTCGTTTCCTGCCCGACGACGTCGACGGTCGGGCGCTCTTCGACCGGGCGACGG
Source organism: uncultured Chloroflexia bacterium (assembly GCA_963709995.1). GTDB lineage: Bacteria > Chloroflexota > Chloroflexia > Thermomicrobiales > CFX8 > JAUIIK01. The sequence goes on along the minus strand of CAVPYN010000011.1, from coordinate 356,388 downwards.
TCCGTTACGAGGCGCGCCAGCAGGGAGATGAATCGAACGCTCCGGTGGAGAATCTGCTCGGCGATGTCGTGATGCTCCCGCCGGTTAGAGCCGCGCGGGATCGGGGAGATCTTGTTTCGGTGCGGATGTTCGAGCGTTTCACTCCAGAAGCTGCCGTTTGGCCCGATGGGCGCCTGGAGCAAGTCGATGCCGTGGTCTGGTGCACCGGGTTTCAGCCGGCTCTCGACCATCTCAAACCACTTGGCGTCATTGAACCCGATGGTCGTGTTCAGACTACGGGCACCCGCTCGATCCGCGAACCGCGTCTCTGGCTGGTTGGTTACGGGGAATGGACCGGCTACGCCTCCGCGACGTTGATCGGTGTTGGCCGCTCTGCAAAGGAGACGGTCGAGGGGATCCTGGGAAACCGGGATGCGTGAGGATCGTAGAGGATGGAGGGAAGAGCGACACGAATCTAGATACCTACCAAACGAGGCTGCTCATAGTCGATTCAATCGCAAGCGCCACTCCTGCAAGGATGTTGAAGCGACGGCTCGCTGTCCAAATAGAATTGCCAGCACCAGGCTGATCTCAGCGACGAAATCGCCCATGATGCCATCGAGGAAGTAGTGGTTTCCGGTGACCACGATTGACCAGAACATCAGCACTGGCATAAGCAGTCCGAAGGCGCGCGTCGCCCAATGTTGACCGTGGCGGAAGAGCGCGATTCCAATCAGGAGATTCCATCCGGCATGCAGGCTAGGCATGGCAGCGTAGGTGTTTGTCAACGCAGGTGGCAGCAGGATGTTCGAGAAGATGGCCCGTCCCTGGACGGTGTCCTGAAACCCGGCACCGTCCAGGAATCGAGGCGGCGCGGCTGGGTAGAGAGCGAAGATGGTCAGCCCGATGATCCCGGAGATAACGAAGGCGTTGCGGTAGGTCACATAGTGTTGGGGATGATAGACGAAGAGCCAGACGAGCACGATGACGATGAGCGGCCAGTGCCACCAGACATATACCCAGTTCGCGAATCTGACCAGCAGATCGTTCTGCAAGATCTGTTCCTGCAGTTGCCGCTCCCAGTAGATTCCTAGCCATTTCTCGGCATCGACTATCTGGTTGGCGTTTGCGTAGGCGCGTTCCTCCTGGCCGAGCATCGTCCCGCGAATGACGAAGTACATCAGGCTGAGCGCCCAGGCAAACGCCATCTCGCTGACGAACCGCAAGCGTTCGGGTAGTCGTGCGCCGACCAACTGATGGAAGATCAGGAGCGCCGATATAAGTCCGATGACTTTCCAGGCAATTCCGACAAACTCGACCATCTATCAGATCCCGATTCCTCTTCTGACTGGTTCGGCAGTATATCAGGACTTTCATTATTCGATGGTGCGTGGCTAACGTTCCTACGCGGTGATGGCCCGGCGCAAGATCACTGATGACAGCGGTGAACCGGTGGTCGCCACTTCAGGCGCGAAGCTGGCGTTAGCCCGCAAAGACCGCCGCGACCAACAGCACGCCAGACAGCAGCGAGCCGAACTGCAGGTGGAGGCCTGCGGTCTTGCGCAGGGCGAGGTTGAGGGCCGCCGGGGAGGTGCGGTTGCGGACGACCCGTACGAGCTCGATGGCTTTTGGCAGGGTCAGGAAGACGAGCAGCGCGCTTGCCGGGATAAGCCCGCCGAGGGTAATGAACCCGAGCACCGCGTATGCGCCGAGCAACAGGATCACATACTCGCGGACAGCCCATCGCCGTCCGATGAAGGTTGCCAGGGTACGTTTGTTGGCGGCCAGATCGTCGCTGATGTCACGGATGTTGTTCGCCTGAAGGATCGCCGTCACGAGCAGGCCGATCGGCACCGAGATCAGGATCGCCGTCCAGGTCACGGAGCCGGTCTGGACGAAATAGCTGCCCGCGACAATAACTGGACCCATAAAGAGGAAGACCGTGAGCTCGCCGAGCGCGACATATCCCAAGGGCTTTGGTCCACCGGTGTAGAAGAAGGCCGCCGCGAGACTGGGAATCGCGAAGATCAGCACGAGCCAGCCAGCGAGATAGACGACATAGAGACCCAGGAGCGTAGCGACTGCGAAGAGGACCAGCCCGAAGATCAGAATTGCGCGCGGCGAGATCAATCCCCGCTGGATCATCCCCCCGCGTCCAAGCTGGTGGGGAGCGTCGGCTCCCTTGACGTGGTCGTAGTAGTCGTTCACCAGATTGCTGCCGGCATGGACCAGGACCGACGCGACGACGACTAGAGCGAACATCGTGAAATCGAATTCACCTTCGTAGGCCGCGAGCAATGTGCCGACCAGCACCGGGACGATCGATGCGGTAAAGGAAAATGGACGGGTAGCCATGTACCAGTTGTGGATTGGCTCCGGCACTGGAAGGTGCAGGCGGCTGCCTTGCTCGACCCGCCAGGGCATCGCGATCCTCTCGATCGCATCCATGCCCAGGCTGAGGAGCCAGCCAAGCAGTGCGGTGACGATCAGCCCGACGTACATCTTTTCGATTGCCAGGATCTGATAGGAATTCCAGATCAGATAGCCGATGCCGTCGCCGGCCGCGAGGAATTCGGTGCCGACAATCACCAGCAAGGAGAATCCGAGCGCCAGCCGCAGTCCTGAGAAGATCGCTGGCATTGCGCCCGGAAGGGCCACGGTTGTGATCTGTTTCCACCAGGGCGCGTTGGCGTTGCGCGCGACATCGAAGTAGGCGCGGTCCACCGCCACGACGGCCGCCGTTGTGTTGATCACAACCAGAAAGAAGACGCTGAGTGCGACCATGGCGATCTTCGAGTCTTCTCCAAGACCAAAGATCAGGATGACGAGTGGCAGAATGGCGATCTTCGGCACTGCGAAGAGAGCCGACGCAACCGGGTTCAGGAGTGCCCTCAACGGCCACCAGAGCCCCATCAGCAACCCGAGCAGCACTCCCGGGAACGCTGCGACGACGAATCCGACGATGATCCTGGTCAAACTGATCCGGGTGTCATCCCATAGCCGTCCCGAGTTGATCAGTTCTCTGGCCGTTCCTTCGAGGCTGGTCGGTGGTGGGAAGAAGATCGGATTAATCACCTCAGCACGTGAAAGCCCTTCCCAGACCATGAGGACGATCAATGGTCCAAGGATCGCGAGGAGAAATGTGATCCAGCGCTGGGTGGAGGTCATTGGGGAAGGGAATAGGGAACAGGGAACAGAGAATAGTTGATGGTGGATGTCGAGGCCGAACCTGGTTCGGTCCTTCCTGCGCCCGGCAACGGTTCGGCAGTCTGGAGCACATCGACGAGGGGGCCGGATCGCATCCCTGATCCCTGATTTCTCATCCCTGCCGTCCTTTTCACGCGCTCACCCCAATCGCCGTCCGGGCGTCGTCCCGCAGCAGGCCCCAGATTTCGAGGAAGAGTAAATTGAACTCTGGATTGGCGCGGACGCTTCTCGATCGAGCGAGGGCGAGGGAAGGGCACAGTGATCTCGGCTCTGATCGTGCCGGGGCGGGCGCTGAGGATGATGATGCGGTCGGCCAGGATCATCGCTTCGTCGATGCCATGGGTGACGAAGACTACCGTCTTGCCGGTTTCCTCCCAGATGCGTAGGAGTTCGTCCTGCAGCACCAGCCGGGTCTGCTCGTCGAGCGCGCCGAAAGGCTCGTCCATCAGCAGCACCTCCGGATCCATCGCGAACGCACGGACAATCGCGACTCTCTGGCGCATGCCTTCGGAGAGTTGGGCAGGGTAGGCGTTGAGGAATTCACCAAGCCCGACCTGACGCAGCAACTCGGTGGCGATTCTCTCCCGTTCCGGCTGATCCAGCCCGCGCATCTCCAGCCCATAGGCGGCGTTGCGCAGGACGGTCATCCAGGGAAAGACCGACGTGCCCTGGAAGACCATTGCCTGATCCGGACGTGTATCGTCGTCACTGAAAATCTCGACCGTCCCACTGGTCGGTGTCAGCTAACCCGGCGATCGCTCGCAGCAGCGTGCTCTTGCCGCAACCCGACGGCCCAACGATCGCGCAGAATTCGCCGGCTTCTCAGGTCGAACGACACATTGTCGAGCGCGACGCACGACGTCGCGCCCGATCGGGAACTCAACGGTCAGGTTGGCGACGGAGAGGTGGGTCATTGGGGCCCTCACCCCCAGGCCCCCTCTCCCAGGGAATAGGAAACAGGGAACAGTGGACGAACGATCAGAAACGGCGTTCGCTGTATTCCCCCTCTCCTCGTGCATTTCTAGATGGCTGATGATCTGCCACTGCAACTCCTGCTTCGATGCTCTCGTCGATCAGGCTGTCCGGGTCAAAGTCTGGAATGGGTTCGATCGCGCCACGCGAGACGAAGAAATCGTAGATGCGCCCGATGCTGCCGCGTCGGAATTGTCCCTCCGGCTCGAAGATCGGGCGCATCGACTCCGGCCACTTCGATGCCGGGGACGTCGGTGAAACTCGCCACAGTCGCCAATGTCGATGGAGCGTACCAATCACGCGCTGGATCGCCGGACTGCAGGTCGGCGCAAGCGCGGAGGTAGGCGGCTGACGAAGGCGGCGATCTCGTCGAAGCGTGTCGTCGAGCGTTTCCGCGAGGTATAGAGATAGGTTGGCTGCAAGCCGTCGACGAAATCTGATTCGAGCCGGACAGCGATGCGATGATCGATCAGTTCAGTCACCAGTGGTTCCCCGAGCAGTGCCGCGTCGATCTCTCCCCGTTCGAGCGCTGGACCGACCTCGTCATACGGGCACGATCCGGAGGTCGACGTCCTCTAGCGTTACTCCTCCCCGCGCGAGGGAGGAATGGAGCCAGAAGAGCGGCGTGCCAGCCGAAGGAGAGGAGACCGGGCGGCCGCGAAGATCGTCGACACTCGCGACAACGCCTGAATCGAAGAGATCGGCCCGGACGATCAATGGTGTCGTCGCCGGTGGTCGTTCGGCATGAAGCGGCGCGATCAGGCGAATGTCGTAGCCGTCAGTGAGTGCCTGCCAGAAGTCAGGGCCGGGGCCACCAGCCGCGATGTCGAAGCGTCCGGTGACAGATTGGCACGATGTCGCGTGCCGGTCGGCATCGCCAAGCAGATGCAACGTCGATCCCGGCGTCGGCGTAGTAGCCGCGGGTTTGGGCTACACGATCGGCGTGTAGATCAGCACCGGCACATAGCCGCTTCGCACGGTCTGACGGTTGCCACTCACTGCTTCGTAGCGTCCTATCGATTCAAGCGCTTGCTCGACATAGGAACGGTCGATGAAGGATTCGACGTCTATCATCTCGTCGTACTCCAGCAGGCCGCGTGCGGCGAAAAACTCCTGCAAGGTTTCGAGATCTTCCACATCGATCTCGCCGTTTGGTTCGCAGTAGGTGCGGGACGATTCCTTGATCAGATCGACGTCGACACGCGTTCGCTCGGTTAGGATGTCGAGATTCTCCTCGGATTGTCCCAATCGTCGGCCGGTCATGTCGCGGCACGCCTGCAGGAATCGCGGCCACGAATCCGGTTACCAGTTCTGGGTGATCCTCGGCGAAGCTGGGATTGACATAGACAAACGTCGGTTGGAAGTCGCTGATGAAGTCGTTCGCCAGCCGCACGGCGATGCCGTCGTTCTCTGCCTGGGTCGCAAGGGGTTCGCCGAGCATTGCGGCATCGATCGCGCCCGATTCAAGGGCCGCGGAAACATCGCCAAAACCGATTTCCTGGAGCTCGATATCCTCGATCGTCAGGCCGCCGGTGACGCAACGCTTGATCGAGCCAGTATTCGGTCGCGCCGCGTGCATTGACCGAGACTTGTCTTGCCTTCAAGCTCCTCGATCGAGTCCAGTTCACCGCTCTCATAGCGTTCTTTCGAGACCATCAATGGCGTGGCTTGCGGTGTCCGTTCGAAGTGGAGCGGGGCGATGACGGTCAGTTCGACGCCGCGATCGAGGGCGTTGAAGAACGCGGGCCCTGTGCCGCCGATGCCAAAGTCGAACTCGCCACTGGCGGTCAGTGTCACCATGTCAGCACCACCAGCAAGGGACTGGAGTTCGCTATCCAGGCCCTGGGCTTCAAGATAGCCCTTGTCCTGGGCCAGCATCACTGGCCCGTAGATCAGGACTGGGACGTAGCCGACCTGGGCGCTTGTCAGCTCATCCCCCGCGGCGGCGGCTTCGGTGGGTGTCGGATCGGCGCTATCGTCGTCGTCATCCCCACAGGACGACAGGATCGGCAGGACAAGCGCAACGATCATCAGCAAGAGAATCGCGCGGCGAGGAAATTCCAACTGGTTCGCTCCTCTCGGGAGGTGGTTGTCAACCGGTCAATTGCCCGCAGGAAGTATACGGTTGCCGGTCCAGCAAAGGATTCCCGGCCCGCTTGATGTGGCGCCTCCCAACCCCTGGAGCTTTTGTCCTGCCGAACGTCTATCCTTCATCGTGCCACGTCCAGTTTCGATGCATGTGGAATGAAGAGGTTGGGAACGATGCCACGAGTCCGAAATCGAGCGGAAACATCTGCTGGCGGGCACGGCCGTTGGTATTGGAGCGGCGTTGGGGATGGTCTCCAGTCGCCGTTCGCGACAGGCTGAGCGACAGCAGATCGCGGCCGGTCTGGATGAGCCGATCACGATTCAGCGAGACCACCTCGGGATCCCGCAGATCATCGCCGCGTCATGGGGCGACGCGATGTTCGGGTTTGGCTTCGCCGTCGCCAGCGACCGGCTTTGGCAGATGGATCTCTGGCGACGGGCGGCGACGGGCAGGCTCAGCGAGGTCTTTGGCCCCCAGACGCTTGAATCTGACCGGATGATGCGCCTGATCGGGATGCCGCGGATCGTTCACCGGATGACCCGGATGCTGACCAGCGATGAGCAGCTGGCTGTCGAGCGATTTGCCGCTGGCGTCAATCACTACATCGACAGTTCCGGCCTGCCGGTTGAATTCCGGGCAACGCGCCATTTGCCGGAACGTTGGGAGCCCGCGGATGGTTTGGCCGTCTTCCGTTTCCTGGGGTGGTCGTTGAGCGGCCACATCGACGCCGACCTGACCGCGGAGCAAGTGAAACAGGCGCTTGGCGAAGAGTGGGCAGAAGCAATCTATCGTGGCGGCTTCGTCGACCACGAGCCGATCGTCCGCCAGCCCGTCACGGTTGATAGCACCGCTCCGGTCGAAGCCCGGCGCTTGCCGATCTTTCCTTTTATGGAGTTGGGTGGCGCCAGCAACGCCTGGGCGGTTTCCGCGAGCCATTCGATCACCGGTGGCGCATTGCTGGCCAACGATCCGCACCTTGAGCTTCGCAACCCGTCGATCTGGTACGAAGTGAGGATCGAAGCTCCCGGATTCCGGGTTGCCGGCATGACCGTGCCGGGAATCCCGGCGGTCGTTATCGGGAAGACGCCCGAGATCGCCTGGGGTGTGACGGCCGCCGCAACCCCGCAACTCTTCGTCTATCGCGAGGAAGTTGGCGACGATGACACTGTGAGCGAGGGCGGCGAACGCAAACCTATGCAGGTTCATGACGAGATCATCGGCGTCAAAGGGCAGCCCGACGAGATCCTGAGGATCCGCTACACCGATCGCGGCCCACTGGTCTCCGACATACTGCCCCAGCCAGGCGGCCAGACGGTCAGCCTGCACTGGGCCGGCATGGAGGAGGGGCACGAGCTCGACGTCCTGCTGAACTCCGCGCGGGTGAAATCGCTGGGCGACCTGTTGCCGCATGCCAGAGACTTTACGACGCCGCCGCTCAACGTCGCTGTCGCGACTGCCGGCGGGGAGATCGCGATGGTCAGCATCGGCAAGATGTCGATCCGGACCGTTTCCCCGGGCCTGCTCCCGATCGAAGAGTTCCCGCCAAAGTATGTCCCCGCGGACGAGATGCCGCTCGAGCGCAACCCGGAGCGCGGCTGGATCGCCTGCGCCAACAACTGTCTGATCGACGACCGCTACCCGCACCAGATCTACGGCAACTGGGATCCGGGCTTTCGTCATCGCCGGATTGTCCGCGAGTTGGAGTCACGCAACCGTCATTCTCCAGGCGATTTCCGGACGCTACAGCTCGATGTTCACTCGATGCATGCGGAAGATATCGTGCCGGTCTTCGTCGGGTTGCTCGACGGTGTGGTCGCGCCCTGGATCGTGGATGACTTGAGAAACTGGGATTTCGAGATGGCCATCGAGAGCCGTCCTGCCTTGCTCTACGAGGCAATCTCTCACGAGTGGATCAGGTTAGCGCTCTGCCACCGCTTGCCCGGGGATCTTGCGGATCTGTTGATCGAACGAGGCGGCGCGTTGAGCGTGCCGGTGCTCTTCGTCGACCGGGTGCTGCGCGGCGAATTGCCCGCCTGGATGGATGACGAGATCCGTGCCGCGCTGGTTGTTCAGGCGACGCGCCAGGCGCTTGCCTGGATTGGCCGGCGACTTGGGCCCGATCCTGAGAAATGGAACTGGGGAGCCGTGCATCGCCTGACTTTCCGGCACCCGCTTGGCATGGTGCGCGGGCCGCATCGCTTGCGGGTCAACGTCGGGCCGTTTCCGGTGCCTGGAAGTCGCCACACCGTCAGCCCGATGGTCTGGTCCCCGGAGGAGCCCTTCGATGTGATTGCCGGGCCGTCATTCCGGTATGTGACCGATATGAAGCGTCCGGAGATCGGCTGGATCACCAACACGCTGGGGCAGTCCGGCTCGCCATTGAGCCGCCACTTCCAGGACCAGGTTGAGGATTTCATCTGGGGCTTCATGCACCTGCTCTGGCCGCAAGGCTTCAAACCCTCCCGCCGCCAGGTTATCCATCCGGTTATCTGAAACCCCCGCAATCCCGGATTGCCTCTTGACAACCAGTCAGGGGGCGTAGGCTGTGCACGGACACCAGGCAACGACACGACTCCAGACGAAGTGTGTCTCCTTTGGGGGAGGGTGATTAGGGCACTCCTGTCTGCGTTCAATCCATGGCTGCGCTCGACCCTGCGGGCCATCCTCCTCGCCCTGATCATCCTGTTGGCCGGTACGCCCTCGGTCATCTCCGCCGAACACGCCCAGCAGAGCCTGTTGCGGCTCAGCTCCCTCCAGCCCGGCTAGGACGCCAGCGACGACGAGGCGCCACGCAGCGGCACGCCGCCCGCCAACCACAGCTTTGAGAGCAGCCCAACCACCACCGGCACGCCACCCACCAACCACGACCTCGAAGCCGCTCCATCGAGCGTCGGCACACCACCGGCCAACAACGATTTCGAGAGCGGCGACCTGAGCGGCTGGGCCACGAGTGGCTCGGTGGTGATTGAGAGCGATACGCCACATGGCTATTACGCCAAGCTCAGTGGTGGCAACGCCACCCTGGTCAGCGACGCCTTCACCGTCGACAGCGCGACCCAGGTCTTCCGCATCGATGCTGGCTGGCTGACGACCAACAACTACAGATGGGTCCTTTTTGAGACTCTGACGGAAATAGGGTGAGCAGACCGACCTGATCAGGTCAGTGCATGTTAGCCGCAGTGACCTGCTCCCGATTGTTCGATCCAATCAACATGAGAATCTGCTGCAATGGATCCATCGATATTCTCCGGTCCTCACAAAGCGGATTCCGATGCTCACGAGCCACGATGGTGTCTACACCAGCAACCTCGACAGCGTGGCGCTGAGGTCGCTGACGAGGATCGGGGCGGTGGTGGGTTGGGGTGAGCCGCCGTCGGGCTCGGCGATGGAGACGAACGAAGACGGCGACACCGTGCTGACCCAGTGGTTCGAACGTGCCGTCTTCGAGCACCACCCCGACAACCCGGCCGAGCACCAGGTGCTGCTGCGCCGTCTCGGCGTCGAACTGCTGGAGCATGACCAGTAGCACACCCGCAAACTGTCCGCCCTCCTCTCCCTTTCCCGTGCCGCCCGTCCGATCGACCAGATTGGGCGGGCGGTGTCGGACTGGACCTCCCCCGGCGGCTTCAAGACTCCAAAGCGATATGCGCTGCTTGCACATCCCTCGTCTTCCCTCCTTCTGAGCCTCCTCTCCTGCCATAACTCCGTAATCCTACGGATGCGCCGGGTGATGAAATTACCTACGATAAGGCCATGAACAGTTCGCCGTCGATTTCGCTTCCACGGCGTGTCGGGCCACAACGGGCCGGCGCGCTTGCGACGGGGAAGGAATGCGTGTTTCGCGCATCCGATGCCCGGCGACGCGCTCTCGTCACACTCCTGTTCGCGAGCTTTTCACTGACGTTGCTTTGCGCCTGCGGGCTTCAGGACGAGGGGTCGCAAGAGGGCAGTATGAGAACGCTGCATATTCACCTGCAAGATGGTTTTCAGAATGATCACGTTCAGATCACGGTCAATGGAAGGGAGGTATTCAATGAATCAGATGTGACCACGATGTTGCTGCTCGGCTTTGCCGCGCAGCTGGAGGTCGATGTCGACCGTCGTGACACCATAGTCGAGGTAGCTGTCTCGGATCGCGGGCTCGAAAACAGCATCGAGCTCGTGGTCGAGTTGGAGACCTGGCTAGGGCTTTCGCTGGACGCTGCCGGCATCACCACGATTGTGAGTGATTCTCCGTTTACCTACGCCTGAACACTCCGCTTCAACACATACCATCCTGGTTGGAGGATCAAGAACCATGAGCAACGGATTTCCACCAAATCCCATCCCTGACCCATTCCCCAATCCGCCGTTTCCAGATCCACCGGCACCGGAACCGCCCTTCCCGCTCCCGCCGAACTGGCCGCTGCCGCAACCGCTTCCGATACCGCCTGACTGGTGGCGCTGCGTTCGACTTGGTCCGGTGAGCGGTCGCTATGAAGGCGAACGTGGCGGGCCAGGGCGTCTACCGCAGCTGCTGCACCTGCGGGTCGACATCGATCCGCGTCACGCCGATTCGCCGGTCATGGATCGGGTAAGCGGTGACTTCTATCATCGCTACAGCTTCAGATTGCCCGGGCGCCCACCAATCTCCTGGACGATCTACCGCGACTCCTGGATCGTCGACAACCCAACTGTCACCTGGTCGCGCTGTAGTGTCGTGATCACCGGCGCGGTTCGTTACTGGAAAGGTGTCCACGCCCCGATAAACGTTCGAATTGTGATTCCCTGGGGCACGTTCCGCCCGGCTGGTCCGGCGACGGTGACCTTCACCGAAGCTGGCGCGGCGGCTGGAACCTACTCCTGTCCTCGTGTCTCGGATTGCTTCCGGGATCTTGAACTGGAGATCGATGTCGCGGCGTCGGTGCAGGCTGATCCGGTCGTGCCAACCTATGATACACACTCCCTGCCCGACCGCCCGGCCGGCCTCTCGCAACGAGTTCTGACGATCGAGGAGGCATACCGCGAGGCGGGGATCTGTGTCACGATCCGTCCGGATCGGACGGTTATCGACGACAGCGATCCCCAGTTCGACTCCTGGACGCCTGCGGAGTTGCACGACGTCATGGAGACCAACTTCCAGCGTTATCACGGGGGCTGGCCCAACTGGCGCATGTGGGGATTGCTGGCCGGCGAGTTCGAGAATCCGGGTGTTGGCGGGATCATGTTCGACGCGGCGGCGTCTTTCGGTGGCGCTGGCGTAGGGCCGGATCGGCAAGGCTTCGCCGTCTTCCGCGAACATCCCTGGTTTGATGATCTCAAAGTCGCGCCATCGAACGACGCAGAAGATGCGGCGATGCGCAAGTTCCTCTACACCTGGGTCCATGAGGCCGGCCACGCCTTCAATCTCCTGCACTCCTGGAACAAAGGACGTCCGGATTCGCTTTCCTGGATGAACTACGACTGGCGCTACGACAACCGCCACAGCCCGGGCGACTTCTGGAAGAACTTCGAGCTGCGATTTGACGATGAAGAGCTGATCCACATTCGCCACGGCGATCGCGCAGCCGTGATTATGGGTGGCGATCCCTGGGCCTCCGGCGGGCATCTGGAGGAGCAGGAAAGTGGCCTGCTGGTCATGGACGAAGAGCAAGCGCCGCTCGAACTGCTCGTGCGTTCCCAGGGTTACTTCGAGCTTATGGAGCCAGTGTCAGTCGAACTACGGCTGCGCAACTTGCTCGATGACTACCCGATCGTTGTCGATGGCCGCTTGAACCCCGAATTCGGTGGGGTTCTGATTCAGATCAAGCGGCCCGACGGCACGGTCGTCGCCTATGATCCGATCATGTGCAAGGTCGGGACGCCGATGCCGGTCACCCTTCAGGATGCCCGCAGCCGGTTGGGGCAGGATCGTTACAGCGAACTCGTCCATCTCAGCTATGGAGCGCATGGCCACACGTTCGACCAGCCCGGCGACTACGAAGTTCGCGCGATCTATCAGGGTCTCGGCGATCTGTTGATCGTCTCGCGGCCCCACCGCATCCGCGTTGGCCAGCCGATGACGACCGGTCAGGACCGCCTGGCCTATATCTACTACAGCGACCGGGTCGGACTGGCGCTCTACCTGCGGGGATCGCAATCGCCCCATCTCGAAGAGGAGATGGCCTTCCTGACCACGCTCGCCGACAACGACACCGCCTATAGCCGCACCGTCGCGGCGCTCGTCGCGCCAGCGGTCGCCAATCCGTTCTTCCATACTCGCTTTGGCGATGACGGGCCTGCCCAGATGGTCCAGACCTACGATGGAGATCCCGAGAGGGCGATCGCGATGACCGATCCGGTTGTGCGGCAACTCCACGAGTCCGGAACCAAGGCTGACAATCTCTTCTATCACGAGATCGTCGACCTGCGTGCGTCCTTCATGCTTGCGACAGGCGATGAGGACGCTGCCCAGGCGGAGATGACGCAACTGCGCGAAGACCTGGAAAGCCGGGACGTGAAGCCGGTCGTCCTCGATGCTATCGCGTTGCAAGAAGAGGAATAGAGGAATAGGAGCTTACGTCAGAGGCTCGCGAACTTCCACGAACGTCTTGTCGTGGTCTCGCGAGCCTCTCCCTTGACACAGAGCAGTTTTCCGGTCGACTTTGCGGCACGCATAGCGGGTCGGACTACCAGCGCCACCGCGCATCCCGTCTACGAAGACAATGAGGGCGAGGAGTTAACTCGTTTCCACCCGGCCCGGAGTCCGCATATGCACGCAGTCGCGCACAAAGCCTGCCGCAGCCATGTCGCGCTCACTATTGCGGCGAAGCCTGGCCCTCCTCATCGGCAATGGTGGCAGGCTCAACTTCGACCGGGTCAAATTCCTTGCCGCGCGCGACAAGTTCGGCGGCCCCGATCGGGGCGCTGGAGGCGTGGTCGGGGTCATAGAGGTGACAGCGCACCTGGTGGTTGTTGCCGACGTTGAGCAACGATGGCGCGATCTGACTGCAGGTATCGAAGGCGTAAGGGCAGCGGGTATGGAAACGACAACCGGATGGTGGGTTGATCGGGCTGGGGACGTCGCCCTCCAGGACGATGCGATCGACCCGCTGGCCCCGTTCCGGATTGACGCTCGGCACAGCCGAGAGCAGGGCTCGGGTGTACGGGTGTAGCGGATCGTCATAAATGTTCGCGTTCTCTCCAAGCTCGACGATCTGGCCCAGGTACATGACAGCTACCCGGTCAGACACCGAACGGACCACCGAGAGGTCGTGGGCAATAAAGATGTACGACAGCCCCATCTCAGTCTGAAGATCTTGCATCAGATTGATAATCTGTGCCTGGATTGACACATCCAGCGCTGAAACCGGCTCGTCGGCGATGATGAAATCTGGATTGACCGAAATGGCCCGGGCAATCCCGATCCGTTGGCGCTGGCCGCCGGAGAATTCATGAGGATAGCGCTCGGCATGCGATGGATTGAGCCCGACTCGCTCTAGGAGTTCTGAGACCCGGTTGCCGACCTCCTTCGATGGCACGATCTTGTGGAGTTTGATTGGCTGGGCGAGGATCGAGCCAACGGTCCTTCTCGGGTTCAATGACGAAAACGGGTCCTGAAAGATGATCTGCATCCGGCGGCGCATCTCCTTGAGATCTTTGCCTTCAATTCCCGCCAGATTCGTGCCTGCGAACCGGACGACGCCATCGGATGGATCGGTCAGGCGCAGGATTGCCCGCCCGGCGGTGCTCTTCCCGCAGCCAGACTCGCCAACCAGCCCCAGAGTTTCGCCCCGGTGTAGATCGAAGGTGATGTCATCCACAGCCTGGACGTAACCAGCGGTGCGTTGGAAGACGCCTCGTTTGATCGGGAAATACTTCTTGAGGTGCTGGACATCGAGTATGGTCGTGTCCGGGTCCATCGTAGAGGCAACAGCTGGCGCTCGCACCAGCTCCACGCGGTGTGACGGCGCGGCGCTAACATCGCCGTTGTCGTAGAGCCAGCACCGCACGGTCCGGCCGCTATCGACTGACACTAATGGAGGTTCTTGTGCGAAACAGCGGTCGAAGGCATACGGGCAGCGCGGGCTGAACTTGCAGCCTTGGGGCATCCGGGCAAGATTCGGTGGTTGTCCTTTGATCGGAGTGAGCCGGACACCCTTCTCTTCTTCAATACGTGGAATCGAATCAAAAAGCCCCCAGGCATAGGGATGTTTCGGGTCGCTGAAGAGCTGGTAGGTCGTGCTCTGCTCGACGATTCTTCCCGAGTACATGACGTTGACCCGGTCGCACATCTCGTTGACGACGGCCAGGTCATGGGTGATGAACATCATCGATGCGCCCGACTCATGCTGGAGATCGCGCATCAGATCGAGGATCTGGGCCTGAATCGAGACGTCGAGCGCCGTCGTGGGCTCGTCGGCAATGAGCAGCTTCGGTCCACATGAAAGGGCCATCGCGATCATTGCTCGCTGGCGCATCCCGCCGGATAACTCATGCGGGTGGTTCTTGACGCGCTCTTCCGGCGAAGGAACGCCGACCTGGCGGAGAAGCTCGATTGCCCGTTCCTCCGCCCTGCTCTTCGAGAGTCCCTGATGAAGAATCAACGGCTCCATGATCTGATCACCGATGGTAAACACCGGATTGAGCGAGGTCAGCGGTTCTTGGAAGATCATCGCGATGTCGTTGCCGCGCAAGTCGCGGAGTTCGCTGTTGCTCATGCTCATTATGTCTTCGCCGTCGAAGATCATCTTGCCGCCGAGGATCTGCCCGGGTGGACTATCGATGAGTTGCATCAGTGAGAGCGCGCTGACGCTCTTGCCGCTGCCCGATTCCCCGACGACGCCGAGTACTTCTCCACGCTTCAGGTCGTAGGAGATGCCGTCGACAGCCTTGACTTCCTGGCCCTCGCTGAAGAACGAAACTCTCAGATCCTCGACAATGACAAGTGGCTCATCATTCCTGCCGTTGCTGGTGGCAGGGATTCCGTTGTGATCAGCCATTCTTTCCCTGCTCCCTCGTGTGCCAGACTTAACCCCATGATGTGCAATCCGGCCCGCGCTGGCCGCCCCGTTGCATCAAGCGCATCATAGCCCCTTCGCGAAGCTGGGATAGAGACACCGCTCCTGATACAGCCGCACGGGGCCTTTGGATGCTCCAGCCTAGACTGGGTTCCGCATGTCGCTGCCTAGTCGATATGGGTGCGCGGGTCGAGTGCATCGCGCAAGCCGTCCCCAAAGAAGTTGAATGCCAGGACAGTGCTAGCGATCGCGATACCAGGGAAGAATCCCATCCACCAGGCATTGAAGTCACGCATCATTGCGAATGTGTCGCTGCCACCTGCCCCGGAGATCATGTTTCCCCAGGATGGCTGCGGTGGCTGGATGCCAAATCCGAGGAACGAAAGCGCCGACTCGGTCAGGATCGCTGCCGGAATGCCGAGCGTCGCGGCGACGATAATCGGTCCGACAGCATTCGGAAGCAGTTCCCGAAAGATAATTGAAGTGCCAGAGGCGCCAACGGCTCGCGCTGCCTCGGTGTATTCTCGTGTCCGCAACACCAGGAATTCGCCACGCACCAGCCGGGCCACATTCATCCAGCCGATGATGGCCAGCACGACTGCGATGTGAATGACGCCCCTCGAGGTGCCGTCGATCGTGGCCAACGCGGCCATAGAGAAGAGTAACGGGGGAAATGCCAGAAAAACATCTGCCGTGCGCATGATGCCCATATCGGTCCATCGACCAGCATAGCCAGCAAGTGCGCCGACTAGAGTGCCAGCCACAATCGCCAGTCCAGTGGCGACGAATCCGACGAGCAACGTAACCCGTGCGCCGTAAATGATCCGCGAGAACAGATCTCGCCCCAATTGGTCGCTGCCAAACGGATGCTCCAGCGACGGCGAAGCCGGTCTGCCGAAGCGCGCGAGTTGCAGATCCGTGGCGTACGGATCGTGCGGCGCCACAACCGGCGCGAAAAGGGCAATGAGGATGACAACCACCAGGTAGATCGCGCTGGCCATGGCAAGCTTGTGCTTGCGGAATCGGCGCCAGAAGATATGAAACTGCCCGCGGGTTCCTTCAGTAAAGAGCGCCTCTTCACCTTCCAGGATGAGCGGATGTTCGCCGCTTGCACTCATTAGTCTGCTCCCCTCAGGTCTTCGGTCACTGTCGGGCGCGAGCTTTCATTCGGGTAGCACTCAGTCGTACCGGACTCGTGGATCGACGATGCCGTACAGGATGTCAGACAGGAGCGTTCCAAACAGGATCAACACCGACGAGAGCAGGACGATCGCCATCACCACCGGGTAGTCGCGATCCTGAAGAGAATCGACCGCCAGCAGGCCCATGCCCGGCCAGGAGAAGATCGTCTCGACAACGATCGAGCCCTCGACGAGAATCACGAAGACGTAGCCGAAGAGGGTGATGATCGGAATCAGGGCGTTGCGCCAGGCGTGTTTGAGGATAACCGTGCGCTCCGAGAGTCCCTTTGCTCTAGCCGTTCGGACGTAATCCTGGCGGATGACATCGAGCATCGCCGCTCGCTGGTAGCGCATATAGCCCGTCAGTCCGACGATCGTAATCGCGGTGACCGGCAGGATGTAATGTTTGATCGAATCGATTGTTTCGGGCACGAATCCCGGTTCAACGTAGGCGCTCTGCATCCCGAAGGAGGGCAGCCAGCCTAACTTCAAGGCAAAGACGTAGAGCAGCATCAGGGCTAGCCAAAATTGCGGTATCGATATGCCGCCGAAGCTAAAAAGGGTAAGCCCGTAATCGAGCTTCGAATATTGCCTGACCGCGGAGATGATCCCGAGAGGTAGCGCAATACATATCGTCAGAACCAGCGAGATGGCGGAGAGCTTGACCGTGTTGGGCAGGCGTTGCTTGATCACGTCGATGACCGGCGCGTTCCGGCTCGTCGACTCGCCGAGATTCCCTTGCAAGATCTCCCTGAGCCAGCGGAAGTACTGGACATACGCCGGGTCGTTGAGCCCGTACTGTTCGCGCAGCCGGTCACGATCCTCGGCGGTCATACCCTGGCCTTCGCGGATCGCGCTTGCAAGGATGGCCGAAACCGGGTCGCCCGGCGCGCGTTTGAGCAGCGTGAAGCTGATGATGGACACGCCAATCAGCAGCGGCAGCATCCAGAGAAGCCGTCGAATGATGTATGCGGTCATCGGCAGGCCATCCTTTGCCCTGGTCTATCGTCCGGCCGGATGGGAAAGCGACTGGGGCTGGTTCACCCAGCCCCAGTCAACGGGTCGCTACGCTTCTTTCCAGAAGGTGGAGGTATCTACCAGGCGGAACTGCCGGAAATACTCCGACTCAACCGGTTCTCCATTGGCCCCGAGCACAGTGGCGGCGGTGACCCAGCCATCAACCGCCAGGTAGAGCGGGATGCAGGGCAGGTCCTCGGACCGAATCACGTCGATCTCCTTATAGATCGCGACGCGCTCGTCAACATCAGGATTAGTGCGCCCGGCAGTGATCAGATCGTCGATCTCAGCGTTGGCGTACCACATGTAGTTCAGGCCTGGAGGGAAGTTGGAGGAATGGAGTTCGCTGAAGACATCCGGGTCGAACTCGTTCGGATGGGGCCATTCCTCGAGTTCAAAGGCACGGTTGTTAGGATCATCGTCCGGATCCGCCCACATCTCTTCGAGTGTCGAATACTCGACGACGTTCGGCGTGATTTCAACGCCGATCTGACTCATCTGATCCTGGAAGATCACCATGCCGTTCTGATACTCGTCGAAGCCCGCGTAGGTAATGACGTTGAAGGACGCTTTTTCGCCATCCTTCTCACGGATGCCGTCACTACCCTCTATCCAGCCAATCGCGTCCAGCGCGGCGGCGGCAGCTTCCGCATCGTATTCGACCACCACCACATTGTCATAGTCGTTGTAGCGGTCGAGTGGCCCACTCTCTGCGTACTGGTTGTAGGAGACGATGCCACGCCCTCGGGTCACGGACTCGGTCCAGGAAACTTTGTCGATGCCGAGCTCGATCGCCTTACGGAAAGCAACGTCCTGCATCGCCGGATGGGAGTGATTGAACGCGAGCGTGATCGATGTGAAGTACACGTAATTGTGAAGGATGAAGTTGGCATTGTCCTGGAAGCGTTCCTGCGCTTCCGGCGGGGTGAAGATCATGTCCAGATCACCGGATTCGAGGGCGATGATGTTGGCGTTGGCATCCTCGGTAAAGAAGACGGTGAAGCCGTCGGCAAGCACGTCGCCACGGAACCAGTCGTCGTTGCGCACGACCTTGATGAACTGGTCGCTCTCGATTTCTGAGAACACGAATGGCCCGGTACCGACCGGGTTCTGGTTGAAGTCGCTGGTGTTCACATCCTGCCCCTCGAGGATGTGTTTGGGAATGATCCCGATCTGGTTGAGGCCGAACTGCAGCGGCGCGAAGGGTTCCGGGAGCGTCAGCAGAATGGTCTGATCATCGACCTTTTCCCAGGTGATGAACTCTCCACCAACCTGGAGGCGGCTGCGCAGATTGGTGTCGGTGTCGTCAGCCGCGATGGTGTCGAAGGTGAATATGACGTCATCGGCGGTAAAGGGGGTGCCATCGTGCCAGTTCGCCGTTGCCAGGTTCAGAGTTACCTCGACGTTATCGTCGGAGAACTCCCATGAATCGGCTAGATCCGGTTGGATGCTGCCCTCATCGTCGAAATACATCAGCCTGCTGAAGATCAGCCAGTCGGTCCAGGCCTCCGAACCAACGATGATCGGATTCAGGATGCCCGAATCGCCAGCCGTCGATGACACATTGATGATCCCGCCGCCCGCGGCGGAAGCCGATCCTTCGGTTGGGGTCGGTTCTTCCCCCGCCTCGGTCGCGGTTGCTTCCCCGCCACCGGCCGCTTCGGTCGCCGTCGGCTCCCCGTCGGTCATCTCCTCGGTCGCCGTTGCTTCGTCGGTCATTTCCTCGGTCGGTGTCGCCTCGTCGCCCCCGCCGGCCGCTTCGGTCGCGGTTGGGTCTTCATCATCGTCGTCATCGCCGCCACAGGCGGCCAGGACGGCGGCAATCGCTGGCGCTGAAAGGCCAAACGCGGCCGCCCGCTTGAGGATCTGACGGCGATCGTAACGGAGGCTTGTCGCCAGGGCGATGAGCTTTGTCGCGCGCTTCTCTTCCTGCGCGTCCTGATATTCGAGTCGTTCGTCCACACTCTCCTCCTTCATCCAAAGACCGGCCCGTCGTGACTGTCAGGTGAAGTGACGCACCTGACTACTCATTCGGATCCGGAAGACTTCAGCATCCAATCCGGCGACGTATGAGATCCAAATCCCAATCGGTAGGTTCTCTATTCGATATACGTCACAAATCCGGTTCTTGGCGGTATCCCCTGCTGCGCAGTGCTTCGCTCCGCGCGGGATGTTGGATTGTAGCCCATGAAGCCGGCCTAGTTTCCGGCTCCGGCCCCCGTTTCATTTCTCCAAGCGATGTCATTTGAATGACTGCATTGTAGGGATATCGAGGCGCTAGCGTCAAGAATCAGGCGAGCTGATGCAATCTGCGCAAGAATGTTTGAGTTGCCTTGGTGGTACGTTCGCTAAGAACAACTGCTGCCTGGCCGGTCCGGTTCGGGGCTACTCCGTCGAGAGGCTTCCGGGTAGCGCGGAATGGAGATTGAATTCGATACAGTCCACGTTAGGACTCACTACAATAGCACTGGAGACATGATGAAGTGGGCGGGGTGGAGGTAGGCGTGCGAATTCGAGTCGATCGGGAGAAATGTGTATCTGCTGGGAACTGCGTCGTAACGGCGCCGACGGTCTTTATCCTCGACGAGGAAGAGAAAGCGACACTGCTCGATGTGAAGTCCGTTGATGAGGAGACGCTTCGGATTGCGGCCGAACTGTGCCCGACTGAAGCCATAGTTCTCGAATCCGATGAGGGCGATCAGATCTATCCATGAGACTCGATACGCCTGTCAACCCGCTTGCGCGCCGCGCTTTGATCGGCAGGAGCAGTGAGCTCGAGGTGCTCCTCAGCGCCTGTGATGAAGCCCGTGCCAGCAATTCGCGGATCGTCTTCGTCAGCGGGGAGCCGGGCATCGGAAAGACACATCTACTCGATCATCTGGTTTCCGAAGTTACGGCTGCGGGCGCGCTGGCGCTTCGGGGCAATTGCTACGAAGACGCTGCCATGGCGCCCTATGCCCCGTTTGTCGAAGCAATGCGGCCATTGATCGTGGATCAGGATCAGACCGCGGAGGCTCTGGGTCTTGACGCGTTGCTGCCGGCAATCGGCGCTACCCAGCCCGACCAGGAATACGGAGTTCCAGACCGGCGGGATGCAGGGGAGAGGTTGCGCCTGTTTGATGCAGTGGCAAGGAAGATCGCCAATGCGACCCGTGACCAGCCCGTCGTCCTCGTGCTCGACGATCTGCACTGGGCCGATGAGCCGACGGCACTCCTCTTGCGGTATATCGCCCGGGTTATCCGGGCCGTCCCGCTCCTGATCGTCGGGGCCTATCGGGATACTGATCTTGATAGCCGCTTGCCGTTCGAAGGGGTTCTCCGAGATCTGCAGCGTGAACGCCTGGCGTTCCGTCTGTCCCTTCGTCGCCTCAGCCAGGAGCAGACTGCTGAGGTCATTGCCCGGCTACTCGGTCTTCAATCCGACATGATTGATCCTGAGGTTTTCACGACGATCCAGCATGAATCAGAAGGCGTGCCGTTCTTTATTGAAGAGCTCGTGCTTCACTTGCGAGAGGCCGGATTGCTCGCGCCAAGGCCGGATGGGCGCTGGGGGATGACCGCTGAAGCTGAAGCAGTCGTCCCGCAAAGCGTGCGCAGCGTTGTCGGGCATCGCTTGGAAATGATCTCATCGGGAGCCCGCGACGCGCTCGCCGTCGCCGCTGTTATCGGCAAGGAATTTTCGTTCAACCTGTTGCGTGCGGTGCTGAGCACGAACGGTAGTGTTGCGGATGAAGATCTTGCGAGCTACCTGGAGGAAGGGACGGCACGCCGCCTCGTCGTCGAACGTAGTGTTGCGAGCGGCGACGCGGTTTATGCGTTTGCCCACGAACAGATCCAGAGTGTCCTCTACTGGAGCCTGAATGCTATCCGCCGGCGCTCCCTGCACCAGGCAGTAGCAGATTCGATCGAGCGCCGTGAGGAGTTCCCGGAACGGGAAGCCGCCCGGTTGGCGCACCATTTCAGTCACGGGGAGGATCTGGGGAAGTCCGCCCACTATTTCCAGCTTGCTGCCGCTGCAGCGACTCGCTTCCGGGCTTCTGAACAGGCGATTCGTTATTACGATGCCGCATTGGACATTCTTTCGGCCAGCCCACTGAGGGCGGACGATGGGCAAGTTGCCAGCGCCCGCTTCCAGATGCTCCTTGATCGAGATGTCCAGTTCGAGTTTGCCGCCGACAATGATGCCCAGGCGTCCGGCATTGCGACTATGGCCGAGCTCGCCGAAGCGATGGATCGTCCGGACTGGCGCTTCAATGCGGCGCTACGGGCAGCACGTTTCGCGGTCCGCACCGGCGATCCGGAAGCCGCCCAGCGGCACGCGCTTCAAGCCCTCTCCATTGCCCGGGAGCTGGACGACACGTTTCAGGCGCGGGCCTCGATTTCCTGCGCTCAGGCGTACGTAGGGCGTTTGCTTGGCGAGCCGTCGCGCCTTTACCGGCCCAAAGACGATCTGGTTACCGCGTTGCAGCATCTTTCTGTCGCTCGTGAGCAGTGCGAAGCGCTCGGCTGGAAACGCGCCGTGGCCTGGATCACCCAGGAAATGGGCGTCGTGCTCTGGAGATTGGCTGGACCGGATGACGAAGACGGGCGGGTCCGCGCGCGCAGTTTCCTGATCGACGCCCTCGAGCAGTTTCGCGAAGTAAGCGATCGCAAGGGGGAGATCACCGCGTTGATCGCCCTGGCGTACCGGCGACCGGTGTCGGCTGCGGCTGCCGGGAGCCAGATTCAAGGCAGTTTCGTCGCGTTTCTGGAAGAGATCCGCCGGCTCCGCCAGACCGAGCATTTGCTCGGCCGTGAATCGGACCGCCCGCGTCTGGAAGCGCTATCCCGGATGTCGATCCATCTCTATGCCCGCACGCACGCCTGGTACGAAATAGCAATCGAGCGTGCCCAGGAGGCGCTAGAGTGGGCGACGTCAGCGCGAGATTCCCGGATTATGCTGATGGCGAGACTCGGACTCTCGGAAACCGAGCGACTGCTGGGCCGGCGGGGACGGGCTCTCGATCACGCGAACCATGCCGTGGCGGTGTTTGATGCGGGTCACGACGTAGGGGTGCTTCGCATCAATCAGCGTGAGGAGGTGTTGAGCGCGCTTTCCGCCGCCTACCTGGCTCTTGGAAACGCCGACCGCGGGATAGAGTTTGCGCAGGAACGCCTCGAACTCGCCCGCGCGCGCGCCAGTGACGCGGCGCTGGTTGACGCGCTGGTCGGCCTCGCCGAAGCCCAGCTCGCGCGGGAGGGGAATGAGGGGGATGCCAGGGAGACGGCGGAAATGGCGCTGCGATTGTGCGCTGATCTGCCCGGGACAATCTTCTGGGATATCCGTGCGTTGCTGGTGCTGGCCGAACTGGCCTTGCGCGCCGACCGGCCAGATGAAGCGTTGGACCACGCTTCGGCGGCGGCAAGCCGGATCGAGGCGCGAGAGACGCCGCTGGTCTGGCTGGTGACGCACGCCGCCTGGATACAGGGAAAAGCGCTGGAAGCGGCTGGCCAGCGAGAGGATGCCCGGATCTGGATTGAGCGGGCGTACGAGCATGTTGAGAACACCGCCGAGCACCTGGCCAGCGACGCCTTGCGGGAACGTTATATCCAGGATGGCTACCTCGTGGCCGAGATCCGTGAGGCCGCGGCGCGTTACGGACTGGCTCGCGGGGCCTTGCCCCCCGCGGAAACCGCCGAACGCCTGGCCGGTCTGACCCCGCGCGAGCTCGAAGTGCTCTCACTGGTTGCGGCGGGTCGCACGAACCGTGAGATCTCCGACGAGCTCTACATTTCCGAAAAGACCGTCGCCCGCCACTTGACCAACATCTTCAATAAGATCGGCGCGGAGTCCCGAACCCAGGCCGCTGCCTGGGCGTTCCGGAATGGGTTGGCGTAGCAACGCCCTACGAACGGAAACGAAGGTGTCTCGTTCGATGGTCCAGCTATGGTGAGAATTCGGAGATGGTTCGCCCGGCGAGATCTTGAGGCACTCGGGCATGGCTGTCCCGTTTCTTAGGTGGATGGCGAGTTCGGTGTCTCGCTTGCACCTCCTTGCTCGGGATCCTGGGCTTCTTCTGCTGCTTGAGCCGCCTGCATTTGCGCGGTGATTTCCTTGCGGTTCCTCACAAGGTCCTTGGTCTGTCCCCAACCAAACGCCCAGGTCATCGTAATGACACCAAAGACGATATTCCAGGCCGAGATGATGACGCCTTGCGCAATCGAGTAGGCGGTTACAACGTCGGCGGGCGCATAGTTCTTCAATGCCGCGACGTTCGCCACCTGGGTTGTCCCGGCACCCCCTGGCGTGACGGCCAGGGCGTTCGCTACCGAATTGGACGCGATGACCAGGAAAATCGTGCGTAGGGAGACTGGTATGTCGAAGGCCGCCATAAACACACCGGTATAGACCCACCGGCATGTGTATGCGACAAACGCCGGGAGGAAGGCGCCGAGCAAATAGTGCTTCGGATGCTGAAAGATCTGCCCGCCCACCGTTAGCTGTTTCTTCAGGTCCCCAATCTTGGATCTGTAAGCATTGAAAAGCGTGAATCCCAGAAAAACGATCGCTGCGACAAGGATGAGCGTGATAAACGTGTGATCGGAGATGAACCCTGAAATCGTGCCCGGAGCGCTGAACTGATCGGTTGCGGAATCCGGCTGGGTGAAGATAAGGGCGACCCAGATCAACGCCCCGAAGAAGGTGAAGGCGAGGCTCTGGACGACAAATGCCGAAAGCAGAGTTGCGAAGCGTGAACCAGGAATATAGAGATGATACAGACCGAGCATCGCCCATGTGCCGGCTTTGGCTGGCGCGATCTGGTTGATGCCGACGCCGCCTTGATATGCGCCGAGGACCGTCTTGTACTTGATGTTCTGTTTGGGATACGCCGCCCGTAGAATGGTTCGCCAACTCACCGCGGTGAACATCGACTCGAGGGATTTGAAGGCGATTCCGATCAGGATATAGATCGGAGATATCTCCTGGAGGTTTTCCCAAACATCGTCGAGCCAACCAATGACGTCCACACCGAACAGTTGCAAGACCGCGCCGGTGACAACGGCGATCGCAACCCAGAACAGAAGCCTGAGCACACGGTGCCGGCGCGAGTCATCATGCTCTTCCCTGGCTTGCACAGGGTGTACGAGCATGTCGTCCGCTTGACCGGGAACGCTGTTCGTCGAGCTCATACGATGCTCAGGCACTCCACTTTGGCTTCGACGGCGATCAGATGTGCGGTGCGGGTCACTCCTGCAGTTACCCGCCTCTCGTCACAATCATGCTCGAAAGATGAGCCCCGCCAGCGGCCCTGGCCAGTCACAGTTGATCAGAAGGTTGAGCCGCTGGCGGTCTGGGCGCATCTCATCCTAGATCAGGATGAGGAGTCGTCACTTCCATTGCCTTCGCCATTATCGGAATCCTCCGTTGCGCTGTCACCTGAAGTGTCGCCGTTTGTCTGGATTTCTGCGGCAACCGCCGTTGCGATTTCACCTGAAACTTCGTCGCCGACCGTGAGGGTGATGACCTTGGCGTTGTAGTCCTTCATTCCGTTTATCAGCGCTTCGGAAGCCGTATCCTCGATCAATGCGAGCAGTGCGGAACTGTTCGGATCAAGCTGATCGCCCAGTTCTTTGAGATCTTCCTCCGGAATAGCTTTGCCGAAATGCTTGCCGACAATGCCGCCGATGGTGCCCCCAGCGACCGCCATTGCCAGCAGGCCAAGCGGGCCGCCGATCAGGGCGAGCAGTCCGCCGCTAATTGCGCCCAGGGCAAACCCACGACCACCTCGCCCCGGTTCGTGAACATGGGTCTTGCCCTTTTCGTCCACCTCAACCACAGCGTGGGCGACAACCCTGTAGTCTGCATAGAACTGGTCCACCTCAAGCTGCTTCATGACCTCGCCAGCAGTGGACTTGTCTCCAAAGCAGAACGCGATGATGTGGAAGACGGAGGACGAACCGGATGTGCTTGTGCTCATATTCGTGTCTTTCTCTAGCCCCAGCCGCTCCGGGCCGGACACTGTGTCATGCAAATGGATCGAAGGTGCATGAACTCATGCTTGCGCGATTAGGTTGATATAGGCAGTTCCCTCCCCATTTCCGCGTTCCCGACTTTTGACACATCCTCGTGGTTCGAACTCGACCCGTCTTCGTTTGTGATGAAGATCGGACGCCTCTAGCGCAGTGTACCGAGAAATCAGTACGACGAAAAGAAAGACCTGATGATAATCAATTGCCAATTTCGCAGGCGATAAGTAGTGTAGTCAGGATAGAGCGAGTCCGGACCGGGTCGAAGAGTCCATGGATTGACGATACCTGAGATGGTGATCCCATGGAGGGTTACGAGCAATGAGTTTTGACGTCAGGAATCTGTGGAACCATCGTTTCCTCTATCGCCAGATCTTTGTCGCTGGCGTGGCACTCCTGATTCTCTGGATTCTCTGGACCACATGGGGTGCTATCTTGCCCTATATCATAGGGTTTCTCCTCGCATACCTGCTGATGCCGCTCGTCGGCTTGCTGGAGCGCCACATTCCCGGGGGTGAAAAGCGGGCCGGGTTGCGGCGCATGGCGGCAGTCCTGATCGTCTACTTTGTCTTCTTCGGCGCGCTGACGATTCTCATGGTCTCTGTTGGCGAAAAAGTGATCGATGAGACTTCCAATCTCATGGAGAATATCGACGAACTCTACAATGAGGCCGTGTCGGGAGATACCAGGATTCAGCAGTGGTATCAGGACAACGTTCCAGCAAGTTTCCAGCAAACGATCCAGCAGGATCTGGACGAGAATGGCCAATCCTTCGCGGACTGGATTAAGACCCCAATCACCAATCTCGTCGGGGATGTGAGTGGTGTTGTCGGCTTCTTCTTCGCGCTCTTTTTCATACCGCTCTTCATGTTCTACCTTCTGATTGAGCGGCCCTCATCCGCCAGTTCGATGGCACGGCATTTCCCCGAAGCATGGAAGAAAGACTTCATCGCCGTCGGGCACATCCTGAACTCCACGGTCTTTTCCTATTTCCGGGGGTTGACGATGGAAGGTTTGATCCTCGGTTCAGCGACAGGTCTTGCGCTCTGGCTGATGGGTGTGGAGTACGCTATCGCACTCGGATTCTTCACGGGCCTTGCGGTCTTTATCCCCTATGTCGGCTTCTGGTTTGCGTTTCTGGCGACCCTTGTCGTGGTCCAGGCGACCGACTCGTCGCTCTTGATCCCGGTGCTGATCGTTACCGGTATCTTGCAACTGGTTGACAACTGGTATCTCGCACCGCGGTTCAAGGGTGGGGCGGTTGGCTTCTCGCCAGCCCAGACGTTGTTCATGATCGCCATCGGCGCCGCGCTCTGGGGGGCAGTTGGTGTCATCGTCATCATGCCGGTCGTTGCCGTCTTCCGTGACACAGTTCTCTATATTTACGGGCGCCTGACGCCCGATGAAGAACCGGAACTGGCCATCGCGGGTGTGGCCGGCGGCGAACCGGAACCAGTAGAGAGCGAAGAAACCTGAGGATAGATTCGGTGGGTTTTGGCAGCGGGCTGGCCTGTCAGACAAAGCCCCATGCATCAGGACGTGGACAACGAAGGGCGCGGCGCCTGCGCCGCGCCCTTCTTCACGATGACGACGAAACGCCTACTGCTGGGCCATGACCCTTCGTACTTCCATCTCGTCATCCTTGATCAGTTCACCCGACAGGTCGACCGTCACCTTGTGGATCGTGCCGGTGAAGGTGAACGGAGCTTCGTAGGTTGCCGAGACCGATTCGCCAAACTCATAACCGCAGCTCAAACCTTCCAGGCCGAACACGATCGGGGTGGTCGTCCGGAACGCAGTGTCGCCGACGAGCTTGCCGTCGATGTAGAGCTGGCCGTTCCCCGGCGCGCCCAATCCCTTCTGGATTTCCGGCGCGCCAGTCGGCTCGAATTCGTAACGCAGCGTGACCCGGCCCTCCGGTACGTCAATATCGGAGATGACGGGCATCTCCTCAAGGCCGACAAAGTTGTGGATATAATGCAGCTTCTTGTCGCGAATGAAGAGCGTGTAGCCGCCGGTGACACCGCCGTGAGCGACGATGATGCCTTCCGCGCCGCCGGCCGGGATCTCAACATCGGCCGTGATTGCATGAGGGCGGTTAAATATCGCGGGCGCGGTTCCCTGTGGCATGTAGGTGTTCGCATACACTTCGAACTGATTGCGATCCTTGGTGACCTGTGGCCGCTCGGTGTTGAGCCGTTGCCACAGGCTGCCATCGAGCGGGAGCACCTGATATTTGCCCGCCTCGTTGTACCAGCGCCCGATCATCTCTTGCAGCTTCTCAGGGTGTTCCGCGGCGAGATCGTGCCTCTCCGCCGGGTCAACCGCGACGTTGAAGAGTTCCCAGCCGTTCGCATCAAGGTCGTTCAGGATCTCGTCGGTAATCGGATCACCAACGTGACGGTTCTTTTGGGCTCCCGTCGTGTAGTTGGGACCCGGCCAGCCACAGTCGGCCCGCCAGCCGTCGTGATAGATCGCTCGTGAGCCGAACATCTCAAAGTACTGGGTGTGATGGTTCGAATCCGCCGAGTCGTCGTCAAAGGTGTGGGCGAAGCTGACGCCGTGAAGTTCCGACTGGGCTACTCCGCGGATGCTGGTTGGCGGTTCGATTCCCAGCGCATCGAGGACCGTCGGCACCATGTCGATGGCGTGCGCATAGTGATGGCGCAGCTCGCCTTTGGCCTTGATGCCGGCCGGCCAGTGCACGATGAAGTTGTCGGAGCACCCACCCCGATAGACATCCTTCTTCCATCGCCGGAAGGGTGTGTTGCCAGCCCAGGCCCAGCCCCAGGCGTAGTGCGGATATGAGGAAGGACCACCGAGCATGTCCAGTTTTGGCAGGATCTCTTCGGCGGTTTCCGGATGATAGTTGAAGGCGGTCATCTCATTGAACGCGCCGCTGACGCCACCCTCGGAGCTGGCTCCATTGTCGGAGATGAGCATGATCAGCGTGTTGTCGAGCTTGCCCATTTGCTCCAGGGAGTCCAGCAAACGTCCGATGTAGACGTCGGTGTGTTCCATGAACCCGGCGAAAATCTCCATCTGGCGGGTATAGAGCGTTTTTTCGTCGTCTGGCAGGCTATCCCACTCCGGCACGTCCGGATCGCGTTCCG
This sequence comes from uncultured Chloroflexia bacterium, assembly GCA_963709995.1. Lineage (GTDB taxonomy): Bacteria > Chloroflexota > Chloroflexia > Thermomicrobiales > CFX8 > JAUIIK01. The sequence continues at coordinate 327,845 of CAVPYN010000011.1, read as the reverse complement.
AGATCTCAGCGTCCGCGGCAAAAATCCCCAGCTTCTTCTGGTTGGCGAAGATGATCTCGCGAAGTTTGTCCCAACCCATGTCATAGACGCCTTTGTACTTATCCGCCCACTCTCTGGCGACGTGGTGCGGGGCATGGCCCGCACCGGGGCAGAAGTACAGGAAGAAGGGCTTGTCCGGGGCGTTGACGTTGGCGTTGCGGATCATTTCGATGGAATTGTCGACCAGATCCGGTGTCAGGTGGTAGCCATCTTCCGGCGAAGCTGGCGCGACGACCGAGTGGTTATCCGCAATCAAGTCGGGGAACCACTGGTTCGTCTCGCCTCCAAGAAAGCCATAGAAGCGCTCGAAACCACGGCCCAATGGCCAGTAGTGGAAGGGGCCAGCGGCGGTGGATTCCGTGGTGGGCGTGAGATGCCACTTGCCGACGGCATAGTTGCTGTACCCCTCCTGGAGCAGGATCTCCGAGAGGAACCCGTTCTCGAAGGGCATGACTCCGTTGTAGCCAGGATAGCCCGTTGCTGCTTCCTGGATGCAGGCCAGGCCATTGGAGTGGTGGTTGCGCCCGGTCAGGATGCAGGACCGCGTCGGCGAGCAGAGCGCGGTGGTATGCATGTTGGTGTAGTTAAGGCCACCCTCAACGAGCCGTCCGATGTTTGGCGTGTTGGCCAGCCCACCAAAGGGGCTCATCTGTCCAAAACCCACATCATCGAGGACAATGAAGAGCACGTTTGGCGCGCCCTCCTTCGATCGCAGCGGCTCCGGCCAGGCCGGAGAGGATTCCGATGTTGTCCGGCCCATGACACCGGAAAATGGAGTTCCTGGTTTGTATTCGCGTACACCACTCAAGGTGGGGGTCCTTTCGTTTATCTCATCGCGGATCTAGAGATATCTTCGCTATCGTCCAATGGTAGATCGAAAGATTGCCGGCCCTTCCCTTTCATTGCTATCGATTGCCGGGCCGTAATGCGTTGTCCTCGACGCGTCAAGCGCATCTCAGGGCATGAATCCCACCAGCCCACAACGAAATCTGCGCCGCCTTGGGTGACATTTACCCGTGATACAGGCGATCATGCGGAATCGTCGGGGCTCAATGTTCTTCTATACCGACGCAGTCTGAGATTTGCCTGATCCCAACGCCAACCGGCCTGTTCTGGTCACTCTCGTAAACAGACTGCTTAAGCCGGAGGCATTGCGTTGGCCAGATACGGTAGCAGATTAGCATATTCTGATGGGGCAAGAATGAAAGATCCTTGCTCCATCGTCTTACTTAGCGCCCTCACGAGCGACTCTGGTGGGACGGACACTTCGTAAGTCAGGTCACCATCAATCGCACCGAGGTCGCGACCGCGTGGGAGACTTTCTCTAGCAGCGCGGGGGTCGTGGCGCGTTCAGGAGTGTCCTCCGGGGCGTGGAAGAATGGGAATCCACCGACAAGCGAGAACAGCGGTCGATTGAAATGGGCCCAGTTTCTCGATTCACCGGTCCACTCTTCTGGGTCGTTTGGGCGTTGGGGGACGACCGTGCGGATACCAACCTCCGCCAACACTGCCGATAGCTCTGTCGATTGCCCGAGGTCAGCAGAGATGCGGGCGACCAGATCCGGCGTCAATATCGCACTGCCGTTCACTGGCGGCTGGGCGGCTGCCGCGACGCTTGCGCCGATGTGGACGATGGCTTGTGGCGGCCCCGCAATCTCCCTGACTGCTCGTTGCGCGCCCTGGTGATACAGCTCGTGTCCGCTTGCTCCGATGAACATGACTGGTTGGTTCTGCGCGATGGCCGCGGCCACCTCGATTGCAACGGCGATCCCTGTGCCACGCTCGCCCGCGCAACGAAACCAGCCGGAAATCGGGGTTGTGATGACGAGCGTCTCTTCGATCGGTCCATCGCCGAACCGGCCGATGATATTGTTGGACCTGCCGGTCAGAATACGTGCATCGAACGTCACCTCGACCCTTGCGGAACCTAGCCGATCTCCAAGCCTGCCGGGCACGAGCAGCGTTGGCAGGCCACTGCCCAGGATCGGGGCACGATTCACCGCGTGGAGCAGGCCAGTTGGGCCGCCGGTCGCAACAACGGCTGCTGGCGCGCCATCCGCCAGCGCTTGCCGGGCAAACGCGTCGAAGGCCGGGTCAAGTCCGGTATGGGAAAGGCCAGGTTTCCAGGACATCGTCGCCGGATGGTTCGTCGAGGCAAGACCGATTCCTTCATAGAAGAGTGGGATAGACTGGACTGGCTCTCCGTCGACACGCACTTCCCACTCGGCCTGGTAGCGACTGAACTCGAATGGCTGGAACTCGACGGCGGCGCCAGCACCACGCAGCAAACCGGCCAGCCAATCCGTCGTCGCCCGGTCGACGGCCGTCCCGGTGCGGTGTTCTCCGAGATCGGCGTACTCGCAGACGAGCCGGTAGAGATCGGAACCTTGGCGCATTGGATGAGTCCTTATCATTCATAGTGGGCCACATCCTACTGCACCCATGATCTTCTGTGTCGGAGATGGTCGATGACGGTTGTGCTGCCAGGATCGTCGTATAAGAGATCGCGCAGTGGGTCGAAACATGCTATGTCTAGCGTATTCACGAGAAGACATCAGGAGGGGATACCATGAGTGATCCAGTGAGCGTTGATTTGTTGATAGCCGGTGGACGGGTGATCGATCCGGCCTCGGGCATTGACGGAATCACTGATGTGGCGATCACCGGAGATAAGATCGTACAGGCCGGGGCCGATTTGGAGGGACAGGTCGAGGCGCGGCGGATTATCGATGCGCGGGGCCTGCTGGTTGTTCCCGGACTTATCGACATTCATGCCCACGTCTACACCCATATGGGTTCAAGCCTGGATCCTGACCTCGCCGGGGTGCGGTCCGGCGTGACGACGATCGTCGATGCCGGGACGGCCGGCCCCTGCACCTGGGAGCCCTTCTATCACCAGGTCATCAAGACCGCGAAAACCCGCACACTGGCCTTCCTTCATATCGCACGCAACGGTCAGGCGTTTATCCCGGCGGTCCGGATCGAGGACGACATCGACCTTGATCATGCCATCGAGGTGTCGACTCGATACCAGGGTGTCATCGTTGGCGTGAAGTTGCGCGCGGTCGGCCCTGCTGTGCGGACGCTCGGTGCGCGGATGGTCGATCTGACAAAGCAGGCGGCGCGAGCATCCGGCGGAATGCAAATGATCCATATTGGAGATTTCGACGCCCAGCCTGGCGATCCAACACTGACCGAGTCGGTTGTCAGCCAGCTCGAACAAGGCGACATTCTGGCGCACATCTACACCGATCAACCCGGTAGCCTGCTCGGAACAGATGGCCGGGCGATGCCGGAGGTCTTCGAGGCACGTGACCGGGGTGTGGTGATGGAACCATCGTTGGGACGAGGAAATTTCTCCTTTGACGTCGCTCACCGGTTGATCGACCAGGGATTGCTGCCCGACGTGCTTGGAACGGATCTGACCCTGCCCGGTCGCGCCACGCTCGTCTACAGCCTGACCGAGACGATGTCGAAATTCATCGCGATGGGGTTCAGCCTCACCGAAGTGATTCGAATGACAACCGTGGCGCCGGCGAAGGCGCTCGGGCTCGACAACGAGATTGGCAAGCTTTCCCCTGGATATGACGCTGACGTCACCTTGCTGCGCGAAGCCCACGGTAAGTGGATCTTTCGCGATCTTCGAGGAACGGAGCAGTGTGGCGACATTGCGCTCGAACCAGTGCTGACCATCCGCTCTGGCGAGATGATCAGCCCCGATTGGGGACCACACCCCTGGGGCTGGCTGCCCGAGCCCGATCCGGCTGGTAGTTAGCCCTAATTGCTCGTGGCTCTGATTGGGGACAGAAACTGTCATCCACATTGAAACGGCGCGGTGAAAGATCCGGGCTATTTGGCAGATTCTTCGGCGTTGGCAGTGCTCGCATCTGGTTCTAGATCAAACATCAGCACCCCACTGATGCGTGGCGGAAAGGTCAGGTGACTGAGCGTGCCGGTGAACGCGCCGGTTCCGGCATAGCCTCCGAACTGCCCGGTCGCTGTTGTGATACCGAACGTCGCTTCGATGGCCGCTGTTGTGACTGTCCCATTCCAGGTGGCCGAGCCTGCGGTGATGTCGCCGCTTAATTCCCCGCCCTCCGATGAGATCGACCATGACCCGCCGACGATCTGATTGACGGCGTTCGGGCCAGGGTTGGGTGGTGAATAATCCAGCTCGACTTCCATCGCCCCTGCAACATCACCGGTGGCCAGGCCGATGAAGCGCAGGCCGTAGGTCGTGTTGCCCTGGGTATCCCCGGCGTCGATCTCGAGACCCTCAACATCAATCGTAATCGTCTCCCCAGCCCCCGGCGGCATCGGCGGTTGCTGGTTATAGCGCCAGTCGAAGTAATGCGAGCCAACGTTGCCTGCCTCGACCTGCCAGCCAGCCGGATTATCCGGGGTGTAGGTCAGAATTCTTCGTTCGAATGCCTGGATCAGCACCCACTTGACTGTCCCGGCGACCTTAACCTCCGCCCAGTACGGTTCGGTGATCGGCCGTCCAGTTGCGAAGTAGGGATTCTCGAAGAGTTGTCCGGTTACGAACCCACCATCCTCGTAGACAGGGCCGATCGAGTTCATGAGAATCCAGAACGGCTGCGCGATACCATGGTCTGTCACGTCGTCGACGATGGCGATAGTGACGTTCTGAGATCCGAGTTCCGGGCTCGTCGTGACGGCGCCGTCACGGTTGACGCGCTGGTCGACGACCGTTCCTGGGGGCGATGCTGGGAGGTCGAGCAACATTGCGATCGTGGTGTAAGTGGGCCCGTTGGGGTCGTCGCTGTCGCCAGCGGCGTTGATCGAGGCTGGATCGCGTTGTTCGAAATCGGCGTCGCCGATCTGGACCTGGCCAGTAACCATCTCCACGACGAGCAGCCCGTTGGTGACATACCAGGGTGACGCAATATCCCCGGCCGGATCGGTAATCTCCATGCGGGACTTCTCAAAGTACTGAACCGGTCTCAATCCATCTGGAGACTCTACATAAGATTCGATCATCGGGTCACTGATCGCTTCTGGCCCCCACATCCAGGTGCGCGACGCGATGCCATCGGACACCGGCAGGTCAGTGCGAGCCCAGGTGTCCCATACTGGCCCTGGTTCGGGCGCGACAGCGCTAGTGGGCAGGGCGGGTAGTAGGATGGCAAGCAACGCGAAGAAGAAGATGATGGCCCTCATGCTTTGTATTCCTCTGGTGCGGTTGAGTTCCGATCACATCGCATCCTGTTGACCGCTCGATGATAATCCATCCGCTATGGCTCTGGGATACGTGGCGGGCCGTTGGTTGAGGAGTCGGGATCGATCGTTTCCAGAAGGGTAATTGGGACGATCAGCAATTCGAGCGAGACCGGCGTGTCGAGCCTGCTGGCCAGCGCACGCTGGATACGAGTCGTCTCTCCGTGAGACAGTTCTTCGGGGGTTCGCACCGTCGCGTTGATATGGAGCCCATCATCGTCACGGTTCTGGTCAAACTCGACGAGCCGTGCATCATCGGTGATGTCCTGAATCTCCTCGCTCAGTGTCTCTTGAATGATCTGGCTCGTGCGGGCATCGTCAGCGATGCGGACCATGAAATTCGCCAGGGGAATCGTGATCAAAACCAGCGAAATACTGGAGACAAAGAAGGTTCGTGACAGTACCTGGCGCCGTTCCCTGAATGCCAGTGGCCCGAATCCCGCAAGGACAAAGACCAGGGCGCTGCTGAATATGATCGCGACGAAGTTTGCGAGAAAGAGCAGCAGTGCGCCGTTGGAGACGCCGGTTTCTCCCTGGGAAATGCCCAGGCCAACCACGCAGAGCGGGGGCATCAGCGAGGTTGCGATTGCAACGCCGGGCAGCGTCGGCGACAGCCGCGGTTGGGTCAGGGCATAGGCGGCAAGAAAGCCGCCAGCCATTGCGACGACCAGATCGAACAGTGTCGGCTCGGTCCGGTTCAGCATCTCCTTCGGCAGTTCGGCAAGAAAACCGTTCGCCTGGCTGCGAGATACGATGTTTCCGATCAGTGCGCTGATCGAGATCGCCACCGCAACACCGAACACAAGGGTGCTGATTGCCTGAGCCAGCCTCCGGAGATCACTGCGCACCAGGGACAACGACATCCCAAGAATCGGCCCCATCAGCGGGGCGATCAACATCGCGCCGATCGTAACCGGCGTGCTGTTCACCACAAGGCCGAAGCTAGCGATGATGCAGCTGAGAATGACCAGCAGGAGGTAGTCTGAGTCCAGATTTGCGGAATCGTCAAGACTATCCACGATTTCAGCCCGCCGTTCGGCGGTGACCGATACCGAGAAGAATTGTTGCCCGCCGGTTGACACATTTCCGGACAGGCGTAGCCTTTGCACGATCCTTCGCCCGGCGTTCCCCAAAACGCCCACCTTTCGGGTGTACGGGTCGATATGGATCTCGAAGTCCCCACGACTTCCCTTCGATAATACACACACAACAGGATTTGTCACGCTTAGTGTCCGTACACTTCCGTGCTGCTACGTGGTTGTATTGCCGGTTGTGGATAGCCGCCAGCAACGGCGCGGAGAACGCTATGATCCCCTTCCGGCCGGTGATTGCCGGTCCTTCGTCGAGGCTGCAAAGGGCACGTCATGAGTATGGAAGTTCCGACAAACATTGACCTTCTGATCGTCGGCGGAGGGTCGGCGGGCGCGGCGCTCGCCGGCATCGTCGCTCGCGATACAGCGCTCAACATCCTGTTGCTGGAAGCCGGACCGGACTACGGTCCGTATGATGCGGGTGGCTGGCCGCCGGACCTGCTCGACGCCCTGCGTTTTCCAGAGTCGCACGACTGGGGCTACAGCGGTTTCAACCGGCCAGGACACCGTGAACGCACCAGCTATGATCGGGCACGGGTTATTGGCGGCTGCTCGTCGCATAACGGATGCGTTGAAGTCATCGGCCATCGTCGGGATTATGACCACTGGGCGGAGCTGGGCAATGCCGGCTGGGCGTGGGATGACGTCGCCCCGGCGGTCGCAAGGGCGAAGCGGTCGCTGCGGGTGCGTATTCCAGAAGATGATGAACTGACTCCGTTTCATGGCGCGTTCATGGAGGGCGCGATTGCGGCTGGCATCCCACGGGTGCACGATCTGGACGATCCCGATGACGTTTCGGCGACCGGCATCTCACCGGTCAACATCATCGACGGCGTGCGCTGGAACACGTCGTTTGCTTATCTTGATCCGGTGCGTGAACGAGCCAACCTCACGATCATCGGCGGAGTTCTGGTTGATCGGGTGATCGTTGAGAACGGTCGAGCAGTAGCTGTTATCGCTCGGGTTGGTGGAGAGTGGCGGCGAATCGACGCCGGTCGTGTGGTGTTGTCGGGCGGCGCGTATGGATCGCCAGCAATCCTGTTGCGCTCGGGAATCGGTGATCCGGATGACCTGAGGGCGGTTGGCGTCGAGCCCGTCCATCCCCTTCCTGGCGTTGGCAAGTCATTAACCGATCATCCTCTGACCTCCATCGAGCTGCAAGCAACTAGCAAGCTCGCGCGCGAGATGGAACTCTTCAGCCGGGATCGCTGGACTCCCGACGAGCAGACGATTCTGAAGACGCGCAGCCCGCGTTGCACCGAAGCGTTTGACCTGCATCTCTACGGCATCCTGCGGCCCGACCCCGCAGTGGAGGGTGGCTGGCGCTACTCGATTCCATCTTCGACCGTTGCGGTTCGATCCGCCGGAGCGATGAAGCTCTCTTCATCCGACCCCGAGTCGGCGCCCTCGATCGATCACGGCTATTTCACGGACGAGGACGATATCGATCGTGCCGTCCTGGTTGATGGACTCGAACTGGCGCGCGAGATCGCCGCGAATCTGGAGCGCGCCGGGCTGATCCAGGGCGAGATCAGGCCCAGTCCAGCGGCAGATACACGCGCCAAGCTGGAAGCGTTTGCCGAGGAGACGGTGCGGATCAACTACCACCCGGCCTGCAGCTGTCGGATGGGGCCGGCCAGCGATCACGAAGCGGTCGTTGATTCCGACGGCAAGGTCCACGGTCTTGATGGGCTCTACATCTGCGATGTTTCGATCGCTCCGACGCTGATGCGCGCAAACACCAATCTCCCGGCGGTGATGATCGGCGAGCATCTCGCGGGTCGGTTCGGATGACTGACCCTATAACCCGGAACTGAAGGTGTCACAGGATTCCGGCTCGCCGGATTCATAGCCGGTGAGAAACCACTGCTGGCGTTGTGCCGATGATCCATGCGTCCAGGATTCCGGATTGACCTGACCCCGCAAGCGCTCCTGGATGCGATCGTCGCCGACGGCTGCCGCTGCGTCGAGGCCAATCCGAACGTCTTCCTCGGTGAGCGGAGTGAGATAACCGGTCTCAGCGGCGTTGCTGGCCCAGACGCCAGCGTAGCAATCGGCCTGGAGTTCGATGCGGACGGCGTCGCTCTGTGGGCCGCTTCCCCTGGCTGCTCTGGCCCAGGATGCCCTGCTGATTCTGGACGTGGTGGCCGTACTCGTGGGCCAGCACATAGGCTTCAGCGATCGGGCCGCCCTCGGCGCCGAAGCGAGAACGCAACTCATCGAAGAATCCGAGATCGAGATAGATCTGCTGGTCCGACGGACAGTAGAAGGGGCCGACCTGGGAACTTGCCGTCCCGCATGCGGTCTGGGTCAGATCGCTAAAGAGGACGGTCTGGGACATCGTGTACTGGCCGTCACGGTCGTCATAGGCTTCGGTCCAGTACGCCTGGATGCTATTGACATAGGCGACAATGCGGCAATCCTGCTGCTCGGTGGCGTCCAGCCCGGTGCGACATTCTTCGTCGATGTTTCTCGCTGCGTTCCCGTTTGTCTGTGCGTCCGATCCGGACTCACCGGCGAGACCCGAAAGATCGCCCGGATCACCGCCGAGCAAGATGACGGCCAGGACGATTATCAGCCCGATCCCGCCACCAATCCCGCCAATCGCCATCCCAGATCGACCACGGCGGTCCTCAACCTGAGAGCTATCCAGCTTCGCCTGTCGTCTGAACCTTGCCATCGGCCTGCCCAACTATGCTGATCCGCTACAACCTATCCTGCCCCTGCCTGTGCTGGCGGCCTGTCGCCGGATCGCCTGGTCTGTTCGGACCGTGGCCGGCAATCCATAGCAGGCCGGGTAATTGTCCTTCGTTTCAAGCGGCGAGAGAATAGGCATGGACATATGGCCGGGATCGCAATGCGGCCACATCTGGCAGGATCTGTGAACGGTCGGCCCAAACTCGAGCAATCCGGCTATGCTGGGCGAAACTGGCCGCGGATTGGAACATGAAGGAGATATGCGGATGCATGTGATTCGAGGTGCGGAGGCGGAGTCGAACAAGGGCACAACGTTCACTGGTGACGTCACACTGACGCGCTTGCTTGCCGCCGGGGAGGGAAAGGTATCGGTCTCGTCGGTCCACTTCGAGGACGGTGCCCGCACGAACTGGCACGATCACCCCGGCGAGCAGGTGCTCTATGTCGTCGAAGGCGAGGCGCGTGCCGGAACGGCTGCTGAAGAGTTTCGCGCCGGTCCCGGCGACATCATCTATATGCCGGCTGGAGAGCGCCACTGGCACGGCGCGGTCGAAGGCGGATCGATGACCCACCTGAGCATCACGACCGCTGGCCCGCCCACCTGGTACGAGTCGCCGGAGGACTGACCGTCCCCGACCGGTCGAGCGAGAGGCGTTCGCATGCAGGCTGATTCTCTCGATCTGTCCGATCTGATGGTGGCCGGGCAGGTTTTCGCGCTCCAGCGATCGGCCTACCGCGTCGAGGTGGACCTGATCGGTTTCGATGGCATACCACCGCTGCATGAGACATTAGAGGAATTGATCGCGCAACCGCTCGAATGGATCGGAATGCGCGCAGGTGGCCGGATTGTTGCGGCGCTGGCCTATGTCGTTGACGACGGCGTGCTGGACATCGACCGGCTCGTCGTTGATCCGAATCACTTCGGGCGCGGATATGGCTCGATGCTTGTCGAGTCCGTTCTCGAACATCCCCGCGTCATCGTATCCACCGGGACTGCGAATCTTCCGGCCCGCAGGCTTTACGAGAAGCTCGGTTTTCGGGCGATCGAAGAGATCGAGATCGCGCCCGGTGTAACGGTGACCCGATACGAGTGGCGCGGAGAGGCGGAAGACCGGGTCGTGTAACGTCCGGCCACCCTCCTTTCATTCCAAGCTCTCAGCCAACTACCGCCGCTCCGACGTCGCTGAGGATCGCGTGCGCGGCATTATGCCCCGGCGCGCCGGTGACTTCACCGCCGGGATGAGTGCTCGCGCCGCAGAGATACAGACCATCGATCGGCGTCCGGTAGTCGAGTCTGCCCGGTGAACATCTGCCCGGCCACCATGTCGATGTGGCGGATATTGCCATCGGTCATGCCTACGCGCTCTTCGATATCCTGCGGCGTAAAGAGCACCCAGTCGCGAATGACCTCGCGGATGTTCGGGGCGTATTCGCGATCGTGTCGATCAGCATCTCGCCGGCCTGTTGGCGCAGCTCATCCCAGGAGCCGTCAGCCGGTTTCACCGGGGCGTACTGGACCCAAATCGACATAACATGGCCATTAGCGTCCCGTCGATCAACGTTCGATCGTAGACGGTCGGAATCTGAATCGACATCACCGGGGTAGTCCGTTATACGTCCATGCGACGCATCATCCCACGACTTGCGGTAGTAGTCGAGCGAAGGGCAGATCTTGATCTGGGCCAGCGTCCGCGGATCGTAATCGTGGCCCGAGATGACGGGAGAAATCGGGTAGGCCATCCATGAGGCGTGAAACTTGAAGTAGGCCGCTTGCGTCGTAAGACGTTCGATGTGGCCGCGAAAGTCGGGCGGAAGCGCGTCTTCGGGCGTCAATTCCAGAAAGGTGCGTTTCGGGTCGGCATTCGAGATGACGGTTCGAGCGCTGGACGTGTTCGCCGTTCGCCAGCTCGATGCCGTCGGTGCGCCTGTCCTTCGATCAGAATCCGTGACGACCTCGCTGTTGGTATGGATCTCGACGCCAGCCGCCTGGCAAGCGCGAGCCATTGCCTGGGTGATGCCACCCATACCGCCGACGACGATGCCGGCGTTCTCGTCCTCGGTGAAGGCGCTGACCGTCGGATAGATCGACGACAGCAGGCTCCCCGGCGCGTCCGGATCGCCAGCGTCCCAGGCTCCGGCCAGCCAGCCTTTGACTTGTGGCGACTCGAAATAGACATCCAACATTCCACTGACGCTGCCGAAGAGTAGTTGCTCCAGCGCTTCCTCGTCACCGTGGCCGCGAGCGTCGTCGACCAGTTCAGTCAGCGTCGGCGGCGGTTTCAGAAACCACCGTTTGACGATGGCAGCCATTCGCTCGCGAGCCTCAGTGTAGGCGCTGTAGTTGGCTGCATCGGAAGGCAGGATCTCGGCTAGTTGGGCCGCAGTCTGCTCTTTGTCGCGCCAGCTGATGAGTGCCCGGCCATCGGGGAAGGGCGTGAAGGAGTAGGGCATGAGCTGGTGGACATCGAATCCGTGTTCTCTCAAGGCCATATCCTCGATGACCTTGTCCTGGAGCAGGTAGCAGATGTAGGAACAGGTCGGGACCCGGTAGCCGGGCCAGAGTTCTTCAGTAATGACCGCGCCGCCAACGAAATCGCGCCGTTCGAAAACGCCTACCCGCTGGCCGCCCTTCTGGAGATACCAGGCGGCAACCAGGCCATTGTGGCCGCCGCCGATGATCGCAACGTCATATCCGCATTCCATTTCGAGCTCCTTCCTCCGGTCCCCGATCCGCGGCGAACCAGAATCTGTCGTCGCACGTATTTTAGCAGCGTCGAGCTGGCGCCGCAGTTATCGAAATCCGGAAAGCCCTGAATAGCGTGTTCCCGACTTCTTGTGATTCCGATGGATCATAGACTAAAGCCGGTGAGCGGCGTGATCAAAACGAAGAAGCAGATGACATCACACATCTGGGTGATCACGAACCACAACGACGAAGCCAACACCTTTAGCGCTCGCCAACGGGAGGTGCTGATCGAACTGGCCCGGAGGCATCGGTCGAGTCAATCTGCCGGACAACCGGGCTTGCCGCGTCGAGCGTGCGAGCCATCGTAGCCGACATCTGCATTGTTCTCGGGACTTCGGATGAGCCAGGAGTCCGCCAATGGTTGTTTGAGCAAGTCGATCGATCGGAGTCTGTGGTCGGGGCTAGCCACGACTAACCCCGTCGAGAATCTGCGATATCCCAGATCAGGGCTTCAATTCGATCTCGACGAAGGCGAATTCCCCTTCGCTAGCGTTGATCACATCGTGCTCGACGCCAGCCTCGCGGAAATAGGAGACGCCCGCTTTCAGGTCGCTAAACGACTCGCTGCCATCCGGCCCAATGAGCTTCAGCCTGCCGTTCATCACCGGCACCACGACATAGTCGAAATCATGGCGATGGTAGCCGGTGGCCGCGCCAGAGCCGAACCGCCATTCGGTGACGCGGACGCGCTCGTTGTCGACCTGAACGGTTGCCGTCGCCTGGATTTCAGTCATCAGTTCACCTGCCCTCTCCGTCACAGTGCCCGGCCCCAATCACAGCATAGCGTTCGTGACAAGGTTGTGGGGAGTTAAGTGGCCAATACAGGTGGCAGCACCCTCTTGGGGAGGGATCAGGGACTGGCAAGGCGCCCGGTTGACAGCGCCGTCGATCGCGCTTCGTTATGGACTAATGAAGGATGAGCAAAGTCAGGGGTTGCCTGAAACGAGATCGTGTGCGATAAGACATGAAGCGAAGAATTGAGTATCCGGACCTGCGCGTTCGTGTGGGCGTAGGGGGTCGGGGGAGATAGGGAAGCATATGATCCAACGCTGGCGCAGGAAATCGGTCGTTTTCGCGGTATTTCTGACATTGATGCTTGTATCGAGCAGCCTGGCTGCCTACGCGAGTCCTGCAGGATCGCTTGATGAGGAAGCCGCTACCCACTGGGGCGTGATCCACGAAATGCCGGTGATTGCCCCGGGCGATATGCCTGCCGAACTGACCTATCTCAACCGCGATGATGGCCGCGAACCCCAGTTGGTTGTGGGGCCAGACTCACGGGTGCAGATCAACGACACGACCCAGGATCCCTACAAGAAGATCGTGAGTATCTGGGCGGGTGATCCGGACACTGGCCAGGGGTTCGGTTGCACCGGCACATTTATCGGCCTGCGGGTCATTCTGACGGCGGCTCACTGCATCTGGTTCGCTGAGTTCAACGGCTATCCCGGCCTGGTGCGCGTGACACCGGGACTGAACGTCGATCAGATGCCGTTTGGCGCCGCCGATGCCGCGAACCTCTGGGTTCCCCAGGGTTGGATCGATGCTCAGGGCGACATCAATACCGCCGCCGCATGGGACTACGCGCTCATCGTTCTTGGCAATGATGATCTTGGCAACACGGTCGGGACGATGACGATCGGCGCGTTGGATGACAACGCCTTGAACGCCGCGGACTTCAACCCAACGACTGCCGGATACCCGGGCGACAAGCCGGATGGCACGATGTGGGCTGGCAACGAGCCATCCTTCACCGGCGTCACCGCGGTCGGGCTCGATCATCTGATCGATTCGTTCCAGGGGCAGAGCGGCTCGGCCGTCTGGCGTGCCGCCGACCAGCTCATCGTCGGCATCGAGTCGTATGAAACGGAGACGATCAACGTTTCCCGGCGCATTACCCAGGCGGTGATCGATGATTACACTGGCGTCTGCCAAACTCTGGGTTGCGCATTCAATGTGGCTGGCGCAGGCGGCAATCCGCCACCTGTAGACCGCCCCTCGGATCCTGCCTTCCAGCGGACGTGGGAACGCACCGATAAGCCGGTGGCCGACGCCGCCGCGGTTCGCACCTGGATGTGGGGACCACAGGCAAACACCCAGGTCGTTCTCGAAACCTATGACGAAGCCCCCAATGGCCAGCGCTCGGTCCAGTACTACGACAAGTCGCGGATGGAGATCACGAATCCGAACGTCGACCCGAACAGCATCTGGTTCGTCACCAATGGCTTGCTTGCCACCGAACTGATCACCGGCCGGATGCAGCTGGGCGACAACCGCTTCGAGGATCGCGCTCCGGCCGTGGTCAACGTGGCCGGTGACGCGAACGATCCGAATGGCCCCACTTACGCCACCTTCAACCCGTTGCTCGGCGCGGCCGCGCAACCGGTTGGCACGACGATCACCCAACGCGTTGATCGGACAGGACAGGTTACCGACGATCCGGCGCTGGCCAACCAGGCTGTCACAATCGGTTTCGTCGATGACGTGACCAATCACGGCATCGCCGCACCCTTCTGGGCGTTCATGAATTCGTCCGGGACGGTGTACGAAAATGGCGCGTTTGTCACCGCGCCACTCTTCCAGAATGCGTTCTTCTGCGACCGGACGGCCGATCACCGAACCATACTGGGCGAACGTTTTGGTTGGCGGGACGAACCGTCTCGTGCTGATCCAGTGTTTCGAGCGGCGTTGTCTGACCTACACACCTGACAACGCGCCGGAGTGGCGCGTCGAGATGGGCAATATCGGCCAGCATTACTATGCGTGGCGGTATCAGAATGGTGGCGGGGGCAATCCGCCGGGGAATCCACCCGGAAATCCGCCGGGAAACCCGCCGGGAAACCCGCCCGGAAATCCACCAGGCAACCCGCCTGGCAATCCTCCAGACGGTGGTCCGGTCGATACCTGTCTGGACGTTGCAGAAAATGAGTTCCTGACGACGCTCAACAACTATCGGGCGCAGAATAATCTGCCGCCTTTGGCGAATTCCGCCACTCTGAACACGGCCGCTTACAATCACAGCCTCGACATGGGCACGCGAGGCTACTTCGAGCACAACACGCCCGAAGGGGTGACACCTTCGCAGCGCGCCCAAGCGGCTGGTTACAACGGCCAGGTTGCCGAAAATATCGCGGCTGGCAACGAGACGGCCCAGGCCACCTTCGAACAGTGGCGGACCTCTCCAGGTCACAATGCGAACATGCTCTCCGAGAATGTCGTCATCGGCATCGGCCGCGTCTTCGTGGAAGGAAGCCCGTTCGGCTGGTACTGGACGACGAAGTTCGGCGGAGTTGCCGACGCGCCACCGGCGAACTGTGGCGCCTGACCGATCATCCGATCGTTGAGTCTCAGCCTGCCCCGGTCTCAGGATCGGGGCAGGTTCGCCCGCAACCCGACGAATTCGAATCACTCATGCACGTGATTGAGTCGATGGGGCCGGGCGAATGACGAGCACTGGCCGTCTCGCGTTCGTGAGGATCGCTTCGGTGACATTATCCAGAAGAAATCGCGTCAGCCCCTCGCCGCTGTGTGCTCCGATGACGAGCAGATCGAATCCGTGTTCCCGCGCCTCGGCAAGAATTTGCTCGACGACCAGGCCATAGCGGATAACCGGCGTGGCGGAGATCCCGTGAGATTCGGCGATCTCCAGCAGCTCCTGGAGATGCGAACCCTCGGGCGTGCGGTGTTCGATATGCCAGGTTGCAGGGTGGGCCGCGGTGTCCCACTGATCTCCCGGAGTGATGTCGATCTGTGACATCACATGCAGGATGGTGAGCTCAGCCTTCATCGCTGCCGCGATTCGTGCCGCGTAATCGGCATCAATCCGACCACCTTTGCCTCCCGCCGTGCAGACGAGCACCTTGCGGAGATGAACCGGTGATTGCTGGACGATGATGAGCGGTAGACGGCACTCTTGCGCCAGCCGTAGCGCGGTATCTCCCAACAGAAAACGCGCGACCCGGCTCTGTCCTCTCCTGCCGATGATCAGCAGATCGTAGATGCCTCGCTCTGCCTCCTCCAGGATCTGCGCGGCCGCGTGCCCGTGACGAATGACGCTCGATGCCTGGCGCAACGACGCGTGGCGTTCAACCAGTTGATTGATATGAAGGCGTGCCCGTTCTGCTTGATCCTCGTCTGGCGTGACGGACAACAAGGTGATCTCCGCGTCCAGGCTGGATTGCAGGAGCACGCCGAGCCGAACTGCTTGCAGGGCTTCCGGGGACGCATCCGTCGCGAGGAGAATATGCATCACATCACCAACAATATGACGGGAATGCCGAGGAGCAGCGCGATGACGATGCCTACATGTTTCAGACTCTCTAGCGACCAACTTACGCTATTGTCGATCCCGGTCTGGAAAGGCCGAAAGCCGATGAGCAGAATTGCTGTGGTCACGATGGCGTTGGCCAACATCGCGGCCAGCACCACTCGCATTCCCTCGTTCGTTCCGAGCAGCATGGCGATCACCAGAGTATCCAGGTAGGTCGACACGTTGCAACCCATGATATAGGGAATCAGGTTCTCCCGGCGGATGAGTCCACGTGCTGAGAGTGGCACCAGGAGTCCAACGGAAACGGCCACTGAGAACGTCATCATCGTAATCAACATTCCGAGCAGAAACATTACCAGCGGCCGGTAGAGCAACGTCGGCAGTTTATCGAATCCGCGGTCGCCAATTTCGGGCTGGGGTAGGCTCCGGTCGAATAGCCTGAACGCCAACAGCAGGCATAGCACCCCAACGAAGAAGACCCCCAGGGTGGGCAGCAAATTCTGCGCGAGTTCGAGCACGGGGTTGAACAGCGAGTCCAGGGCATTGAGCATTCCAAAGCGAAAATCGATTGGGTCGAGCACTCCGCTTTCAAGCAGGATGTAGCCAACGGCGAGCGCTGGAATCTGGATGCTCGCGGTGAGGAGGAGGGAGAGCATGCCGATCGACAGGCTGCTTCGAACCTCCTGCCCGCGCCAGACATAGAACCCGCCGATGAGCAGCACAAACATGCCAGCGCCGAGGCGGGAGCCTGCAATCATCGTGAACGCTTCTAGGCTGGTGATTGAACCGTCGTCGAGAAACGTCATGGCGATCGCGGCTGCCGGTGACCCGGACAGGAGCGCGTACGCGAGGAGCCAGCCGAAGCCCAGCGAATTGAGCGGATTCGTTACGCTGAGCGTGTCGCGGACAAAAGGTTCAATTGCGCTTACCCCGCTCTGTATCAACTTCAACGAGAGGATGAAGATCAACAGGCTGGCGGCAAGGCCAAGAATCTTGAGAGCGATCTGCAAGCTGAAACGCCGTTTCAATCCGTGGCGCCCTGAAGCCCGGGACAGCCGATTTTGCCGGCCACCACTACTGTATTCTTCCACTCCCAGGTCTCGTCGCCCGGCTCTTGGGAAACGGAAGCAAGCCCCTCGTCGCGGAAACTGTGGTGCTTGTCATCGTGTCTCGATCCAGGAGCGATCGGCGCCTTGATTGATGGCAGTATTGTTAATGGAACGGACATGTCACCAGTCGCGTTCTGAACTGGATCTGGCTCGACTCGAGCGATTGACGGCGTTATTGATTGACGCCCTATGTTCGGATGACAATGCCCGATCGACGATCTTCGCCGTCTCGGCGTACAGTCCCAGAGCGGCGATAGCCCGGACCACTATCCCATCCTCCTCACCGCGTGCAAACTGCCGCTCAGTCCCACGCCGGAGATCTTCTCGTCCGTGAACTCGACGACGAGCATCGGCAACAGTTCCTCCAGGAACTTCCCAGCCGTACCCATCAGCTCCAATTCGTTGGCTATGGTGTTCTCTTTCGTGACTCGCAAGCAGCACTCCCCGCGCATAGCGTAGCTCTCCGAGATGCATCCAGGCCTGACCGATGGTGTGGCGGATGCGGTTGGCGGCTTCCTGTGGATTGCTCAGGTCGGACGGCGGGACGACGATGCGGCGTAACTCTTCTTTCACCGGCCTCGTCAAGATACACCCTTGTCTCCGCCAGCAACGCGTCGTGGTATTCGTTCAGCACATTGAACGGGATGTTGAGTTCGTCGACCTCGAAATCGCGATAGCGAGAGCCGAGACCGTTGCCGTCAGTGCCTTTGCCGTCGGGGTTGTAGCCGGAACGGGCGGTGAATCGCTGGCGATGCCAGAGATCGTCGTGCGGATGGCTGCCTCGAATCGACCAGTTGAGGTCGTAGTCCCAGATCCGTAGCAAGTGCCAGTAGTTCCAGCCGATGCTGTTGAGTCCGGGCCCCGGCAGGGCGTGGAGCAGGTCCCCTCGTGGAAGCCCTGCCGACGCGTCCGACAGCGTCGCGCTCATCGTATCGATCTGCTCAATGTAGATTCGGGCTTCGACGATCATCGAATCTCCGACACATCCGGGCATGACGGCGCGAAATCCTTCCCCCGTTATTACCATGGACGCTGCTATTCGTGCCGGAGACGTTGTGGGAAGCTTCGTTAGCAAGGTTAGGTTGTGTTACCTGACGGCGCGGGATCAGGATGATTCAAAGAATCGTAGCGTGCTACACTCTCGCCGCCGCACCTGCGGGACCGTAGGGTGAGTCGTGATCGCGGATCGGACGCTGACAGCCTGAAATGGCATCGTTGCTTACGCGTCTCATGGCGTTCCTCGCGATACCCGGCTGTTTCTGGCTTACACCCTGTGTGCAAACATTGCGCTGGGAACCTTTACCCTCGATTTCAACCTCTACCTGCTTTCACTCGATTTCCGAGAGGACTTCATCGGGCTGGCGAGCGCGCTCCAGACGTTCGCGATGGCGAGTACGGCATTCAGCTCGGGGGCCTCCTGGGCCGGTACGGTGTCTGGCGGGTGGTGGTGCTGAGCCTGATCGCCTTTGTTATCTCTTCTGCTATCGCTGTCCAGCCAGGCCTGGATGATCCTGCCTGGCGATCCTCTGGGGGGCCAAGTCGTCCTTCCTCTTTTCCACCGTGATGCCCTTCGTCGTCGAATTGAGCGACGATGCGCAACGTTCGCGGGTGGCGTCGTTGACCGTGTCGACGTCCATGATCGCGACAACGATCGGTAGCCTCATCGGTGGCTGGATGCCACGGATCGTCTGGGACGATACTGGATGTTGAACGGGATAGCGTGGCGGCTTTTCGCGGCGCGCTTTTCGCGGGCATCGCGCTCGCGGCCGTCGGTCTCGTTCCGTTGTTGCTGATGTCCAGGGAACGTAGGCAACCGATGGTCGACGACGATGAGGAAGATGAATTGGCGCCCGAACCCGGTCTAACACCTGCTGCCCAGAATGCTGGGCCGGACCGAGCAGCGACGTTTGATCGTCTTCATCGCGGTCGGCGGGCTCATGAGCCTTGGAGCCGGGATGATCTTCCCCTTCTTCAACGTCTATCTTGACTCGATCGGTGCGACGCCCGGACAAATCGGCATGATCTTTGCTGGCGCCTCGATCTTCGCTGCTGGCACGACGTTGCTTGGGCCGCGGCTGGTAGGGCGGCTTGGGGAGGAACGAGCGATTGCGTTCGGTCGGCTTTCGCCGGTGCCGTTTATCGTCATGCTGATTTTGTGCCACAGCTCGGCGTGGCGACGCTGGCCCACCTGGTCCGAACCGCTTCTCCAGGGGTTGGGGTGGTCGATGGAAAGCACGATGATGTCGACCGCGTTGCGGGGCCGGGCAAGGCGGGCGGTCTTTGGCTACCGGAGCGGCACCTGGAACATCGGCTATTCGATATCGAGCCTCGTCGGCGGAGCACTCATCGTTCGCTGGGGGTACGACCCGACGTTCGCCATCTATGCCGCTTCATGTTGATCGCAATGGGTCTCTTTTACGGATATTTTCGCTATGTCTCACCGATCAAGCACATGCGTGGGCCTACGGCTCAATCTGGTTCGGTTCAAGCAAGTGCTGACGAACCGGCGGTGCGGCCAGGCGGCCGCGCGTAGGATCGCCCCGGCGGATCAAGGATGTCACGGCACTTCGACCGATTCTCCGACGCGGCCTCCCTGTGCTTCGAGAGACCCAACCCCGTGTCCGCCCGCGGCAAATGACAGGTTAATGGCGCCCCACTGGAGGATTGTCAGGATGACACCAATCCTGTCGATCAGGCCGTCTTGCCCGCCAATCCGGAGCAACACGGCTTGAAGAGGGATGGCACCCAGCGCGGCATTGAGTAGTCGCTGATTGCGCACCGACCATCCGGGGATATCGCGATCATTCTGGTCCAGCAGTGTCAACGCAACCGATCCGGCAGCGACGCCAGCCAACACAACCGGCGCGACAACTGCCAGGGAGACGTCGACGCCCAGGGTGTCGCCTTGGAAACGCAACGCCTCCCGATTGCGGCGTGCGGCGATCGACGCGGCAGCGCCGAGCGGAACATGCCAGGCGAGGAGCATCAGGTGGAACGGGCGCGTCGAGCCTCGCCAGCCGAGCCAGAGCATGGTCAACCCATAAAGCGCAGCCAGTGGGGCGAGGAAGTAGTGCCCGCGGATTCCCCGCCCTTTGATCCTTTCGGTCACTCCCCATGCATATGCCTGGCCGTCGAAGATCCCCCGGATGGTTACGAGCCAGGCAGGTAGAAAGACGATCCCGCTCCAGACGAGCAGCAGCGCACGCAGGATGCCAACGATGCGGATTATCATCCCATGTTTCCCTTTCGTGTTTGGTCTTTATTGTAGAGGGGTGATGCGGGAGCGGGAATAGATCCTGGCAACATGCGTTGTATATCTTGGGAGATCTGGGTTTAGAACCTTGGTCCGCTACCCTCAATCGGTATGCCCACGATCTGAATCCGTTTTTGCTCGCGGGCCAGGTTGCCTATCTCTCTCCTTTCCCCCTTCCCCTGTCCCCGGTGCCTCACCATCACCGGGGACTTTTTCTTTCGTACGGATTCGTGCGTGCTACTCAGCATCCTGATCGGCACGATCTTCGGCGCCCGCCTGCTCGCCGAAGGCGAAGGTTTGCGTAGTGTCGGGGCGGCGAGCGTGATGCTGCTCGGCGTTGCCGCTGGCGTCAGTAGGGAAGAGGGATTAGGGATTCGAGGAAGTCAACAGGCATCGTTCCCGGAATCCGTAGCAGCGACCCGGCGCGTCGCCTGTGCATGGATGCGTCAAACGTTCCAGGCCAATTAGACGTAATCAACGCGAATTCGTGTTAGAGGGTAAGAAGGGCAATGAGATCGATGAACTGCTCGCTCGTTCATCGCTGATTCGGTTCTCCCTGCTCAGCGCTTCCATTGCAATCAGAAGAGCGGGCATCCTCAACATCCCAGACCACCTCGAACTCGATGGCGTGAGAGGCTTTCATAGCTGCCAGGACCGACTGGTTCACCATCTCGTCGCTAGCGAAGGGTTTGCACGGCAAGACGATCTCGGTTGCCGGCAGAGTGCGTCCCGGAACATCTGGCGCAATCCGGTGGCACTCGATGTTTTCACGGAGGATTTCAGTTACATACGCTTCAGCTAGCTCGACGTCACCCCCGCAGGAGAAACCGACCCGATAGCTGGTCGGATCGACGAACGCTTCCAGGTGAGCGACGACGGCGATGCCGGTTGCGATGCGGGTGGCGTTGTGCCGCCAGCTGGCGATTTCGTCGTCCGTCAGTTCGCCGTCAGGCTCCCAGTAGCGTGTCAGATCACCGCGTATGGGTGGACCACCCAGGCTTGCTGGCTCTCACAACTCGTCCCATTTTCCCAGCCACTCGGCCTCGTAGTCGAACACCGGCCCGTTCCTTATTCTTACTGGCGTACTTTCGGTCGCCGAGCGTTGAGAATACGACCTTATCCCGATGCTTTGCCAGTCAGGTGGAGCCGATACTGTCACGGCAACCATAGAAAGAGTAGGTGGGAAGCATGAAGTTCGGCATCGACATCGGACCGACGGAGCACACGATGGATATTCGTGAGCTTGGCAGGCTGGTTGAGGAGTATGGCTTTGACTCGATCTTCTTCCCGGACCACACCCATAAACCTGCCGTCGCCGGGCAGGTTCCGGCTGAGAGCTATCACATGTTCGACCCGTTCGTCGCATTGACGGCGGTGGCGATGGCGACCGAACGGCTAAAGATCGGGACCGGCATCCTCCTGCTTGTCCAGCGCGATCCGTTGATCGTCGCCAAGGAGGGTGCGACGCTCGACCTGCTCTCTGGAGGACGCTTCCTGTTTGGCATCGGCGCGGGTTGGCACCGGGGCGAGATGCGCAATCACGGGACCGATCCGCGCACCCGCTTCCGGCTGCTGCGCGAGCAAGTGCAGGTGCTGAAGAGCCTCTGGACCGAGGATGAGATGAGCTTCGATGGCGAGTTCCTGAACTATGGCCCACTCTGGCTCTGGCCCAAACCGGTCCAGAAGCCTCATCCACCAATCATGATCGGCGGCGAGGGTCCGACTGTCTTGCAGCGCGTCGTCGAGTACGGCGACGAGTGGTTCCCGAACGCCCACGATGGTATTGAGGAGCGTGTTCGAGATCTCCAGCGCCTGGCGGCCGACGCTAACCGGGGTCCGATTCCGGTCACCGTGATTCACGTCGAACCCGACATCGATGTCATTCGCAACTATGCCGAAGCAGGTGTCACCCGCTGCCTGTTCTCATTGCCTTCCAGCGGGCGCGAGGAGATCAAGCCGTTGTTGGAGCAATACGCCGTTGTCGTTGCCGAGATAGAAGGTCACGGTGGGTGATAGGCAGGTAGATGGCTTTTCAACTGCTGCGCGAATGGGAGCAGTGAGGCGCTGATCGGCCCGTCTGCGACCTGTAGCCTATTCGCTACTACCTACACCCCCGCTCGCTCCTCCACGAAGAACACCAGATCCAGGTCGCCGGGAGAGTGGCCGAAATGGGTCAGGAGCATGGCGATCTCGCTGCGGTGCTGGGTGCCATGATTGAAGACGTGGGCCATCGTCTGCCAGAGCGGGACGCACGGAACTCCGCATCGAGGTCAGCTTCCGTGAGGCTGTCAATGTAGGCCAGCGTCTCGACGTTGTTCCAGTCGAGGAGGGCGCGGATCGAGTCGATGTCGAGATAATCCGCCGATCGAGCCGTTCGGGCCGCTCGCCCGTCTGCCAACCGCCGCGCCAGCCACGTTCGGCGCTGGCGATGTGGAAGAAGATCTGCCGGACGCTGTCGTGCCCGAAGGGCGGCTCACTGCTAAACTGTTCGTCGGTCAGTTCCTGGGCCTGATCGAGCAGCTTGATGTTCCGGTCGTAGCCGTACTCATAGAGTAGTCGTAGTTCCGCTGGTCGCATTGGGACCGATCCTTTCTGTTCGTCATTTCTCCGGCAGTATAGAACAAGAGTTCTATCAGGTGGGCAGGCTTGGACGGGATACGTGCATATTGGACAGCCTGGCTCGCGTACGGCATCACCAGCCCATGCAGTCCACGATAATTGATGGCTCCGGCGAATGCCAATCTTCGAGTAACGCAGCTCGCCGGTTGGTAGACCTCGACGCCGAGCGGGCGGCAAGTTGGCAGCGGATCGCCGGCGTCGGGACCCCAGAGCGGCACCGAGAGATCGCCGCCCGGACAGGTTGAGATCGCGCAGAGCAGGTCGATCTCGGCGAAGAACTCGAAGAAGTCGCCCTTTTTGCGCAGGACTCGGCTTCATGTAGTAGCGATCATCCTCGTTCAGCCCGGTCACCTGGAAGATGTTCAGGACGTCGTGGACGTCGCGCTCATCCAACCCCCAGGGCAGCACAGCGCGAGTCAGGTTCGAGTGGCAGTGGAAGTCGAACTCCTCGCCCATCAGCAGCTTGGTGACATAGGGATCGCAGCGCGTACCGAGCAGATCGTGGCAGCGCCCGCCATCCTCGTCGACGCCGTACTGGATCGTGTCGTTGGTGATCGTCAGCATCGGCCGCAGATAGGGCAATGTCGACCAGAGCCGGTCGAAGGTCGTGACGTGCGAGGCCTGTAGTTGCCGGCTGCGGGCGGCCCAGAAGCGCTCGCGCGGATTGTGGAGATTCCAGGCGTTGAAGTCGGCCACCTGCGGCCCCTCGATCGTGACGATCCTGCATAGCTGCCCGGCCAGTACCGGCCAGGCCTGCCCCGACCGGATCGGGACGACGATCTGTTCGACGAGTGCGCGTTGCGCGGTCTCTACTGGCCAAGCGTCCGTAGAAGGCTTCATCAACTCCGAGCGCGCCTTCGTCTTCCGGTAGATATGTCCAGCCTGGCATCGTCTTCTCCCTGATAGTGGTCCAGTCATGCGTCATGTGGCGATGGTTCTAGCACACGGCTGAGCAGATTATGACCTGGGCTCCCGCGATCTGGAGGATCTGGTGACGACGTCGTCGACCGTCGCGGTAGTGTCGATCTCGTGCCCGGCGCCCTGTCGCAGTAGTGGCTCGATGGTATCCAGCAATGCATCGTGCGCTCAAGTTCACCGGGCCGCTTGCCAAACGGGTTGGTCGTCCGTGTGGTCAAGCGCTCGACGATCACTTCGGCCGGCGCGGAGAGCAGGATGACGTGATCGAACTGCGGATAGAACTTGCCCTGGTTCGGCGACGTTCCGGCGACGAACAGGATGTCAGCGGTCTTCGGTCGATAGCAGCTCCTGAATCCGGTCTTCGCGCCAGACCCAGTCCTTCCCGGGTCCCGGGCCGGTCGAGCTCGTCTCCCGCGTGCGATCACCATTCCCGATAGTCCGCATTGGTCGGCGTCGACCGCCTGTAGCCGCGGGCGACCAATCCTCGACCACTGTCGATTTTCCAATGCCCGACATGCCGGTGATCAGGACTCGCTTCACAGTGGTGCGGCTCCTTTGCCTACAATCGAAATGGCGAGATGGGATCTCCTACGAGCCCGCCCCGAGGAAAGCCGAAGGGATCGGAGTGACAGATTCGACATTTTCGAGTCCCTGCGGCTGCAACAGTAACATCGCTCAGCTGCAGCAGTTGAAAATCAAGAATTCACTTCTGTCATTTCGACCGGAGCGGAGGCTCCGCGGAGCGCAGTGGAGAAATCTCGGCCAAAGGGTAGCAGCCAGTGTCACGAAGCCATACCTACTTTATCTATATCCTCGCGAGCAAGACAAGGCGGCTGTACGTTGGTATGACGAACGATCTTGAGATCCGTGTCTGGCAGCACAAGAACAACAAGGTCGTCGGGATTTGCTGCTCGCTACAACATCGACCGGCTCGTCTACTTCGAGGATTTTCCGGAAGTGCACCAGGCGATCGCACGCGAGAAGCAGATCAAGAAGTGGCGACGAGAGAAGAAGATCAAGCTGATCGAGGGTATGAATCGGGATTGGCGGGACCTGAGCCAAGGATGGTACGACGACTTGACCCACAGGAGGTCCGGGGCGTCATCTGGTTGAGATTTCTCCACTACGCGTCGCAAGGCCTCCGCTCCGGTCGAAATGACAGCGGTGAGGCTTGGAACACCGACTTGGGGCGGGCAAAGCGCAGAGTACACGCAGCGGTCCGCGCTAAGATGCACATACCAAAGATAGCATCAGGGCAGGAGCACAGAAAGATGACATTCACTGTGTCACGGTGGAGACGGAGAAGAGCGCGGTTCAGTCCAGCGGCGGGATGGTCGTGGCGAAGCAGGAGGCGGCGGCGCGGGCCGGGGCGCAGGTGCTGGCCGAGGGTGGGAACGCCATTGACGCAGTCGTGACGATGGGCTGGTGCATGGCGGTTATGGAGCCGTACCAGTGCACGATCGGCGGGGCGGGCTACACCGTCTTCAGGCCGATTGATGGCGAGCCGCAAGTCGTCGAGTTCACCGGCAGGGCGCCGATGGCGTCGAAGCAGGAGCACATGGGCGACCGGAAGCCGGGCGAGTGCCTTCCAGGGGCCGCTGGCGATCGGCGTGCCAGGGACGGTCGCCGGGCTTGTCGACGGCGCTGGAACGGTTCGGGACGATCTCGCTTGCACGATCGATGGAGCCAGCGATTGCACTGGCGGAGTCGATGCCGCTCGATTTCTTCATGGCACTGCGGATTTCACAGTGCTTGCAGGCGCTGCGCGAGAACCCTGATTCGGCTCGAGCCTTCCTCTATAACAACGACTCTCCGCTGACCGGCGGCAAGCACGTCATCCAGCAGACAGATCTTGCGCGGACGTTACGTGCGATTGCTGATGATGGGCCGCGTGCTTTCTATGAGGGCGAGATCGGACGCGAATTGGTCCGGGCAGTGCGGGATCGTGGCGGGCGTGATTGAAGAAAGCGATCTGGCCAGCTATCAAGCGAACATCTTGCCGGTGCTGCGTGGCAAATTCCGCGACTACGATCTGCTGGCCGTGCCGATGCCGTCGCCGGGACTGACGACGATAGAGAGCCTGCAGATCCTGGACGGCTTTGATCTGGCCGGGATGGGTCACAACAGCGCCGAATGCCTTGCATGTCATCGGCGAAGCCTATCGGCTGGCATTTGCCGACCGCGACGCCTATCTCGGTGATCCCGACTTCAACGAGATCCCGGTCGATGCGATTGCTGTCGGACGAGTTCACCGAACAGCGACGGGGCGAGATTCAGATGGATCAGGGCGATGGACGAAGGTGAAACCGGGTTCGCTTGGGCGTTCCCGCTAGTTGGCGCGCGTCCGCTGGTGGCGGCACGACCAATATCTGCGCTGTCGATGCTCAGGGCAATATGGTCTCACATACCCAGACCTGCATCGGCGGTTTCGAGGGCTTCGGCGTGGCTGGCAGCACCGGTGTCATTCCGAGCTGCTCGCTCAACTGGTTCGACGCAAATCCCGGCGCCCCGAACAGCCTCGAACCGGGCAAGCGGCCGCTGACCAACATGACGCCGATGATCGTCGAGCGCGACGGCAAGCCGGTGCTGGCCGTTGGAGCGCCCGGGCGCGCGCCGGATCACCAATGCCGTCAGTCAGGTGGCCCTGAATGTGCTCGAATTCGGGATGAAGCCGCAGGAGGCGGTCTCGGTCGCCACGCATCGACTACTCGACGCCGCGACTCTGCGCCGACGACCGCATCGATCCCGAGGTGCTCAGTGAATCTGGAGCGGCGCGGTCACGATGTCGAACGGGTTCACGAGTTCATCAGTTACGGCGGCGCGGGTGCTGGTTTCCCCGGTTTCACCGGCCACTTCGCTCGTCCCAATGCGATCTTCATAGACGAAGATGGCGCCCGTCACGGAGGCGACTATCCGGGCGCGTTCGGTGCGGTGATTGGCGTCGAGTAGCTTTGCAGGACGTGCGCGTCCTGCCACCAGGATGGACCTCCTGATTGGCGGAGGCGCCGGTGCTGGCGTCGGGAAATCGACGGCTGCATTCGAACTTGCGCGTCGCTTCGAAGTCGGTCTGACAGAGGTTGACGATTTCCAGCGGGTACTGGAGCGGATGACGACGCCGGAGCAGTATCCGGCGGTGCATGCGTTCAATCAGGATCCCGAGGGCTGGCGGGCGATGGACGATCAGCGCAAGGTCGAGGCGATGACGACCTACGGCGAGGTCATGTCGATGGCGCTGGAACCGGTTCTTCGCAACCATCTCGACGGCGCTATTCCGACGATCTATGAGGGCGACTTCCTGTTGCCGTCGTTTGCAGCTCGCAAATCATTCTGCGGACATCCAGCCGAGGGCCGTGTGCGCGGCATTTTCCTGTACGAAGACGCAGACCAGATCAGCCGCAATTTCGAAGCCCGCGAAGGCAGTCCACAGCCCGATCGCGCACGTGTCAGTCAGCTCTACAGCGACTGGCTGCGTGAGGAAGCTAGTCGATGTGGTCAGATTTCGATCCCAGCTCGCCCCTGGAGTACCGTCACAGAGCGTGTGATCGCCGCGCTCGCTGGGACTGCATAGTTCCCGATCCGCCCCAACGTCAGATCTTCGTGGGGGATTGGCAACTCCAATTCGCTCGTGATGACCGTCCGATCTTCCGTGCTACGCTGCCGCGGGCACGCCCGGGTGCCACTTCAGAGGATTGATCCAGAGAACGGAAGTCGAATCTCATGCGCTTATTGGTATTCGGGCTGTTCATCGCTGCGACGTTGAGCCCTGCCTTGCCGGTCACCGTCAATCCAGCCAGCAGCCCATAGCGGCTCAGGTCGACGCGTCGGATTACAACTACAACTCATCGGCTGGCCTAACGTTTACCCTGCCGCAGTGGACTGACGGAGCTGGCTGGACCGCCGCCGAGTACTACTCGACGATTCAGATGGCCGATATCGATGGTGATGGCTCCGACGAACTGCTGGCGCGTGGGCCGAATGGCATGACGGTCGATTCCTGGGACGCGACGCTCGGCCTGTGGTCGAGCGTGTCCGACAGCGGCCCGTTCGATGATGCAGGTTGGACGAAAGCGGAGCATTACGCGACGATCCAGACGGCAGATATCGATGGCGACGGCAAAGCCGAGTTGATTGGCCGTTCCTCAAAGGGCCTGGAAACTTATGAGTGGAGCGGATCTGCCTGGACGCAGCTAGCAACGGCAAGCCCGGACTGGGGCAATAGCTCTGGCTGGAAACAAGAGAAGTACTACGCGACGATCCAGACGGGGGACATCGACGGCGATGGCGCGGCCGAACTTCTCGCCCGCAGTTCCTCGGGCATCGAGACCTGGGAGTGGTCGGGTAGCGACTGGACCAAGATCGATTCGAAGAACCCTCCCTGGAGTGATAAAGAGGGTTGGGAGAAGCATCGTTTCTACTCAACCATCCAGACCGGCGACATCGACGGTGACGGTAAGGCCGAGCTTCTTGCCCGGGGTGTGGACGGCATGGATACCTACGAATGGACCGGCAGCTCCTGGAAGTTCCTCAAGTCGAAGAGCCCGAAGTGGAGCGATAAAGAGGGCTGGGGGAAAGAGCCGTACTACTCAACGATTCAAACGGCCGATATCAATGGCGACGGCAAGGCCGAACTACTCGGCCGTGCTGCAAAAGGAATGGATGCCTACAGCTGGAATGGGTCGGACTGGACAAACCTCAAGGACAATAGCCCTGCCTGGTCGGACGACAACGGCTGGGACAAAGCCAGATACTACGCGACGATCCAGGCAGCCGATATCAACGGCGATGGGAAGGCTGAACTGCTGGGACGCTCTTCGGCTGGAATCGACGCCTACAGCTGGAGCGGCAGTGAATGGGACGCCCTCACCCGCGCACAGCCGGAGCTAAAGGACAGTCACTGGAGCGCCGCCGGCAACTACTTGACCATCCAGACCGGTGACATCGATGGTGACAAGGATGCCGATCTGATCGCGCGTGGCCTCTATGGCATCCGCACCTGGTCCTACGACAGCTCGGCGACGACTGGCTGGGTACGGCCTGCCTCCTATGGCTTCACCGCATTCACCGGTGATCAGCTGACGGCCTATGACTTCATCAACGCCTACCTGACACTGAGCTTGGCGGACCAGACGCTACGGGGACAGTACTCGACCGATGCCAACACTCTCTCTAACTATCAAACCTGTCTGCTCAATGGCTCGGACGACAATCAGTGGGTCGACTGGACTGCTCTGCCGACCGACACCTGCGAGACGCTCGGCGGGGAGAGCCCGATCACGCCGCCCTCGGGGTTGACACTGGTGGACTGGAACACGGTCGCCAAACAGCTCGTCGGCGAGTTGGGGCTGGCGCAGTCGGTCTCCGACTACTACGCGGATCTCCTGACGCTCTACGACAATATCTATGCCGACGGCAAGAATGAGCTCGATTCGGTCTCCCAGAAGCTCTATGGCGAAGACCTCAAGGAGAAGAAGATCGATGCGACCTTCGAGTCGCTCTTCATGCTGCCGCTGAAGCTGGGCCCCGCCTTTGGCCCCGGAGGCTCGGTCATCAGCGGCCTTCTCTCTGCCGCCATCACCCTCGGGATCTCGGCGTCGAGCAGTGACAGCTTCCAGGGCAAATGGTCTGAGGCGCTCACCGAGTACACGACGATGACCGAGAACAACAAAGATGCGATGAACACGAGCCGCGCCTATGTCGTCGGCGATCTTGGGCTCATGACCTATGTCGCCCAGCAGAAGGACTCAGGCGCGTGGGATCCCGCCGACGCCTGGGTGACACGATACCTGACGAGCGAAGGCCGGCGCGGGACGGCCCTCTGGGTCTACCAGACGCTTTCACCGGCGCTCTGGGAGATGGATGTCTTCTGGTATCTCAATAATGACGACTGCGGATCCCCGGGGCATCAGGAATATCAGTACTACACCGACAACAACAAAGACGGCGACTGTTTCCGACAGATTACCCAGAAGTCGTCTGGTTTTCCCAGTAGCAAGCTGTTGAAAAACATCATGGATTCGACCTCGAAGTCCTGCACGCCGACCCAGGACAATAGCGCGACATGGGAGTATGAGAAGTGCAGCGTCGGCGTCCCGCGCAAGGACTTTTTCCTTGATAAGAAAGGGTGGAGCTTCGATCTGAATTCGGTCTGCTTCGGCTGTCCGTCGCACCCGCCGGAAATGGACATCGCTCCGGGCGATCCGGACAACAAGATAACCCTCAGCGACCCCGGCCATGTGCACGTCGTAATCTATGGGACCGGGGCGTTCGATGCTTCGTCGACGAACCCGAATTCGCTGGTTTTCGCGGGCGCTTCGCCAATCGGCTGGTGGTCGGACGACGACACCTGGCACCCGGCAAAGATCCAGGACCGCAACGGCGACGGCTATCTCGATGTGATCGCGTCGTTTCCGATCCAGGATCTCGACCTTAGCGTGGAAGACACCGAGGCGACGCTGACCGGAGCGACGATCGATGGAGTGGAGTTCAGTTACACCCAGGCGGTGACGGTGCTTCCGAGCCCGTGAGGCATCGTCAGGCAGCGGTGTAGTGACCGTGGCTGGCGATGGCCACGCCTGGCCAACTCCCGGCAGGTTGTCAGGGCCGAATATCGATCCACAGCCCCGACACTCTGCGTCGCACTGACTCGCTCGACGGCGGTAGAAGTGGAGGGGCAGCGAGGCGATGTCAGAGGATCACTTTGCGGCTGAGCGAGAGATCGTCAACCACTACGAGAACCAGGTAGACGAGCAGAACCGGCTACGTGGCGGCGCGGGCTGGATCGAATTCGAGCGCACCCGTGAACTCGTACGGCGCCATCTGCCCGAAGGTCCGCTGCGGATTCTCGATGTTGGCGGCGCGGCTGGTGTACATGCCGAATGGCTGGCCGTTGACGGGCACCAGGTCCACCTGATCGACCCGGTGGAGCGACATATCGAGCGGGCGCGCGAAGTAGCGAACCAGTTGGATCATCCGTTCACCTGTGCGTTCGGCGATGCCCGGGCACTCGATGAATCCGATGCCTCGGTTGACGTCGTGCTGATGTTCGGTCCCCTCTATCATCTGACCGAGCGACATGATCGTGTCCTGGCATTGTCCGAGGCGCGGCGCGTGCTGCGCCCGGGCGGGCTCTGTTTCGTGGCGGGGATCTCGCGTTTCGCGTCCCTCTTTGATGGTCTGGTCACCGGTAGTTTGACTGATCCCCGATTTCAGGAGATCGTACTGGATGATCTCGACACCGGGCAGCATCGGAATCCAGAGGGCGTTCCCGGATGGTTCACGACGGCATACTTTCATCATCCAGATGAACTTGAGGCAGAGGCCCGCGAAGCGGGTCTCCTGGTTGAGACGCTCTACGGCATCGAAGGCATGCCGGGCTGGCTCTCTGGCGACAGCCGTCGCTGGGAAACACAGGAACATCAAGACCTCTTGCTCGCCGCCGCCCGTGCGACGGAATCCGAGCCGGTTCTGCGGGGGTTGAGCGCCCACATGTTGCTGGTGACAACCAGGCCGGATTCCGGGAGCTTCTGATCCTTCAAGCTTCATCTCACCGACATCGGTGCTAGCCTCTTGGGCGGGTAGAAAAGGAATGAGAGGCGTTACCGTGCCATACGCGACGAATCCCGATGACGGTGTCAAGATCTACTACGAAGTGGAGGGCAACGGGCCAGCGATTGTGCTCTACGCAGGATTCATGAACGCGCTGCGTAACTGGCGCGACCTTGGCTACGTCGAAGGGCTGCGGGACGACTATACGCTGGTCATGATCGATCCCCGCGGCCACGGCCGCAGCGACGCGCCGGATGATCCGAAGCAATATGTGATTACCAGGATGGCCTCCGATGTGCCTTGCGTGCTCGATGATCTCGACATCGACCGTGCCCACGTGTTGGGCTTCTCAATGGGCGCCCGGGCCGGTTACTGGCTCGCGACCATTGCTCCGGAACGGCTGATCTCGCTCATGACCATCGGCGGACCGATTCGACCGCCGACCGGTTTGATATCTGAGCGGCTGGCTGACTTTGAGCGTGGTCCCGAAGCGTTGGCGAACGCATTCACGCAAGAGAACCCAAATCTGCCCGAAACAGTTCGCGAGCAGATTCTGGAGCAGGCGACCCGGCCGTACATCACAATCGTTCAGGCCCGGCAGTACGAAGAATCGGTCGAAGAGTTCCTGCCCGCGCTGCAGATCCCGGTGCTGGTGTACGCTGGCGAGGATGATGTCGTATACGACGAGGCAGAGATTGCCGGTCAGATCATCCCCCAGGCAGTCTTCATTTCAGTTCCGGATCTCGATCACAATCAGAGTTTCTACCGTAGTGATCTGGTGCTTCCTCACTTGCGTGCGTTTCTAACTCAATTCCCGATAGGGGAGAACGAGTAAACGCAGTTGCTCGCGGGCGAGTCCCGGCCGAGAAGAGTGATTCGTGCAGACGAACGAACTCGAGTTACCGTTCGTGTTGTCTGCCGGGCATTCAACAACAGGATCGAAGGTATTGCCACTTGTGTTCGGTCCTCCTCTCAATCTATTGTCAGGCCGGTCAGCGAACGTGGAAACGATGCGACACAATTCAGTCCCAGGGAAGGGATAGGCGATGCGATCAGGTGGAGCCTTGCTTGAGCGGTCGAAGGTGGCGGTGGTTGGGCTGATTCTGGTGCTGGGCATCGGGATCGGCATTGGTGTAGCGCTGGTGGGGCTGGTGGCCACGACGTTGACTGCAGAAGATGCAGCAGCGACCCACGACGCGAGCGGGAACGTGCACGCTTGTGTCAATGGCTACACTGGAGTCGCGCGGATCATTTTGCCGGGACTGCCGCCGAACTGTACGCCGATCGAGCAGCTCGTCGAACTGGGCGGCGGCGCTGCCGCGGTGGATGTCGAGGCGCGTTTGAGCGCACTGGAAGCGCAGGTGCCGGACTGCCTGTCGGATAACGGCGGCAATGCCCGGTTCAGTGGTTGCAATGTCGAGATCGTCAACGGGCTGGATAAGACGGACTCCCAGAACGGAACTGGCAACCTGATCGTTGGCTACAACGAGAACAGCCAGGGATTCCAGCGCACTGGTTCACATAACATCGTTGTTGGTGTGGATCACGGCTACAGCAGTTGGGGAGGGTTTGTGGCCGGTGCCCGCAACCAGATCAGCAACGTCTATGCCAGCGTCACGGGCGGATTCAACAATCAGGCGAACGGTATCGTGTCCAGCGTGAGTGGTGGGCAGAACAACATTTCCAGCAACAGATATACGAGTGTGAGCGGCGGAAACGGCAACACCGCCAGTGCAACCAGTTCCAGCGTGAGTGGAGGCGCTGGCAACGTCGCGAGCGGTCTCGAATCCAGCGTCAGCGGCGGGAACATAAACGTGGCCAGTGGTCAGCAATCCAGCGTAAATGGTGGCATCGAAAATGAGGCTGGAGGCCAATACTCCAGCGTCAGCGGTGGCAATCTCAACTCAGCGAGCGGCCCAGGCTCCAGCGTCAGTGGCGGATATCTCAACCGGGCGAATGGTGTCGTCGCCAGCATCAGTGGAGGCGGTGACAATGTCGCCAGTGGTCTCTGGTCGAGCGTCAGCGGTGGGGGCACAAACGTGGCTAGCGGAGACGCCTCCAGCGTCAGTGGAGGAGCGAACAACGTCGCCAGCGGTATTCGATCCAGCGTCAGCGGTGGCAACGGGCGCGTCGCTTCTGGCCCCGACGATTGGCGAGCCGGATCGGCGTTCGAGGACTTCTAGAGCGGAATCCGGACCGACTGATGTTGGCATGGCCGTTGTGAAGAAGAGGGCGCAGGAGTGGGGCATGGCTCTGCTCCTGCGACCATGTTGAGACCAAGTCGGCACCTTGCCGTACGTGTTCTCAACATTTAGCGTCGAACGACCGCAGGAACAGTGCGCAGCGGGCACGTCGTGGGGCGCGAGGGGATGTCGCGGCCAGGCTCCTCTTACGCCTCCACAACCCATCGGCCCTGCATCCGTGGCGATTCACTGAGGGATTGCCCGCACGGATAGCGGTCACGAACACCGTAGTGAGCGTTCCCTGTCAACCCGAAGCCCCGTGCTCCTTCAAAAGCGCCGTATGCAGGCGGGAGCTAGTCCCCGCTCGTCGTGGCGACCGCGGACGTGACCAGGACGCTGGGTCTGTTCTCGGGTCGCTGTAGACCCATGATCAGGCAGGCAGCGGCCATCATGCCAGACATCAGAAACAGGGGCACAGTATAGCCCCCGAAGACGTCGAAGAGCGCCGAGAGGGTGATCGGCCCGAGCGCCGAGCTGAAGATCGTGACCACCATCGCTGATCCCTGGACGCCGCCCAGCCCATGCCGCCCGTAGTAGTGGGCCCAGACGGTACGCGACACCATCATCGACGCGCCGCCGCCAGCGCCGATCACGATCGCGTAACCAATCGCCGATAGCGGAGTGCTGATGATCTGCACGAGCAGCGGCGGGAGGATCAAGAAACCCGAGGCGGCGACGAAGACCTTGCGCGGTCCGAAGCGGTCCACCAGGAATCCGGAGATCATGTTCGAAGTGGCGGAAGCGATGGCGAACGGCACAAAGACTGCCGCCGCGATGTTGGCGTTCAGCCCGCGAACCGCGAAGAGGTCAGTCTGGTGGAAGATCAGCGCAGTATCGACCAGGCTGGGGATGGAGAGTGGCAGAACCAGTAGCCAGAACATCTTTGTGCGCAGAACTTCGCTGCGAGTTGGCCCGGCTATCTTAGCGCCGTCAGCGCGCACTTCCCCGGCTGGAGGCCCGTCTGCGCCATCCGGGTAGAGCCCCATGTCCTCCGGCTCGTTGCGCACCAGTAGGAGGGTCATCGGGATGAGCGCCACCCAGATGAAGAGACCAAAGATCGCATAGGAATTCTGCCAGCCGACGGTATCGATCAGGATGCGGGCGAGCGGGGGCAGGATGGCGACCGACAGTGCCCCGCCGAGCCCGTAGATCGCCATCGCCCGGCCTCGTTTGCGAACAAACCAGGAAGCAACCAGCAACGTCGAGTTAATCGGCAGCGCTCCCTGGCCAAGGCCACGCAGCGACGCCAGGGCAATCGCGATCAGGGCGGCGCCGGCTGCGAGCGACATCGTGAAACAGGCGATTCCAAAGAGGAGTGCGATCAGCGTCAGCGTCCAGCGCGGGCCTTTGCGGTCGGCCAGCCCGCTAATGACGAAAACCATCGCGGCGCTGAGGAAGGTGCCGAGCGCATAGAGGCCCGAGATTGTTGTCCGTGAAAGTCCAGTGTCTTCGATAATCGGATCGAGAAAGACCGAAAAGAGATAGGACTGGCCGGGTCCGGAGGAGAAGATAACCACCATGCTGACGGCGACGATCACCCAGCCGTAGAAGGGCGCGCCGGTCTGGTGTCGATTGAATAGAAAGCGAATTGTCTCGCCCCTCCCTGCTGCCCAGTTCCTGCGACTCCAGGGCATCCGGGAAGTCTACCGGCATTCGGGAGCAGCGCAACCCTGGCTTGCGATATCGCTAGCGCAGGCGGGCCAGCGGAACCTCCCGTGGGTTATCAATGCAGATGGGTGTTTCCGGCACATTGCCGGTGGCGAGGTCATGCACAAGCCCCGCGATGTGTTCGGGGGCGAACGTGTCGGTGCTTGCGCTGATCTCCGCTGGCGACCACCAACGATGGCCCTTGATCCAGTCTGCTTCGTTGCCGAAGAGGTTAGAGATGTTGGCGGTCTCGGCCGCGGCCTCGACCAGAAAAAAACGCTCGCGAAAGCGCACTCGGCGCCCGCCGGTGAAGCTAAGCACCCGGTTGCTTGTCCAGACGCAGGGTCCGATCAAGGTATCGGTGATGCCAGTTTCTTCACCAAGTTCTCGCAATGCGGTCTGTTCAAACGTCTCTCCGGCTTCGACACCGCCACCTGGAGTGTTCCAGAAGCGGGTTGAATCGGGCCGGAGGGGATCCTCGGCATCGAGCACTTCAGTGTCGAAGAGCAGAACGCGCCGCTCCGGTGAGAGCACCACCAGCCGGGCGGCATGACGGACAGGTATCACCAGCACAACCTCCGGGTCAGCTATCGAACGAGCTTCCGACGCTCGTTTCAGCCGGTAAATGTACCGTATCGCGTCAATGCGGGCTGGTTGCCCTGGTTGGGTTGCTGGCCGAAAGATGAAGGAAGCTCATCGAGCAAGCTCCGAGAGTGATGAGGTGTCAGATCTCGCGAATTGCAGTCGTTGCCGGTTGCCGCATGTTGCTGACCGGGCGGACCGGGTTGTGGCATACTCGGAGATCTTGCAAGCTAGCGATAGTGCCAGTGGCTCGTCCATCGCGGAAACGTTCGGGAGCGTGGTGTGCGCCTGTACTACGAGATTGCCCGGCGATCGTTCGACCGGCATCTGACCTACCGCGCCGCGACGCTGGCTGGTCTGGCGACCAACGCCTTCTTCGGACTGATGCGCACCTATCTCTTTATCGGCTTCTATGGCGATCAGGGATCTGTTGCCGGCTGGACCGAGCAGGATGCGTTGATCTTCGTCTGGCTTGGTCAGGCGCTGCTGATGCCGGTCTACATCTTCGCCTGGACTGAGATTGCCCTGACGATTCGCAGTGGCGACGTTATCTCCGACCTCAGCAAACCATTTGACTACTACAGTTTCTGGTTGTCTCGCGACGCCGGGCGAGCCGTCTACCACTTCCTGTTCCGCGCCGTCCCGACCTTTGCCATCGGCGTTGTGCTGTTCCGATTTACCGTCTCCGCCGATCCCGGAGTGTGGGGGGCGTTCTTGCTGAGCGTGGCGCTAGCCGCCTGGATCAGCTTCGGGATGCGGTTTCTGGCGAACCTGTCGGCATTCTGGCTGCTGGACTACCGGGGGGCGATCTCCGCTCTGCTCTTCGCGAACGGGTTGCTTTCAGGGCTGCTCGTGCCGCTCAACTACTGGCCGGCATGGGCCGAAACAATCGCGCGAATGCTGCCTTTTGCCGGTCTGATACAGATCCCCGTCGACGTCATTCTCGGCAAGGCCACTGGCATCGATCTCGCTACGGCGCTGCTCTTCCAGATTGGCTGGGCGGTGGCTCTCATGCTGGCGGGACGACTGCTGCTTGCGATGGCGGTCCGCAAAGTGGTCGTGCAGGGAGGTTGACGACGTGCTGACACATCACACTGCCCGGCTGAAGGAGGATTTCGCGCTATACCGGCTATTCATTGTTTCCCGTTTACGCTCTCAGTTGCAGTACCGCGAGTCCTTTCTGGTGATGACCGCCGTTGCCTTCCTTGGCATGTCGACTGAACTGCTGGCGATCATCATTCTCTTCAATCGTTTTGGCGATCTGGCCGGATGGTCGGTCGGGGAAGTCGCGTTTCTCCACGGCATCGCGTCTGTGTCGTTCGGTCTCGCTGAGATGTTCGGCGCGGGTTTCGATGTCTTCCCGGAGACGATCAGGCGGGGCGAGTTCGACCGGGTGCTCTTGAGACCGCGCAGCGCCTTCGTGCAGGTTCTCTCGGCGGATTTCCAGCTGCGGCGGCTCGGCAGGATACTGCAAGGTTGTGTGGCGCTCGGGCTGGCGTTTGCCTGGACCTCGGTAGACTGGACGCCGGAAAAGCTGGCGTATCTCCCGGTGGTGATCCTCTGCGGGACGGTGTTGTATATCGCATTCTTCGTGCTCGGCGCGACGCTCTGCTTCTGGACAGTCGAGAGCATTGAAGCGATCAACATCATTACCTACGGTGGCAGCGAGTTTGCCAGCTACCCGCTGACGATCTACGGCCTGCTGATGCAGCGTTTCTTCACGTTCGTGATCCCGCTGGCGTTTGTTTCCTATTTTCCATCACTCTATTTGCTCGACCGTCCCGAAGCCAGCGACTGGTCGCTCGGCCTCCTACTGATCTCGCCATTGGTCGCGGCCGTCTTTTTGTCGGTCGTCGCGCGTTTCGCCTGGGGCTTTGGCGTTCGTCACTATCGCAGCACCGGAAGTTGAGACCGGCAGGGTATGGAAAGGCAGGTTGTCCGCACATGTGCGGACTCGCGATGAATTGCCACTGGCCAACATACAGCGCATCTTCAGCCTGTTGAAGGATGCTCCCGCAGTGAGGAGGAGCACCGGGGCGATGCTGCCAATGTGGGCACAAGAATGTCGTTGGAAGGGGCGCGATGCTGATCGAGGTCGAAAATCTGCGGAAGAGCTTCAGCGTGAGCAGGCGGCGGACCGGTTTTGCAGGCTCGTTGCGCGGCCTGGTGAGCCGGGACGACTATGAAGTTCAGGCTATTGACGGCATCTCCTTTGCGGTCGACGCGGGCGAGATGGTCGGCTATATCGGTCCGAATGGCGCTGGCAAGAGCACGACGATCAAGATGCTTACCGGGATCCTCGTGCCGTCGAGTGGCCGGGTGTCGGTTGCTGGCCTCGTTCCCTGGGAGCGGCGACGGGAACTCGCCGGCAAGATCGGCGTGGTCTTTGGCCAGCGCACCCAGCTGTGGTGGGATCTGCCACTGATCGAATCGTTGACCTTGTTGCAACATGTCTATGGCGTGCCAGCGGGGAGATTCAATGAAAACCTCAACTCCTTCCGGGAAATCCTTGAGCTGGACGCGTTCCTCGATACGCCCGTCCGTCAGCTCAGCCTTGGCCAGCGGATGCGCGGCGATCTGGTTGCCGCGCTACTGCATGACCCGCCGATCCTCTATCTGGACGAGCCAACGATCGGTCTGGACGTTGTCGCCCGTGCGCGCATCCGCGAGGTGCTGCTGGAGATCAATCGGGAACGCGGGGTAACGGTGATCTTGACCACTCATGACATGGCTGACATCGCCCAACTATGCCAGCGGATGATGATCATCGACCTTGGCAGGCTGATCTATGACGGCAGCGTCGAGTCGATCCGGGATCGAGCCGGGCTGGAGCGGACACTGGTTGTCGATCTTGACGGTTCCCAGGAAGTCGAGGGGCTACTTGATGTGCCGAAGGCGGTCGATGTCCGGCAGGATGGCCCCCGTCACTGGCTCCGGTTCAAGCGCGACGAAGCTACCGCAACCGAATTGATTGGAGCTGTCACGGCTCGCTACCGGATCCGCGATCTGACCCTGGAAGAGCCGGAAATCGAGGACATTGTCAGGGGAATCTATGAGAGAAGGGCGTAGTGACGAAGGGAAGTTGCGATTGATGCCGGGGCAGTCCGGCTGCCCACTCTCCGGTCCGCCCCGGCATCAATCGGATCAGGATTGCTTAATTGGCAGGACGATCTGGGTCTGGATCTCTTCGGGAGGCACGGTTGTTGGATCGTTGAGATAGAACTCGATGCCGTAGGTTTCCGTCTCGAAACCCTGTTCCTCCGCGAATATGCTGATTGCTTCCCAGGATTCGGCAACTTGTTCGTATGGCCCGAGATGGATGCCAGTAACCATTTTGCCGCCAGGCAGCATGCCCGAGGTGATCTCCTCGTTGCCTTCGACAGGTTCAGTGACCGGGAATCCGGCTTCTATATCGAGATCGTTCATGTCCTGGTTGTAGTAGATCGCGAAGGGTGGGCCCGCGGGTTGCTGGCCCAGCTCGCCCAGCCGTTGCAGCGACGCGCCGAAGACTTTCTCGAAGAATGCCGGGAGGCTCTGAACCTGCGTGCGAGCCCGAACCGCGAGCGTCGGTTGCGGCGCGCGTTCTTCGATCTGAAATTGCTGGGTCATGCACCTGCTCCTGCTTCATTGTGTCGATGCGCTCGGTCCACGAGATCGTGTGCGCGACGTCTGTTGATGGCCTCTAGTGTACATACAGTTGATCCGTGCTGGAAATCTACAGACGTTCCGCGAGCTGTTCGTTGGTGGCCATATGCTGCTCCAGCCCAGTCCCGTATGTGCAATGAACCAGAAGGTAGCACGACAGTCTATCCGGCGCCGGGCTCGGTTCCTGAATGCCGGCAGGACGAGATTCCGATGCGCTAGCAGGTTGAGGACTGTATGTCGCGCTAGCGGTGTTCGACAGGGGATTGGTTTGGTGGATATATTTAGGGACAATGTGGGGAGTAGCCTGCTCACACTTCTCTGTGTGAGCCCGGTCGACCGTCACTGCGGGAGATCCCTCTCCCCGGCGCCCGGCAGCAGTCACGAGCGTGAGGCGAGACCACTGCGACACATATGTGCCGTAGCGGCTCGCGATTATTATTGCCCCGTAGCCGCCACCTGACAGGGATGCCTGATGAAGTCGACGACGAATCAACGAGCCACGCTGCCGGCCGTGCCCATCGACCGTGTGATGGCGCCGTTCCGCGAGTTTGCCCATACCGAAGCTGCTGGCGGCATCGTGCTCATTGTGACCGCGGTGCTGGCGCTCCTCTGGGCCAATTCGCCATGGAGTGATGCCTACTTCGATCTCTGGGCGACAAAGCTCACGATCGGCGTCGGTGAATACTCGCTATCGAAACCGTTGTACCTCTGGGTCAATGACGGCCTGATGGCGATCTTCTTCTTTGTCGTCGGGCTAGAGATTAAACGCGAGTTGCTTGTCGGCGAACTCGCGACGCCGCGGAAAGCAATTCTTCCACTGGCGGCGGCGGCCGGCGGCGCGGTCGTTCCAGCCGCTATCTTTCTCGCTCTGAACGCTGGCTCAGACGGGGTGGACGGTTGGGGCATCCCGATGGCGACCGACATCGCCTTTAGTCTCGGGGTGCTTGCCCTGCTCGGCAGCCGGGTTCCGCTGGCGTTGAAAGTGTTCTTGACTGCCTTTGCGATCGTCGATGACCTGATCGCCGTTCTGGTCATCGCATTCTTCTACACGTCGGACTTGAAGCTGGAATATCCGTTGATTGCCGTTGGGATTTTTGGAATGCTCATTCTTGCCAACTGGCTGCACGTCCGGTCTCCGATCCCGTACGCCTTGCTCGGGTTCCTGCTCTGGTTCGCGTTTCTCAAGTCAGGGGTGCACGCGACGATCGCCGGGGTGTTGCTGGCGATCACGATCCCGGCGCGCACCCGCATCGATACCGAGGGCTTCCTGCGCGTTGCCGATGATCAGATCGCCCGGTTTCGCCGGGCGGGATCGGATGCGTCAGTGCTGGCTAGCCGGGAGCACCAGGCGGCGCTCTCGCGTTTGCAGAATGCAACCGAGCACGCCGAATCGCCGATGCAGCGACTCGAGCATAGCCTGCATCCCTGGGTTGCCTTTGGCATCATGCCGATCTTCGCGTTGGCGAATGCCGGCGTCGATTTTGGGACAGACCTTGGAGCATCGTTGACGAGTTCCTTGACGATTGGCATCGTGCTCGGGCTGGTGCTTGGCAAGCCGATCGGGATTCTCGGGGCAAGCTATCTCGCGGTACGATTGGGAGTTACCGAATTGCCGCGTGGGATCGTGTGGCGGCACATTCTCGGCGTCAGCCTTCTGGGCGCCATCGGCTTTACGATGTCGCTCTTCATCGCTGGACTAGCGTTCGAGAGCCCTGTGCTGCTGGACAGGGCAAAAATCGGAGTTCTGATTGCCTCGATTCTTGCTGGAGCAGCGGGATTCATCTTCTTGAGAATGGTGAAGCACTCTCACATTGACGAGGATCAGATGGCTGACTCCAATCTCTAGAATGACCGGCGATTCATCGTAAGGCGCCTCTCGATCTGAACGAGATAGCGTGGCCTGGTTTGGGTGTCGCGGCTTATCATGTTGTCATCCTCTTTGACGGTTAGAGGATCGTATTGATTGCCATTCCACATGGAGGGACGGTTCGATCGTCGTCCGCCTGTTAGCCGTATCCTGTCTCATCCTGGCACTGTCCGGCCTGATTCCGACAAGCCCGGTCTCCGCCAGCGAGGCTTCACCACTGAAAACCACCCAGTCCGGTGAGATAACCGAGCCGGGACGCGTCATTTTGCGCGCCGGGAGCCTGTCGTGGCCCGAAGTTGCCGGAGTTCTTCATCGTCAGGGCGCCCGCACAGTCGAATCCCAGCGGGGATGGCCGGACGTCTATCTTGCCGGGTTTGTCGATCGGGAGACAGCCCAGGCTGCGGTCAAGGATCTGGCGACAATCCCAGGCATCGACTGGGCGGAGATGGATGGCTGGGCACGGTACAGCTTTGAGCCCGATGACCCGCTCTATCCTGATCAGCTCTGGGCGGAGAGCATCGACTTGCCGGGTGCCTGGTCGATCACGACTGGCTTCAGTGACATCGTCGTGGCGGTTATCGATTCGGGGGTCAGCCGCACTCACCCCGATCTCCAGGGCAAGTTGCTCGAAGGGTACGATTTCCTCAACCAGGACAACGATCCTGAAGATGACATTGGCCATGGAACCGCGGTTGCCGGGATCATCGCGGCGGCTGGCGACAATGGAGTTGGCATTGCTGGCGTGGCGATGGGGACGATGATTCTTCCGATCAAGGTCGGATCGGTGCATGGCGCGCCGATCTCGACGCTGGCGGAAGGAATTATCTGGGCGGTCGATCAGGGCGCCAGCGTGATCAACATCAGTCTCGTCACCGATCAAACAAGTGTTGCCCTTCAGGAGGCTCTGCTCTACGCCTATGACAACGACGTGCCGGTGGTTGCGGCGGCTGGCAACGAGCCCGACGCGGTGACCTATCCTGGCGCCTACGTGGAGTCGATCTCGGTTGGCGCGGCCACATTCTGGGGCAGCGTGGCCAGCTTTACCACCAGGGAGAATCGGGTCGATCTGATCGCGCCGGGCGTTTCCGTGCTCGCTCCGTGGTGGACGGCGAGCACTGGCGATGGCTGGATTCCAGTCACCGGCACATCGTTTGCTGCGCCGATGGTCAGCGGCACGCTGGCGTTGCTGCTCGCAATCGATCCGGCCCTCACGGTTGAGGAACTGCGGGAAATCGTTGTCTCGACTGCGTTGCAGGTGAGCAGCGAAGCCGATATACCCGGCTCGGGTGCTGGACAACTCGACACCGCGGCGAGTCTGCGCACGCTGCTCGATCGATCGTTGATGGCTACCTGGGCAACCGCGGACAGGCCGGTTGCCGAGCAATTCGTTGGCCGTAGCTGGCTCTGGGGACCGTTCCCAACCGCGACCGGCTTCGAGCCGTACGAAGAAGCCCTGAACAATGAGCGGCTGGTGCGCTACTACGACAAGGCACGTATGGAAGTCACCGATCCGTTGAACGACCTGTCCTCGCCCTGGTACATCACGAACGGATTGTTGACCCGTGAAATGATTCTTGGCCAGATGCAAACTGGCGACGAGAAGTTTCAGTTCCGCCGTCCGGCGTCGATTGCCGTCGCTGGCGATCCCAACGATGTGCTCGCGCCAACCTATTCCGATCTCACGCACCTCGTGGGCGCAGCCGCCTATCCTGATGGCGCGCCGATCATCAGCCGTCTAGACGGCGCAGGCAGGGTAAAGCTGGATGGGGGTCTGGAAGGGTACGGGGTAACGGCGTTTCGCTATGTCCCCGAGACCGGACACCAGATCGCCTCGGTCTTCTGGGATTACCTGAACGGCCAGGGGTTGATCTACCAGAACGGGGAGTACGTCGTTGGCGATCTCTTCAACCCCACCTTTTTCGCGACCGGCTTCCCGATCACCGAAGCCTACTGGACAAGGGTGCTCGTCGGCAGGGAGCGGGTTGACGTGCTGGTGCAGTGCTTCGAACGGCGTTGCCTGACCTACACACCGTCCAATGCTCCCGAGTGGCGGGTTGAGATGGGCAATGTTGGCCAACACTACTACCGTTGGCGCTATGAGATGACTGATGATGTGCCACCTCGGGGCGGGCGGCGAAGGGAATAGGGACGTAGGGATTAGTACGGAGGTGCAGTTGGCTCGTTCGCATCGAGATCTCATGGTCTGGTAACGATCTATCCAATTTGTGAAAGTGATCTATCAGATCAGCGATCCCCTTCCCGCCATAGGGCGGTACGGCTCGCCTCCCAACTAACCCGCGCCGCCGGTTCGGTGCCTGCAAACATCGCTGAAGGCAATGCGCGGGGCACATGACGCGATTACGCGCAGTTTGTATCTAACGCTCGTGGATCTCTGGCGGAAGTCGAGACGTACCTGATAATCGCGGTAGAACTCGGATTCGTGAACGAAGGTCAGACGAGCACTGCTATGCGCGAGGTCGACGAAATCGGTCGAATGCTTACAGCACTCAGATCTCGCCTGCCCCGGTCACAGGAGTCAAACACAGACTAATCTCTAATCCCTCTTCCCTTATCCCTACGTCAATCCTTACGTCCCGAAATACCGATCCCCCGCATCTCCGAGACCAGGGACGATATAGCCCATCTCGTTGAGATGGACGTCGAGGGCAAGGGTGGTGATCTGAGTGTTGGGATCGAAATCGGTGACGGCTTTGACCCCGTAGGGCGCGGAGACGATGCTCAGAACGTCGATCGGTCCGGCATGGTGGTGGCGGATGACGTCGATCGCGGCGGTGGCCGTGCCGCCGGTGGCAAGCATCGGGTCGACGAGCAGGACCCGGTCGGTCCAGCCGTCAGTTGATGGCAGGTTGTCGGCATAGATGATCGGTTCGAGCGTCTCTTCGTCGCGCCGGAGCCCCAGCTGATAGAGCGGCCGGCCGGGCAACAGCAGTCGAAATGCGGGCTCGAAGACGAGTCCAGCCCGTAGCACCGCGACGCCGGCGATAGATTCGGCCGGACGGAGGATCTCGATCGGGCTGCCGTCAAACCCTTCACC
Source organism: uncultured Chloroflexia bacterium (assembly GCA_963709995.1). Lineage (GTDB taxonomy): Bacteria > Chloroflexota > Chloroflexia > Thermomicrobiales > CFX8 > JAUIIK01. Next base: position 283,281 of record CAVPYN010000011.1, on the reverse strand, counting down.
GCTTATTGGTTGCACCGGGATCTGGCGCAACGCCTCGTAGAGGACCAGGCGGGCAAGTTCATCCGCGGTCGCGTTGAACGCCGCGACATCGGTGCGACGATCACGCAGCCGCCCGAGCAACGTCCGGGCCAGGTTGTTGTTGACGATCCTGAGGCGCGGGTGGTCGACGATCTCCTCACGTGTCGGCTGGATGCGTCCGGTCATCGGTCTATCCGAGGTGTTCATCTGTTTCCCCCTTTTTTACGTTCCCGGCGCTCTCTCAGAGGATGTTACACTCGAAACGTGGAAAGGAATTTCTGGGCATGCAACTAGGCGCGACCTTGTCGAGCGGTGACATTGTTGGGACATTGAAGGATGGCGGCTACCGGCTGACGTCGCCCCGGCAAGCGATCGTTGAAGCAATCACCGGATTGGACCGGCCCTTCAGCGCGGATGATCTTGTACAGCATCTTGACGAGCATGAGCCAGGAGTTGGCAGGGCAACGGTTTTCCGGACGCTCGATGTGTTAGTCGGTTTGCAATTGCTCGATCGAATCCACGCGACCGATGGCTGCCATACCTATGTGCTGGCCCACAGCCGGACCCGGCACTACCATCACCTGATCTGCAACTCGTGCGGTGCCATTGTGCCCTTCGAGAGTTGCAATATCGAATCCCTCTACCCGGTGGTCTCAGAGGAAACCGACTTCCAGATCTCCGGCCACATGCTCGAACTCTTCGGCCTTTGCGGCGCCTGCCGGGCCTGAATCTCCGACGCACAGTGTGCGGACAAGCGATTTGTCACCATGAGTCGGTCAGCGTGTGCCAGTCAACGAGTCGAGCGTGGATGTGTCTCTCTCCGTCGCCGGAGATACGTGATGTCATGCGTTCACCGTTGGCAGTGTCTATTCGGTGGATGCGGTCCATCCGTCGCCATCGTGAGGCCGGAGGAGATAGAGCATGACCACCGGCAGCCCCAACGTCCAGCCAGGTAGAGCGAGCGCAGTCATGCCTGCCCTGCGAAGTTGCGTGGAGTGCTCCCAGGTTCGATAGGTGAGTAGCAGAACAAGAAGAACCAAGCCCGCCCATGCCGTCACGCCGGTCATCGCGGCAATGCGAGCAAGCGGGGCGATCTCCTGGCTACCGGCAAGGATCATGAAGGACATCGCCGTGAGTGCCACGTGACTCCCGAGTCCGATCAAAACGAGCCGCTTCACCATCTCTCGCCTCCTGCTGGCTGCTTGTGCGCTCGACGCCTCGTCTATTACTTTCCTCCCAACGACGCATCTGACCTATCTTCCAGGGAGTATCCAGGCTGTGTTCTGTAATACAGGTCGCTATCGGGGGTTATTCGAGAGTTCTATCCGGAGAGCGAATCGAGGGCATCTATCTCGCGGCGAATGGCTCGCCTGGCTGTCCGGACAATCTGACTATCCGTGCCCCGCTCGATCCCGCGCACGAGCGCGCGAGCCGCAATGAGCAGGCTCCACGCTGAGATCTGGATGTGGACGTCCTTCGGCAGCGTGCTGATCTCGCGATAGCCATCGAGGAGCCAGCCGAGCGTTGAATATGGCAGCCGTTCCCGGTCGTGCATGCGATGGTGGCCGAGGTCGTAGAACGGTGGCATTCCGCGGATCTCTCCGAAGTCGATCATGCCCGAATACGTTCTGTCCTCGACGAAAATGTGACTCGTATCGAGATCGCCATGAGCCAGCCACGAACCCCGGTTCCCGCTGAGGATGACGCAGGCATGGTTAACGGCGGTTCGCAACTGACTGGCCGGAACATCCGGAATCGTGTCGTCTTGAATACTGTCGATTGGCCCGAGGTGGTGCAGTTCGAGAGCGTCTCTGAGGTGCTGGAATGTTGCTTCCAACTGGCCAGGCACGCTCGCACTATCGCGCTTGATCCAGCCGAATCCATCGACGGCCATCGAGTTGATGCGCGCCAGGTCGCGGCCCGCCGCCTTCATGATGTCTCGCGCGACCGCGAGATCGGAACTCGCCGTCAATGGGTCGCCCGGGATCTCAGCGGTGAGCATTATCGACTTGCCAAGCACCTCGTTGCAGGCTTCATAGTGCAGCACTTCCGGCACTCTGCATCCGAGCGCTAGTGCTTGTTTGTGGACGTAGGCTTCGGGCGCGAAGGTCGATTCTGCTTCAGGAAGGATCCTCAGGTAGAAGCGTTCATCGCCATGAGTGATCCGGTAGACGGCCGTCGAGAGGCCACAGGTCATCCCGACCCATTCGAGCGGAAGGTCGGTTTCGAAGAGTTCAGCGGCTAGCTTCTGGCGCTCGAAATCGTTTAACCCGACATGACTGTATGGGACTTCACTCTGGCCGCTCTTCACGCCGAGTCAACTCACGTCCAGAGGTTTCATCGTACGCACAGGGAGATCATTCGAGGCAACGGCAGTCGCACGTCCCTAACTCCTCAAACACTCGGCGACCAGTTCTGCAATATGCATGGCACGCGTCGGGCTGTTTCGCGCGCTGAGGCCGCCGCGGATCTGGAGTAGGCAGCCGGGGTTGTCAGCGATGATTGCCTCCGCACTCGTTTGCCCGGCGTTCTGGAGCTTCTTCTGGAGAATCGCGCTCGATACGTTGGGATAATCGACTGAAAACGAACCACCAAAGCCGCAGCAGACCGACGAATCAGCCATCTCGGTAAGCTCGATGCCGAGGACGTCGGTGATCAGCGTGCGGGCGGAATCCCCGAGCCCAAGTGCGTTGTGTGACTGGCAGGCGTCATGATAGGTCACGCTTGCGATCGGCTGCTTTCCGTTTCGAGGAAAATCGCTGCTGCTGATCTGGGCGATCTGGACGAGAAACCGGGTGAACTCGATCATCCGGTTGGCCTGTGCTTCGACACGCGCCAGCCAGTCGGGATCGTCACGGAAAAGGTGCCGGTAGTCGTCCGTGATGGCGGCAAGGCAACTGGTTGTGTTGGTGACAATCCAGTCTGCCTCGACGTTTTCCAGCATCTCGATCGTCTGTTCGGCCATCATCCGGCCATGCTTGCGATCGCCAACGTTGAGCGCCACAAGTCCACAACAATGCTGTTGTTCGGGGAATTCGACGTCGCAGCCGCAGGCGGCCAGCACCTTCATCGCCGCTTCGCCCATCTCCGGGGCGAGACGGTCGATCATGCAGCCTGAAAAGTAGGCGACTTGCAGGCCCTGCGCCTTGCTGGATCGCAATATAGAAGGCGCAGCGATCCGCCCATTGCTCGCGATGCGTTTCCGAAGAGGGATCGTCGAAGGAGCGTGAAGGTGGCGGTTTTGGGTTAGCGCGTCGTTGGCAAAGGGGATGTTGCGGATTACCCGGTTGTTGTCAGCGACGACGCTCGCGGCGCGGGACCCCCAGCGCGCCCACTGCTGGCCCGACGACGGGTCGCTCCAGCGGGAGATCGCCATCTCTTTCAGCCGCGGCAGTCCATATTGTTCGGCAACTCGTTCGCGCACGTTGAGAATCAGCCTGGGGATCGGGATTTCAGCCGGGCAAACCATCTCGCAGGCGTTGCAGGAGACGCAAAGGCTCTGTGGCCCGGCGGCATTCTCCAATCCATGGTGCATCGCGGTCATGATCAGGCCGATCGGGCCGGTGTAGACATGGCCGAAGACGTGCCCGCCGACAACTTGATAGGGCGGGCAAACGTTGGAGCATGCGCCACAGCGGATGCACTGCAATGCTTCGCGCAGATCGGGATCTTCACGCGCTTCCCAGCGACCGTTGTCGAGCAGAATGACATGCACCTCGCCCGGTCCGTGGACTCCGGTCGCCAGCGTCAGTTCGATGTCGGCGGTCCGGCTCGGGCCGGTCATGTAGCTGACATAACTGGTGATCTTCTGGCCGGTGCCGGAGCGTGGCAGCACTTTCAGAATGTCAGTCGCGTCATCCAGGCTCTGAACGATCTTCTCGACGCCGAGAATCGCAATGTGGACCGGCGGCAGTGTGGTCACCAATCGACCATTGCCTTCGTTGCTGACGATGACCAGCGTGCCGGTGTCGGCGATGGCGATGTTTGCGCCGCTGACGCCGATGTCGGCGTTGACGAAGTCGTCGCGCAGCAGTTCTCGGGCCACCCTGACCAGGGGCTCAACCTCGGCCGGGAGTTCCTGGCCGGTTCGTTTCGAGAGCAGCTCAGCAACCTGTTCGCGGGTGACATGGATGGCTGGCGCGATCAGGTGCGATGGAGTATCGCCGGCAAGCTGGATGATGTATTCGCCCAGATCGGTCTCGACAACCCGGATGCCATCTTCTTCGAGCGCGTGATTGAGGTGGATTTCTTCGGTAACCATCGACTTGCTTTTGACGACCAGTTCGGCGCTATGCCTTCGTGCTATCTGGAGGATGATCTGGCATGCCTCTTCGGCAGTTCGAGCGGTGTGAACCTGTGAGCCGACCGCTTCGGCTTCGCTGGTGAATTGCTGAACGAGCTCCGGTAGATCGGCGAGAGCCCGCTGCTTGAGATCCCTCACCCGGCGACGCTTTCCCGGGAAATCCTGACCCTCAAAGGCGGCCGCCCTGCGCCGTCCAAATTCGGGCAAAGCCCGGTCCAGCGCCGTCGCCAGATCGCTGTCGTCGACGGCGGCGTCGACGCGCTTCTTGAAGGCTTTCATGTTGGGTTTGCGGGTTGCTTGCGCGGTCATCGCTCTCCCGTCCGGTGTCTACCTGCACGCCCTGCATCCTACCACCCAACTTACCGCGAACTGCATATGCGTTGCGCTGGTATCTACACGATTGCACGATGGTATGGGTTGGCGCGCCGTTGGACGCGTCTTGAGCGAGCGCTTGCAACCGATCGGCTGGCGGGGCTCCAGGTTTTTGACAGCATGAGGGCGTCGTCGCTGCTCTGGTTCGGCAAGAAGGATTCGCCGATCCGCTGCGCTACGATGCACCGGACCGATGAGGCTTGCAAGATTTTGTAGTGTGCCCGCCTCCCGGTCGGAAGGGTGGAAGGATAGGCCCGATGGTCGAGAAAACGAGAGCCGACGAGTTGCGGCGCCGCTGTGAACGCTCGCTAACTCATCATGGGCAGGTGACCCCGCGGCAAGCCCTTGAGACATTGCTTGAAGATGTCCCGCCTGACATGGAGTCTGACACCTACGGCGCGGGCGATGTCATCGAGGCGCTGGAAGGCGAAGTCGCTGAACTGCTGGGCAAGGAAGCAGCGATCTTCATGCCGAGTGGCACGATGGCCCAGCAAGTGGCACTGCGTATCTGGAGTGAACGCACCGGCAGCAGGACGGTAGCGATGCACCCACTCAACCACCTCGATTTCCACGAGAACCACGCGTACCAGCGGCTTCACGGTTTGGAAAGCATCGCGTTGATCCAGCCACCCAGTCTGGAGCGCTTGCTGACTATCGCCGACCTGGAACGAGTCGCGATCTCGCCGGGCATCTTGCTGCTCGAGCTGCCCCAGCGGGAGATCGGCGGTCAATTGCCGCCCTGGAGCGACCTGGTCGGCATGACATCCTGGGCGCGCTCGCGGGGCGCGAAAATACATATGGACGGAGCGAGACTCTGGGAGTGCCAGCCGTTCTACGGCCGCAGCTATGCTGAGATCTGCGCGCTCTTCGACACCGTCTACGTCTCGTTCTACAAGATCATCGGCGGGATCGCGGGCGCAGCGCTCGCCGGGCCGGCCGACGTCATCGCCGAAGCGCGCATCTGGCGGCACATGCATGGAGGCCGCCTGATCCGCATGTTCCCGATGGTGGTGTCAGCGCAACGCGGGCTACGCGACCGGTTGTGCCGGATGGGCGATTACCATGCAAAGGCGGTTGAAATTGCCGCCGCATTGGCGCCATTGGCAAGTGTCGAGATCGTTCCCGATCCCCCGCACACAAACATGATGCACCTGTTCTTGCGGGCGGGCGGGCAGCGACTTGTCGACGCGGCTCTCGATCTGTCGGAAGAGACCGGTATTTGGATCGGCGACCGTTTCAACCCGTCACCGATTCCCGCCTACAGTCGCTGGGAGTGGACGGTTGGAGACGCGACCCTAAAGATCTCGACCAGCGAGATTGCTGGCCTGATCGAACGCTGGCTGGATGCGGCTAATCGATAGGCGCTGCCCCAATACATGCCGGCCATGATGTGAGAAGACGTATGCCTGCGAATGGAGCAATCTGAGTGATAAAGACGTTGACCGCCGAGATGATGGCTGCTATCCGGGTGCCTTCAGGAGGGCAGATAAGCCCGGATGGCTCCCGAGTGGCGGTATCTATCGGCTCGAATACTCGTGAGGGCGATCACCCGACGGCCGCGATCTGGCTGATCGAGGCCGGGAATCCTGAATCCGCACGGCAGATCACCGGCGGGATGGCGAATGACACCGCGCCACGCTGGTCACCGGACGGGCGTTCGCTGGCCTTCCTGTCCGACCGGCTCGAACGTGGAACGACCCAACTGTATCTGCTCTCGCTCGCTGAGGGTGGCGAGGGCCAGCCCTTGACCAGCGAGCCCGGCGGCGTCAGCGATCACCGCTGGTTGTCCGGCAGCCGGATCGCCTATCTCAGCCGGGATGTCCGTGATCCTGAGGAGGAGAAGCGTCGCAAGGACGAGCGTGATGATGCGAAGGTCTGGGGCGAGTTCTGGCCATTCGAGCGGCTACGTATTCTGGAGCTGGACTCCGGTGAGACCCAGACGATAGATCTGGGAGAACGACATGTGAGCGGCTTCAGCCCATCACCCGATGGGAAAAGCATCGCGGTGACGACCTCCGAGTTTCCGGAGCTCGACTCGATTGCGACGACATGCGAGCTGTTGCTCATAGATGTTGATTCCGGCAACTCTGAATTGATTTGCAAGCCGGGCCGGATGCTAAGCGAGATGACCTGGAGCGCGGGTGGGGGGACGATTTGCGCCGTCGCATCGGCTGGACCGGTCCCGGCCGTGAGTTCCAGCCAACTCTGGGCGATCGCAGCGAAGGCTGGCGCGCAGCCACGACTGCTGACGCCAGACCTGGCCGGCTGCGTGCGCACCATATCGCGCGGCTCGGACGACACGACTGTCTATGGCGTCGTACAGGTTGGGGTCGAGACGGGCATATTCTCGTTCGATGCTGGCAGCCAGAAGTTCTCGGAGGTGCGGCATTTCAGCGGCGATCTGGCGGAACTCTCGATCAGCAGCGATGGCCAGGTTGGCACGACGCTTGGCAGCACCACGACTCGGCCATTCGACGTGTTCACCGTCGATCTTTCGGCAGTTGGATCGATCGACGCCTTTACCAGAACTAGCAATTTGCACTGCTATCTTGATGACGTCGAGTTCGGCCCGCAGGAGATCGTGACCTGGGAGCGTAATGGCTTCACACTGGACGGCATCGTGCTCTGGCCGGTCGGGAAGAGCGCTGCCGATGGCCCGTTGCCGGCTTGCGTTTCAGTTCATGGCGGCCCTTACGGACGTTGGGCTAACGCTTTCGGCTACGCCCGGCCGTTCGCGCACTGGCTGGCCGCCCAGGGATTCCTTGTCTTTCTGCCGAATGCCCGCGGAGGCTCCGGGCACGGGGAAGCCTTCGCCTCGACTGTGCTGGATTCAGTCGGCAAGGAGGACTGGCCGGATATCCTGGCCGGAATCGACCTGATCGTCGACAAAGGTTGGGCCGACCGGGATCGGATGGGCATCGGCGGCTGGAGCCAGGGCGGCTTCATGACCGCCTGGGCGGTCGGCCATGACCCCGAGGATGGCCAGCGCTTCAAGTGCGCGGTGATGGGTGCGGGCGTCAGCGACTGGGGGATGATGGTCGCGACAAGCGATGTCCCGACATTCGAGCAGCGGCTTGGTGGCGGCAACCCGTTTGACAGCATCGGACCGCACGAGTTCGACAAGTGGTCGCCGATCTCCTACGTGCACCGTGCGACGACGCCAACGTTGATCCTCCACGGCGAAAACGATGTCCGCGTGCCGGTCAGCCAGGCGATCTTCATGCATCGCGGCTTGAGGAAGTACGGTTGCGAGGTTGAACTGGTGGTCTACCCGCGCGAGCCGCATGGCCTACAGGAACGCCGGCATGTCATAGATCTCCATGAGCGCGTGGCCGCCTGGTATCAGGAGAAACTCTAGCGCGCCGCGCTATTCAGCTGGCCGTGGGATTTCGCCACGCTAGCAGGCATGCGCTCCCAATATTGCGATTCGGAGTGCATGGTCCCGGGTGTGTCGCAAGAGACGGCCATCCCGCAGGACTGTGAATAGGGCAATAGCTGACCCGTCCCGGCACATTCGAATGGGTAGAACTTCGCACGATCTTCGCCATCAACGCGCCGCTAGAAATGAGTAGTTCCGCGGATGCTGCCCGGGTGAAGCGCGCATATTATTTCACTCAGGGCACGGCGCAACGGAGCGCCATCGCCACGACAGCCAAAGGAGGCTCAAAATGGAAACGCTTGGCATTGCGATGCTCGTGCAGCAGGAGCGCGACCGGGTAACTGATCGGGTCAACAAACAGGGATGGATGATTGCATCGCTGGAAAAGGGCTCGCGAGGACGGCTCAAGGATGCGCTGACCCGAGCGGGACGGACACCGGTTGACTGCTAGCGCGGTGATCCCGAACTAGAAATCCACGCCCCATTCCAATGTCCGCACGGCCCTGCTCGATCAAGCAGGGCCGTGTTGTTGTCACGCCTCAGAAGTGTGGGGAGAAGATTCCGGGATCGACGTGACTGGTTCCGCTATCCTTCCCGCGAGTTCCTCGCGCTTTCGCCAGATTGGATATGCGGTCAATGGCGGATCAACTTCAACGTGACCATCTGATGCCGCTGGCGGCGTGACACGACTGGTGGTCGTCGTCTGGCTGCGCAGGCGGGGATTTCTACTCCTGACAACTGTCGCGATGCTGATTGCGTTCTGCTTCGCGACCTGGTCTTCCTCGTCCGTATTTGACCGGCTCCCAAGGACTGAGGACGAGGTAACATTTCTGTTCCAGGCGCAGTCGATTGCCGAAGGAAACATCATCGCCCCGGCGCCGGAACATCCAGACTTCTTCTACATGTCCTTCGTGATCGCGCGGGACGGTCAATGGTTCGGCAAGTACCCGCCCGGCTATCCGGCCGTTCTCGCCGCGGGGAAGCTCTTCGACCAACCGTGGGTCGTCAACGCGCTCGCGGCCGCCGTAGCCGCCGGATTGCTGGCGATAGTTGGCAGACGCTTCTACGATCGGCGCACGGCTCTGATCGCAAGCGGGCTGCTAATCTTCTCTCCATTCTTCATCATCCAGTCGGGTTCGCTGCTTTCGCACGTCGTCTCACTGTGTTGGGTGCTCGTACTGTTGCTGCTCTTCGATGTTGCGCGCACCCGCGACCTTCCCCTGGCCGCACTCGGGGCTGGTGCAGCCGTTGGAGTGCTGCTCTTGACTCGTCCATTGACGGCTGTGGGCATCTCATTGCCCTTTGTCGTGATCGCTCTGGTGGACGTCGTTCGGGATCGGTCATCGTTCAGGCGCTATGCCCTGATGGCGGCGGGAGCGCTGCCCATCATCGCGATGTTGCTCGTCTACAACAACGCGACCACCGGGAGCCCTTTCCGCACTGCTTATGAGCTCTGGTGGCCGTATGACAAGATCGGCTTCGGACCGGAGTACGGGACCAACGGACATTCTGTCGATGACGCCGTTCGCAACACCCGTTCTAACCTTCGTGATCTTGCCGTCGTTCTCTTCGGCTGGCCGTGGCGCCTGAGCTTGATTCCGGTAGTGCTAGCTGTAGTTGCGGCAGCGTTGCGTGTGGCGCGCCGCGGCATCTCGCGTCAAACTACCGCCGATTTGCTGCTGATGGGGATCGTGGTGTCATTGATCGCCATTCACATGCTCTACTGGACGTCCGGGAAGATGTATGGCCCGCGCTACTACTTCGAAGCCATCGGCGCGCTCGCGTTGCTGTCCGCGCGTGGTCTGGTCTTGATCTGGGATGTCATCAACCGGCTGGCAAGCAGACTCGAGTTCCCCTGGCGATTCGTGAAGCTGGCGGCGCCGCTGCTGCTGCTCATGTTCGTCGGCTACAACCTCTTCGTTACCTTGCCGGACGAAGCCGCTCGCTACCGGGACTGGAACGGCGTGCATCGCGACGACCTTGAGGCTGTAGAAGCCGCAGATCTCGAGAACGCGTTGGTGTTCGTTCCCCGTCCGAACTGGCAGGCATACGCTCCGCTCTTTCTCGCGAATTCGACGACGTTGGATGGCGATGTCATCTATGCCGTCGATCGTGGGGACCAACGCAACCTCGTCCTGATGCGTGACTTTCCCAACCGGAACTTCTTCCGGTACAAGGACGGCCAACTGACGAGCCTGGAGGCGCCCTCAGGCGGATCGTTCTTCGTTGACCGTCGCTGGCGGCGAAGCCCGCTTCGGCCCGAGCGCGTCACGCAGATTCAGCGCGAAGCAGCACAATGCCGCTACTCCTGCGATGCCGGCAATTGTGCCGGAGTGTTGCTCGATCGTTGGTGAGAGGTGGATGGCCGGTGCGGCTGGTATGGCTCGCGTAATCGTCGCCAGATTGCCGAGCAGCAACGTTGCCCAGATGTAGCGGGTGTTTCGCAGCGGTTGTCGCGCGAATGCGGGGATGAGATGGACGGCGCTTCCGAGGATGAGAAGCGTGACGAAGCCTGCGCCGAGCAGATGCAGCTCAAGCCTCAACCAGCCTGGTCCTCCCATCTGAGCCATGGCCGCGGCAAGGAGCCAGAGATAGGCGCTCACGATATGAAGTCCTGGCGCGTCTTGCCAGAGCGGCGCGCGCCGTCGAGGGAGAGGCCGGCGCGGTTCCAACACCCGTAGCGCGAGGACGAACATCACTGAAGCCAGCAAGATCAGCGTGCGTCCGGCTGTAGGCGAAATGCCGGTGTCGAGTCGTCTGAATAGCAAGCCGGACAGGAGGAGCCCAAGCCCGATCTGGGCCATCCGGTACCGTGCCGGTCTTGTGCGGAAGTACAGGGGGAAGATCCGGATGGACATCCCGATCGAGATCGGCGTCAGGAAGCAGTACAACCCCACCAGCGCGAGGTCATTGCTTTGCCTAGCATTGATCAGCACGATGTCATTGCGCGCCACATCGATCGTGGCGAGCGCGGATCCCCCAAGGAAGACCAGAAGGGCCACGAGCCCGGCAAGGAGGAATGGCAGTACTTGACGGATGGCGGCGTCTGGACGAAGTGGCAACGTGGATCTGAATGAATCATCCAGCATGACGAGTAAGGAAGCGGCGCCAGCCAGTTCGGCGAGCGCACCGACGACCCAACCCAGTTGAAATACCGTCTCCAGAAAGGGGTGTCCAGCAATCGCCAGGGCGGGCTGGCAGATGGTGCGGGCGATCAGGCCAGAGGTCAGAATCCAGAACGCAAGGCGCACACTGTGCGCCGGCAATGGAGGAGCGCTCGCGAGTCGTGGAAGAAAATGCAGCCCGACTCCCAAGACCATTAGCCCGGCCCATCCGGCGATCTGCGCGTGCCCATGCGCCTGCGCGGTGGCCGGCCACCATAGTTCGTGCGCGAACCCTGAACCCATGCTGGCGAACAGCAGGAGCCCTAGCCCGAAGCCCGCGCCCACGGCAATTGCGATAGATGCTCGAACGAACGGTGGCCAGATTGCTGGCTTCGTTGCGGGCATTCGACGGCCTACGGCCGCTGGGATTCCATGCCCGCCCTACGGTTGGTGGAAGTGGGCCACAGGGTTGCCCGTTGCTGGTGACAGGTGAGATAGGCGAAAGGCGCCTCCACAGCTGACATCCCGCGTGCTACGCCGCGTGGCACGACGACGGCGGCGCTAGGGGTGATTCTTCTGGCGACATCGCCGATAGTGATTTCACCAACCCCGTCAATGCCAACGATCAGGACGTCGACTTCGTCGTTGGTGTGAACGTCGATGCGCTCATCTTGCTGCAGGATGATCAGGTTCACGTTGAGTTGCTCGCTTGATGCCGACCAGGCTATGCGCTGGCCCTTGACCCGGTCCGCGATTCGGAGCAGGTTGATCGGTTCGGGCTGGCTGTGATCGATGGTCATGTTGCGCTGTTCCCCCGACGTATTCCGAGCTTCTAAAATCCCGCATATCTTACTATTACTCTTTTGGTAATAGTATAATGCCGGCGCGAATGGGCGCGTTGCCGTTTGACGTATCGAATGCGGGGCATGATGCGGCTCGAACTCAGCAGTGAAGGGCGATACGCGATACGGGCGCTGGCGTTTCTCGCCGGTCATCCCGAGCGGGCTTCGGCTGGCATGATCTCGACGGAAGCATCGATTCCTCGCAGACTGCTTGCCAGGATTCTTGCCGATCTCTCGCGTTCCGGACTGGTGGAGAGCAAGGCTGGACGTGACGGCGGGACAGTGCTTGCTCGCGACTCCCGGACAATCACTCTGCGGGACATCGTGGAAGCCGTGGAGGGTCCATTTGAAGTGACAAGCTGCATTATGGAGAGTCGTGCCTGTAATGGCCGCAAACCGTGTGTGATGCACAATGCCTGGCTCGTCGCGCAGCAGGCGCTTCTCGAAGAGCTGGATCAGCAATCACTTGCTGACCTCACGAGATCGGCCCCGGTGCTTCGTACCGGGCATGTTGGAGTAGGATCATGAACATGGGTTCAGTCAATCCGGCACGGATCGCCACCGGGCATCCGGCAACACGCTTTCTGGCGCTTGCGATCGGTTCGCTGGCCTCGGTTGGAATCCTGGCCCCGCGCGCTTTCCCGCTGCTCACCGGCAGTTTCTACGACCGTGGCCTGCTGGCGTTCGTTCATCTCAATACGCTCGGGATCATCGCGGCGGCGATGGTCGCGGCAACATTCCAGGTTGTGCCCTGCGCGCTTGGCGTGCCGCTCGAAACCGGACGCCGGTCGGGACCAGCGATGTTCTGGTTGTACGCAAGCGGGTTGATTATCTTCCTCATTGGATTCCAACAGACCTGGCATCCGATTCTCGCGACCGGCGGCATGCTGCTGGCCATTGGTCTCGGGTTCTACGTCCATTTTGTCGTGAAGGCGCTCCGGCGAGCGCCCGCACTCGATACAACCGGGGTGCATATCGCGGTGTCTCTGACGGGACTCGCCATGGGGGTGTCGCTCGGGTTCCTATTGGCCGGCAGCAAAGGAACCTGGTTTCTTGGCGATGTGACGATGCAAGTTCTGTCCTCCCATGCCGTCCTGATGCTTGCCGGGTGGGTCCTGATCATGGTGAACGGTGTTGCCTATCACATGATTCCGATGCTCTCCGGGAGCGGGCGGCGACCATGGCACCGGATAGCCAGGATTGAGCTGGCACTCCTGGCGTCGGGCGCATGGCTAACCGCTGGAGCGCTGCTCTTCTCGGCTGGACGCGTGTGGGTGACGGCCGGCGCCCTCGCGATCGTTCTGGGCGAGGCATTGTTCGTCGCCCAGATCGTGAGGATCTATGCGCCAGTGGTGCGATCAAGGTTCGGCGCTCAAATGCTTTTCGTGGTGCTGGCGAGTTGTTCCGGACTCGGCGCCGCTGGCCTGGTTGCCTATGGATTGCTTCGTGGAGAGCCGCTGGCATCCCACTACTGGGTCGCGGCAGGCTGGCTCGCCATTGGCGGTGTCGCATTGAGCGCGATTCAAGGACTGGCCCCGACGATTGGTACCGAGGTGACTGGCCTGCCGTTGAATCACTCCCAGCCGTGGCAGCGCGGGCTGGCCATTGTTGGTTGGCTGGGCTGGGTCGCCGGTCTGATGATAGTGACGATGGCGATCTTGAATGTCGATCGGGAACTTGCACGGCTTGCGGGCTTCTTCGCTGCCGCCGGGATCGCGTGTTTCGCCGCGAACATCCTGGCAGCGCTCGTCCAGACGATTTCATTGCGCTCCCAGTCCCGAGCCACTGGTCTTGCCCAGTTCGAAGCTACTGGCGTGGGTAGCGAGGTCGAGCGAGGCTAGAGCGACAGGTGGCTGACAGCCCGCCTCTTTACCGGCCGGAGTGTGACAACTCAGAATCCAACGACAAAAACCGGGTCTCCGAGCATCTCCCGATTGACCTCGGCACCGAGCCCGGGCATCGTCGGGGCCGCACCGATGCCATCTCGAGAGCGCGGCTGGTAACCGGCGATGTGCTCGTTGGTCCAGTCGTTCATGAAGGAGACGGTGAAGAGGGTGTCGGCCGGTGTGCTGGCAGCAAGGTGGCTGACTGCTGCCGTGACCAGATCGCCACCCCAGGAGTCTTCGATCGTCAGCCGTAGGCCCAACCGAACAGTAAGATCGCGGATGAACTTCGCGCCCGTCAGCCCTCCGAACTTCGAGATCTTCAGGTTCAGCGCTTCCATGCCCCCGCTATGCCATGCGCGCAGCAGGGACTGGGCATCGGTGATGACCTCGTCGAGGATCATTGGCAGGGTTGTGTGCTGGCGAACGTAGAGACATTCTTCAATGGTCGCGCAGGGCTGCTCGTAGTAGACGCGTTCGAGTGGCTCTAGCAGCCGTGCGGCAATGACGGCATCCTGCAACCGGTAACCGCCGTTGGCGTCGCAGATCAGTTTGTCGCCCGCGCCAGTGACCGCCGCGACGGCCCGCACCCGCTCGGCGTCCACGTAGGGGTCTGCGCCGATCTTGACCTGAAAGCTATTGATGCCTTCAGCCTTGCGTGCCTGGACATACGCCGCCATCTCCGCCGGCGGACCGAGCGGCACCGCTTTGTAGAGCGGGTAGGATTCCTGCAGGGTCCCGCCGAGCAGCGTCGACACGGGTTGTCCAGCGACTTTGCCCAGAATATCCCAGCAGGCGACATCGACCGGGCTCTTCGCGTAGCGATGTCCCTTCAGCGTCCGGTCCATGGTCACACTGACCGCCGCGATGTTCGTTGGATCGAGTCCGATCAACGCGGGCGCAAGCAGTTCCAGCGCCGCCCGCGCTCCTCCAGCATGCGATTCAAGATAGAGCGGCCCGAGCGGGCAGACCTCACCCCACCCCTCGATGCCTGCATCCGTCACCAGCCGCACCACCGTGCTCGCCAGGGACTCGACCACCTGCCCCCCGGACATCACATAGGTCCCGAAGGCGTAGGTCAGGTCATAGCTGTAGATTTCGACGCGGGTGATGTTCATTTCGCTTAATGCTCGTCTTCGTGCGCGGTTGCGACATGTGATCTTGCCGCAGTCCGCTCTCGCGTATGTAGGAGGTCGGTGATCCAATCATCTCGGTCGTCAGGTCGAAGTGCGATCCTGCGTCCACCACGAATGCGCAATTCTAGTGCGTCTCAGCACCAGAACCAGCGGACGCATCGGACCTCATCTATGTCGGTCAGCGTCAGTTCGAATGAGGCGTGAGGGTAGTATCTTGATTCTTCCATCCGCAATTGACCGAAAAGCACACGCTCGCTGGTGAGCGCCAGGACTCCAGGTCGGGGTGCCAGTCCGTGGAGTAGCGATGCGGTGCTCCAGCGGATAGAAAGCTCCTCTTCCAAGCGTAGGGGAATGTGAAAACTCGCGCGCACCCTGTCCCATTCAAATGCGCACATCCTAGGGATATCGGCCATTGTTCGAAGGGCCGATATCTCCCTTCCTTGCCTGAAGAGTTGTAGCAGCTTAGCCCCTTCAGTGGGAAGCAGCCACCTCGGCATCCTGCTTTTCAACAAGCATGACCCTCTCATCGCCGAACACAGCCGCGATCTCGATCTGCCCGCCAAGGGCTTCGACGTAGTTGCGGAGCGTTGAGAGATAAATATCCGACTCGTGCTCGATGCGGGAGATGTTGGCTTGAGAGACGCTGAGTTCATGCGCGACTTGTTGCTGGGTTGCCTCGCGTGACTCACGTAGTTCCGCAAGCCTGAGAGCGGTATACATTGCCTGCTTCATTTCGTCGACGCGCGCGCTACGCTCCGGATCTGAACGTATCTGGTCTCGCAGTTGCTTATATGAGTTTGCCATGCTAGATCTTCCCTTCTCTTTGTAGCTCGTAGAAATAGTCATCGTAGAGTTGGTCGGCAATCGGGATCATTTCGAAGTACCACTCCGACCACCGATTCGTCTTGTCCCCGCCGATCAGCGATTTTGCTGATCGGCGAGGATCAAAAGCAAACAGGATGCGAATGTTCCCCGAACGAGGACGAAGCTCTTTCATGTTGGAATGTCGTGATCCTTGAATCGAGTCGACGAGTGGCCGTCCAAGTGCTGGACCGACCTCTTCAAGGATTTCAACCGCCGCGTCGATTGAGTCCTGTTCCTGGACAGTAAGCGAGTCCCACCAGTGCCCGAACTCATCGGTGTACTCGATGTTCCATTCCATTTACGCAGTATAACTCTTGCATTGTACAATGCAAGAGTTATGGCCCCTTGGTTTTGTAAACCGACGAGACTCAGGCCCCCGGCAGCATCTGGCGTGCCACGAAGAGCAGGTTGGCGGGGCGTTCGGCCATGCGGCGCATCAGGTAGGGGTACCAGTCGGGGCCGAAGGGGGTCGCGATCAGGACCTTGTAGTCGCGTCTCAAAAGGTCCTGCTGGAGGTCGGTGCGGATGCCGTAGAGCATCTGGAACTCGAACCTCTCCTGGCTAATGTCGTTGCGGGTCGTGAACTCGATGACGTAGTCGATGATCCGGTCGTCGTGGGTGGCGACCGCGGTATAGCCACCATAGGCGAGCGAGTACTTGACCGCCCGCAGGTAGGCGACATCGACTTCGCGCTTGTCTGGATAGGCAATCTCGGACGGTTCCAGGTATGCGCCTTTCACGATCCGCAGGTTGGGCTGGTACTCCATCATCATCTTCAAATCGCGCTCGGTGCGATAGAGATAGCTCTGGAGCACCGTGCCGACATTGTCGTGACCCGATGTTCGCAGGTTGCGGAAGATCAATAGCGTGACGTCGACCCGCGCCGACTCTTCCATGTCGATGCGCACAAACGTTCCGAGTGAGGCGGCATGATCGACGATTCTCTCGACATTGCGATAGGCGATTTCTTCGCCGAGGTCGAGTCCGAGATGGGTGAGCTTGACCGAAAGATTCGTCTTGAGACCTTCTTCATGCAGCCGGTCGAGGACGTAGATGTACTCGCCTACGACTGCCAGCGCCTCGATCTTCATCGGCGATGCCTTCGCCGAGGAGGGTCGTATTAGTCTTGAATCCCTGGGCTTCGAGCCGCTTCAGATTGACGACGGCTTCGTCGATATTCTCGCCAGCGACGAACCTCGCCGCGCCGAGTTGCATGCCGTACTTGTCGACAACCGATGCGACCGCCGGGTTTCCGACTGCCAGCAGGATGCCCTTGCGAAACAGTGTGTTCAAATTCAGGCCGACGCTCATGGTGTTTCCCCTCGATCCACTCAGCCTATTGTAGTGGGTTCGAGCGAACGGGGCGCGGAGTTCCGCGGCAATTTGAAACATAGTCGTTTCGGCGGAGCGCCTTCGCCACAACTCTCGTCCTGGTGTTAAGGAGAGGAAACAAACAACGGAAGACTCGCCAGTGGCACCTTTCTACATAATACTGCATCGGGCCGAGCCGGACGTTCCCGGCTGCTGGTTTCTCTACCCGCCGGCCAATCCAACGTAGTTGTAGATCGTCGCGACGTAGCCTTTTTCTGCGCCAGCCAGGCCGTAAACGTGATCATTGCCTTCGATGACGTAGTACTCGTCGTAGCTGTGCGCCCGGCCTCCATGACCGAGCGCGCCGAGTGCCAGCGGGAGTTGCAATGGATCGCGATTGAAGAGATACGCTGGCCAGTACGGGCCGAGGCCTCCTGCGCCGGTGCCGGGCATCAGACGGTACTCGACGCCGAACTCGTCATACATTCCGAAGACCGCCCGCATGATGTCGGTGTCGTAGTCGGCGACGACCCAGGGCACATCGCCGATGACGTTGATCTGTACATCCTCGTAGCCGTGGCGGTCGAGGTGCGCTCTCACCTTGTCAAGCAGGCCCTGTCCATCCTGGTCGGGGACGTAGCGGCAGTTGTGTTTGCTGGTGACGCTGTTGGGCATGATCGAGCCAGCCGTGCCGGGGGTCGTCAGGCCGCCCCAGATGCCGTCCATGTTGAGGCTGGTTCCGAAGATCGAATCCTGCAGCAGCTCGCGCCGGGACTTGCCGGGGATGAAACCGCCGATGCCGAGGAGTCGCGCCGACGCTTCGAGATCAAGGTCTTCTACCATCAGGTCAAGCATGCGCTGGTCGTCAGCGCTGGGTGGTTGCTGGACATCGTACCAGCCGTCGACGAGGATCTGGTTGCCGTTGTCGCTGGTCAATGTGTTGAGCATTTCGGTGTGCCGCCAGGCGACGCTATCGACGGTTCGCTTGTAAGTGCCGTGGATGTTGGACTTCGCTGGTCCGCGTCCCCACGATTCGCCACTCGTCGTCAGTTCGAAGTAGAGGCAGCCCTCGGATCCACACATTGGCTTGGCGATGCCATGTTGATCCTGCCAGCCGAACCCGAGCATCGCGTCAGCCTTGCTCAACCGTTCGGCGTTGCGGTGGATGAACTCATGGAGACCGATGCTCATGCGTTCCTCGTCGCCCTCGGCGATCAGCATCAGGTTGACCGGCAGTTCTCCGGCAACCGCCTTGATCGACATCAGCGCGTTGAGCAGCGCCATCTGTGGTCCTTTGGAGTTGATCACGCCTCGGCCGATCATGACCGCTTTGAAAGGCTCTTGCTTGATGATGTCGGCAGCGTGCGGCGGGCGCACCCAGCGATCGGGGTCGCCGGTCGGCATCGTATCGTACATGCAATAGAGCAGCAGCGTCTTCTCGGCCCCGGCGTCGTACTCGCCAAAGACAACCGGGTTGGCGACCGTGCCCCAGCGCGTCTCACCGATCGGATCGATCTCGACCGTCTGGCAGCCAAGTTCGCGGAAGAACGAAGCCGTCAGTTCGGCGCATTCCTGAATGCCCTCGCCGGTATTCGATATCGATGGCTGGGCAATCCATGTTCGTAGTCGCTCTATGTGATCGTCGATGTTGTGATCAATATGGTCGTAGATTTCCTGCTTGAGCTCCGCGTTCATCCCATCTTCCCTCACTACTCACGATATGAAGACCTGTGCAGTCCATGATGTCGACCATAGTAGCTGGACCAGGACTCAGGCAGTATGTCTAGTTGACTCGAATATGAGGAGGCGGAAAGACCGCGTGATGAAAGCTATGGTGATTGATGAATATGGACCCTCGGAGGTTCTGCACATTGAGGAGGTTGAGAAGCCATCCCCGGGACCAAACGAGGTACTTGTTAGAAATTACGCTACGCAGGTCGCGGCGGGGGACTACCGCGTGCGTGGTTCGGCCTTCCCTCCGATGTTCTGGCTTCCAGCCCGGATAGGCTTCGGTCTTCGCAAACCGAAGATACGCATCCTGGGCGTCAATTTCGCTGGAGTAGTCGAGTCGGTCGGGGACAACGTCCAGCGTTACAAGCAAGGCGACCGGGTATTCGGCTCCAGCGGCACTCAATTTGGCGCATATGCCGAGTTCCTCGCGGTCCCGGCAGATGGGGCGATTGCGACGATGTCGGAGGGCATGACCTACGAAGAGGCTGCCGCAATTCCATTTGGCGCGCATACCGCGCTCTTCTTCCTGCGCGACAAGGGAAATATCCAACCTGGTCAAGATGTCCTGATCTATGGTGCGTCCGGGGGGGTAGGAACAGCTGCTGTGCAACTTGCCAGGCAGTTTGGCGCGAACGTGACTGGCGTCTGCAGTACCGCGAACATCGAGCTCGTCAAGTCACTAGGGGCAGATAGGGTCATTGACTACACAAAGGAAGATTTCACCAAGGGCGGTCAGAAGTATGACCTCATCTTTGAGACCGTCGGGAAGAGTTCAGTCTCCGGCGGCATGAGTGTGCTGAAGGAGAACGGCATCTATCTGGCAAACGTCATTGAGATGGCGACCATTTTCCAGATGCTGCGCCACTCGGTTGGTAGCAGCAAGAAGGTCGTCGGCACGATAGCGAACACCAGCCACGAGGATCTCGTCTTCATCCGCGGCCTCGTCAACGCTGGCGAATTCAGAGCCGTCATCGACCGCAGCTATCCCTTCGAGGAGATGGCCGCAGCCCACCGCTACGCCGATACCGGCCATAAGAGAGGCAGCGTCGTCGTGCTCCTGGGGCATGACAGCTAGCTGATTACTTGCTGTGGCCGTCAATTGAGTCGTTTGAATGACGCTCTGTTTCTTCCTGCCTCGTCGCTCCGCTCGAAATGATGGTGGTCGCGGACATTTACTCTAGCAAGTGGTCTCTAAGCGTAGAGATATCCTTCGGCGACAAGCCATGATTCAGAAGATAGCCCTCGATCGATCCGTGGTCATTGCGGAGGGTGGCGAGCATGGATCTGATGGCGTCAGGTGCGATCGCGTCGCCGGGGTGTGGGGTATCGGCTGATTCCGGGGGCAATTCTCCGATTGCTATTCGGTAGGCGATCCAGCGAGGCATTTCGGAGGCGGTCAAGGAGTAGTCCTCGACGATCAGATCGTCTTCAACTCCGAGCAGCGCCAGAAGCAGTGCGGTGAAGATGCCGGTGCGGTCCTTGCCGGCCGAGCAGTGGATGACGGCCGGAAACGTGGACTCGCTCCCGAGCGTGCGGGCGATAGCTGCAACGTCAGCGCCGCTGCGGGTTGCAAGTGGCACGTAAGCCAGTTCGACAGGGAGTGGCGGAACGTCCTTGAGGATCTCTGCGTTCCCGAGCGGCCGGTGATGACGTTCGATGTCCATTTCGGCTAGAGGTCCCAGTGTCCCTGCCCGCTTCAGGTCATCCGCCCAACGGAGGTCGATGATGGTTTTCACTCCGAGTGTCGACTGCAACAGGCTGATACCGTCGGGTTGTACACGGTGCAGCGCTCCGGAACGGTAGAGCCTGGACCAACGTGTCCGGTGTCCGCTACGTGTGGGATAGCCGCCGATATCGCGGAAGTTGAAAACACCCGGGATTTCGATGAGGCGTTGCATTCCCGCTTCCCCTCTAACCTGATCAGGTCAGCAGAATCTCCTGGATGCGCCTCAGTTCTTGCTCCTTCAATCCGTGCTTATTGACGAATTCCTCGATCGAACCGTGCCGAGCGCGCAATTCATCTAGCAACGTAGCGATGGCGAGCGGTTCGACGGCGAGCGTGAGATCGAGCCTTGCTTTGTAGTCGTCGGAGAGATCGGGCAAGGTCAGCAGGTGTTCCCGTATCTGGGCGATGGCGCTGTTACTGAGGCCGTAGTCCGCGATGATCGTTTCGTCGTCGACGCCGAGCGTGGCCAGTAGTAGCGCGGCTAGAACGCCGGTCCGATCCTTGCCGATTGTGCAGTGGAAGACGGCTGGATAGCTGCCTTCTTCGGACAACAGTCGCAGCGCTTCGGTGAACTGCAAGCCGAAGCGTTCAGCGAGAGTGACATAAAACTCACCCGATATCGGGCGTTCCAGCCGCATCAACAGTTCCTGCATGTGATCATCCCAGATCGACAGATGATGGCGATTCACGCCATTGGCGACGAGCGGGCCGGGATCTCGTCCGACGCCACCTTGCATGTCGATGACCGTTCTCAAGCCCAATTCGTCCCGCAGCCATCTGGCTTCATCCTGCGAAAGTCCCTGGAGCGAGTCGGCGCGGAATAGCCGTCGCCATCGGATCGGGCGTCCACCGGCGGCCTCGTAGCCGCCGAGATCTCTGAAGTTGTGGACGGCGACGAATGGGATGTGGCGCTCCATGGGACTCCTTTCAGAGGTTGCAGGTGACAGGTTCAAGGGTATAGCAGAGTGAACACCCGGGTTCGTGGATGTATAGGCATATTCATCCGGATAGCACCTTGTCGAAGAATTGATCGACGCGAGCGTTGAATTGATGGGTGATATCGAGATCACCTGGGAGACCATTGAAGCCATGGACCCCGCCTGGATAGACGGCGAGTTCAGCGTCGTTGCCAGCGGCAGTCCAGCGCGATGCCATGAAGAGGGAATCGTCGAGGATGGGGTCGAGCGTGCCAACGCTGAAGAGGGCTGGCGGCATGCCGCTGAGATTGGCGAAGAGTGGCGACACATCCGGGTCCCGACGCTTCTCCGCCGGCACGTACTTGTCGATGAACCACTCGACGATAGGCGTTGAAAGAATCAGGTTGAATTCTCCCCAGTTAGCGCAACTCGGCGTCATCGACAGGTCATATGCGCCGTAGACGAGGTTCGCGCCCTGGAACGGGGTGAGCCCATGTCTGTCTTGTAGCCGCAGCAGCGTGACGGCAGAAAGGTGTGCGCCCGCCGATTCACCGCCGATGAGCACGCGCTCGGTCCCGAACTCCGATGCGGCGTTCTCGACGAGCCAGAGCGCGGCGGCTTCACAGTCGTCAGGTCCGGCAGGATAGGGGTGCTCCGGCGCAAGCCGGTATTCGACGCTAACGACGGCAACCTGGTTCGCATCGGCTTCGCGCAGCCGTGCCGCGTCGCTCTGATCGGCTCCACCGAGCACCCAGCCGCCGCCGTGGATGTGGAGATAGACGCCACAGACGGTTTCGGGCATGAACACGCGTAGCGTCAGATCGCCGTCCGGACCGGCAATCACCCGGTTCACTGCTCGTTCGGAATACTCCAGAGGACCAAAGATGCCTTCACCAGAATGCCGGGCGTCCCGGATCTCCTGTGGTGTGAATGTGACGAATGGGGGTGCTTTGGCAAGCTCGCGTTCCAGGCGTTGATTCGCCTGGCGCGTCTTCTCGCTGATCGCTTCGGGACGGAAGAAAGCCGGATCGATCTTCAAGTTCATGCTCCATTCAGCGTGCTATGCCGCAACGCTGTGCCCGGTCGCTGACCGGTCTGCTGACCGTCGAGGACGGCCGGGACGCCATTGACGATGACGTGGTGGATGCCGCGCGCGTAGGTCTCAGGGTAGTCGTAGTAGCTCGGGGTGTCGATGATCGTATCAGGGTTGAAGATGGTGATATCGGCCCATGCGCCGGGGCGGATGATGCCGCGGTCATAGATGCCCATCGCGGCACAGGGCAACGAGGTCATTTTGCGGATGGCGTCCTCCCAGCGCAGCCAGCCCTTCTGGCGCACGTAGCGGCCGAGGATCATCGGGAAGACGCCATACTGGGTCGGGTTGGGTACGCCGGGGCGCTTTTGCCACATAGCCTTCGTCTGCGCGCCGTCGCCGCCGAAGGAGACCCAGGGGTGCTGGACCATCAGCTTCAAGTCTTCTTCCGCCCAGCTGGTGTGCATCACCTTGGCGGTGTCCCAGTCAGTCTCAATCGCCTGGAAGAGGATGTCGAAGGGATCGCGTCCCATCTCACGGGCAAGGTCGCCAGCCCGCCGTCCTTCGAAGCTGCGTTCCGTGCAAACGACGAACTCGAGCTGATCGGGCCAGGAATCTCCGGCCAGTGGACCTTCGGAATAGGCCTCGCCCGGCTTGGCGTCGGGAGAGATGTACCAGCGAGAGGAAGCTCCTTCGCGCAGTTCCTGCTTCAGTCGCTGCCGGCTTTCAGAGTCTTGCATTTCGGCCTTGAAGGCTTCGTAGCCGTCGGCTGTCGCAGATTCCGGCAGCATATCGCGTGCTAGTGCGGTGAAGGTCAACGACTCGCGGTAGCCGAAGGGCATCAGGTCGGCTGTGACCTGCAGGCCGCGCTCGCGCCCTTCGTCAATCAGCGCCAGTAATCCTTCGGCGGGCACACCGCGCTGACGTCCGGCGACGCCGATGTGGGAGATGATCGAAGGGATGTTCGCCTGTTCGCTGATGTAGAGTGCTTCCTCGGTCGAGGCGATCACTTCCATGTCGTAGTTGCGCATGTGGTTGGAGTAGACGCCGCCATATTCAGCGGCGATCTTGCAAAGCTCGATCAACTCTTCGACGTCGAAATCCATCTCCTTGTGGCTGCCGGATTCAGTCGAAACACCAAATGACCCCTGACGCATCGCCTGATGGGTCAGGTCCTTCATCGTCAAGAATTCATCGTCGCTTGGTCTGCGCCCGTAGTCTCCGTAAGCGGCCAGCCGCAACGCGACCTGACCAGTGAAGGTCAGATAGTGGGTGCTCGGTTTGGCCGCGTCGATGGCGTTCAAATAGCCGTCGAGTGTGCGCCAGTTGAATTCGACTCCGTGGTCCGCCAACAATTTTCGGCCTTCTTCGAGCCCGCAGACGGTGAAGCGTTCCTCGATCTCGGGTGTCCACCACTCGCGAAAGAAAGCTTCGCCAATCGGGGCTGCCGAGTAGCCGCAGTTGCCGGCGACATCCAGTGTCACGCCCTGGAGCAGCTTATTCTCGTTGGTTGGGTCAGCCAGGATGAGGTAATCGGAATGGGCATGGGCATCGACGAAGCCCGGCGCAACAACCATGCCCGCAGCGTCGATCTCCTGTTCGGCCCGCGCGCCATTCAACTTTCCAAGCGCGACAATCCGGCCGTCTTTGATGCCGACATCTGTCTGAAACCACGGATTTCCGGTGCCGTCGATGACCATTCCGTTGCGAACAATGAGATCGAGTTTCACGATTCTTCGTCCTTTCTGTCTGGTGGGCATTGTAGTAGGTGAGAATAGGATTCTGCCGTTGTGCAACCAGGCCGCTTGCAGGTGTTGATGGGTTCTGACACGATGGGGCAATGATCTGGGGGATCAGCGACAAGTGTGTTGAGGAGGCAGCAATGGCCGAGGACTACGCGTCCTATAGCTACTGGCTCGATACCTGTGGAGATGATCTGACGCCGCGACCGGCGCTGGATGGGACGATTGACGTCGATGTGGCCGTCCTCGGTGCTGGCTACACCGGGCTCTGGACAGCCTACTACCTGCAAGAACGCGAACCGTCGCTGTCGATTGCGATCCTCGAGAAGGAAATCGCGGGGTTCGGCGCGTCGGGCCGAAATGGAGGTGGGCTGGGAAACCGATTCCCGGTCGGATTGCGTCGCATGGCCCAACTGTTCGGCCGGCAAGGCGCGGTCGACTTGCAGCGAGCGCTGAATACGGTTGTCGACGAGATTTCGGGAGTGGCTGGCCGTGAGGGTATTGAGATGGACTTCGTGCGCGGTGGCTATATGCGCCTTGCCCGTAGCCCTTATCAAGTCGACGTCCTCAACGGAGATCAGCGTACACTCGAAGCGTTCGGGTTCGGCGAGGACTCAGCAGTACTTGACGCGGACCAAGTGGCTGAACGGGTCTCGGTCGCTGGCGTCCTGGCCGGGCTTTTCAACCAGAACAGTGCGAAGATCCACCCGGCTAAGCTGGCTCGCGGGCTGGCTCGCGCCGTCGAGCGTCGCGGCGCGACGATCTACGAGCAAACCGAGGTTGCCGACTTCACAACCGGCGCCTACCCGGCGTTGCACACTTCCCGCGGCCATGCCCGGGCAAAGACGATTGTCCTGGCTGGCGAGTCCTACCTCTCGCATTTCCCGCAATTGCGCCGTAGGGTGCTGCCGGTCTATTCGCTGATCACGCTCACCGAGCCGCTCTCAGCGGGTGACTGGCAGGAGATTGGCTGGGAAGCGCGCGAAGGGCTCTCATCAGCGACCAACATGGTGAAGTATCTGACTCACACCTCCGATGGCCGCATTCTCTTCGGCGGGCGCGGTGCGCCGTATCATTTCGGATCGAGCATCAAGGACGAGTATGACCGCCACGAGCCGACTCACCGTTTGCTGCAGGACGATGTGCGCGCGTGGTTTCCGATGCTCAAGGACGTGCGCTTTACTCACACCTGGGGTGGTCCGCTCGGCTGGCCGCGTGACTACGTGCCAACGGTTTCCTACGAGCCGCGCGAGGGGCTGGCGGCCGCCTACGGTTACACTGGCACTGGTGTCGGACCATCCAATCTATCTGGCCGCATCCTGGCCGATTTGATCACGCGTACCGAGAGCGAGATCAGCCGTCTCCCGTTCGTCAACCGCCGTGGGCGGGACTGGGAACCCGAGCCATTCCGGTACCTCGGCGTACGCTACGTCCAGCGCGGCTTCGAACAACTCGATCGGAAGGCGGAAGAGACGGGCGTTGCTCCAAGCGGCAAATCACTCGTGGAACGCCTTACTCGTCACTAATGTGTAGGCGCCGTCCATAGTTGAGCTGTTCTGCAGGCTCAGGCGGTGCCGTATGCCGAAGCAAGGGCTCGACAACGGTCTGCGTGAGGAGTATCGTGTCGATTCACGCAACTGGGCGAGATGCTTCGCGACCGCCGTTTCAAGAGCTAAGAAAAGGATAGACGTCGTGCAGTATCGGATTGGTCAGGACGAACTTGTTCAGCGATCGTTCGGCGCAGGTGTGTCTGCTCGCCTGTTTCACGGCTCCGAGTATGGCCTTGCTGATATCTCCCTGATGTTCGGCGAGGTGCATCCAGGCAGTAGCGTCGCGCTTCATCGCCATGACTATGAGGAACTCTTTGTTATTCACCAGGGCGAGGCCGATTTCTTCATCGGCGACGACAAGGTGTCTGCGCACGCTGGCGACCTGATTCTGATTCCTTCAGGCGCTCCGCATCGCTTCGTCAACACGGGTGACGAGATTCTTCGGCAGACTGCCGTGCATGCAGCTTCCGGCGTCGTCATCGAATGGCTTGAGTGAAACCGGCTCGCTGGCCGGCTAATCTTGCTCCGGTCCGGCCACCGCCACCGTCAATCGCTCCATATCCAGATGCCTCCGGGCTGCGTCAGTGACCTGCTCCGGAGTCAAGTCGCGGATGATGTCGCGATAGCGCTGAAGATAATCGTGGCCGAGGTCGTGAAAGACGATATCGGCGGCTGTAGATGCCTGGCTACCGCTTGTTTCGAGGCTGAGTGGGATCGATCCCAGAATGCTTCCGGTGGAGTCGGCGAACTCCCTCTCCGTCGGCCCGCCTTCGTTGAACCCGCGCACTTCAGCAATGATGCTCTCGATTGCGCGGTCGATGTTTTCCGGGGCAACGCCGGCATTGGCGACCCACAGACCGACCTGTTTCCCTGCCTGGAGTTGCGAGTAGGCGTAATAGGCCATGCCCTGGCGTTCCCGCACGCTTTCTCCCAACCTGCCATACAGACCAAAACGACCGATGATCAGGTTGGCCACACTCAGCGCATAGTAGTCGGGGTGGTTGCGAGCGATTGAGGGCAACCCCATCGCGAGGTCGGCCTGAGACTTGCCGGGAATAGCACGATCTTCCCGGCGTTGCTCCCCCGGCGCGCTAACCGGCGGCACGTCGATCGCAGGTGGCTCGCCCTTCCAATCGCCGAAGTGGCGCTCAACCAGCGCCACGGCCTGATCGTGGTCGATCCCTCCAGCGACGGCGACAATGGCATCTCCTGGCTGGAACACCTGTTGGTGGAATT
Source organism: uncultured Chloroflexia bacterium (assembly GCA_963709995.1). Classification (GTDB taxonomy): domain Bacteria; phylum Chloroflexota; class Chloroflexia; order Thermomicrobiales; family CFX8; genus JAUIIK01. The sequence continues at coordinate 256,134 of CAVPYN010000011.1, read as the reverse complement.
CTGCAAGTGCCGGGCGGTCGATCGCGACAATCGACTCCTGCGTCCCGGATGCCCGGTTATGGAACGGGTGACCCTCAGCATAGATCATCTCGCGCATGGTGCGATTGGCGACTGTGCGGGTGTTGGTTTCTGCCTGCCGGAGACCGGAGAGCATCTGAGCCCGGACGATTTCTATCTGTTCGTCCGGAAAATCGGGTAGACGCAGGGACCCCGCAAGATAGCCGACGACGGTGTCGGCGTCCTTGTGGAGCGATTTGGTCGAACCGTCGATTGTCAGCCTGCCGCAGCCGAAGCCGAGCGTTGCGCCGAGCCCGTCAAGCTTCTCGGCAATCTGGTCGAGACTGCGCCCAGCGCTTCCCCTACTGAGCATCGACGTTGCAAACTGGCTGAGCCCGGGCGTGCCACCGTCCAATGCCGAGCCAGCCATGATGCGCAATTGAAATACGGCAACCTCGCTGGCGGTATGGTCGGTGCTGTCGAGCGACACCACACGCATTCCGTTGTCAGTGCGCGTCTCACGCACGATTGGCATCTGAGAAGAGATGCCGGATACTGTCTCGTCGTATGATGCTTCGGTCTGGTTCATCAGGTCTCCATCTCTCTGCTGGTTCGCTGCCTGTAAGTATCGACCGCGGCGCACAGCCAGCACAAGGCGTCGTTTAGACAGGAATGTCTCGGAGCGCGCAGCTAGCTGCCGCCAGGTATGAAGTCTGCCGAGATTCTTCATGAGCTTGTATATCAGGAGCGAAGACTATGCCCGAAAGCCAGGTCGTGGAGTCGCCTCACCGGCTGCGAATACTTACATCGGAGCAGTTCGACACCGCGGCCGAGCACGTCTGCACCGAAGTCCCGCGCGCAACTCCGACGATGACGGCAAGCGAAGTGCGCGCTCAGATCCTCGAGAATGCGTTCGAGAGCATCGAAGCCGTCGCGGTGCTGGAGGGCGACTATCTAGTTGGACTGGTGCGCATCGAGAAGTTGCTGCCCGCGCCGGATGACGTGCTTGTCCGCGATCTCATGGACGGGCACCCGCCGATCGTCACTCCTGGTGTTGATCAGGAGGAGGTTGCCTGGCGGGCGACCAGGCAGGGGCGGGGCAGCATCGCCGTTGTTGACGAGAACGACGCATTTCTCGGTTTGATCCCCCGTTGGACGCTTCTGGAGATCATGCTTGAAGAGCATAACGAGGATATTGCCCGGCTCAGTGGCTTTCTCGGCAGCGCGGCGGTTGCCCGCTCTGCCAGCCAGGAGCGCGTCTGGTTGCGAGTCTGGCACCGCATCCCCTGGCTCGGGGTAGGTCTGGCGGGCACGCTGATCGCGGCCCAGTTGATCGGGCAGTTTGAGGTGACGCTGACCGAGAACGTCATCCTCGCCTTCTTCTTGCCGGGCATCGTCTACATGGCGGACGCGATCGGTACCCAGAGCGAGGCAATCATCATTCGCGGTCTGTCAGTTGGCGTGTCGATCAGGTCGATGGTGCGGCGCGAACTTCTGACCGGTGTTGTCGTTGGGGCACTGCTTTCAGTGGCGTTCTATTTCGCGGTGGTTATCGGCTGGGGAGAGCGCGATGCGGCCCTGGTCATCGGATTGTCGCTCTTTGCCGCTTCGTCGATAGCTTCATCGGTTGCGTTGCTGCTGCCATGGATTCTCGATCAGTTTGGCATGGACCCCGCCTTCGGTTGCGGTCCGCTAGCGACCGTTATCCAGGACATTCTCTCGTTGTTGATCTATCTGCTGATCGCCGTCGCCATACTTGGCTAGTCTGGCAGGAGCCAGCCAACCGTGCGTCGCTTTGGGGATAGATAAGTCTGTGCGACGCGCTGTACGTCCGCCGGTGTCACTTGTTCGATCTCGTCGATGAAGCGATCGGGATCGCGCTCCGGCGCAACCATTGCCAGTGAGCCAAGCCAGTAGGCCAGGCTAGTAACGCTCTCCTGACCATAGGCCCATTGGGCTTGCAGTTGCCTGATCGCTCTCCCTAACTCCGCGTCCCCAACTGGATCTTCCTGAAGCTTCTCGATTTCAGCATCCACCGCTTGCTCGAACTCCATCTGATCGACTTCCGGGTTGAGCGTCGCGCTGATCGAGAAGAGGTAGGGATCGATTGACAGGCTAAAAGACGTGCCGGCCCCGGCGGCCAGGCCAGTCGACACGAATCGACGGTAGAACCGCGACGAACGTCCGATCGTGCCGCCCGCGCCGCCGAAGGAAAATGGCTTGCCGCCGGAGAGTATGGCGTCCAGGACGGTCAACGGGGCAACGTCCGGATGGCTGGCGGCGGGCGCGAGATAGGCCATCAGCATGACCCGGTTCGGCGCGGGCCGATTGATCGTGACCCGGCTTTCCCCCTGAGGTTCCGGTTCGACCGTTCGGACCGGCGGCACAAACGGGGATGGGTCAATGTTCCCGAAGTATTGCTCGATCCGGGTGGCGGCATCCTCCGGGTCAACGCTGCCAACGAGCACCGCTACGGCGTTGTTTGGCCGGTAGTACGTCTGGTAGTGCTTGAAGAGATCCTCGCGGGTGATCGCCTGCAGGTCTGAGAGATGGCCGATGACGCCCTGCCCGTAGGGGTGAGCGCGAAATGCCGCGGCATTGACTTCCTCGCGAAGGAAGAAGGTGGGCTGATTCTCGTTGCCCTGTCGCTCGGAAATGATGACAGTGCGCTCGCTTGCCACCTCCTCTTCGTCGAAGCGGGCGTTGATCATCCTGTCCGACTCGATCTTGAGCGCGAGGTCGATCTGATCGATCGGCAACGTCTCGAAATAGGTCGTGTAATCAACCCAGGTGAAGCCATTGAGCGAGCCGCCAGCGGCGGAGATTCTGCGAAAGATCTCGCCGGACGGGAGCGCCTCCGTCCCCTTGAAGAGCATGTGCTCAGCCCAGTGGGAGATCCCGGTGATTCCCGGGACCTCATTGCGGCCACCCACCCGGTACCACACCCAGAATGATGCGATTGGCGCACCGTGCGTGGGACGGATCAGGATCGTTAGCCCGTTATCGAGTGTCCTGTGGACAATCTCTGTGTCAGCAGCTGTCGTGTTCACATTCATGTCATTTTCCTGTTGATTCCACTGTCAGTCAGGAAACAGTGTGCCACGAATGTCCGTAAGTGATGCCGGGTTCCGACGTAGAGACACGCTGTGGCACGTCTCAGGCTGAACGACATCCTGTGCTTCGTGAGCGATCCGATCTACCGCGTCGACGCATGCGATGTCTGGCGAACAGGCAATAGAAAGACGAATGGAACGGCAAGAATCGAAGCGATAGATACGGCGAAGAACGCTGGTTCCAGCCCGACCTGATCCGCAACTGCGCCAAAGGCGAACGCGGTAATCGAGAGCGATACGAAACTGAGCGCCAGCATGCCGCCGGCCATCGCCCCGCGAGCTTCCGGGAGCATATCCTGGGAAATCGCCATGATCTGTGGCCGGACCGCAGTCAGCGCGGCGCTGGCCGGTATCAGAGCCAGGAATGGCAACCATGTGCCGTCCTCCAGCGCCAGATAGCTGATCATCAGCGGTGTCGATACCGCCAGCGCGATTGCGAGGGTGTTGCGCGAGCCGATATGCTCAGAAAAGAAGCCGCCGATGAGCATTCCCGCGACTCCCGCCGAGAAGAGGATCGTCAGAGCCAGGCCCGCGTACCAGTCGCTATGTCCTTTGTCGATCAAGAATTTCACAAGGAAGTAGTGGTAGGGACCGGTCGCGATGGCGTTCAGAACCGTGATTGCAAGCAGCGCGTAGAGCCAGGTTCGGCGAGCGCTGAGTAGCGGCCGAAGGCTCACCGGCGGGCTGGCTCTGCGCGCTGCGTCGCTTTCCGCGGTGTCGACGGTGAAATAGAGGATGACCGAGGCGGCAAGCCCGAAGACGACGACAACCGCCGAGCCCTCAAGCGTCAGCCAGGCGATTGCCGCGGTAATCAGCAGCGGGGCGAGAGCACGGGCAACCTCCGCGCCGGACATGAAGATCGACATCGCCTTCCCGGAACGTCGACCGCCGTACTCGCCCATCAGCGCAACCGCTGGAGCGTGGAAGATGCCGGAGGAGATCCCCGAGATGAAGAGCAGGAGCAGCACGACCCAGACGTGGTTCGCCAGGCCAAGCGCCGAGATCGAAATTGCGGTGATGGCTGGCCCGAGGACGATGAACATCTTGCGACTGGTACGGTCGATCAGCATCCCGGTGAAGGGCTGGAATATCCCGGGAATCTGCTGGGCCGGGAACATCAAGACTGATGACGGTCAGCGAAACCGCCAGTTTTGCCTGGATCTCCGGCAGCAGTGGCCCGAGAAACCCGCCGTAGAGATCGTGCGCGGCGTGTCCGCCGGCAAGCGTGTAGATCCCTCTCCGATTGTAGGAGTCGTCCTTCGCCGCACTACCCTCTCTCCCGATGTCGGGAGACGGGTACGTCTGGGACGGCGCTGCCTGCGTACTAATTCCGGATCTCTCTTCCCTGATCCTTATCCCGCGGGCATCGGCGGTTGCTCGCCACGACGGGGAAGGAGTGCGATGAATGGCAAGGAAAGAAATCCGAAGATCGGGATGTACCAGATGGCGGTGTCGATCCCGATCCGGTCGCTGATCGCGCCGAACCCGATCGTGATCAGGCTCATCGTGACGAAACCAAAGGCTAGCATCAGTCCGGACATCTGCGCGCGTGACTCGGGCAAGATTTCTTGCGCCATCGCGAGCATAATCGGGCGGCTTGCCATGGAGAAGATGCCAGCAATGACCAGGACGACAAGGCCGACGCCGGAGACCTGCTCGACGAGCAGGTAAAGATAGACGATCACCGGCGAGATGCCGAGCGTCATGTAGAGCACTTTGCGCCGTCCCATACGGTCGGAGAGCGGACCCCAGATCAGGCCGCCGAACCCGCCAGCGGCGAAGTAGAGCGAGAGAGAAAGGCCGGCAAACCATTCGCTGCGACCTTCAACCGTCAGGTACTTGAAGAGGAAGAACGCGAACGGGGCGTTGAAAGACGGAAACCATCAAGCTGAAGCCGAAGAGTCCGGTCAGCCAGCGACGCCGGGCACGCAACAGCGGCCGGATCGCGATGCCAAGTTTGCGGCGATCGGCGGCGTCGCTGTCGCTCTTCGTCGTATCGACGGTGAAATAGAGGATGATCGACGCGGCGACACCGAACACCGCGACGACGAACGACCCTTCCAACGTGAACCAGGCGATTGCGGCAGTGATGATCAGGGGTCCTATGGCGCGCGCCGCCTCACCGCCGAACATGAAGTACGACATCGCTTTGCCGGTCTGTTTGCCGCCATATTCGCCGACCAGTGCGATCGATGGCGCATGGAAGGCGGCTGAAGCGAGGCCCGAGGTGAGCAGCAAGAGCAGGATGATTGCGACGTTGGGCGCGAGGCCGACCGAAGAAACCGAGATCGCGGCTACCGCTGGGGCGAGGACAACGAAGAGTCGTTTGGATGAGCGATCGGCCCAGGCACCGACGAACGGTTGAAAGATGCTTGGCATTTGCTGGGCAGGCACCATCAGGCTGGCGATGAAGAGCGAGACGCCGAGCTTCTCCTGGACAGCGGGAATCAGTGGCCCGAGGAATGATGAGTAAAGATCGTGCGCGAAGTGGGCGCCGCTGACTGTCAGAGTCCCGCGTCGATCAAAGTCGTCAGTCGTGGAAGCATCGATAACGGCCGTACTGGCGATGGCTTGTGCGTCATCGTTAACTGATGGTTCCAGTGCGCTCTTGACCACTGCAGGCCTCTATTTCAAGGCGGCAACCACTGCCGCACGATGTAAGGTGATCCTAGTACACCGGCTGGGGCATGGCTTCGCCCCTCTTCGGAAGGAACGGCACGGCGAGCAGGGCAAGCAAGGAGAGAATCGGAATGTACCAGTAGGCGTTCTCGATGCCGATCGAATCCGCGAGCCTGGCGAACACCAGCGCGACGATGCTCATCGTTCCAAAGCGGAACGCCAGCGTAACCCCAGCCATGGTGCTCCGCGCTTCGGGCATGATCTCCTGGGCCAGGGCCAGTTCGACCGGACCGGAAGCCATCGAGACGATCCCGGCCAACGCCAGCAAGCTGATGACCCAGATGGACCCATTTTCGAGAAACAGGTAGAGATAGAGAATCGGGACGATCGCGATCGTGCTGAACGCCAGAACGATCCGCCGTCCAAATCGGTCGGAGAAGATCCCACCCGCGAAGCCGCCGAAGATACCGGCAAATGAGATCGTCGCCAACGAAATCGAGGCATACCAATCGCCACGCCCGACTTCGAGCAGGTAGGCGACCAGGAAAATGGTGAATGGCGCGCGGCCCAAAGATCGCAGAAACCCGAATCCCATCAGGCCGCCAACGTATTTTGCCCGCGCCTTGACCAGCGGTTTAAACGGCACAACGTCCTTTTCCTTCTCTGCCTGATCGCTAGCGGTTGTGTCGACAACGAAGTAAAGGGCGATCGATGCCGCGATCCCCATGAACATCGCGATCCAGAGATTGTGGAATCCCACCAGCCAGATGACGCCGGTGACGATCAGCGGGCCGAGGGCGCGAGCAAGTGACCCGCCGGCCTGGAACAACGCCATCGCCCGACCCATGCGGCGGCCGCCATATTCGCCGATCAGCGCGACTGCTGGCGTGTGGAAGGCCGCCGAGGCCAGCCCGGCGGTGAAGAGCAACAGGAGAACAACGAAGACGTTTGGCGCGAGACCGATCGATGAAACGGAAATTCCGGCAACGGCTGGCGCGAGGACGACAAACCAGCGCTTCGAGGTGCGGTCCGCCAGCACGCCGATGAATGGCTGGAGCAGGCTGGGCAAAGACTGGGCCGGCACCATCAGGCTGGCCGCGAAAAGCGAAATGCCGAGGTTGTCCTGGACGAACGGAATCAGCGGATCGCGAAAGGATGAGTAGACGTCATGCGAGAGGTGAGCGCCGGCAACGGTATAGGAGCCACGGGCGTTGTAGTCATCCTCCGGCTCATCTTCGAGTTCGCTCGCGGCGTCAACCGCGGTTTCTGGGGAGGCCGCTATATCCGCGACGGCTTGTTCGTCACGTTCTTCGTCCCGCGTTTTGGTTCTCGTCGAAGCCACTGGCCCGGTCTCCAACTGAAACGCGCCCGATACTGGTGGTGTCGGGCGCGTCAATCGTTAAGTCATAGTAAAGCAGTTTACCGTAGAAGCAGCTAGATGTGAACCGCTATCCAGGCACGTTGTCCAGCGCCTGGATTGGCAGTCTAAGGCGCAGGGATGAAGGCGGGAAACACTCGCTGTCGGTGCATGCCTGGTAGCTGACGGTCAGATTCAGGGTCAGGTCGCCAGCGTTGCGGTTGATGTAGACCGGCAGTGATCCCCGAACCTCTCCCTCGTAGGCCATGAACTGCTCGTCGATTCCTTCAACCTTGTACGGATGCGGATCGGGAAGTTCCAGTTCGGCAGTCTCCAGCCCCTCAATCGATTCAGGTTCGATCTCGAGCGCGTAGAAACCATCCGGGACTGGTTTGCCGTAGATGTGCAGCCCGTCGCCAATCTGGATGCCAAACTGGACGCGCAACTGTTGCCATGGCCGGTATGCTGCGCCATTCATCCAGGCGGTGACGCCGATCTCATCATTGTTCGCCCGGTCGCTGATCGCCGCCTCGCTAATCTCGGCGCCGAATGCACTTTCTAACAGGTCGGCTGCCTGGGGACGCACCCGGTAGCTCTGTTCGAAGCGTTTGTCGATGACAACGCCGCCGGTGTCGAGGACGAAGCTGCCGGGGTAGGGAATTCCGAAGTGATGATCTCCAGGAGTTAGCCCGTAGTGCGCCGACTGCTGCGCCAGGTGCTCGTTGAGGAGACCAAGTTGCTTGATGACGACGCTGCCCTCGTCAGAGAGAAGCGGGTACTGGATATCGTGCTTCGCCGCGAAGTCGCGTAGCACATCGACGGAGTCGTAGCTGATCGCGTAGACGGAGATGCCCTCGCGCTCGAATTCTGGAAGACGGCTTTGCAGCTCAACGAGCTGCGTTCGGCAGAATGGTCACCATCCCGCGCTTCGGTGAAAGACGATCAGCCCTTTGCGGGTGCCGCGGTGCTCCTGGAGGTTGACTGGAGTTCCGGACTGATCCGGAAGCGTGATGTCCGGAAAGCGCTCGCCAACCTGCGGGCCGATCTGGTCGAAGTCGAGCACCGGCATCGGCGGGCGCGTATCTGTCGTCATCTCTTCCCCACTCCTTCATCTGTAGAATCTCTGGACACATTGGCTACAACGGGTCGCTAGCGAATGGTATTCCTGTCCTCGGTACGGAACGAGCCCGCTGTGACATCGACTGAAACCGCCAGCATAACCGGTTGCCCGGTGGTGATACCATGAGCGGAACTGGACCCGATCCACAATCGAGTCGCATAATGCAATTCGTGACCGTCTACGCGTGTTGAAGTGCTTCGTCCGAACATTGGACCGGAGGTTTTGATGTCTCAGGAATCGACCGATCACCCTGAAGCGGTACACCCATCGCCATATTTCGATGCTAGTGGTGCGCCAGCATCCCCCGCCGTTTACCAACGCATTCAGCGGCTAGCGACGGCAACCGGCCGCAGCTACGACGAGGAACTGGAACATGTGCGCGAAGACCCAACGCGGCTGGAGCTGTCGGACGAGCAGCGCACATCTGTCCTGGCGGAGGAGCTCGAGCGTCTGAGCTGGCAGGGTTATCAGGTCGTTAGTCAGACCAGCAACAGCGCGGAACTAGTGAGGCCGAAGAAGTTTCGCTTCGGGCTCGCGGTCATCCTGCTCCTCTTCACAGCTGGGATAGGGCTGGCCGTCTACCTCATCTATTATCTGATCAAGAAGGACCACCGAGCCCAGGTGCATGTTGATGCTCTCGGTCAGGTTACAGCCACGGGCATCAGTGACATGGTCGATCCAACCTACAGTATGAGTGCGAGGTCCTGAGTAGCCGGACAGGTCTGGCCCGCATCGAAGCTTTCTTGGCAACATTGGAGTTCTCCTCCTGGGGCAGTCGTTTTCGAGATACATGGTTGTAGAGTAGGCACGGCTCGCTCGGGTCGTTGGGAGATACCGCTGATTGTAAAGTCCACCGGGAGGGCAATCCAGCACCATTTCATGCGGGGCGTACACCTGCCTGTCGTTCAGGCAACGTCTGGGGCCGCGCGGCGCCGGGCTGGATTATTCATAGGTGACAGGTAGACACCTCTCTGGTATGAGAAGCGATGCGATTCGAACTCATCCAGGGAGGTGTCTTCATGGCGCCGTCTGCCACACCCGCGGTGTCCTTTGTGCGTCCAGCCGGATCCATCGACGCAGGCTTGGATCTCGATAACGTGACGAGTGATGGAGGCTTGCTGAGGCTGGCAGAAGCCGAAGATGAACTCAGGCTGTGTGCGGCCATCTCGGATACGCTGCCTGACTGGCGGCACGGTCCAGTGCGCCACTCGGCTGCGGCCCGGCAACGCCCACGCCAGCTGGGAGGCGGTCAGCGAAGTAGCCAGAATCGTCGCGGCGATGGGCCAACGCTGGCCCGGGGTGACGATCGATCTGCGAGGCGGACGGGATCGAGTACGCCATCGGCCTGATCCCGAACAGCCGGCTCGAGACGCTGGCGACCTACGACCAAACTCAGCAGGCGGTGCGCCTGATCGGCGAGACGCGCTACCAGGCCGAGAGTTGGTCCCATCCGCGGCGCGTCATTATCAAGGTTGAAGTCAGTGAGCACGGGATCAACACGCGCTTTGTCGTCACGACTCGCAAGGATGCTCCGGAACTGCTCTATGGCTGGCATAGCGAACGCGGTGAGACCGAGAACTGGGTCAAGGACTTCAAGTGTGCCACGCCCAGAGGGCACCCGGCCGACCGGGGTACCCTCTGGGTCCAGCTGCTGTGGTTTCTGGGCCAACCAGTTTCGTTTACTGCTGCATGCCGCCGCCTATTGGTTGCTCGATACCTTGCGGCGCTGGCTCGGACGAGAGGGTGTTCCACGGATGCAGCTGGACATCCTGCGGCTCCGGTTGATCAAGATTGGCGGTTGGGTGCGGCGCCTGACCGATCGTGCCCGCATCCACCTTGCCAGCAGTCATCCCGGACAGCCGCTCTGGCACCTCCTCGCCACTCGGCCCGATCGTCCGTGAATAATCCGGGCTAGGTATCGCACATTGTCACACGCGACTGTCGCGAAGCTGTAACGTCACGAGCTCGCCTGTCACAACTTCATTGCTCAGTCACGTCTACCGTGTCACTTGCAGCTAGCGGAAGGAGCGTCGCGTTTATCCAACCAGCACGAGACGAACATTCTCCGGACGAAGGAGCAGTTATTCAACTCAAGAGGTCCCAGACGGCAGCACATCCATCGATACCACCCGGAATCCCGTCAGTCGCGAGCCCGTCTCTCACGTTGAAGATGACGGGTTCCTTTGTCGGAGAAGAATCGTCGATCCGTATGATGAACGCCGGGCTCCACGAGCCGGATCGTTATTAGGAGCACTCTTATGGTCCAGACTGGCCCAGTCACCATCAACGGCTTCGTAAAGCCAGGATTCGAGAAAGTTCAGACGGCCTTCGTCGAGAACTTCGAACGCCGCAACGAAATCGGAGCGGCTTGTTGTATCTACCACCGTGGAGAACCTGTCGTGGATCTCTGGGCCGGTGCCCGAGACAAGGAGACCGGCGATCCGTGGGAAGAAGACACGATGGTCCTCGTCTTCTCGGCCACCAAGGGTCTAGCCGCGATGGTGATGGCGATCGCGCACTCCCTCGGCCTGCTCGACTTCGATGAACCCGTTTGCACCTACTGGCCGGAATTTGCCCAGAATGGCAAAGCGGCAATCACAGTCCGCCAGCTCCTTGCACACCAGGCCGCACTGTTCGCATTCGATGAGCCGGTTGACAGGGACGTTGTCGCTGATCTCGACAAGCTCGCGGGGATTATGGAGCGACAAAAACCCGCCTGGGAGCCAGGCACCCGGCAGGCCTACCACGCTATCAGCCTCGGCTTCTATGAAGGCGAACTATTGCGGCGGGTCGATCCGCAGCATCGCAGCCTGGGACAATTCTTTCAGGATGAGATCGCCGGGGTGCTTGATCAGGATGTCTATATTCGCCTGCCAGATTCGATCCCGGATTCTCGTCTGGCGAAGCTTCAGATGTCCAACTATGCGCTTGCGATCTTCCACAATCCGTTCCGGCTAACACTCGCCGCGATGAACCCTCGCTCGCCGCTCTTCCAATCGATGACTCGAAATCCAGGGACGTTGCTGGCGCTGGACTCCGAACGAATCTATGCCCGCAACCTTGAAGTGCCTTCCGGAGGTGGTGTCGGCACCGCCCGTGCCATCGCACGCGCCTACAGCGAATTCGCGACTGGCGGCCGGGAGCTTGGATTGCGCGAAGAAACGCTCCGGCAGCTAATGAAACCCGCCATTCCGCCGCTACACGGATTCATGGACGAATGTCTCAAGATCGAGGTGCCATTTTCCCTCGGCTTCGCGAAGCCCGCTTCGAAACGGCCTTTCGGACCGCCGAGCGCGTTCGGTGCACCGGGGGCCGGAGGTTCGTTCGCCTATGCTGACCCTCAATCCGAGATAGGCTACGCTTACGTGATGAACAGGATGGGCACGTACCTGGAGGATCCCCGCGATCTAGCGCTACGGGCCGCGATGTACCGCTCGTTGGGGCTGACTCCACGCCGATCGGTGAAAAGCTAAGACAAAGCTGCCATCCGTTGAGCCCAATTCGGTGCCGCAGGGTTGGGTCGCAAAAGGAGTGGCACCGCCCAAACCCTCGTTTGAAGCCGGCGGCGCGGGCACGAATCGCATGCGATCCGATATCGGCGACTTCATGCCTTTCGGCATCAGCTCCCTACCCCCGATGCTGGGAGATCACCGGACACTACGACAACGCTGAACTCAGCTACGTCGTCTGGGTGACCAACGCCGAACAGGTCGATAGCAACCATCCCACGCCGGAGTGATACGGCGTCGCACTGAAGGCCTCCTCTATTCCTGTGCCGGCAATGCGGTGCATTGTCTCGTACCTACGCGATCACCATTCGCCGGCAAGCAGGCAGCGTACAGATCGACTTCGTGTGACAGGTCGGATCCTCCTCTATAGATCTTCAAGATCAGTATCCACCTGGCAGCCAGGGGTTCATTCCACACCGGCCGCCAGACAGCCTCACGTGTACTGTGCGCGGAACCTCGACAGGCGCTCATTCGATGCTAGTCTGTCGCCATCGGCAATCGGTCCGTCGCGGCGAGTTAATCGCGCGAAACATGCAGAGGCTAAAGCAATGCCGCTTGGCGACATCCCGTTCCCAGCGCTCCCGACGAGCGCAGTTTCCGAACGAATAGCAACCAAGACGAATATCCAGCATGACTTGCGCGTGCCGATGCGCGACGGCGTCGATCTGTCACTCGATCTCATCCGTCCCGACGCACCGGGAGCCTACCCGGTGGTGCTCGTACGCACGCCTTACGATAAGGTACGGGCACGGCAGCCCTTCTTCCATGAACTTGCGCGACGCGGTTACATCGTGGCGTTGAATGATCTGCGCGGCCGCTTCAACTCGGACGGCGACTTTTCCCCTTACATCCATGACACCGAGGACGGCTACGATACGATCGAGTGGATCGCGCAGCAGTCATGGTCCGACGGCAATATCGGCATGGCCGGAGGCTCCTGTGTCGCGCGCACCCAGTGGCTGGCGGCCGCAGCCGACCCGCCACACCTGAAAGCAATCGTGCCGGTCGTCTCGCCACCCGACGCCTACATGAACGAACCGATCACACATGGCTGTTTCCTGCTACCGGTCGCAGAGTGGATGCTCTGGATGGGGCGACGCTCCTACCAGGACTCTGAGACTGAGATTTACTCCGAGATGCGGGACTACTTTCACACGTTGCCGCTGGCGGATATGGCGCGACAAGCCGGGATTCAGAGCGACTGGTGGGATGAGTGGATGCAGCATCCCAATCTGGACGGCTACTGGCGCAAAGGCTCATATAGCCACAACTGGGGCAATATGTCGGTTTCGGCACTCAACATCAGCGGCTGGTGGGATATGAATTTCCCCGGCGCCCATCTCAATTTCAGCGGCTTGCGGCGCAGTGGCAAGGATGCACAGGTCCGGGAACGACAGAAGCTGATCATTGGTCCCTGGCCCCATAGAGGGAACCGGACTCGAGCGCTCAACGGGCTCGATTTCGGCGAGCAGGCGCTGATCGATCTGGAGTCCTACCAGTTGCGCTTCTATGATCGCTGGTTGAAAGGCATCGACAACGGAATCGAGCATGAGCCATCGGTCTACGTCTTTGTCCTCGGCGCAAACGAATGGTGGAGCGAGCCTGACTGGCCGCTCCCAGATGCCCAGAATGTGCCCTACTATCTTCATTCACGCGGCCGTGCCAATAGCCTGAAAGGCGATGGGGCGCTCTCGACCAAGTTGCCAACTAGCGAACCGCCCGATACATACAGCTATGACCCCGCAGATCCGAACGGCATGCTCTGGAAGATCGCCGACGGCCCGGTCGACGACCGGTTGCCTTCCACGCGCGACGATATGCTCTGTTATACCAGCGACATACTGACCGAGCCGCTGGATGTCGTCGGGCCAGTTTCCGTTACTCTCTACGCATCGTCATCCGCCCGCGATACCGACTGGCACGTGCGGCTGTGTGACGTCCATCCGGACGGATCGGCGCGCTTCCTCTGTCACGGTATGTTGCGCGCCCGCTTCCGCGAGTCATTCGAGCAACCGCAGTTCCTGGAACCCGGCGAGGTCTACAAGTTCACTTTTGATGCCGACGCCTGTGGCGTGCGTTTCCTGCCCGGCCATCGCATCCGAGTCGAGATCACAAGCAGTTGGTTCCCCGAGTACGACCGCAACACCAACTCAGGGGCTGAGAACAACTTCCTTGACGATGAACTGGTCGTCGCCCACCAGCGCATCTTCCACGAGCAGGGCAGGGCATCGCATGTGCTGCTTCCAGTCGTTAGACGCTGAACGCAACTGTCGATGCGAGCAAGGACACGGCCGCGTCGCTAGCCCAGGACAGTTCTGAACGAGCGCCTCAAGAGCAATCGCCGAATTCGCCTGCGTACGTTCGCGCAGTTCGAGGTGCAAGAATGAGCATCGTCTCTTCGAGTTTTGAATAGCAGCGCACTATCTGCCGCACCAGCGAAGCGCTTGAACCCAGGCGGGGGAATTCCTCATGAACTTCGAGCGATGGTGATGCCATTCCGGGTACCCAAAGAGTGATAACACACCGGAATTTACTAGTTGCTAGAGAGCGCTCAAGGTCAAGTCCAACCGCTCTAGTACGTCGTTACTTGTGAATTGCATGAATGTGGGAGCGCGTTTACCCTCTCGGGACGAAGAATCTGGGAGGGATGCTATGAGCCAGCCAACGGTAGCGCGGGTGCGTCGCCAGTACGCCGAGGAGGGGCTGGAAGCGGCCCTCAACCGCCGCGCTCCCAACCGAGTCTATGCCCGCAAACTGGACGGCGAGCAGGAAGCCCAACTGATCGCGCTGGTCTGCGGTGAGCCGCCTGAGGGCTATGCCCAGTGGAGTCTGCGGCTGGCAGCCGAGCGCCTGGTCGCACTGGAGATCGTTGCGAGCATCTCCCATCAGACGGTGGGCCGCGCGCTCAAAGAAACGAACTGCAGCCCCATCGCAAGCAGCAGTGGGTCATCCCACCCGAGCAGCGTGGAGACTTTGTCTGGCACATGGAGGATGTGCTGGAGGTCTACACCCGTCCTTATGATCCGCGCTTTCCCGTGATCTGCATGGCCCAGAGGGCACCCCAGGTCAACAAACAGGTGCTCTGTGAGGTGCGGGAGCCGTTGCCGATGCGGCCCGGGCCCAGAGGGCAGCCCGTGCGGCGCGAGGACTATGAGTATGTACGGGGCGGGGTGCTCAACCTCTTTCTCTTCTGTGAGCTGCTGGCTGGATGGCGGCATCTCACGGTGACCGACCACCGCACGAAACAGGACTGGGCGGAGCAGATCGAGCAGTTAGTGGGCTTCCACTATCCAGATGCCGCGCGCATCTTCCTCGTCATGGATAACCTCAACACGCATGCTCCAGCCGAGCTCTACGAGTGTTTTGGAGTGTCCGAAGCACGACGGTTAGTCGCCAAGCTGGAGATCCACTACACGCCAAAACACGGCAGTTGGTTGAACATTGCCCAGAGGGCACCCGAGATTGAGTTGAGTGTCTTGAGTCGCCAGTGCCTGGAGCGGCGGGTGCCGGATCGGACCGTTCTGGAACAGCAGGTCGCCGCCTGGGTGACGCAACGCAACGCCAAAGGTGCACCGATCGACTGGCGCTTCACGACTGATGACGCGTGCATCAAGCTGCGTCGCCTTTATCCCTCAATACAGGAGTAACAGTGTACTAGGCTGGTTTCTGGATGCAAGACTTGGCGGCGGGTTGAACTAGAGGAAGGGATATGAACGAAGCGACGAGCGTCTGGCCAAATGGTATGCCGCAGGCTGGCGAGCAGGCGGAGCGGTCGAGGACGGTGACGGCGCGAGACATCGAACTCTTCTCCGAGATCAGCGGCGACCGGAATCCTCTGCACTATGACGAGGAAGTCGCGGCCGCGACCCGTTTCGGCGGCATCGTCGTTCAGGGTGGCGTCACCAGCGCGATCCTGAATGCAGTCGTTGCCGAAGACCTGCCCGGGCCGGGCACGGTCTTTCTCCAAACCAACTGGTCGTTCAGGGCTCTGGTCCGGCCCGGTGACAGAATCACCGGCCGGGTTCGGGTCACGAGCGCCCGAGCTGACAAGCCGATCACCGAGCTTGAAACACAGGTTGTCGTTGCCGATGGCACGATTGTGCTCGACGGCACGGCTGTCTGCCATACGATGCCGATCGCGCGCACCTAGCTCACCGGTCTCGTCACCGCGCCTTCGGCGGCTGATGAGACGAGTGCGGCGTACTTGGCCATCACGCCGGTCTGGTAGCGTGGGGCCGGTGGCGACCAGGTGGCAAAGCGCTGGCCGATCTCTTCTTCAGTCAAGTCGACCGCGAGTGACCGGCTTGTGACGTCAATGGTGATCGTGTCACCGTCCTTGAGAATCGCGATCGGACCTCCTACGGCTGCTTCAGGAGCCACGTGGCCGACCATGAAGCCGCGGGTCGCACCGCTGAAGCGCCCATCGGTCAGCAGGGCGACGGTTTCGCCAAGCCCCTCGCCAACGATAGCCGCGGTGACGCCGAGCATCTCGCGCATCCCGGGACCGCCCTTTGGTCCCTCGTAGCGGATGACCATGACGTCGCCAGAGTTGAATCTGGCCGTTGAGCACCGCCTGCATCGCGTCCTCTTCACGTTCGAAGATCCGGGCCGGACCCTGGTGGCGGTCGCGATCTGCCCCTGAGACTTTGATGACGCCTCCTTCAGGAGCGAGATTGCCTTTGAGCACGAGCAAGCCGCCGGTCGGGCTCTTGGCCGTTTCTCTGGTCATGATGACCTGTTGGCCGGGGGTTTCGGTGGCGCTGGCGCTCTCCTCGGCCAGTGTCTTGCCGGTTGGCGTGAGCTGGTTACCGTCAATAATGCCGCCTTCGATCAGGCGTTTCGTGAGTAATTCAATGCCGCCAGCGTTGTAGACGTCGACGGCGGTGTACTGCCCGCTGGGTTTGAGGTCGGCGATGATCGGGGTCTGGTCGCTGACCGCATTGAAATCGTCAATGTTCAATGGAATCTCCGCCTCGCGAGCGATTGCCAGCAGGTGGAGAATGATGTTTGTCGAGCCGCCGGTTGCCGCCGCGCTGGCGAAGCTGTTCATGATCGACTGCCGGGTGACGATGTCCCTCGGTCGCAGCCCGGCTTTGAGTTGGTCCATGATCAGCTTGCCCGCCTGGCGGCCGATGATCTCCTTCTTGGGGTCCACCTGAGGAGTTGCCGCCATACCGGTTGGTGAAAGACCGAGCACTTCAAGCGCGGTCGCCATCGTGTTGGCAGTGAACTGACCGCCGCACGCGCCTTCGCCGGGACAGGCGACCCGCTCAAGCTCGATCAGATCTTCAGTGCTCATCTTGCCAGCCGCGTGGGCGCCGACGGCCTCGAAAACGTCCTGGATCGTGACGTCATGCCCGTGGAAGTGGCCGGGAAGTATTGACCCGCCGTAGACCAGAAAGCCGGGAATATTGAGCCGCAGCAGGGCCATCGCCGCAGCGGGCATCGTCTTGTCACAGGCGGCCAGGACAACGAGACCGTCGAACATGTGGCCACGGGCGACGAGTTCAATCGAATCGGCGACGACTTCCCGGCTGACCAGCGAGGTCTTCATGCCCTCGGTGCCCATGGTGATGCCGTCACTGATCGCGACGGTGTTGACTTCCATCGGCACCCCGCCAGCCTCACGAATCCCGTTCATGACCTGCATAGCCAGCCTGCGCAGGCCGAAGTTGCAGGGCATCGTGCCGATCCAGGAGTGTGCGACGCCGATGACCGGCTTGTTGAAGTCTTCGTCCTCAAGGCCGATTGCCCTCAAATAGGAGCGCGCCGGCGCGCGATCTGGCCCGTCATGGATCGTCCGGCTCCGGTGCCGAACATCAAATTTCGTTTCGTTCTCGGTTTCGGTTCGTGTCCGCGAATCAGCCATGCTTACCATTCCTTCGTCAGCCATAACGGCGATCAAGAGGCTCGTCAAGTTTCCTATCTTCACCGCAATCGCCAGATCCGGCAAGTATGATTTGGTAGATCGATTCCAATCGTCTTCCTTTGAACACGAAATGAACTTGAAAGGGCCCGGATGTGGCAGACGCAATTGCCGTGTACGAAGCGGACGTGCAGTTGGCGAAGCTACTGAAAGCCGCCGCGACCGCCGGGACACTGCTACGGGTGGTAGCAGACGGTGATTCCTACGACGTGCGGGTGCAACAGGAGGGGACACCGCTACGTCGACTCGAGGACTATGATCCGGAACCGGCACGCGAAGCACTCCGGCAGAGCTTCGGCACTTGGTCGGACCTTGACGCTGACGCCTATATTGAGGAGATTAAGGCTAGCCGGGAGTAAGCGGGATTACATCTGAGCTCCAGCATCGATTGAACCATCACCATGTACTTACTTGACATCGATGTCGTCATATATCATCTCAACGGGCAGGCTACCGCGCAGTCATTCCTTCCGCGCTCGACGGATAAACCTGTGCGTATCAGTAGCGTGTCTTGCATGGAAGCCGAAGGTGTCCCGCTCAACACTGGCACCGCTCGGACGATGCACCAATGGCGCCGGCTGCTTGAGACGATCGTGCTCTTGCCTTTTGATGAGGCGGAAGCTCGTCAGGCTGCTGGGATTCGTCGAGACCTTGGAAGACAAGGTTTGAATGTCCGCTCGATATCATGATCGCCGCGACAGCCATCGAACACGGGCTGGCGCTGGCGACGAACAACGCCGCCGATTACCGTGGCATCCCCAATCTGCTGATCGAAACACCATAGGCGATCCGGATAGGACGCATTCGGGCTGCTCCAGCAGGCATATCGCCACATTCGCCGTCACACCGTCTGCTTCTCACCTTCACTATGAGATCTGTAAGAAAAACACCTACGGCCGGTCCTACAAATGGGACGGGTAGAACGTCCAGTCTGAGTCGGAAAGGGCGTACAATTGATGA
This sequence comes from uncultured Chloroflexia bacterium, assembly GCA_963709995.1. Lineage (GTDB taxonomy): Bacteria > Chloroflexota > Chloroflexia > Thermomicrobiales > CFX8 > JAUIIK01. The sequence goes on along the minus strand of CAVPYN010000011.1, from coordinate 237,533 downwards.
GCACAGGCATTGTAGTGTGCTAACGAGCCGAGGTTCACCGATGGCGACGGCCTTGAGCGAGCGCGAACTCTCGCGTCTGGATGACGCAAGGTTGGTTGGGCTTGCCCAGAATGGCCATCAGGATGCATTTGCGGAGCTCTACAATCGCTACTTTGAACGCATCTTTGACTTCCTCTCACGTATGATGCGCAATCGGGCCGAAGCCGAGGATGTCGCCCAGGACACGTTCATCCGGGCGATCAACTCGATTGACCGGCTCGAAAGCGGGGGCAAGTTCAAGAGCTGGCTCTTCACCATCGCCCGCAACACCGCGCTCAACCGGATCGAGCGTGAAAAACGCACACGGCCGCTCGTCTTTGCCGATGAAGATGGCGACGACGTCGAGCTTGACCTGATCGACGCTGACCGTTTCGGCTCCCCGGACGAAGCGGCCCAGGCCGAGGCGTCAGCGGCGCTGGTCTGGGAAGCCGCGGCCGGGTTGAGTCCTAAACAGTATTCGTTGCTGGACATGCACCTCCGGCAGGGACTTGATAGCGCCGAGATCGCCGATGTTCTTGGCGTCACGGCGAACAACGGATACGTCATGCTCAACCGGCTGCGTAACGCGGTCGAGGAATCAATCGGAGCCTATATCATGATGAAGGAGGGTCGCAGGCATTGTCTGGAACTGGATGAGGTGCTGACGGATGCCGGCATCGCCAGCATTTCCCCTGGCGCACGGAGGTTGGTGCGGCAGCACGTGGATTCCTGCGAGGTCTGCCAGAAGACCCAATCTGAGATGATTTCTCCAACGGCAATCCTCGGCGCATTTGTGCCAATCCAGGCCGCGCCAGATGTGAAGGCTGCAATCTTCGCCAACGTGATGGAGGAGTGGTCCGACGTACCCCCTCAAGGCGACGGCGGGGTGACTAGCTTGCATACGACCACTCGTATCGCTCCGCCAGCCGTCGCTGATATCTCTCGCCAGGGTGTCTGGTACTTGAGTCGCGCGGTCTTACTGGCGGTTGGTCTCGGTGTCGCTGGTCTCATCCTGATTCTAATTGCAATCTTCAATCCGTTCGGTTCATCAGAGTCCCCGATTGGCGAAGCGGGGGCGACGGTTGTCTTCCAGACGGAGGCAGGTGACCCGGTTGCCGGAGTTGATCTCATCATCCAATATCTGGCCCCGGGAGCGCAGATTTCGGCCGAGATCATGGTGACGACCAACCAGGACGGCCGGATTGATCTCTCGGACAATGGCCCGGGAACCTATGTGGTGCGCATTCAGCAACTTCCCCCCGAATACGCGGTGGCCGACCTCGGTCAAGTCTCGGCGTTTACCGTCGAACCCGGCGATCAGCTCGAAATCAGAGGCGTGTTTCGAGTTACATCGAACTAGACCAAGTCGCTGAAATCGTGTGGAGCTACATGTGTCATTTCGAGCCGGGGATCTACGGAGTGGGTGTGAAAGATCTCTGGCGAACACCAATTGAACCCAACATTGAGCTTTCTCCCTTTGGTCGAAACAACTTCATCATGCCGAATCACTGGATAGTCGCTCCCCGCTAATGCTTTGATGTTCGCGAATCAGAACGAAAGAAGTCTATTGCAGGCATGGTTCATTCCGTCGATGTTGCATCTCGGTTGTCATGGATTGATTGGCAGTGCCTGGCCACGCGAACTGGTCGGCGTTCCGGATATGCTTGTTGAGTTGGTCCGGAGTTCATGCCTGAGACTGATTTCGAATCCGATGTCGCAGGAGCATAGTGAGGAATGTCATGACGAGCACCGCCGCAGCGGCGATTCCAACTGATCGAGATCCGGACACATCGCCCGTAATACGGCTAACTGGTCTGGTCAAACACTACGGTGATTTCACGGCTGTCGACCATATCGATCTCAGCGTCATCGAAAATGAGATCTTTGGAATCCTCGGTCCGAATGGGGCCGGCAAGACGACGACGCTGGAGATGATCGAAGGGCTGCGTGAGCCCGACGGCGGCACGATCGAAGTGGCGGGGATCGACGCGATTCGGGATCCAAACAGGGTCAAACAAGTGATTGGCGTCCAGCTTCAAACGACCTCGCTCTTCGATCACTTGACTGTCCGCGAGTTGATCTCGCTTTTCGCCGCGCTCTACAACAGCGACACTGGCAAGGCGAGAATCGATGAACTGCTAGAGCTTGTTTCGCTCGGGGACAAAGCAGGCTCACGAGCTAACCAACTCTCTGGTGGGCAGCAGCAACGCCTGTCGATCGCCCTGGCAATCGTCAACGATCCTGAGATCGTCTTTCTCGATGAACCGACGACCGGACTCGACCCGCAAGCGCGACGGAATCTCTGGGACGTCATTAGCGGGCTACGCTCGGTAGGCAAGACGATCATTCTGACGACGCACTACATGGAGGAAGCAGAAGTCCTTTGCGACCGGGTCGCGATCATGGACCATGGACGGATCATCGCTTGCGACACGCCGCTGAGCCTGATCCAGTCCCTGGACCAGGATGCGACGATCCGGGCGCGAATCGACCACGATGTCGATCTTGACGCGATTCGTGGGTTGCCCGGGGCGCTGGATGCTGAGGTGGTTGAAGGACAGCTCTCCGTTCGCACGCAGGATGTCCAGGCGACGCTCACTGGCCTGCTCGGGATCGCCAGCGATCTTGATCTCCGGCTCAATAACTTGACGACGACCAGTGCCAACCTAGAAGACGTATTTCTCAACCTGACCGGGCGGAGTCTCCGCGCATGAAGCCGCTGTTTCGAATGACCCTGGCGAACTACCGGATGACGCTGCGCAACCGTATGGCGCTCTTCTGGAACATCGCCTTCCCGGTGATCTTCATCGTTCTCTTTGGCTTCCTGTTTACGAACGATTTCTCGGTTGATATCGGAGTTGCCGGAGTCGACACGAACGACCTGAGCCGGGATATCACCAACCAGCTCGGGACGATCGCGGCCTTCGATGTGGTAGCCGGTAACCGCGAGGGCGAGTTGGCTGCACTGGAGGATGGCAATCGATCAGTCGTTATTGCGTTTGATGAGGGCGGCCAGGCCGGACAGGTATCGGCGCAGATCTACTACGACGAGACAAATCCCCAGCAGAGCCAGATTGCCCTCAGCGCCGTCCAGCAGTTTCTCGATCAAGTCAATCTGGAGTCCCTCGATGGACCGCGACCGGTCAGCTTCACGACCGAAGCGGTGTCCTCGAACGAGCTACGGTACATTGACTTCCTGGTGCCCGGCATACTCGCGATGTCGATCATGAACTCCGGGCTTATCGGGCTTGCCTCGGCCTTTGTGAGCTATCGAGAAAAAGGCATCCTGAGAAGAATCAAGGCGACCCCATTCCCGCTGTCGCAGTTTATCGCCGCGCGGATTATCAGCCAGGTTACGGTGGCCGTGGCCCAGGCGATCATCTTGATTAGTCTGGCGCGCATTCTTTTCGGTTTGCGCATCGAAGGCAACCTGATCAATGTGCTGGTGCTGGTCATTGCCGGCTCGATGGCATTCATCTCGTTGGGCTTCGTGATCTCCTCATTCGCGAAGAATCAGGAAGCCGCCGATGCGCTGGCGAACGCAATCACCTTTCCGATGCTCTTTCTGGCCGGCGTCTTCTTTCCGGTTGATAGCGCTCCCGGCTGGTTGCAGCCGGTCACCCGCGTCATGCCACTCCGCTATCTGGTCGATGGGATGCGCGATCTGATGGTCCGTGGGGCGACGCTACCGGATGAGTGGTTCAACCTCCTGGTCATGCTCGTCACTGCGACGGTCGGCCTGTTGCTTTCCCTCCGGCTGTTCAAATGGGAGTCGTCGACGGTCTAGGATAGGGAACAGGGAGAGTCCGAACAATCTGGTTGCGTTCGTGAGGAATCGAAAGGTCGAGCTTGTGGATGTGCGAGCAACGGTTCTCTGTGAGAATTCGGTCTACGGAAATCCCGGGGTCGTTGCCGAGCATGGTTGGTCGGTTTGGATCGAGACGGACCATGGATCGTTTCTCTTCGACACCGGCCAGGGAACCGCGTTTCTGAACAACGCTCGCCTGCTTGGCATTCCGCTGTCCGAGGCGCGGGCGGTCCTGATCAGTCACCATCATGCCGACCATACCGGCGGATTGCTGACCGCCGCCCAGACGATCCGACGTGACTCAGGTCGCGAGACCGTTCCAGTCTATGCCCACTCAGATCTGTTCAAGGCGAGCTACGCGCAACATGGAGACGATCTCACCTTCATTGGTGTGCCTCATAGCCTGGCTGCGCTGGAGTCCGCTGGCGCTGATTTCCGGCTGGACGACTGCTGGCGAGAGATTGCGCCCGGCCTGAGCATGACTGGCGAGGTCCCGAGGGTTACCGGCTATGAGTTCGGTGATCAATTTCTGAAGCATTTCGACGACGCAGGTTCGCTGGTTGTCGATCCGATTCGCGATGACCAGACGGTTGTCATTCACACGCCCGAGGGATTGTTCGTGATCCTCGGCTGCTCTCATGCCGGGCTGATCAATATCTTGACCTATATCGTCGAACAAACCGGCCAGGATCGATTCCATACCATTATCGGCGGCACTCATCTCGGGCCGGTCAGTGACGACCAGATTGGCGGCACGCTCGCCGCCCTGCACGAGTTCAATATCGGCAGGATCGGCGTCTCCCACTGCACCGGCCAGAAGGTTGCCGCCCGGATGGCCCACGAGTTTGGCGAGCGTTTCTTCTTCTGCAGCGTCGGGGCCGTGGTTGAGGTTTAGAGTCCCACCGATCCCGCCCCTCAGCGGAAGCGCTGTCCGGATTAGCGTTTTGCGTCGCTGGACGGTGGCTCGCGGTTGACAAGGCGGTGCTGAACGGCGACCGCGACAGCTTCCGTCCGACTGGCGACGCTCAGCTTGGCCAGGATGTTGCTGACGTGGAAGTCGACGGTCGATCGGCTGATGAAAAGCCGTTCGGCGATCACCCGGTTACTCAGTCCCTGGACCATCAACGCGAGCACCTCGGATTCTCGAGTAGTCAGATCGTGGCCAGGCGTTGCGGGTCGGGTTGCCTGGCGAATGAGGACTTGTGCGGCTTCCGGCGCGAGGGCAGGACGGCCCGCGTTCGCCTCACGAATTGCCTCGGCGAGTTCGGCGGCTCCTACGTTCTTGAGCAGGTAGCCCGTCGCGCCGGCCTGGAGCGCCTTGGTGACGAGATCTTCTTCGGCAAAGCTGGTCAGGGCGATCAAGCGTACGCCGGGGCAGCAGCTCCGGATGGCCCGGATCGCGGTAGCCCCGTCGGTTCCAGGCATGACGAGATCCATCAGGACGACATCGGGGTTGATCTCGCTGCACATGCGGATCGCTTCGTCCCCGCCTGCCGCTTCGGCGACGCAGTCCATGTCCGGTATCGCGCCCAGAAAGGCGCACAGGCCGCTCCTGACCATCGCATGGTCGTCCGCGACCAGGACTCTGATCTTCCGCTGCTCTCTGCTTGCGTCCTTCACGTTCATGTTGTCGATCTGTCCTTACAACGCCAGGTGAGTTCGATCCAGGTTCCTCGTTCGATCTGGCTGTCGATCCGGAGAACAGCGTCGATGTCCTGAGCCCGTTCACGCATGATGCCAAGCCCGAGATGCCCGGGCTCATTGGCGGCCACATTGAAGCCGCGACCGTCGTCACGAATCTCCAGCCTGACCCCTCCGTCCGACTCGTAGAGGAGGAAGATATCGACGCGCGTGGCCTGCGCATGCTTGACGATGTTGTTCAAGGACTCCTGGGCGATCCGGAAAAACGCGGCCTGAACTTCGGCCGGGAGACGGGCCGTGCTCGGTCCTTCCATCCGGACTGTTACGCCCGCGCCGGTGCTTCCCGAAGCAGCCTCGCCAAGCTGGCGCAGAAGATCCCCCAGGGTGTGATCGGTCAGAACCTGTGGTCGCAACTCGACGAGCAGCAAGCGCATTTCGGCGAGCGCCCCGCGCGCGAGGCGGCGAAGCTGTGCCAAGCGCTGGCGTGCCTCCACGGGGTTCGTATCCCACAACTCCGGCAGCACCTCGGCGATGAGGTTGGCGGAGAAAAGCGTTTGGGTCACCGCGTCGTGGAGCTCGCGCGCCAGGTGTTGCCGGTCTTCGAACACGGCGGCCTGCTCCGCCTGCTCTCGAAGCCGCGCGTTTTCCAGCACCAGCGCAGTTTGGTCCGCGAACGCCGTGGCCAGGGCTATGTGGTCATCGTCGAAATCGCGGGGTTGCCGATAGTAGAGTGACAGGGCTCCGTAGCGCTCATCCTTGACCGCTAGCGGCAATGCCAGCAGTGCGCCATACGCTGCTGCAAAAGCGCGGAGGGGCGCGAGGTCGGATCCGGACTCATCGTCAAGGATCGATGGCAGGCGGCTGATCTGGATGTATGCTGGGCGCTCGTCAAACTCGATTTCCGGGGACTCCGTCGACAGGTCAGGCAGGACGTCCTGCAGGTCCGAGACGGCGACGGGTTGGAGGTGGCTGAAGGCGAGTCCGGTTGAAGACAGGTTGACCGGCAGTCTGACCGTCTTGTACGCAAGCTCCAGACCGCTTGCGGCGCGAATCCTGAGCATCACGCCGTCGTGTTCCTCGAAAGGGAGGAAGATTGCGCAGGCGTCGCAGTCGAGTAGCTGGCGGGACTGTGCCACGATGTATTCGAGGATCTCATCGAGCGTCAAGCGGGAGTTCACGACAGCAAGCAGATCGCGCAGCCCTTCGGCAACCATCCGCCGGCGCTCTATCTCAGATGTCCGCTCGGCGACACGCTCCTCCAGGATCTGCATGGCCCGGACCTCGTCGCTGATATCGCGGATGACGCTCAGAATCGCCGGTTTGCCCTGATAGGTAAATCCTCGTCCGGTCACCTCGACATCAAAGCTAACGCCATCGCGGCAGACATCCTGTGCCCTGCAGCGAAACTCGACGCCCTTCTGCAACGCTCGCAGGTACGCATCGAAGGTCTGGTGGTTGTTTGGATGGATGAAGACTGTCGGGTGGAGTCCGATCATCTGCTCATAGCCGTGCATCCGGCAAGCGGCCGGATTTGCCTCAAGAACGACGCCGGTCTCCAGGTCGTTGATGATGAGCCCGTCGCTACTTGTCTCGAAGATTGCCTGGTACTGTGACTCGGAAAACGATGGGCCGATGCCATCCTTCGCTTTCTCCGGGGCTGGGATCGTCACCGCGAGGGGTGGGGCATCGAGTGGAATGTGTGTTTCTGACCGGTTCTGTTGCGTCGAATTCTCGGCTGGCCTCGACATCTCGCGCCATCATCCCGCTACGCGATCGAACGGCGATTGCCTGAAATGCGACCCCCGCTGTTCGGGCGACGACCTGAAACGCTGAATTGTATTTCTTACCTCCCCAGCTTACCAGGTTGATTCCCCCGGTTTCTCACAGGTCCCGATCTCCCCGCATCGCCGGTTCCCGCCATGCCACGCTGCAGCGATACTGGACTCAGATTGCGCAACGACGCGCAGCCCCCGGCGAACGGTCCGGGCGCGGAATCAAATGGAAGGACGTCACAATGGTTGTGACTGAGGTTCGTCCCACAACGGGAATCGACCAGCTTGCCGTTCAGGCGTTGCAGACGCGGCTGCTGGGAGAAGTGATCCTCCCGGAGACGGCAGAGTATGACACCGCGCGACAGACACACAATTTAGGTGTCAACGCGTATCCATCGCTGATCGTCCGCGCAGCCGATGCTGGTGACGTCGTCCGGGCAGTCGAGTTCGCTCGTGCTCGCGACCTCCCACTGGCTGTGCGCAGCGGCGGTCATAGCCTGGCCGGGCACAGCTCGGTCGATCACAGCCTGGTCATCGATCTTTCGCGGATGAAGGCAGTGAGTGTCGATCCGGTTCGTCAGACGGCCTGGGCACAGCCGGGCGCTACAAGCGGCGACCTCTTCGCGGCAACTTCGCCGTACGGCCTTGGACTCTCGACCGGCGACACGCATACGGTAGGCATTGGCGGCCTGACCCTGGGCGGCGGCATCGGCTGGATGGTTCGCAAGCAGGGGCTGACGATCGACAACCTGCTTTCCGCTGAGATCGTCACCGCCGATGGGCGGATTCTCGTCGCCAGCCACGACCAGCACCCCGAACTGTTCTGGGCGATTCGTGGTGGCGGTGGCAACTTTGGCGTCATCACCGGCTTCGAGTACAAGCTGCACCCGGTCGGCACGGTTCTTGGCGGCGCGCTTATCCTGCCAGCTACGCCGGAAGTCCTGCGCGGCTATGCCGATTACACGCCGCACGCCCCCGATGAATTGACGACGATCACCTTCATGATGGCAGCGCCACCTGCTCCGTTTATTCCAGAGGAGGCGGTCGGTCAGCTCGTTGTCATGATCCTGGCCACCTGGGTCGGCGATCCGGAAGAAGGGGAGAGGGCGCTCGAGCCGTTGCGCGCGCTCGCCACGCCGATCGCCGACACCGTTGCACCGATCCCGTACTCTGGCATGTTCGCCTACACCGAGATCGGCGCGACCCCGCACGCCGCGACCGTCCGGTCCGGATATATGCACGAGCTTTCTGACGAGGACATCGATATCATCCTCGAACACTTTGAGAAGCACCCGCATCCGGTAGGCATGGTGCAGCTGCGTGGTTTGGGAGGAGCATTCGGCCGCGTGCCTGCCAGCGAGACAGCCTTCGCGCACCGCGACAAGCCGATCTTTCTCGCGGTGATCGGCATCGGTGGCGAAGCGTACGATCATTTCTGGTCCGTCGAGTTGTGGAACAAGCTGAAGGACAGTACCGTTGGCGTCTACGTCAACTTCCTGGAACAGGAGGGCGACGATCGTGTTCATGAGGCTTACCCACCGGCCACCTACGAGCGCCTGGCGCTGGCGAAGCGGAAGTATGACCCTACCAATCTCTTCCGTCTGAACCAGAACATCCGTCCCGCGCCCGATTGGTCGCCGCGGATCTGAGCATTGACGGTCCCCCTCCACTTGCGGCGGGGGACCATTTTGTGTTCGTGCCGCCGGGTTGCGACACCAGGCAGGATGACCGCCTCGGGTCTAGGCTGTAGTCAAACGCTTCACGACCGGGGCGAAACCAACGACATCCGGTGCAACGACGGTGAAGTGGCTGATGTTGAACGTCTCGCGGAGCCCCTGGATCTGCTCGACGAGCTCAGCTTCGCTGCCGACCAGGTAGTACGGCGAGGCGCTAACCGCCGCTTCGGACATCTCATTCGCTTCGGCGATCCGTGCTATCTCTGCTTGCTTCTCCGATTCGGAGTCGACGATCTTCGCTGCGAAGAGCAGTAGCGCCAATTCGATCTCTTCGAACCGGTCTCCAGCGCCATCCCGGATCCAGTCGATCTTTTTCACCAACTCGGCGTGAATTGTGTCGGCACTGTCGAGCGCGCCCTCTGGACCGAAGCGAACATGGACACCGATGATATCCGCCTCGCGACCAGCGATCCCAAGGATGCGCTGGCCGCCCCCACCGATATAGATCGGCGGGTGCGGCTGCTGAACGGTCGCGGGGTAACCCTGGTGATCCCGGACATGATAGTGCTCGCCTTCGAAACTGAATGACTCCCCGCTCCATGCGCCCTTGAAGACACTTAGGGCTTCCTCCATACGGCTAATCCGCACACCGGGGCGGTCGTACGGAATTCCTGTCTGATCGTAGTCGCGCTGTAGCCAGCCAGCACCGATACCGAAATCGACCCTGCCACCGCTGATCTGGTCGAGTGTCGCGATTTCCTTGGCAAGCAACACCGGGTTGCGAAAATCATTGTCGTAGACGGTCGCGAGCACACGCAGCGAAGGCGCGACGACGGCTGCCGCGGTCAACCCCGGCGTCGGTGAATAGGTCGGGTTGAAGTGGTCGACCATCGCGAGCGTCGAGTAGCCCATCTGCTCGATTTGCCGGACCTGGTTGAGAAAATCGCCCCCAGAATCCGCCCCGCGGATCATTGCCGCGAATGAGAATGGCCGTCGATCTGTCATATGTTTCACCGTTTCCATTTGCACCGTTGCTTGTTACGTCCAACCTAGCAGATACCGTGGGATATCGGATAGAAGCAGCGCGCGACATCTCAGGCGGAAGTACCAGGCCGGCACGACGCTGGACCGAACTGGCTTATTGCCCATCCTCTCGAAGCTGGGCAACTAATCTTCTTCCGCGCGACCTCACGGCCGGGCTACCTGTAACTGCGAGCTGTTCGAGCATCGGGAGTACCCGGCGCCGGAGATCCTGATCGTCTCTGGCGAGATCGGCCAGCGCCTGCATGGCAAACGTCTGGACGATGCGGCTCCTATCGTTGAGGTAGCCGGTGAGGATTGCAAGCGCCCGCTCTCGCTCGATGCTGTCCAGGTTCAAACGCGGAATGATCTGGGCGACATGCCAGCGCACCTCCTGCTGTGGTGTCGCGGCGATCCTGTCGATCATGTGCGCTTCATATCCTCGCAGAAGATCGGGCCGGGAGATCGTGATCTTTTCGATGGCGTCGGCAGCTCGCATCCGGACGATCTCATCAGGGTATTCGAGCGCCCGGACCAATAGGGGGAATAGCGCGGAATCCACGAGCACTTCGGAGACAACCGCGTTGGCCTCCCCAATCGACCGGCGATCCCCTCCTGAGAGTCTGTCTGTGAGCTGGTCGAAACGCCGCGTTCCGCTCATCGTCATTCGCTGTTCACATGCTAGTCTCGACGCTGTCAATCGTAGCCGGTCAGGAAGGACTTCCAACACCATGTCAGCAACGATCTCTGAGCAGAAGAAGGCAGAGCTTCGCAGCCGGATCAAGGCAGCGATAAACGGGGAACGAGACCATATCGTTGAGGTTGCCGAGACGATCCGGCTGAATCCCGAATACCAGTTCGAGGAATTCATGGCGTCGCAACTCATCGCCGATAGCCTCCGGGAAGTTGGCTTCGATGTCGAGAAACCCTATGCCGGGCTGGAAACCGGCTTCCGGGCGACCCTGCGAAGCGGGCGGCCCGGCCCTACGGTGGCGGTGCTGGCGGAATACGACGCGCTACGAGGCATCGGCCATGGTTGTGGACATAATCTGATCGGCGCATCCGGACTTGCCTCCGCAATCGGCATGGCTGAAGTGATGAAAGAGATCGGCGGCACCTTCATTGTGCTCGGCACGCCGGCCGAAGAGGGGGGCGCTGGCAAGGTGATCGAGATGGAGCATGGGGCGTTCGACGACATCGACGCTTGCCTGATGATCCACCACCACGGCAACACAGCAGGCGCGCCGACGCAATGGCCCGACGGCACCTGCCTGGCGGTGACTGGATATGACATCGAGTACTTCGGCAAACCAGCCCACTCGGCCAACGACCCTTACAACGGGGTAAATGCGCTGAATGCCGTGATCCACCTCTTCACCGGTATCGATGCTCTGCGCCAGCACGTCACGATGGACACCCGCATCCACGGGATCATCACCGATGGTGGCCAGGCCGCGAACGTCGTCCCCAAGTACACCAGCGCCAAGATTTCCGTGCGTGCCGCCAGTCGCGGCTACGTCGAAGAGCTCTGCCGGAAGGTTGAGAACATTGCCCAGGGCGCGGCGCTTATGACCGGTTGCGAGGTCAAACTGACCAGGGGCACCGAGCTCTACGACATGCGTCCCAGCTTTGCAATTGGCGAGTCATATCAGAAGAACATGGAAGACGTAGGGCTGGATCTGGCTAATCCGCGCGAGGGTCGCGGGATGCACTCGACTGACTTTGGCAACATCTCCTACAAAGTGCCATCGGTAACCGGCGGTTTCGCCATCAGCCACGATCCGATTCCCGGCCATTCGCAAGAGGTCGTTGAAGCGTCTGGCTCCGAGTACGGCTACGACCAGTTCATCAAGGTCTCGACGGCGATGACGCTGACCGCGCTCGACATCCTGACAACTCCGAATCTCTCGATGCAAGCCTGGGATGAACTGCGGCATTGGGAAGAGCGCTGGGAGAAGTAGGGATTGGTCTGTGGTTCGGAACTGCTGAGGATGAAGTCAGGCGATGTCCGGGGCTATCGAAAGGGTAGGGCTTATCCCTGCCCACCTACGTATACGGAGCCAAGCCGGTTAGGGGCGAGCCCTACCCCTTCGAAGAATGGAGAGCACGAGTCAATTCGCCATCAATGTCTTCGAAAACGGTTGTAGGTTGTCGGGAAGGCTACTGGCACAGGGAATAGATGGAAACTGAGCGGTTTCGGGAGGAGCAGGGCTTCCGGCAGTGGTGGCTGTGGTTGATCGTTGGCTCTTCGGTTGTCCTTCTGTGGTGGGGATTTGTACAGCAAATCGTCATCGGAGAGCCGTGGGGCGACAACCCTGGCCCCGACTGGCTGACGGTTCTTCTCTGGCTGGCAATCGGTTTGGGGTTGCCGATCCTCTTTCTACTGCTCAAACTGATCGTCACCGTCACCGATGAGGCAGTCGACATCTATTTTCGTCCCATCACAAGGCGCACGATTCAGGTATCGGAGATCTCAGAAGTCAAGTCCCGCACCTATTCGCCATTGCGCGAGTATGGCGGGTGGGGCATTCGAGGTTTTGGCAGCAAGCGTGCCTACAATGTCAGTGGCGATCGGGGCGTGGAGTTGACATTGACGGACGGCCGCATCGTCATGATCGGTTCACTGAGGCCTGACGATCTTGCCCGGGCGATTGATGACGCCCGCCGGAGTTGACGACGTCTGAAGGTTGCGCGCTGGAACCGGGGGACGCCGTTGAGGCTCCGATCTCAAGCGGATCGGACTCTCGAATGGTCGCGGGTCTGATCCGCTCGTTCATTCTCAGCGCCTCTGGAAGTTGCCCCTCAACCCCGGTCGCGCTATCCTCAGGTCTGAGGAACCAGGCAGGATATGCTGGCATAAATACTCTTTCCCGGAACTTGATCGCCAGCGTCGCCCTTAGCCGGAAGGAGATCCGATGCCGAAGCAATACACCCGACTGACGACGCCGATGGTTCGCGAGAATGGCGCGCTCCGTGAAGCGACCTGGGATGAAGCGCTCGACCGCGCCGCCAATGGCTTCCGGGCTGCTGTCGACGAGCATGGGCCGGAGACGTTCGGTCTCTTCTCGTGCTCCAAAGCGACCAACGAGGTCAATTATCTGGCGCAGAAGTTTGCCCGGCAGGTCATCGGTAGCAACAATATCGATTCCTGTAACCGCACCTGACACGCGCCAAGCGTCGTCGGTCTGACGACAGTATTTGGCGCGGGTGGCGGCACAAGCTCATATCGCGAGGTCGAGGAGACCGATGTGATCATTCTCTGGGGCTCGAATGCCCGGGAGACTCACCCGATCTACTTCCTCCACGTCCTCAAGGGCATCCGCAACGGGGCGAAGCTTTACGTAGTCGACCCCCGGCGCACCAGCTCGGCGCAGTGGGCCGACGGCTGGCTGGGGCTGGATGTCGGTTCCGACATCGCACTCGCCAACGCAGTCGGACGTGAGATCATCGCGGCGGGGTTGGAGAACCGTGAGTTCATCGAACGATCGACGCTGAATTTCGAGGCGTACAAAGCCTGCGTTGAGTCGTACACCCTGGAGTACGCCGAGAAAGAGACTGGAGTGCCTGCCGGGGCGATTCGGGAACTTGCCCATGCTTACGCCCGCGCGGACCGGGCGCAACTTTGCTGGACGTTGGGGATCACCGAACACCATAACGCCGTCGACAATGTCCTGGCGCTGATCAACCTCGCGCTGCTCACCGGCCATGTTGGCCGATGGGGCTCGGGCCTCTGCCCGTTGCGTGGTCAGAACAACGTCCAGGGTGGCGGCGACATGGGCGCGCTCCCGAACAAGCTCCCCGGGGGCGTTGATGTCGAAGATGACGCGCACCGCGCCCGCTTCGAGAAAGTCTACGGGACGAACATACCCGCGAAAACAGGCTGGCATCTCAGCGAGATGTTCGAGGCGATGGAGGATGGCAAGCTCAACGCCCTCTACGTCATCGGCGAAAATCCGGCTCAGTCCGAAGCCGACATGGAGCACGCGATGCACCTGCTCGAGAGTCTGGAGTGTCTGGTTGTTCAGGACATCTTCCTGACGAAGACAGCCCAGATCGCCGATGTGGTCTTTCCGGCGACAGCTTCCTGGTGCGAGTCGGATGGCACGGTGACCAGCTCCGAGCGTCGCGTGCAACTCGTCCGCAAGGCGGTCGAACCGCCCGGCGAGGCTCGGGACGATATCTGGATTCTGGCGCAGATGGCGAAACGCATGGGCGTAAACTGGGAAGACCCGACGCCTGAAGAAACCTGGGACGAATTGCGCAGCCTCTCGGACTGGCACGGCGGAATGAGCTACAAGCGCCTCGAAGCTGACAACGGACTTCACTGGCCCTGTCCGACCGAGGATGGTCCGGACAGCCCGTTCCTTCATGGGCGGCTCTGGGAAGATCTCCCGCAGGGTGAGCTTGCGCCGTTCAGCGCCGTGGAGCATGCGCCGCCGGTCGAATCGCTCAGCGAGGAGTACCCGATCCGCCTGACGACGGGGCGGCGGCTTGAATCCTTCAACACCGGTGTCCAGACCGGCGGCTATTCGTCGCCGCTGCGCAGGGAAGAGACGATCGACATTCATCCGGAAGAAGGTAGGCTGCTCGGCATCGCGGATGGTGAACTGGTGCGGGTAGTCTCGCGGCGCGGCGAGGTTGAAGTAAAGGCACGTTATGACACGATTCTCCGTCCCGGCCTGGCCTTCATGACCTTCCACTTCCCGGATGATGTCGCGACCAATTTGCTCACGATCAATGCGGTTGATCCAAAATCAGGCACCGCCGAGTTCAAGGCCGCGGCGGTTCGGATCGAGAAGATTGCGGTTCACGCGCCACGGGAGGTTGTGGCCGCGGCAGGCGGGGGAGAAGCTAAGTGGATCTACGGCTGATTCAAAATGCGACGCCCAGCGACGCCGAACGGCTGGCAATTGATGACCTGCTTGGACCGCCCGAGTCGGCCTGGCGGGGCGCTGGCGAGCGTCGCCTGAGCCTGGATACCCATGCGTCGCATGGTGGCCATGCGTTCGAGCAATCGTCATCAGCTCTTGCCCGCGCTCTGCACGCGATCCGTGACGCGACCGGCTACATCTCGCCTGGTGGGTTGAACTATGTCTGCCAGCGGCTCGATGTGCCGCCTGCTGATGCCTTTGGCGTCGCAAGCTTCTACGCGCTCTTCTCGCTTGAGGAACAGCCTCCCGTCGTCGCCCACGTCTGTGACGACATCGCCTGCCGGTTGAATGGCGGGTTGCAAGCTCTGCCAGCAGCTAGAGGCCCGGCTTGGCCCGGAAGGTTCCAGCGAGGGCCAGATGACCTGGCATCGCAGTCCCTGTCTTGGGCTTTGCGAGCGCGCCCCGGCCGTGTTGATTCAGCGGGCTGGAACTGACGAACGAGACAGGCGCTTGCGCCAACCGACCTCGATTCCGTTCTGGCGTCGATGGCGGGTGAGAACGTTGGCGAAGCACGCGATTCGCTGGCGATGGGGAGGGCTCTCCCTACGCCCCGCAGACGCTCGATCCGGACGCGAACTCTACCTGCTGCGGCGGGTTGGCCGGGTCGATCCGGAGAACCTCGATGCCTATCGAGCGAGCTGGCGGCTACGAAGCCTTGCGACGCGCCTTCGACATCGGCCCCGACGCGGTCATTCGTGAAGTCAACGACTCGAAGATCGTCGGTCGTGGCGGCGCGGCATTCCCGATGGGACGCAAGCTTGGCGATGTCGCGCGCGCGGCTGCCCGCCCACACTATCTGATCTGCAACGCCGACGAATCCGAGCCGGGCACCTTCAAGGATCGCGTCCTCATGGAAGGTGATCCCTTTGCCCTGATCGAGTCGATGACGATTGCGGGTTACGCCGCTGGCTGCGAAAAGGGCTTCATCTATGTTCGCGGCGAGTACCCGCTGGCGCTACGGCCCGGATGCAGCAGGCGATTGACGCCGCAAGACGCCGGGGTTTCCTCGGCGAGAACATGATGGGCGAAGGGTACAGCTTCGATATCGAGATCCGGCGTGGGGCCGGGGCGTACATTTGCGGCGAAGAGACCGTCGCTCTTCAATTCGCTCGAAGGCTATCGAGGTGAGCCACGGGCCAAACCGCCGTTCCCAACGGTCGTTGGCCTCTTCGGCAAGCCGACAATGGTCAACAACGTCGAGACGCTGATGAACCTGCCGAGGATCGTCCTCGATGGTGGCCCGGCCTACGCCCGCATCGGCACCGAGGGCTCCACCGGCACCAAGCTCTTCTGCCTGTCCGGGAGCATTCAGCGGCCCGGCATCTACGAGTTCCCCTTCGGTGTGACGCTGCGCGAAGTGCTCGACGCGGCGGGTGGCGTGGCGGAAGGACGCCAACTTCGGGCCGTGCTCCTTGGTGGCGCGGCCAGCAGCTTCGTGACGCCGGACGAGCTTGACATGGAGCTGACATTCGAAGGCACACGGGCCGCTGGAGCTGCGCTCGGATCCGCCGTCATCATGCCCTTCGACGACTACGGTTGATATGACTGATATCATTCTACGGATCGCCGCGTTCTTCCGCGACGAGTCCTGCGGCCAGTGTGTGCCCTGCCGGGTCGGCACGGTGCGCCAGCAGGAAGCGCTCCAGCGGCTGGTTGCCGGCGAGACGCTTGGCTCGGTCGAAGACGAGATCACGGTTGATCGACGAGCTCGCCCAGGTGATGAAAGATGCCTCGATCTGCGGGCTCGGCCATACCGCGCCGATAGCGGTGCAGTCCGCAATTCAGAAACTCCATCTCTTTCGTAGTAGAAGTGCGACAACATGACAGTAGGATCGATAGTCCACAAGCTCACGCTCCACACGAACCGCACCGTCGAGTTGACGGTTGACGGCCAGCCGGTCAGCGTGCCCGAAGGCGCGACGATCATGGACGCCTGCGACAAGGTCGGGATCGAGACGCCGACGCTCTGCTACGGCGAGACGCTGACACCGGTCAATGCCTGCCGCGTCTGCGTCGTCGAGCTCGAAGGCTCGCGCACGCTCGTCCCGGCCTGCGCGCGCAACGCCGAGCACGGGATGGTCGTTCGGACCGGCACCGAGCGCGTGCGTCACAGCCGCAAGCTGGTCATGGAGCTGCTGGCGTCGTCGGTCGATCTCTCCTACGCGCCGATCGCGTGCGCGGCTATGTCGGTGAGTACGACGCCAACCCGGACTCGCTTCGGCCCGCCAGCGCCGGCGAACGGTCACGACCGCGACGACGCCCACACCGGCCACCACCACTCGACCGAGGTAGGCTATGCGGCGACGGTCCAGCAGCCTCCGAAGATCGACAACGATCTCTACGTCCGTGACTACAGTCAGTTGCATCCTCTGTTACAAGTGCGTCCAGGGTTGTGGCACCGACCACCAGAATACCTTTGCCATCGGCGTCGCCGGGCGCGGTTTCGATGCTCGCATCGCGACCGAGTTCACCGCTCCGCTGCCGGATTCCGCCTGTGTCTACTGCGGCAACTGCATCGCCGTCTGCCCGACCGGTGCGTCTGATGTTCAAGAGCGAGTGGGACATGCGTGCAGGCCGGAACCTGGGACGAGAGTGAGCAGACACAGACGAGCACGATCTGCCCCTATTGCGGTGTCGGTTGCACCCTTGATCTGCACGTCCAGGACAACCGCATCGTTAAGGTGACCTCGCCGATGGATCACGATGTCACCGTCGGCAATCTCTGTATCAAGGGGCGTTTCGGCTGGCAGTTCGTCCAGAACGTCGACGAGCGCGCCAACGGAGCCAGCGAGGGAGCCGGTGAAGCCCTCCTGAGCAGCGCTCCGTGCGCGTTGAAGGTGGCATCATCCGGGTCAGCGGCGACGACTGGCAGGAAGACGAGGACCGGCTGGCTGCCGAGGAGCCGCTCGAAATTCGCCTGGCTTACTGGGAGCATGGCGAGAGGGTCGAGAAGCCGATCGCTGTCACGATGCGCACCCCCGGCGACGATTTCGAGCTGGCCGTCGGCTTTCTTTTCGGCGAGGGCATCATCAAGAGGCGTCAAGACTTCGTCGAGGTCGCCTACTGCCTGGACGCCAACGAGCAGCAGAACTTCAACATCGTCTCGCTCAGCCTGATGCCCGGCGTGCCCTTCGACATGTCGCGCCTCGACCGTCACTTCTACACGACGTCGAGCTGCGGTGTCTGCGGCAAGGCGGCGCTAGAGGCGCTGGAGATCGTTGGTTGCGATGTCATCCTCCCCGGCTTCACCGTCGACGCCGAGGTGATCAAATCGCTGCCCGAGACCCTCCGCGACGCTCAGGCCGTCTTCGAGCAGACCGGTGGGCTGCATGCCGCCGGACTCTTCGACCGCGACGGCAACCTCCTCAGCCTCCGCGAAGACGTCGGCCGCCACAACGCCCTCGACAAAGTCATCGGCGAGCAGGTCACCGCCGGCAATTCTGTTCTGGAAGACCACATCGTGCTTGTTGAGTGGCCGCGCCAGCTTCGAGCTCCTCCAGAAGTCCCTCGTCGCCCGCATCCCGATCGTCTGCGCCGTCGGCGCGCCCTCCAGCCTCGCCGTCGAACTCGCCGACACCTTCGGCATCACCCTCATCGGCTTCACTCGCGCTGATGGGTTCAACATCTACACCCACCCAAACCGCATTCTTCGCTCTGTACTTGCTGCGGCAATTTCCGGCCAAGCAGGAAGAGAAAGTACTTGATCGTGGCTGAATCGCTACCTTACTGGCCCACGGTGGTTCTATAGTCCATGATCGACCTCTGGGAGGTCTCCTAATCGACGCTGAACTTACTTTGTTCGAAGAAGGCTCGTTCACTTGGTGCAGGCGCGTTGAATTCCGGCGCATCAAACCAGTTGGGAATCCGGAGTGCTTCCATCAATCGACCACGTATCTTGAGGTGATCCAACGCCTCGCCTTTGCCATCCACAGAGTAAATGTAGCTTGTCTGCCCAGTCCAAATCCGAATTGTGTACCTCTCTCCACCGCCGGGGTGACTCGCAGACATGAACTCCGGATACGGCGACCTGCAAACGCTGTCAATCGTGATGCGAGTATTGTCCGAGTAGTTGTCTGTGAAATGGGAATAGCAAAGCCCGACAATCATTGGCTCCGAGAACACCGGCCGAAAGTCATCAGGACTCACAGGGTGGTTGTTTGCCCAGTCGGGAGGGTACGGTCGGCGATCCGTAACCATTCTGCGGGTTAGCCTGTAAACAGCGCGCGCGGCGGCAGAGAGCGCAACTTGGTTCGCGGCATCATCCAAATACGGTCGAATATCTCGAACGATTGTGCACAAGAATGAAACGAAAAGACCACTTGCCGCAGGACCCACCTCATAACTCGATACGGCATAGGTAATAGGCACTACCCCGGAGAGATGCTCGTCACAAGCTTGCTGGACTAAGTTGACAAACGCAGATGCGGAATCAGTATTGGACTCATCCGGATAGGGCCAAGTGAACGTGACAGCAGCACGTTGATTGATATCTTCTGCCCGAGCGTCTGACCAGTCAATGTTCACGCCACATCATCCTATTCTTCAGCAAGAATTCGACATCGCTTTCGGAGTTCCGAGATTTGTTTCTTCCAAGGATTCCTCCACTTGTTCAGGCATAGAGGCGGTTGTAGTGCTGAAATCAATTCGTTCTCGGTTGCTAATGGTGTCGCCGAGGGCACTGGTGCGACGAGGACATTGCACGAAATCCACTCGGAAAGGCGCTGCTCTCCGACATCGTCGAATTTGTAGTTCCGGAATCGCCTCGTGTCTTCCGGGTTGGCACTGCGAGCTTGAGGAATCAAGCGAAGTTGGTTTCTCAAGAGCGCTCCGAGAGATCGACGCAGCGTTGAGCTTCCTGATCTCCCGGATAGAAGGTGTGATCCGTGAACCCTCTTTTCGATGCTTGTCTCAGCCTTACCTACATAGAGGACGCCACTGTCAAAGGAAATGTCCATGACTAAATCTGAAACTGCTTGTGGTCTCACGAACAGAACGTAGCAGCCGGGTACCGCTGGCATTGGTTCGCTTCCGATTGGGACTGCGTCGGCAACTGATGGTGTGTTCAATTTGGAGCTTTGCTTCTTCCATTTTGTTCGGTGTTTTGGCGCACCCACACTTCGATCTCTTCGAGCGTCGGTCGACTTTCGGCAACGTGGACGGCGAAGTCTTCGAAGGACTTGTCCGAAGCAGAGAGAGTATGGCCGTCTATCTCCAGGAAGAACTCAGCCGTGACGGTTGCTGTGCGCTTGTTTCCGTCGACGAATGGATGGTTGAGGATAGTCGATTCGAAGAGCGCGGCGACCTTGCTGAAGAGATCTGGGTAGAACTCCTCGTCACCGAATCCGGCGCGTGGCCGGTTCACCGCCGAGTCCAGTAGATCCATACTGCGCACACCCTGACTTCCACCTGTTTCTTCGATCACTCGCTGGTGGATGAGCAGGACTTCATCAATGGTCGGGTACTCAACGCTGGGCAAGGGATTCCAGCATCGCTCGTCTGCGCTCGATGATTGCTTCGATGCGGTCGGCGCGGTCTGGCGTGACCTTGCTGGTCTCATCATTGCGAGTTGTGCGCCAGAATATCAGCGCATCGTCGCCCTGAGAGTCGTCAAGGTCGATTGTTTCCCCTTCTGAGAGTTTCAACCGCAAAGCGACATCTTCGGGGATTTCGATCGAGAGCGAGCCGTTTGTGCGGGTGATGCGGGTGCGATGCATTGGTTTGAGGACCTATCACTTCTGGAGGCTGTCGGGTACGGGAGAAGTTTACAGGCTGTCGCGTGGACGGGTGTTCAGAGGCCACTCAGGCCCACCAAAGTTGGCATCCCGAGGCGAGGTATTGGGAACCGAGGGATCTACGAGCGGGATGGTCATTTGCCGGGGCGAGTGGACTGTGACGGTGTGTTGGTTCTGAGTTGCATCGTCACTTCGCGACACGTCGGCTAGATCCTTCACTTCGCGGAGCCTTCGTTCAGGATGACACAAGGGGTACGCGTGCGTAGTCTGGAGGTGGGTTGGAGGCCCGACGATCGGTTGGATTCAGCCAATCGATAACTATTCGTCGGGCGTGGTCGGGTAGTCCTGTTCCAGCTGGTCGCGGGTGAAGTAGCCGCGTCGGAAGTCGCGGGCGATGAGGGCGGGGTCGCGGTCGCGGGGTGGGCCGTAGCCGCCGCCGCCGGGGGTGCGGACCTGGACCCAGTCGCCGGGTTGGAGACGATAGCCTTCGCCTTTGGAGGTGTGGGCGGGTTCAGACACCGTGCCGGACTGGCGGATCTGGATCTCGTTCAGCGCGCCGGGCTGGCCGCCGTCGAGGCCGTGGGGACTGGTGCGGCCATGCTCCATCAGGAAGGAAGCCGTGCCCTCGCCGCGCAGGAGGCGAGTCCTGTAGCTGACGCCAAAACCGCCGCGATGTTTGCCGGCGCCGGCCGAGCCTTCGCGCAGGGCGTACTCCTCGAAGAGGATCGGGTAGTGCTGCTCCAGAACTTCGATCGGCTGGGTCTTCGAGATGCCGACCGTCGAGCAGCCATTGGTCAGGCCATCGGTCTCCCACCAGCCGCCGTAGCCACCGCCGCTGAAGAAGTACATGACGTAGGGCCGCTCGTGCTTCGGGTCGTAGCCGCCGAGGGCGTAGTTGCCGCTGGTGCCGGCCGGGGCGGCGAACATTCGATCCGGGATCGACTGCCCCATCGCGCCGAAGACGGTTTCCATGATCCGTTGCGCGACTTCGGCGGCGCAGGCTGCTACCGGACGCGGGTACTCTGCGTAGAGGAACGTGCCGTGTGGTGGCTTGATATGAAGGGGCTCGAAGCAGCCGGCGTTGATCGGGACATCGGGGAAGATGTGCTTCAGCGCGACATAAACCGAAGATTGCGTCGTCGCCCAGACCGAATTGACCGGTCCGAGCGAGGGTGGGCTACTCTCGCTGAAATCGAAGTGGATGTCGCCGCCATCGACGGTCATTTTCAGCCTGATCTCCAGCAATTCATTTACAACGCCGTCGCTATCCATGTAGCTGGAGAATTCATAGACGCCGTCGGGCACCGTCTCGATGTGCGCTCTCATCTGTCGCGCGGAGCGGGCCTTCAGTTCGACTATCGCCGTCAGTACGGTGCCGGAGCCGTAGCGGTCGAGGAGCGCGGTCAATCGCCGGGCTCCAACGCTCAACGCGCCGACCTGGGCTTTGATGTCGCCGATCCTCTCCTCTGGGACGCGGATATTGTGGAGCACAATATCGAGGATGTCCTGGTCCAGCTCGCCACGCCGGTAGAGCTTCACTGGGGGTAGCCGCAGTCCCTCCTGCTGGATCTCGGTCGCTGTGCTGGTGAAGCCGCCGGGAACGATGCCCCCGGTGTCGGGCCAGTGGCCGGTGTTCGACAGATAGCACCACAGTTCGTCCTGATAGTAGAAGGGACGCACCATCTTGACGTCCATCAGATGGGTGCCGCCAAGATAGGGGTCGTTGACCAGGATAACGTCTCCCGGTTCCAGGTCCTGTCGCCGCTCGATGACCGCCTGGGTGGTGAACTGCATGACCCCGATGAAGATCGGCAGGCCCAACTCTCCCTGAGCGATCATCTCCCCGGTCGAGGGCGCGTAGATGCCGTTCGAGCGGTCGAACGACTCCGAGATGACCGGCGAGAATGATGTCTTTTCGTGAACGAGGTCCATCTCAGAGCAGACCTGGGATAGGCCGTTCTGGATGACCGCCAGAGTAACCGGATCGATTGGCATCAGGTGGTTTCCTCATCAATTGCCCACGACCCAGCCACCGGGACCGCTTCATCGGGGCCGGGCCAGGTGGGAGCGGTCGCAATGACGATTTCCAGCTCGTTCTTCGCCGTCGTTGCGAAACTGGAAATGGACGCCGAGCGGCAGGCTCAGACAGATGTCTGGGCCGAGCGGGACGATCTCTTCGCGGTCGCCCTGTTTGCGCCACATCCGGCCATGTCCGCTGAGCATGTACCAGAGCTCCTCAACCGTGCGATGCGTGACCGGCCGCGAGATCTTTCCAGGCGGCAATGTGAAATGGGCCATGCCCGCGTCGCGGATCTCCAGGAGGAGACGCACCTGGGACTGGTCAGGCGCGAACCCGTCGGCGTCGTATGGTAGTTCCTTCGTTTCAAAGCCGGTCATGGTCGCCCCCTTGCCGGTCCACCTGAACGATCAGGTTTCCCCAGCGGTCCACGGTCGTGATTGCTCCCGGATCGATGATCGTCGTAGCATCGAGTTGTTCAATGATAGCCGGGCCAGGGATGCTGTTCCCCGGACGGAGAACGTCACGTTGGTAGATCGGTGTTTGGTGCCACGATCCGCCCAGGTAGACCGGACGGGATGTCCCGGGTTCAGGGTTCGTCTCGCTAGCTGTCGAGGGCAGGATCGCGATCTCTTGCGACGGCCGTCGACCGGTAACGGTTGTCCTGACCGCGGAGAGAATCGGTCGCATCTCCGCGAGTTCGATGTCAAAGCGCGCGAGATAGGCCGCGTTGAATCGAGCCAGCACGGCCTCGGGATTGAAGCCGGGTCCATCGACTGGGATGCGAAGGATATGGCTCTGGCCCCGGTAGAGCAAGTCTGCCTCATGACTGGTGTCGATGCGCTCGACCTCGACGCCTTCACTGGCGATCAGGTCCATTCCAGCTCTGATCTGTCCACGCAGGATATCTTCAATCTCAGATGGATCAATCCCTTCCAGGGGCTGGCCGATGGACTGCACGTAGTCATGCCGGATGTCGGCCATGACACAGCCGAGCGCTGACGTGATGCCGGGAAATCGCGGGATGACGACGGTGGGGATGCCAAGCTCCCGGGCCAGGGAGACGGCATGAAGCGGGCCGGCTCCCCCAAACGGGAACAGCGCAAAGTCCCTCGGATCGTGTCCTTTTTCGACTGACACCATCCGGATAGCGCCAGCGAGCTGGTTGTTGGTGACGGTGATGATTGCCGCCGCTGCCTCGATGGTGTCGAGCCCGAGAGGCTCGCCGATCTCTTCGTAGATCGCGTTGCGGACGTCATCGAGAGAAGGTGGATCGAGATTCCCGGCCAGCGACGCCGGATCGATCCGTCCGAGGAGTAAATTCGCGTCGGTCACGGTCGGCTTGCTCCCACCGCGACCGTAGCAGATCGGCCCGGGCAAGGCGCCGGCACTGTCCGGTCCAATCTGGAGGATGCCAGCCTGGTTGATCCTGGCGATGCTTCCTCCACCGGCACCAATTGTCTGAATATCGACCATCGGGACTCTTACCGGCAGTCCGTAGCCAAGCTCGCGTTCAGTTGTCAGTACAGGCTGGCCATCGCGAATGAGCGAGACATCGAAGCTGGTGCCGCCCATGTCGCAGGTGATGATGTTTGCGAACCCCGCTTGCTTTGCAACACGTGCTGCGGCTGTCGCGCCCGCCGCCGGACCGGACATGACCGTGTGGATCGCCCGGGCCGCGACGACACCGGCGGCCATCATCCCGCCATTTCCCTGCATGACCAGCAGATCGTGTGCCAGGCCATCCTTGCGTAGTTGCTCGTTTAGCCGACGGATGTACCTTGAAACGACCGGCTGGATGTAGGCGTCGAGCGCCGCGGTGACCCCTCGCTCGAACTCGCGAAACTCAGGGAGAATCGTCGATCCGGCGGCAACGTATGTCTCGGGCATGAGGCCACTGGCGATCTCCAGCGCTCGCTGTTCGTGTGTGGGGTTGGCGTACGAGTGAAGAAAGTGAATGACCACCGCTGCGACCTTCTGTGCCGCTAGCTAGTCGACGGCCGTTCGAGCTCATCCTCATCGAGTAGCTCGAGAATCTCTCCTTCGGCGGTGATCCGTTCGCTGACTTCCAGCCGCAATTCGCGTGGAATAACTGGTTCGTACGAACCGATCATGCCGTAGGGGAAGGGGCGCGTGCGGCGTCCTAGCTCGATCACATCGCGGAATCCACGCGTGGTGATCATGCCCACTCGCGCCCCTTTGCGTTCCAGAATCGCGTTCGTGCCAGCCGTCGTACCGTGGGTGATGGAGGCGATTTCGTTGATCGAGACGTCAAGCTGCCGGATGCCGTTGAGCACACCTCGGGACTGGTCTGCGGGCGTTGTCGGGACCTTAGCGATCCGGTGGTCGCCGGTTGCCGGATCGGTCAGGAGCAGGTCAGTGAACGTCCCGCCAACATCGATTCCGAGGCTGTATGTCACGGTCCGGCTCTCTCGTTTCCAGATCAGGGTGTCATCATCGCAGTTCTAGTCGACAATGTGAACGCAGGCATCTACGGCGCCTGGTTCGATTGGGGAAGAATAACCTCGACGAGAATCCGGTGAAGCTCCTCGAACTGCTCGAAAGCGACCGAGTGGCCAGCGTTCTCGAAAGTAAATATGCGCTTCACCGGCGCTTCGAGCTGGTCGAACCACTCGATCGCCAGCTTCCGGCGGGCGTCGAGTTCGTGTTCGGCATCGAGGATGTAGACCGGCACGTCGAGTTCGGGCACGTCGCGGCGGAAGTCGACCCCCTGAATCTGGGGATACATGATCGCGAAGACATCCATCAAGCCCCGGAGAACATTGACCTTCTCGATCAGGGTGTACTCGCTGCCGAACACGCCGTACGGACCGATCCCGGCTGAAGTCCCACGCTCCTCATAGGCTTCCGGCGGGTCGTACGCTCCGGCCAGATCATCATAATGCGTCATGACGTAGGCGTAGGCAAAAATGTCGTCGTAGGGTGGCTCGCCGTAGTCCCGCATCGTTTCGATGATCGTGTTGTTGCCAGGCAACTCCGCGTAGGCAAGAAGATCTGCCCGGATCCGGCGGTCGGTTTCGAGCGGGCTGACCATCTGGCCGCTTCCTATATATGCGTGGAACAGATCGGGTTGCTGCTGGACCGCCAACACGCCAAGTAGGGTGCCCCAGGACTCTCCCAGGAGGTAGATCTTCTCCTGGTCGAAGCGTTCGCGGAGGAGATTCACCAACTCGATCGTGTCAGCGATGGCTTGTTCTGGGGTCAGCGTCGATGTCGGTTCCAGGGATGGATAGGATTTCCCCGTGCCGCGCTGATCCCAGCCGACGACAACGAAGTCGCGGGTCAGGTCTTCGAAGAGAACGCGGGAGAAGGCGAGGTCGCTCTGTCCGGGCCCGCCGCTCAGGTAGAGAAGAACTGGATTGCTGGCGCTCACGCCACGAATCATGATCCACTGATCGTGGCCGCCGAGGGTCACTTTTTCCAGGGTCGCGATGCTGCCGGGGACAGGCTCGCCGTCCACGCCGGTGATCGCTGGCGTGCGCGCCGGTTGGAGTGCCCAGAAAGCGAGGGCGATCAGCGCTAGCGTGGTCAGGCTGGCGACCACCCGGCGGGTGGCGAGCCACAGGCGCTGGCGGAACCCCGCGGGCGGCGGCGGGATTGCGACGATCCTGCGCGCCAGCCCGGCTCCGTAAGCCACACCGAGGACCATCGGCACGAGGCTCAGCATGCCATGAACCCCGCGCCCGGCAACGAATGCCAGCAAGTCGAAGCTGCTGCTTGTGCCAATAGCGTCGACGGTGGGACCCCGCGCGTTGACGCGCCCAAACTCAAACGTGATGAAGTAGACCACCGGCCCAAGGAGCATTGCCCAGCGAGAGCACAGAAACAGCCCGGCGAAGAAGCCAGCGATGAATCCAGTGATCATTACCACCAGCACTTGAGGGGCCGTCACCGGGCCACGCGGCATCGCCAGGGCAGTCAGCAGCCCGATGATCGCCGGGATGCTGGCCGCGGCAGCAATGCTGAGCCACTGGCTCCCCCAGATTCGATCCAGCAGGCGTTGGATCGATTCTGAACCACGGTTTATCAAGCCACGACGATCTTGTTCCCAACTGAAACGTTCCTTCAAACCCGTCCTCTTCAGGTTGATACGTGTGTAAATCATGACTGGGATATGCCGATTGACGCAACACAGAGTACGCGACATAGTCAACCATGACGTTGAGCGTTTGCCCAGATCGCAGTTGTTCGTGGATAGATCCAAAGCGCGGCAACTGCGCCAACCCGCTGAATCAATATCAGGGTTGAGGCGTGGGAGAGGCTTGTGGCTGCGGAGTAGCTGTCGCAGGGGCTGGATCGTTGCCAACTTCGACCGAGAAACTGCGCACCTGCACGCCGTTGATAAAGACGAGGAAGACATAACGCTTGTCGGGGTCGCTTGCCGGCGGCGCCCAGAGATTGACCGGCATGCTGAGCCAGCCCTGATCGAAGGAAGCTACCGGATAGCGATGGCGATTGATGTGGCGGTCCCACAGCAGCGCATCCACTTCGACGATGTCGTCGATGCGTACGTTGGAGAGTTGCAGGCTCAACCAGTACTGCTTCTGCTGATTGGCCGGGCCGTCCCAGCGGGTGATCGACTTTCCGGCAGGTTCGCCGGTAGTCAAATCGAGTCGATTCAGTCAGGTCGATGTCAAGCAGACTGATGCCAGATGAAACCGGGGTAGCGGTCGGCGTGGCTTTGGACTGGGTTGGGGTCGCCGTTGGCCGCTGGGAGGCGATGATCGTAAATGGAAGGGTACGTATCTCCGTACCATTCAGAAGCAAGGTGATGTGGTAATCGCCCTGCGGTGAAGCTGGTATCTGGCACAAAGGTGAAGGTCATCTGGCGATCGAGTGGCTGGGGATCGGGAGGGAGTTCGATCTGGCCGCCGTCCGGGGTGCGCTGGTTGAGCAAGGTGTCTCCGCGGTAGAGCAGCGCATTGAAGATCATGCCGCCCGGATCGACATTCTGTGAGACCCGCACGACAGCCACGATCTGTGGCGAGTAGATGTCGAAGTCTGGCCGGGATCGACGGGCTGGCCATCGCGGGTGCCGAGCGAAACCGACGGCGTCGGCGACGACGTCCTCCAGCGCGCCAGTCCCAACCCGGAAAGTGTAGCTATCGACGAGGCGATTGTTGATTCGTCAATTCGACAGAATGGGCGCGGGCCGGATTGAGATCGCCGATTCGTTAGAAACCCAAGCGAAACCCAGCGGGCCGGGCCGGACGATTCTTCGACCAGCATCTCACTCTGTCCGACAACGTCCGATCGCCTTCGAACCAGAATGCCCGAAAGCGTCACCGGTGGGCGCAGGCCGGTGACGAGCACCGAGAGGAACATGCGCCGCGAATTGGATGGGATGACCGTCAACTTCCTCGAACGGGACACCATCGGCGTCGACATTGGTGGCCAGGGTAACCCGTTCGATGACGTAGGGCGTGTCGCGAGCTTCGGCGGTCAGCGCGGCGGCGAAGGGCAAGTCGCGTTGGTGCGGGACCGACCGGGATGTAGGCACGGGTGGCGGTCGGCGGGCCGGAAGATTCGCCAGCGTTCGTGCAACCAGCGACAGAGCGAGATGGCGAGCAGGATCAGAAGCACCGGCGCTAGCCCGAGCCCGGCGGGCGTTGGTAGACGCCAAAGGCTTCCTCGTACTCGTCAGCGACCTCCCGCGCAGTCTTGTGGACATAAATCCGAGTCGTCGCCGGTGACGCATGACCGAGGATCGTCTGGACAGTCGACTCTCTCACCCGGCGGCGGACCAGTTCGGTCGCCAGCCCATGGCGGAACGAATGCGGCGTGACGGCCGACTCGACACCGGCGGCGTCGCAGAGCTCCGCCACGATATGCTCGACGGTCCGTGGCGAAATGTGCTTGCCGGGTTTGCCCGGGCGTATCCCGACCGGAGAACGCCGGGTAGGAACCGATGCCGCGACCGGCGTCCCCCCTTACTAGTCCAATAAGCCACCAACGCCTCGGCAGTTTCGGTGTCGAAGAGAATAGTCCGGCTCTTGCCACCCTTGGCGCGGTAGATAGAGGCGTCGCCATTGCCCATGTCGATGTCGCGGCGCGACAGCCTGCAGAGTTCCGAGACCCTCACGCCGGTCCTGTAAAGGAAGAGAATCATCGCCTGCACCTTCACCCGGCGAAGATCTTTCGCTGGCGTATCCTCGCGTTTGCCTGGTCCGCACGTAATCGATGATCGTCTCCAGATCGTCCTGGTAGACATCCGGCGGCGGCGGCGTGAAGCGCGGCATCAGCGCCTGGACCCGCGTCGTCAGCTTGTCAGTCGAGAGCGTCGGGTGGAAGTCGAAGGCTGCCAGGTAGCCGTACCACTTGCGCACCGCCGCGAGCTGCGTCTGGAGCGTCCGCATCCTCGAAATGTCCTCCGGAGTGCGCAGATCGGCCGGCATCTCGTGGGCGACCCAGTTGGTGACATGCTCGATCTCCAGGCCAGTTACTGGCTCTTCGCCGGGATCGAGCCCGTAATCTTCCTCAACGTGCGCGAGGAATTTCTTGATCGCGTAGTCATAGGTCTTGCGCGAGCGTGGCGAGAGGTGCAGGTCTTCGTCGATGAATTTGCGGTGCGCGTCGCTGATCGTTGTCTCCACGGAACCTCGGTTCGTTGTGTACGTACAGTCATGCTGAGTATAGGCTGCGGTTGGACAGCGCGGCAACCGTTAGCAATATCGTCGGGGAGCCGCTTGCGATTGGTTAGCCGCTAGCAGCTGTGGAAAGAGATCGGGGGAGGGGTAGAATCACGTCACAATGCCCCACTAGATTCCACCGATCCCGCCAGGACCTGACACGGCGAACCAGTCAAACAGCATCCTCTTCATCAGCGGATGCACTTGTTTGGTTCTTTTGTTCATCGCGATTTCGTGCACTCGAGGACAAGCCAACGACCTATCGACGGCAGTTCCAACGATTGATTCAACTGCACATCTGTGCGTTGTGACTGACATCGAAGCAGCACGAGAGGCTGCTGTATTTGCGATTGCGTTCCCAGGTCAACTTCCTGGCTCACTGGTGCTGGAGAGCCTTAATCTGACGACCGGCGGCGATCCATCAGTATGTACGAACCCTGATGAAGTAGAAATCGTGATGCGCATGTCAGATGGACCGGAAGCCTCCCGGTTCAGACTCTGTCAGCGGTCCTACCCGGTACAAACAGGCGATGTCGAGTGAGAGGCAATTCTTCACCTGGGCGGGCAGAGAATTCGGCGATTGACGGCGTCGACAGCAGATGGGCGGACGATCGTACTTCATGAGTGGGAAGAGAACGGTGTGTACTTTCAGATTGTCAATCCGGAAAGCGCGAAGGCCCCAGGCGAGGTAGTAGATCACTTCCTTCTTGCCCTCTTGGACCCTGAAAACGGAGAAGTGGACCAGACAGCGCCATCTCTAGCAGGAACCGCGACGTTCACCACGTCACCAGTTGATACGCGGCCCACGGCCACGGTCGATCCTGAATCGGCGTTTATGCTTCCCGCTGGCGCGTCGCGTGATATGCCGGGCGTACCGGCGATCACACCGCAGGCGGGAGTACAGGAGGGGCTGCCAGCGATCCGCGTTGAGGATGTCGTTGCCTACGTAGAAGCGAATCAGCATCCCTATGTTGACTCTGCGGATGCTCCTGTCTTCATTGAGAACATCGAAGAGAACATCGAACTTCTGAAGGCGCCGGAAGCGGCAAAGCGCATCCAGTCCCTGGTCTACCGTCCAGATGACGCCCAGGTCTATGTCGTCACGTTGCGGGGCGAGTTCAGTGTTCCGTCGCCCCCGGTCAACGGGCAGGCCTATATCTATTCCGGTCACAGCGGGTATGTTGTTTTCGACGCTCGCACCGGCAACCTGCTGAACGTGACGGTGGATCTCGATGAAGCAGTGCCTCCAAAGATGGGTTAGCCCATTACCTAACTGTGGAAACGATTCAAGGTGTCGCGCATTGGCTTTTCAGGATGCAATTGAGGTCTATTGGCGCTGACACTTCATTCCAGGAGGTCATTATGGGGGCTATATTCGGAATCGGTTTCGGACTCATTGTGCTCGGCGCTACCGTCTGGCTGGCGCACCGCGTCAAGGTACGCAGGAGAGGGGATCGACCGTCGATGACACAAGCACAGCGCGAATCTGAAGTCTCGACGCACCGTAACAGTCCTTTTATCTAGAGTGCCGCCCGTGGTGAGATCAGTGTGTCAGGAGACGATAGGAACGTCTTAGCGTCAGGAACGGCGGGCTGATTCCGCTGTCGCTTGACCAATAAGTGTTGATGAAGTAGCTATTCCGAAGGCGTCCGTTGATCGGGCGCGATGTGCGCGCCCGATCAACGGACGCCTTCGGACGTTGCCAGGGGCCACCACTCCAGGCGGAGAATCTTGTTCACTCCGCGTGCTGGGCAACGCGAAACTACTCGACCGCCTGGACGACCATGTTCGTGAACACGTACTCGGCTGGCTCGGTGGGGGCTTCGGCGAAATGGTTGACGATGATCCCGGCTGAACCGGCGGGCGGTCCGACATGCCGGGCTGTGGCGACTAGAACCCCATTGACCAGGAACCAGAACTCCTCGCCGCGGGCGATGATCGTCAGCGTCGTCCACCCGGCGGGCGCCTCGACGGCAACCGTGCCTGTTGGGATCAGCGGTTCGAACGTATAGCTTCCCTCGCTATCGAACTCCTCGTAGAGCGCTTCAATGTTGCCGTAGCCGTCGATGCAAAGAGCGTAGTCGTATGCCTGAGCGACCTGGTCAACCCTGCTGAGCACGCAGCCGGACGAAGACGGGTCGCCGGACACGAGCAGCAGGTCGACGCTGACCGCCACATCTCCGAACGGTTCATGATCGAGCGAATAAGCGTAAACCCATGCCCCATCACCCTGATCGACCCGGATATGATAGAGGTCGTCATCCCCGTAGAAGATCTCTCCCTCGCCATACTCGCCATCAATCCAGTTGCTGAAGTCCGTTTCGAGCAGGATTTTGCCCAGCGGAGGCGTGCCCGAATAGCGGAGATTGTCCAGCGAAATCTGCGCCATGCGTATTAGCTCCGGGAATGGATCGTACTGCTCCCCTGCGACAGCAAGGAACTTCAGTGAGACCTCCCCTGCCGCTACCAGGAGCACACCGAAGCGGAAGCTGTTGCCATCCGCGTCGACCGCTTCACCGAGGGCGGCGCGGGACGCATCGCCAAGCGGATCGACCGCGACTTCCACGGCATTGCGCTCGGGATGGAGCAAGATGATTTCGTCGAGGTAGGTGTTCATCTCCAGCAGGGCATCATCGGGCGACCCCATGATCAGCGCGCCGGTGATCATGCCAGTCATCTGGCTGGAAGGGTCGATCAATGCTTCGTCGAGCGTTTGAAATTCACGAAAAGCGCCACCCTGGAAGCCCCATGTTGTGAGCAGATCGGCTCGTGCCTCCCGGTCTCGCGCATCGCTCGACGCCCAGTCCAGATCGATCGGACCCTCATCCACGACCTCCATGCCCACAGGCGCGTACTCTGCCTGGGGCAGGATCAGCAGCGGGTCGCTCGGAATCTGGACTCTATCCGATGACACAGCCTGCGGTGTCGGTGTCGGCACGGTGATGCGTGGGCGGGTGGCGGTCGGCGCCACAGGCTGTGTGGGCCGCACGGTTGGGCTTGGCCTGAGTACGGCAGTGGTTGTCGCGGTTGGCTCGCTCGTTGGGGTTGGAGGCGTGACAGTCGTAGCTGTTGCGACGCTGGCTGTATCCGGTTCGGCCGTCGTCGGGACGATCACGATCGGCGTCTGGGTTGGCTGCTCATCGTCTTCGCCGATGATGCAGGCGCTGAGGATCCCGATTGTGAGGGTTCCAATCAGGAGGACGCGCATGATGCGACCAAGAGTTGGCATGGATCACCCCTATAGAATTCCGAATCACGGATGGGAGAATATCACAGCTCGAACGGAGACGGGGCAGGGCCCACCGTGTTAACGTATTGTCCGCGATGAGCAGGGTCCGCGCCCGTTTTTCGCCATTTTGAAGGGGAACGCTGATGGCCTGGTATCCCGAACCGAAACCCGTTCCGGAGTTGCTGGAAACCGCCGATCTGCATCTCGAGATGCTCGCGCCGAAGCACGTTGACATCGACCTCGCGGCCCTCACGTCGAGCCGCGAACGCTTGCTCCTCTGGAGCGGCGGCCGGTGGCCGCACGAGGGCTTCACCCGGGAAGAGAACATGGAGGACATGATCATGCACCGGGATGAATTCCTGGCTCGGGAAGCCTTCGCCTACACGGTCTTGAACAAGGCCAGGGATCGCTGTGAGGGTTGCATTTACATTGACCCGCTGGCTGGTTCCCGCAGCGTCGATGCCGGGGTCATCGCTGCCGGTCTGCCGGAATCAACTGCCCGCGTCACCTGGTGGGTGCGCGACGATGCGCTGGACCGCGACCTTGACCGACAGCTCATCGTTGGTCTGGTCGACTGGTTCCGCACCGACTGGCAGTTCGACGCCGTCACGTTCCTGACCCGAGTCGAGAACACCCACGACGTGAGCCTGCTCGAATCCGCTGGCTTGTCTCGGATTGGCAAACTCAGCGACCGGCGCGGGACAGGCGAGTCGTTTCTGTACAAACTTTAGACTGTCACTACTCACTTCCGACGCCGCTCAATGATTCTGATTCTTGCTCCCTGCACTGAAGGGCACTGTTATTGGGAAAAGAACGGGCAGCTTTGGAGAGGAGCGAGCCTGTCAGCTACCCCACCCCCTGCAAGGGCTCTTCGTTCACCGTTAGATGAAAGACATCGGGGCGATTGTAGTGTCCGGTGGTATCAAGCGTGGTGAGTTCTTCGGCGATCTTCCGCATGTCAAGATCCGCGTAGATGATCGTCTCTTCTCCGTGGACAGGTCCGGCGATAGCCCTGCCGTCGGGGCCGTAGATTGCTGATCCGCCGTCGATTAGCAGGCGGGTCTCTTCGATGCCTTCGAGGTCGAGATCTTGCAGCCCAGCAAGGTGCTTGGGCATGTCGTCGACCTCGACGAAGGAGCCCGCGGCGAGGACGAAGCAGCGCCCCTCGAAGGCGTAATGGCGGCTCATGATCTGGTGCATCTCCGAGACCTCGGGCCAGACGGCGACGTGGATCTGCTCGCCCTTCATGTGCATCGCCTGCCTTGCCAGCGGCATGCCATGCTCCCAGCAGACCAGCCCGCCGACCCGCCCGTACGGAGTATCGAGGACGGTTAGTGTCGATCCGTCGCCCTGCCCCCAGACCATGCGCTCCTGATAGGTGGGCACCAGTTTGCGATGCAGTCCGAGCAGGTTGCCGTCCGGACCAAAGTAGAGGATCGAGTTGTAGAGCGTGCCACGGTTGTAGCGATCGATTCGCTCGTTGACGCCGATAGCCAGGTAGACGCCATGTTCACGGCAAGCCGCCCCGAGCGTCTCAGTCGTTGGGCTCCGGACGACGACGCTGTTCTGCACCAGTTCGGCGTGCAGTTCCTTCGTCGATGGCGCGCCCCAGGCTGCCGCGCCGGGACCGCGGTCGAACCAGACCGGATAGCCGGGTAGCCATGTCTCTCCAAAGGCGATGATCTCGGCTCCGCCAGCGGCGGCTTCGGCAATCAGTTGCACCGCCTTCTCAACGCTGGCATCACGGTTCAGGTAGACCGGTGATGCCTGGACGACGGCTGCACGAACTACGGGATAGGGATCGCCTGGCATCACTGGACCTCACTCCGACTACTAACGAAGTCTGCATCTTCCGGTGCTGATTCTAGTCCAGCAACCGGCGTGCTACTGTTCTGCTGATCATCAACAGGCATTAAAATGCGGAATGGATGCGGGCGATGGCTCAACAGATTGTTCCGGCGGTTGGAGGAATATTTCGGCGCTTGGCTGGGGAGTGAAGCGCCATTGATCGAGCGGGCTGAGGGAATTCGACTCTGGGATGTCAGGGGCAAGGAGTACATCGACGCGACATCAGGGGCGATCGCTGTCATCAGCGTCGGCCACGGGCGGCAAGAGGTTGTCGAGGCGATGGCCGAGCAGGGGCGTAAGTTTAGCTATGTCCAAGGCGGCCGTTTCCGCCACGAAGTGGCCGACGAGCTTGCGGCTGAACTGGCACGGTTTACTCCGGGTGATCTGAACCGGGCGATCTTTGTCTCTGGTGGATCCGAGGCCAATGAAACTGCAATCAAGCTGGCACGCGCATATCAGCTGATTCGGGGAAATGCGGATCGCTTTATCGTTCTATCCCGCGAGCGCAGCTATCACGGCAACACGCTCGGGGCGCTATCGGTCAGTGGGTACGATCAACGTAGAGAACCCTACGAACCGTTACTGCTGCAGATCCCAAAAGTTCGCGAGGTTAACTACTACCGCGGCGATTCAGGCCTGAGCTACGAGGAGTATGGCCTCGTCTGCGCCAACGATCTCGAACGGGCAATTCAGGAGGCCGGGCCGGAGCGGGTCTCGGCATTCATCGCCGAGCCGATCGTCGGCGCGGCCGGCGCAGCGACGACCCCACCGCCGGGTTATTTCGAACGCATTCGCGAGATCTGCGATGCGTACGACATCCTCTTCATCGCTGACGAGGTCATTACCGGTCTGGGACGCACCGGCCTGAGCTTTGGGATCGACCATTGGCGCGTCGTGCCGGACATCATCGTGACGGCCAAAGGGCTGGCCGGAGGCTACGCCCCTCTGGGGGCGGTGCTCGTCTCGGAACGTGTCGAACAGGTCTTCAGGAACTCCGAACAGCCCTTCATTCACGGCTATACCTATATGGCTCACCCGGTATCATGCGCGGCAGGTCTTGCTGTCCTGCGGATCATCGAGCGCGAGGGGCTGATCGAGAATGCGGTCATGCAAGGACCGGCGCTCTTCGAGCAGTTGGAGCATCTCAAGGCCGAGCACCCGATCATTGGCGACATCAGAGGCAAGGGGCTGCTTGCAGGGATCGAGCTTGTTCGCGATCGTGATACGAAGGAGCCACTCGACCCCGCGCTCGGAATCTCGATGCGCCTTGTCCGGGCCGCGCTCGATCACGGCATCACCGTCTACCCGTGTCAGACTGGC
The DNA here is from genome assembly GCA_963709995.1 of uncultured Chloroflexia bacterium. Classification (GTDB taxonomy): domain Bacteria; phylum Chloroflexota; class Chloroflexia; order Thermomicrobiales; family CFX8; genus JAUIIK01. The sequence continues at coordinate 201,871 of CAVPYN010000011.1, read as the reverse complement.
CCCGGTCACAGCGACCAGTTCCTCGTCAGCCCGCCGCTGATTTCGACGGCGAGCGATATCGAGGAGATCGTCAACAGGCTCAGCCTGGCACTGGATGACGTTGAAGATCAGTTGCGCCCGTAACGGCCCGGTCACGGATCTGGCCCTACCTAACTCAGATCGGGACTATTCGACGCTGTTTCGGTGTTTTACCGACGGTATGCGTCCGGAAACGTGTCGATTGTCCCAGCAACGTATTGTGCGCGAGGAGTGTTGAATGAATGAGCCGTCACCGGCGGGGAGTCCGCTTAAGATCGTTGTCTTCAGCATTCTGCCGTTCGCGTTCACGGGTATCTCCCGTTGGGCGGAAATGCGCGGCCACTCGATCCCGTTGTTGGTTACATCGCCTGGACCTGCGAGTCGCCGGAACACGTCCTATCAGCAGACGATTGCCAGCCTGCCGCCTCGTCAGGAGGTTGTTGTCAGTACCCGGATGAAGTCGCTTGGTCCGTACATCGCATCGTTGGATCCGGATTTGATCCTCAGCTTCACATTTCCGTACCTGATACCGCCGGAACTCGTCCAGATCCCGAAGCATGGTGCGGTGAACATTCATCCAACCCCCCTGCCGAAATACCGTGGACCGAACCCGTTGCGGTTGTTCTACGAGGGCGAATCGGAGTTTGGCGCGACGCTGCACTGGATCGCGCCAGAGTTCGACACCGGCAACATCCTGAGTCAGGTGGTGCGAACGGCGCCGGAAGAAGCGAGTTTTCAGGAGCTCTTTGGCCAACTTGGCCAGCTCGTCGTGGGAATGCTTGATGAGGGCATCGCCAAGGCAGTCGCTGGCGACCCGGGAGAGCCACAGAACCACGATGAAGCGACCTACGGTGCGAGATTCGGCCCCGGTGATCTCGTTCTGAATCTCTCGAAACCTGCCTGGGTGTTGAAGCGGCAGATCTCCACCCTACAGGTCGCGGGCCAGCAGCCGCACATCGAGATCGATGGCGCGTTCTACCCCATTCTGGGGATTGAGCCAGTTCTAGCTACTGGCCATCATGCTGCCGGAGATGTGATCAACAGGGACGCGTCGTCCGCCACTATCCAGAGCGGCGACAGCGTCGTGAGGTTTGAACTTGGTGACGGGGCTGGTTCCTGGCCTGAGTTGCGGGAGAGTCCGGTGTAGGCGCCGCGGCGCAGCAATTCACCTGCCCCAGCGATTAGCCGGTTGCTAGCGGGCGCGGGCTAGCGATGTGCCGGAATCCACCAGCGCGGCGACGATGCCTCGACGTATTCGCCAGACCGCCACTCGAATGTTAGTTCGGCGCCGTTGTTGAGATCGCCCGCGTCGATGCGAGACCGGATAAGGGCAACGGCTGACTCAAGCAGACCATCTTCGTCGATCTCTGTCCCACCGATCTGATCGAGGAGCGAGTACATGAATGCAAAGAGCGTCCATCCATCGTCGTCTCGGTAGACGATGTGCGAGGCAACCTTTGCCATCATTACCGGCGTGAATTCGAAGCCAGGTTCTCGTTGAAGGATTGTGTAACCTCTGTGGATCGCGACCTTGCGATGTGTGGAAAGCATATGGCTCCCCTTTCCGGTTGCTGCTTGAGCGATCGTCGCGCAGATCTCCGACGGCGTGGATTTGCGTTCAGCGAACATCGTGCGGGCGGCTCAATTCAAGAACTGGATTCAGTTCGAGCACGTCGCGGTTCGTCGTAAATGTGGCTGGACCCGTGCCAACGGCCTGGCCATGCAGGCGCTCGTCAGTGTATTCAACGACGGTCCGTTCGCGCAGGACAAAGCCGGTTGTTGGATCGACCCAGAGATCGGCCTCGTATCGATTTGTGTAATCTGCGGGCGGGATAGCGTTGCCCGGTTCGCCGTTCAACTGGGTGGCTTGCCTGGATTCGAACTCCTGGGTCAGTAGCTTTAGCATCAACTCCGTGCCCGCACTGAATCGAACGGTTGCAATTCCTGTGACTTCTTCAATCCCGGCTTCCTGCCCGGCGTCAATCACTATTTGAGCCGTGAGCGGAGCAACGAGCGACATGTCACCCAGTTCCCGGTAGGCTCGTAAGGCCAAGTTTCCGGACATGTCGCCGATCTCCGACCGGGCCCATTTATCGCTGGTCTGCGTCCATAGCTCATTGTCGATCATCAGGCTAATCGTCACTGAGCCGTTGCCCGTTGAATACTTCGTCCTCGTGGCGGGTGGGTCGCGTTGAGCTTCGATTAACATGATCGCAACGCTGCCAAAGTCCGGCATATCTCGATAGCTGACTTCGACTGTCTGGCGAATGCGCAGTGTGCGGATCTCCGGCGCCCCGGTGATGCTCCGTACGGCTACCACGTTGGCTTCCTCCGATGATCGTGATTCTTTACCAGAGCATGGGCACGGGTGATCTGACGGGATTGATTCCGCCTCGTGCCTTTGCGAAGATGAATGAAAGGGAATCTGAACTCGAGAAAGAGCGTGTCCATGTCCGATTACTACGATCTTGGCCCGCACCGGCGACAGGTTACGACGTCATCCCCCGATGCCCAACTCTGGTTCGATCGCGGCCTCAACTGGTCATATGGTTTCAATCATGAAGAGGCCATTCGATGCTATGAGCGAGCTCTGGAGCACGATCCTGATTGTGCCATGGCAAGGTGGGGCATAGCCGTACGCGATCGGCCCCAACTACAATAAGCCGTGGGAGGCATTTGATGAGGTCGATCTCCGTCTATCACTTACGCGAGCACATGCGGAGATAGGGCGCGCCGCGGATTCCCTGGAAGAAGCGACGCCCGTCGAGACCGCGCTCGTCATGGCGTTGATGACCCGCTATCCATCCGCGGAGCCGCTGGAAGATTGCTCGCCATGGAACGATGCGTACGCCGCCGCGATGCGCGACGTGTATCGAGAGCATGGCGATGATCTCGATGTCGTGGCCCTGTTCGCCGAAGCGCTGATGAACCGGACGCCCTGGCAGCTCTGGGACCTGGACTACCGGCGAGGTGGAAGCCGGGGCGCGGATACGCTTGAAGCACAGGCTGTGCTCGAATCAGCTCTGGAGACGATTCCGGCGCGCACCCACCCGGGCGTGTTGCACATGTACATCCATTTGATGGAGATGTCGCCCTTCCCGGAGAAGGCATTACAGGCTGGTGACTGGCTCCGGGGGCTGGTTCCCGACGCCGGACACCTGGAGCATATGCCTACGCATATCGATGTGTTTGCGGTCACTACTACGATGTCGTCAAGTACAACGACGCAGGCGATCATCGCCGACCGGAAGTACGTCGAACGGGAAGGAGCACTGAACTTCTACTCGACCTATCGCTCGCACGACTATCACTTCAAGCTTTACGGCGCGATGTTTCTCGGCCAGCTACGAGCGCGGCGATCGAGGCGGCAACCGAACTGATCGAGACGATACCGGCGGACCTGTTGCGGATCGAGTCGCCTCCGATGGCGGACTGGCTTGAAGCATTCGTGCCGATGAACATGCACGTCTACATCCGTTTCGGAAAGTGGCAGGAGATCATCGACGCGCCGTTGCCGGAAGACCAGGAACTCTACTGTGTCACGACGGCGCTGGTTCACTACGCGAAGGGCGTGGCTCTGGCCGCAACCGGCCGGGTCGCCGAAGCCGAGCGCGAGCAGGATCTGTTCGAGGTTGGCCCTGCAGCCGGGTGCCGGATACCCGGTATCTCTTCAACAACACCGCGCTCGATATTCTGGCAATTGCCGCCGAGATGCTTTACGGCGAACTGGAGTATCGCAAGGGCAACTTCGACCAGGCGTTCGCTCACCTGCGGAAGTCGATCGAGCTTGACGACGGGTTGCCATACGATGAGCCATGGGGCTGGATGCAACCAACCCGTCACGCCTACGGCGCGTTGTTGCTAGAGCAAGGGCATGTCGAGGAGGCCGAAGCGGTCTACCGGGCCGATCTCGGGCTTGATGGCACGCTTGGACGAGCTTTCCAGCACCCTGAAAACGTCTGGAGCTTGCATGGTTATCATGAATGCCTGACGCGCCTCGGCAAGTCTGAAATGGCCGCGATGATCAAGCAGCGCCTCGACCTCGCGGTTGCTCGCGCCGACGTGCCGATCCAGGCGTCGTGCTATTGCCGGTTGAATCACGCGGCGTGAGGCTGGAGCGCGATCTCGACAGGCGCCAGTCCGATGAGAGAAGTCTGGACAGATCCGAGGGACGCCTCCGCGGCGCCTATCTTGACTATCGAATTCTGAGTGGTTCGTCCGGATAATCGCCGGCCAGGATGGCTGGCATGAGCGTGGGCAGATCCTCCGGGAAAACAACGTCGGTGGTGGCGCGGAGCTCGCCAGCCGACCACCAGTGGTGACGCTCCAGGACAGTCGCTTCATAGTCGATCATGTTTTCGAAGCTCAATTCGGAGTGCTCGACCCTGACCGGGAAGAAACGCTCGTGCGCCAGCGCTACGCCGCTCCCCGGGAAATGCAACACCTGTTCACGGACCCAGACGCATGGACCAAGCTCAGCGTCCTGGATGCCGACTTCTTCCCAGAGCTCTCGATGGGCCGCCTCTTCGAAGCCTTCACCATCCTCGACCCCTCCGCCGGGCACGTACCAGTATGCTGAGATTGGCCGTGCCGGGTCCATGGGGCTGCTCTCGGTCCGGAACAGGAGTAGCCGGTCCTCAGGATTGATGATCAACATGCGCGCGGCGGGGCGGGTTCTCACCAGGGTCTCTGCATTCGTTCCGCGGCGGTCTGGAAGCGATGGCAATTGTCCCGACTATTGGGGGGTGTTCACTCAATCATTGAACGCTGCTGCGGTTGGATGGTTGTGAATCTATTCGGTCACCGTCCAGCGCTGGAGGTTCCAGGACGGATTCGCTGCCCAGGGACTGAGAGCTGCGGGATCAACACGGTTGCTTGCGGCCGCCAGGCCGTTGCGGCGAAGGAGCGGAATGATCACAACATCGCTGGTCAGGATCGTCATCATGTTTTGCCAGAGCTCCGCCTGCCGGGCCGGATCCATCTCCGTTTTTGCCTGATCGTGGAGCATGTCGAACTCAGGATTAGCGTAGCGTGAGATGTTCGGCTCGGACCAGTCGTTGGCGGCCGAGGCGATGCGGTCGGAGCGGAAATGTTCGGCCCATTCGAGCGGGTAGGGTGAGAGTCCGAGTAGCAGGTGTAAAGAGCTGCAGGTCGGCGTAGAAGTGGCTGGCAGTGTCGGGGTTGTCGGGATCGCTCGAGAAGAACACGCCAGCATCGACGGCATTCAGTTCGATGATGAATCCCAACCCTTCCAGCGCGCCAGCGATGATTTCCTGCGCCTGCTGTCGAAACGAATTGACCGAAGTCTGGATCAGGAGTGCGCCGCCTTCAAAACCGGCGTCGTTGAGCAGGGCTCGTGCCCGGTCCATGTCCTGTTTGGGGGGAACGCCTGAGCCTCGAAACATCTCTGGCAAGGCCAGGGGGTAGATAAACGGTTCGCATTGGTGACTGCCATACGCTTCCGCCAGCCGATCCCGCGGAATAGCGAGACTGATGGCCCGCCGAACGCGAGGGTCTGAAAGTAGCGGGTGAGCGGTATGCGGCTCGGAGCGTTGGTCCTCCGGTTCATCTCGCGGGTCGGCGAAGTTGAGGAAGAGCGTCTCGACGGTTTTCCCCGGCAACGAGACGAGCCGCCCGATCGTGGATTCCTGTGCCATTGGGAGCAGTGTGTCCGACGGTACCTGTTCGATGACGCTGGCGTAGTCGGCGTCGCCGGTTTTGAGGACGCGACGGGCGTTCGTCTCCGGGTCTCCGCTCAGAAACTGGATCTCCACCGTGTCGATGGTCGGTTTGCCAGTATCCCAGTAGCCCTCGGAAGCGCTCGAAACGGGCACGAGATTGAGACAGATCAAGGACGGAGACACGCCACGGTCCGGTTCCGGGTAGTTTCTGATTGACCTCATCCTGGTAGCTAGTGGCCTCGCCGACAAGCGGCCCGAAGATATGCCCGGGGAGGATCACGCCGTCGCCGCCGCGGAAGACGTTGATCCATTGCGGAGTTGGGTCGTGAAAGTGGACCGTGACGGTGTGGTCGTCAATGCGCTCGATCTGCTCGATGGCTGCGAAGTGGTCGCGGGTCGTTCGAGGCGCTCCCTGGGGATGGGTCGCGAAGCGCCAGGTGGTGATGACATCGCCAGCGTCGAACGGCTCACCGTCGTGCCAGCGCAAGTTCTCGCGGAGCTTCCAGGTCACCCAACGCCCGCCGGGGTCCAGCAGGCCGTTATCGAAGGTTGGCCATTCGGAGGCTAGCACCAGCACCGGATTGAGATCGGCGTCGAACTCGAACAGCGGTTCGAGACAGAGGCGCGCAGCCAGCCATTCCCGGCTGCCGAAACCCACGTGCGGATTCATCGTCGTTACCGGAATAATGGAGACGATCTGGAAGTGGCGGGCTGGATTCGGCGGGAACGGCGTCGCCGTCGGGGCCGGTGTGCGGGTGGGTCGTGACAGAGTCGCCGTGACGGCTGGGAGCGTCGGAGAGGGACTGGGAGGCCCTGTCGTTGGGGAATCCGCCAGTGTTTCGGTCGCTTCTGGCAGGTCAGGGGAAAACGACGTTGGTGTCAGATCGCTAGCGCTTTCGTCATCGTCATCGCCGATCGGGCTGCACGCCGCGATGAGACCAGCAATCGCCGGACTGATCGAACCGAGAGTGAGCGCCCGCAGCAGCAGAGCGCGCCGGGAGATGAGCTTTGCAATCTCGCTGCCGGTCACGCCACACCTTGACTCTCGTTCGTCGAGTCTGTCTACTCGAGTTTACGCGCCTGGATGAAAATCGGGTGCTACGATCATCGACGACGAGTAGCGAATGGGCGGAGGGGTTTGATGAACGTTCTCGTTTCGGTAGACATCGAAGGCATCACCGGTGTTGTCCACGCCGACATGATGAGCCCGGAGCAACGTGAGTACAACCGTGGCCGGAAGCTCATGACGGATGACGCTAACGCCGCGGTCGAAGGGCTGGTCCAGGCGGGCGCTGAATACATCCTGGTGATCGATGGTCACGGTCCGATGCGTAACCTGATCTTTGAAGACATGCATCCGGCATCGCATCTGATGACCGGCAGTGCCAATGCCCGCGACCACTGCCAGCTTGAAGGAGCAGATTCGCGCAAGTTCGACGCGGCCGTCTTCATTGGTTATCACGCGATGGCAAAGACTTACAATGCGATCCATCCCCACACGATCGCTGGCGCGGCGGTCCACGAACTCCGGATCAACGGCGTCCCGCACGGCGAGACCGGGATCAACGCCGCCGTGCTCGGCGCGATGGGAATTCCGGTCGTCATGGTCACCGGAGACACCACGACCTGCCAGGAGGCGCGCCGATTCCTCGGCGACTCGATCGAGACCGTTTCAGTCAAGGACGCGGTCGGGCGCAACTCGGCGATCTGTCGTCCGCCGTCGGCCACGATCCCGGAGATCACCGCCGCCGCAAAGCGCGCACTGGAGAGTCGTGGCAACGTACCGCGGTATCGTCCTGAATCGCCACTTACATTCGAGGTCGATTTCCTGACGATGCTCCAATGCGATCGCGCCGCTCAGGTGGCGGGTGTCGAACGGGTGAGCCCGGTCACGATCAGGATCGATGGTGACAACCCGTGGGATCAGTACCAGGTGCTCTGGTCAGCACTACGGGCGGCGCTCCACGAGCCAGCGTCGTTCCTGACCTGATCGTTGTACAGTAGGGCTGCCGAGCTTCGAGAACGCCGGATTCCTGGCATTTGCCTGCCGGGCGATGCGACTTTTGACACCTGCGCATGAGCGGATCAACGGGCCGTCCCGGCGACCGGGTGGTGCGCCGGCGCTTCAACGCCCGGCGCGAGATCGAGCTTCCAGAGGATACCGGTCTACGCCAGGTATCGCGCCATACCGAACTCCATGCCAAGCGATTCGTCATAGCCGTCGCGGCGATCATTGGAATCGGCACACTGCTTCTTGCCCTGCCTTACTCAACGCGCCACGAACAGGGCACTCCGCTTGTCGATGCGTTGTTCACATCCGCTTCCGCGGTGTCAGTGACCGGGCTGGTCACCGTCGACACCGCCACGCACTGGAATTTTCTGGGACAGTTCGTGATTGTTTTGTTGATGCAGGTCGGCGGCATCAGCTTCACAGTCGGGGCGGGCATTGCGCTCCGGCTGCTCTTCGCGGGGTGGCCGGCACAGCATCCGCAACGCGATGATGCTGTCTTCTGGCGAGTTGACCCTTCCGGTTCACGAAGCGGCGGCGCTGACCCGGCGTGTCATCCGGTTCACGTTGATTGTTGAAGGCCTCGGTGTACTGGCGCTTTTTCTCTACTTCGTCCGGGATGAGGCCGTGCACATGGCGGCCTGGCAGAGCATCTTTACCTCGGTATCAGCCTTCAACAATGGCGGTTTCGACATCCAGGGAGGCTTCCAGTCCTTTACCGCTTACTCCGGCTCGGTCTGGATTAATGCCGTGCTGATTGTCCTGATCACTCTGGGGACGATCTCGTACATCGTTGTCGCCGATGTGATCGACTCCCGCGGCTGGAAGGGTTTGACGCCCTACACCAAGCTTGTTCTGTCAGTCCATGGCGTCCTCATCGCGATTGGTTTCGTTGCCTTTATCGGTCCGGAATGGAACGGCGTGCTGTCAGAGATGCCAGCGCGAGACAAGCCGATGGCGGCACTGTTCCAAAGCATCTCCGCTCGTTCGGCGGGTATCGCGACCGTCGATTTCAGCCAGGTGAGCTCCTTCACCGATTTCGTCTATGTTGCGCTGATGGGTGTTGGCGGGGCGTCAGGTTCGCCGGCAGGTGGTGTGAGGATCGCGACCCTTGGCGTTGTTGTGGTTGCGGTCATGTCGATCATGCGTGGATCGACGGAGATCGAGCTCTTCCGGCGACGGGTGCCGGTGGAGACGGTGTTGAGAGCGATGGCGGTGATCGTTATCTTCTTCGTTGGTCACTTCATGGCGGCGGCGGCGCTGGCCGGCACCGAGCACCTCTGGGGAACCCAGCCAGGATTCATTGATGTGCTCTTCGAGTCGATGAGCGCGATTGCTACGGTAGGTTTTTCCACCGGCATCACGCCGCTGCTTTCGACTCCCGGCAAGGTCGTCGTCATCATCTCGATGTTCGTTGGGCGGCTTGGTCCGTTGCTGACCGTATATGCTCTGCAGGCTCAGCAGTCGGAAAAGCGTTATCGTCTGCCGGACACGACGATTCATATCGGCTAGGAGTCAACATCGGGAGGGGTTGACAGGTGAGTTCGATTTTCGTTGAGGCGCTGAAACTCGCGGCGAGCATCGTCATCTGCCAGATGGCAGGTGTGATTGGCTTGCTTGGTAGCGGTGACGTGCGGTCATACTATCAGAAGCTTGAGAAACCGCCCTTTGCGCCGCCGCCCTCGATCTTTGGCCCGGCATGGATTCTGCTCTACAGTCTGATGGGCGTCTCCGCGTATCTCGTCTTGCGCCGTCGTACCGCTGGAGGTATGCGGGCACAAGCAGCGAGCGTCTTCAGCCTTCAACTGGCGCTGAACGCGGCCTGGACGCCGGTATTCTTCGGCTTGAAGCAGCCCGGTTGGGCGTTTGTGGTGATCGCGTCACTATTCATGGCGATTGCGGCGACTTTGATCGTCTTCTGGCCGATCAGCGTCGTCGCGGCATTGTTGCTCGTCCCGTATTTGCTCTGGGTCGCCTTCGCGGGAGCGCTCAACTTCGAGATCTGGCGGCGGAACGAAGTCCGGACGTAGCGCACCGTACAACCGAATGGATGGCACCAACCCGGTTATTGCCTAGAGGATCTCATGCAGTGCCAACAGCCCGCGCGCGATAGAGCCTCTCTCGCGACAGGGTTGATGCTCTTCCCGTTTGATAGGCTTTGCGCTGGCCGTCAATCGCGGGCAATCATGCCAATGCCTGCGTCGCCGGACCCAGTTCCCAATGTGGAAAGGCCAGCGAAGAATGCCTGAGGAAATCTTCGACATCGTTGAAGACCTTTTCGATGAAGCGAAGAAGCGTCGCAAGAAGAATAAGAAGAGCAAGAAGAGCAGTAAGAAATCGCGAGAGCAGCCGCAACAGAAGCCAATGCGCGCGGATCCCACGCCCGTGGACCAGTCTTCAAGCGGCGGGCTTGTGGGCAGATTCACGCGTCTTTTCCAGCCGGTTCCGTCACAGCCGGCATCCGCAGCGGCTCCGGCGCTCGATCCGGATGCGGATCTCGATCGTGCCCTTCAACAACAACTCCAGTTGCTCGACGATGTTCGCCGGAGCATTGAAGAAGTGAGCGTCACGCAGCGCCGGATGCACAAGCGTTCGGAAGCTAACTCTCGGCGAGCCGGTGAGTTCGAGCGATTGGCGAGGGAAGAACTGGCAAACGGGAGCGAGGACCTGGCGCGAGTGGCTCTGGAGCGCAAACGTCTCAGCATGGCTCAAGCGTTGGAGTTCGAGCGCGAGTTGCAGACGCTCAACCAGGAACTGGCGCAACTCATGCGCGCCGAAGCCCGGCTCGAAGCCAAGGTCGAAACCTTCCGTGCCCGGCGCGACGTTCTGCGCTCCCAGAGAGCCTCGGCGGAAGCACAAGCGCGCATCGGCGAGATGTATAGTGGCTTGAGTGAAGAGTCCAGTGATGTCGCCTACACGATGAAGCGGATCGAAACCCATACCGCCGAGCTACGCAGCCGCGGCGCCGCAACCGAGCAAATGCTGGATGATGGGCTTGTGGAGGGCGTCGAGGATCCCGGAACCCGATTCGATCGCCAGCTTGAAATGACGGCGATTGACGATGATCTCGCCCGTCTTGAGGATGAGCTTGCACGGGAACGCGGCCAATCATGATCGTTCGCATCATTGGCGAGGGCCAGTTTCGCCTCGATGACCGCCTTGTCAACGATCTCAACGCTCTGGATGCCGGGCTACAATCGGATCTCCAAGCAGATAATGCACACCACTTCTCCTATGTGCTCCAGGAGATGATCAAACTTGTGCGCAGCCACGGGACGCCACTTGCAGATTACCTCATCGAGCGCTCCGATGCGATCCTTCCGCCCGAATACGCAACCCTGGCGGAAATTCGCGAGATGCTGCGTGAGGACGGGCTGATCCCAGGGTAAAAGGAACGCGATTTCCGACCACCGGCCCGGTTTGGGGAAGGATTTCGGTCCCGAAAAAGTGCGATCAAGCTTGACGAACGCCGATCCATGGATATACTCCGTCCTGACAGTGGGGAGTAGCCTGCGCGGCGGGAACGTCGCGTTCGGTCAATCGTCAGAACAGAGATGCCACGCATCTCTCGGTTGGCCGGTATTTCGGATAGCGATCTGAGGCGAGACCACTACGACACGATGGTGCCGTAGCGGCTCGCTTTTTTGTTGTCCGAAAGCCGCCAATTGAGACGAGGTTGTTCTCTTACGATGGATGTATCTTTGTGGTTCTGGGCGCTATTCCTGCTTTTCATTGCTGGAATGCTGGCGCTTGACCTGGGCGTTTTCAATCGCACGCCGCACGCTGTCTCGATGAAAGAAGCCGCGATCTGGAGTGGTGTCTGGGTGTCGCTTGCGCTGCTGTTCAATGTCGGCATTTATCTCTATGCCGGAAGCGAACCAGCGCTTCAGTTTCTGACCGGCTATCTCGTCGAGAAGTCGCTGGCGGTCGACAACATCTTCGTCTTCGTGCTGATCTTCACCGCATTCGCGGTTCCTCAGGTCTACCAGCATCGGGTGCTCTTCTGGGGGATCATCGGCGCGTTGGCGCTGCGCGGCGTGCTGATTCTCAGTGGAAGTTATCTGGTGAAGAATTTCCACTGGGTGCTCTATGTCTTCGGCGCCTTCCTGGTCATCACCGGGATCAAGCTCTTTCGAGAGCGGAACGAGCACGAAGCGGACATGAGCGATACCCTGGGCGTGCGCATACTGCGCCGCTTCATCCCGGTGACGAACGAGTACCACGGCCAACGTTTTCTCATACGCGATGCCGGCAAATGGGTGGCGACGCCGCTGTTCGTCGTGATGGCCGTGGTGATCGTGACCGACGTCGTCTTTGCAGTCGATTCCATCCCGGCCATTTTCGCGATTACCCAGGACCCGTTTCTCGTCTTCACGTCGAATGTCTTCGCCGTACTGGGCTTGCGGTCGATGTACTTTCTCCTTGCCGACGTCATCCGAAGGTTCTTCTACCTGCGGCATGGCCTGAGCGTCATTCTCGTCTTCATCGGCGTGAAGATGCTCCTGATCGACCTCTACAAAATCCCGATTGTTGCGTCGCTAGCCGTGATTGTGGCGATCTTCGCGATCGCGATCATCGCGTCGATTCGCCGCCCGGCGGAGTTGCTGGCTGACGGTGAGCCTGAAGAACCGCTGGAGGGTACTGCCCGGCTCAAACCACTGCCCGCCTCTCCACGAAACGAAAGCTAAAGAAAGGAACCGAGATGCAGTCAGTCGTCTATTGCCCGAAGTGTTCCGGCGATATGGTGCCAATGCGGCGGGGTAACGTCCTGATCGATACCTGTGCCGACTGCGGTGGCCTCTATCTGGATCGGGGCGAACTGGAGAAGATCATCGCAGCCGGGCAGGATAGCACCACCGACTGGGATGAAGTCGATGAGGATGATGAATTCGAATACGATAGCCGGCAGTCCGGCCGGCGCCGGAAGAGCCGCAAACGCCGATTCCTGGCGGATCTCTTTGACCTCGACTGACGCTGATCATCTTTGAGCGGGCAAGTCTGGTACTGCGGCAGCCATGTGGTGCCCGGAGTGCGGGTACCGCGATGTGTCGCCGGGTGACATTGGCGCAGTAATCCGGATTGCGCACAGGGAGTCGGATATGGACTTTGGCGATTTGTTCGATGTGTTCGGCGATATCAGCGGGGGATGCCTCGTTGGCTTGGCAGTTCTACTTGTGCTTCTTGCCTGTGGCGCCTGTTTTCTCGGGATCGTGCTCATCTCTTCGTTCAACTAGCGCGTCGCAATATGTGCAGCCGCCTGAGTGTCGTCGCGGTTTGAATGGGGGCGCTGCAAACTGGCGAAAGCTGGCGGCAAGTCTACGTTAGCGGGACGGTTGTCGTAGCGACGGGTGTTGGACGAGGTGGCTGGGATGACAGCGCGAAGAAGAGCGCGGCAACCCCGGCCGCCACGCCAAGGAGCGCGAATCCCAGCCGGTAGCTGCCGATGGTGTCAACGATGATCCCCATCCCTACTGGACCGCCGATTTCACCCCACATCATGAACATGAAGGTGAATCCCATGATCTTGCCGAAGGCCTGCCTGCCGAAGTAATCAGCTCGAATTGGCATCATCTGCACTCCGCGAAAGCCGTGTGCCCAGCCTTGAACCATGACCGCGGCGATGACGATACCCAGTCCGGTGGCGGTTGCTAGCAAGATCATTGCGACCGCACTGCCGCTCGTCGCGAACGTTGCCAGCCAGCGCTTGCTGTAGCGGTCGCCAAGAAAGCCGCCTAGCAACTGGCCGACCATCATCGAAGCCGTCATCAGAACGACGATGGTCGACGCTGCGCCGAGGCTGAGTCCGAAGTCACTGTTCAAGTACGGTATGAGATAGACCGAGACAGTTGTAACGACCATGACCGCGAGGCTATGGCCGATCGTGAGAAACCAGAACGCTCTTGTTCGCATTGCCTGGCGGGCGGTAAAGCTGGTTGCCCTGCCGGCAAGTGTCATGCCACCTGTCTCGACGGTCTGTCCCCCATCGGGTTCGTACCCGTACTCCTCTGGCGAGCGGCGCATCAACTGGGCGAGCGGGATGCCAACCACGAGTATGACGACGCCGGACGCGAACGCGGTAGTCCGCCAGCCGTTTGCGGTTAGTGACCAGGCGACAATTGGCAGGAGGAACCCGCCAATGGCGCTGCCGGTCTGCATGATTCCCAGCGCCGTGCCACGACGACGTTCGAACCAGTTGACGATCGTCGCTGTGATCGACATAAAGCCGCCGAGGCTGACGCCAACCGCCATCAGGAGAAAGGTCAGATAGAACTGGATTGGCGAGTTGATCTGGCTGAAGAGCATGAATCCTACGCCGAATATCGTCAGTCCGGCCGTCATCACTACTCGCGGCCCGAATCGATCCAGCAGCCAACCCTGGACCGGGCCAAGCAGCCCGCTTTCGGCCCGCTGGAGTGAGAAGGCAATCGAGAAGGTCGTTGTGCTCCAACCGAAGGCGTCTTTGAGGACGACGACGTATGCGCCGAACGCGTGGGAAAGCAGGGCGCCGGTGAGAGATTGCACGCCGATGCCGGCGACGACAATCCACCAGCCGAAGAAGACCCCACGCGCGCGTGCGGTTGCGCGCTGCACCGTGATCATCGACCGCCTGTTCTAACGGGCACGCGCCCCCGATCACCGATTGGCCTCGTTCGTTGCCGCGCTAGCGTACATCTGGTTGCAAAGACTCACAAGAGGGACTATCCCTTCGATAGCAGGACGCGCCCGGGTTGACTGGAGGGAACGGGGATCATGGTTCGGCCGGACAGGCAGTGGGCGCATTCAGTACGTCGATGCTGGAACTAAAGGCCCGCACCAGCCTATGACCCGCGTATCTTCGTGTCTAGCCCAGGTCTTGCCAAGATTGTCAGGTAGATCCAGAAGACGGGAACTCCGGTTTGGAAAGATGCGGCAAGATATGACTAATCCTGATTTCTCCAGGGCTCCGCTCGCGCGAACACTGGCAGCCCTCGCCAGCCGGGGCGCCAACGGCACGCTCGTGGTGACAACGACCTACCGGACGGTGAACTTCCGATTTGTTGATGGCGAGGTGGTTGGCGTGCAGTCGAGCCGCCCGTCTGACCGGCTCGGATTACAGCTCATGAAGAGCGGCACAATTGGAGCGATTGATCTTCATGAAGCCCTGATCGAGCAGCATCAGCAACGGCTTAGGGCGATCGCCAGTAGCTCGTCGCCGTCGCGTCTCGGTGACATACTCCTGGATCTTGACATCCTTGACACCGCGGAACTCGGCACGGCCCTCGATCGTCATACGCAATCGATGATCGACTCCCTCAACTCCGATGTCGTTACCAGCATCGAGTTTGCTGTCTGGGACCGGGCCCAGACGGAACGGCTCGCGGTTCGCTAGAGCATAGGGTACCCTTCGCGCGCCCTCCCGGCGTCGCATAGCAGTTCTACTCTGTGCTGAGTTTCTGAATCTCGCGTGCGGTGAACCAGGCAATCATCGATCGATAGAGCTGTTCCACGAGATCGGGATCCGCGCCATCGCGGTCTGCGTGAGAGCGGACCGACGCGATGACGGCCTCGACGCGGTCTGGCCGGTGGGCGTCTGCAGGGCCGGACTTGAACCGCACAACTTCGTCAACGCAGGCGGCGCGTACGGCAATCATGCGCACGATTTCGGCATCGATCTCGTCTATCTTCCGGCGCACATCGACGAGGTTGTTGAAGACCGGCAAGTCGCTCGTGCTCATGCCGGAATGCCGAACAGTGTCGAGGCGGTTCCGCCGAGCATCAAGGCTTTCTCCTCTTCCGGCACATCCATCGATCGAATCACGTCCAGGCACTGGTCGAGCGAGCCAATCTGATGGGGATGGTCGCTCGCGACCAGGATCCGGTTTGCCCCGGCAATGTCATAAGTCAACGGGATACCGATCGCGCCGTAGGGCACGGTGTCGTAGTAGAAGCGTCGCAGGTAGTGATCGAGAGGCCGTTCAAGGCTGCTCATCACCTCGGGATAAATCTCGAGACCTCTTCCAATCCGCTCTGCGAGCATCGGCAACGCTCCGCCCAGCTGTCCAAGGATGATGGTCAGGTTCGGGAAGCGGTCGAGCGTGCCGCCGAGAATCAACCGCGCGCCCGCCAGGGTCATCTCGAAAGGGAATCCAAGGATGGCGACAAGGCGCAGGTCATCGGTCAGATTGTCGATTGACGGAGGCGCGATGGGGTGGACGAGCAGCGGCACGCTGAGACTGGACGCCGTCTCGTAAATCGGGTCGAATCTCCGATCATCGAGCGGCATGCCGTCCAGATTGGAGAAGATCATTGCGCCCACGAGCCCGAGGTCGCGAATCGAGCGCTCCAGTTCCCTTGCGGCTGCTTCGGGAACCTGGCATGGCAGGGTGGCGAATGCGCGAAAGCGGTCTGGATGATCCTGGCAGACTCCGGCCAATCCTTCGTTAGTTATTCTCGCCAGTTCGATCCCGCGTTCCGGAGGTTCACTGTGGACACCCGGGACGGTCAGCGACAAGATCTGCATATCGATGCCCGCCCGATCCAGGTCCTCGATGCGCTTGGCCGGGTTGTAATGCGCTTCGTCGAGGACGCTGTAGTCTCCAGCGTAATGAATTCTTCGCTCCCCATCTGGCGTCGTGCTCAATGACGCGGCCCCTGAGTCGCGCTCGATTTCCCGGAGGTACACCTCCGGATAGAAGTGGTTGTGAACGTCGATAATCTTCATCTCTGGCTCCCGGCACACGAAACCCACACGCATCGACGGTCCAGTCTAGCGTTGGGCCGGGGTTTTTGGGGAGGCTCTCGTCTGCGACGGTGATCGCGGGAATGCCGTTGCCCGGTGACGAAGGAGCGCCCCGTCGTCCTCACGTGACGCGATCCTCATGGTCAGTTCCCCTTCCGCGCTTGCTAGGCTATTCTGAGTGTACATAGGGAATGGAGACGGGTAGATGGACATCGGGCGCGCATTTTCTTTCGTCTTCGAGGATAGCGAATGGGTTAAGAAGGTCTTGCTTGGCGGGCTGATCTCGCTGATTCCGATAGTCGGTGGCTTTGTGGTTTACGGATACATGCTTGAGATTGTCAAGCGGATTGCTACCGGATCCGAGGAAGAGTTGCCGGAGTGGGACGATTTTGGCGGGTACCTTACTCGTGGTTTTCTCTTTGCCGTTGGCCTCTTCATCTGGTTCCTGCCGGTGATCGTCCTGATTTCCTGCGTCGCGATTGGCATTGCAATGCTTGGCGGCGCAAGTGGAAACGACGCCATTGCCGCTCTGACCGGCATTCTGGTGTTTGGACTGTTTGGAATTCTCTTTCTGGTGCTGATTCTCTTCGCGGCGGTCGCATTGCCGATCGTTGGCGGGCGATACGCTATGGAGCAGCGTTTTGGGACGATGTTCGAGTTCGAGCTGATCTTTCGTCAGGTGCGGCAGACCGGCGCTGCGCCGCTTCTCCTTTTCGTCCTGACCGCACTTGTTGCGAATTTCGTCGGCTCGCTGGGATTCGTGCTCTGTTTCGTTGGCATTATCTTCACATCCTTCTACGCGTACGTTGTTACCGCGCACGCCGCCGGGCAGGTGTATCGGAAGGCAGGTGGCAACGAGGATATATCCGCGAACACGCTGTCCTTGGAACCATGAGAGAACCGTGGAGCGGCTCCCAAACACAAGGCACACTCCATGAATCCGGGCAACACGGTGTTGTGGCGACGCCCTGATTTCATCTCGGTGGCGAGGTGGGTAGCTGTTCCCGCGCAAGGCCCGAGACAGGTGGGTAATGGACATTAGCCGGGCATTCAGCTACGTCTTCGATGATCCCGAGTGGGTCAAGAAGATCCTGATCGGCGGCCTGATTTCGCTGATTCCCTTCGTTGGCGGCTTCTTCGTGTATGGATACATGCTTGAGATCGCCAGAAGGATCCACGCTACTGGCGAGGAGGGCCTGCCGGAGTGGGATGATCTCGGTGGATATCTAACGCACGGCTTCCTGTTCTGGCTCGGGTTGATGATCTGGACCGCGCCCATCTATATTATCCTTGGATGCGGTATTGGAGCGGCGATTCTCGTCGGCGCTCTCAGCGGGGAGCTTGCCGTCTTCTGGGTGATGTTCGCGTTGGCAATGCTGGTCTTTATGCCGGTGATGATGGTCTTTTCACTCGTCTCGGCGTTTTTGAGCCCGGTGCTGATCGGTCGCTATGCGAACCGGAGGCACTTTGGCGCGATGTTCGAGTTCGATGAGATCGTTGCGGACCTCCGAACGCTGGGTTGGATGTCGATCCTGTTTCTCGTGCTCACGACCATGGCCGCCGGTGCTATTGGGCAGCTCGGAATCGTCCTCTGCTTTGTCGGAGTGATCTTCACTGGTTTCTATGGCAACCTGGCGATTGCCCACATCGCCGGGCAGGCGTACCGGGTGGTTCACGGCAACGAAGATGCCCAAGTGCTCGAGTCAGGGAGCATCTGATGTACCAGGCCGATCTCGCGCTCATCAATGCCAATATCTACACGTTTGATAGCTCCCTGCCTCGTGCCGGGGCCGTGTTCGCCCGCAAGGGTCGAATCGTTCATGTTGGCACGAACGACGAGGTGTTAGCGATAGCTGGCGACGCGCAGGTCTACGACGCCGGAGGACGGGCCGTCGTGCCCGGGCTCATTGACGGGCACACGCACCTGGAAATGACTTGTGTCGCGTTAACCCGTTGCGTTTCCTGCGCCGTGCCGCCCTTCGAGAGCCTTGCGGCCATAGCGGGGGAACTTTCCCGCGTCGCCGAAACGACGCCGCCTGGTGAGTGGATCATCGGGCGTTCGAGTTTCGGGCTGCAGTTGCGGGTTCCGGAAGGGCACCTGCTCACCCGCCAGGATCTCGACGCCGTCAGTCAGGAACATCCAGTCGTGGTCTTCTCCAGCCTGCATGTCGGGATGCTAAACACACGGGCGCTTCACGAACTCGGTCTCTGGGGCCGGGAGAGCGATCCCCCGATGGGGATCGTGATGCATCGCGCCGGGGATGGCACACCGACCGGTGTTGTAACCGAGATGTGGGATCTCCTGCCAGCTTTTGGCGTGGATGTGGTCACCGATTCGTTGCGAGAGAAGGCTATGGAACTCTTCATCGCGAACGGGGTGACGACGGTTCATAATCTGCCGTATTCGAGCCACGACCTCGTCGCAGTCCAGGATCTGCAGGCGTCCGGAGAGCTTCCGCTGCGTATGCGCTACTGGGTGCATGCCGGTCGTCACATGGAGCTGGATGAATTGTTCGCTCTGGGGATGAAACCGGGATTTGGCGATGACATGTTGGCGTATGGCGGCGTCAAGGCGTTTATCGACGGGTGCTGTCACGATGGCTATGGCAACAAACTCTGGGATGTGAAGTGGACCCGCGCCGAATTGTTTGATTTCGTCTCCAGGGTCCACAATGCCGGGCAGCAACTCTGGATGCACATCAACAGCCAGCTGTCGATTGACCTTGGCCTAGATGCATACGAACACGCCTTGAACAGCCATCCGCGTGCCCACCGCCACCGGCTGGAGCATAGCGCTGACTTTGTGGTCGACCAACCACAGATGGATCGTCTGAAGCGACTCGGGGTCGGGGCGGTAACGACGCCACAGTTCATCTACAGCCAGGGCGACACGATGGGTAGCCGCTACCCGCGCCCATTCCGATTGCGCAGCCTGATCGATTCCGGAGTAGAGGTCATCGGGTCGAGCGATTCAACCGGCACCGTGCCTGATGGGATCGCGCCGCTTTTCAACATCGCTTGCGCGGTGACGCGCCGCACCCAGCGTGGCAACATTTACCGTCCCGAAGAAGCGGTCAGCGTTGAGGATGCCTTCAAGATGTTCACGATCTGGCCGGCACGGTGGGCATATGAAGAGCATCTCAAGGGCACGATAACAACCGGGAAGCTGGCTGATTTCGCTGTGCTCTCGGCTGATCCCTTTGTGGTTGAGCCGGACGAATTGTTCGACATCCAGGTCGAAGCAACAATTCTCGGCGGAGAGATCGTTCACCGGAGATAGCGGGACGCGAGAAATGAGTGCGGAGTATTGACCGTCCAGGCTGGGCCCGCATGCGAACAATTCTCCTGGTGGCATGACCTTGCTGTTCCTCAATCTACGGACGCAATGTGTTGATCCGCCGCTGACAAGGGCGCGGATGGCGGAATGCAGAGGAGGGCCTGGACGATGCTGAGTACGGATGGTCGGAAGTTGGCACTTGATGCGGTTATTGTGATGGCGGCAGGTACACACGGTACGCGCAGACTCTCTGAAAGCCCATCCGCAGGTAGACCGGATAGCCCATCCCGGTGGCGGTGAGGATGATTGACTGGCCGCCGCGGCGCTGCCCCTCGCAGATCGCAGCCCAGGTCATTGCGCTGCCGAATCCCCGTCGCCGCCACCGTTCCAAGGTCTGTACCGCCGTTACCTCAACAGACTCGCGATAGACAGTGAGTCGTGACGTTGCGATCGGAGCGCCGGCGACGTAGCCGAACGAACAGCCCGACCCGGGGATCAGTTGCGGCGGCAAGGCTCGGCGCCCAACTCCGATTGCCGGGAACGACGGTCATGTAGTCTTCGTATGTCTTCTCGTTCGAAACTCGTTGGATGTCCAGCTCTTCCGGTGGCTCGGGAGTTCCCGGAACCTCGATCAGGACCATCGCTGTCTCTTCTTCGTCGAGAGCCCACCCCAGAGAAATCACGTGCTCTTCGACAGCTGATGCCGTCTCGGATTCAACGATGACTGCGAATGGTGAGTTTCCGAAGAATCCACGAGCGAGATCGAAGAGGCGTTCGGGATCCACGAGCCCAAGTACAGCGGCGAAATTGGTATCGACGCCTTCATTCCCTTCCGAGTAGAGAACGATGCCATCCCGGATCTCGTGCCGCTCGTCTCGGAGATTACGATACCGGTTCAGCGGGTTGCGCTCGATCAATGGAATCCGGACGAGAGCACGAAAATCGGGCACAGGTTTCCGGTCCTTTCACGAGACGATGGGCCGCAATCAAGGCTCGGCGCTTTCAAGAATAGGAAATGGCGCTCAATCTCCTGAGCGCCATCTCTATCCCTGCATATCCGCTTGACGGGTTCTAATCTCCAGCAGCGGCGCGAGCGCCCGTCGATGCTGGCGTTGTGCTGAGGCGCGGGACTCCGGCAGCTTCGAGCTTGGCGGAGAAGGCCGCGACCTCGTCGTCGACGAACTGCTGGGCCCGGTAGCGGACCGAGGTCACGTCTTCAGCCAGGTTGCCGTAGACCTCCTGGGCCTGGGCCGTCGGCGCGTGATCCGACTCGTCGATCGCCGACGAGAGGACGCCGAGCTTCTCACGCAGGCCGTTCTCGCCGCCGCGCGTCGACGCGATCTTCGGGACGCGGAGCAGATCGCAGAGCGTCTCGATCTTGGCCGATAGCGCTTCGGCGGCTTCCTTGATCGAAGCATCGTCGGTGCGCGACGACCAGTCATTGACCTGAGCGTCGAGCTTCTCCAGCACGTTGAGCGTTTCGTGGGCCTCCGAGATCTTGTCGCGGATAGCCGCCTTCAACTCGTACTGCGCCTTGAGATCGTCTTCCGAGATCGGCAGACGTGGATCCGGCAGGATCGAGAAGGTCTGCGTCTGGACGTCGTCGCCGATCGCGAGCTCGACCGAGTAGTCGCCCGAGAGGAGCCTTCGGCGCCGTGCCGTCGAACATCCGGCGCGCTCGGGCCGGGAGGCTCTTGTCGGCTTCGCGGGTTGCCGGGCCTTCCTCGCGCATGTTCCAGATGTGGCGGTTCGCGCCAGCCTTGATCCGGAGTTTGCTGCTGCCCTCGCCGTCGAGGGTGAAGGTCTTGATCGCTTCGCCGGCGCTGTTCTTGATCGTCAGCGTCGCCTCGTCGGGAACTTCATCGACGTTGAAGTGGATCATGACGCCGTCCGGTGGATTCGTTCCGGCGTCGAGTAGATCCTGCTCCCAGTCGCCGTACTCGTCGCGGACGGCGCGGACGGAGATCGTCGTCGGTCCGGCGCGGCGATAGGCGACGAGGCCCGGCTGGATGTCCAGGCCGTGGCCGTGGTCGATGCGATAGCGGTAGGTATCACGCGGCTTGAAGAGTTTCGTGCCGCTGACCTGCTCCTCCTGGAGCTGGTGGAGCGGGGTCACGTCATCGAGGATCCAGAAGGAGCGGCCGTGGCCAGCGATGACCAGGTCGGTGTCCTTCGAGACGATGTCGTGGACCGGGAAGATCGGCATGTTGGTGTTCAGCGACTCCCAGTTGCTACCGTCGTCGAGCGAGACAAAGACGCCCGTCTCGGTGGCGGCGTAGAGGATGCCCGGCTTGTTGACATCCTCGCGGACGGCCCGGCAGATGACGTTGTCGGCGAGACCGCTGGTGATGAGCTGCCAGCTCTGACCATAGTCGTCGCTCTTCAATAGGTAGGGCGACGGGTCGTCGTGCTGGTAGCGGTTGGCGGCGACGTAGACCGTGCCGGCCTTGTGCGGCGAGACGTCGATCGTGCTGATGCGGGCCGGGTTCTCGGCCGGATTCGGCAGCAGGTCGTCGGGAGGCGTGATGCTCTCCCAGTTCGCGCCGCCATCCTTGGTGACGTACATCAGACCATCGTCGGAGCCGGAGTAGATGACGCCCTTTTCGTGGGGCGATTCCTTCAGCGCGAAGATCGTGCCGTAGGCTTCCGCGCCGACGTTCTCGGAGGAGATCGGTCCGCCGGAGTGCTCCTGGTGGGCCGGGTCGTTGCGGGTCAGGTCCGGGCTGATGACCTCCCAGCTGCCGCCCTCGTCGTAGGAGACGTGGACGTAGTTGGAGGTGGCGTAGAGCTTGTCCGGATCGTGCGGCGAGATCTCGACCGGGAAGGTCCACTGGAATCTGTACTTGTGGATGCTCGTCGGCGAGGTGAAGCCGTAGAACTCCGGCCAGACGGTGATGTTGCGCGTCTGATCGGTGTTGGGATACCAGGCGCGGAAGCGACCGTGGCCGAGACCGCTGCCGACCGAGCCGCCGAAGACGGTGTATGGCTCGGTCGGTTTCACGGCGATATGGCCGGACTCGCCGCCGCCAGGGACGACGTAGTCATTCTGCGTGATCGCGCCATAGAAGCTGATGCTCGGCACGCGCATGGCCGAGTTGTCCTGCTGCGAGCCGTAGACGTTGTAGGGCACCTGGTTGTCGACGGTGACATGATAGAACTGCGACGTCGGCTGGTTCATGATCGTCGACCAGGAGGCCGCGCCATTGAAGCTGACGATCGCGCCGCCGTCGTTGCCCTCGATAATCCGGTCCGGATTCTTCGGATCGACCCACATGTCGTGGTTGTCGCCGTGCGGCACCGGGATCGACGTGAAGGTCTTGCCCGCGTCAATCGATTTCAGGAACTGCTGCTCCATGACCCAGACGGTGTTCTCATCGCCGGGGTCGGCGTAGATGTGGGTGTAATACCAGTTGCGGGTATGCAGCGATGGATCGTCGTTGATGAACTCCCAGTTCGCGCCACCATCGTCGGAGCGATAGAGGCCGTTCTGGTCGGCTTCGATCAGGGCGTAGACCTTGTTCGGGTTGGCCGGTGAAACCGAGATGCCGATCTTGCCGATGTTCTCGCCGGTCGGCAGGCCCGGGTTGCGGGTGATGTCGGTCCAGTTGTCGCCGCCGTCGGTCGTCTTCCAGATGCCGCTATCGGGTCCGCCGGACTCCATCGACCAGGGCAAGCGCTGGGCCTGCCAGATCGCGGCGTAGAGAATCCGCGGGTTGGTCGCGTCCATCGTCAGGTCGATGGCGCCCGCGCCTTCATTCTTATAGAGCACCTTCTCCCAGGTCGCGCCGCCATCCTTCGAGCGGAAGACGCCGCGCTGGTCGTTCTTGCCCCAGGCGTGACCGAGCGCCGAGACATAGACCAGATCCGGGTTATTCGGGTGAATCTTGATCCGGCTGATGTGCCGGGTGTCGGAGAGGCCAATATTGGCCCAGGTCTTGCCAGCGTCAGTGGATTTATACACACCGTCGCCGTGCGAGACATTCGAGCGAATCGACGACTCGCCGGTCCCGACGTAGATCACGTTCGGGTCGGAGTCGGCAATCGCAATCGCCCCGACCGCCGCCGTCGTGAACTGGCCATCCGAGATGTTGTACCAGTGATCCCCGGCGTCATCGGTCTTCCAGACCCCACCGGCCACGGCACCAAAATAAAACGTCTTGTCATCAACCGGGTCGCCAGCGACTGCGACGACTCTACCGCCGCGATGCGGCCCGATATTGCGCCACTTCAGCGCGCCATACGCTTCTTCAGCCATCCTTGTATATCCCTTTCCGGGTAGGACGAAACAGGCTGGGAGCATCGTAGTACAGATAGGTGTGCCACGACGACGGACGGATCTGTGGCAACTCAGGTTCTTTAGAGTGCATGGATCGAATCAAGGGTAGGCGCTAGTTAACAGTGCATTCTCAATTGGTCGAATTGCTCGGATGTAAGCGGTCGTCGGTTAACGTCGTCGACGTTCCAAAGTCCCGATCGTCTAACTATTGGATCGATCGCGGAATTCCCAAGCCAGTCACGTGACGGCGAACCCATGCGATGCTGCGCGAGTAGTGCAATGAGTGCCTTTTCAGTCGCAATACGTGCGACTTGATCGGTGAAAGGCACATAGAGTGAATGTAAAGTCATCGCGGAGTTTTCGGCTAACGCGCTCTTCGACGTCGTCGAAACCGCGTGTTCCTTTTTCCAGCCAGCTTGACAGCCGTAGGTCGGGTGGGATCTCTCGATTCATCAATGCTGCCCCCAGGTGCTTGCGAAATATCGTTGCGTTCTTATCTCCCCCCAACGTTCGCACTTTGCCATAGTGTTCCCCTGATCCGCCCGGGGAGCCGGCCGTCGACGCGGTGTGATCCTATGCGCACGATCCGATCACCCACAACTCCATCAAGATCGACTATCTCCCCACGCTCGAAGAAGAAATAGATACCGCTTGGCTCAAGCTCGCGTTTCTTGATCCGGTAGCAGTATCGAGGTAGGTCCCAAACGAGCTTGTATACGCGCTCGGTGATCTCGATCATCGGCCTACCTACCAAACCAATCTGGGAGAGGGAGGGAAGCTAACTTCCTTCCTCGAATGCTGATGTGTTCGATCGGCTTCCCGCGTCCATCGACAACGTAGACATAGCTCGTTTGCCCAGTCCAGATGCGCACAACATACACGATCGATTCGTTTGGCCGTCCTGCCCACACTATTTCAGGGTCAGGCGAACGGCTAGTAACGTCGGCACTGACAGTTTTGTGGGATCGGCCATACGTTGAATCGAAGTGATGCTCGCAGAGTCCTCGTATCATGGATTGGGAAAGCACGATTGCGTCATCCCGCAAATAGACGTGCATGGTCATGCTAGGGTCGATTTCTGCGCCAGTTTCCTTGATACGTCTACGAAGGGCGTCTCGCGCGTACTTGATCACGAGGATCGCGAACGCACCTACTTCAATCCAGGAAGCAGCCGTGTCGACAACGGTCTGGACGTTCTCGACGGCGGTGAAAATCATCTGGTAGGTGAGCCCCTGCGCCATGGGGCCGACGTGGTAACCCGACCCCCGCACTTGGACCGGGGTTCCTGGGGGAAGTGCCTCAGCCGCTGCATTCGCCAGAGCGAGAAGCATCGCTTGCCGCAGGTCGGGATCATAGTTGCGCCAAGTAATAGCGATGGCGAGGCGCTGGTCTACGTCTTCGGCACGAAAGTCGCGGAGCGAGTCGAATTGCTGATCTATGGTGACCATGCGACCTCCAATAACTGTCGACGCGACGCCGAACCTATCCACATTGCACAGGCTTAGAGTTCTTCGAGTCTAGCTGAGGTGAGAGTCAAGACGTTTACTCATTGCGTTTGTCATTGACCATAGCCTCTTTGATGTGGGAAACAGAATTGACCGGCTTGCACTCTCTACTCTGCTTTTGCTTTCGCGATCCCGACCGCTCGCACACGCCATGAAAGAATTTTTCGCCCGGTAGATACTTCCTCCCTCTCCTCGCGGAGCCCATTGAATATGTCGTCGTACCTCTGCGTGTTCAGGGCAGAAAAGGACTTTCGATTCGGGTAGCGGGAAATGCTTCCGATACTGTCGGCGAGATGTAAGCTGCACGTCACGTAATGTGCCTCGTCCTAAAGACATCGGCGCATGGAGGGCCAAAACTGTGTATAGGTTCATTCGGTATCAGTAACCCAAGGATGTTTGAAGATCTCTGTCCAACTCGTCAGCTGTATCGGTTCGAGAACGAGGTGCGTATCCTTTAGAACGTACTGCAGGTCCTGGAGAAGTTGTCCGAGATGGTCAATTGAGCGATCGATGTCGCCGAACGTGGCTGAGTACGCCTTGCCGGTATCGTCGTAATGGGCTAGACGTTTGTTGGTGTATGTCCTAAGGTCACGTGAGATCTCCTCAAGCTCTTCGATCTTCTGTTCCAGTTGATCGACGCCAAGCGGCTGGACGCTGAAATCCAACACGACCTCGTGATGCTTAACTAACTCGTCAAAAACCCGTCGGATACTGATGACGTCAGTTCGCTTATCTGACTGTCGTCGAACTGCGATCGCTTGGGTCATGACGTACATGTCGACGATCCACGTATCAAAGGGTCCTCCATACTCTTTCACCGGAGTTTCTGACGGGACTTTGTCCCATACTGCGCGGTATTTACGCCAGATCTGTCGACGGATTAGGATCTGAGTGAAATCAGCGTCTGCTACGTCGAGCCATTCGCGCCACTTTTCCCCAACTGCCCTGACAAAAATTACTCATGGACCTCTGTCTGTCGATTATTCCGTGCATAGACTATAGCGGTTTGCTTGGATTCGCCGTGTCTGATACGCCGCGATTATCCGGAACTCGGTCAATTCGTTGAAGTGGTATCACAAATTCATTCCTCCGAACTAACTCGGATCGGTGGGACAGATCATGCTTCGGGGCTGTAGATCCAGAGGGTAGGCCGTCTCGCTCACAGCTGTTGCTTCCGTCGGCTGCCCGGAACCGTGCATGAGGCCATTGAGCAGGGCGTAAAGCAGCGCGTGCGAGATGTGGAGGCGGTTGTCGGCCTAGTTGAAGACCACGGATTGCGGGCCGTCGGTGACTTCGGTTGCTACTTCGTCGCCACGGTGCGCGGGCAGGCAGTGCAAGGGGTATTGAGGATTCAGAGGCCAGCTACTCCCAGCGCCGAGCGCGTGGGATCCAGAACACATCACGAGAGATTCGCTCAGCAAGGACGGGATCAAGGAATTTGGCCGCAATCCGGTGTCCCTCGATTGGGCTTGGATCGATCCCGACCTCTCTTGCCAGGGTTGCATAGCTGCGCGCCCAATTATCAGGTGGTGGTGGTAGCTCCGTCGGTAGAACTTGTGATGCGCGGACCGCAAACGTCAGTTCCAATGCGTCCCTGAGTCGGCCCGCTTCCAATCGGATAGAATTCTGGATTACCACCAGATCGACGAGATCCTTGGCTCGGCTGCTCGATCTCCGGCCCTGGTAAACGCGCGTGTATGCGTGAATCTTTTCCGCAACGTGTTGCTCGATCGGAATAGCAGGCACGGAAATGGGATCGATTTCGGCGAACTGCAGTAGGCCAGGTGCTTGCAGAATCTCGGGAGTCGCGAAGCGTTGATCACTGAATGAAATGTCTAGCCCAACGGTCTCGAACCTGTAGCCGGCAAGTTGTGCTGTCAGGCTATAGCGCACCGCGTCAATGCCGGGACCTACTGCGGAGGCTTGTCCGATTTCAAAACCGAAGTAGTCGCCGAGGTCTAGCTCCTGGGCACTCAGAAGATCATCAGTTGCCGCTGGTTCGTCATCTTGCCGGGTCAGATCTAGATCGCGCGTGGTGCGATACTCAGCGCCAATGCGATAGTCAAGCGCCAGCGCTCCTTTGAGGAGCCAGCGATTTGGCGCGACGATCAGGAGTCGGGCCAGAAGACGGTCGAACACAACAAGCTTGCGGAGTCGAGGAAGAGGAACACCGGAACGTGCAGACTCAGTCTTCAAGCGCTGTTCAAGCGCCTGACGGAAGGCCCTGGCTGTCGTGTATCTCATGCGCGTGCGAACTCAATAGCGCGATCAATGAGTTGGATAACGCGTTTGCTGCGTGATGCCGCCGCCGTGCGCAATCGGCGCTCGGTCGTGAGGCCGCGATCAAGCGCCTGCGCAACCGCCATCTCGATCTGTTCCATAGCCGTTCCACTCTCGGCAGCGTCGACGATCGAACGTGTTGGCGTCGTGACTCGCATCCCATCCTTGCTCAGGATTTCGGACTGTTGGAGTGGCTCAGTGGTCGTATGGACTGCGACGTCCGGTGGCGGTCGGAGGTAGCGCTTCGACCGCGGGATCGTCAGGTGGACCGCATTGGGAATGACATCACTGAGCTCGTAGAGGTCGAGGGCACTTTCGTGGGAAACGACGGCGACGTCTTTGCCGACGGCGAGCCAGGCGGCCACGACTTCTTCGCGCCAGTACGGGCGGGAAGTCGCGAAAACGGTACAGTCCATGCTCAACCCGCATGAAACGCCCGGTCTTGGTGTGGTACGAAAGCAGATCCCAACCGATGCCGGCGGAGCGAGCCTGCGCTGCGGTGAAGTACCCATGCTGCTCCGTAGCCATATCGAAGAGTTCGGCGTGGTCTGGTTTTTTCGTCATCGTGTCATGCATACCTTGAATTCTATCTAAGGAAACCATGACACGCCAACATTCCTTCAAGGGGTGACCCCATATATCTTGAGAGGTCAGGACGTGGTGCTACGCCTTTGCTGACACCTTCGCCGACTCGCTCACCACTGTTGTCGACTCCACTGACTGCCCGGAGCCATGTACGAGGCCGTTGAGCAAAGCGTAGAGCAGCGCGATTGAGGTGTGGAGGCGGTTTTCGGCGTGGTCGAGGACGACGCGTTGGGGGCCGTCTATGAGTTCGGTTGCAGTCTCGTCGCCACGGTGCGCGGGCAGGCACGCAAGTGAACGGTGTGCATCGGCGGGTTACGACACCGGTAACGAAGTCGAGGGCGCGAGGAGGCCATCGCGCATTTCGTAGATGTGGTCGGCGAGGGCGGCCATGGCAGAGGTCGTGGGTGACCATGATGGCGAGCTTGTTGCGGTCCTTCGTCTCGCGCATCAGCATCTCGACGACCTGGCGGCCACGGACGGAATCGAGGTTGGCCGTCGGTTCATCGACCAGGACGATCTCGGGGTCGTTCATCAATGCCCTGCCGATCGCGACGCGCTGACGCTCACCACCGCTGAGCCGGGTGGCCACCGCATCGGCGCGTTCGGTTAGCCCGAGTTCCTCGATGAGCCTGTCGGCGCGTTCCCGGCCATTGCCCTTGCACGCGCCGATCGAACACATCACCATCAGATTCTCCCGCGCCGTGAGAAACGCCAGCAGGTTGTTGGCCTGGAAGACGTAGCCGACCGATAGCCGGCGGTACTCCGTGAGCTGCCGGGCGCTCAGCCCGGTGATCTCGCGGCCATTGAGGGTGATACTGCCGCTGGTTGGCGTCAGCAATCCGCCGAGCATCGCCAGCATCGTCGTCTTGCCCGAACCACTCGGACCGACGATGGCGACGAACTCGCCGTGCCCGGCGGTGAAGCTCGCCTCGCGTACGGCTTTGACCTCCCGGTCACCATCGCGATAGGTCTTGGTCAGGTCGGTGACGGTCAGCATGTCATCGAATTCGGTTCGCGCTTTGCGTTCCGCCACTAGAGCTGCTGTCCCAACGCGATGATCGGATCGGTGCGTAGGACCTGACGGCCCGAGAAGAGCGCCGACAACGCCGAGGCTGCCAGGAGCAGGACACTGGTGATGACAAATGCCGACGTCGAGAAGCCAATCGGGACGACTTCGCCGTCGCCCTGCAGGGCACGGTCGGTGAGCAGGGCGAGCGCGATGGAGATGACCAGCCCGATTGCCGCGATGAGCAGGATCTGCAGCAGCAGCTGGCGCAGGATGTAGCCGCTCGATGCGCCGATTGCCTTGAGCATCCCGATCTGACTGACCTTCTGGAGCGTCAGGACGTAGAAGAAGACACCAATCACCATCGCGCCGATCAGATAGCCGAAGACCTGAAGCGAGGTGATCGTCGCCGACTGCCCCTGGACGCCCTCGATGTTGTCGAAGGCCGTCTGCTTGCTGACGATCTCGTAGCCTTCGCCGGTGTCGCTTGCAGGATCACCTTTGACCAGGACGATGCTGGCGGCCGGTCGGCTCTCGGCTGGTAAATCACCGTACTTCAGATGCAAGCAGGGTCGGGCGCAGCAGATAGACCGTCGGCTGGAAGAAGAACGCGCCCTCGTTGATCTCGCCAATGATCTCCATCTCGATAGTCTCAAGGCGCAGCTGCATCGTGACGGTATCGCCGACTGAGAGATTCGATTCGCCCAGGAAACGCGTATCAGCCAGAATGCCAAACGCGTCATCTGGCGTCAGGGCGCGGCCATCGGTCACTTCCGGTTCGGCAATCGTGCCGATATCGTATCCGAGGAGGGCAGCCGATCCGATTTCACCATCCGCATCGACATAGTTCGCCGCAACATAGGCAAGCGGCGCGGAGTCATCGACGCCCTCTGCGTCCGCGATCAGATCGACAGTTTCCTGGCTCATCTCGGAGCGGATGACGCTCAGCCCGGCCGTGTCGGAGTAGGCCAGCCGGTCTGCGTCGAGGTTGAGCAGGGCGCTGCCGGCGAGCTCGTTCAGCCCGATGCCGAGTCCGGTGATCATCAGCACCAGGTAGGAGACAAGGGTGAAGACGGCTGCAATCAGCGCGAATTGCAGCTTGCGCCGGCGGATTTCGAGCAAGCCGACCATCTTGTCTTAGACCTCCGTGTCGTTGGTGCATTGCCCTGTGACCGCCGGTTGACTCTCAGTGAGAGTATAGCGGGAAGCAGATGACGGCCTCTGGATAGGGGGACGGTTCTACGCTCCATCGACCAGAGGTCGTAGATGTCCGACTTCATGGGCATGCGACTCTGCTGAACGTCGGATGAGCAAGGTATGAGGAGCCGTCGTCGGTCCACCAGCTTCTGGCGCTTCAGAGGGAACCTGGGGAGAACGACATACGCCGTTGCCGGGTAGCTCTACTGGCCACCAGGCAACGCGCTACCCGGTGAGGTGGAGTAGAGGCAACCACCCCGGCAGTACACCGGGAATGGTCGCATCTCGCTGTGTCCTGTTTTGTGGCGTCCGGCGCTACACCTTGGTCGTTTCGGCCGCCTTCTCGATCACCGTTGCTGACTCCGCCTGCGCCCCGGAACCATGCACGAGGCCGTTGAGCAGGGCATAGAGCAGCGCGTGCGAGGTGTGGAGACGGTTCTCGGCCTGGTCGAAGACGACGGACTGGGGGCCGTCGATGACCTCGGTCGCGACTTCGTCGCCACGGTGCGCGGGCAGGCAGTGCATGAAGATCGCGTCGGGGGCGGCGTGGCTCATCATCTCTGCCGTCACCCGGTAAGGTGTGAGCGCCGAAACCTGCAACGACCACATCGCCTCGGGATCGCCCATCGAGATCCAGGCGTCGGTGTAGACGGCGTCTGCGCCCTTGACCGCTTCCAGTGGATCGGAGGTCATCGTGACCTTGCCGCCATTCTCGGCCGCGATGGCCTTGGCGTTGGCGATGATGTCGGCATCAAGCTGGTAGCCGTCCGGGCTGGCGATGGTGATATCGACGCCGGAGAGCGCGCAGGCTTCGAGCAGGCTGTGGGCGACGTTGTTGCTGTTGCCGACGTAGGCGAGCTTCTTGCCGGTGAGGCGTGCCCCAGTGCTGGCGCAGGGTCATGATGTCGGCCAGGCTCTGGCAGGGATGGTGGCCGTCGGTCAGCGCGTTGATGACTGGAATCGACGAAGCTTCGGCGACGAGCTTCACGTCGTCGTCGGCGAAGGTGCGGATGACGAAGGCTTCGGCGTAGCGGCTGACGACCTTGGCGGTGTCCTCCAGCGTCTCGCCACGGCCAACCTGGAGCTCGTTGGAGCCGACGGTCAGCGGGATGCCGCCGAGTCGCGCTACGGCCGTTTCAAAAGAGAGCCGGGTGCGGGTCGAATGTTTGGCGAAGTAGAGGACGACCGTCTTACCGGTCAGGAATCCATGATGCTTGAGCGGATTCTGCTTCAGTTCATCGGACAGGTCCAGCAGCAGTTTGAAGTCAGCGGCACTCAGATCAGCAGTTCGCAGCAGGTCTTTCATCTATCTCATTCTCTCCTGAAAATAGCAAGCCAAATAACGCACCATCGCGGCCTGGCGCAATACCCAGAGATGGGCACTACGTCAGGCTAACGCCTGAAACGGCGAGCGTTGCTAATAAGAAGAGAATGGGCTTGTGCTGGAACTGCTGGGCTACTGAACTGAATCGTCACGGTCTACTCCAAGAATTGAGAAACGAACAACAGGTCATCGGTCGGCTAGAGCGTTCGCTAGCCGCGCCTGAAGCGCCTCAATTTCCTGGAACAACGAACCATGGTTCTCGTGACCTCACGCGTTCAATCCAAGTAGATTGCACAGCGGTCAATGTACACCAGCATCAACCGGGAGTCAATACCTCATTTCTTCCGGTTACGATGGATCACGGCTGGCGAGAGGAGCAGAGATGGACCACGCATTCATTCAGCAGTTGGAACCACAACTGATCGCCGACCAGCGGGATCTGCACCAGCACCCGGAACTCGGATTCGAGGAACACCGGACCAGCGCAGATCGTCGCCGAACGGTTGCGGGGTCTCGGTTATGACGTGACGACCGGGATCGCGAAGACCGGCGTGCTCGGCGTCTTCGTGGCGGCGGTCCGGGTCCGACCGTCTGTTGCGGGCGGACATGGATGCGCTGCCGATCGACGAGGAGAACGACGTTCCGTATCGCTCACAGACGCCGGGGTTGATGCACGCCTGCGGTCACGACGCGCACACGGCCATCTTGCTGGGCGTGGCGGCAGCGCTGGCGCACGGCCGCGATGCGCTGGCAGGGACGGTGAAGCTCGCATTTCAGCCAGCCGAGGAGAACTATCGGTGGCGCCGAGCCGATGATCGCAGCCGGAGTGATGGACGGCCCCCACGGTCGACGCCTGCTTCGGCCCGCACATCGATCAGGAGTCGCCGGTCGGGACGATCAGTGTCCGGCCCGGCCCGATGTTCGCCGCCGAGGATGATTTTGAGATCACGATCCAGGGTAAGGGCGGTCATGCTGCGCTGCCGCACCGGGCGATCAACGCGACGCTGGTGGCGGCCGAGGTGGTGGTTGCCTTGCAGACGCTGGTCAGCCGGGAGGTCGATCCACTAGATCTGGCAGTCGTTACGGTCGGGATGCTGCGTTCAGGTGTCGCCGGGAACGTCATCGCCGACCGAGCCGAGCTGGCTGGATCGGTGCGGACCTTCGATCCCGAGGTGCGCGACTATCTCGAGCAGAAGAATCCCGGAACTCGTAACAGGCGTCGCGACCGGGCATGCGTGCGACGGTCGAGATCAACTACGAGCATGGTTATCCAGCAGTCGATAACGATCCGGCGATGACCGAGATCGTGCGCCAGGCGGCGGCTGCGACGCTTGGGCCGGATAGCGTCCTCGAAGCCGAGCCGACATTGGGTGCGGACGACATGAGCTACTTTTTGCAGGCCGCTCCCGGCTGTTACTTCTTCGTCGGATCACGCGACGAAGCCAGCGGCAAGATCTACACCCATCACCATCCGCGCTTCGATATCGACGAGCGTTGCCTCCTGATCGGCGTTGAGACACTCGTGAGGACGGTCGAGTTGTATCAGCAGTTCTGGCTCGATCACAACATGTCGCGGAGCAGCGAAACGTAGACCTCATGGTCCCGATCATTGAAGAGCACCAGCCGGATCTCGTCGAAGGCATCGGGGTGCTCGTCGACGACAGTAGAGATCGTTGAGATCGCAATATTGGACGCCAAGGATATTGGGAAGCGATAGGTCCCGGTGCTTATCGACGGGAACGCGACTGTCCGCAGGTTCTCGTTCCAGGCCAGCGCGAGGCTGTTGCGGTAGGCGCTCGCCAGCTTGGTCGCCTCTCCGCGCTCGCCACCGTTCCAGACTGGCCCTACCGTGTGGATGACATGCCGAGCCGGAAGGTTGCCGGCGGTTGTAATGACGGCTTCGCCCGCTGGCAGGCTTCCGCGCGCTGCCCTGATGCGCCGGCACTCTTCGAGGATCGCCGGGCCGCCAGCGCGGTGGATCGCCCCGTCGACGCCGCCCCCGCCGAGCAACGAGCTGTTGGCGGCGTTGACGATGGCGTCGACCACCTGTTCCGTGATGTTGCCCTGGACCACAGTGATCGTTGTGCTGGCATTCGCTAGTCGGAACTGCACATGATCTTCGATTCAACTCGTCGCGGCCAGACTAACCAACAGGACGGTCAAGATGAAGCTGCCAGCGTGCGATGCGCCAGCCGTCGCCAGTTCTGGCTAGCGCCCCGGTGTAGCGGCCTGGCGCATTGTAGGTGGGCTGACCGTCCCGGTCCGTTCCGATCAGAAGCGCCAGCGCAGCAACGCTGGCAGTGGATGCAGTTTGCTCGAGCACGGTGACATTCGTGAGCAGGTGCCGTCCCTGTTCACCGCGTGCGAGGGCTTCACGATACATAGATGGGATGTTGATGATCTCGCTTGTTCCAGAAAACATTGCTTGCATCGCGCCTACAAACTCGAAGGTAGCATCGACCACAAATAGATTCAGCCAATCGTCGAACCGACCTTCATCGTACAGGTGGGAGTACTCGCCAAGCATATTGAGAATCTCAAGCCGATCGGCTATGTCGAACATAGGATCTCCTCTCATCGCAGGTGGCGAGATCTTAGCAACTCATACTGTGCTTTAGGTCCTGCTTCCCTGGAATCGAAGAACTCGGTCGATGAGGGTCGTCGAAGCGCCGAGGTAGTTCGACTCATCACGCAGCGCGTCCCAGTCAATTTCCGCGTCAACCCGTTCCCGAAGGATGTCAACGAAGGGACGATCCTCGGCGAGGCTGGTCTGGACGGCGGACTGGATAACGGCCTTGGCTTCTGCGCGGCCGAGGTAGGGGGCGAGCGCGAGATTGAACGCTTCGGCGAGCAGCAGGCCGTTGGTGGCAGCGAGATTGGCGCGCATCCTGGCTCTATCGACAACGAAGTTTTCCGACAGATGAAGGGCGTTGTTGAGGGCGCTGGCGGTCAGTTCGAACATGCGCGGCAAGGTCAGCCACTCGATCTGCCAGGCGCCACTGGCGCGCTCGTTCTCCTGGATCATCGTCTGGTGCATGGTGGCGACGAGATTGGCGTTGGCACGGGCGGCGGCGATGATCGCTTCACTGATGACCGGGTTGCTCTTCTGGGGCATCGTGCTGGAGCCGCCGCGCGAGGGATCGTCGCTCTCGCGAACCTCACCGATCTCCGTCTGGGCTAGCAAGATAATGTCCTGAGCCATCTTCCCCAAACTACCGCTAACCATCGAGAGCCAGCCAGCAAGTTCGGCGAGACTATCTCGTTGCGTGTGCCAGGGCGCCGGCGGCGCTTCAAGTTGGAGTTCGGCGGCCAGAGCTAGCATAGTCTCGATGCCACGCTCCCCCAGCGATGCCAGCGTCCCGACCGCGCCACCGAACTGGACGACGAGCAGGCGCGGTTTCATCTCTTCCAGCCGCTCTTGATGCCGGACCAGTGGCGCAAGCCATCCGGCCACTTTCAGCCCGAAGGTGATCGGCAACGCCTGCTGCGATTTTGTACGGCCAGCCATGAGCGTGTCGCGGTGCCGCTCGGCCATGTCGGCGAGGTTGGCGATGATCCGGCGCAGCTCGGCCTCCATCTGATCGAGAGCAGCGCGGATCTGGAGAACGAGCGCCGTATCCATGATGTCCTGGGTGGTCGCGCCCCAGTGGACGTACGAGGCCGCTTCGCCACCGACGGCGGCGCGCAACTGGTCGACCATCCCGATCGTCGGGATGCCGGATTGCTCCATGCTCCGCTGGATTTGCGCGAGGTCGATGTCGAGCGTGTTCACGACGCTTTCCACCCGCTCGGCCGTTCCTTCCGGGATGATGCCGAGCCGTTCCTGTACACGGGCCAGCGCGACTTCGACCCGCAGCATCTTGGCAACGAAGTGCTCGTCCGAGAAGATCATGGCGATCTCGGGATCGCTGTAGACCGCGCCCAGAATTCGCGAGCCGCCGATCATGGGTCGAAAAACACCGTCTCGTCTTTGCCTTGCAGCTTCACGTCCAGGACGTAGACGGGTGGATCGCTGCTGCCCTGGCGCTGGAGAATCAGCGTGTGACGACGCTCCGGGTCGACGATGTTGAGAATCTGATCGTTGGCGTTCGCCTCCGCCTCATCCGAGAAGTAGAAGCGGGTGTAGGCGTGAGTGAGCATGCCGCGGGCGAAAAATGCGCACGTTGATGTGCGGCGCCTGGAGCGACGACTGTCGAACGGCACCGGCCAGGCTTGATCGTCCGGAAGGTGAACTGGCCGCCTCCGAGAGGTGTCGGCTCGACCGAAGCCACGAAAATGGGGATCTGCGTTCTCCCAGTGAGGGTCCTCCTGGTGGTGAAAGAATCCGTTGGCGTCCGCCTGCCAGATTTCGAGCAAGGCGTCCGGCACCGCTTCACCCTCGCCGTCGAGCACGCGACCCTGGATCGTGATGCGCTCGCCGCCTGCCTGCATCGTTGACGAGATTGTTTTCGTTGCCCTTTTCGACCATTCCGAAGTGGAAGAACGGGCCGGCGGTCTGGCTCGGTGTTTGCTGTAATCTGGATCTATTCATCGTTGTCATCTGGATCCTCAAAAGGCGTCATCCTGCTCCCATTCAATACGATATCGAAGCGGTAGCCGAGCGCCCACTCCGGCTCGGTGACATCGTGGGCGTAGCAGGCGACCAGGCGTTGGCGACCCTTCTCATCAGGCACGCCCTGATAGATCGGGTCGAGCGCCAGGAGCGGATCTCCGGGGAAATACATCTGCGTCACCAGGCGTGAGATGAACGCGCGGCCGAAGACGGAAAAGTGGATGTGGGGTGGACGCCAGGCGTTCTCGTGATTCTTCCATGGGTATGCGCCCGGACGAATCGAGATGAAGCGATACTCGCCATTACGGCCGGTCAGCACGCGCCCGGCGCCGGTGAAGTTGGGGTCGAGTGGCGCGTCATGCTGGTCGACAAGGTGTCGATAGCGGCCGGCGGCGTTTGCCTGCCAGATTTCGACCAACGCGTTCGGAACCGGCTGGCCGCGCTCGTCGAGGATCCTCCCGGTGACGATGATTCGCTCGCCGATCGGGGCTCCGGTGGCAACGGCGTTGCGGGTGAGGTCGTGATCGAGCGGCTGGATGTCGTCGTGACCATATACCGGGCCGGTCATCTCGGACAGCGTTTGCGGCAATGGCACGAGCGGCTGTTGGGGGGCGCGCAGTAACGTCGATTCGTAGGCCGGGTAGAGATAGGGCGGCTGGACGGACCAATCTAAGGA
The DNA here is from genome assembly GCA_963709995.1 of uncultured Chloroflexia bacterium. Lineage (GTDB taxonomy): Bacteria > Chloroflexota > Chloroflexia > Thermomicrobiales > CFX8 > JAUIIK01. The sequence goes on along the minus strand of CAVPYN010000011.1, from coordinate 164,767 downwards.
AGAGAGGCGTCTTGAAAGCGCACTCAAAGTCTGTACTCCTCTCCTGACATGTTTCCAAAGTACACGGAAACGCTATCCGAAATCGAGTTGCTATTCCGAGCCACTTCGAGTCTGTGCCCGCGAAACATGATCGGCGGGCCTGGTTCTGCTACCACCACACCGGTGGTACCGTGACCTTTCGGCAGCGGCGGGATGACGAGCCTTGTCGTCATCGAGTTCCGACTCAGAAATCGATCAGTCGTCATCCAGATCCACTCCCATCTCAGCATAGATTCTCCTGGCGACCGCGAATGCGCTGTTGGCGGCCGGGACACCGGCGTAGACAGCAACCTGCTGTAACACCTCGGCGACCTCTGCTGGCGTGACGCCGGTATTGTGCGTGGCGCGGAGGTGCAGCGCCAGTTCGTGCTCGCGGCCAAGCGCGGCCAGGATCGCGATGGTAAGCATATGCCGCGTCTGGCGGTCGAGCCCATCGCTGGCCCAGACGGATCCCCAGGCGCTCTCAGTGATGAAACGCTGGAAACCGGCGTCGAAGCTGGTCTGGGCGGCGATCGAGCGCTCGACGTGCTCGTCGCCAAGCACCTCGCGCCGGATCTTCATGCCCTGTTCGTAGCGGTCATCCCACATCATCCAGACTCTCTAGGATCGATAACGTCGTGGCGTCCGGTTGTTCAATGCGGGATGGGTGCCCAGCATCCGGTATCTCGACGAACGACATGTCTTGCATCGCGCAAGCGAGTGTCTTGACCTGTCCGGGCGGCGTAGCCATCAAAGTACCCAGCCGGCAGGGCCGACGCATCGATCTGCCCGATCGCGGGTGAACGATCGCTTGATCGCTGCCAGTTGAACTGGCGGTCGCCACCGGGACGTTGCTGTCCGGGCCGTCGACACGGTAGTAGATTGTCTGTCCACTTGCCGTTGCAAAGCTCATCCCAGAAGATTCCCCTGCTGATATTCTTCACCAAACGGCAACCCAACGTAGTTCTCTGCCATCGCGGTTTGCGCCGCTTCCGAGAGTGAAAGATAGTCCAATTCGGCGACCTGGAGACGATTGCTGAAGGGATCGTCGTCGAAACGGTGCATCATTGAAGTGAACCACCAGGAAAATCGTATCGCGAGCCAGACGCGCCGTAAGCAGGTGTCGGAGTAGCGATCGAGCAGGTCGGCACGCCCCTCGTTGTACCGTGCGGCGAGCGCAGTCGCCAGGTAGTATGCATCAGAGACGGCCAGATTGAGTCCTTTTGCGCCGGTCGGCGGGACGATGTGGGCCGCGTCGCCAGCAAGGAAGAGGTTACCGTAGCGCATTGGCTCGGCGACAAAACTGCGGAGCGGCGCGATGCTCATCTCCAGCCGCGGGCCGGTCGTAACCTGTTCAGCAGCATCTGATGGCAAACGCCGCCGAAGCTCGTCCCAGAAGGCGTCATCCCTCCAGTTCTCAACCCGATCATCGAGTCCGCACTGAACATAATAACGACTGCGTGTTGGAGAACGCATGCTGCAGAGCGCAAAGCCGCGTTCGTGGTTGGCGTAGATCAGTTCGTCGCTGACCGGCGGGACATCCGCCAGGATGCCGAGCCAGCCAAAAGGGTAGATTCTCTCGAACGTTCGCAGCCTGTTACCCGGAATGCTTTTGAGCGCCACGCCATGGGATCCGTCGCATCCAGCTACATAGTCGCAGACGAGTTGTCGCCGCTCGCCATCCTGTTCATAGATGATCCGGGGGTTGTCGCTGTTGAAATCTTCGACGCCAATCGCCGGCGCGCTGAATTGGATCTGCACGCCGGTCGCCAGATTAGACTCGATCAGGTCGCGGGTCACTTCCGTCTGTCCATAGACCATCACCGCTTTGCCCGTCCGGGCGCGCAGATCGATCCGGGTCATTCGATTCGCAAACGCCAGGTTGACGCCATCGTGGACCAATCCCTCACGGTCCATGCGCCCGCCGGCCTCGATAGCGCGCAAGAGATCGACGGTGCCCTGTTCGAGCACGCCAGCGCGAATTCGATTCTCGACGTAATCCCGGCTCTGGCGCTCGACGACAACGCTCTCGATTCCGTGCAGGCTCAGGAGCCGGGCCAGGACGAGCCCGGCGGGGCCAGCGCCGATGATGCCGACCTGGGTGCGCATCAGGGCAATTCCGCGCTGCTGGATATCGAGATCTCGCCCGGGTGGCCGGGCGCGCCCAAGTGAGTCACGGTTCGGTGGGAGCCTCTCGCGGGTTGCTGTCTGTCTAATCAGTACAGGCTAGCACGCCGGAACTTGGGAGCCACAATCAGCACCGCCAGCGGTGGGGCCGCTGGCGGTGCCGAGGGAGGGGTAGGAATCTGATCTGGCCGGAGAGGAGGGGTTCGCCAACCAGACCCTGGGTCGAGATCTGACCAGCCAGCGATGTGCTGAATGGTCCTGGATTGAAATTGATGATGCCTTGCAGCGTCATCGCCAGCTCATCAGATCATGACTCTAGAGTAGGCGGAGCTACCGAATGGCGCATCGGGAATCCTACGTAGTTCCCACTACGTAGTTCCTACATTGCCGGTTCTCGGGAGATCAGCGGATGAGCGTGCGTCGTTGCCACCGACTAGTAGCTGTATTGATGAACAACCGTTCCAATTGAATCGATCAATCTGGCCGTGTCTCCACTGTTGTTCCAGACTGCCGAGCAACGTCCCCAGTAGAGATTCGTCGCATTGTCGGCGCCGTCACAGATATGGATCCTTACCGTCGCGTCGAGGCCGATGACGAAGCCGTCCGGGAAGTTGTAGCCGTTGCCTGCCGCGTCTTCCAGCCGCCAGCCGGTCATCAGAATTGGCGAGCTGTCGTAGTTGCGGATGTCCACGTACTCGCCTTCGGATTCTCCAAAATCGATCGGGTCGGCAAGCACGAAGATCACCCGGACATCGCCGGTCTCAGGATAAGGCTGTGGCTGTGGGCTGAGTCCGAGTTCGCCATAGCGCCATTGATAGTAATGCTGGCCGACGTTAGCGGATTCAACCTGCCATCCTGGGGCGTTATCCGGCGTGTAGGTTAGGCAGCGCCGCTGGAAGCACTGGAGAAGGACGTCCTTCATCCCTCCGCCAACCTTAACCGTTGCCCAGTAGGCTTCCGTGATTGGGAACCCGGTCGCGAAGAACGGGTCCTGGAAGAGCCGCGCGTCGACGAACGCGCCTTGTTCATAGACTGTGCCGTTTGAATTCATGAACGCCCAGAACGGTTCGGCGACTCTGTGATTTGTCTCGACAACGTAATAGCTCGCGAAGATGCCGCGGCCTGCCAGCGACGGATCCTCCGTCAGGTTGCCCTGGCGGTCGACACGGGCGATCAGAGGATCTTCCGGTAACCCGAGCGGGACATAAAGGAGAGTCTGGAGCGCCGCGTAGGTCGGGCCGGAGACGTCGTCGAAGTCGCCGGCAATGTTGGCGTTCGAAGGAGGATGTTGCTCGAAGGCGTTGTCCCCAAGTTGGAGTTGACCGCTGACCAGTTCGGTCACGAGCAAGCCGTTCGTGACGTACCAGATGCTGTCCGCATCCCCTCCTGGATCGGTGATCTCCATACGGCTTTTATCGTAGTACTGGACCATCCGGCCGTTACCAGGAGATTCAGCATAGGGCTCGCGCAGGGCATCGGTGAACGCTTCGGGTCCCCACATCCAGGTGCGACTGACCTGTTGCCCGGCAACTGGCAGATCGGTCCGTTGCCAGGTATCGAGCAGTGGGCGATTCGCCGGGGGAGCGGCGAACGCCACCGGTGATGCCAGCACCAGCGACAGCGTGAGAAGAGCGATTAGTAGACGGTGGTTCATGGCCGCCTCCCGCTTGTGGGTCCGAATCGTGGCGGGCATTCTAACCGAAGATGCGAGCCGCGCGAAGACCATCGTGGATGCCGCGAACCGATGCTCGGCTAGCGTCAGTTACTCGTCGACGAGGTTCGAGAATCCCTGACTGTTCCCTTGCTGCGAGCCGAACTGGCTCGCGGTGGGTTCCGCTCAGCAGAACCATGACTCGGTGAGCCGGGGAGGGGCTTTGCCCGCGGTGCGACGCGGTGGGATGGGCGGAGGCGGTTGTTCGGCTGCTCGATGAGCCGTCGCCCGTATTTCGGTGAATGTCCGGTACCCATCCCATCCCTCCTCGATCGCAACTTCAGCGATCTTCGCTACGTCACGCTGAAGCTGATCCACCAAGGGATTGGCATGGGTCCATGTGTAGGTGAAGGAGGCCTCGTCGAGCGGACCGATCCATTCCTGAGTATCCGGCTGTTCGAGGAGTGCCGAGCCGGGCGGGACCAGCAGGCGAATCGAGAGATGGACCGGATCGACATGCTCGATCAGTTCATGCTTCTCGATGAAGTCGAGGAGTTCAAGATAATCGTCGAGCGTCGTCCAGGGGGTGAAGGGCAGCAGCGATGGTCGCATGGCGATCCCGGCGGCACGGCAGATGCCAAGCGCGGTGACGATATCGCGTTTGTTGTGCCCCTTGTCAATTTTCGCGAGCACCAGATCGCTGACCGATTCCACGGCTGAAATGATGAAGATGCAGCCAAGTTCGCGCAACTCGGACATGATCTCCCGGTTGAGGATGATATGTTCGATCCTCGTTGTGAGGTCAAAGGTGACCGACGGGAACTCCTCGTGGACCGCGCGCAGGATTCGCAGCAAATGGGTCGGGCCATTCAACGCGTCCGGGTCGCCAAAGGTGATGTGACCGGCGCCATCCATGATTTGCCGGCGGATGTCTTCGACAACGACTGGCCGCGGGACGGCAAAGAAGCGGCCGTTGTAGATCGGGACGACCGGGCAATGATGACAGGTGTGATGACATCCCCGCGTCGCTTCGGTGTACCCGGCCGGGACATTGCGCTCGCCATCGACCAACCAGGCATATTCGGCCGCCTCTGGAAGCGCGCCGCGGTCGGGACTAAAGAAATCGATGCGTTCGAGCGCTGGCGCGGAGCGAACATCCCTGCTGCTGACACCTTCGATCGGTTCGCCGGTTCCTGTTTCCAGCGACCGGATCAGCCGCAGGAGCGGGGCTTCGAACTCGCCGCCAATGACGAAGTCGCAGATCTCGCGAAGAAGATAGTCGGCGTTGAGCCAGGCATAGTGCCCGTAGAAGCAGATCAACGCGCCAGGATTGAGCAACCGCACCTGCTCTGCGATCTGGACGCCAAGCCGGAGAGCAGTGTGCATCGGGACAGAAATCGCGACCAGTCGCGCTTCCAGGATGTCTTCATCCGTGAGGCGGTCGATAGAGGTGTCGACAACAGAAGGGCGGTAGCCGGCTTTACGAAGATAGGCCATCGGAAACGCCAGATTCAGCGGCTGGTGACCAAGTTCATAACAGGAGACGAGCAAGATCGCTCCCGCGCCGGCGAGATCCAACTGTTCTTTGGTGTCAAGTGCAATTGCGCTCATCGATGCCTGTCCGGTTTCTGTTCCCAAGCACTCTGGCTAAGCCTATCCAAGCATGCCCTGGCTGCCCACTGGAACGCGGCGTTGTCAATCGCGGTCGGGGCCAGGCAGATCGTAGGGAACGTTACCCGTTGCCCCGTCTGCCGTGGTCCGGGCAACGATCAGTTTGACCGGCTCAGTATTGCTGGCGTTGAGGCTCTGATGGGGGAGATCTGGCAAGACGTAGATCATATCCCCGCTCGAAGCCTCGCATTCATGCTCCAGGTGAGCGCCCCAGCGATGAATGATGGTTCCGGACAACACGTACAAGGCAACTTCAAAACCGGCATGCACATGCGGTGGTGATACCGCGCCCGGCGGGATCATCTGGAGATCCATCGAAAGGCCGGTCGATCCCACCGTGTGGGCGTTGATGCCAGCGGCGTTGTGGTACGCGCCGAAATGAATGCCGTCTCCTCCAGCCCGCACGACACTAAATCCACCGTGGTTCTCTATTCTGCCGCTCACAACATACTCCTCACCGCCGGCTGGAGTGCCGGCGTGGACGACGCCCTAGGGCAAGCCAAGCAACCGCTCGGGATTGGTGGATGTCAGCATGCGGATTTCTTCTTCGGAAATGCCGAGATCGAGCAAGCTGGCGATGAACTCCCGCAGCCCTTCGACCGGAGTGGGCAGGGTATAGACGCCGAAGTCGGTCGCGATGATGCAATGCTCGGCGCCCACGGCCCGAATCTGCTCAGCGACGGCGCGGATGCCCCCGCCTGGTCCATCGACCATGCCTTCGTCGATCGACGTGTACTCTCGCTCGACATAATAGTGCGTCTTTGGAATCGGGGTCGTGTGGGTAAACGCCGCCAGCGTGTGTTCCAGGTAGGCTCCGGTTTCCGCGAGCTCGATCTGCTCGTCAATGCTGAGATTTTTGGTGACCGAGCTGGCGACCAGCACCTTTGAAATGCCATATGTTCCGGCGAGCGAGACGAGCCGCTTGGCTTCGTCATTGGAGACGTGGCCGGTGTTGAGGTAGACGTCGGGATGTTCGGCAATCATGCGGAGTATCTGGTCCAGTTCGCGGGAGGGCTCTTCGTCAGGGATTTCGATTGTCATCGGCAACTCGTCCCGGGCGAAGTCAGGGTAGATCTCGGCGAGCGACTGGAATCGGCCGTTGACGATGCGCCCTTCCTTGCCGGCCTGGTAGCGAGTGGAGTGAGCGCCGAAGCTGACGAACTTCGCCGCTTTGCCATAAGCCAGGGCCGTCCGCACGGCGCGCGGGTTCATGCCTCCCTGGGCTGTGTTGAGAATGATCCCGCCAAAGACGTCGATACCGTCAACGACCCGTTCGACGAGCCATGCCGTGCCGGTGCTCATCGCGAAGACATCCATCAGGACGATCGCCCGCATGCCAGCTTCCCGAGCCTCGATTGCCGCGTCGAACGGATCTACCCTGCGCGGGCTGCTTGGGAGGTGCGGCCCGGCGTGGACATGAATGTCAATAGCCCCTTCGAGCAGTTCTTTGCTGAGTTCGTAGCTACGCCCATCCGGAAGATACTCCATCGGCTGCCCTCCATTTCCGAACCTAGACTACTACGAGACGGCCCAGGTCAGCGCGACGACCACCAGGATCCCGCCGATGTCCCGGCTTGATGTTCGTTTTCGTTCCAGATGGGTATGTGAATACGTTCAAGCCACCAATGGATGCTTCGCGTATGTTGGAGGAGACATATTGTGACAGGGGTAAGCGTCGCCTGGTTCTGATTGCGTTAGTAGGAAAATCAGGAAGCTGGTCAACGCACGACCTCTAGGGATCATGAAACCACGGGAGGCAACATGATGAGCTTGAGTCGCACGAGGCTACTTCGAGGGCTGGGTTTAGTGGGAATCCTGGCGGCGATTGCTGGCGTGGGGACGGTGTTCGCTCAGCCAGCGGGTTACGAGGGGCACGTGGGAGAGCTCAAGGGCGTTGCCGAGGTTCAGGGGAGTTACCAGTACTACTTCAACGAACAGCTTTCGTCGTTTCATGTCAATGGCTGGAAGGACGCGGACGGAATCGTTCATGGCCAGTACCATGCCTCGCTGCCCGCATTGGGCCTGCGCTTACGCGGGCCAGTGACCTGTCTCAATGTCGACGGGAATCGCGCCTGGATCGCTGGCGGTGCGGATGAGATCTGGTCGGCCAGTCAGGACTTCAACTGGGTGTTGAACAGTGAGACCTGGTTCATGGTCATCGACAACACCGATTTCAATAATGTGGCCGCGCAAAACCCCGATATCACGACGAGCATCGGCGCGGCGGAGGCGCCCGCCGGTACCGACTGGTGCAACATGATGCCCGACCCGCGCTTCCCCTTCCCGCTCTTCTCTGGCAACGCCATCGTGCGCGACGGGCAATAGTCGACCGGCGCCGGGACATGCGGTCCCATGCCCCGAACAATCAGGCGCCTCCGGAGACTTTGCTCCGGAGGCGCCTGTTGTCTTGCGCGTTATCGAGATAATCTCGCATTCCTGCCTAAGAGATTGTATCTTCGCTCGCTTGCAATTCCGGGTTTCTCGCCTGAAACTACGGAGTAGATGCGCCAGCAGAGCGAGAGGAGTTTGCCGTGCCCGGTGAGGCTCGAGCTACCGTCATCGGGGATAGATCGACTCGTTCTGTCATCGAGCGGTTCAACCTGGCATTCAACCGTCAGGACATCGACGCGACGATGGCCGGGATGACCTCTGACTGCGTCTTCGAGAACACATCACCGGCGCCTGACGGCGCCAGATTCGTGGGCCAGGAGGCGGTGCGACGGGAGTTCAGCGCCTTCTTCGAATCGTCGCCTTCCGCTGCCTTCGAGGTGGAAGAGATGATCGAGGCCGGCGATCGGTGCGTCGTCCGCTGGACGTATCGCTGGCAGAACGCGGATGGAACCGGTCATGTCCGGGGTGTCGATGTCTTCACCGTTCGGGATGGAAAGGTGGCGGAGAAGCTTTCCTATGTCAAGGGTTAGTCGCCCGGTTTCCCGCCTACATGGCCCTTGTCGCAATCAGCTCTCAGTGTATTCCCCAAGAGTTCTGGGGTAAAGATGGAGATGGTCACATGAGCGTGAAATCTCCCGCAATCGAGGCCTTTCTTGAAGGTGTTCGCACCGGGGACTGGCAGTCCATGGGACAGCATTACAGTCCGGCTGCCACGTTTAAGGGAACCGTCCCGCGCTGGTACTTCACCGTCAAGGGCGCGTCCGATGTGACGCGCCAGATGGCCGACTGGTTTCCGTGTCCGGCGGTCGTGCGAGACTTGTATGTCAATTCCACCGATGACGGCGCGGTCGTCGAGTTCGAGCGGCGCTGGACACAGCCCGGGGATGGCGATGATGGCCAGGCTGAAGAGGTCGGCATTCGGCAGGCCCACGTGTTCTACCTGGATCCGGATGGGCGAATTCGGGAACAACACGGGCATTGCGCCGGAATCTGGGACGCCGCTACCTTTGCCGAAGCAGCGCAGGCGAACGCGCTGGCTGGTTGATCCCGATCGAAGAGCGTCGCTGGCTAGTCTCCGGCGCCGCCAGCGGTGACAAGATCGCTCAGCGACGTTTGGTCCGCTTCCTCGTAGACGTGGCGTTTCAGGACGCAGATGAAGGGCAGGTTGCGGTAGAGCTCGCGGTGATCGAGCCCGTAGCCGACGACATACTCGTTCGGAATCTGGAACCCGACATACTTGACATCGACCCCGACAATGCGGCGCTCAACCTTGTCGAGCAGCGCGCAGACGTTGATGCTGGCCGGTTCCTGAACCTGGAGCGAGCGCAGGACGAAATCCATCGTTAGTCCGGTGTTGACGATGTCTTCGACCAGGATGATGTGTTTGCCCCGAACGTCGAGATCCAGCCCGCGCTCGATCTCGATTCCATCTGGCGCGATATTCGGGCTGGCAATCGAGAGGTAGTCGATGGCCAGCGGCCGGGTGATCTCCCTGGCGAGGTCGGCAAGGAAGAAGGTGATGCCCTTCAACAGGCCGATCAGCACCAGCGACTCGCCAGCGTAATCCTCCGAGATCTGGCGGCCCAGGGCGGCGACGCGATCCCGAATCTCCGACGCCGAAAAGAGGATGCGCTCGATCTCTTCTGGTTTCAGCGAGCTAATATCGATCGAGCCGTATCCGAACCGGCCGAGTAGCTCGTGAAACGCTTTACGGTGGACGAGGGTGACGTTGACATTCGGGTACATCGTCTTGAAGCGACGGATCTTACGATGCTTGCGGGTGACAAGCGATTGTTTCATCGTTGTTAACTCGACGAAGAGGTCCTGTTCCGGCAGGTAGAAATCCGGGGTGAACATCTCGGCGACGCGGCCATTGCGCCAGCGGAGCGGGAACGACTTGGGCTCGTATTCCCAGCGGATGCGATAGAAATCGAGAAAAGCGGCAAATTCAGCTTCGGCTGGATGGACGAACGGGGCTGGAACGGGGCTGGGTTCAGGGGGAGGGGAATCTTGCCGGTTGTTCTTGCCGACCGGCGTCGTAATATTTCGATGTTGGCTCTCACCGGTTCTTGTCGTCGCCATGGCAGGTCCTTGATGAAGCGTTGGACGCAGCTTCCGACAGCCATTTTGCGCGCCTCGCCATCGCGTTAGTGGCATTGTAGCAGGGTTTTTCATGACTTTCTGTCAACTCCAGCCCATCGCAGGCCGGTTGGACGGGATCAGGACTTCCCGGCCGGTTCAGAGAGAGGCTCGACACACGTGGCCGCTAGCAGTGATCTTCCACGAATTCCGGCCCAGATCACACCCGCATGGTTGGCCGGGGTGTTGCGGGCGCAGGGACTCTTGCCCGCTGGCCATGTTGTCGGGATCAAGACCGAGATCATCGGCGAGGAGCGAGGATCTACTGGAGTTGTCGCGCGGATAGCTCCGGAATACTCGCCCGATTCCCAAGGGGCGCCGCGGACGATCGTCGCCAAGTTCCCCCTCGCCAGCAGCGCCAGCGCATCGAGCATTCGTAGAGCGGTGGCGAAAGACAGTGATCGCGCCTTGCAATTCGCTCGCCGGTGCGCGCGTGAAGTCGCCTTCTACCAATCCTTCAGCCGATTCTTCCCACAGATTCCGGCGTGCTACTTCGGCCACGCAGACCCTGACAACGATGAGTGTTTGCTGCTCCTTGAGGATCTCTCAGATGGCGAGCCGGGCGATGCCCTGGCCGGCTGCACGGTAGATGAAGCCGTTTCGGTTCTGGATGGGCTGGCTGCCCTCCATGCTCGCTGGTGGAACCAGGCGGACATCTACTCGCTCGACTGGCTTGAGGATTGGTCCACCTCGATTCCGGATCGAGTTCAGCGCTATCAGGAGCAAGTCCCGATCGTTGTCGATCGATACCGTTCCATGCTGGACCCGCACGCCGCGGCGCTCATTTCCAGCCTGCGCGATCATCTCGAACGTATTCTCTACGACCTGGCGTCGTCGCCGGCAACGCTGATTCATGGTGACCTTCATCTGGACAACGTGATCTTCATCCAGTCGGATGAGGGGCCGGGCGCGCACATCATCGACTGGCAAGGCGTGGCGCGCGGCGCGGCGATGCTCGATGTTGCCGGCTTCCTGGTTGACTCCCTCAGCCTGGAAGAGTTCCGCCAGCATGGAAGTGAGATCATGACGGCGTACCATCACGGCCTCCTCCAGGCCGGAGTTGACAACTACGCCTTCCCCGGTCTGTATGAGGATTTTCTCAGGGCGCTGGTCGTCCGGCTGGCGGGGACGGTTGGTTGGCTGGCGAGAACTGACATGGAAACGCTTGTTGGCCGGGAGCGAGCGCTGGTCGAAGGGCTCTTTGACCCGGGGAAGCTCTTCGCTGGTTTGGCCCATCATCAGGTGGGTCAGCGACTGGAGATCAATTGACCATCACGCAGGTTGTTCGCTGCCACGCGCCATCCTCCTTTGCCTGGTCATCTTGCTGCCCGGCATGCCCTTTGTCGTCTCCGCCCAGTTCCAGCCGGTGGGTGAAGACGACGAGCAACGCACCGGCGGCGCGCCACCCGATGAGGATGAGCTGCGAAGACTCAGTCAGACACCGATCCTCTCCGGGACCAACCCTCCCTATCCTCGCAACCACGTCTCGATAGCATAACGCAGTGGCTCGGCACCCCGCTCGCTAACCAAGCTGGTACGTCTACGATCGCGTCGGGGGGCTGCCGCTCCTGATCGATGATGGCGCGAAGGGCTACGTGCATGCCGGTGGCGTGCTCTCACAGACCGACAGCCAGGGCACGACGGACTGGTTGCTGGCTGACGCGCTGGGGTCCGTGCGCGGGATTGCGGACGGCAGTGGGGCGCTGAGTGGTTCGGCCGAGTACGAGGCCTTCGGCACCCCACGTGCGCAGGCCGGGACATCGTCCATCTTTGGGTTTACTGGCGAGCAGACCGACGCTTCGACCGGTAATCTGTATCTGCGAGCACGCTATCACGCGCCTTCGACGGGGCGCTTCCTGAGCGCTGATACGATCCAGCCCAATGCAGCGGGCACGCAGGGCTATAACCGCTACAGCTATGTCGCCAATAATCCCGCGACCTGGGTGGACCCGAGTGGTCACGAAGCGGCAACGATCAGCCAGCTGGGCAACTCGGCGATCAACAACCTGCTCAACGTGATCACGTTGCGACTGTCGGCGGCAATCGGTTCCGCGGAAACTGTCGCCCCGCAGGCCAATGCGAATGGCGTGCGGCTGGGGGCAATCGCGGCGGCTGAGGCCGTCGTCCTGCGCATTGCCATCGCGCCCTTGCTCACTTCGTTGATTGCCGCGATCCAGTCGCTGATGGTGCTGTTTGTGGTGCCACTCGTGGGCATGGTTGCGGGACTCATCGTCTTCATCGTTGCCACGCTGATTGCCGCGACGTTGCTCTACATCCTCGGCTTGATGTTCGTTTTGATCGATCCCTGGAATTTCTTCCCCGATATCCTGGCTCCCAGTGATCTGGCGCCAGCTTTGGTGAACGAGGATATCGGCACGCTGGTGACGACCTATCCGGTTGAGCCGGATTGGCGAAGTTGTTTCAATGGGATCGTAGAGGAGGTCACTGAGGAATTCCTTTGGGCTGTTGCGTTTGGTGGCGGGTTCAATCTCGGCGACCTCTTATTCGCCGCTGGCTATGGATGTATGACAGGTGGAGGCGGCGGCGGGCCACCAAGCGAGATCGTCAAACGCATACAAAAGGCTGGTCTTCCCACATCTGGAGAGTTCTTCTACTTGCTGCCGAAGCGATGGAAGGAACAGCGTTTGCCAAGGACAGGCAACGGTTTCCGGGACGATTTCGGCAATGTTTGGCAGAAGGGACCGTATCACGGTCAGGATCAGGCGTTCAGCTTTGAGTGGGATGTTCAACTCTCTTCGAAAGGGCGAAGATTCTTCCGAGACCAGTATGGAGTTGACGTGAATCGGGTCAACGTATCGCCAGACGGAAGGGTCCGCGAACTTGCATCACAACGCAGATAGACTGACATGACAGCAAAGTATGATCTGTACGACGTAGTACAGTTGCGAAACGATGTGTTCTCTATGCCTCATTTGGCGGGGATGCTTGGGGTTGTGATTGCTCGAGGTGATCCAGACGCGGATGAGGGCGATGATTCCAGCGAGCCGATGTCTTATCTTGTCTGGTTTTATGGATTTGATGAGACTTGGGGTTGTGCCGAATCGGAGTTAGTTTCGACTCCATATGTTGACAACGTAGACAAGCGATGGTTCAAGGATTAAGCAGCATTCGAACTGATCCATACAGTTAGCCGATATGCATTGAACGTTCCTGGAAATCGGTTCAACGAACTCAACTCTGCTGTAGGAGGCCTAGTGGAATTCTTGAACGCGTTGCCATGGACGCCATGGCGGATGCTGCGGCGCCCCGACGTATAGACATCTGCTTGACGCTGTTCACTGCTGCCGAAGGAGGTCGGCAACATTCGGTTTGGCACGGATACCATGCTACGTGCTGGATAGGTCATATGGCAGGCTCTCACAAGCTTTTCAACGATGCGATCTTGCACTGGGTAGATCAGGAGCGAGTTGTTCCGGGAGAATGTGCGCGAGCCTATCTTAGGCCCATCGAGGCTAGGTTCTGGAACTCGGTCAAAGTTGGAGATAAGATCGAATTGTGGGAAGGGTTGTCCATATTGGTCGGTCACGCCACAGTTCTCAGTATCTGAGTACCTGTCATCCGCTAGTACTAGACCCTTGTGCTAGTTGGGAAAGGCGAGGTGTTTGATCTGGAGATAGTTTTCAGTGGAGAGGAGACGATTGAGGTACAGGCAGATAGTATGGGCGGTGAGCTTGCTGTAGAGGCGTGCACAGAGTCCCCAGAAGCTCTTGGCCCGATCGTCTCGATCTGCAACTGACCAGCCAGTTGACTCGTCATCGTCTCGATGATGTGGCGCCAGCGGTTGTGCAGGGTGACTTGCTGTGGAGCCAGTTGCCGGTGCTGGTTGCGACGCGGCACGGTCAGCAAGCGTACAGCAGCCTGATCAGCAAGCTGAGCTGCAGCCGGCGCACTGACATAGCCCTTGTCGCCGAGCACTGTGGAGTTGACCCGCTTTAGTGGAGACCTCAACACTTGGAGTGATTGATTCCGAGAAAGGAGTCCCAATGGGCGGCAAGACGCGACCGCCGTATCCACCAGAGTTCCGGGCCGAAGCGATCGCTCTCATGCGTTCGAGTGGCAAGTCTCAACGCGCCATTGCGGAAGATCTCGGTATTAGTACCGAGACACTGCGCCAGTGGCTCAAACAAGCAGATCTCGATGCGGGTGTTCGGCACGATGGGCTGACGACGAGTGAACGCGAGGAATTGGCTCGCCTGCGCCGTGAGAACCGCATCCTGCGTGAAGAGCGCGAGATCCTAAAAAAAGCCGCAGCCTTCTTCGCCCACGCCCAGAGGGCGCCCGACAACTCACGCCGATAGCCGTGTTTGAGTTCGTCGAGCGAGAGAAGGCTCATCATGCCGTGAGGACCATGTGTCGGATGCTGGGTGTTTCGACGAGCGGATACTACGCCTGGCGCGGGCGGGGCCGTTCGGCCCGCTGTCAGGCCGACGCCCAGTTGACGGAACGTATCCGGACGATCCACCGTACGAGCCGCGGCACGTATGGGGCACCACGGATTCATGCCGACCTCGCCGCCCATGGGGTGCGCTGTGGGCGTAAGCGTGTCGCGCGGCTGATGCGGGCGGAGGGGCTCGTGGGTTGTCATCGGCGGAAACGCGTGCGCACCACGCAGCGCGAACCGCGCGCCGTGCCAGCGCCCGATCGGGTGCAGCGCCGCTTCGTGGCCAGCGCACCGAACCAGCTCTGGACGGCGGATATCACCTACGTCCCGACCTGGAACGGCTTTCTCTACCTGGCTGTCGTGCTCGATGTCTTCAGTCGTCGGATCGTCGGCTGGGCGATGGCTGACCACCTGCGCAGCGAGCTCGTCGTGACCGCCTTGGAGATGGCCTTGTGGAACCGGCGGCCGGCGCAGGGGGTGATCCATCACTCCGACCAGGGCTCACAGTACACGTCATTCACCTTCGGTCAACGCTGCTAGCTAGCGGGGATTGTGCCCTCGATGGGTTCCCAAGGCGACTGTTACGACAATGCCGTTACCGAGGCCTTCTTTGCGACCCTGGAATGTGAACTGCTGCGCCGCCACACTTTCAGGACCCACCGCGAAGCTCGCACCGCGCTCTTCGACTACATCGAAGGCTTCTACAACTCCCATCGGCGCCACTCGGCACTCGGTTATCATTCGCCTGCTGCCTACGAACGTGCCGTCAAGTTGGCAGTGGCTGCATGAAAGGAGCTACCCGACCAACCAGCGATGAACTGTCCACGAAACCGGGGTAACTCCAAGCGCCTCCATTTCCTACAATGCGCTGCACCTCCCAACCACCCTCGTCGATGCCTGCCTGAATACGACAACCTTCAGCTACGACCAGGATGGCAACCCGACGACGATCACCAACGCGCTCAACCACACGATGACCTATACATTCGATGCGCATGGGAACGTGCTGACGGAGACGAACGCGCTCAACAACACCTGGACCTACACCTACGATGGCACCGACAACCAGACCAGCATGACCGATCCGCTCGGCAAGGTCTGGAGTTGGACCTACGACGCCAACGGCCGGGTGCTGACCGAGACCGATGCCAACAACCACACGACGACCTATGCGTATGGCCTCAGAGGCAATCTGGCCTCGGTCACCGACGCGCTCGGCAATGTCCAGGAATACAATCGCGACTTCTACGGCTACCTGCTTTGGTATGAGGACCAGCTTGACCACCGTACCAACTACGAGTACGACAGCCGTGGCAACGTCATCACCAAGGGCGATCCGCTCAACAAGCTGACGACCTACACCTACGATGACAACGACCGCATGCTGACCAAGACCGACCCACTCAACCGGGTGACAACCTACGCCTATAACGACAACGGTGACCTGATCTCGGTCACCAATCCACTGAATCAGACGACGACCCGGAGCTATGATAGCAAAGGCCAGCTGGCCTCGATGACCGATCCGCTCAACCGGACGATCTCCTTCAGCTACGACACCAATGGGCGCCTGCTCAGCACGACGCTGCCGAATAGCGCCATCTCGACAGCGGTCTACGACGACTGCGGCAACCTGTCTTCGACGACTGATCCGCTCAACCACACGACCAGCTACACCTACGACGGGGCCAACCAGCGCGTGTCGATGACCGACCCTCGTGGCAAGACGACGACCTTCGCCTATGACGCGGCCGGGAACCTGACCAGCGAGACCGATCCGCTCAACGGCGTCACGACCTACGCCTACGATGCCGCCAACCGGCTGACGAGCGTGACCGATGCCCTGGGGAACAGCACCAGCTTCGCCTATGACGACGCTGGCCAGCTAACGAGCGAGACCGATCCGAATAGCAACACGATCAGCTACACCTATGATGGCGCTGGCCGGCAGAAGACGATGACCGACGCCCTGAGCGGTGTCGTCACCTTTGGTTACGATGCCGGCGGCCGCTTGACCAGCCTCACTAACCCGCGCGGCAAGGTGACGACCCTGACCTACGACACGGTTGGCAACCTGCTGACCCAGACCGATCCGCTCAACCGGACGACGAGCTACGGCTACGATCTGGCCGGAAACGTCACCAGCAGCACCAATGCCAACAACATCACCGCCAGCTATAGTTACGATGCCGCCGATAACCTGACCGGTGTCACCTATCCGAATGGCAGCATCTCCTACAGCTACGACGATCTGGGCCGCCAGACATCGATGACCGATCCGACCGGGACGACGACTTACAGCTATGACGCGGCATCGCAGATCAGCTCGGTGACCGCGCCGAATGGGACCGTCTCCTACGCCTACGACAACGCTGGGCGGCGCAGCAGCATGACCCTGCCCGGTGGACGGACGGCGACCTACGCTTACGACGCCGTCGGCCAGCTGACGAGCCTGACCGACTGGCAGAGCCGGGTGATGGGTTTCAGCTACAACGTCGATGGCCAACGCACCGGCGTGACCCGTCCCAACGGCCTCTCGACGACCTACGGCTACGACGGCGCGGGACGTCTGACCTCGGTCGTCCACGGTGGCGGCGGGCTGGGCAGTCAGTTCAGCTACCTCTATACGCTCGATGCGGCCGGAAACCGCACGGCAATGGCCTATGGCGGCGGCAGCGAGAGCTACACCCTGGACGCGCTCAACCGCGTCACCGGTGTGACCTATAGCAATGCTGACACGGCTGGCTACACCTACGACGCCAACGGCAACCGGCTGACCGAGACCTTCAACGGCAACACGATCGCGACCAACACCTACGACGACGCCGACCAGCTGACCAGCGACGGCACGAACACCTTCACCTACGACCAGGCCGGCAACCTGACGGCGGTTGGCGCAGAGAGCTACAGCTGGGACTGGCGTAACCGCTTGACCGGGGCGACGGTCGGTGGCAACACGGTCAGCTACAGCTACGATGGCAACGGATTGAAGGTCAGCGAGACGGTCGGGGCGAACACGACGACCTACATTTACGACCAGATCAGCGGGCTGCCGATGCTCGTCGATGACGGGACGAACGGTTACCTTCATGCCGGTGGTCTCGTCTCCCAGATAGACGGGACAAATGCCGCAACCTATCCGTTGACCGACGCGCTGGGCTCGGTGCGCGGTCTGACCGATGGCACGGGAACGCTGACGGGTTCATCAGACTACGCGGTCTTTGGCGCGCCGAGAAACCAGACGGGCGCGAGCAGCCTGTTCGGCTTCACCGGCGAGCCGACGGATGCGACGACCGGGGACATCTACCTGCGGTCGCGCCACTACGACCCCAACACCGGCCGCTTCCTGAGCGCCGACACGGTGCAGCCGAACGCGCCAGGGACACAGGGCTACAACCGCTATGCCTACACCGCCAACAACCCGATGCGTTACACCGATCCCACCGGGCACACGATCAACGATGTCGAGCAGGGCATGGAGATCCTAGCAGGGTTGATTGTCGCGCTCGTCATGTGGGGCGCGTTGGTCAGAACCTCGCTACCCCTGCTACTTCTGGGAGGGCCGATAGGCCTGGCTCTCTCAATCGTTTTCGCCTACACGCTTCTGGTAATCCTGGCGCTGATTTTTCATGTGATTGGTGAGATCCTAGCTTTGCTTCAGGATGATTTCGATCACTACCAAGGCGATCGGCCAACGGACCGGCCCCCGTCGAAGGATCCTGACGATCTACCGATGGAGCCTAGCGATGACTGCCCAGTATATGCTCCAAATGGTACGGTGCCAGGAGTGTCGCGACTGGATCCGTCAGATTCGATTCGAGCAGAGTTCGCCGGCTGTGATTGCAACCTTTCTGAGCTTGAGCTAACCGTTGCGCTTGACCTGATCGCTTTGGGGATTACCGCAATCGCGGCAACTTCGGCAATACTCGGAACGGTAGCGTTGTGTATCTTTGGGCCTTTTGCTTGTGCGGCAGCATACAGTGCAATGGCTGGTCAGGCAGCAATAGGAGCCACTATCGGCGATTTTGCCACGGCCGCTGCGCTTGCGATTGTCTGCGAGGATTCAGGGATCGCAAGTCCCGAATGTGCACAGGCTGCAGCGCTTTCCGGGGCCTCCTTTGCATCATTTGATCCCACAGTGGATCTACTACTCGACATTGGAATCACCATGGCAGATGTCCAGGCACTTGAGGATGCACGACGAGAGTGCGGTGGATACTAGCGCTAGGGCGTGCGACATGACAGCGATCCTGATGTGGTCCGGCAGCCTCATCTTTATGGGACTTGCGATACGAGAATTTCGAGCCCTCTATCCGAGGCCAACCGGAGCATGGCGATTTCTCGCATACTTCTTTGCGGTTGTATCCATTCCAGGCTATCCACTCCTTGTCGCTCAGATAGGCCACTCCTGGCAAAGCTCATTTCCATGGGCGATAGGTCTCTCAGGACTGGCTTTGCTTCTTTTCGGATACGGATCAGTTAGACATACTGGATAACAAGGGCGTTTGAGGAGGCAGAGTCGGGTCGCCGCGTAACCAGAGCGGCGCGACGAGCCGCTTCGGCTTCACCGGAGAGCCGACCGATGCGACGACGGGCGATGTCTACCTGCGTTCACGGCATTACAACCCGAGCACCGGTCGTTTCCTGAGCGCCGATACGGTGCAGCCCAATGCGCCGGGGACGCAGGGCTACAACCGCTATGCCTACACCGCGAACAACCCGATGCGCTACACGGACCCGACCGGGCATACGATTAGCGACGTCGAGCAAGGGATGGTGATCCTTGCTGGGTTGACCACCGCACTGGTCGCGGTCGGGGCGGCGATCCGGGCAGCGATTCCGCTGCTCCTGTTGCCCTTTATTGGCATGGCTCTCGGAATCGTGTTCTTCATCTTGATCCTGACGATCCTGGCGCTGATGTTCGCGATCCTCGCGGAGATTCTCGGATTGCTGAACGATGGATTCGATCATTTCCAGGGCGATCGCCCAACAGACAATTGTGATGATTGTGATTCTGAGGACCTGCCAGAGGAGCCCGATGACAACTGTCCAGTTCCTGGAGTTGATGACTGTGGGGAGTTCTTTAAAGACTGCGCTTCGTGTTTTCTGGATTGCATGGCTTTGGCGGCCGGGTTTGGTCTAGATAGGTCGGTGAAGAATTTCAAGAATCTGTTAAAGCTGGCGCGAGCCGGACAGAAACTGGTTCGTAGCCTTCCGCAAGGAGATACGATCTTGGTGCTAATCATTAGTGCCTGCCTCGCAGGCTGGAAGTTCTGCGGAGGGGCGATCGCGTCTTATGTTCTTGGTCCAATGAACCCTTACTTGTGGGCTGGCTTCTGTGAAACTGCCAGCCTCATTAGTGGTTGTCGCGACGATTTAATCTAGTGACCTCTCGTCCAAGAGCGTTCGTTCGGTGACAGCGAGGATAGACTAAGCATGGTGTCGGCACGAAATAGCGCGCAGTGCGCGTTGGGTTGAGATGGTGTCGACGGGAACTATTGGTGGTAGCCTCGCTGACCGTCTCGTTGTTAGATGTGTACCGAGGGTGGTCAGATGTCTTGGCTAGTCGCATCTGTAAAGCACGTACGCAATGTTTGTCTTGCGCTTTTCTTGAGCAGCGCAATCCGCCTATTCATAATGGGCTTTGTAGTTTCGTTCGCTGCGTTCCTTTTGCTCGACACGATCTATCCAGATCGTCTGCTTATCAAGGTAGTGAATGTAATTGTAGCGGCTATGATTCCTGCCATCGGGGGCTTACTTTGGCTCCGACAGAGTCCGGAAACCTTCGACGAAAGTCCGACGCCTGCGTTCGCACTTTTCCTTTTGGGTGCGGCGCTGATCCTGGCTCTGCCGTTCGAGTTGATTGATGTGGACTCCTCCTTCGAGCACCGCCTGGCTCAAGTGGATTGACTGACATAAACGAGCAACTCATCGGAACGGCAGATTTTGCTGCCTTTGGGAGTAGGAGAAACCGGTCCGGCACTGGAGTTGACCCGCTTGAAGGACGCCTGAAGATTGGGGACGAGGACATCCCCGAAGGGGATTCACCTGGCTCGATCGTAGGCGTTCCTTTGCCACGTCCAACCGGTAGGGGCTTGATACGAATGCGCTCGACATCGTCCATCCATGGGATGTGCTCTACTCCGTGCACGGGCGACTACCGCGATGGTTGACACCCCAGAACAAACTCACGGCGGCGCATTCGTATCCCGCTAGACCGGCGGCGGCCCCATCGGTTGCAGCTCGCCGCGTGATTGACGGCGCATCGTCTGGAACAACGGGGCGATCGTCGTTAGCCAGCGACCAGCAATGAAGTAGGCATAGGTGGCCAGGGCGCTGCCGATCAGCACGTCAATGACATAATGTTCACCGGTATAGACCAGCGAAAATCCCATCGCCACTGCGTAGAGCAGTCCCGCAATGCGTATCCAGCCACCGGCCGATACCGCGAACAGCACGACGAGCACCGTGATCGCCTGGTGCATCGAGGGCATCGCCGCGACCGGGTTAGAATCGCCGACGACGCTGTTGGTGCGGTCATAGAGGCTGGAGTTGATCTCCCGCCCAACGTTGGCCATCACCCGGTAGGTGTCTGGCTGCGGCGCGGTGTCGGTCGTTAGCCACGGTGGAGCGGCCGGGGAAAGGAAATAGACAAGCAGGCCAACTCCGAGCAAAAGAACCGTTGCAACGAGATAGCGGGTGAAAAGGGCGGGATTCAATCGCCAGATGATGATCGCCGCGATATGCGGCACGAAGAAATAGGACCAGTGAACGAAGGTCGTCGCGTAGTCATACCAGGCCAGGGAAAAAGGATCGAACAAATGATTCTGCAGCCAGATCGTCGGCGTCGCGCCAAGGAACATCGCCCGTTCGATCTTCGTGACGGCGTCGGTGCGAAGCGGTATCCGTGTTTCGTCCGCCATCGAACGCAGGACGGTGAAGACCAGCCAGGCTGCCCCATAGGGGAGAAAGGCGATCGCATACGAACGCATTTTGGAAATCGGAACCGCCACGATCATCACAGCGACCGCGAGACCCCAACCGAAGAAGCTCGGGCTGACCAGCACGAGAACCAGGAGCATGACCAGGGCCACGCCAGCCCGGATCGTGAGCGCGCGCTGGTCTCCGCGCACGAACCGGTCGATGAAGCGGTAGAACCACGGCAGGCGCCGCATCTGCTGGTTCGATTCCCCATTTGGATCGTCCGGCAGATCGGGCGTTGGCGATTCCGGCGGTTTCGTCGCGAGACTCACCGGCGTGTGATCCTTGCCGATCCTTGTCGTTGATCTCCAGCAACCAGATATGGAGGCTCTGCTGATGCGTTGTTGGCTATGGCGCTGGCCAGTGTCTCTGTCACCGCGTGCTGCTCCGATATGAAGGCTAGGTGTTGGGCATAGATTCGGAACGGTCAAAGAAGTAACGGATCTTCGTCTTCGACGTGATCGTGACCACCTGCCCTTCGCCTTCTCCTGCGTCCCTCACCGCGATAAAGCCGCGTGCCTTCTGTCCGGCGATCCAGCGCTCGTCCAGGCCGTGGCCGGCGGCGATGGCGACGAAGCGCTCGTAGTCGATGTGTTCGCCTTTGGCTGCAGCCGCGGCGTAGAGGTTGCGCCGGTTGACTTCATCCTCCCGGTCGGGGGTCAGCATGAGCCGTTCGACCGGCGGCCCTCCTTCGAGGTGAGCGATGATCTCTTTGATGTCCGAGACCTGGACGCCGGAATAGATGATTCCTTCCGGGTAGACGACGATGTTCGGCCCCATGTCGCAAACTTCGATCGAATCGCAGGTGTTGCACATGATTCTCTCGTCAAGCCCCCGGCGCTTGAGCTCGATGCGCAGGCGACCGGCGACAGTCGAACTGCCTAGCTTCATGCAGTGAATCGCGGTGCAACAGAGGACGTGGCGTTCGGCCCAGAACATCGCTTAGGCGGTCCATTTCTACGTAATCCAATAGGAGAAGGCGGGTACTAGCCGAACCGGTACTGGATGCCGTGCCCGCCGGTCGGGTAGGTCCAGCCAATGTTCTCGAACTCATTGCAGACGATCCGGCACGTGCCGCATTCGACGCAGCCCTCATAGGAAAAGAGCACCGTGCCGTTTTCCCGCGGGGCGTAACAGGCGGCCGGGCAGCAGTTGATGCACTGCTGTCGTTCGCATTGCAGGCAAACCTGATGATCGATGATCCAGATATGCACCCGGTTCGGGTCGACGTTGTAGGCGTTCAGCGCGAGTTTACGTTCGAGACCAGCGCGATCCCGGATTGAGTCGACAACAACCATCTTGGATTGATCTCCAAATCCAGCCCTCATTCCGAGGATATGGCAGAGTTTACCACCCGCCAGAATCGTGACTTGCCATCGCTCGATCAACGTTCCGGCCCGATCCAGGTTGCGCTCTCAAGCACCCTGTCCGGGCACACTGTCACGTCCCGGCCCTCAAGTGCGAGGGGGTATTTGCCGCATGGAGAGGCTGTCCACCGTCTAGAACGCGCAGGATGTCCTCACTGGCGCGCCGGGCGATCGTTGCCAGTGATTCATGCGAGCTGCCGGCCATATGAGGAGTGACGACGACGTTCGGCATCTGAAAGAGCGGGCTGTTGAAGTCGGGTGGCTCCGACTCCAGCACATCCAGCGCGGCGCCGGCAAGCTGCCCGCTCTGAAGCGCCGCGATGAGATCATGCTGAACGACGATCGGTCCACGGGAGACATTGACCATATAGCTGCCCGGCTTCATCCGGCTGAAGACGCGGGCGCTGTCAATCATCCCGCGGGTTTCGTCATTCAAGGGCACATGCAGGCTGAGAATGTCGGCGCGTCGAACCACCTCACTGAATCCGATGATCTCAACCCCGTCGATGCTGCCGTCAGCCGGCAACCGGCGGGTCGCGATCACCGTCGCGCCGAATGCCTGGCAGACCCGGGCCACCCCGCGAGCGATGTTGCCGAAGCCGATCAGTCCGACAGTCCGGCTGCCGACTTCGGAGCCAAGGAACCGCGAACCATCCCAATCGTGGTTGGTCCGTAGCCCGGCGTCGGCTGCTGGTATCCGCCGCAGCATGGCGATCATCAAACCAATCGTCAGTTCGACGACGCCCGGGGTGTTGCCGCCGGGAACGTTGGTGACGTAGATGCCATGTTCGGTCGCGGCGACGACATCAACCTGATCCACTCCGACGCCATGCAGGGCGACGATCCTGAGGCGGGGCAGGCGCTCGATGATCTCTCGAGATAGCGTGCCGATCCTGACCAGCATGCCGTCCGCGGCTTCAAGTTCTGACACGACACGGGCGAGAGCCGCGCCAGATTGCCGGACGCGCGGCAACGAAAACTCGCTGACTGACGCCCGCTCACCAAACACCGCCCGCATCGTGTCAACATCAACCCGGTAGAGTGGATCACTGGTGGCTACGACGTGAAATTCTGGCATACGTCCCATTTTCTTCAGCTGATTACGCGCTAGGTCGATGGTCGTTAATCAATCGCCTCAATGGCAACATTCTACCGACAATGGGTTCAAAGGACGTCGCTCACGTAGATGCCTTCGGCTCGCCCGGACGTCAGATTGCGGTATGGTGTGGGAGGCGGAGCGCTCGCCAATGGTCTATGTTGATTGGGAAGGAGCCATGCACTTTGAGAGGGATTAGATTTGGATTCGGTGGGCTCATCGTTGCATTGCTGATGCTTGCAGCGGTGTTCGTTATCTCGATGCGAATGAAGTATCGACCTGTCCAGGATAGGGTGCGTCAGTTTGGTCGGGCCGCTGGAAACCGCATGGTGATGAAGACGGCAGGACAGCCCGGCGGCCCAGCGTCGGTGATTCGCCACGTTGGAAGAACGTCAGGCGCCCTGTATGAAACCCCCGTAGGAGCGGTGAAGACCGAAGATGGCTTTGTGATCGCTCTTCCATATGGAACAAGCCCGGATTGGTTCAAGAATGTGCGCGCCGCGGGCTCGGCCGAGCTCGTGCACGAAGGCGATACGCACCAGCTTGAAGAACCGGAGCTGGTTCCATCCGAGGTAGGGAACCCGTATTTCCCGCCAAATGTCCAACGCACGCACCGGTTGTTCGCCGTTGACGATTTTCTCGTCTTGCGACGGGCGGAGTCGGCGTAGGATCGTCTTCGCAGATCTGCGTGCGGAGGGGACGCTACAGTCGTTGCCGGCCGCCGAAGCCCTCGTCGACGTTGTGCCAGTGGGTGATGTCGGGTTCGCTGATCATCCAGCAGAGGTAGACGATGTGGCCCTCGCGCATCGACGGGAAATCAACCAATCCCATCTCGATATCCTTGACCAGAACACCGGCGTCGCCAATCGCTTCGAGCCCCCTGCGCAGCAACACGATCTGATCCTGAATGCGTTGTTCGACGTCGCCAGCTTCCTCGGCATGGCCATTGGAGCGCATCGCAGGCGTAAGCTGGCGCAGCGTCTTACGCAATGCGTCCAGGTGCTTCTTTTGCGATTGGAGTTCGCTAACGGCGTCGCGGAGTGCTGGCATCATTGCTCGCGCTTCTTCAAGGGTGAAGAGCTTCGGATCGTTGAACTGATCGTCGATCTCCGGCCGTCCCTCCGGTTGAACCAACCGCGCTACATGTCGAACGATGCGCCACTTACCGGGCTCGCGCCGTGCTCGGCCCAGTAGCTCGCGACTTCGGAGCCGGTCGCCCACCAGACATCGGGAAACTGGTTGATGTAGTCAATCAGCCGGCTGAGCATCTGAACCCGACCCGGCCGGCCAATAATCTGTGGGTGCATCGTCAGATTAAAGAGGCCGCCGTACTGGTAAATCCCGCGAAATTCCTCGGTCCACACTTGAAAGACGTCCTCGGCGGAATGGATCGGTCGGGTATTGCGTCCTGGGCCATAGAGAAAGAAGGGCGCGTCGTCGAGCAGCCAGGAAACCGGAAGCTCGATGATCCCGTTGCCCGGATGTTCCCATGGAATGAAGTGACTCATCAGATTCGAGGAATAGGCAAATCCGTATTCGCTCAACAATGACAGCGTATTGTCAGAGAACTCCCAGGCTGGAGACCGGTAGCCGGTCGGATTCTTTCCGGTCAACTCATGGAGGGCGCGCAGTCCTTTTTCCAGCACTTCGCGTTCCTCATCGTGGGTCAACGAGGTCGTCCACTCGTGGAGCCATCCGTGGTGTCCGATTTCATGGCCGTGCTCAACAACGGTAACGAGACTCTTCTGGTGATGCTCGGCGGTCCAGCCGGGAACGAAGAACGTTGCCTTGAGATCCTTGAGACGCAGCACGTTCAAGATCAACGGAACGGCAACTCGGGGTCCGTAGGTGCCTTGCGAAAGCATTCCGGGCTGATCCAACCGGGAGATATCCCCGCTCAGCCAGAGGGTTTCTCCATCCACATCGAAGGTGAGCATGACGGCGCATTGTTTGCCGTCTTTCCAGCGACCCATCGCGATCCCCCGTTTCGAGAGCTTGTTCGATCGTTTAGCCCAGATCGGCCAGCACGTCTTCGATGTCTTTGAGTACCCCCAGGAAGATCGGCGTGTCGACGGTCGTGTACGGCCGCGAGGCTGCGCCCCGCAGGTATTCGACCATCTTGACCATGTCTTCGAGGTCATCAGTTTCGAGGGCGACGACGAATTCGTGATCGGCGATTCCGAAGGCACTGGTGGTGTTGGTAAGGATCTCCGGATACTCGCGCCCCATCACGCCGTGCTCGGCCATCGCCTTGCGCCGCTCCTCGAACGGAAGCTGGTACCACTCGTGAGACTTGATGAAAGGATAGACGCTCAGGTACCGCTTCGGCGGCGTTCCAGCGATGAACGCTGGGGCGTGATCGGTTGTATAGCGCGAACCCAGGGCGATGCCCAGATAGGTGTAGCGGTTTTCGAGGTACTTCCCTAACTCCGAACGATTGATGTCGACGGCAAGCTGCTGCATCGCGTCGAGGTCTGTGGTAACGGTCCAGAGGATCAGGTCAGCATCGTGCCGGAGTCCAACCGTGGAATATGCGCCGCGTAAGGTGACTCCGGCGGCTTCGCTCCCGCAGAGGATCTCCTTCAGCGCGCATCTGGCGTTATTTCGCTCGTCCTGCGATAGCTTGCGCCAGTCCCGATCGAGTCCGTAGATCCAGAAGTTCGAATAGACCGTTGGATTTCGCTGTTCTGGCACTCTAGTTCATCTTCTTCCTAATGTAGACATGGCCAAGCCCCGATAATTGTGACAAGTATAGCCAGCCCGGCGGTTGAAGTCCGGTTTCCAGCGAGTGGCGCTGACTCGTGGACAAGTTGTTCATGAGCTCCCGCTTGACGGCAACGGGCCGGTGGGTGAGACTTGCATTCGAGCTGTTTCCAATCAACCAGATGACATCAGTTTTGTCGACCGGCAAGAATGTGACGCGATCGTGGAACGCCTGATAGGCGAGCAACTCGGCAACTACCATATCCTCGACGAACTAGGTCGAGGTGGCATGGCGCGGGTCTATCGTGCCCGCCAGATCAATCTTGACCGCGAGTGCGCTCTGAAGTTGTTGCGGCCCGAGCTTGCCGAGGACGAATCGTTCATTGATCGCTTCATCCGCGAGGCACGCGCTGTCGCGAAGCTTGACCACCCTAACATCGTGCCGGTCTACGACACGGGCCGGATCGAGCAGTATCACTTCCTGGCGATGAAGTTTCTCGAAGGCGCCACCCTCGCCCGGATTCTCCAAAACGAACGCCTCGACTTGCGCCGTGTGGCAGCCTACGTAGGGCAGGCGGCATCAGCGCTCGAATACGCCCATCAACAAGGTGTCGTCCATCGCGACGTCAAACCCGGGAATATGATCATTGACGATCGCGGCTGGCTGACGATTACCGACTTTGGCCTGGCTCGCGTGTTGCAGGATGTTCGGGTGACGATGACCGGCGCGCTACTCGGCACGCCAGCCTACATGGCGCCGGAGCAGGTAAGCGGCGCTACCGTCACACCGCAAACCGATATCTACCAACTCGGCGTCGTCACCTATGAAATGCTGACTGGAACGACACCCTTCGGGGATCGCCCGCAGCACGCAATGTTGCTGGCTCATCTTCACGATGAGCCAGCACCGGTCCACGAGCTGAATTCCGACCTCACTCCCGAAATCAACGATGTCGTTCAGCGGGCACTGGCGAAGGCTCCGTCGGACCGGTATCAGACTGTGTCCGAGTTCGCGGATGATCTTATCCAGGCGATCTTTGCGATCGTGCCGGCTGAAGATCTGGGTGGTCGAATCGGACCCTTTGAGGTGTCCCGGTTGCCAGAAACAGTCTACTGGACCACCGCTAATCTGACGCCCTACAGGATTGCGACCGAACGTCTCAATCCCGATGTGGCGGCAAGTCCGAGCGTCGCCGCGGAGCCGGGCAGTGAACAGATACGCCAATCGGAAGCAACGACGGCGAGAACTCGTGACCGCGAAGAGATGGCGACCGGCGTTGCCGGGCAGATTCCGCCGGGTGATGGGTCTTCAGTTGCGACATCGGACACACCTGGTAGTGAAGGAATGCGTTACGTTGTTGCTGGTGGCGTCATCATCGCGTTGGTTGCGTTGATTTCGCTGGCTTCCTTTCAGTTCGGCATCGTTGGAGGCGCCGGAAGCGATGATGATCCGACAGCAACGCCGCCAAATCAGCTAGCGGTAGCTCCAGGCGAGACTCCAACGCGGGTAGGTGCCGTGCTTCCGACATCGACGGCGACCTCGACTGTACCCGCAGTGGCACCAGCATCCGTGAACACGCCGACACCGGGGCTAACCCGGACACCGACTGCAGAAGCCACGCTGCAGCCAGCCGCAACAGCCACGTTGCGGCCAACGTTAGCGCCGATTCCCACCCGCACCCCGATTATTATCCTCACCCCGACGCCTGTGCCGCAGCTCCCCGCGCCGGCCGAGGGCGAGAGCCTGCTGGAAACGGATTTGAGCAACTGGTTCGTCGGAACACTGGATAACGGCGAACTTCATATCGCCGACGGGACCTATCACATTCTCGAAGAGTCTGGTTCGGATGGTTGGGTCTATTCTTCCTGGACTCCCGAACAACCCTATACCGATTTCAGCGTGTCCGTCGATGTGCGGCGGATTGTTGGTGAGGACATCGCCGACGCATGCGTAATGGCACGCCTCGACAGTGTGAGCCAATCGTACGATTACTCGCTCTGCATCGACGGTTCCGGTGGAGTCTGGGCGTATTACGAGACGTTCAACGGCGCCGACGCGTCGACAAAAGAACCGTTGCTCGGATACGGCACGTTTACCGCGGCGACGCCCGACAACTGGGCGCGGCTAAAGATGATCCTTCAGGGTGAGAACCTCTGGTTCTACGTCAACGATACCCTGGCTGGAACCGCCCATCACACCGGTCCGCCGGGCGGCAACATCGGCATCATCGTCAATAATTACGGCGATTCCCCGGCTGAGTATGAGTTCGCCAACCTTGTCGTCCGGTCATTGCAGTGACACCCGCCTGTAGCAATAGGCGACATGTCGCGTCGCATCTATGTCGAATGATGCATTTGGGCAATGTCGTGCAGGCAGGGCCGACAGTGCGCTGCCTGTAGCTGCGGCACTGTGCGTCGCTGGCGCACGCATGCGATGGATGCGCGAGCCCAGGGAATCAGGAAGAGTGCGGCACGGCTTCCTATAGAAACGAACATTCACTGAGATTGCGTTTGACAATACCGGTCGCTGACTGGCTGTTGTTCCACGCCGCCTCCCGAAATTATTCGGGTCTGTGAATAGCGGCCCGAGAAACCATGACTATCCCCCGATGATGGCGTCCAGGACCATCACCGCCAGCAATAGTGCCAGGTAGTAATTGGAGTACTTGAAGAACCTCCAGGCCAGTCGGTTGTCCTGTTCGCGATACATCTGGACCGCGTAGCCGAGGAAGATAGCTCCTAGCAGCGATGCGGCAACGAGGTAGATGCCAGCCGAGCGGCCCGACGATCGACAGCAACAACGTAATCGGTATCAGCAGCAGTGTGTAGAGCAGGATCGAGCGGCGTGTGTGCGGCTCCCCATGGCTGACCGGCAACATCGGGAATCGCCGGCCCGGCGGTAGTCATTGGCTTTCAGCAGCGCCAGACTCCAGAAGTGCGGGGGCGTCCAGTAGAAGATGATCGCCGCGATCAATAGCGGCGCGACCCCGAGCGATCCGGTAACGGCCGCCCAGCCGACGAGCGGCGGGAACGACCCGGCGGCTCCGCCGATGACGATGTTCTGAGGTGTCGTGCGCTTGAGCCAGAGCGTGTAGATGATGACGTAGAAGAAATTGCCGCCGACAGCCAGCAAAGCTGCCAGTGGATTGACGAAGGTCGTCAAGACGAGCACCGACGCGATGCTCAAGAGACAGGGCGTAATTGCGTACCTGCGCCGCGGAGAGTGAACCGGTTGGAATCGGACGTTTGCGTGTGCGTGCCATGACGTGGTCGATGTCGCGATCGAGATAGCAGTTGAACGCGCTTGCTCCCGCCGAGGCCAGTGCCCCGCCGAGCAGCGTCCAACCGACGAGGCCGAAACCGGGCCAGCCGGCTGCCGCGACGAGCATCGCACCAAAAGTCGTCGTCAGTAGCAGGAGCATGATGGCGGGTTTGGTGACGCGTAAATAGTCGCGGGCGACCGGTCTCAACGTGTGCCGAGGTCAGCATCCGTGACGGTTGCGCCGAGACCGCCTCGATTGAGTCGGCATTGGTGAAGATGACGATGCCAGTCAGGCAGATTCCAGCGAACATCGCCAAAACGAGCGCGGCTGCGCCCATCTCCGCCGGGAACGGCGTCAGCCCGTGGGCTGCGAGAACGACAAAAGCGGCCAGCGAGAGCGAGATCGCTGCTGTTTCGGCGAGACGTCGCGGAAGAAGTGGCATGTCCTGGCGACCAGCGAACGCGCGCCGCGAGCGCGACGGTTAGTCCAATTCCGAGAAGCAGAGATGGGAAGATGAATTCCGGCCGAACCAGCGGCTTGCCGATGCCACCCGTTTCGATGCTGACCGACGAATGCCGCAGCAACAACCAGCGTTAGGAGCGAGCGCTACCGTTGCGCCGCCCGCGAGTGACGCGACTTGGCTCGGGCACGGCGACTGCGCGGACGGCGCGAGCAGCAGCGTGGTCGTCGAGAAGTCCGATCGCTGATCGACATAGCGAGGCTGAGATGGATCGCGCTTGCCCAACCAGGAAAATCGAAGGCGACCCCGAGACCGCCAAGCACCGACTGCCCCAGAACCAGGATGAAGACGGCGGCGGCGAGGCGATGGAGCCAGATCATGGGCCGCAATCGCGAATAGCTCAACAGGGCAAGCCCACCGGTTGCCAGGATCAGGGCCAAGCTTCCCAGGCGATGGCTGATGTTCAGCATGCTCAGGGCTGTTGAATCACTGGTGCAGAGCGGCCAGCCTTCACAGGAGGATGTACCATCCGCGGCAGCCAGAACAGTGCCAAGCGCCAGCAACATGACCGTGCCAGCTAGCGACGCGGCGCCAAGCAGACGCGCCCGGTCGAGCGCAACCGCTTCGCTCGTCGACGTCGAGACGTGGCTTGCGTATTCGTGATTCTTCACGCTGGAACGCCCCCGGTAGCGTGGTTCAGAAACCCCGATGCCTATTGTAGTGCCTGTTTTGGACTACGTCATCTTTTCGACCATCGACCCGGCTGAAATGTGACTTCCGGTCATGGAAAATGGTAAGATTAGTACGAACATTTGTTCATATTTGGCAACTGATGAACGAGGAGATGCTGCAATGAGGCATTTCACGAAACCACTGACTGCGCGACTCTTTGAAGCTCGCGCCCGCGCCTATCAGCGTGGAGTGCGTGTGTACGAGGTTGAGCCACGACGCTGCTACTGGTCCCGTTCGCAGAATGGACGTGGGATCTACCACATCACCCGATCGGTACACGGTTGGGAATGTGAGTGCGACGGCTACCTGTACACCGGCATGTGCAAGCACATTGCCCAGGTCGAGCGCCGCTCGGAACGAGAAGGCTGGAGCTTCGGCAAGATCGCGAGTATCCTCCGTGAGGAAGCGCTAGCAGCGTAGGATTTCCACCCGCGTATCAGAGTGGCTCTGCCCATTCCTGCGCGGGTGGCGTCTTGCCTTCGCTTAGGCTGCAACGTTAAACCATCCTGGTCTGGTCCTTTTCCTACTTTCCTGTTACCTGTTCCCTACTCCAACGCTACAATGCGCCCGGCAATCTCCACGCGAATGAGAGGCTAGACGCATGAAGATTCTGATATCCGCCGACATGGAGGGCACCTGTGGTGTGGTGAGTTGGGTGCAGGTGATTCCTCCGGAGCTGGGCTCCGGTGGGAGGGCGACATCAACCGTCGAGTACGAACGCGCGCGCCTGCGGATGACGCGGGAAGTCAACGCGGCCATCGAAGGCGCGATTGCCGGCGGGGCGACTGAAATCATCGTCAACGACTCGCACGATGGCATGCGCAACATCATCCCGGACGAACTGCACGAGGGCGCGCGCTACATCTCCGGTTTCGACAAAGAGTTGCTGATGGTTCACGGCGTTGACGAGGATGGCGTTGATGCCGTCTTCTTCACCGGCTACCACGCTCGAGCGGGGACGCCCGATGGTCCACTGGCGCACAGCTTCACCGGCTGGGTGCATGACATCCGGGTTAACGGGACATCGATGGGTGAATACGGGATCAATGCCCTGATCGCAGGGCATTTCGGCGTCCCGGTTGCCATGGTCGCTGGCGACAACCGCGCCGTTGAGCAAACACGTCAACTCCTGGGTGACCAGGTTGTGGGTGTCGCGATCAAGCGTGGGTACTCGGTGACCGCCGCGCTCAATCGTCACCCCGGGGAGTCCCAGCGCATGATCCGCGGCGGCGCTGAAGCAGCAACGCGGGATCTGCCGAGGATGAAGCCATACAGGCTCCCGGAAGACGCGATTGTCGAGATGGATCTGGATCACCAGTCCCGGGTCAATCAGGTCGTCAAGCTTCCGGGCGTCGAGCGGACTGGCTGGCGCTCATTCAGCTTCAGACCGTCCGATGGCATTGAGCTCGCCCGCTACATGCGGGCGTTGATCACCGCAGCTGCGAATCCCCCGACATAGGCAGGCACGATGCCGCGGACTGCGATCTGCGCTGGGTTTGACTCCGAGTGTTCGACTTCGTGCCGGATTGCCGTTGCGGGAGCCGGGAAGCGGAACCCCTGTTGCCATGCTCGTTATTGGAAGAGAGGCAGGTAGCGATGAAGATTCTCATTTCGGCCGATATGGAGGGCACCTGCGGGGTCTCCTCCTGGGTGCATGTGACGCCGCCCGAAATCGCAGGCTCGGGACCGGCCTCAACCGCGGAGTACGAGCGCGCGCGATTGCGGATGACCCGCGAGGTAAACGCGGCCGTTGAAGGCGCGATTGCAGGCGGCGCGGATGAGGTGATCGTCAATGACGCCCATGACGGCATGAGAAATCTGGTTCCGGAGGAGTTGCATCCGGCTGCCCAGTTTGTGGCAGGGAACGACAAGCCGCTGGTGATGATGCAGGGCGTCGAAGAGGACGGCATCAGCGCGGCGTTCTACACCGGCTACCACGCACGCGCCGGCACTCCAGATGGCCCGCTGGCCCACACATGGTCGCTCTGGTTGCAGGACGTGCGCGTGAATGGCGTCTCGATCGGCGAGTACGGGGTGAACGCTATCGTCGCCGGGCACTTCAACGTTCCGGTGGCGCTCGTAACCGGCGATCACCGGGCAGTCGCGCAGGCGCGGGAACTACTTGGCGAACAAGTTGAGGGCGCCGTGGTCAAGCATGGCTATTCAGTCACCTCCGCAGTCCATCTCCAGCCCGACGAAGCCCGAAGGGTCATCCGCGAGGCTGCCGAGCGTGCCAGCAGCAATATCGACCGGATGAAGGTCTATCGTCTACCTGTGGACGCTACCGTCGAGATGGACTTCGATCATCAGATTCGCGCCAGCCATGCCGCGGAAATCAACGGGGTTGAACTCGTCGGCTGGCGGACGGTGCAGTACATGCCGTCCGATGGCCTTGATTTCCACCGCTATTTCCGGGCGGTCACCCGCGCCGCGTCACAGATGTGAGGAACGATGAAGGTTCTGATCTCAGCTGACATGGAAGGTACCGCAGGGGTTTCTAACTGGGTGCAAGTGACGCCGGCCGAGGGCGGCTCAGCACGCGCCACATCGAGCGTCGAGTACGAGCGGGCGCGATTGAGGATGACCCGCGAGGTGAACGCCGCCGCTGACGGGGCGTTCGAGGCCGGTGCGACCGGCGTCGTCATTGCCGACGCACATGGCGGCAAACGCAATCTCATTCCCGATGAACTCGATTCACGCGTGCGATTCGTGTCGGGAACAGACAACGACCTGGGCATGATGCAGGCGATCGATGAAGATAGCGTGCGGGCGGTCTTTTTCACCGGTTATCACGCGAAGGCTGGGACGACAGGCGGCCCCCTGGCGCACACGTCGACCGGCTGGGTGCAGGATGTCCGGTTGAACGGCATCTCGATGGGCGAGTATGGGATGAACGCGATCATCGCCGGGCATTTCGGCGTCCCGGTCGCCCTGGTTGCCGGCGACAATCTGGCCGTGGCTCAAACGCGCGAGTTGCTCGGGGATCAGGTTGTTGGGGTTATCACAAAGATCGGCTACTCGCTCAGTTCGGCCCAGCACATCTCACTTCGAGAAGCGCGGGACGCGATTCGCGCTGGCGCGATTGAGGCGCTGAACCAGCTTGACCTGATGCAGCCGTTCCCGATGCCAGACGGAGCAATAATCGAGATTGACCTCGACCATCAGTCCAGAGTCGATAGCTGTGGTTTCCTGCCAGGTGTCGAGCGCGCTGGCGAGCGAACTCTGGCGATTCATCCCGCCAACGGCTACGAATTCGGCAAGTTCTGGCGGGCGATCCTGGCGGCCGGCGGGCAGATGGGAATGTAACAGGCTACCCTACTCACAATCATGTCCGGGCTGGGTAAGCGTTGGCTCAACGGGACACGGGACAAGACTGGAGACACTTGTTGAAGCTATTCATGGCTGGTTGGTCAACTGAAACCAACACCTTCTCGCCAATGCCAACCTTCGATGCCAGTTTCGTGGAACGCACGCTCGATCAGATGAGGCCGGACGGGTTTAGCCTGGACAACGTCTCGGGCGCACCGCCTCCGGTGATCTGGGACGCCATGGCGACGACAGCGTGGCTGGGAGATGGCCCAGCATCCCATCTACCGCTCGGCTCAACCGGCTGGTCTCGTCGTTCGGGCTGCCTACGAACGCCATCGTGACGAAACCCTGGCCAGTTTGCGTGCGGCGATGCCGGTCGATGCCGTCCTCCTGGCGCTGCATGGCGGGCAGCGTTGTCGACGGATACGATGATCCGGAAGGTGACATCATTGCCCGGACGCGAGAGATCGTCGGCCATGGCGTTCCAATCGGCGTAGAGCTCGATCCTCACACCAACTTCGGCGAAGCGATGCGCAACGCCGACGTGCTCGAGTTCTACAAAGAGTACCCGCATATCGACGTGGCGGAACGGGCGGTCGATCTCTTCCGGTCATCGCGAAGCGGCGAAGGAAAGACGAAACCGGTGATGGCGGTCTTCGATTGCCGCATGGTTAGCGTCTTCCAAACGCCGGTGCAACCGCTGCGCGGATTCATCGACTCCTACAGTGCCCGCGAAGGCAAGGATGGGGTGCTGACGATATCTATTTGCCAGGGCTTTCCCTTACAGTGATCTCCCGATCGGGGGCGCGCATGTGATCGTCGTCACCGACAACGATCGCGATGGCGCGGAGCAGCTTGCCCGCGAACTCGGCAAGGATCTGTTCGATCTGCGTGAGGCGATGCAGCCAGCATATCTGAGCGTTGACGAGGCGCTCGATGCTGCGCTGGCCCATGAAGGTCGCCCGGTGGTCATTGCCGACTACGCCGATAATGCTGGCGGGGGCGCGCCAGGCGATTCAACCTTCATCCTGGAACGAATGCTCGAACGGGGCATCACCAACGCCGCCTTCGGGATGATCTGGGATCCGATCGCTCTGGATATCGCCAGGCAGGCTGGAGTGGGCGCCAACCTGAGTTTGAGGATCGGCGGGAAGATGGGGAGATCTTCAGGCAGGCCGCTCGATCTTGACGTTGAAGTTTCCGCGGTCGTGCCCGGCGCCCGGGCGGTTGATGCCAGGCTGGCGCGTGAGATCGATCTGGGAGATGTCGTCGGGATGCGCTGCCAGGGCATCGACATCATCCTGAACAACGTTCGTCAGCAGGTTCTGAGTGTTGACCCGTTTACGCTGTGCGGCGTTGATCTCTCGAAACGCGACATTGTTGTCGTCAAGTCGAGCCAGCACTTCTACGCGGCATACCATCCGACAGCCGCGAAGATCTTGTACGCCTATTCCGGTGGCGCGCTCAATCCGATTCTGCGGGATATTCCCTATCAGCGCTTGCCGAAGGAACGCTTGTGGCCGTGGAATGCGAATCCGTTTGATAGCGTCGAATGAAACTGGGCTGGGGGTCTAGTTCGATGAGTTTGGAGTCGGCCATTCCTGCGGACGAGTGTTCCGATACGTGGCCAATCAACAGACGCTACATGGTTGATGCGGCCTGATCGGGCTTCTCAGGCTTGTGCCAGCTGGCCCTTGTGCGTGAAACTGGATTGATCGATAGCGGGAGAGCCATTAGTATTGAGGCGTACGCTGTACGAGGGAGAATGCGACGTGCTCTCTGATTCTGATCGCGCCATCATCAAAGCCCAGATTGCCGCTCTCGGCGGGATCAAGCTGGTCGCGACCATTTTGACTCTCTACTACTTTCCATCCTGGCAAGCGGTGATGATCGTCGTTGTGCTGAGCCTGCCCTGGATCGTCGGCGCTTTCTACTACTTCGGGCGAGTCGGATGGCTGCGCTATCGATTCTGGTCCTATCGCCATCTGCGTGCCCGCCTCCTACGCGAAGAGTGGAATCTCGATGGCGACGCCAGCGAAACAGTAGCCGGGGATCGAAGCCAGCGAGGTTGACCGTCAAAGGGCACGCAATGGGACGAAGTTTCTTCAACCGATCCATGACGCCATCTACCCGGTAACAATGTCGTCAGGCAAATGGTCGATGCGGTTGTGCCAGTGCATGCGTGCCTGGTGGTCGTCGAAATCGATCATCGCATGGCCAGTGTTGTTCTGTGCGAAACGCGCGCCGGAAGCTAGCGACGGAATGTCCAGCAACTCTTCAATCAAATTCGAACCGAATCCGCCGTGGGTCACGATGGCGATGGTCGTGCGATCCGGGTACCGGTCAAATAGATAGTGGAGAAACCGGTTCGCGTTGGCGCGCGCGTAGCGCACCACTGAGGCTTCGTTCAAGGGATTGACGGCGCCGGTCCACCAGCCGTTTTCCGACACATCTGCGGGGAGTTCCAGATTGGGGATAATCTCAACCATGCTGGCGCTGCCCAGCCCTGGGAAGTGGCGTGCCTCGCCCGCAATATCTTCCCAGACTCCACCCCACTCATGCAGGCCGGTATAGACGCGTGTCGGGAGTCCAGTTGCCCGGGTGATTGGCGCGGCGGTCTGCAGCGTCCTGCGCATCGGGCTGACGTAGAGCACATCGAGGGCGAAAGCGCGGAGCGCGGTCGCAGCCAGTTCTGCCTGCCGGTCTCCAATCTCTGTCAGTGTTGGGTCCGCCACCCGCGGCCCGATTCCCGCGTTGTTCTGGGATTGAGCGTGACGAATAATGAGTAGGCGCATGTGCAGTCCCATCAGCCTTAGCTGTCCGGCACGCAGATGACGGCCGGGCCACAGCAAGTACGATACATAGAAGTGATGTGGTTATGCATATGGTTCAAGCACTAACGCGAAATCCCAGTGGCGAAAGGGGAGGGAATGTCCCGCATTCTGACGTTGACGATTAGCCCGACGGTAGATACAAGCACACATGTGGAGGCCGTCGTGCCCGAACGCAAGCTGCGCTGCGCCCAACCAGTGTCGGAGCCCGGAGGGGGCGGGGTCAACGTAGCCCACGCGCTGCGTAGATTCGGTGTTGATGCCACGGCCATGATCACGGCTGGAGGACGGACCGGACAGTTGCTGATCGATATGCTCAACGCTGAGGGCATAGCGATGAGGGTGATTCCTATTCGCGAGTTCACACGTGAGAATGTGACGGTTCGCGAGGACGCGACGACGCTTCAGTATCGCTTCTGCATGCCCGGACCAACGCTCCAAACTGACGAGTGGGACGCAATTGTTCGCGAACTGGAGTCCGTTTCGCCAGCGCCAGACTTCTTCGTTCTGAGCGGGAGCATGCCGCCTGGCCTGCCGGATGACGCTTACGCCGAGCTGGTGAGAATCGCGCGAGATCGCGGATCACGGGTCATTGTCGATACTTCTGGCCCGCCATTGAAGTCGGCGCTTGAAGCCGGTGTGTTCCTGGTAAAGCCGAATCTCTCCGAGTTGGCATCGCTGGAAGGAGACCGGTGGATTGAGGACGATGTCCATTTGCGCGCCGCCGCCAGAAGGCTGGTGACGGAACACAATGCGGTAGCAGCGGTTGTGTCCCTTGGCGCGGCTGGAGCGCTTGCCGTTACGCGCGATGGCATGATGCGCATCCCGGCGCCAGCCGTCCCGCAGCAGAGCAAGGTTGGGGCTGGTGACAGCATGGTAGCTGGTATTGTCTGGGGACTTGCCCAGGACTGGTCGGTGTTTGATGCGGCGGTGCTCGGTGTTGCCGCTGGCGCGGCGGCGGTGATGACCCCTGGCACCGAGCTATGTAGCCGGGAGGACACCGAACGACTTTACGCCCAGGCCCGACAGCAGAATCAGTTTCGTGTCGCCTAGCCCGGATAGCTCACGGCGCGGATAGAAGCGGTTGAGGCGCGCCTTCTCGGTGAGTTATCCGGTTTAGAAGATGGAATCTGGGCCGATCAACTGGCGGTCAGAGGTGTTCGGATCCGGAAGTCTGGAACTGCAGAAGATAGCATCCCCAGGGAGGCAGACCAACGCAAAGCCCCGCAGTCTCCATCTGACTGACGTCGCGCTCGAATGCCTCGTTTGCCAGGCTATCCTCCAGCAGCCACTGCTTCCCGCCGAGGTCATCCCAGGGAAGCCAGATCGCCCCGTCCGCCGCGCGATCCGAGAGATTCACCACGACCACCGAACGATGTCCCACTCGGCGTCCGGCACGGTGGCGAGCGTCATGTCCGTGCCATATCGCTGGCCGAGGACGTTCAACCAGACGCAGGTATTGATCTCATGGATTAATGGATGTGCCGAGTGCCGGATCATCGTCCAACTTCCTTGCGCTGGTGCTCCTGGAACGCGCCGAGGCTGCTGCGACCGGTTTCGAGAACATCGCGTGCCTGGAGAGAGCCGGAAAGCTGGATGATCTTGGCCACCAGACCGGTCCAGCCGGTCTGATGGCTCGCGCCCAGCCCGGCTCCATTGTCGCCGTGGAAGTATTCGTGGAAGAGAACCAGATTCCTCCAGTGCGGATCGGTTTGAAACTTTTCCGTAGACCCATAGACCGGGCGCCGGCCGTCCTCATCCTGCAGGAAGATGCTGGTCAAACGGCCCCCTAGTTCCATGCTCACTTCGAACAGGTTCATTTCTCGCCCGGATCCGGTCGGGTGCTCGATCGTGAATTCGTCACCGTAATAGGAATACAAATTGAGCAGTGCACGCAGGAGCAGGACGTTGATTGGGAACCACACAGGTCCACGCCAATTGGAATTGCCGCCAAACATGCCACTGTCCGATTCGGCTGGCAGGTAGGCTACACGGTACTCCTCGCCGTGGACTGAGAACACGTAGGGGTGTTCATCATGGTATCGCGAGATCGATCTGATCCCATGCGGACTCAGAAACTCATTTTCGTCCAACATGCGAGACAGCACGCGGCGCAGTCTGTCCTCTTGCACCAGCGAAACCATCCGGCGACCAGCAACGCCAGGACGCGTCAGTGGCTGGATGGTTGTCGCTACCTCGGGATGGTTCCTCGCAAACTCCCGTAGCCGTTCAATAACCTCGGGAACTGTTCGATGTCGGCCTGCTCCAACACCGTAATCGCGCAGATCGGAAGCAGGCCAACCAGGGAACGCACTTTCAGGCGGGTGGTATGACCATTCGGGAAGCGGAGGAGATCGTAGAAGAAGCCGTCCTCTTCATCCCACAATTCGTTCTGGTCATCGCCCATGCGATCCATCGCGGAGGCGAT
Source organism: uncultured Chloroflexia bacterium (assembly GCA_963709995.1). Taxonomy (GTDB): domain Bacteria; phylum Chloroflexota; class Chloroflexia; order Thermomicrobiales; family CFX8; genus JAUIIK01. Next base: position 125,198 of record CAVPYN010000011.1, on the reverse strand, counting down.
CCAGAGAAAGTGCTCGACATACTTGGGAATGAGATCGGCGTAGGCCGGGTCGTGATGGGCGAGTTCGATCGCCATCTGGAGCAGATTCTGGCAAAAGAGCGCCATCCATGCTGTGCCATCCGCCTGGTCCAGTTGCCCACCGGTCGGAAGCGCGGCGCTCCGGTCGAAAACGCCGATATTGTCGAGCCCGAGAAACCCACCTTCGAAGACATTGCGACCGGTCGGATCCTTCCGATTCACCCACCAGGTGAAGTTCATTGATAGCTTGTTGAAGGCGTGCGCGAGAAATCTGATGTCACCCTTACCGCGTAGTTGCTTCTCAATACTGTAGACAAAGAGGGTGGCCCAGGCATGCACTGGCGGATTGACGTCGCCGAAGTTCCACTCGTAGGCCGGAAGTTGGCCGTTGGGATGCAGGTATGCCTCGCGCAACATGATATCGAGCTGGTGCTTTGCAAAGTCAATATCCACCATCGATAAAGGAAGGGTGTGAAATGCGAGATCCCAGGCGGCGTACCAGGGGTACTCCCACTTGTCCGGCATGGAGATGATGTCGTCGTTGGTCATATGGAACCAGCTTCGGTTCCGTATATCGGCGGATTGCCCTGACAACAGGGGATGGGCTTGATGCTCGTCTAACCAGCGGCTGAGATCGTAATAGTAGTACTGCTTTGTCCAGAGCATGCCAGCGAGCGCCTGGCGCATGACCTGAGCGGTGTCGTCGTCTGTCCCGGCGGGCGTGATCGATGCGTAGAACTCGTCCGACTCTTCGCGGCGCAGATCGACATCCTCATCGAAGGCGGCTCCGAATACTGGCTGGCTGCCGGCCTGGGCGTCTGACATCCGCTCAGGCGGGATGCTCGTCAAGCGCAGTCGAATCGTCGCCGACTGCCCGGGCCCGATGTCGAGCAGATAATGCGGCGCTGCCTTTGTGCCCGCCTTACCAGGGTTTACTGCGCTTGCCTGACCGTCGACGACGGCATTGTTGATGCCGTCCTTGACATATGGAGTGATGTTCGGCTGGCCCCAGAGCCGCTCACTATTGGTTTCATTTTCGGTGAAGAGCAGCTCCACATCACCATCGCAGTAGAGGTAGCGTTCACCGGCGATCGGGTGCGACGCCTGGATCACCGAAAGGGCGGTCGATTGTGTCAACTGGCGCAATGACGGTCGAGCGGTGGTCTCCTCCCACGTCCAGGTGTTGCGAAACCAGAGCGTAGGCAGAATATGGAGCGGCGCAGATTCTGGTCCCCGGTTGTGAGCGGTAATTCTGACGAGCAGGTCTTCCGGATCTGACTTGGCATATTCAATCTCGATGTCGAAGTAGCGATCATCGTCGAACACTCCGGTGTCGAGGAGTTCGTACTCGTAGTCGGAGCGCCCCCTCGCTTGATTGGTTTTGACGAGATCGCTGTAGGGATACGCTGCCTGCGGGTACTTGTAGAGGCCGCGCATATAAGAATGCGTCGGAGTCGAATCGAGGTAGAAGTAGTATTCCTTGACGTCTTCACCGTGGTTGCCCTCGGAGTTTGTCAGGCCAAAGAGCCGCTCTTTAAGGATCGGGTCCTTGCCATTCCAGAACACCGGGGCAAAACACAGGTGTTGTCGATCATCGGATATCCCGAGGAGGCCGTCCTCTCCCCACCGGTAGGCGCGTGAGCGTGCCTCGTCGTGGGTGAAATAGCTCCAGGCGTCTCCGTTGCTGGAATAGTCCTCGCGGACCGTGCCCCACTGGCGCTCGCTCAAGTACGGCCCCCAGCGCTTCCAGGGGCGCCCGTCCCGTGCTTCGTCAAGTCGTTGTTGCTCGGTAGTCTGCTGGATCAAAATTTCTCCCGTCGTTGATTATCCTGCGAACAAGAAGCCAAGACGTCAGGAAAGGAAACCAATCAAAACTGTCCGGCATCCCGTCATACTGGCTTGAAATCTCCCGGGACGCCTCATTCCGCGCTAATTGTCATCTGCGGCTCCAGCACAAGCTGACGGCGCAGGTTAGCTAGAGCATGGTACGGGGGATGCTGCCGGCAGGCAACAGTCATCCGATAACCGGGCGATGACAATCGCCCTGCTGATGAACGAAGCCGGTTGGGAGACTGATCGTTGAGCGAGAGCCTATCCCCGAAGTACTCGGAAATCGTCCTAGAATGTGAATTGAATGGAAACCTCGTGGCGCGGATGGAGCAATTTGATGCGGGTGATCGTTGTCGGAGCAGGAGTCGTGGGATCGGGGCTGGCATGGCGGCTCGCGAGTCGCGGTCAGGATGTCGTGTTGGTGGAGCAGGGTAGTCCTTCGACTGGCACGACCGGCTCGAGCTTCTCCTGGTACAACGCAAATTCGAAACGGCCTGAGGATTACTTTCGGCTCAACCTCGCCGGAATGGAGGCTCATCTCCTATTGCGCGATGAACTTGGCGAAACACCCTGGTATCACGATGGCGGGAACATCGTCTGGTCAGAGGGCGAAGCGTGGATGGATTCGGGAGAAATCGAGGAAGACCTCGAAGTGCGGGTGGCGGAGCTCCAGCGCTGGGAATATCCAGCAGAGTGGATATCACCGGATGACGCTGCCCGGCTTGAGCCACGGGTGCGGGTTGGCGAAGAAGTCGAACGTCTTGCCTTTTTCCCCAGCGAGGGTTGGATCGATGGTCCGCGGCTTGCTGGAGAAATGGCCAGGATGGCTGGCGACGCTGGGGCAGAGCTTCGATTTGGCTGCGAGGTTGCCAGCTTCGAAATGCAGGATGGGCGCGTTGCCGGCGTGCGGCTCGCTAATAGCGAGATTCTGCCCTGTGACCTTGTGATGAACTGCGCTGGTCCCTGGGCGGACCGGATTGCCGCGATGGCAGGACGCGCGTTGCCTTTGGCCCCAACCCTTGGATTCGTCACCCGGGTATCGGGCATTCCGGATGGGATTATCGGGCGGGTAATCCACGCTCCCCGGCTGCACATGCGGCCGGACGGTGGCGGTCTGGTGGCGCTCCATCATCATGATGCTGACGCGGGGATAACGTCTGGAGATCATCCATGGGAATGGGCGCAGGAACTGGTTGCCCGGTTCAAGACCTATGTGCCGGACGCGGAGAACGCGCGGGTGTCACGCTGGACAGTTGCGACCCGCCCCATTCCAGCTGACGGGCGCACGAGCGCTGGGTTGCTACCAGCTATTCCCGGATATGGCGAGATCGTGACGCACTCGGCCATAACGCTAGGCGCGCTGCTGCCAGAGGTCGTGGCAGATGAGATCATCTCTGGACGCGTCGCTCCGCTCTTGGTCAACTTCCGGCCGGAGCGATTCGCCTGAGGAACGCCCTGCTTCGGCCCGAACACGTCCAGGAATCCGAATCAATGTGTTTCGTCGATGGTGATGTCGCTGGCGATCTGTTCTAGGTGCCGGAGCTCGTCGCGGGTCCCGATCGCAATAAGGGTATCGCCGGCCTCCAGCACAGTGTGGGCATGCGGGTTGGCTACTCGTGTACCGTCGGCGCGAACGATTGCCAGGAGCAGCGCGCCGGTGTCACGCCCGATATGCGAATCGGAGATTGGTTTCCCGGTAATCCGCGATCTGATGCCGACGGTGATCTCTTCGAGCCAGAATTCGAGGCCTCGTGAACTGATCACAATATCCAGAAATTCGATAACCCGCGGGCGCAGGACAACACCAGCGAGCCGGTGCCCAGCGATGACATAGGGTGAAATGACGTGCTGTGCGCCGGCAAGGCGGAGTTTACGTTCCGTCTGCCCCGAAAGCGGAGCGGGAAGCGACGATGACGTCGGGGTTGAGCACTCTGGCCGATAGCGTAATAAAGACGTTTTGTGCGTCGTCATCCAGTGCGGAGATCAGGGCATGGGCGCGTTCGATTCCGGCCGCTGACAACACGAGGTCGTCGGTGGCGTCTCCAGCTACGACCAGGTAGCCCTGTGCGACGCAGTCGGCGATGCGGTCTGCATCATTGTCTACAATAACGAATGGCATCCCTTCGGCATCGAGTTCTCGGGCGACGCTGGCACCCACCCGGCCGAAACCGCAGATGATCACGTGACGGCTGATGGACTCGATGGCGCTTCGTATGCGTCGCTCTCGTGTTCGGCCGGTGATCTCGCTTTCGATCAGCGACGATGCCAGCACGGTCAGGCTGTAGCCGAAAATCGCGATGCCGCCAACGATGAGTCCCGCGGTGAGCACCCTTCCTGAGGCGTCGAGCGGGCGGACCTCGCCGTAGCCGACGGTCGTTATCGAGATGATCGTCATATAGAAGCTGTCGGAGAGGCTCCAGCCCTCGAAAATCATATAGCCGAGCGTGCCGCCGAGAACGACAAGCAGGCTAAGAGCTAGAGCCCGGACCAGGCTGCGACGCGCTGAGGAACTGAGGCGCTCGCGGGGCATGCTCCACGCTGATTCCGATCGCTGGACCATCACCTCGTGTTTGCCCCCTCTGCCGGCAAATCTGAGATAAGCCGATGAAAGTTGTCAGTTACCCGCTAGCGCTGTCCCTAACCGTTGAGGGTCTCTGGTCAGGAGCGCGGTGGTCAGGTTCGTCCTGACCACCCAGAGAAAGATTGACTGTGGTCAGGCGATGGCGGCTTCCTCGGCGAAGCTGGCATTCGTGTACACCTCGCTGATATCGTCGAGATCTTCGAGCGTTTCGAGCAAGCGCATTGCAGTGCCAGAGTTCCCAGCCTCTAGTTCCATCGGTGTCTGGGGCAATCGTGTGACGGTTAGATCGGCGATTTCGAGCCCTGTTTCGCGCATCACATTCGCAACCGACGTCAGGTTTCCTGGCTCCGTGGTAATCACGATCTCTTCGTCATCCGCTTCGACGTCAGTAGCGCCAGCATCAATCGCGGTGAGGGAGATCTCATCTGGATCGGAGCCATTGACCGGGATAACAATCTGTCCGACCGTGTCGAATTGCCAGGCGACCGTGCCGGTCTCGCCGAGTGAACCCCCATGCCGACTGAACGCGTTGCGAACTTCGGCCGCGGTGCGATTGCGATTGTCGGTGAGGGCGATTGCGAGGACTGCAACGCCGCCGGGGCCGTAACCTTCGTAGACGACCGTCTCAAACGAGTCGGCGTCCGCGTTCGCCCCACTAGCCTTCGCGACGGCGCGATCAATCGTATCGTTCGGCATCCCGTCGCGCTTGGCGCGGTCGATAGCGAGTCGCAAGCGTATGTTCGATGTCGGATCAGGGCCACCCTCGCGGGTCGCGACTTGCAACTCGCGTGAGAGTTTGGAGAAGTTCGCGCCCTTCTTGCTATCGTTTGCGGCCTTTTTTCGCTTGATCTTGGACCATTTGTTGTGACCAGCCATGACGAGGAGTCCCTTCGATCGTGTCGTCTCTTGTCGGCTGCGAGGATGAAAGATTGTGTCAATCGCAAGCTGAAACGTTTCAGCGCGGGAAAGGTCGAGCATCCATTGCAGCCGTTCTCCATTTTCGCATATGCCCCGTGTAAGCGCCAATTCAAGGCACTTGATCGTCGTTGACGAGGCGTAGTTCTGCGCTAGACTGGACCTTTCAGGCGTGCGCCACGAGAATGTGGACGACGTGCGCTGGCCGTTGCCGGTGGCGCTCACCGCGGAAAGCAGCGCATTTCCATCCACCTCGTAGCGCAGAGGATGCCGGAAAGCCCGCCGGGTTTGTGCGTGAGTTCGTGGACTACGCCGTTCAACCTGAGCCCTCCAGGGGTTCGGTTACCAATTGAGGAGAATGCAATGCGAACGAATCTGATGAAGGCGAAATTGCTGGCGGGAGAGCCGGTAGCTGGAGTGATCATCTCCTCAGCCGACGAGCAACTGGTCGAGGTTCTCGGACTGTCCGGCTTCGACTACGTCATGATCGACTGCGAACACGGGCACATGAGTGTTCGCGAATGCGAGACGCTCGTGCGCGCATCCGAAGCAGTCGGAATCACTCCAGTTGTGAGAGTGCCGCACAACTCTCCGGACATGATCCTGCGTCATCTGGACACTGGCGCTCAGGGAATCGTGATTCCCCAGGTGAATAGTGCGGACGACGCCCGCCGCGCCGTCAACTCGGTCTACTATCACCCTCTGGGAGAGCGTGGCCTCGCCGGTACGCGAGCCGCGGACTTTGGACTGACCAGTTCGCTGGCCGAATACACCGTTGACGCGAATCGTGAACTCGCTGTCATCGCGCTCATAGAAAATGTCCATGCAATCGACGAGCTTCCCGAAATTCTGGAGGTTGAAGGGCTTACTGCCGTAACGATTGGCCCGGCTGACCTCTCGCAATCCCTCGGACATCCCGGAGGGCGCAACCACCCTGAGGTGGAAGCAGCAATCGAGCGGATCATCAGCCTTGCGATTGCAGCCGGGGTTCCGGTCGGAATTAACACGTCGACCGGCGAGGAGGCCAGGGCAGCACGCGAGCGTGGCTGCCTGCAGACGAGCGTGTCATCCTGGGGGTTGCTGGCCAGCGCAACCCGCGACTATCTGGCCGCGGCGGCGGGGTAGATATCGATCGAAACCGAGCCTGGGCTGGTTGCATCTGGGCCGTGCTCCGGGGGATCTGAGTCGCGAGCTATCTTCGCGACAATGAGCAAGAGTGGCGCACCAACCGCGCCACTCTTGCGTTATCCTGTCTGTCAGGTTGAAGCGCTTACTCGTATCGCAGCGCTTCAGCCGGGGTGATGCGCCCAGCCTGCTGTGCCGGGATCCAGGTCATCAACATCGCGACCATGACCGTCACGACGAGGATCGGAACGATCGTCGTCCAGGGAATGACGAAGCTGATGTCGGATGAGAAGCCCTGATCGGGATCGAGCACCATCTTGTGCGCCAGTTGCAATCCAAGCAGCGCGCCGGAAAGCACTCCAAGCCCAACGATGAACAGGGACTCGATCATGAAGGAGAGCGAGACCATCTCGCGTTGGAAGCCGATCGCGCGCAGGACACCGATCTGCTGTCGTCGCTCGACCACGGAGCGGAAGGCGATGACACCGACCGCGGCGATGCCGACGAAGAGACCCAGGCCCATGAAACCTTCGATGATGTAGAGGAAGCCACTCTCCTCTTTCTGCTGATCGCGCAGTTGGTCTCGAATCGAGGTGGCCTGGACACTGCTGGTGAGCAGCGCCGACTCGACGCTCTTCGCTACCGTATTCGACGTAGCCGAATCCTGTAGGGATATGAACCACGAGGTGGATGTAACTTTCGGATAGACGGCGTCGATCGTCTGCTGATTCGTATAGAGGCCGAACAGGCTGCCGATCTTGCTGTCGATTACACCGATGATCGTGATGGAGTATGCGCTCCCATCTTGAGGGTTCTGAAGTTCGACGGTTATCGGTTCAAAGACTTCTTCTCCGCTCTTCAGGCCGGTGAGCTTGAAGGCGTCACCATCGCTTCCGAGGTCGCCCTCGGCTGGCACGGCGAAGGAGTCGATGATCGCGACGTTGGTCTGGGTTGCCAGCGCGTGCATGATATCTGCGTCGGTTTCGTATCCTGCCGCACGCTGGCCGAAGACGATCTCGCTGTGGTCGATGAATTGCTGGTCGACACCCAGGACTGGCCAGATCTTCCACTCGTCGGCGCCTGCCATGCGTAGCGGAGAAGTTGACTCATCCGGGTTCGTCACGACACCGACCGATTCGAACTGGCTCGTGTCAACTCCCTGCTGCTGCAACGTTGCTACAAGGTCGCGCGGCGGGGTGGATGTAACGGCGTCGGCGCGCACATCCCAGCCGGCGTTGGCTTCGTCACCGAGCGCCGACTCCAGGAAGTTCGCGTTCATCGTCGCGATGAGGACCAGCGAGAAGATGATCAAGCTGAACATCGCGATGGTCAAGCCAGTGCGACCTCGTGCAGCGCTCGGGTAAGCGACGGCGGTACGCACCGCCGGCAACTTCGAGCGGAACAGGCCACCGAGGCGGGAGACGCCGGCGAGCAGAATGTCATTGTTCTGCAGGATCACGATCGTCGCGCCGACGACGGCGAAGATACCAGAGAGAAAGAACATGGCGACGCTGAAATCGAACTCACCAAAGAGCGACTTGAAGGTCGACTGCGGCATCAGCCAGAAGGCTATCGTGTAGAGCCCAACTGCCGTATAGAGCAGGCGTCCTGGCAGGCCGAAGAAGCGCAGGATCAGGACGAGCCCAAGTGGAGCCAGTGTCATGCCAATCGAGAACAGCTCCGCAGAATTTCCACCCGAACCCATCAGAGCCATGAGCGCTCCGGCGACGATGAGCAGGCCGGCCCAGATCAGCGTCGACCACTTGCGCTTGCTCGTGACCATATCGGGGATATCGCGCACCGCGGCGACGATGTTGACCCGGCTGATCTTCCAGGAAGAGGCGACGACCGTCAGGAACGTGATGGCCATGCCAAGCGCGTACGCTACCAGCAAGCTGCGAGGGGTAACGTGCGCCTCGATCGGAGCGTAGGAGCCGAAAACGATCTTCATTCCTTGAGCGATACCGACCGCGGCCAGCGCTCCGAGCGTGACACCGATCAAGCCTGCACCGAACGAATAACCGGCGCCTTCGGCGACGAACTGATGGATCAGTTGCCGTCGCTGCGTGCCGATCGCGCGTTCGATACCCATCTCGGTGCGGCGCTCTGAGGCGAGCATCGTGAAGATCAGGATGATCAGGAGCACTCCGGAGATGACCGAGAACATGCTCAGGACGACGAAGATAGAGGTGAAGTTCGTCCCGATGAGCTCGGCATCTTCGACGCGATCCTGTTTGATCGTATCGATGCCGAGGTTCTGGCCCTCGAATGCCGGCGCGAGACGCGCGACGACTGCATCGGTGAGCTCTTCGCCCGCTTTGTCATTGCCTGCGTTCGAGAGGGCGATGACGCTGATCTCACCGGGACGGTCGAGGAGCGCCTGCAGAGTGCCCAGGGGCATCGTCAATCCTGGATATTCGATGTAGCTGTCTCGGCTGCGGCGCGTGCCACTCAGATGGCTGTCTTTCGCGATCGCGGCGACTGAGAACTGCTGTGGCGTGTCACCGACATGCACTGTCAGCTGTGTGCCTATCTGTGCATCGATCTCTTCTGCCAGTTTCGCGGAGACGACCACCTGGTCGGGCGCCAGCTGGCTAAGTTCGATCTCGTTGCCGCTGGTATCGATCAGGCCCCCAAAGGAACTGATGCGGTCGGGATCCAGACCAGTGACGACGACGTCCGCTTCAGCCAGCTGGCCGGAATCGTTGAGGACTGGCAGGCGCGTCTCCAGCATCGGCAGCACGCCGTCGATGTTGGGATCGCCGGCCACTGCCCGGTCGATCATCTCGAGCGTGTTTGGCGCCAGCGTATCCTGGGCTGTCAGATCGGCTCTTGTGTCAGTTGTCTGACTTGCGAAGACCAGTTCGTCAACCTGCCCGAGGCTTGTGTATACATCCGACGTTATCGAGTTGTTGATCGTATCGCCGGTGCCAAGCGCCGCGGTGATGATCAGCGTCGAAAGGGCGAGGCCGACGACGATGAGCGTCGTTTGGGTCTTGCGTCGCACCATGTTACGGATGCCGAGCTTGAAGATGATCGTTCGTCGCCAGGCGATCCAGAGGACGGATAGCAGGCACAGGGCAAGGAATGCCGACAGGACAACTGCAATACCGTTCATTGGTATTCCGAAAATGTCATTCATCAGGGACCTCCATGTCTCAGAAGTGCGTCAGCATTGACGCCCGAGTAGTGCGCTGTTCTAGCCAGCGCGCGTGGCGACCGCCATCGACTGCGCGAAGATGTCGTGGGCCACTTCACCGGCGATCTGACCGTCCTGCATCCGCACGATGCGGTCGCAGCGGTCGCCGATGCCGGCATCGTGGGTGACGACCAGGAAGCTCAGTCCCTGGCGCTGGTTGAGATCGCGCATCAAATCCATGATCTCGCTGGCTGTCTTCGAGTCCAGCGCGCCGGTCGGCTCGTCGGCCCAGACAATCGCCGGATTGGTGACGAGTGCCCGGGCAACGGTCACGCGCTGGCGCTGGCCGCCGGAGAGTTGTGCCGGACGGTTGGTCGCCCACTTAGTCAAACCGACGGTGTTGAGCGCCTCGAGCGCGCGTTCGCGAGCTTCCTTCGGCTTGACGCCTGCGACGAGCAACGGCAGTTCGACATTCTCGGCGCTACTCAGCACCGGCAGCAGGTTGTAGACCTGAAAAATGAAGCCCATGCGGCGGGCGCGGTAGGCGGTGCGCTTGCGATCTGAGAGCTTGGCGATATCGTTTCCATCGAGCCAGATGCGGCCCGAGTCGATATTGTCGAGGCCGGAGAGGCAGTTCAACAGCGTTGTCTTACCGCAACCCGACGGTCCCATGATCGCGACCATCTCGCCGCGCGCGATAGAAAAATCAACATTCGACAGAGCGGGCACCGCTCCCGTCTCGGTCTGATAGGTCTTCGAGACATCTTCGGCTCGAATGATGTAGTCAGACTGCGGGTGGTCGCCATTGAGCGATTCCACTGCTGTGGATCCTTGCGAACGTACTCCGAACATTGTCGAGTCCTCCTTGAACTTCGTTGTTCGACTCCTCGACTGCACACTGCAGCCGTTGATTCATGATGGCTTATCGCTGCGCCTGAAACACCGTGCAGATTACGTGTTGAAGATTTCTTGATTACCTGTTCTGAGCAGGTAGGTATTCAAGCAGTTGGCTCTACCTGCCTGACGGCGCTCCGCATCTGCAAAGGTGGTCGATGGCGCCATCTGGGCAGAACGCAGGAGTCCTCGCCACTCAGCGAGGACTCCGATGAGGTGCAGACTGCCGCCTAGCTGTACGGTGGCGGGATACCGTGCGTACCGTCTTTCGACACGCTCGGGTGCCGGTCCGACGAGGGCACGTCACCGATCAGCCCGGCTGCGAGTGGCCTGCGGTCTACCGCCCGCGAGGCGAAGGCGAGGGCGTGGCGTGAGTGCGGGCGACGCGCGATACGCGGTCCCGCCGGCACCGGCGCCAGCACCAGCTGTGGTGGTGGCGCGACCAGCCGGCGTACACGCGAACGCTGCCAGCACTGCTTCGGCAGCTTGAGCATGACCGCATCCAGCGCGACCCGCACCAACAACCGGTTCGACCGCACCGGCCGCGCCGCCAGGTAGGCGAAGGCCCCGAACCCCGGGATCAACGACAAGGCGATCACCAGCGGATGATGCACCTGCCGGGCTGCCTTCCAACCCTGCCGGTCCAGCTTACGCAACAGCAGCTTCACCGTCGCCGCACTCAGCCCCCACAGACTCCAGCTGAATCGGGCCAGACTCCCGAAGGGGAAACGCAACACGACGCTCAGGACGAAGTGCGCGCCAAAGTGCGGCAGCACCGCCTGCACCGCCGGTGAGGCGATCTCCGCCCGCAAGCGCTCGGCCTGGAGCGCATCGATGCGGCCCTCGGCCTGCCAACTCGCCACGGCACCAGTGAGCCACGTCGTCGCCTTGTGCTGGCCACCGGCCACCTTGCGTCTGGAGCCGGCCGGCCACTGCGCACATAGAACCCGTGCCAGGCGGCTTTGAGTGTCCGGCTCCAGATACGCGGCTCACTGGCATGCCAGCTATGGGTGGCATGCTCTGCGCGCTCCAGCGTCGACGCGAGTTCCTGCATCCAGGCGTCACCCAGTGCGGCGCGCATCGCGCTCGTGTGCGCTTCGACATAGTTCGCGCGTCACATCGAAGTAGACATCATCGTAGATCGGCACCAGAGCCGCGCCGGATCGCCCGCCACCAGGTCTGCAGTGAGGCCAGCGGCGAGACCAGTCCCGACTCCAGGTCGACGATCATGTAGCGGCCATCCTGCGTCTCGAGGACGTTGTCGATGGCGCGTGGCTGGCGTGGATCGATCTGCCAGGTCGGCAGACCTGCCGCCTCGAACCGAGCCCGCAGATCCTGCAGCCACCGTTTGGCAGCCTGCCGGTCACGCGGCTCGCTCCCGATGACACGCTCGCTGGTCAGGGCCAGGTTGCCCTCAATCGTATCAATCGCGCTGACGCGCGCCACGGCCGGTTGGCCATACCAGTATTCACTGAGCATGGCAGCCAGGTTGCGGCGCTGCTTGGCCGCCTCCAGCGCGGCCTGGTTGCGGATATAGGGGAACGCGGCCTGATACGCCAGCCAGTAGAGCGCGCGCGGCAGGAAGCCGGGCGCATAGACCTTCGAGACGGTCGTCTCCTGGAAGAAGACGGTGCTGGTCAGGGCGTGAGCATGTTCGCGCGTCTCATCGTGGGGGATGTAGCCGGCATGGATGAAGGGTAAGTGACCGGCGGCGGCATCGATGCGGCGGTAGGCGCTGACGATTCCGAGCAGCAGCAGTCCGCCGAGACTGTAGGCGGCCAGGACGTCGGTCGGCCAGTGCGCGCCTTCCCAGATGCGGTCGAAGCCGGTCAAGAGAATGACGCTCACGGATAGGCCACGAATGCCATACCGCAGCAGGCGGTTGCGTGAGGTTGCCGGCCAGGAAGAAGCAGAGCCCGTAGAGCAGGATGGCGCCGATGACATGGCCGCTGGGGAAGGAGGGTGCGTCGATGTCGGGCAGCGCGCGGGAGATGTCGTAGAGGGCGTTGTCGGGCCGGGTACGCTGGACGATGACGCTGCCCAGTCCTTCGTTGAGCAGGCCGCCGATGGGCAGGCTCAGGAGGGCCAGCGCCGGGAGCCAGGCGCGCGTTACGGCGCACAGCGTCAGAGCGACGAGCCAGACGACGATGGCGCCTTCGGAGCTGGTCAGGAGTTCGACGGCGTGCAGGAGCGTGGCGAGTCCGGGTAGCTCGATGCGCTGGATCGCGTTGGTGAGCGGCACATCGAACGGCGCAATCGGTTCGATGAGAGCGTCGATGGTCAGCGCGGAAAGCAACAGGGCCAGCAGGATGGCGTAGAAACGTAGTCCTGGCCATCGCCACGTCGCCGTCGTCGTGTCGTGCTCCGCAGCGGTGCGGAACGTCGTCGCAACCATCTCATGCTCCCCTCGATGGATCTCCGAGCAACTTCATTGTCGCTCGCTGGTTGCCGGGCTTTAGGGCCCATCACGTCAGATCGTCCTGACGCGTCATTTCATTCACTCTATGCCAAGCGGGTTGTTCACACTATGGGGGCTAACCCGAAATCCTCAGTCAATCACCCTCCTATCCGGCCCGTCGCGTAACGCCACTTGAGAAATCTGAGCTGCTGCATGGCCCGCTGGGAATCGATGATCTCCGCGATTGGATACTCTGTCGCGCAACGCCCGCAGGCTTGCAATCTGTTCTGACGTAAATCCCTCGGCTCGGAGATCTGTGCTGTTGAGTATTCGAATCTCGGTTTCCATCGATCGATCCTTTCCAATGCTTGCTGTGAGAAATCGCTTCGTCGCGAGATCAGCGCCACGTCCGAGCTGTTGCTCCGGACCGCACGGAATGCTGATTGCCTGTCGGAACACGGAAGAAGTTCTCGACTCCTGAGATGCCGGGGTATTCAGCGCAGCGCTGATCCGGGCCGGCGATGAAGTCGATGCCGCGAAAGCTGAGAATCGCTCCAGTGCGCCAGGTAGGTTGGTGAATCTCTGGTCGTTTCGCCATTTCAGAACCCTCTCTGGTTGCTTGCGATCTTCAACGATGTACCTATCATGAGGCATCGCCGGCGTCGGGACACCGTGTAAATTACGGGTTGCTGCAAACCTCGATTGCCTATTTGAGTTACGGGCTATTGGATTGGATGTGGCGTAATTACCTGGTATCTGAGTCGTTCGCTTGGAGCAGGTCACTCTGGAGCGCGGTCGCGACCGCAGCAGTGCGGGAATTGACGCCGAGTTTGTTGAAGATGTTTGAGACGTGGCCTTGAGCAGTGCGCGGGCTGATGAAGAGTGTTTCGGCGATCTCGCGGTCGGTGCTACCTGCGACAAGCAACTGAAGGACCTCAAGTTCCCGGGGGGATAGCGAGTGCGTGAGGTCTTCAGCCGGGCGCGCTGAAGGGTGAATTTGCGCAGCATCCTGTGGTGGCAACTCCAAAGCCGCGCTGATGGCAGCGTCCCATGTCATTTGCTGGCCAGCTTCCCAATGCTGTCTGTAATCATCGGGACCAAGTTGCTCCATTGCTTCGGCGTGCGCGCGGCGCCATCCCGAACTATCGGCGAACTCGATCGAAACCGCGAGGGGTTCGTTGAGGGCTTCTGCCGCCCCGAGCATGCGGGCAGCGTACTGCGGCCGTTGTGTCATCGCGGCCATGTCGGCAACGTCGGCTAGCGCTCGCGTCACCCGCCAGCGATCGCCAATCTCACGCCAGACTACCAGCGCCTCCTGGAAAAGCCGCGTCGCCTGCTCGAAATCGCCCGAATCGCTGGCAAAGCGCCCCTGTCTGCTGAGACTCATTGCAATGCCCCACCGGAATCCGATGCGCTGGGAAATCTCCAAGGCCTCGTTTGCGTGACGCTCCGCCGCATCGTCGTCTCCGCGGCGATGCGCAAGCATCGCCAGGTTCGACAGCGCGGCAACGAGCCAGCCGTCTTCACGAGTTTCCCTGAGCAGGGTTGCCGATTCGATCGACAACATTTCGGCGCGCTCATAGTCCCCAATCGCATCGACAATGTCGGCTTGTGCCTGCATGGAGATTGCGAGGCAGCGTCTGTCGTCGATTTCCTGGGCGATGGTTGTCGCCTCCTCAAGTTGCTTTACCGCGAGCTGGAAGTCCTCGAGTGCGGCGCACAGGAGGCTGTCGAGGCTCAACGTCATCGCATAGGCACGCGAACGCGGCTCTTCCGCATGCTGGAGGAGTTGCTCCATCCAGCTGCGACCTTCGACGAAGTAGCTATTGAGGAACCAGAGCGGCCAGGCCCAGCAGGCCAGGCGCATCCCCGATTCGATCTGACCGTGTTCCAGGGTCCAGTCCAGGGCGCAACGAATGTTGTCGTGTTCCAGCTCGAGGCGGTTAAGGACCACTATGTCGTTTGCGCCGAAGCCGCGTCGTTCAGCATCGATGGCCTGGCCGATGTACCAGTTAACGTACGTTTCGCGCGCATGTTGCTCCTCGCCGTGTGCCACGAGTTGTTCCAGGCCGAACTCGCGAATCACATCGAGCATAGCGAAGCGGAGTTCACCGGTCGCATCTTCGAAGTGGTTCAGGAGGCTGTTGTCGACAAGTGTCGCCACACCGGTCAGGACGTCGCCCGTCGCAGCGGCGATTCCATTACAGACGCCTTCGGCAGCGTCGAGTGTGAAGCCGCCTACAAAGAGTGCCAACTGGCGGAATAGAGCCTGCTCATTCGTCTCAAGTAGTTCGTAAGACCAGGCAATCGCGGAACGCATCGTCTGGAGGCGTTCAGGCTGATCCCGCGCTCCACCGGTGAGGATGTCCAAGCGATGCGCGAGGCGGGTCGCCAGCGCTTCCGGCGTCAGTATCTTCAGGCGCGCTGCTGCAAGCTCGATCGCAAGTGGCAAGCCGTCGAGCTGCCGGCAGATTGTGGCAATAGCCACACTGTTCTCGCGTGTGAGGACGAAGTCGGGCCGAACGGCACGAGCCCGTTGCAGGAAGAGGGCGGCAGAATCATACTGTGCCAGTTCAACCGGCCTGAGTGCCTTCCAGGTCCGGCCGGGGCCGGGTTCGGGCACGGGCAGCGGCGCAACCTGAAATTCATGCTCTCCTTGAATGTTGAGTATGATCCGGCTCGTTACTAGCAACGAGAGATCCGGACAGCCCGCGAGCAGTTCGCCGAGCGCTGGCGCTGCCGCGACGATTTGATCACAATTATCGAGTACCAGGAGCAGCCGCTTGTCTCGCAGCAGCACGGTGAGGCTTTCGAGTGGCAACCGGTCGCCGCCCTCCGGGATGGCGAACTCTCTGGCGATCGCTGGGAGGAGCCGGCCCGGATCGGTTATCGACGCGAGTTCAATTAAGAGAACACCATCGGGAAAGTCAACCCGCCCACTCCTTGCGATCTCGATTGCGAGCCTCGTCTTGCCGACGCCGCCTGGTCCGGTCAACGTCAACAGTCGGACATCATCCCGCCGCAGGAGGGCTAATGCGGACGATAGCTCCTTCTGTCTTCCAACGAACGGGGTGAGTGGCGCTGGCAGCCCGCTTTGGTTTAGAGAGATGCCATCGCTGCCGGTTGGCTCGTGTGTACGTCCATTAGGTTCCGGCGAGAGTGTGGCGGACATGCGACGCTTCGTTCATTTGATCGGGTCAATGCGTCCTTGACCATCATGCCCTTCGAAGTCCGAAGCGTCAACGCATTGAAATTTCGGTCTGGCGCACTACTTCTCCGGGGCGTCAACTATGGGCAGCAGTCCAGACTGTAACGCAGTCGCGACCGCCGCGGTGCGGCTGTTGACCCCGAGCTTGTTGAAGATGTTGCTGACGTGCCCCTGCGCAGTGCGCGGGCTGATAAAGAGCTCTTCGGCGATCTCGCGGTCGGTGTGTCCTTCGACCAGCAATGCGAGGACTTCAAGCTCTCGAGGTGATAGACCGCTATCGGGAATCTCGGTCGCCGTCACTGTAGTTTTCGCTCGCGTCCCACTGGCGGTCAGCGGTTCGAGCGCGACGGCGATTGCCTCATCCCAGGACATGTTGCGACCCTCATTCCACAACCGTTCGAAGGTTTCAGCGTCGAGCTGTGCCTGCGCCTCTTTGTAGGCGCGGCGCCACGATGAGTCGTCCGCGAAGCGGAGCGTTGTTGCGGGCGGCTCGTTCAGGGCCTCAGCTGCCCCGAGCAACACTGCGGCGCGATCGGGATAACCCACCATCACCGCGCTGTCTGCTACATCTGCCAGCGTTCGTGTAACGCGCCAGCGGTCGCCAAACTCGTTCCAGATCCGAAGGCTCTCCTGGTACAGCGGCGCGGCGCTCGCGAAGTCCCGGGCATCGCTCGCGAAGCGTCCCTGACGATTCAAGCAATACGCGATTGCCCACCCAAATCCGGTTTCACGTGCATAGGCCAACCCCTCGGCTGCCATCTCATGAGCGAGCGCAGCGTCACCGCGACGGTGAACGACGAGCGAGTGCAGGGCCAGGGTCAAGCTCAGGAAGATCGGTTCGTTCAGTTCGCGGAACATTGCTATGGCATCCGTGAAGTACGATTCCGCCCGTTCAAATTCCTCCATCGTGTCCAGCAGATCTCCCATGTGGTAGATGGCAATCGCGACGCTTTCCTGGTCGTCAGCTTGCCTCGCCATCGAGAGGCTGCGTTCTGTCAGTTCCAGCGATTTGGGGAAGTTGCTGAGCGCTTGATTCAGGAGACCCTGGAAACATAGTGCGCGCGCATGCCAGGGAGTAGGTACGGCTCCCGTACGCTGTTCGAGTTGCTCGAACCAGTCCCGTGCTTCTTTGAAGTAGTTGCGGTAGAACCAGAAGAAGGCGCAGTCGTTAGCGAGATGGAGGCCTGCGTCGATGGATCCCTGGGCTATCAGCCAGCGCAGCGTCGCTCTTACGTTCTCGTGCTCGACTTCGAAACGATCGAGAAGTGCAGGGGCTTCCGGCCCGAACAGCCTGCCGTGAAGTTCGCCCATCCAGTCGCACACCCATTTGGCGTGTCTGGACCGAGCGTCGTGTTCGTGTTCCCCCGCCTTCAATTGCTCTATTCCGAACTCTCGCACCGTTTCGAGCATCAGGAAGCGTGGCGTCGCATCAGTCAACTCAGTCCTTCGCAAGAGGCTATTGTTGGTGAGTGTGGCGATTCCGGAGAGCACATCGTATCTATCGCCGCAGACCGCCTCGGCCGCGTCGAGCGTGAAGCCGCCGGCAAAGACCGCGATCTGCTGGAATAGCTCTTGTTCTTCCGGTTCGAGTAGCTCGTAGCTCCATGCGATCGCGGCCCTCATCGTTCGGAGTCGGGGAGGCAAATCGCGAGCGCCTCCACTGAGGATATCCAGGCTGTGGGATAGGCGCGTCAGAAGTGCCTCGGGCGAGAGGATTTTCGTGCGGGCCGCGGCGAGCTCGATTGCCAGTGGTAGACCATCCAGCCGGCGGCAGATATTGACGATGGCCAGGCTGTTTTCGTCCGATAGATCGAAGTCTGGTCGGACGGCCCGCGCGCGTTGGACAAAGAGCTGTATCGCGTCATAGCGGTTCAATTCTTCAGTGGCCAGCGTGCGCCAGGTGCGTCCCGGTCCCGTCTCGGGGAGGCTGAGCGGTGGCACCGGGAACTCGTGCTCGCCCTGGATGTTCAACACGATCCTGCTGGTGACGAGGACTTTGAGGCGTGGACAGTTCGCCAAAAGCTCGGCCACCGCCGGTGCAGCGTCGACGATCTGATCGAAATTATCGAGAACCAGAAGCATTGTCCGATCGCCCAGCAGCTGGTGCAGGATCGACTGCGGCGATTCGCCGCCTGCGGCAAGCACGTGAAACTCTCTGGCGATTGCCGGGATGAAGTCGCCAGGGTCGGTGATCGGAGCAAGTTCGAGGAAGTAGATGCCGTCGGGGAAATCAGACTCGACCAGGGTCGCGACCTCGATAGCGAGCCGGGTCTTGCCCGCTCCGCCGGGTCCGGTGAGCGTAAGCAGGCGCACCTCGTTGCGGGCGAGCTGCGCGACGGCGCCTGCGACCTCCGGCTCGCGACCAATGAATGGCGTGAGTGGCATCGGGAGATGAGATTGCGCGCCATTTGAAGCCGCTTGACGTGGGTAAAGGGAGTCAGATTGTGCGAGCGTGTTGGCTGGCATCTACGGCGGCGCCTCCAGTTCGGGGGAATCAGTCCCTGGCCATCATGCGCCCGTTTTGCGATTGCGTCAACATTCCTGCGGTCAGGGCGCGTGGGGTTCCGGAGCTAGCGCGTTCTGTCTGTCGAGAAATGCCTGCACGTGCGGCGCGACGAGGTCGCCACGAACATAGAGTTTGAAATGGTCGGCGTCCGGGACCTCAATATATCGGCCGTCCGGGAAGCAGCCGGCCGCCCTTTTCGCCCGGCTGCCTGCGTAGCGTTCGTCATTGTCGCCGGAGATGAGCAGCACCGGCATCGTCATCTGGTCGAGTGCGTCGTCGAAGCGCAGCCCGTCGGTGTCGTCGGTTGGCTCAGCGGTCATAAAGGCCTGGAGCGCGAGCGGGTCGTTCTGAAGGCCGCGCTCGCGGAATTCAGCTGGCCAGGGACCGACGCGGCTCTCGGACCAGCTAATGTAAGTTTCCATGCCCTGCGAGAGGTAGTCGAGCATCTCGCCGAAACGTTCTCCGACACCGGGAGGCGGAGGATAGGGCTGTGCGCCGCCGATGATCAGTGACGCGAAGCGTTCCGGCGCGTACTTCCCGAGGGCCCAGCCGATGACCCCACCAAAGGAGTAACCGTAATAATGCGCTTGCTCGATGCCCAGATGATCGAGCACCGCGACGACGTCGCACGCCGCGAGATCCAGCCCGTAGGCGTTCGGGTCGTGTGGCTTATCGCTCAGGCCATGGCCACGGGCGTCGTGCATGATCAGCCGGTAGTCGTCCCGTAGCGCATCGACGAAGCCGAACGTCTGCCAGTCATGGAGGCTGCCGGTGAAGCCGTGGTGGAGGACGAGCGGTGGCCCGTCCCCCTCAGTGACGTAGTGAATGCGAACGCCGTCGGGCGCGGTTGCGTAGGGCATCGACTCGAACCTTTCAGACCGCGACGGCAGCGCGTTCGCGCTCGATCAGATCGCGGCGCAGGATCTTGCCGGACGGATTCTTCGGGATCGCGTCGATGAACTCGACCAGGCGGATCTTCTTGTAGGGCGCGACCCGCTCGGCGACGTAGTCGATGATCTCCTGCTCGCTGAGGTCAGCTTCCGTGACGACGAAGGCCTTGGGCAGCTCGCCGGCTTCTTCGTCCGGGCTGCCGACGACGGCGGCGTCGAGGATCTCGGGATGGCCCTTGAGGACGTCTTCGAGCTCGGCTGGGGCGACCTGGTAGGCCTTGTACTTGATCAGTTCCTTGAGCCGGTCGATGATGTAGAAGTAGCCGTTCTCATCGGCATAACCGATGTCCCCGGTCCGCAGCCAGCCATCGGGCGTGATCGTGATCGCCGTCGCATCGGGCCGGTTGAGATAACCCTTCATCACCTGCGGTCCGCGCACCCAGATCTCGCCCCGCTCATTCGGACCGAGATCGTCGCCAGTCTGAATGTCGACGATCTTCCCCTCGGTATTGGGCATCAGGGGACCTGCCGAGCCGTAGACGATCTTTCCAGATGGGTTGACGCTAATTCCGGGACTTGTCTCTGTCATCCCGAATCCCTCCCGAAGCTCGCAGGCGAGCCGTCCGCTGAAGAGTTGGCCTAGCTCTCCACCGACGGGCGCCGCGCTGCAGATTACGCTGGTCAGGCTGGATAAATCGTACTGATCAACCCTCGGGTCCTTTGCCATCGCCAGAAGGATTGGAGGGACCAGGAAGGTTTTTGTCACGCGATGCTTCTCAATGGCCTTCAACATCATCTCAAGGTCGAACCGTGGCAGCAGGACCATTGTCGAGCCGGCCGCGAAGCCGAGGTTAAGGAAGATGCCGAGTCCTGCAAGGTGATAGAACGGCAGGACATTGATCAGCGTATCGTTCTCGGTCCAGAAATCCGCTCCCTCGCACTGGATGATGTTGGCGACGATGTTCTCATGCGTAAGCATGACGGCTTTGGGTAGTCCTGTCGTACCGCTCGATGACGGAAGCAGACAGACACTTTCGGGATCGACATCGATGGCGGGATCCGGGCCGTGGTCCAGCATCGATAAGAAGGATGTCGTTCCCTTAGCATCGTCGAAGGTCACTACTGCTCGAATGCCCGTTGTGACGCGAACGTTGCTGACCTTTTCCATTTGATCCGACGAGGTGACTAGCAGCACTGCGCCGGTATCGTCTAATTGGCGCTGAAGCTCGCTGGTAGTGTAGAGCGGGTTGATCGTTGTAACTGATGCTCCTGCGAACAACGCACCATAGTACGCAATGGGCCAGTCGAAGGTGTTTGCGTTGAAGATGGCGACGACCTCTCCAGGCTGCAGACCGAGGGACCGATAGCCAGCTGCAGCGCGATGGCCTAGATCAATGACTTCCGCGAACGTGCGCGTTGCTCCACTGTCTCCATCGATGAAGGCGATCTTCTCCGGTCGCTGCTTGCCACGTTGAATGAGAAACCGCGCTAGCGAGACGGTTTCCGGAATGTTGACTTGCGCATACGGACTCCTGAAGACGGTCATGCTTGCTTCTCCTTCGCACGTACTACTGGATCGCTGGACGTCAGATCCCTGCTGCGATCCGGAACGGGTTCGTCTGTAGTTCGATTCTGAAGCGATTGCGGAAGCATGACATCGTGAGCGTTACTCATTCGAGCGTCCGGATCGGCTAATGAGTAAGGCTACGCATCGTTGTGCTCGAGGAGATCCAATTCTGTTGCTTTCACCGCAGCGGCCGTCCGAGTATTCACGTCGAGTTTGTTGAAGACCGAGCGCATATGTTGGCCAACGGTGCGCGGGCTGATAAAGAGTTGCGCTCCGATTTCCCGGTCAGTCAATCCGGCCGCGACGAGTTGGAGTACCTCGATTTCGCGGTCGCTCAACCCGGCTGTGTTGATGTCCCGCTTCCCACTTGTCTTGTGAATTCGATTCTGCAGGGTAACTGCGCAATGGAGTGCAGGTTCTGCCTGCAGTCCTGTGAAGGTTTTCTTCGCTTCTCTCGACTCTTTGCTCGCTGCGTCAAGGCTTCCCGTGAGAATGTGAAGCTCAGCGAGTGCAATCTGAGCGAGGCCGCTCTCGTAGGGTGCCTGACAGGAATCAGCCAGCCGTAGCGCTCGTTGCAGTGACGTGTTTGCATCCTCGTAGTCGCCGAGCTGTGTCAGTACCTTGCCGAGCATCAGGTTGGCCCGAAGCAATGCCAGCGGCTGGCGGGGATTCTCTGCGTGGCGGACCGCCTCGATTGCGTGATCTCTAGCCTGCTTGCTGGTGTCGGCCAAGATTGCGTATCGAGCTTCCAGAAGCGATTGTTCCGCGCGCCCGGGTACCCGTCCGCTCCAGTCGAGCCATTTCTGACGGGTGTTGATCCACTTGCGAGCTTCCTCGATCCTACCTTGATCCATTTCCAAGTCGGAGGCGACGCGTAGGAGATCGAGGGCTTCGGCGTATCGGAGTAGACTCTCCTCCGGGGGAACATCGGGACCAAGTGGGAACCAGTCTTGGATGTACTGTTGTGCTTTGCTGACCGATCCGATGCGCAGATGATATTCGGCTAGGGATGTCAGGGCTCCGAACAAGAAGAACACCGATGTTGCCTGGTAGCTTGAATCCTGCTCGATCCGGCCCAACTCATCCCACCGACCATCGATCAGATAGAGCGGACAAATAAATACGTCGGGGGGATCATTGGTCACTCTGCTGAGATCGTTCTGGCCGAAGGAAAGCAGTTCTTCTGCTAACGAAACCCGAGATTCGATCTTATCTGCAGAATACGGCAAAGTCGCGTACTTGAACTCCCAGGTGATGACGGTCCCGCTGTGGAAGTCCTGATGGGTTGCTCGAAAAGCCTCCCTTGAGCGACGGAATGCGGCTACCGCTCTTTCGGGGCTACCAAGCGATGCGTGAGTAAATCCAGCGCCCCAGTGGAGGATGGCAGCGTGAGTTGCGCTGTTTGGAGAGTCCACATCCAACTTGGCAAATGAACGTTGATTCACTCTTATTGCGCGGTCGTAGTCCCCAATGGTGGCATACCAGAGCGCCATCTGCTGGCGGCCGAGCGCGGTATCGATTCGTCTGCCCTGGCGTCTATCCTCTAGAACGCGCACTTCGTGTTCCGCGAGTTCGTCGATCAAGTCATACCCACAGATGAGATCGTCGAGCACATTCTCGCCGGCATAAACACGGCAGATTCCGCGATTTCGGAGAGCCACGGCACGGAGCGGGCCATCCTCAATCCGCGCTGAGATCTGCACAGCTTCATCCGCGAATCGGACTCCGGCCCGTGGATCCAGATAGCGGATGGTCTGTGCGATCTGAACTAGCAGCCAGCCTCGATTCTCTAGCGCGTCAGTTGGCAGTGCCTCCAACGCAGCTTCGTAGCGAGTTATTGCGGTCTTGAGGGAATAGGCCTGGTAATAGGCGCGATCGCCTGCCTTGATGAGCCATTCGGCGGCACGGGGGTCGTCGGCCTGCTGAAGGTGGTGGGCGACGGCGTCGGGATCCGGATCAGTGGTTTCGATCAACGCTTCGGCGATCTGCCGGTGGATGATGCGGCGGCGCGGCGGCAGGATCTCCTCGTAGAGTGCCTCGCGGATCAGGGCGTGGCAGAAGGAAAACTGCCGTCCGTCGTTGGAGAGGTCGATGAGCGCTAGCTTCGATGCCTGGTTATCAACTTCGAGCGCCTGGGCGTTCGAAAGCGAACCGAGCCGTTGCCAGAGCGCGATGGCGACCTCCTGGCCGATGATCGAGGCCAGGCCAAGCGCTTCTCGCGCGTCCGTTGATAGCCTTCCGATACGGGTTTCGAGCATCTGGCGCAAGAGGGCAGGGACGCCGACATCGACGAGCTCATCGAGTTGCCAGCCATCATCCACCTCGCGCAGGACAGCGTTGGCTTCCAACTCGCGGAGGATCTCACTGGCGAAGAACGGGTTGCCCTCGGCGTGACGTTGGAGATATTCCACGAGGCGTCGTTCGGCGGGCGGAGATAGGGAATAGTAGCGGCTAACCCAGTCGCATACGGCCTTCTCATTGAGCGGCTGGAGATCGATGCGCTCCGGTTCTGACTCGCGGATGATCGAAGGCAGCAGGATATAGAGCGGATGGCCCGGCACGATCTCGTCGGCGCGGTAGGTGGCAACGAGCAAGATCGACAAGTCAGAAAGAGCGCGGCTTAGGAAGCGCAGGAAATCGAGGCTGGCGCGGTCGGCCCAGTGGATGTCTTCCAGGATGAGCACGAGCGGCCGGTTAGAGGATAGTTTCCCGAACAGGTCCCGTCCCCAGTTGAAGAGCTCGTCGCCGCGACCGGGACTGGCATCGTCGTAGTCGCCGTCTCCAGCGATGATCTCGCTCAGTGACGGCAACCCCTCGACATGAGGGCTTTTCCGAATGATCTCAAGCCACGGGCCGTAGGGCGGAGTGGTTGTGAGGTCGTAGCAGTGGCCAGTGAGAACCAGGGCGTCCCGGCCGGTTGCGGTCCTGGCGAGATCGCGCGCGAGTGTCGTCTTCCCGATACCGGCCTCGCCATTGATGAGGACGAGCCCTCCATGACCTTGCACAACGGAGGTTAGAGCGCCCCGAAGGCGCTGTTTCTCGCCGTCGCGTCCGAACATGGCGGATTTACTGGTGGATGGACTGAACGCCATACGCGATCGCCTGTTTCGAGAATATCCTGTCCGACGGTTCGATTTTCCCCGGAGACGGGAGCGCTTGTCAAATCGCCGGGAGTCGTCGAGAAGAGAGCGGGAGGCGGGAGTCTGGGAGTCGGGAGGCGTGGGTGGGGAGCGGAGATTTGGCGGGTAATAGGCGGTCTCCCAGACGCACAAAAAAGCATCAGAATTGACATCCCGAGCGGAGTCTTCGGAGAGAGATCTGCGAATGGTCGAGTGACAGGACGGATCAGAAGTTGCCGTTTGGTACTAGATTTCCCGTCCCATCATGGCACGTCTGCAAGATCCCTCCACTTCGCAAAGCCTTCGGTCGGGATGCCAATTTGGCGCGATACTGGTTCCGCCGAGACCATAGCGACCCGGCTTTGCCTATGCCCAACCTTCCCGTGCCCTGTGACGCCTCCCGACTCCCTGACTCCCGCCTCCCCGCTTCCTAGCTGTCCATCACCGCCCGCAACAGGAAAGCCTGGCTGCGCTTGGCATCGTCGACGACCGACGAGATCTTCTTGAAACCGTGGCCCTCGCCTTCGTAGACCTTGTACTCGACATCCTTCCCGGCGTTCTCCAGCGCCGCGACCATGTTGTCCATCTCGGAGCGGTGACAGACGATGTCAATATCGCCCTGGAGGATCAGCATCGGTCCACGCACGTCGTCGACGAAGTTGATCGCCGAGCGGTCGTCGTAGAGCTCGGAGCGTTCGCCGCCGGTGCCGCCCATCAGCTTGGCGAGGTAGTAGCGCTCGAAGATCCAGGTCTTCTCGTGGAATGTCTTGAGATTGCTGATGCCGAAGCGGGCGATGCCGGCCTTGAAGAAGTTGGGCGCTTTGGTCATGCAGATCAATGTGCTGTAGCCGCCAGCTGAACCGCCGGTCGCGACGACCCGCCCGGGATCGACCGCGCCACGGGCGATGACTGCCTTCGCGCCGGTGACGTTGTCGTCGAGATCGCCGCCGCCCCAGTCGCCGTAGAGCGCCTCCATGAAGCTGCGGCCGTAACCCTTAGAGCCGCGGTAGTTCGGGACCAGCACGAGGTAGCCCTGCTGGACCAGCTGTTGAATCCAGGGCTGCCAGTTTTTCGATGCCGCACCGACCGGGCCGCCGTGGATATGGACCATCAGCGGGTGTTTCCCGGGGCGGATCTCCTCCGGTTCAAAAAGCATCCCCGAAACCTTCAACCCGTCCGACGCTTCCCAGGAGATCACCTCCGGGAGCTTCAGGTCGCCGCCTATGACGGCGCCGGTTGCACTCTGGGTAAGTTGGCGGCGCTCGCCGTCGAGCGAGATAACCCAGAGGTCCGCAGGTAGTAGAGGCGATTCGAAGACACAAACGATCTGATGGTCGTCGATCCATGCGAGGTCGCTGTGAACTCCAGCTTCGCTCGTCAGCTGCCGGGCCTTGCCATTCTCCCAGACCCAGATCTGATGTTCGCAGCCTGCGCTCCGCACGTAGGCGATCTTCTTGCCATCGGGCGCCCAGACAGGGCGATGGTGATCGTGGTTTTCGGTCAGGAGCGCTTCAGCGGAAGAACCATCGGGTTTCATTCGCCAGAGATTAGGATGGTCCCGGCCGCGATCCGAGGTGAACGCGATCCACTCGCCATCCGGAGACCACTGGGGCCAGTTGTTGGACACCCGCTCGCCACCGGCAATCTCGACCGCTGCGTCCTGCGTTGCGTCGGAGACGACGATCGACGTTTCATCCCAGGGCATGTCGTAATGGGGCCAGCGAGTCCACATGAGTTTGCTGCCGCCCGGGGACCAGCGTGGGTTAGCGACGAAGCCGTCGTCGGTACGGCTGCTCATCTGACGCAGGAGCATGCCGTTTGCCGAGGAGACGAAGATATCGACGTCCTCGCCACGTTCGGCGACGAAGGCTACTCTCGCGCCATCTGGAGAGATCGCTGGGGAGTGGTGGTTGCCGGCGGCCTCTTCAAGTTGTGTTGAATGGCCGCCAGCGGCCGGCACGCTGTAGAGCTTGCCCTCATTAGTTGACGCAAAGATGATGTGCTGGCTGTCCGGAGTCCAGGCAAGCGGGAACGCCTGACGCTGGCTTGGGTCAGGTCCCTGGGGGGTAACGGCGTCAGTGAGCTGGATCGGCATGCCGCCGGCCACATCGACCACCCAGACATCGTTGCGGCCATCGTAGCCGCGAATGTAAGCGACCTTGGTTCCATCCGGCGAGAGCGATGGAGCCTGGATGCGCGGGATCGTCGCCCACGCCTCCGGGGTCAGGGTTGCTTTCCAGCGTCCGGGTTCATTGCTCCAGTGATCGTTGCCGGTCATCATGCGTCCTTTCAAGCGAAGTCATCGATGGCGCATCATAGCCCGGCCAGGCAGGCAGCAGCACCGACCTATATGCCTATTCCTAACGGAACGTTAGGCCAATTTTCGGAATTGATCTGAAAAGGACTTGACAGCCAGGCACTGTACGGTTAGTATGTACATACGATCCCGATGAGTTGACGGATCGACGCACTGAGACCGGACTATAGGAGTCTGGTGGAGGAGGCGGACCGAGGCAGATAACCGGCTTCTGGCTACTCCAAACGATCGCCCCCTTAGTGATCGGGCCAGCAGACAGGTGTCCAAACCGGACTGTCGGCGAGTGGAAATGCTCGTCAGGTTGTGGACAAGTGACTTCCGTCGGATATCTTCGGATCTCCGCGTTGGAGCATCGGTTCACCTGCCCCGCGTCGAACCCCGCCCGGCCCGTCGGGGTCGTTTCTATTTCCACTCCTGATTTGCTCCAGCCCCCACTTCAAGGTCTTCATTCAGTTCTCTGATGAAGGAGAGGAGCATTCAGCGATGACGTGGGACGAGGCATTCGCGACCCGCTATCAAGAGTGGACAGCCGGAATTGGAGCTGACATTCCGTTCTATGTCGACCTCGCACGGGAGGCCGTTGGACTCGTCGTCGAACTTGCAGTTGGTAACGGCCGGGTAGCGATCCCGGTTGCCCGGGCAATCGATGGGCCGGTGATCGGCATCGATTCATCTCCTGCAATGCTCGACCAGGCACGTGTTGCCGCGGCACAGTCCGGCGTCGCGCCCGATCTACGTGAGGGAGATATTCGCGACCTCCGTCTCGATGAACCAGCGGGTTTGATCTATTGCCCGTTTCGCTCGCTTCTGCACCTGCCGACCTGGGATGATCGCCGCCACACCTTCGAGCGTGTCTATAGTGCATTACGACCGGGAGGACGCTTCGCCTGGAACGCATTTGCCTTTGACCACCAGTTCGCCTCGAACCTCGATGGCGTACTCCACTCGGAGCCAGTCCCGCATACGAGTCGCTTTGCCGTGGGAGACAATTGGGTTGACATCATGCTCGAAGACGGCTCAACGAGTTCGCTCTGGTGGGCGACGAAGAACGAGTGGCTCGGCCTGATCGATGTCGCTGGTCTCGAGATCGAAGCGCTCTACGGCGGGTTCTCCCGCGAACCGTTCACCGACGACAGCCGGGAGTACGTTTTTGTGACCCGCCGGAGGGAATAGTCATTTCTACCCGGGATATGATCTCTTGTCACTCGCCGCCCGACAATCGGCCGGTTCATCATGTGCAGCTCATCCAGTACCAGTGATCGCGCATCTTCACCATCGCTAGCGCAATTTCTCCCCTGAAACACCTGGTCGGTTCGATATCGTCCGACCGGTACATGAAGCCTTCGTAGTTGTCGAGAATGCCGCGGTAGGTGAAAAAGAAGACGTCCGTTTCACCGTCCCGTTGTCCGAACATCACATCGCCACCGCCACGTGAGAGCAGTCTTCCCCTGCCCTCGATGTGAATCAGGCTGTCGGTGTGCTCGACGTTGGGTAGGCGTTCCTCTGCTTCGATGTCTTCAACGATCGTCTTGCGATCGTCATAGAGGAGTTCGAATTCTGCTCGATAGAAGAGCTCATCGAACGGGATGAACCAGAAGGCAGCAATGGCGAGCCCGTTCAGGAGGAAGGGAACCGGCGCCAGGATGCTTCGTTGCCAGATGCCCAGGCCAAGGACTCCGAGAGCAAAGACGACCGATCCCAACAGTGCGAATGGAACGACGACGATGGCCGGGACGACGAGAAATGGCTTGATCACGTTCCCGAGCTCGACCGTCCACACCGGAAAGGTCACGAGGACAACGCCGACCCCAATTGCATACATGCTACCGATTCTAAAGAGCGTCTGGAAGATCTCCGTCTTCACTGACGATGTTTTCGAGTAATTGGCCATGGAGCTGAGGAAGACAGGCCCTGGAGCCGCTTGTTCGATTGTTCCTCTTCTATTGCTGCCATGCTGTAGTAAGGCAGTTGCAGTCGACATGGCAACGCTTGAAGGGGGTATCCGAAACGAGAAACGGGACGCCCTCCGGAGGGCGTCCCGTTTCGATACCTGGCGAATGCGCGTCCGGGTTACTCGACCGTCACGTTCGCGAAGACGAGCACTGCGCTTGGTCCCTCGGGCGGGCCGAGCGTCACCAGTCCGGTGTACTCGCCTGGCTCGAGCCCCTCGGTGTCGAACTGTACATCGAAGTCGTAGGCCCGATAGGGGCTGATCGATCCATCCGGCGCTCCGCTGGTGCTGATGCCGTCGCCCTGGACCGCCAGGACCCCGATATCGAACACCGAGCCGTCCGGCGGCACGGCCCAACCGTGGACAGCGATCAGATAGTCGCCGTCTTCCGGCAACTGGATCGTGATGCTTTCCTGTGCGGTTGAGGTCGTGGAAGCAGCTACCTGCTCGGTGGCGAAGTCGAATTCGCCGTCGGCGTTGAAGTCCTTGATCAGGTAGAGGTCGATGTCATCGTTCTCGCCTCCCGACACCTGGATATCCAGGAGGCCCGCTTGCTGGAGCGTTAGCGCCTGGGTGTAGCTGGAGGTGGACGGATCGTTCGGGTCGTCCTGCTGGATCGGAACTCCACTCTGAATCTCCGGCTTGCTCAACCCGAAACCCTGGATCACCATCCCGGAGAGTGAGATAGATGACATCACTGACTGCTGGAAGGACTTGGCGGAGCCGGCCGCGGCTGTCACCTCCATCGGCGCCGTCGAAACACCGAGGACGCCAGTGCGCAACTCCAACGCCTCGGCAGGCTGGGTTCCAGCGAAGTTGGTATTGTGCAGGGCTATGGCGTTCAGGCCCGGAACGTACGGCGTCGCGATCACCTCACGGTTTGCGCCGCTTGTTGTGTCAAGCCGGTAGGTGCCGTTGCCGACGTAGGCATTATTGCTCGATGACGCGATCTCCAGCGTGTATGGACCGAAGTACTCTGGTTCAAGCTCGCTGAAGTCATCCAGGAACGGGCTGAAGAAGTGGATATCCACGTCGGATAGTGTCGAATCCCAGGTCGCGTCCGCCAGGTAGTAGTAGGTGCCGTCCGGCATCTTCGACTCGAAGAGGCCCGGTGATTCCGGCAGGTCGGTGTAGAAGAAGCGCCAGTCGCCGGACTCCTGCCGCCAGCGCCAGGATTGCGCTCCATAGATCCATTCATTGTTGTAATAGGACAGGCTATCAAAGTCCTGGTACATCTCCTGTCCGGCAGTAACGTTCAGGTCGTCGCTGGCAACGTTGATAACGACTGGAACGATGGTGTCGTGGAAGCCATCGCTGATCAGCAGTGAAGCTTCGTAGATGCCGATGGGCGCGTCGCCGGGAACGTTGAGATCGACCTTGACCCGGTTGGTGGCAAGCGGCCCAACCGATGTGTTGCCCTGGTTGGTGACGTTGATCCACGGCATGTCGACCCGTTTGTAGAAGTCGAGGCCGATCGTGAAGTTGGTCACCGGGATGTCCGCGCGCGCCTGGCTGTGTTGCAGGCCAAGGAACAGCCCGTCGTGTATCCGGTTGAGTGGGTCGCCGACGGTGATGTAGTGCGTGGTTGCCCTCTGGTTGGAGTACTCGAAGCGCATGTACTCGCCGCCGTCGATCTCGCCGTCGTCGATTACCCCGTCGCCGTTGCCATCGGTCCAGAGTTGCCCATCGCCGTCGACGTCCTTCCAGTCGTAGCTGGTGAGGTACCAGCTGTTGACTTCGTCGGTCTGGTAGCTGTTGCCGGGGTCGAATTCGGCCCACGGGTAGTTGAAGCGCATCACAACCATGTCGGCGTCGTCAGGCACCAGGTCGGTCACGTTCCAGAGGTAGTGCGGGACATCCCAAGTGTATTCGGTGTCAACCGGCGCATCCGCAAGCGTTATCGGCTCGACGTCGATGGACGAGGATGTCCAGTCGAATTCATGGGTGCCGATCTTCTGCATCCACTGATCGCTTATCGACACATGGACAGTCGAATTCGTCGGGTTCGAGATCTGGAACCACTCCTCGTAGCTCCCGCCCGGGTAGACGATGTTGGTGAATCCCGGCCAGTTGTTCCCTTGATAGTCGCCAGGATTCCATTCATAGGGGAAGGTCAGGAAACCGGATTGACCGGAGGCAATGCCGACCGAGTTGGCGGCATTGACCGAGCCCGCACCTTGCAGGAGCGGATCGGTGTGCAGGTCGGTCGCCCCGCTCATCAGGATCATTTTGGCCATCTCGTAGTTGGGCCAGAAGCCGTAGGTTTCAAGAAATGCCTGGTAGACAAGAGCGGCGTTGCCCGCGACGACCGGGGCCGAACGGCTCGTGCCGCCCCAGGTTGTCCAGGCATGCCATCCAGACATCGCTTCGTTCACCGGCACGTTGCCGGATGCGCGAGAACCGGACCCGACGACCTGGACGCCAGCGTCGCCTCGCGAGCCGGGACCTCGCCCGCTAAATGATGCGACATCCCCATAGGTTATCTGGTCAGCGCCGGTCGCATCGTCCCAACCAGTCGAGCCTTGCGATGTCGAAGCGCCGACCGAAAGACCGCTCGGTGGCGCGGGTCCAGCGACGGTTCCAAAACCTGGTGACCCATTGCCGACCGAGAAGATGACGAGCATCGTCGGATTCACCGGACGGGTCAGCGCATCGATCACCCGTGACGACTGGTCCCATCCATCATTGTGGGACGTTGAACTCCCCCAGGAGTTATTGATGATCTGTACATCGTCGCCGGTGCCCGGGATGCCGTCGTAGCCGACAGCGGCAAGCACGAAGGCGTCATATGCTCCGAAGGAGTAGAAATCCCCGGCGCTAAGCAGGCGGGCGTCTCTCCCGGCTGCCTGCACCATGCCGCCTGCGCTGGCGGGTTTGTAGTCTGGCCGGACGCCTCCGGTTTGCCAGTCGAGCGAGCCCGGCTCGGCGAGCGTGCGCTCCATGGAATCTCCGTCGATCACGCCCTGTGCGGCGATGGCCGAGGCTACGAGTTGCCCATGGTCGCCGCCCGGGCTTCTCGCGTAGTCGAGGATTGTGAAGAGGACCATGTTGCCGCTGCCCGGCTCCCCGGCGTCATGCACACCGTTGCCGGCTATGCCGTAGCCCCACCACCAGTCGAAGGCCGGCACCGGGTTGACCCCGTCCGAGACCCAGTAGATCAGGCCGCCGGAAATGTCGTAGTAGCCATCTGGCTCAGCGTCGTAGGCGCCGGTGTCGGGATCGTATGCCCCCCACCAATCCGCGCCACTAATCGGATCGGACTTGGTCATTGCCTTTTCGTCGGAGAAGTCGTTGTCGAAGTCGAGATCGACATAAACGGTGTCGTAGACGCCGGCGGTCGCTTCGTCGACGACGAGGATCGCCGGTCGTTGTCCCTCGTCATCATCGGGTTGCTCTTGACCGGTCGCGATGAAGTACCAGGGGCGTAGCGAGGTATCCGGGTGTGTGCCGATGTGGTACTCGCCACTCTGGCTGGTGCCGGTTAGCGTATATGTGTACGCGCTATCGCTATCAAGCGGCTGGTAGTCTGCGCTGGAGCCGGTGACGATCGTGCTGGTGTCGGCATAGGCGCCAGCGCCGCTGGCGATGTTCGCTTCACCCAGGATGACGTCCCGGGCAAGCAGGTACATTGAAAATGCATCGAACTGCATCGGCCAGCCGTAGTACGGCGATGCCGGATCTTCGACCATCGCCCAGGTGCCGATGAGGTCGGGATTGGTGAAGTCGATGCCGGAGTCATTTGCCATGACATTCACGCCTGCGCCGGTGTAACCCATATCCCAGGCCTCGGTCGAATGGTGCGTGTTCAAGACGTCATACCAGCCGGTCGGCGAAGCGTCCCCACCGCCACTATTCGGGATGTTGTTGCGTTCTCCACTCTGAATCTGAGTCGTCATGTTCGCGCGCAAAGCCGCGTCGGGTTCTGGCGCGACCTGGAGTTCTGAATCTGGGGCTGACGCTGGGGCGAATGCGCCGGTCATTGGCTCGATCGAGAGAACTCCGTCGACGCTGGCCAACTTCGTCAGGTTGCGTGCACGGACCGTGCCGGAGGATATGGTGATCCCATCCGGGGAGACCCAGCCGCGCCGTAGGGCGTCAGGCATGTACCTAGACACATCTGTGCCTTCAAGGATGTAGGCGTGAACTGCGACAGACGAATTCGGAGCAGTGACAGCCTTCTCTCGGAGCAGCGGGTGCAGGCGCGCGCTCGCGTCCTGGCTGCCTGTCATGATGGTCGTGTCACGGGTTTGGGCGACGCTCACCCGCGGCGACGCGACGTAGGCAAGATTGACGGCGACTATGGACACTGCCGCCAGCACCGCTAACACCGCAACAATCCGCGTGGAGCGGCTCTTTCGCCATGAGGTCACAGTTGTTCTCTCTTCCCCAGTATCGCAGCTGCCCGGGGGGCGCGATCTGCGAAGCGTTCCTCACTGCTGAGGGTATCCACTATAGGATCATGTCTGGCGCAGTATAGGTACGTATCTGACTTCGCGTCAAACGCCAGCAATGGATTTTGGCGAGATAGCGCGGGATACTCGAATCGGCATCCGCTGGCATGTTGAACGGAAGATGTGCGCCACCATCCGGCCCTGGTGTGACAGTTGGTCTTGGGAATCGCGAGCACCGTTGGGCTAGGCGCTATCAATCCGCGCGAGGAGACTTGCCATTTCGATCGCGGTCAACGCGGCCTCGAACCCCTTGTTGCCGGCCTTTGTCCCGGCACGCTCGATGGCTTGTTCGATCGTGTCGGTCGTCAGAACGCCGAAGATCACCGCCACACCGGTATCAAGCCCGACTGCCGCGACGCCCTTCGACACCTCAGCTGCCACGTAGTCGAAGTGTGGTGTCGAGCCCCGGATGACCGCGCCCAGACAGATGACCGCGTCGTAGCGCTTGCTTTCGGCTAGACGCTTGGCGACAAGCGGGATTTCGAAGGACCCGGGAACCCAGGCAATGTCGATGTCATCGAGTTCGACTTCGTGCCGGACCAGCGCGTCCTTTGCCCCTTCGAGCAACTTGCCACTGATGAACTCGTTGAAGCGTCCGATAACGACGCCAAAGCGTAGTCCCCGGCCGACGAGCATCCCTTCGTACACGGTCATGAATTCGCTCCCTCGTAGTTCCTCCCGCAGTTCTGGCTGCGGAAACTTTCAATCGTCATAAACTCCAGCACTCCTAGTCGCCAGCGATGTTGAGTAGATGCCCGAAGCGGACTCGCTTTGTTTGCAGATAGCTCGTGTTGGCCGGGCCCGGAGTCACGCGCAGAGAAACACGCTCGCGAACCTCGACACCGTTGAGTTCAAGTCCCTCGACTTTCAACGGATTGTTCGTCAGAAGCGAGACATTGGAGACGCCCAGATCCTTGAGCATCTCCGCCGCGACCCGGTAATCCCTTGCATCAGCTGGCAGGCCAAGTTGATGATTGGCTTCGACGGTATCGAGCCCCTGCTCTTGCAGCTGGTAGGCGCGCAGCTTGTTCAACAGCCCAATGCCGCGGCCCTCCTGGCGGAGATAGAGGACGACGCCTCGCCCTTCCTCTTCGAGCGCCCGCATGGCGATTTGAAGCTGTTCTCCACAGTCGCAGCGCGCCGAACCGAACACATCACCGGTCAGGCATTCAGAATGGATCCTGCACAGCAGTGGCTGATCCTCCGTGAGATCGCCTATAACCAGGGCAAGATGTGGTTCCTGATGTGGTGAAACGCCTCGTTCCTGGTAAGCAATCAGTCGGAATCCGCCGGTGCTGGTTGGAAGGTCGACCTCGGCCCGCCGTTGGACGAGCGCTGAATCGCCAACCACGATTGAGGGGGCGGGTAATGATTGGACCCGCCGGTACTCGATCAAGTCAGCGATGGTGACGATCGGGATAGCGTGTTTGGCGGAGAATGCTTCGAGGTCCGGTCGCCGCGCCATCGTCCCATCGTCGTTCATGATCTCGCAGATCACGGCGGCGGGCCCGCATCCGGCGTAGAGCGCCAGATCGATCGAGGCTTCCGTCTGACCGGCACGCTGGAGCACGCCGCCGGCCGCATAGCGGAGCGGGAAGATGTGACCGGGCCGGACGATGTCGGTTGCGCTCGATTCCTGATCAGCCAATACCTCGATCGTGCGCGCTCGATCGTGAGCCGAGATGCCGGTGGTGACGCCTTCGCGAGCTTCGACCGAAACGGTGAACGCCGTACCGTATCGGGTTCCGTTTGCGCCGGGAGGAACCATACTGGGCAGGCCGAGGCGATCGAGATCGCGGCCATCCATCGGCACGCAGATCAGACCGCTGGCGTGACGCGCCATGAATGCGACTGCTTCCGGGGTGATGGCGCTGGCGGGAATCGCCAGATCACCTTCATTCTCACGGTCTTCGTCGTCGACGATGATCACGAACTGACCGCGCCGGAATCGATCTATCGCTTCAGGGATTGTTGCAATGGCCATTGTTACTCTTCTTTCCTGGTTGTCGATCGAATCAGGCGAAGCCCGCGCGGCGCAGGGTTTCCATGCTTACACCGCCGGCTTGACCGTATGGCGTGACAAGGCTCTCGACGTAACGTGCAATCACATCCACCTCCAGGTTGACCATCGCCCCGGACTTCTTTTCAGGCAGGGTGATGTTCTGCTGGGTGTGGTACACGAGTGAAACCGAAACTGTCTCTCCGGAGCGAGCCATGACGGTCAGGCTCGCGCCGTCAACCGCGATGAATCCGCGCTCGACGATGTACTTTCTTGTCTCTGGCGGCGTCGTGATCTCGACGATCAACGCTGCGCCATCCCCCCTGCTTGACACGATCCGCCCGGCACCGTCGACGTGCCCCTGCACATAGTGGCCACCGAGACGTTGTCCGGCGGCCACGGCGCGTTCCAGGTTGACCCGATGACCGGGCCGGAGGTTACCAAGCGTCGAAAGCCGGGCGGTTACGGGCTGGATGTTGGCAGTGAAGCTTCCGGATGTCATCGAGGCGACAGTGAGGCAGACGCCATCGACCGCAATCGAATCGCCGATGATCGTGCCCTCCCGCACCGTCTCGCAACTCACTGCCAGGGCAAGCCCGCCTTCGGCTGGACCAATCCGGGCAACTGTTCCGATTTCCTCGACGATGCCGCTAAACATGGGTCGCCTCCGGATAAACGACACGACCGTGGATCATGATGTCCTCGCTGCTCGAGCGCATGCGACGTTCGGCGAGTGTCCAGGCTTCGGGCATCGTTGCGACGCCGCGGCCACGGACCGGAGATGGGCCGTCCCCGCCAACGAACATTGGTCCGATGAACGCAACGACTTCGTCAACCAGACGTGCGTCGAACAACGCGCCAATAAGCCCCCCGCCACCTTCGACGAAGAGTTCGTTGACGCCGCGGCTGGCAAGATCGGACATAACCTCATTGAGATCAACGTGACCATCGATGCTGTGCATCTGGCGGACGAGCGCGCCCGCGCCTGCAAGTTTGGCTTCGGCTTGCCCGGGAGCATCGTTCCTGCAATAGATGATCGGCTGGTCACCAAAACCTGACTGCAAAACATCGGCCTCAATGGGCGTCCGTAGGCCGCCGTCGATGACGATGCGTTGCGGGTGATGGGGCCCCCCGTAGCCGGTCAGGTGGTCTGGAAGCCGTGTGGTGAGCCGGGGATTGTCGCCGATGACGGTGCCGCTACCGGCCATAATCGCGTCGCAACGATCGCGCATGATGTGCGACAGTTCGCGCGACCCCGGCCCGCTGATCCATCGCGAGTGGCCGGTGCGCGTCGCGATTTTTCCATCGAGGGTCATTGCGTACTTGACCCGGCAGTATGGCCGGCCGCGAGTCATCTGGGACGCAAACCCGGCTATTGTCGAGCGCGCCTCAGCTTCCAGGCAGCCAATCTCAACGGCAATTCCGGCTTCTCTGAGCTGGCTGATTCCCCGCCCGTTCACGAGCGGGTTGGGATCAGCAGTGCCGATAACGACGCGTGCGACGCCCGCCGCGATGACCGCGTCAGTGCAGGGTGGTGTGCGGCCTGCGTGACAGCACGGTTCGAGCGTTACATAAAGCGTCGAGCCGGGTGTGGATTCGCGGGCTTCCTGGATGGCGATGATCTCTGCGTGGTTGCCGGGGGGAGGCTGGGTTGCGCCCCTGCCAACGATATGACCGTCGTGCACGATGACCGCGCCCACCGGAGGATTCGGAGCCGTTCGCCCCATTGCGCTTCGCGCCTGATCGAGCGCCGCGCGCATGAAACGGCCATCGCCGTCCTGGTCGCTTCCGGTTGGAAAGAAATCGCCGAACATCGACACCCCACGCAAACAAATAAACCCGATGTCTATGAACAGACAATCGGGGCATTGGGCGTGGGAGTGCGCCGACAAGCGATGCCAGAGTGGCGGTTAACGCCGGACTCCAGTCGCACGAAATCGCATCTCAATCGCCGCTGGCCTTCTCCCATCCGGACTGTACCGTCGGTACCGGAATTTCACCGGATCAACGAGGACACGCCTCGTTCGCGGACTTTAACCGCCGGTCGGGAATTGGCGACACACTGTGCCAACCTCACCCTGCCCCGAAAGCCAGACTATTGCATCCATTATTAGCATAGATTCTGCTGTTTCCGCAACCCCTGGCGCCATCGAGTATCGGAGGAAATGCCCGGCGGGCGGCGTTGAGCTCGGCTGAGCGGGACCAGACCGAAATCATCCTTAAGCGCCAGTCCCGGATTAGTGATCCGGGACTGGCGGCGAAGGAGGGGTATTGGAAGGGCGTGGGCGTTCTAGTGATCCGTGGTCCCATTCGGCTCGTCGTCGCGCGTGAGCTTGTCAAGTTGTTCGCTGACTTCGGAACGGGCTTGACCGTACTTCTCCTCGATCTTTCCGGCGATCTTGTCCAGCTTGCCTTCCGACTGTTTGTATTCGTCGTCGGTAATCTCGCCCCAGTTTTCCTTGACCGTGCCTTTGATCTGCTTCCATTTGCCTTCGGTGATGTGCCCGCTGCTCATAGGTTGCTCCTCGTCTCTGTTCATTGTTCGTTCGAATCGTTCCTACGCGCCGTAGTTTCGGTGCTGAACGTGCTTGGAGTGTAGGTGACCAGCCAGGGATCTAGAATCGGTGTGGGCACATGAATCGGATACATATTCAGGCACACTTGGTTTCGCGTCGAAATCACAACCTGAGTTGAAGCGCGTGATGCCTTAAGATGGTAGTAGCTGCGTATTACGTTGCAGAACAAGAACATTGAAAACGAAAGGCACGACAAGAAGATGACCGTCGCGGTAGACACGATAAGCGAAATCGCACGCCAATTCCGCACCGATGCGATCAGGATGGCGCACAAGGCGAGCTCGGGCCATCCAACGTCGTCGATGTCGGCGGCCGACCTGATGGCAGTGTTGCTTGCGAATCACCTGCGCTATGATTTCGATAATCCCGACAACCCGGCCAACGACCACCTGATCTTCTCGAAAGGGCATGCCTCAACATTGCTCTATTCGATCTACAAAGCAGCGGGCGCGATCAGCGACCAGGAACTGATGACCTACCGTGAACAGGGCAGCCTGTTCGAAGGGCATCCAACACCACGGCTGAAGTGGGTCGATGTCGCGACCGGCTCGCTCGGACAGGGACTTCCGATCGGCGTTGGCGTCGCCCTGGCCGGCAAGTACCTGGATAAGTTGCCCTATCACGTCTGGGTGCTTTGCGGGGACAGCGAGATGGCCGAGGGGTCAGTCTGGGAGGCCTTCGATCATGCTGGTTTCTATAAGCTCGATAACTTGATCGCCATCCTCGACATGAACCGTCTTGGCCAGCGTGGGGAGACGATGCACGGCTGGGATGGCGAGGTCTACGCAGCCAGGGCGGAAGCGTTTGGCTGGCGGACGATCCGGGTCGATGGCCATGATCTTGATGAAATCGAATCCGCCTATCAGTCCGCAAAATTCTCCGACGGCCGTCCAGTTCTGATCGTTGCCCGGACGCTGAAGGGCAAGGGCGTCTCGTTTATGGAGAATGTCAACGGCTTTCATGGCAAGCCAACCGACGACGAACAGACCGAACAGGCGCTTCAGGAGCTGGGCGGGGTCGCGACCGGCGCCCGCGTCGAAGTGGCCGAGCCACCGGCCGGGACGCCTGCAACGGATGGTGAGCGAGGAACGCTCAATCTTCCGGTTTACGGCGAGTCCGATCGCGTTCCGACGCGGCGTGCCTATGGTGACGCCTTGAAAGCGCTTGGGGATGCCTATCCAAAGGTGGTGGCGGTTGATGGCGAAACCGGGAACTCGACCTACGCCGAGATCTTCGCAAACGCCTATCCGGACCGCTACTTCGAGATGTACATCGCCGAACAGCAGATGGTCGCTGCGGCGGTCGGGTTGCAGGTGCGCGGTTACACAGCATTTGGCTCGACGTTCGGGGCGTTCATGAGCCGGGCTTACGACTTCATCCGGATGGCCGCCGTATCCCGTGCGAATTTGCGACTGGCTGGTTCCCACGCTGGTGTCTCGATCGGTGAGGACGGCCCGTCCCAGATGGCGCTCGAAGACATTGCGATGATGCGGGCGATTCCTGGCAGCACGGTGTTCTATCCGTCCGACCCCAACCAGACCGCGAAGCTGGTCGCCACGATGGCTGACCTCGACGGGATTAGCTATATCCGCACCACGCGGGCTGGCAAGCCGACCCTCTACTCCAGTGATGAAGAGTTCCCCGTTGGCGGCAGCAAAGTGCTGCGCCAGTCGGGCGAAGATGCCGTGACAATCGTCGCGGCTGGCATCACCGTCCACGAGGCGCTGACCGCCCACGAGCGGCTAGCTGCCGGCGGAACCCATGTTCGTGTCATTGATCTCTATTCGGTCAAGCCGGTTGATGTTGAGACGTTGCGACCCGCTCTTGCAGATACCCGCGGTCGTTTGATTGTCGTCGAGGATCACTGGCCCCAGGGTGGTCTTGGAGCGGCGGTTCTGGAAGCACTGGCCAGCGGGTCGAACGGGCTCCAGATGAACATGACCCATCTCGCGCCCAGTTCGCTGGCGACGTCCGCGACAAGTGCTGAGCAGCTGGCGTCTGCTGGAATCGACGCGACGGCGATTGTCGCGGCGGTTCAGGAGATGGTGGGCTAGCAGAGGGGACTCACTACCCCAATTTCTCGCTTGTAACCGAGGGCGCCGGTTAGACGACAGCGACCCCTTGTTGTTGCCGGCTCCCTCTTTCGGATTCGACGGAAGGTTCGGGAGGGAGCACTGCCAGCATTCCGACAATGTTTGCGCTACACCCTTGCCAGTGCCTGGTCCAGATCGGCAATCAGGTCATCTGGATGTTCGAGGCCGATCGACATGCGGATGAGCTTGTCGGACAGACCGACGCTTTGCTTGTCCTCGGGGCTGACATCGGCATGGGTCATCGTGTAGGGGTGTTCGGCGAGCGACTCGGTTCCGCCGAGGCTGACCGCGAGTTTGATGATCTCCAGCCCGTTTAGGAATCGGAATGCTTCCGCCTCGCCGCCGATGACGTCGAATGAAATCATCCCGCCGGGCGCGAGGCACTGCTTCTCGTAGATCGCAAGTTGCTTTGGATCGTCATCGAGATGTCCCAGGCAGTAGATCTTCTCGACTTTGGGGTGGTTCGCGAGGAAATCAGCGACTGTAACCGCGATCTCGCTCATCAGCATCATTCTCGGCTTGAGTGTCTCCAGGCTGCGCAACAACAGCCAGCAGGTCCAGGGATCAGCCATCGTGCCCATGAAGGTGCGCATCCCGCGAATCTTGCCGATGAGCTCGGCTGAACCAACCGCCGCGCCTGCGACCAGATCGCTATGACCGCCAATGTACTTGGTGGCTGAATAGAGGACAATGTCGACGCCGTGTTTGATTGGCTGCTGGAAGATCGGACCGAGGAAGGTGTTGTCGCAGGCGATCGGGATGCGACGCTCGGCGGTTGAGAAGGCGTCGGCAAGCTCAGCACACATTTCTAGATCGACAAGAGCATTCATCGGATTGGACGGCGTCTCGATGTAGATCATCGCCAGCTTGTCAGCATTGCCGCTCGCCCGCAGCCGCTCCGCGATGTCCGAGAAATCATCGTCTTTGCTGAACGAGACGCAACCGATGTTGAAGCGCGGCAAAACCTGCTTGATGAAGTGATCGGTGCCTCCATAGAGCGAGCCACTGTGGAGAATCACATCGCCGGGGCTAAGCAGTGCAAGCAACGTTGTGGTGATCGCCGCCATGCCGCTACCGAATGCCAGTGCCGCCTCTCCTCCGTCGTAGAGCGTCAGGCGGTCTTCAAGGATCTCCAGATTCGGGTTGTTGATTCGCCCATAGATCAGGCCGGCCGCTTCGTCACCCTCTTGCGCCTCCTCGAGTCCATAAGCAAGCGAGAAGAAACGTTTGCCTGCCTCGGCGCTCTCGATCATGAATGTGGAGGTCTGGAAGATCGGTGGTTTGATTGCTCCTTCGGACCATTCGGGCCGGTAGCCGTAGCTCATCATCAGCGTTTGTGGGTCAAGCTCGCGTCCGTTGAGGTTTCGTTTGGTGTAGCGTTTCTGGTTCGATGTGCCGATCATTGGTGCGCTCCTGGTCCTTGATGAATTGACAGGCTGACCGTCTTCAGCCTGACGGTGCTGGGTCCTCTTGCAAAGCCTACATGTTGATGCGCCTGCCTGTCGTTCTCGTGCGCGTTTAAAAAAGAGAGGAGCGCCCGTCACACGGTGGAGTCCTGTGGGTATTCACACTTGGATCGCGAAGGACCTCAGGAGTGCGTTGAACCTGCCCTGTTCTTCAAGTTGCGGGAAATGCCCGGAGTCTTCAAATATGGTCATCGACGGATGGCCCAGTTCATGTTGGGCGTGGCGCGCTGTTGAGAGTGCAAAGACAGAGTCGTGCTTTCCCCAGATGAGACGAATCGGAACCGGTAGCCCGAGCGCATTCTTGAATAGGACCGTATCAGTGGTGCGACCCAGTCGGTCCAGTCCGAGCCGCAGTTGATACAAGAAGTGCTTGTTTGCTCTCTGTGACGTTACCGCGCATGACAGTAGAAACGCAACCTGCCGGTTATCATGAACCAGACTCCTTAAGAACATTTCCAGGCCAACCCGCCTCGATCGAGCAGCGAGATCACCAACACCAGGAATCGACAGGTGGCGAAGGTATCCGTTTTCGACGCGCCCAAATCCGGCGGGGGCAATCAAGAATAGCCCGCGGATGCCGGGTGTTTGTTGCATGGCTGCCTGAACCGCGACGAAACCGCCGAGAGAGTGGCCGACGACGATAGCTGGCCCGCAGTCCATGAATTCAATTGCGCGCATCACAAGCGTCTTGTACGCGGCTGGATTGGGCCGGGAAGCAAGCGGGCTCGAATCCCCCGATCCTGGCAGATCGATCGCGCAGACGGTGAAATCCTGTGACATCGCTTCCAGCGTTGGCTGCCACCACCTGCAGGACGCGCCGATACCGTGGATAAACAGCACTGGCGGTCCGTCACCATCGATAACCGCGTTGATAGACCATTCATCAACCTGGAACCGCTTGTTCTTCAACTTTGAGGCTCTGTGGCTATCTTCGATATCACTCATTCATCTCTGCAATACGAAATCCGGCCGTTTCCTTCTCGATCCACACCCTGGCGCGGATCGAGTGCGTTCGCGGGCGACCCATCGCGGCGCAGCTACAGGGAATGGGAATGAGTCGAAACGATTTCGTATGACAGGGTCCCCAGACGCGGACGGGAAACAGTCGATGCCCTACCCTTCCCGTAATGGGCACTCCTCAATATGACATGAACGGAGTCCGAATCTTCACTTGCTCGCTTACCGGGGAAGGACCTACGGTTGTCATAAGGTCTGGAACCGCCGTTCGCAACCGGTTGAAACATCTCCGGGGGAGGTTTGTCGACTGAGGATCTCCCTCACAGGAGATCACAGCAGTTCCAGGCTATTGCTGATCGCCAGCGTTCCCGAACGGCTGGGCGAAGTGAGGATCTGGCTCGTTGGCTGTAGTGATGGGTGATCTGCGTTGGAGTTCGGGAACGTCTACCCTTCGCCCCAGAAGCCCCGCCACCACCGCTCCGATGGAATCGAAAATCAGATCGTAGGTGGTGTCCTGAATTCCCCCGATGCGGGCGCTGTCGAATACTCTGTCGCCGGCGAGTTCATACATCTCCCAGAGGCCGCCAGCGCATATGCCGGCAAAGACCGCCACCGTGATGATACGGTCGACCGGCCATTTCAGTTTCCCCCGGCGTCTCATTTCGAATCCAATGTCGATAACGACTGATGTAAACGCCGCGGTGCCCGTGAGGTGCACGATCTTGTCGTATGC
Source organism: uncultured Chloroflexia bacterium (assembly GCA_963709995.1). Classification (GTDB taxonomy): domain Bacteria; phylum Chloroflexota; class Chloroflexia; order Thermomicrobiales; family CFX8; genus JAUIIK01. The sequence continues at coordinate 82,465 of CAVPYN010000011.1, read as the reverse complement.
GGCATAGGTGGCATAGAGATCCTCGGTTGTGCCAAATACGTCCAGAACGGTCGCCAGGACAATCAGTAACTGGGTTAGTGGTCGAAAGAGATCGGAGCGGCCGGACCACTTCGTCGCCACCAGCATGATGAGGACGGTCGCGAAGACTTGAGCCGTCAGGTATCCCCAGTGATCGGTAAAGCCGGGGGCGACCACCTGGCCTATGATCAGATATGCCAGCACAGCGAACAGCACGAGCGGCCCGGCTCCAAGTGAAGACAGAAACTGTATGGCGTAGCGCGAAGCACGTCGACTGTGTTCCGCAATGGCTCCGATGTTGACTCGCGGAGTTGTCGCCCCCAACGCGGAGTCATTTGCGAGCGAGATGAGGAACGTTACCGGCACGAGGCAAATCGCGATGCCGACGACGCCATCAATCCAGTAATGGTTGCCGGTCACGATGACGGTAAATCCAATGATCAGCGGCGCGACCGGTCCAATCGATATCCCGCGCCGGCCCCCCAGGCTTCGAGCGAGCATGAAGCCCGCTAGCGCGGTCCAGCCCACATGCAGGCTCGGGAGGGCCGCGAATTCGTTGATAAATCCATGCTGCCCGCCGAGGGCAACCTGCGTGTCGATCACGTCCAGGACGGCGAGCCGGGGCGGGGCGACCGGAACGAGGGCGCTCAACGCCACCGTCAGCATCGCGGAGATCCCGAGGGTGTTTCGGTAGAGACGATAGTGGAGTTGGTCGTTGAAGAATAGATAGAAGAGCACGCCAATAACGGTGGCGAGAAAGGCGTGTGAATAGATCAGATTGAAGATCAGGGTGAGATCGTGACTCTGGATGACGACTGCTTGAAGTTCATGCTCTCGGGGGAGTGAGAGCCAGTCCTGAAACCGGATGAGCCGATCGGCGTTCGCGTAGGCTTGCTCTGGATTGGAACGTGACAGCAGTCTGCCTATCTCGTAGATCCCGTACCCGAGACCGATGATCGCGAGTTCACGATTAAGACCGTTTGTTCTGATGCCCTTCCCGTTCGCCGTTCGAAAAAGCGAAGCAGCTACGGCGAGCAGGATGGCTATCAAGATGAAGAAGTGCCCATCTAGAACATAGGTGATTGCTCCCAGCCCCGTGACAAGTGCGGCTGTGGACAGATTCATCATCTGATTCGAAAGGACAAACAGCGCCGAAACGAGCAGGAAGAGGAGGATCCAATGTGACAATGATGGAGGCGCATGTAGATTGCGCGCCTCGGCGATCTCTCCAATCAACGCCATGTCCTTCACGTCCCGGAAATTCTCACTTTCGCTTGGCACGAGAGATGCATGTTCACGCTTGACCGATGCTTCCGATGGAACCGCGATGCCGACGGCGATATCACCATTTGCAGCATGGTCTCCTTGTTCTCCCAGCTAGAGTGACATCGACCCTGTACGAGCATTGCATCACCCGCCTTGGTCCCAAGGCAATCAACTGATGCCTATGTCTACGGAAGTCCTAGCCTCAATGCAAGATCGCGTGCATCGCGAATCGTAGCATTCACCGGGGTGGGCTCGATTGGGCGCCCAGGCTATGGCACGAAATTGACGTGCCAGGTTGAGGATAGAGCGAATACGCGGGAACGTACAAATTGCCAAAGACTCTCTAGCATTCTTGATGCCTCGCTGTAAACGCTCGCATGTTGCCAGAGGCTGTGAATCCAATCCCAGAACTTCAATAGACTCAGCGGTTCCAACGGGTTTGGGCAGGTTCTCCCCGTGGGGCTGAGACTATCGGTCTACCGCGCCTTGGTCGCGCTCTGTTGTGCCGCTACGATAGTCGCCGGATTCCGTATCCCCAAGGTATGGAATAGTTCGACCCATCGATCATGTCTTTGCGTTTAGTGTGAGTTTGGCGGATTGGCCGAGAGGTGTGACATGACAGGCATAGTAGAAACGCGGGGTCGGGCGAGTGCGGGATTGCCATACCTGCTCAGTGGGATAGCGCTGTTCGTTGTCGTCGTTGGGCTGTTCTATTTGATCGAAAGTCGGGAATTCAACGGTTGGTGGTATCTTCTGCCCGCCGTTCTGACGATTGTGGCAACGGTCTGTGTTGCCGGACTGTACGCGTTGCAACCCAATCAGACGGCCGTCCTATCGCTGTTTGGTGACTACCGGGGTTCAGACCGCGCCCCGGGGCTGCGCTTTCGCCAACCCGCTCTATCGTAAGAGAAAGGTCTCGCTCCGAGTGCGCAACTTCACTACCGCAACGTCGAAGGTGAATGATGCGAATGGCAATCCAATTATGATCGCTTCCGTCGTTGTCTGGAAAGTGACCGATTCCGCGAGGGCGGTCTTCGAGGTCGATGACTTCGACGATTACGTACGCATCCAATCCGAGTCCGCGGTCCGCCACCTGGCGCGGTCTTTTCCGTACGACGCCTTCGACGATAACGACATCGTGACGCTGATAGGTGACACCAGACAGGTAAATGACCATCTCCTGGTGGAACTCCAGGAGCGTGCTGATGCCGCTGGCGTTGAGATCCTGGAAGCGCGGATCACCGACCTCTCCTATGCTCCCGAGATTGCAGAGGTCATGCTTCGACGCCAACAGGCATCGGCGATCGTCGCCGCGCGCGCGAAGATCGTCGAGGGCGCGGTCGCAATGGTGCGCGGGGCCGTGGCTGAACTTGAAGCGGGAGACGTAGCCGGAGCAGATCCGATCGCGCTCGATGCTGAGCGCAAGGCAATCTTCGTCTCGAATCTAATGACCGTGATCGCGAGCGACCAGCCGACGACGCCCGTCGTCAACGTTGGCGCCCGGGAAGCATCCCGTCCTACTGGCTTGGATGGGATGAATTGACATAAGCGTGATTCCCGGACGACCACACGTGACCAAGTTCAATTCCAGGGTGCGTTAAGGCATAAGAACCTGCGCTAGGAGAATGCCCGGCGAGTCGGCAGCCGGAGGTCATCGTCGGGAGCCGAACCATCGGGGAGCAGCCAACCGTCGGCGATCAGCTGCTCGCGGACGAGGGCGGCGACGATGATCTGTTCGCCGGGTGGGAGGTCGGGGTGCCATTCGAGCCTGCCCCGTTCGAAGTACTGAACGGTGACGTCATGCTCGATTAACTCACGCGATATCGGGTAGCCGAAACGTGTCAGCCCGTCGTTCTCGAGCCAGTAGTTCCTGAATCCGCCCTCAATTGCGAAGCCCGTCTCGTCGATACAGAGCCGGGACTCACTTGATACGCATCCGTCGAGCGGGACGAATGCGGGTTGCTCGGGGTGACTGGCGGCTATGTCGCGCCCGATGGCCGCGCCAAGAATCTCGCCAGCTTCTCCAGCATTTCCGGGATGGTGCTCCAGTCTTGCCCGCTCGAAATCCTGCACGAGCAGCCACGATCCGTTAGCATTTTGGCGTGTGTAGGGCCGTGTGAGCGGCAACCCCGGCCCAGCCAGACCGCCGCGAGCTTCCCAACCAGTCAGGAATGGCTCGGCGATCGTTTGGCTGGTTTCAGGAAAGCTCCGCGCTTCCTCCGCGCCGGGAATGCGGCCCCGGCGATCCATCGGGTAGTCCTTGAACGCGTTGTAATAGATCTCTTTCGGTTCGAAGATGGTTTCCTCATCAAGGTAGCGATATCCTCCGCGCTCGACAATGCTCATCAATCCAAACTGGTCCTGTGGTTCTTCATTCCAGTCATGAAGCATGTGCAGATGGGCGAACTCGATGTAGGGCTGAGACTGGAGCCAGTCCAGCGTGACCTCGAGGTTGCGCGCCTGCCATTCCTGATCGTTCGTCCAGCCGAACTCGGTGATCCAGATAGGCTTGCCCGCATCGCCGCGTTCAATCATCATCTGGCGAAGCTGGAGCACGCGATCGTAATTGATCTCTAACGGCGGCTCGCCGGGGGTTGGGACATACCAGAAGTTATAGGGGTGGACCGAGACAGCATCCCAGGGTTCGTTTCCAGGGCCGTATTCCGCCGCGCTAATGTTGTAGAGCCAGTCCATGTATTCCGGTCCGACAAGTGTCTGGGCCGCGACAACGATGCTCGGGTTCACCTCGTGCGCAACGTCGTAAAACATCTTGAGATGGCGCAGGTAGAGATGACCGTCTTTGCCGAGGAGCTCCCACATCTCGGGTTCATTCCAGAATTCCCAGTGCTCGATCCAGCTGTAGCGCTCGACCGCGGCGCGCATGGCGGTCTCGAATTCATCGTACATATCGTCGCGCAACTGACAGGTTGGTACTTCGAGCACTGGTTCGTCACAGGTCGAGGGACTTGTCGATGCCCAGCCAGGAATGGTGCTGAAATCGGCCACAACGATGATGTTGCGCTTTGCGAGCTCGCCAAGCACCCGGTCGTACATCGCCCAGTCCCAGCCCCCTGGCTCTGGTTCGAAGCGCCGCCAGTCGATGCTCAGGCGCACCGTCGTGACCTGCAACTCATCGAGAGCTGGCAACAGCTGATCTCCGTAGACCTCTGGATCGAGCCACCATGCGTGCGATGCGATGCCACGCACGAGGATGTTGCCGGCCGGGCTGGCTTGGCGCGTATCGTGCGGGATCGGAATGACCCCCTGCTGGTCGGCCGAGGTGGACAACGGAACCAGTGATAGCAGGAGAACCACTAGCGCAAGAGCAATGCCAGTAGGTGGCCGCAAGAACGATCGGGCATCGCCCCCCGCGGCTCTTGTCAGTATTCGGGACGGGGTGGTTGAGGACCTCCTACGCATTCCGCAGGTCAAGCGCCGCGAAGGCGGACGAGGCGATGTGCTCTGCGTCCATCTCGAAGTGCCGGTAGAGCGATGGGATGTCTCCGGACTGGCCGAACTCGTCAACCCCGAGCGAGAACAGCCGTGTCCCGAAGACGCTCCCCAACCAGGCGAGAGAGTGTGACGCGCCGTCCTGCACGGTCACGATTGGCGCCGATCGTTCGCCCGCCGGAATCAAATCCTCGATTCTGTTGCTAGTTCCCAGTGCCTTCTGACCTCTCATTCTGGCACGCTGCCAGTCACGCCACTGGTCGTAGACAAGTTGGGGAGAGGTCAGGTTAATGACGTTTGCGGCGATGCCTTCTTCGTGAAGCATGCGCGCTGCCTCGACTGCCTCCGGGATCATGACGCCGCTTGCGACGATCTGGACAGTATCACGCGGGTCGACTGGCGATTCGGCGTCGTGTCTCGCGTCAACCAGCCGGTAGCCGCCGCTCAAAACCTGGCGACGCAGTTCGTCTTGATCCAGGCGGTCGAGAGCTGGTTGCATTAGTCGCTGGTCGATCGGCTTGGTCGAGAGGCGCAGATAGCTGGACTCACCGTTCTTCCGGTCGGCGCACTGGCGCAGCGCGTCGAGCAGCAGCCATTCGAGTTCCTGAGCAAATGCGGGCTCATGCGACCTCAGATTCGGAAGCTCGTGCCCGATCGATGGCGTAATCGTGGACTGGTGCGCGCCTCCCTCGGGCGCCAGGGAAATGCCGGCAGGTGTGCCGGCGAAGATGAACTTTGAACCGGAGTAGCATCCGTAGATCAGAGCGTCGAGCCCACGACAGATGAACGGGTCATAGACGGTGCCAATCGGGAAGAGCAACTGCCCTGAAAGTTCCTGGCTTAGCCCGAGCGAGCCGAGGAACATGAAGAGGTTCATCTCGGATATGCCGAGCTCGATGTGCTGCCCCTCGGGCGCTGGCTCCCAGCGCAAGAGCTGGCGGGGTGCGTTGAAGTAGATCGTCGCAGGATCGGGGCGGAACACGCCGACTTTGTTGATCCAACCGCCCAGATTGGTTGAGATCGAGACATCCGGCGATGTGGTTATGATCCGGTCACCAACATGCTCGACATCCGCGAGCTGAGTGAGCAGCCGTCCGAACGATTCCTGGGTCGACGTCGAGGGCAACCGGTTGTGTCCAAGGTGGTCAGGGATTTGATCCGGTCGCACCTGGGGCTCGATCTTCGTCTCATCGCCATAGATTCGTTCATGTGCCGTTTCACAGAGCTTTCCGGCTGGCGACTCGGCTGGAAACCGCTCCCAATCGCTGCCCGCGGGGATGCCCAGAGCCTGGCGGACCTGCTCGACCTGTGCGCTATTCAGGAGCGCCGAGTGGTTGAGCGCGTCGCCGTAGAAGGGCATTTGCCAACCTTTGATCGTATAGGCAAAGAGAATCGCAGGCTTGTCGGATGGGCGCAAGCCTTCATCGATCATGTCGATCAGATCCTGGAGGTCATGGCCGCCGAGGTTGGAGATGAGGCTGGGCAGGATCTCGTCAGGAACGTCGGCCAGCACACGGGCGACATCCTGATTGAGTGAGCCGCCGCGGTGGGTTATCTGTTCCCGGAGATCGGCCCCCTCCATCCGGATCAGCCCCTGATACTCCTCGTTTTCCATATCGTCGATGACCCGCCGCAGCGCGTCCCCGCCGGGTCGCTGGAACGTGGCTCGCAAGTCGCGGCCGTACTTGGCTTCGAGCACCCGCCAACCGCTGTTGGCGAAGAGCTGCTTCAGTTCGGCGGCGCGGATTCCGGGAATGACCCTGTCCAGGCTCTGGCGATTGAGGTCGACGATCCAGAGCACGTTGGAAACCGGCGTCAACGCATCCTCGATCATCGCTTCCCAGACGTTGCCTTCGTCCAGCTCCGCGTCTCCGACGAGCGAGATGAAGCGGCGGGAGGTGACTTCTCCAAAATGCTTCTCGGCATAGAGATGCCCGAGCGCGGCGAAGTTGGGCGCGACCGCGCCGAGGCCAACCGAACCGGTGGAAAAGTCAACCGGATCCGGGTCTTTCGTTCGGCTCGGATACGATTGCAGACCTCCGTAGGCCCGCAATTCGGTCAGAAACTCCTTCGGCAGATTCCCAAGCAGGTACTGGACGGCGTGAAAGACGGGCGAGGCGTGGGGCTTGACTGAAACCCGATCACCGGAACGCAGGGCATGAAAATAGAGCGCGGTCATGATCGTGGCGACCGAGGCGCTCGATGCCTGATGCCCGCCGACTTTCAACCCATCCCGCTTCTCTCGGACGTTGTTGGCGTGGTGGACGATCAGGGTGCTCAACCAGAGAACGCGGCGCTGGACCTCGTCAAGCACCGCCATTTCATCTGGCGAGAGCGGCGGTTTCGGGCGCTGCGCGGCTTCGGGCGCGCGAATATCTTCGACCGTTAGTGGCTGAACCATGGTTCCCCCTCAGGTTGACGGCAGGCTTGACTGACTGGTTCTCCGGCAGCCGTGTATTGTCGTATTGTGGCCGATTTCGATGAAACCGTTCAACCCGGCCCCAGATTGCAGCATCTACGTGTTGTCATTTGGTCAATCAGGGGGTGATGCCTTGCACGATCGTGACGATTGGAACGAACCTCGAAATCCTGATCAGGGAACCCAAACCATCCCGTCGGGATGAACGCCAGCGGTGATGCGGCGGACCTCTTCAAGCGAGCCAAGGTCGATCTCCGAGATGTCGTTCGTCTTGTTGTTCGTTACCCAGGCTCGATTCCCGTCCGGCGCCATGACGATCTGCCCGGGCCAGCGTCCAACCGGAATCCGTTTGATTTCCCAGGGTTGCGGCCTCTCAGTCGCTCGCTCCCAGCGGTGGGCGATTACCGAGACATCGTGGGACAGCCGGTTCGAAACCAGGAGGTGCTCGCCGTCGTGCGTGAAACTGGCGCGGACGGGCGTACTGCCGACTTTCATCTCGTGGAGGCGGGTGAAGTCCCGGTCATCGATGACATATAGTGTGTCATCGCCTTGATTCGCGACATAGATCGTGCCATCCAGTGGATGGATCGCGACCCCCTCTGGGCCGGGTCCAACCCTGATCTGATTGATGACTTCTTTCCTGTCGGTATCGAGCACGGTCAGCACTCCGGTAGCGATGTTCGGGACGTAGGCACGTTGCCCGTCTGGGCTGAGATGCACCATGTGACTCATTCGCTGCTGCGTTGGCACGACTTTGACCAGTTCATGCCAGGTGAGATTGTCCGGTTCTCGTTCGAAGATCCAGACGCCGTGTGAGCGGGTCGCGGCGACCCAGAGATACTTGCCTTCCTGGGTGATCTCCAATCCGTGAGGAAATCGCCAATGATCGTCCTTGAGCACGGTGAGGACTTCTCGCGCATTGAGGTCGATTACCGAGATCGTGTTGTCACCGGCGTTCGAGACATAGGCGGCGCGTCCATCCGGCGTGACAATCGCCTCATGCGGGTTCAAGCCAACACTGAGTGTCTTGACAATCTCGCCCGACACATCGTCAACAAACATGGCCGAGCGATCGTCCTTGTTCAGCGCGAGTAGCACAAACATCTCCTTCTTGAGATATCGAACATAGCCGCCGGCCGTCCGTCTTACCAGACTGGAGCATTCCGTGTTCCACCCTGTTACCTTTATACATGAAGATGGGAGTGGAACATGACAACATCAGAGACCCCAGTGCGGGTTCGATTCGCGCCCAGCCCAACGGGAGACCTCCATGTGGGCGGCGTTCGAACCGCGCTTTTCACGTACTTGTTCGCGCGCCAGCACGACGGGGCGTTCATCCTGCGGGTGGAGGACACCGACCAGAAGCGGTATGACGAATCGAGTATCACCTCGATTACCGATGCGCTTCGATGGCTTGGACTTGATTGGGACGAGGGACCGGACATCAATGGTCCACACGGTCCATATTTCCAGAGCCAGCGGCTGGAACTCTACCGGCAGCATGTCGATAGGCTGCTCGCCGACGGCTACGCCTATGAATGTTTCTGCTCGGCTGAACGACTCGCCGGACTGCGGGACGAGCAGCGCAAAGCTGGACGCCCGCCCGGGTACGACCGCCACTGCCGGAATCTGACTGACGAGGAGCGGCAGACTCTTTGTGACCAGGGCACTATCCCCGTAGTTCGGCTAAAGGTCCCGCTCGATGGGGCGACGACTGGCTATGACTTGTTGCGGGGACCAATCACCTTTGAGAACAGCAAGCTGGAAGATGCGGTGCTGCTCAAGTCGGACGGATTCCCGACGTACCACCTTGCGGTCGTTGTCGATGACCATGACATGGGAATCAGCCATGTCACACGTGGCGAGGAGTGGATCCCGTCGATGCCGCTGCATCTGATCACCTGGGACGCATTTGGCTGGGAGCGGCCGGTTTTCGTTCACATGCCGGTGATCCTCAAGCCTGACGGGAAAGGCAAGCTTTCGAAGCGGGATGGAGCGGCTAGTGTGCTCGCGCTGCGCGAGGCGGGCTACCTTCCGGAGGCTGTCGTCAACTATCTTGCGCTCGTCGGCTGGGCGTATGATGACCACCAGGAGATCTTCTCCCACGATGAATTGATCGAGAAATTCAGCCTGGAGCGGGTCAGCCCGAGCCCGGCACGCTTCAACTTCGAGAAACTCGACTGGATGAACCAGTATTACATTAACCATATTCTCGATGTTGAGGATCTGGCCGAACGGGTTATGCCCCTGGTTGCAGATGCGGGTCTGACCGATGACGCAGTCGGTGATCCGGGAACGCGAGAACTGATCGTCGAAGCGGTGGCACTGGTGAAGGACAAGATGAAACTCCTGACCGAGGGGCCCGACCTTATTAGCTACTTCATTGTCGAACCACCGGATTACGACGCCGCATTGCTTGTCCCGCGCAAGACCGAGCCTGCCGATGCCCTGCGTGCTCTGGAAGCAGCCCGGGCGGCGATCGCTGAGGTCGGGACGGAAGTTGAGGCGATGCTCGAAGAGCGTTTGCGCGGTGTTGCCGGCGAACTTGAGCTCAAGGCGGGCCAGCTCTTCATGCCGATTCGGGTCGCGGTTACCGGCAGGACCGCGTCGCCCGGGTTGTTCGAGACGCTCCGCGTTGTCAACACCGAACGATCGCTTGCCCGCCTGGATCGTGCGATTGAGAAGTTGAGAGGCTACGAGGTCGTCGCGGCGGATTAGTCACTTCAGATGTCCTGGTCATTGTGATGAAAGCCGCCGACGTTCTCGCGTGTCTGCAGGACGCTCAATGCTTTGTGTCGGTCGATGGCGGTTGGGGTGTTGATGCGCTGCTCGAGGAGCAGACGCGCCCGCACGATGATCTTGACCTGGAGATCGACTTCGATCAGATGGAGGCGGTGAGAAGCGCGTTGACAGCGCTGAGCTACCGGCTTCATGTGGATGAAACGCCAACCCGATTCGTCTTGCTTGTTCCGGGCGATCGCCGGATCGATTTCCATCCGATGCGCTTCGACGGTTCCGGTTTTGCCCACCAGCAATTGCCGAGCGGCCCTTTTTTGTCTGTGAGGTCAAGGCCCTCAACGGCTGTGGGCGCATTGCCGGTTGACCGGTTCGTTGCCTGACTCCCGAGCTCCAGATCCAGACCCATCTCGGTTGTGAACCGGATGAGATTGACCGGATGGATGTGTGGCGCGTATGCGAACATTTTGCCGTAGAGTTGCCTGAACGTCTTCCCTGCTAACGAGGCGGCATGCTAGGCGTATGGGCCTTTCTCAGGACCTCGAACGCGTCTTCCTCCTCGCGCTCTCCTCGGGAGGCAGGTTCCTTCATCTTGACAAGCACCGGGAAGTTGACCATCTGGCCCGAGAGAATCGCTTCGCCAACGTCGAGATCCGGCAGCAGGCGAGCTTCGTCCTCACCCAGGCTCTCGATGACCCTGCGGACGAACTGCTGGTCGGTTGGGTTGATCATGCGCATGATGATGAACGAGTTGCACATCGCCAGGGTCGTTTCGTCGAGCCTGGACGGTCGCTGGCTGATGAGGAGAAGTCCGATGTTGAACTTGCGACCTTCTTGCGCGATCTGCTTGGTGACCGCGATTGAGCGCTGAACACCGATGTCGTCCGACTGAGCGGGCACGAAGTTGTGTGCCTCCTCCAACACGAACATGAAGGGGTACCGAACTTTGCCGTCGATGCGTGCCCGAAAGATCTGATTTGCCAATAGTGCGAATTGGGTCGCCTTCAAGGAGTCGGGGTACCCGGCCATGCCGATCACCGTGATCTGTCCGTGCTGAACAAGGTCCAGCCGGTTGGCCGGTAACGGCCTGCTTCCTTTCGGTGAACTGTGTTCATTGATCTGTTCGATTCCACGAAGTTCGAATGCAGCCGCTCGGAGTTGCCTGGAGAGTACTCGAAAGCTATCTGCTTGTTGGGGCCGAATGCTCGAGATCCGATTGAATCCGAGTTCAGCGAGACGGGTAGTCCACGAGGCATTCGCGCCGGTTCGCCTTGCCGCGTTTGTCGCTTCTGCAATGTAACTGAGAGCAAAGAGGTCTCGGTTAAGTCCGAATTTCCTGATATTGTCGTTACCAGTGATTTCGAATAGAAGTTCCTGAAGCGTGGTGGACCGACGGGATCTTTCGTTGAGCATCTTGGACGATGCAGCAAATAGCGTATTGAATCCGTCTATCTGCGGTGACGACATTGACTCAGCTGCAAGGCCTTCAACTATCAGGCGTGCGTTCTCCGCGGACTCATCGAATATGGGCAATTGGGCACGAATGAGCTGTACGCGTCCCTGGAGTCCTGGCACTTCTGCTAGCCCCGTATAGTCGCCATGCGGGTCGAAAATGACGATCGGGTAGTTCTTGGCGGCGAGTTCCTCGATGATCCGACGCGCCGCCCAGCTCTTGCCAGCGCCGGTCATCGCCAGGATTGCCAGGTGGCGGGTGACGATGGCGTGTCCATCAACCGCAACGTCGATGTCATTCCGCGTTGAGAGCGTCGCGATGTCAAGGGAGCGTCCCTGATTCTCAGCCAGCTCGCCGATCAAAACCCGCTTGATATCGGCGGTTGGCGGGCGATAGGCCTGAGACACCGGTTGGGGCGGGTAGCGCAGGCTGCTGAGCCGCTGGGCCCGACCGCCGGTGAGTGATTCCGAGCCAAGCACCTGGCAGACAGTCGTGACCATCTCGCGGCTGAGCGAGACGACGGTATCGAATGGATTGGTCATGCTGCCGGCCAGTTCATGCCCGGCTTCGGTTGGGAAGAGTGGATTCAGGCGCTCGATGCACTGGACCTTTGCCCAAACTCTTAGCGTCTCCGGGTCGGGACGTTGTTCGGTCGATTGGAAGGCGACGTCGACCGCGATGATGTCCTGCTCTCGAACGGCCTCGTGGGCGATCGCGAGCCGGAATTCGCGGCTTGTGCTTTCGCCGATGATGGCGCCGACGTACTGGATGGCGCCGTTGTCGCTGCTTGTTCTGCTGTCCCGCACAAGTCTCTCCTAAATGTCTGGTCGGAAAAGCCAGTCGCGATGCGTCATGTAGATCGCCTGGACGAGCATCTGGCGCAATTGGGCGTCGCTAATTTCCCCGCTCATCAGGCTGGCGCTCATATGCTTGCGGATCAATTTGCCGTAGGCGTCGGTGAGCCAGGCGGGCACGCGCGCATATCTGTCGGCGATTTCGAGCCCGACCGGGAAGCCATAGCCGGGGAGCAGGCGCGCGTAAAGATGGACGCGCTGCGCGGCATCGTGGATCTGATCTGCGCCAAGTGCCGGAAAGACTTCGATCCTGAGCGGCTCGGTTGTCCGGGAGACATGCAGGTATGACGCTCGAACCTCCGGGAAGCCAAACGGCATCGCGGGATCGAGCAGCTTGAAATTGACCTGATCGCTGCGCGCTTCATCCGGCGACGGCACGCTCCTTATGCGGAGCCCTGAATACTTATCACTCGTCCACGGTTCCGAGTAGCTGCCAGGATCCATCAGCATCCCGAGCAGGAGTTCATCGCTGTAGCCCAGGCGATCGACCAGCTTCTTCGGCGTCGTGAGATCGGTCCGGCCAAACATCTCGTTAAAGTAGCCGGTATTCCGGTTTGCGCGTAGCCCCCGAAACACCCGCTCCAGCATGATCTGCTCGATGAACTCTCGCGAACGCCCGCGCTCGACGACGCCAACGATGATCGGGACAGGGTCGCGTTCCAGCGCCTTCGCGATCAGCCTGCGATAGAGAAAGGCGATCCAGGAGAGCGGTTCAGCCAGGCGGTTCTGGCTCCAGGCATCCGGATACTCCAGTAGCCTGGGATAGATCTCAACCGCCGCCTCCCGGTAGAAGTCCTCTTTCAGCCTTGGGCCAAGATCCGGCTGACTCGCGTAGTGATGAAGGAACAAATCGATGTCGCGTTCGGTGAAGGGCGCATGACCGGCGTAGAGCCCGACCTGGTAGACGAGCGGGCCATGCAACATCAGCACCCGGAGGTCCGGGGTGCGGTCCAGGGCCGACAGTGCGGCCAGCAATTCGGCGGTGATCCGCACGATGTCGACAAAGTCGCGTCGCTCCCGGCTGCCGCCCTCGATGTCGCCGAGAATCATCGGGTAGTAGCCGAATTGTTCGCGCTTCGCCAGGTCGCGCTCTCCGGTGCGCACGGCGTAGGAGCCGACTCTCAGGAGGATCGGAACCAGACCTGAGAGTTGCACCTGACCGACGCCGCCGTCGATGAAAGTGACAACCTCATCGCGAACGTCGTCCCAGCCCAGACGATCGGCGGGAAAGGTGCCCAGCGGCGATTCGGGCCGCTGACCGGCCCCGGCGGCTTCGATCGCCCGGCGCAAGTGGGAGACGAAGGTGGCGGTGTTGCGAAAGTAGTTGTTTCTGAGGCTGTCAGCGACGGTCAGGGAGTTCTCCGCCAATCGCAGCAGGATGTGGGGTTGCTCCTGGATTTCGCGCGCACCTTGTTGTTGATCGTAGGGTACTGATTCGTCGTTCATCGCCTTGATCCGAGCATTCGTTGATGCCAGCGCTTGAACTGGTGGTGGGCCAAATTGCCGCTGGATCGATCCCGGTGAGATGGTCAAGTCTAGCGCTAGGAATATGTGATGCCAGTTAGCCAGTTCCGGGAGGATGCTCCCCCGGAACTGGCATTGTTGGCTAGGACACTGCCGCTGCTTCTTCGACTTCAATTCGCGGGAAGATCGGTGTCGGAGTCAGGACCTTCTGGCCGGATTCAGGGAGGATATCGACCGACGGGCTGCCGAGCTGTCGGGCGATCTCATCGACTGCCGTTGGTATGACAGGCTGCAGCAGTTGCGCCAGCCGCCCGATCGTGATCGCCAATGTGCAGAGCACGGTGTCCAGCCGTGCCTCAGCTCCCGCATCGCCGTTCCGAGCTTCGCGGGCCAGCACCCACGGTTGCGCCAGTTCGATGTAGGTGTTCGTCGCCGTGACTGCTTCCCAGATTGCCGTGATCGCCTGCTGTGGCTCGTAGGCTCCGAATCGTTCGACTCGATCGCTCCACCGCTGTCTCCAACGTCTCCTTCAGATCGCCTTCGATCCCGGTTGGTTCACCTGGAGAGGGGATCACGCCATCTCGATACCGATTGATCATGCTGACCGATCGGTTCAGCAAGTTGCCAAGATCGTTGGCGAGGTCGGCGTTGTAGCGTTCGATCAACCGGCTGACCGAGAAGTCACCGTCGCCATGAGGCGACACCTCGCGCAGCAGGTAGTAGCGCACGGCGTCAGAACCGATACTGTTCGGCGACCGCGACTGGATCGATGACATTGCCGGTCGTCTTGCTCATTTTCGCGCCATTGATCGTCAGAAATCCGTGGACGACGACGTGAGTCGGCAGCGGCACGCCAGCGGCCAGCAGGATGCCGGGCCAGTAGACCGCATGAAAACGGAGAATGTCCTTGCCGATGGCATGGACACGTGCTCGGCGCATTCTTCCAGTAGCGGTCGTACAGTGCGCCGTCGGTGCCGTACCCCAGCGCGGTGATGTAGTTTGCCAGTGCGTCGATCCAGACGTAGATCACCTGTCCTGGATCGTCTGGCACCTGGATGCCCCAGCCGCGAGCGCGCTCCGCGAACGCGAGATCGAGATATCCTGGAGCCCGGCTTCGATGAAGCGCAACACCTCGTTCTTGCGCGTCTCCGGGACGACCTCCAGTTCGTCGCTGGAGATCCGCCGGTGCAACTCGTCGCCGTACTTCGACAGCCGGAAGAAGTAGTTCTCTTCTTCGACGGCCACCGGCGGCGTCTCGTGCACTGGGCACTTGCCGTCGATCAGTTCCTCCTCGGTGTAGAAGGTCTCGCAGCCGACGCAATAGAGCCCGGTGTAGTGCTTCTTGTAGATGTCACCGGCAGCCTCGACCGCTCTCCAGAGGCGGTCGACGCCAGCAAAGTGACGTTCGTCGACGCTGGTACGGATGAAGTCGTCGTTGGATGCGTTGAGCACGTCCAGTGCATGCTGGAATGCAACGACATTCTGATCGACCAGTTCGCGCGTGGAGATCCCGAGCACTTCGGCTGCCTGGACATTCTTCAGCGCGTTCTCATCCGAGCCGGTCAGGAAAAAGACATCGTCGACCCTGTTCTCGGTGAAAGCGCGCATAGGTATCCGTCTGGGCGAATTCCAGCGCGTGTCCGACGTGCGGTTCCGCATTCACATACGGAATCGACGTCGATATGAAATAGACCTGCCTGTCATCTGGCATGGTAACGCTCCTTTCGAGCGAGGGATGAGTGGCGGGGCAAGTTTGTAGTGAGTAGATGGTAGTTTGTAGGAAGACCAGGTGCCGTCATGTAAGCCTCCTGGATCAGAAACTACAAACTACGTCCTTATCCATATCTACAACCTTGCTACTGTTCCCTGATCCCTTAAACAACAATTCCCAAGGCCCTGCACCCGCCTGGGGCGAGGGGCCTCGGGATGAAGCGCTCGCGGTACCACCCGGCTTCACCGGTGCCTTGCGACCTCCGGCCTCCGCGACTGGATCGTTGCCAGCCAGGGATTGGTAACGGTATCCCACGGACCGGCCCGGACTACTGCTGGAGGCGTTCGCCCGGGCAGCTCGGAGGTCATCACCGATCGACGAACGCGCCACTATCCAGCAACAGTGACTCTCTGGGTCGTCGGGCCCGAATGGTGTTCCTCGTCAACGCTATTGATGTCTGGTGCCCACCGCAGATGAGCGGTGTCGAGTTCGTAGAATAATCGATGAATATGGTGATTGTCAATCAAGAGGTGGAATTTTAGGGAGGTAGAGGATGCAGGAACTCGCGCAGGTTGGCCCGGCATCTGTCGAGATGGCGCATCGCATTGTCTGGTGCACCGTAGCATCCATCGATCCCTTTGATCGGCCGCGTAGTCGGATACTCCATCCAATCTGGGAGTGGGAAGGCGACGCGCTCGTCGGGTGGATCGGCACGCGTTCCAACAGCCCTCAAGCGGGCGCATCTGCGGCATAGTCCGTTTGCCTCATGCAACTACTGGTCGCCGAATCACGATACCTGCACAGCCGAGCGCCGGGCGAGTCTCTATACGGACAATGAGACGGGCGAGCGGACCTGGGAGTTGTTGGAATCGGCTCCTGAACCCGTTGGCTATGATCCGTCGATCGTCCCGATGTGGTCCGAAGGGCCGCTGACCGATCAGTTCGCTGTGCTACGCCTGGAGCGGTGGCGCTTGCGTATGTTCCCGGGAACGGTGCTGCTTGGTCAGGGCGGCGAAGTGTTAGTCTGGCGGGACGAGGAGGCGCCTTAGATCTCCTCGCAGAGCCGCATCTCTGCAACGAATTCATCGAAGTTCCGCCTCCGATGGCTTGACTTGTCCGAGTTTCAGGCATACACTGCCCCATGGACTAGAAGTATTTCGGTTACGTCTGTACGCACGGATGGAACGGCCAGAGAGTGAACAGCACCATCACCGCTAACACGATGCTGGCCCGGCCGGCCGTTGGCGTGATCGTCGACGGCAAGCTGCGCCCGTTCGGGGGCGGAGTGCGCCCGACGCCCGTGCGACATTGGAGGAGACGCTGCTGAGAATTTCTTCACATAGCGAGACCTTCCAACCGCGGGCGGACCAGAAACGGCCCCGCGGTTTTTTGTTGCCTATGACCGATCCGGATGGATCTCGGGAAGGAGCGGACGTCAATGCAACTGATGAACAGAGGCGGAAATGTCGAAGTAACGAGACCGAATGCGATGAATCACAGGGACGCGCGCGAATCGGAAGAAGAGATGTCAATGATGGTGTCACAACAGAAAAGAGACGTAGCGGTTAGCTTCGAGCAAGTCTCGAAGTCGTTCGGCGGTAAACGGTCGGGCAGTCGCTGGACTATACGGCGACGCGAGCAACCGGCCGCCAAAATCGTCCGGGCGCTCGATGATGTCTCGTTTGAAGTCCACGAGAATGAGATCTTTGGGATTCTCGGCGCAAATGGTAGCGGCAAGTCGACGCTCGTGCGGTTGATCTCAACCCTGCTGATAGCTGACGAGGGACGGATCACTGTCTTCGGAAACGATGTCCGAGACGACGAAGCAGAGGTCAAGCGGCTGATCAATCGAGTATCAGTCGAAGCGTCCTTCTTCAAGAAACTCTCGCCGATGGAGAACCTGCTGTACTCGTCGCGCCTCTACGGACGAGGCGGATCGGAACTGCGTCGAGACATCAAGCGAATACTCGTCGACCTCGGCATCCCAGAAGATCGCATTACGGTGCCGCTGGAGACGATGTCGAGAGGTATGCAGCAGAAAGTGGCGATTGCCCGGGCGTTCTTGACATCGCCGGTTCTGCTTTTGCTCGATGAGCCGACGACCGGGCTCGACCCGCGCTCGAAGAAGGACGTTCAGCGCTTTGTGCTCGATCTGCGCGATCAACACGATGCCACGGTGTTGATCTGCTCGCACGATATGGATGAAGCCGAACAACTTTGCGACCGGATCGCGATTATGGACCACGGTCGGATCGTTGCAACTGGAACGGTCGACGAGTTGAAGGCGCAGGTGCGGGGTCGTGATGGCCTGTTCAATCCGACCCTCGAGGATGTCTACATGGCCCTCACCGGCCATGAACTGGTTGAGGAGAAAGAGATGGCGGGCGTGGCGTAGAGCAATGCCATGGAATGGACCGCTTCAACGGTCCGAAGTCGGAACGTGCTTCGCTGGCGCGCATCGATGAATCAGAAGCGGCCCAACGGTGTGCCGCAAAGAAAGTGAAGGAACCAAGATGTCATACATACCAACCGCGACTCCGGGGACGGAATCGCGTGCGCCCCACAGGGTTGTGGCGCGCGAGAGCAAGGCGGCTCTGGCCTTTGTCGAGCGCAACTTCTACCTGACGAAGCGGTACTGGGGCTGGGAGCATTGCCTTCCTCGTTTACACCGCGGCGTCGTCGCTCTCGATCATGTTCATCGGCGCGTCACAGGAAGGCGACACCAACCAGCTGATCCTCTTCCTGGCGATCGGGACGCTGGTCTGGGGTTATCTCAACTCGGTCTTCATGAACGTGGCCGAGACGGTTGCCTGGGAGCGCTGGGAAGGCACGATCGAGTACACGATGATGGCGCCCGTCTCAAGGACGACCCACCTGTTCGGGATGTCGCTCTTTGCGATTCTCTACGGGCTGATCCGGTCGACGGTGCTGTTTCTTGTACTGGCCGCCTTCTTTCCCGAGATCAGTCTTGCGGAAGCGAATCTGCCCGCGGCGGCGTTGGTGATTGCCGTTGGGAGCTTCTCATTCATCGGATTCGGGATTGTTGGCGCGGTGCTGCCACTGCTCTTCCCGGAGAAGGGCGAGCAGATGACCTTCATCATCTCGTCAATCCTGCTGCTCGTTTCGGGTGTCTATTACCCGATTTCAGTCTTGCCGGGCTGGATGCAGACGCTCTCGACCATCTCGCCAGCTACCTATGTGCTGGAGGCGATGCGGTCGGCAATCCTCGACGGTGCGCCGGTTTCTGACCTGACCGGAGACCTTGCCGCACTCGGCCTGATCGCGATCGTCTCGATTCCGCTAGGGATGGCTATCTTCGGTTACTTCGAGCGCTACGCCAAGCGCACCGGCCGCCTCAAGCGGTCGGGCTAAGTGGCGAGCCAGGGCAGCGAGAGAGCCGGGGCACCGGTGCCGCGGCTCTCTCGTTTCTCGACCGGAGGCGTCCGGCTGTGCCAAAACACAACGCGGTCAGGTTGCAAAGAGTGTATCTCGCGTTGATAGCCACGGGATGAGCAATGAGACGACGACCGCAACAGGCTTATGGAGAGAGTTGAGCGAACACCTCAGCCGGATCAATAAGCGAGGCGATGGCGCTACCGTGACATGAAGTGGCAAGCTCGCGGGTGTCCTCACTTGCCTCGAGAGTGATGAGCTGATCTGCACGATGTCCGAGACTATTGCGCACATTTGTTCTAATCGTGTATTCTGTTCCCTATCGGACACCTCCCAGATTGGCAAAGGCAGGCGGTGTGAGATGGCACAGGCACTTCACGAGCAGCCACGTCGTATATCGGACTACGTCAATAGCTTTCAGGAGAATGATCAGCGGGTCGCTAGAGCAAAGCTGCGACGGTTGTTGGAACTTGAGGCATCCAAGCGGCGCGAGGGTCTTGACTCCAGCGAAAAGAGGGAGCGCCTACAGCTCCGGTCGACGTTGCGTAGCCTTGCCCCCGAGATATACCTGGAGTACCTGAGTCGTCAGGATGAAGAAGCAGTTGCGGTCCGGCCAGTGGGTGTTTCGCTCAGCGATGAGGTTCGAAGCTCCTCACGGGAGCTATTCTTCGAGCTCCAACAAGCCCGTCAAGAACTTTCCACGTTGAACCGCCGGAGACGCCGGGCTGATCGGATGCGATTGCGTCCACCCTCAGGATCGACCCTTCCGGCCAGAAGACCTCGAAATCGAATACAAGCAGATTCTTGCCACGATAGATCGGCTGCATGACTGGATGGCAACGCTGAAACTGTTTGATGAGATTCGAGCAGAGATGAGGTATCTCATCGTTCAGCTCCGGCGTTTCACAGAACGCAAGGACGCAGCCGAGTATCTTCGTTCGCAACGAAGGTCTGCAGGTTTACCCTGGCCACCCCATTGGGAAGCGGAGTATCAGCGCATTCGGTTGGAAATTGGGAACTTGGAACTCCGGATTTCGCAGAAGAAGATCCTTCTTGCAACGTCCAGAACGGTCGGCGAGGGCTAGCAAATCCCGTCAATCTGGCTGGTTGCCATGTGGGTGGAGAGGTATCTGACGTTCCCGTGCTATCTTGCCCAACAAGGCGATGGACAGGGCAAGGGGCACGGATATGACCGACCACGACAGTAGCTACGAGATCATGAAGGAACTGATGGAACTGCCGGGACCGACAGGCCAGGAGAGTCCGGTGATGGACTGGCTCCGGGCTCGCTGGCAAGGACAGGTCGAAGAGATCTGGACGGCACGTGGCGGCAACCTCTTCGCCCACGTCGGCGGCTCGGGGCCGAAGTTGCTGATCACGGGCCACGCCGACGAGATCGGATTCGTCGTGCGCAGCATCGATCAGGACGGCTTCGTCTGGCTGGCCGGGCGCGCAGAACCCGCGCAGCGACGTCGCCCAGCGCTATCCGGTCGGCCAGCCTGCGCTGATCATCGGCCGGGACGCGCACATTGAAGGCCACTTCGCTACGACGAGTGGTCACATCCTGACCGAGCAGCAGCGCAACCAGAAGCTCGATTACTACAACTTCTTCGTCGATATCGGCGTCTCGTCGCGCGAGGAAGCGCTGGAGCTGGGCGTGCATTCCGGCGCAGGGGTGATCTGGAATCCACCGACGCGGCGTGTGCGGAATCGGGTCACCGGCAAGGCCGTCGACGACCGCTTCGCGCTGGCGATCATGACCCTGCTGCTCGAAGATCCCGACCGCGATGAGCTGGCCTATGATCTCTACTTCTGCGCAACGATCCAGGAGGAGATCGGGCTGGTCGGGGCTAGCTCGATCCGCCATGATCTGGACATCGATCTAGCGATTGCGCTCGACAATGGCCCGGTCGGCGACATTCCAACCGTCGACCGCCGCTCGCTGCCAACCCGGCTCGGTGGTGGCCCGACGCTCGTCCACAAGGACGCCCGCACCCACTACACCAAGGACCTGATCTGGCGACTCTCCGACGTTGCGGACTCAGCCGGCATCCCGGTCCAGCACGCGGTCTGGGAGTTCTTCGGCAGCGATGGCGACGCCCTGATCCAGCAAGGCATCCCGACCGCGCTTATCGGACTCCAGACCCGCTACACCCACGCACCCTTCGAGACATTCGATCTGGATGATTTCGAGTGGGCGTTGCAGCTGGTGCAAGCATTCGTCACCACGGCGCCTCCAGTGTCGTAGCGGAACAATATCCAGAAGCAAGCTGGATGGAGGGAAGGACCGCCAGGATGAGACGCTACGCTATTGTCATCGAAGCTGCTGGCGACAATTTCTCCGGATACGTACCTGATTTGCCTGTCTGCATCGCAACAGGCGATACACTAGACCAGGTGGCCGATCTCCTCAGAGAGGCGATCGACCTGTATCTCGGATCTCTCCTTGAAGACTGCGAACCGTTGCCAGACCCTCCACCGACCGTCGATGCCGGGGTCGTAGACGTCGACCGTTAGCTGATGGCCGCCGCACTCTCCCGATCCGCTTCGGCGAAAGTTGGCGGTCGTGCACACAGATGCCCGCGTTCACTATACGAAGGACTTGACCTGGTGGTTCGCCAACGTGGCAGCCGACTTTCCGGCCCAGCACGGAGTTTGGGAACATTCTGGCAGCGATGGCTAGGCGCTGGTTCAGCAAGGTTCCCGCCCGCCAACACCGGCCCCCAGACCTGCAATGCGGACTCGCCGTTCGAAACATTCGAGCTGGATGATTTTGATGAAGCGCTAAGGCAGGTTCAACGTTCGTTGTGATTCCTTCGCCTACGTCGTAAGGCATATGAGCTGTGGGATCGACTATCAAATAGATTCGGAAGGCGACACGCATGGTCTGTGAAGCGTGCTCATACGAAACTGCGCGATTGACCGTTGATGAATGGCATCGGTGGGTAGACAACAGTGGAGATCGTTGGAATCTTTCGCAAATCATTGTGTCGCTCATGACCGAACCCGTAACTCGTGCGCTCCCGCCCGGTTGGCAAGGCGCCTATGACCTGGATCGGGCTGCGGCATGGATTGCCGAGCGCGACGCGCAGGGACAGACGCTGCTGGTCGCGAACCGCAACAGCGGCGAACCAGTTGGATTGATCATTCTCTTCGAGTCGGCAGCTATTGAAGGCGTTGACGTTCGCCTCGGCTACCTGATGGCCGAGTCGACCTGGGGTAGCGGGCTGGCCAGTGAACTCGTCGAAGGCTTTGTTGGTTGGTGTCGAAGGCAGGGGCATATCCGCTCGATCGCGGGAGGCGTTGCCAGTGACAACCCCGCTTCGGTGCGCGTGCTCGAGAAGAATGGGTTTGTGCCCCTGGGAAGCACTGAACCTGATCTGGCTCGCGAAACAATCTACGCGCTGTGTTTTGACGCGTAGGCTTCCGTGGGCACCAACGTTGTTGCGATTGATTCCCAGTCTGTTCATGCAGTTCGCTCACCTGTATCGACGCTTGACATCCCCGGATTCATGAAGAGGCGGTATCGATCGCGATTTGCGCTTCCCGAAGCGAACGGTTGAATGACAAGACCGAGAGCAACCCGATCAGGCCGAGTGTGCCAGTTGTGACGATCGCGACCTGGGCGCCAGCGGTTGAGGACAGACCGCCGATCAGGAGCATGCCGAATGGGGTCAGACCGATGGCGGTTGCGATGAGACCGAGCGCGCGGGCTCTAGATTCGACTGGCGTTGCGCTGAGGACCAGCGCCGCCTGATAAGCGCCGAAGAAACCGATGCAGACGCCGACCGCGAGCTGGATCGCCAACGACAAGGCAAAGATGGGCGACAGTGCGAGAGCGACGAGCAAGGCCGCTGTAGCGGTCAGACGCGCTGGCGAAGATGGCTCCCTGCCGGGTCGGTCCAGCGCCAAATGCCAGCCAGACTCCGGTTGCGATCGCACCAACGCCATCAGCGCTGGCCAGCAAACCCATCCAGAAAGGGCCGACCGACAAGATGTCGCTGGCGATGATTGCGATAAGCTGTTGGTAAGGGAACACCAACACATTGATGATGACCGTGACGATGAAGACCCCGCGCACGACCGGCGTGCGCAACATCACTGTCCAGCCGCTTCGCATCGACGTGATCAACCGGATTGTCTCGGCTGGCGGTGCGCTCGCTGAATGGCAGCCGCCGACCGGAGATCGAGCAACCAGAGGAAGCCGAAGCGCGTAGAGACCTGCCAGAAACCAGTAGCCCAGCGCCGACTTCACCGATGGTCAGGAGCAGTCCGGCAGTCGTCGTCGCAACGATCTTCGACCCGCTCATTGAGAGCGCTTCGAGCGACATTGAGTTTGCCAGCAACGACCGTTCCTGTATCTCGTCGATCAGTGAACGCCGCGCCGAGAAATCGGCGGCCCAGCCACAACCGATAAGTGCGACCATTGGGTAAATAATCCAGATCGACTCCATGCCGAGCATGAACAGGATCGCGAGCGTCAGAGCGACGAAGAGGTCGACCGCGTGGATTCCGATCAGAATGTTGATGCGTCGCACGCGGTCGGCCAATACGCCGAAAGCCGAGCCAAAGAGGAGCATTGGCAGCGTGCGAAAGAACGCGCTCAACCCGAGCTGGAAGGGAGAACCGGTGACTTCGCAGGACGATCCAACCGGTCGTGATGATCTCAACCCAGTAGGCGCTGTAGTAGAGCACTCCCAGAGAACCAGAGGCGGCGATAGACCGGCGAGGCCAGAACGCGCGACGACATTCTGGGTGGTTCACCGCTACCCGCGCCGGTCGCTTGGAATGGTAATCGCATCCGCCGCACTGATCCATCCAGACCCGCCACAATCTCGCCGCGGCGTTAGTCTAGTCGGACGGTGGCAGGAGAAGGGAACGGATAGGTTGGAGCGGGCAGCTTAGACGACGACGCGACCAGTACCGACGATGAGGCGGTCGCCAGCGTAGAGGCTCGCGCTGGCTGTCACGAAGTCGACGTTGAGCGACGAGACGTTCTGGCCACCGAGGTAGCGATTTTCACCGAAGGCGATAAAGAGGCTACCGAGGCGGTGCTCGTCGACGAGAACCCAGTCGACCTCTCGGTGCAGTTCCGGGTTGAGGCCGATGCCGATGTGGCTGATCCGGCGCGGTTCGCCGCTGTGTTGGTCGAACATCGTCGCCAACTCGTCGGAGCCCTCACTGGCCTGGATCGAGACGATCCGGCCCTGCCTCGAAGGTGAGCACGACATCGCGGGCGTCGCCGGCACGCGGGAGGTGGAGGCGACCTGTGGCGCTATCCTCGACGACGGTCGTGTAGACCGACCCGGCCGGCAGGTTGATGACCGGCTGGATCTCCGATGTCGCCGGGATGACTCCGGTGTCGGTGTGCCAGGGCGGCCTTTCAGTTCGAGCTCCAGTGTCGAGCCGTCCGGGTTGCCGATCGTGATCCGGCCAGCGTTGAGGAGATGTGGCAGCACGCGGTCGATCTCACGTTGTAGGGCTTCCGGCGTGGCTGCGATGGCGGGCAGGACGATCGATTCCAGCTCGTCGAACGTCACGCCGAGCCGTTCGGCTCTGCTCGCCGTCGGGATCGCGACGAGTACCATCGGAAGCCGCCGCTCCTCTTCGGTCCGTGTGAGCCGCTCCGTCGCCTGCCGCCAGGAATTGAGCGCCTCAGGCGGCGTGGCGTCGAAGTCGGGATAGTCGCCGCCCAATACCAGTAGCCGGTCGGCCCGCTCCAGCCACCCTAATCGATGCCGGTCCCAGTTCGCCAGCATACCCGGATCGGTCGATGCGAGCAGGCGGCCCAGGTAGTCCGGTGGGAGGTACTCGATCAGCGGCGTTGCGCCACGCCGTTCGAGAGCCAGCAGGATCTCCGCCAGCACTTCCGGGCGGCCACTCCGTTCGCCTAGCTGCACCAGCATGCCAGGTTCAAGTGACAGGGCGTCGACAATGCGTTGAGCGACGACGGGCCAATCGGTTGTCATCATCGGGAGTCCTTCATTGGTCCTGATTATCGGTCCCTGTGACATTCGTTGGATCGATAACACTCTAGCAGTCTCGACGTTGTACGATGCGGTCGGCTGGTGACCGATATACCAGTTGCAGATACACGAAAAGATCGAGGATAGCGATGCCGTTGGTTGGCGCGGCGATCTCGCCGCACGGGTTTCCATTGATCCCGGCGATGAGCGACGATGCCGAAGGGGCGTCGCAGACTCGCGCGGCCTTGCACGAACTGACACGCCGGTTCAAGGCGCTCGACCTCGATGCGATCGTCATCGTTGCGCCGCATGGTGTGCGGGTCAAGGACGCGATAGCGATTGCGGATGTCCGCCGGGCAACCGGTATCCTGCACTGGAAGGACCGGACGGTGGAGATGAACCTGCCGGTCGACATGGACTTGACCGGAGAAATCATCGAGCGGGCCAGAGCGATGGAGCTACCGATAGCTGAAGTCGGTTATGGCGGAACCGATCCCAGAGCCGCGATTCTGCCGATGGATTGGGGTCTGATGACGCCGCTCTGGTTCGCCGGTCACGACACCGATCTCCCAGGCTACGGCCACGTGACAGCCAACTACGACCACGGCGATCCCGCGCCAACTGGCCCGCCGGTGGTGATAGCGACGCCTTCCCGGCACCTGCCGCGCGAGATGAACGTCACCTTTGGCCGGGCGATTGCCGAGGTCGCCGAAGCGAGCGAGAGGCGGGTGGCGCTGATCGCCTCCTGCGACTGGTCGCACAAACACGTTGAAGGCTCGCCCTACGGCTATCACCCGGCTGCGGAGCAGGTCGATGCCGTGGTCGTCTCCGCCATCCGCGACAACGATCCATTGAGGCTAATCGACCTGGAAGAAGATCTGATCGCCGACGCCGTCATCGACGGTCTCTGGCAGGCCCTCGTCCTCGGCGGCGCGCTCGAAGTCGTCCCGATGTCCGTCGACCTGCTCTCGTATGAGGTCCCGATGTACTACGGCATGTTGGTTGCGACCTATGGGCCCACGACGGCAGGTGCCTGAACGGCAGCGGTTCCGATGTCGCTAGCTGATCGGGCATAGTGATCCGGCATGGCCTCTAGGAGTACCTCGGCAGCGATGACGACGCCCTGATCCAGCTGGGCAGTCCCACGGCCATCGTAGGCCTCTAATACCTCTACGCCTACTCGCCATTTGAGACCTTCGATGCTCATGAATTCGATTGTGCGTTGCAGTTGCTACGTGAACTCATCGAAGTTTCCTCGTCAACTGATTCGCGAGAGCGGTTAGTCCCCGAAAATCTGATTGAGAGATTTGCGTGAGCGAATAATGGCACAGGACCGTGCCTTACGCGGCACGGTCCTGTGTTTCTATCGTCGATTCAATCTACTGCCTGGTACGGGTGAGTTCTTCGATCTGTTTTTGGAGACGGCGATTTTCGGCCGCAAGATTCGATTTCTGCACAACCGCGTCAAGCTGGGCCCAGTATGATCTCGTCCGTCCCAACGCAGTCATGTTCGTTATCGTTGAGGATGTGTCTCGTGCAATAGCGATCATCTCAGCAGCTGAAGTTCTCCAAACGTCAAGTACATTCTCGAATCCCCCATCCCACTCGGCGAGGTCTGATCCGGCCCCAAGCACTACCATTCTGCGGAACGCACCGAGCATCGGAAGTGCTGCTGAATGCCTCATTTGATAGTCTGGTGACGTTGCTCCGATAAACGGGAATACAAACTTGCCCCGCTTTCGGCTTTGCGCAATGCGAAGTCGACCAAACCGTCTATCCCCAGTTCCCGTATTCCAGTGATCTCGGGCTTCGAACCGGATGCGGTCGTAAAGTTCAAGGATTTCAGGAAGGATGCCCTCCAATGGCCGAAAATCCTCCTCATGGTCTAGGAATCGCTCCAATACGGCCCACTTGCGCGAATACGCCCCCATTGGATAGTGATCACTATCTATCGGGGTCCAGAATGGTGACACTGCCGCCATGAATGCGAGAATGTCGCGAGCATCGAAGAGTTTATTTTCGTTTTCGCGCCATGCAATATCGCTGTAGTACCGCTCTCGTTTGAGCCGATTCTGAATCCACTCAAATCGCTGGTCTTGATTGGCGATTGACATTGGCTGAACCTGCATCCCCTGGTTACGTGGTCCAGCAATGTCGGAGTGATTTAAAGTCAGGGATGTTTTCGGTTCCGGAGAACACGGTGATGTCAATGAATTGGTTTGAAGGAACGTCCGTCTCTTCACCTTCGATGATGTCTCGAAAGAGCCTGTAACTATGCCCTCCGTCGGCAATACCGTCGCGTCCTTCTTCAAGGTGCAGCAGATAGTGATGATCATCAACTTTCTCGACATGTTCAACAAGCATCAACATGCCACCATGCTGCAAAAAAAAGAGGCCACCGTCTTCGAGGAGACTCTCGGCGACCTCTTGATAAACGCGGCGATTAGTGTTCTGTTGTCTTGGGTTTGGGTCGAGAGGGATCCCAGTTGGGATTTTCGCAACCGCAACTGTGAAGTTGTGCTGCATAACAGTAGGGAAGTTCGGAACCGGACGCCGGCGTGCGAATTCAACTTCCAACGGAACTATGAGGGTCGACATTGACTGCCGCCTTTCCAACACTATCGCTCCGTCTATCCAGACGGGCAACAAACTGAGTTCACTCTCTCCATCCGGAGAGGTGGATACCTATTCTCAGCGCAATTGCCGAATAACGCAAGAAATGAGCGAGTGCTGATGGTCAACTATCGTGAAATCGTCCGCTCCCGATGCGGTCCGTAGGCGTTTTCGTCGAGCCAGAGGTCGCCTTGGGCGAAGCGGGATGAGCGGAAGGGGTGGAGGTCGAAGGATTGGGGCTCGCCTCTGGTGATCCATTCGGCCAGGCCCATGCCAATGGCGGGGGCCGTCTTGAAGGACGTTCCACTATCACCCAACATGCAGAAAAGGCCGGCGAACGCGGGGATCTGGTCGATGGTGGGTCGGCCATCGGCGCTCATCGTGATGACCCCGGCCCAGCCGCCACGCATCGTCGAATGCTCGAAGGCGGGCAGGCGGTGGGAGAGGGCGGCGCGGCACTGCTCGACATAATCGCGGTCGACGCCTTCAGCGATGTCGTCCGGATCTGCTCCATCAACTCCTGACTCCAACCCGACCAGCGTGCCATTGGCACCCTCGGGACGGAACCATGCCTCCTGCGAATCGTCGATGAAGATCGGGTGGCGGTGGTCGAAGCCGTAGGGCCAACGGAAGACGGCGACCTGGACCCGGCGCGGTTCCAGATCGAACTCAAGGCCGAGCGGTGAAAGTAGCCGCTGGGCCCAGGGACCGGGAATCAGGACGACGTTGTCGGCGTGAAAGGTGCCGCCGGTCGTCTCGACGCCGGTGATCTTGTCGCCTTCAGCCAGCAATCGGGTCGCTTCGACGCCGGTGCGGACATCGACGCCGAGATCGCGGGCGGCGTTGACGAAGCCGTAGAGTGTCGCGTTGGGGTCGGCGAAGCCGGAGTCGGGTTCGTATGCGGCGCAAGTGATGTCGTCGACCCGTGTCGCCGGTTCGATCTCCAGAATTTCATCGGTGGTTAGAACCCTCGTGTTGATCCCGAGCGCCTGGTGGTCGGCGACGTTCGCGCGGAGTTGTCCTTCGTATTCGGGCGCGACGATCTGGAGGAAGCCGGGCGATTCGAAACCGCAGTCACCGCCGACGATCTCCGACCAGTTGCGGAAGACTTTGAGGCTCTCAAAGGCCATCTTCGCTTCGATCGGGTTGGTGTAGTGGGTGCGGATCAGCGAGCCGCTTTTGCCACTGGCGCCCGCGCCGAGCTGGCGCCGCTCCAGGAGGACGACCTTCTTGACACCGGCCCTGGCCAGGTAGAAAGCCGCGCTGGCTCCATTCACCCCGCCACCAACTACGACCACTTCAACGTTCGTCATGGTGAGCCCCGCTTCGTAGTACGATCGCTCCGACGGCTGCCGGCTGCTTGACGCCGGATCCCGCCGTCCGCGGTCCGAACACTGGCGGGATCTTAACATGACCTCGGGGAGCGATCGTCCATCCGTTTGGGAGCGGTTGTCTGGCTTCGTACGCCAGATCTTTGACCTGCGCAGCAGGATGACGCGGCAGATACCACGAACTCGCCAGCGAGAGGTTGTGGGCGAGCTCGACGCAGCCGCAGTCATTTCCCAGGACTACCTGATGCTGACCGTGCTGAGCTGCGTTATCGCCACCTTCGGGCTCATCCTCGACAGCGGCGCGGTGATCATCGGGGCAATGCTGATCGCGCCGCTGATGATGCCGATACTGGCAATCGCGCTGGCTCTGATTCGCGGTGATCCGCTCAGGATCGTCGGGGCGCTGATCACCCTTGCCGCTGGCGTCGCGGTCGCGATCGGGATGAGCATGCTGCTCGGGCGCGCCGTTTCGACGAGCGAGTTGAATTTTCTGGCTGAGTTGCCCGCCGAGGTGACGAGCCGCACCGCTCCGACGCTCTTTGATCTTACGATCGCGTTCGCTGGCGGGCTGGCCGCTTCCTACGCTCTTGCCCAGCCGCGCCTCTCGCCAACCCTTCCGGGTGTGGCGATCTCGACGGCGCTGATGCCTCCACTGTGCGTTGTCGGCATCGGGATCGCCCAGGGACGCGCCGACGTCCGAGACGGCGCGCTACTCCTCTTTCTCGCCAACTTCGTCGCGATCGTCTTTTCGAGCGCTGTCGTCTTTGCACTGGTCGGTTTCGGCCCGCTGAACGTCAAGCGTCGACGGGAGGTCATGTCGCGCACGTTCCTGCTGGCCACCTTGATGCTTATCCTGGTGGCCGTGCCATTGGTGAGCTTCATGGTTGGCATCGCCAGCGATGCGCGCGAGAACCAGACCATTCGCGCCACGCTGGTAGAAGGACTCGAAGAAATGAGCCCAGGCGCCAGTCTCGTAAGCTTCGACCGGCAGACTGATGGGGATGCGTTGCATATCGTTGCTACGGTGCGCTCGCCGCAGGATTTGTCCTTCTCCGAGAGCCTGGACCTTCAGCGTGATCTGGCGGCAAATCTGGATAGGACCGTCGCCCTCGAATTGCTGATTATTCCGATCACGAAGCTCGAACCACTTTCCCCTCCAACTGAAACTCCGCCGCCCGCTGCCGGAACGGAAACACCGCCCCCAATCCCCACGCCAACCGCGACCACTCAAGCGACGACAACCGCGACGATACCCGCAACCGCGACCGCGACTTCGAGCCCAACGCCTACAGTCTCCCCGACGGCCACCCGAGCTCCCACCGCCACGCCGTCCGCTACGCCGCCGCCAACACCAACCCCGGTCATGTATGCCTCAGTTGCCGCGACGAACGGCGAGGGAGTCAACGTGCGGCGTGATCCTCGACTGGATTCCCCACGTATCACCGCATTGCGGGAAGGCGTTGTCGTCCAGCTAACCGGGCGAAGCGCAGAGGCGGACGGATTTGTGTGGATCGAGGTCGTGATTCCGAGCGGGCAAGTGGGCTGGATTGCTGAACCGTTCCTGGTTCCATATCAACCGTTCGAAAGCCCGGAGCTTAGTTCCTAACAGGGAGATGTGCCTCTGATCCGCAATCCAGGAGTGCGAGTCAGAGGCACGGCCGTCGGAATACTCAGGCCCGCGGCACTTCTCAGTGCGCCGGAGTGATGTTCTGGTTGATACGGAACACATTGTCCGGGTCCCAGGTGCGTTTGATTTGTGTCAGACGTGGGAAGTTGTCGCGGTAGGCGGCGCGCACTCGCTCGTCGCCTTCTTCAGCCATGAAGTTGACGTACCCGCCTGGGTCGGAATACGGTCGCAGTTCTTCGTGGTAGCGACGGACCAGGGCAGTTCTATCTGCCGCGACTGCCGGATCGGGATTGACGCCCAGGATGTTGTGGGTTGCCATGGCGTCGCGGAACGGAAATGCCGTTGCATTGCTCGGCGTGTCGTGGATGGCGCCGTTAAGGGGATAGATGTGCACGCCCGACCACGGATCCGGTACTCCTGGAGCATAGCGAGCGTGGATCTCGATCGCTTCATCAGGCAGCGCGTCGATGATATCCGACTTCCAGTAGTGCTGGAGACCCGGCGAGAAGAGATCGTCGAAGAGCGATTGGATCATCGGGTAGGGCATGGCCGACATCAGATCGAGAGCAACCGGAGCAGCTTCGCGAAATGATTTGACTGCTTGCTCCGCATTATTCATATCGCCCGTATAACAGACGACAAAAGCGGCCGCAGGGACGAAGTGCAGTGCTTCTGGAACGAATGGCGCCGGAGGGCCTTGATGCACTGCGAAGAAAGCGCTGATTTCACGCGGCGCGTTGACGATCCAGTCGCGATAGAACTCAAGCAAGTTTGTGACCTGATCGATCGGGTAGAAGATCGGCCCGCCGTAAATCGTCGACACGTCATGGAGCTTGAATTTGAACGAAGTGACGATGCCGAAGTTGCCACCACCGCCCCGGAGCGCCCAGAAGAGGTCGGGGTGCTCATGCTCGCTGGCGGTCACAAAGCGTCCATCGGCGGTCACCACGTCGGCTTCGAGCAGATTATCGAGCGACAGTCCGTATCGACGAGAAAGGTAGCCGAATCCCCCGCCGAGGGTGAGGCCGGCGACGCCGGTCGTCGAGATGATTCCAGTAGGCGTCGCCAAACCGAACGCCTGGGTGGCGTGGTCGACGTCGCCCCAGAGGGCGCCTCCTTCAACACGCACCGTACGTGCTACAGGATCAACCCGGACGCCGTTCATCATCGAAAGGTCGATGACGAGGCCGTCATCACAACTGCCTTTCCCAGCGACATTGTGGCCACCGCCCCGAATGGCGATCTGCAAGTCATGTTCCCGGCCGAACCGCAGTGCACTGATTACATCGGCCGCGTCACGGCAGCGCACGATCATCGCCGGGTGTTTGTCGATCATCGCGTTGTAGAGGGTTCTCGCCTCATCGTAGTCTGGGCTGTCAGGTAGCATGATCCCACCCCGGATCTGTGCTGACAGCGCCTCGACCTTCGACCGTTCAATCGCCCCTGGTCTAGTTTCAATCGCCATACTGTTTTCCTCTCGATACTTCTTGTGTCGCTCATGCCCTGGATCGGGTCTGGTTGCGCGCGGACTGTGAATCTTCATCGATCGATGCGCAGAGAGTCACGGGGCATCAAACTTCAACGGCGCCGGCCGTGGAGACGCCTAGTACATCTCTATGCGTTGGTCTTGATGGTCGTGATGCCCACGACCTAGATTCTGTGCCGGTAGTCAGCTTTCGGCATACGTGGGGTCGATGACCTGTCTGACCTGGACAACGCGGTCCGCTGGAAGATCGCCGCGAAACGCGTGCTCACGGATGATTGCTTCATTCTCGGCAATGTAGACGCAGTAGATGGCGTCGTCAGTCACGAAGCTTTCGAGCCACTGAATGCCCGCGCCGAGCTCCTGGATAGCCTCGGCAGAGCGTTGTGCGGTGGCCCGGAGTTCTGATTCGCTCATCGGCTCAGGAGTCCTGCGTTCGATGATGTATTTCGGCATCGTGTATCGCCCTCCTGACGAATATCCAACGTGTACACGCATCGTAGTGCAATTGCACCTCTTGCGATGACGATGTAACGCATCGCCAACTGTCGCGTTGAAGTGATGTCCGTATCGCAGACTTGAGTTTCTTCCGATTCTCCCTTCTCAAAACTCATCCCCTATGTACGATGACAGAATTGAGGGCGCGTGTCATCGTGGATATTGCGGGTTTCTCGGCGACAGGAGGTTCTTGGAGACTACGTGATTTTCGCAACGGGACTCAGGCCAGGCCCCGGCGGACGGCATATGCAGCGGCAGCAGCACGCGACGGGGCGCCTGTCTTGCCGAGGATGTTTGAGACGTGAGTCATGACGGTTCGTGGGCTGATTGACAACGACTCGGCGATTTGAGTATCGGTATTGCCTTCAGTGACGAACCTGAGGACTTCGACCTCACGCATGGTCAGGTTATCGGGATACTCATCCACTACGCGCGAGCTTTCTCTCTCGTATTCGATTTGATCGAGCAATGGTTGGGCATTCAATCTGGAGGCAACTTCGGCTGCTTCATCCAATAGATTCATCGCACGTGCTGTCTTGCCTATGATCAGTGCATGTCGTCCTGCAATAGCTTTCGTCATGGCTTCCTCATACACGGCCGTACAGGAGCGGCTGAGATCCAGTGCTGCGGCGAGGTGACAAGCGGCTGTTTCCGGGTCTCCGAGCACGAGTGAGATGTCTCCCAGCATCCTTTGAGCACGGATCTGCGCCAGCGGCTGACGCGGGTTCGTAGCGAATTCGAGTGCCTGGCGAGCATGTTCCAACGCTGCTGACGGAAGCCCCCTGGCCAGCGAGAGCCGTGATCTCAGCAGCGCACCTTCGGCACGCCCGGTAACTCGCCCCGTGGCGGTCAGTAGGTCTTTGTGGATCGTGATCCAGCGCTCGGCGTCGTCGGCATCGTCTGCGTCCAAAGCCAGATCCGCCGCCAGGCGTATGCTCTGGATCGAGCAGCTTATCCACACGCTACCTTCTCTGAAACTGGGATCGGGTGGCAGCCCCGCTTGGACGTAAGCATGCGCCATCTCGGGATCACCCCGTTCCCGTGCCACCGCTGCGCCGTACGATGCCGTCCAGATGCGGACGTAGTTGCGGAGCCCGACCGTCCGACCCACGACTGCGCGCAACTCATCCCAGCGGCCCTCCAGAAATAAGAGTGGGGGCGAGACGATCGGAGCCCGGGTGATATTGATCTCATTCGCTTGATTCCACGCTCTATCACCGATCTCCGCTACTTGCGCACGCAGGGGTAGATCGTCGGGCGCGTAGGGGAGAATCGTCTCGATCAGGAAAAGGTATGAGGTGTGACCGACCGACAGATTGTCACCGTGTCGTAAATAGATGCTCAGCGCCGCCTGGAATGCAGCGCTTGAACGCTCAGGTTGGCCGAGCGCAGCGTTGGCTATGCCCTGCGCGAGGTGTGCCTCGGCGTCGATTAGCGGCAAACGTTGGTCGTCGGCGACGGTTTCGAAATAGTCGTCACTGGCTTCAATTGCTTCGGTGTACCGTCCCAAGATCGCCAGCCAAACTGCGAAGATCGCTGGCGCGGAGTCGACCCGAAACCCGGTGTGCTCCAGAAACCGTTTCTTGCCGTCGACATCGAACGTCTTCATGGCTGCAACGGCGGCTTCGAGATCCGGAAGACCGTTCTCGTCAGTTGCGACTTTGATCCGGCCACGTACCCAGCGCACCGCGGTAGACAAGACAACGTCCCCGGCCTTGGCCGCGATCTGTTCTGCTTCATCGACATGTTCGCGCGCTCGGCGTGGCGCATTGTAACGCCGCGCCTCCGCCAGGCGAATCAGGAGCCAGGCACGCTCCACGTCGCGGAGGGGCTGTGACGAAAGCATATCAACGGCTCGCTGTAAGCGGTCGGCCGCCTCGGTCCAGGCCCAGGATCGCCAGGCACGCTCGGCGGCTTGGACTAGCCAGGCGACGGCACGCTCATCGTCTGCCGAGTGAAAATGGTGCGCTATGATATCTGGGTCCGCTAATGGATCGGTCGCCAAAAGTGTGGCCACCTGCTGGTGAATGAGTCGCCGGCGAGGTGGTGAAATACTCTGGTAGAGAATCTCTCGGAACATCGAATGGCGGAACGTGAATTTCCGACCATCTGCGTTGGGAGTGACAAGGCGAATTTCCGTTGCCTCTTCCACGACCTCTATAAGTACTTCTTCCCCCTCGTTAGTAACCTGTTGCCAGAGTTCGAGAGAAACTTCGTGACCAATGACGGATGCCGTTGTCAGTAAGTTCTGACCGGTCGAACTCAATCGGCTCACGCGGACGTCAATGACCTGTTGCAGGAGCGACGGAACAGTTAACTGCGGCAGTCGTCTTAGTGACCAACCATCTTCGCCGGGCGTGAGGACACGATCTTCTTCTAGCGTCCGCAGAATTTCGCTGGCGAAAAAAGGATTCCCTTCGGCGTTGTCTGTGAGATACCTCGCCAGCCGATCTTCTTCCGGCTTGGACAACGCGTAGACTTCCCCGATCCACTCACGTATCGAAGATTCACCGAGTGGCCTCAAGTCTAGCCGGGTTACTTGTGCTTCCCGACAAAGCGTCGGGATCAAGGCGTAGAGCGGATGATGACGAGATATTTCGTCGGAACGGTACGAGACGACGAGAGCAACCGGAGCTTGATGCAACGTGCGTGCGAGAAAGCGCAGAAGGTCCAGGCTTGCTTGGTCCGCCCAGTGGGCGTCGTCAAGGATGATCAGCAGTGGATCAACAGTTGCTGCTTTGTGTAGAACTTCGCGTGTCCGCTGGAAGAGTTCTTCTTGACTGGCGCTAGTCCAGGGTTCAGATCGATTCGAGATGTCTATAGGAATCTGCTGATCAAGATCGAGAGCTTCTTGCAAAATCTCGATCCATGGCCCGTACGGCGGAGTCGTCGAGAGATCGTAACCACTACCCGTTGCAACGCGCATCTCAAGCTCTTGAGCGCGCTGGCCTGTTTCCAGGACAAGCGACGTCTTGCCGAGGCCGGCCTCCCCACTAAGGAGCGCGAGACCACCCGTTCCTCCACACGCTGCATCTAGAATCGCCGTTAGCTTCAGTCGCTCGCGGTCCCGTCCAAATAGCCTGGATACTTGTTGCACGACGTTCGAAAATCCTCTCATCGTCCAACGATGTTCCCGCATGGCGATTCTTTTTCACTATCAATCTATCAGATGAACGGGGTTAGGCTTCGTTTGCATGACTTAGGCAACGCAAAAATTCAAATTGCGAGCGACATCGAATTCGTATCCAGCAGGCCAAAATAAGAAATTGCCCCGTGACTTCCCAGCCCGAGCTGCATACACTCGTATGGATTATGTTTGCATGTAATTCGGAGAGACGAACTGTGACCGATTCCCTGACACGCGAAGGCGCAATGGACCGTTCCGAGGTGACAGCCCGCGTTCGGCTAGTCCTCGTCGCCGTTCTGGTGCTCAATCTGCTGGTTGCCGTGGCAAAGCTCGCGGTTGGAACGCTCGCAGGTTCGCTCGCGATGGTTGCCGATGGGCTGCACTCGTTGTTAGACGGAGCCTCGAATGTCGTCGCGCTGATTGGCGTCTCGGTTGCCGCGCGCCCCGCCGACCCCGACCATCCCTATGGGCATCACCGTTTCGAAATGCTCACGACGCTTGGCATCGCCGCCTTCATGATGATTGCGCTTGCGGAGATCGTCAGCAGCGTCTGGTCTCGTTTGCTCGGCGACAGCGCCCCGGATATCGGATTGTTGGCCATCGCCGTGATGAGCGTGACGATTCTGATCAACATTGGCGTGACGCTCTGGGAACGCCGCGAGGCTCGCGCACTGGATAGCGCCGTGCTTCTGGCTGACTCCCGCCATACGCAGAGCGACGTTCTGGTGTCCATCTCGGTGCTGGCGTCGTTTGCTCTGGTCCGGCTGGGTTTCGGGATGGCGGACGTGCTGGTGACGCTGGTGATTGCCGGGTTCATTGCCTACGGCGCCTGGCAGATTGTCCGCGACGCGGCGTTGAGCCTCTCCGATTCAGCGGTCGAGGACGCGGAGATCATTCGTCAAGCCGCGCTTTCCGTTCCTGGGGTTCGTGGCGCCCATGCTGTCCGGAGCCGTGGCGGCGGCGGGCGTGCCTGGGTCGACCTCCATATTCAAGTCAAGCCATCACTGTCGGTCGTTCGGGGACATGAAATCGCCAGCGAAGTGGCGCTGGCAGTCGAAGATCAGCTTGGCCAGCCAGCAGATGTCACGGTGCACGTTGAGCCAGCAACCAGGCATCACCTCAACAATATTCGCGACTATGAAATCACCGACAAGGTTTCGATTCTGGCTGACTGAATATCACCTTGCATGAAGTGCATATCGAACGACTCGCTTGGCCCGGACGCCGATCGCGCGATGTTGACTACCGCGTCAATTCATCAAGACGGTCGACGTAAACGGCCAGGAGATCGAAGGCTGCCTGGACGGGTCCGGGCCCGGTCATGTCGACTCCGGCGTCCCGCAGGGCGTCGATTTCAAAGCTCGACGCGCCGGTGCGCAGGAAGTTCAGGTATCGCTGGACTGCCGTCTCCCCCTCGTCGAGCACCTGATTCGAGAGTTCCGCGGCCGCCGCGATTCCAATCGCGTAATTGAACACGTAGTACGCCTGGAAGAGATGCGGGAAGCGCGCCCAGGTGATGCCCATCAGTTCGCGATCCACGACAACTTCGCCACCATACGATTCCTCATAAATGTCAGCGAGTAGTTCGGACATGTTTTCCGCGGTAAGCGCGCCGCCCTCTTCGACTCGAGTGTGGCACTCAAGCTCGAAGCGCGCGAGGATCGGCATCGTGAAGAAGTAGCGCAAGTGGTTGCTCATCCGTTCTTCAATAATCTCGATCAGAAAAGCTGGATCGTCGACTTCGCTCAGCAGCTTCTTGCCCATCAGCGCCTGGTGCATGTTGGATGCTGTTTCGGCCACCATCATCCCGTAGTCAGAATAGACGTGCGGTTGTGCTTGCCAGGTGTAGTACGAGTGCAGCGAGTGTCCGAGTTCATGGGTGAGCGTGCTGACGCTATTGAAGTCGTCATCGTAGGTCATGCTGATGAACGGCGGCGTTCCCGGCGACCCGCCACTAAACGCCCCGCCATGTTTTCCCCGGTTAGCCGCGCGGTCGACCCAGCGATTCCGGGCGCCATCGCGAACGATCGAGACGTACTCATCTCCCAGCGGTTCCAAAGAACTGAGGATCATCTCGATGCCCCGGTCCCACGGAATCTTCGTGGTGTTGGTGACCAGTGGCGCGGTGATGTCCCATTCCTGAAGTTGATCCACGCCCAGGATACGCCGGCGAATGCGAAAATACCGATGCCAGGTTGGAAGATTGTCCTTCACCGTCTCGAGCAAGTTATAGAAGACCTGATCGGGGATATTGAACGGTTCCAACGCTGCTTGCAAAGCAGAGTCGTAGTGGCGGGCGCGAGCATAGAAGACATCGCTCTTGATCGAGCCCGCAAGTGATTGGGCCATCGAGTTGCGGGCAGAGAGGTAAGCTCTGGCGCTCGTGGTCCACGCGGCTTCGCGAACCTCCCGGTCCTGACTGCTCAGGAAGACGCCGAGATTGCCCTGGCTGAGCTGTTGTTCCCTTCCTTCATCATCGGTGATGATCCCGAGATCGAGATCGGCATTCTCCAGCGCATTGTGAATGCTCGCGAAGGACCAGGTGATCTCGGTCGCGCGTGCCAGCAACTCCTCGACCTCGGCTGACCGGGTATGCTCCCGGCGAAGGTCGATGACCGAGAAATAGTGGCGGTACGTCTCCAGCTGCGGTTCATCGCGCATGAACTGGTTGATCGTCTGTGGCGGGATCTGGAGAATCTCCGGTTCGATGAATGCTGCTGCCGCCTGCGCTCTCGCCCAGATCGACGACGCGCGGTCCGCCAGTTCACTGATTTGCTGGTTCGTCGCGTCCTCCGATTGCCGTAGAAACGCATAGGTGGCGAGCTTATCGACTTTACGCATGATTTCGTCTCGCCGCCGCAACGTCTCGAGCATTGCAGCGCCTGAATCTCCCAGTGTTCCCTGATCCGCGCCGAACTGAGCAAGGCTGGAGCTCAACCGGATGAATTCACTGTTCCAGGCATCGATCGAATCGAAGACGCTTTCGATTGCCCAGCGTTCTTCTTTCGGCACCTGGTCGCGAGGTATTGGTGGAGCCGCGTTGCTCATCGTTTCAGTCTTCCTGTCTATGTCCGCTGTGCTCGTTCGGACGCCTGGCGCGTCGCAACAGTGAGGTTGTCATCCTTCACCGGAACCGCCGTTGGCCGGCGGCTGGAGTTCGTGATGATCACGCCACCCAGAATTGTGACTCCTCCCAGAACAACATATCGCGTTATCGTTTCATCCAGGAGCAGCCATGCGAAGATTATCCCAAAAAAGGGCACAAGATACACATAAACTGCAATTTGTGTCGGTTCAAGCTTACGCAATGCCCGGTACCAGACGGTGTATGCGACCACTATCGAGAGTATGCTGGTCACGAACACCGCGGCCCACTCAACGAGTGAAAAGCCGCGCATGTCAGTTAGCAGGGAAGCTCGGGTGACGAGAACCGGGAGCAGGGCGGCGCCGGCAATGACCGTCGTGAGGCCAGTGATGACTGTTGGATCGTGACGGAGCATGAGTCTGGTTGACAGCAGCGTCGAGATTGTCCAGCTTAAAGGCGCGAGGGCGGTGATGAAGACGCCGAGCGCGTTGGTCACCGAGAATTCGGCGTTGTTTGATCCAAAGAGGAGAACGATCAGGAATCCAGAGAACGCCATCGAGATGCCGGCGAGCTTCCTTGGCGTCAGACGTTCCTTGAGCACGAACCGGCTGAGGATGGCCATGAACACGGGCGTGCTGGTCGCGATCATGCTCGCTACCGCCGCGCTCAGGTAGCTGGTGCCGTAGCTGACGAATATCTGGTTGGTAATCACGCCGAAGAAGCCGACGAGGAGGAGCAGTCGCCATTCCTCCCTGCTGAATCGCGGAATTCTGTGCCTGCGGACCGCGAGGATGACGACAAACATCAGGGCGGCGAACATGACGCGAAGCAGGACGACGTCCAGCGCGCCGACCTTGCCAATGAGGTATTTCATGCCGACAAAGTTCATGCCCCAGATGACCGCGATGGCCAGCAGCGCCAGATTCGTCCCGAGCTTCTGGAATCTCTTGTCCGGGTCCACGTAAGATCCTGACAGTGATGCGATCGGCGGATTCGTCAAGCCGACGGATTGTACCCGCCTGCTATGGAACGGGGCCCTGATTGATTCTGTCCAGATGATGACGCGACTTCTCCGAAATCTAGCGTGGGTGTCCGGGCTCTTGTTGCTTCTGGTCGCGTGTGGAGGCGGCGAGAAGCTGGACGATCGGGTGCTGCAACTCTCGGTCACCTACACTTCCGAGGGAGCGATCAAGGCTGAGATGGTCGGGGATCGCGGCGCGGCGACGTCAGGCAAGAACGTCGAATGCCGCCTCACAACCGGCGACAAACCGATCGTCGGGCAGACAACCGCGAATGAGTTCGGCGCATTCCAGATGGCCCTCGACCACACCGCTTTTCCCGAGCGCATCCCAAGTGGCGAGGCGTTCAAGACCTTCAATGAAACGATCGAGTGCCGTCCAAGAGGCGGCTCCTGGGTCAGTCCCCTGCGCCAACCGCTGATTCGGGTGAACTGAAGATAGGAAGAACCAATGACAACAGGCACGATCCGGCGGATTCTCGCGGCGAATCGAGGCGAGATCGCCATTCGGATCTTCCAGGCTGCAACCGAGCTTGATCAAGGAAACCATCGCGATCTACAGCGAGGAGGACATGCTCTCGCCACATCGCTACCGGGCTGATGAAGCCTATGTTGTCGGCCGTGGCAAGACGCCAGTAGGCGCATATCTCGATATGGATGGCATTCTCCAACTGGTGAAGCAACACCAGATAGACGCGATCCACCCCGGGTACGGATTTCTGGCTGAGAACGCGGAATTCGCACGCCGGTGCCAGGCGGCGGGCGTCATCTTCATCGGACCCGATCCCGGGCACCTTGACCTCTTCGGCGAAAAACTCGCGGCGCGGAAAGTCGCTATTGACGCAGGTCTGCTGGTCGCCGCCGGAACGGATGAACCGGTTGCGGACGCCGCCGAAGGGCTCGAATTTGCCCGCCTCCATAGCTATCCGCTCATGGTCAAAGCCGTCCATGGCGGCGGGGGCCGGGGGATGCGGATCGTGCATAGCGACCGTGAGCTTGCTTCGGCCATCGACGCTGCTCGCCGGGAGGCTAGAGCCGCGTTTGGAGACCCGGCGGTGTATCTCGAGCAGTTCATTCCCGACGCGCGGCACATCGAGGTCCAAGTCCTGGGAGATGGGCAGGGGAACGTCGTCCACCTGTGGGAGCGCGACTGTTCCGTCCAGCGCCGGCATCAGAAGATGATTGAAGTGACTCCGGCGCTGTCGCTTACCGATGTGCAGCGGCGCGAGATCTGTGATTCGGCGCGGCGCATGATGGAAGCCGTCGGCTATCGGAGTGCCGGCACGGTCGAGTTTTTGGTGGGCGCGGATGGCAACGCCTACTTCATCGAGGTCAACCCGCGCATCCAGGTTGAGCATACGATCACCGAGCTTGTGACCGCAGTCGATCTCGTTCAATCGCAGATCCGGATCGCGGAGGGAGCTACACTTGCCGATCTGGGCGTCGCGGAGCCGCCAGAAACACGCGGCGCGGCGATGCAGTGCCGGGTAACGACCGAGGACCCGCTAAACGGCTTCCTGCCGGACAATGGACGAATTCTCGCCTTTCGAAGCGCCAGTGGTTACGGAGTGCGGCTCGATGTCGGCAGCGGTTTGACCGGCGCGGAGATTCAGCCGCACTACGATTCTCTCCTTGTCAAAGTCAGCACCTGGGACTCCGATCTGCAAAGCGCCGCCCGGCGGATGTACCGGGCAATTCGCGAAATCCGGGTGCGCGGCGTTTCAACCAACATCCCGTTCCTCGAAAATCTGATCCAGCATCCGATCTTCTTGAGCGGCTCGGCCACGACAACCTTCCTCGACACGCATCCCGAGCTGTTCAGGTTCCCGCCGCGGCGCGACCGGGGGACGAAGCTACTGCGCTTCATCGCCCAGAGCGCGGTCAACGACCCGGTTCGCGATCAGTTTCGAATCCAACCCTCGCGGACGGCAATACCATTGCCGGCGTTTGAGAATGAGGCGGAAGCGCGTCCAACAGCCAAGATGATTCTGGATCGAAGCGGTCCTGAAGCCCTCAATGATTGGATCGCGGAACGGCCCGAGTTGCTGCTGACGGACACAACGATGCGCGACGCCCACCAGTCGCTCCTGGCGACGCGCATGCGCAGCTACGATCTGCTCCGGATTGCGCCAGCGACAGCGGCGATGGCTCGGGATCTCTTCAGCCTGGAGTGCTGGGGTGGCGCGACCTTCGACGTCGCCTATCGGTTTCTCAAGGAAGACCCCTGGCAGCGCCTGTCCGAATTGCGGGAACAGATGCCGCAGACTCTGTTCCAGATGCTGTTACGGGGTCAGAGCCTGGTCGGCTATCGCGCGTATCCAGACAACCTTGTGCGGGAGTTTGTCCGCGAGTCCGCCGATGCCGGGATCGATGTCTTCCGGATATTCGACAGTCTCAACTACCTCCCGAACATGATCGTCGCGATCGACGAGGCGCGGAAAGTTGGCAAGGTCGCCGAGGTGGCGATCTGTTACACCGGCGATATCGTTGACGAATCGCGCGACAAGTATTCGTTGCGCTACTACGTCGACCTTGCCCGGGAGATCGAGGCTGCGGGCGCGCATATCCTGGCGATCAAGGACATGGCCGGCATCCTGACGCCCCCGGCGGCTTACACGCTCGTCTCGGCACTGAAGCAAGAGATTGGTATTCCCCTGCATCTTCACACCCATGACTCCGCCGGTTCCGGTGTGGCGACGGTGCTCAGAGCGTCGGACGCGGGTCTCGATATTGCCGATGGAGCGTTGAGCAGTATGGCCGGAGGCACGTCACAGCCTAGCCTGAACGCGATCGTCCAGGCTCTGCGCGGGACGGATCGCCAGAGCAGCCTGCGTTCGGAGCATCTCGAGAGACTATCCTCGTACTGGGGTGACGTACGAGAACGGTATCGCGAGTTTGAAACAGGGATCAACGCGCCCGACGCGTCGGTCTACCGGCACCATATTCCGGGCGGCCAATACACGAACCTCAAGGCACAGGCCGAAGCGGTCGGGCTCGGGAGGCGTTGGGCCGACGTGGTTGACGCCTATCGCGAAGCGGACCAGGCGCTCGGCGAGGTCATCAAGGTCACTCCTTCGTCCAAAGCGGTCGGTGACTTTGCGCTGTTCATGGTACAGAACGATATCGAGCCATCGATGCTCATCGAGCGACTCCAAGATCTCGACGCCCCACAGTCGGTAATCGAGATGCTCGCTGGAGGTCTGGGTCAGCCACCATACCCGTTTCCAGAGAATCTCCAGCGAGCCGTGCTCAAGGACCGTAACGCGATCATGGAGCGGCCCGGTTCGCTTCTGGACGATGTGGACCTCGCCGCTCGATCAACCGAGTTGAAGGAGCTGGTCGGACGCGATCTCAGGAAGCGCGAAGTGCTTTCATCTCTGATCTATCCGGACGTCTTTTTGGACTACCTCCAGCATGTCGAGGATTTTAGCGACACGTCGTGCCTGGATTCGGCGACCTTCTTCCACGGCCTGAATCCCGGGGAGACGGCTTACGCCGAGATCGAGCAGGGCAAGATATTGATTATCTCGATCACCGCGCTCGGTCCGCTACAGGATGATGGTTCACGAGTCGTCTACTTTGACCTGAACGGCAGCCCGCGGGAGATCGTGACCCGCGATCGCAGCGCGGCTGCGGCGGTCGCGGAACGCCCCAAGGCCGATCCGTCGGACTGGCGGGAGATTGCCGCGCCGATGCCAGGCACGGTGGTCCAGGTTGTGCCAGCGCCTGGGGAGCGCATTCCCCGCGGCGGGCAGTTGCTGGTGATTGAAGCCATGAAGATGGAGACGGTCATCACCGCGCCGCGAGACGCAGTGATTGCCCAAGCCTTCACCCGCTCCGGAGAAAGCGTCCAGCCTGGTGATCTGCTCATCAGGCTCGAAGATGTCGCCGGATAAGATAGTCCGGGCCATCTGATTTCGCTGGGCGAATGCATGCTTGTCGGTCGATCTTTCTTCTTGCGCTGCGCTTGCGCATCGTCTTCTGTATGGATAGACCGGAATAGG
Organism: uncultured Chloroflexia bacterium; assembly: GCA_963709995.1. Lineage (GTDB taxonomy): Bacteria > Chloroflexota > Chloroflexia > Thermomicrobiales > CFX8 > JAUIIK01. Next base: position 38,949 of record CAVPYN010000011.1, on the reverse strand, counting down.
CATCGAGATGGTTTGTTGTAGAGAGGCGCCGCTGGCGCGTCTCGGTGGTTATAGCTTCCGGTTCTGGCGGATCGAGGATAAGGGATCGGAGACGCGCCAACGGCGCTTCTCTACCTGCATCACGCATGTACTTCCGTCCGCGCCGCGAGTTATCCGGGCTAAAATCATTGGAAGGGAATTGATGCGGCAGCCGGGTGAAGCACTCCATTCTCTTGTCGGAAGCGGCGACGCGATGTGTCGTTCGCACTCAGTCGCCCGGCTGGAGACGGGAGCGGTGAGGGAATCGATTCGAACGTGGATAGGAGAAACAGATCATGAGCATGGAAACCCACGAAGCGTTCATGCAGATTGCGCTCGAAGAAGCCGCTGTTGCCCGGGATGAGGGGAATAGCGCTGTCGGGTCGATCATCGTGAAGGATGGCGAGGTGATTGCTCGGGGACGAAACCTGGTCAACACGACCCATGATGTCACTGCGCATGCCGAGACGGTGGCGCTACGGGAAGGCGGGGCCGCGCTTGAAACGGCCGATTTCACGGGTTGCACGCTCTACACCACGTTCGAGCCCTGCCCGATGTGTTGTGGCGCGATCTTGCTCTCCGGGATCTCGGAGTTGGTTCTCGGCGCCTGATCGGCGCCGGAGCAGAGTAACTGGACGAACTACACCGTCGAAGGACTGATTGACAGCCTCGGAAAGTCCAATACGATCAACGTCATTGGAGGTGTTCTGGCGGCGGAATGCCTTGGCGTGCGAGATTAGCTGGCGCAACGGAAGGAGACGGGGAAGATGGAAGGGCTCTGGAAGGAGTTCAAGGAATTCGCGATTGGCGGGAATCTTGTCCAAATCGCTGTTGCGTTCGTGCTGGGCGTGACGTTCGCGGCCGTCATTACATCGCTTGTCGACGATATCTTCATGCCAATCATCGGCGCGATCGTCAGCGACCAGACGTTCACGGCGCTTGTGCTTGAGGTCGGCGGCGCGGAGATTCGCTACGGCAACTTCATTGCCGTGATGATCAATTTCCTGCTGATTGCCTTGATCCTGTTCATGGTCGTTCAGTTCTACAACCAGATGAAACGGCGAGACGAGGGCGTCGTCACCATCAAACTCTGTCCATTCTGCAAAACCGATATCCCACTAGAGGCGAGTCGCTGCCCGAACTGCACTTCGGAGCTTGAAGGAGCCGGGGCTTAGGGACGAAGCAACCATGGGGCCAGGATCTCTCGTCAACTGCTGAGGGTGTCCCGGCATAGAGAGCAAGAAGTCGTCACGCAGCGCCGCCGCAGAGAATCTGATCGTTTTGGTCGTAAACAAAGAGCTTGCCTATCATCCAGCGGGAGAATTGACCGGAATTGGACCAGATTCGCTCGTAGATCGCGTTGCAGGTGGCGAAGGCGTCTCCATCGAGCGTCGTTTCGATTTGTAGTGCGTGGACTTTTGAGTAGAATGCTCGGACGCTTGGCCACCATCCTTCGTTCCCGAATTCTCGTTGCCCATCGTCGAACGCCCCGGGGATTTCGTCGCCGAAGGGCCGCTCGTGGCGTAAGTAATCAGCCGCGTCCACCCAGGCGACGACGAGCACTGCGATCATTCCGACTATCATTACCAGGGCGACCCCATCGCGCCGGATCGGCTGACCTCGCGCCGATGGAAACCTGGACCGTCGAAATGAAGGCATCGATCCCGTCATCGATCTGAGATCTTCTAGTCTGTCACTCGTGGATCGAGCGCGTCGCGAAGGCCGTTGCCCATCAGATTGATCGCGAAGACGGTGATGTAGATCGCCAGACCGGGCAGGATGACCAGGGGAACGGAATGGGCCCAGAACGAACGAGCCCCGGACAGCATGTTGCCCCAGGATGGAGTCGGAGGCTGGACGCCCAGCCCGAGAAAGCTCAACGAGGCTTCGACCAGAATCAGGGCTGGAATCGTCAACGATGCCCAGACGATCATGACTGGAGCAACGTTCAGGCAGGATATGTCTCCAGATGACGCGAAAGTCGCCAACCCCGATGACGCGGGCGGCTTCGACGTACTCCCGATTCTTAACCGCCAGCACCTCGCCACGCACCAGCCGGGAGAGCGTCACCCACGATACCGCGGCGATGACGCCAGCAAGCAGCACCCGGCCGACCCGCCACAGCGTCGTAATGAATAGGAGCAAGAACAGCACGGGAATCGAGAGCATGATGTCGACGATGCGCATCAACACGCCGTCCGCCCAGCCGCCGTAGTAGCCAGCCACCAAACCGACAAGTGAGCCGGCGGTTACCGCGACAATGATCGCGAGAGCCGCAACCCCCAGGCTAACGCGCACGCCGCAGAGCTTCTCCACCTCCAATGAGCGACGATCGCGTCCGGCGCTGATGTCCCGTTTCGGTTTATGGGCTGGGCGGTTGGGACACCCCGCGCTCTACCTGGGTGATCTCGCGTGCTGCCGCTAACAACCGCGTTTCGCGATGAGGTTGCCTCTTCCGGTAGTACAAACGCGGGTTAGCTCTCGATCCGGCTCATCCAGGTGCCGCGCTTCCAGCCGCGCGCGTCGAGCTCGCGGATATAGGGCACAACCTCGAGGACGAGCGCCTGAACGACCGCAGCGCCCTCTTCGACCGATGCCTTCGTCGCGTCGCCGGAGTAACCCAGGGGAACGGTGCCGTCGAAGGTGTCGACCAGGTCGAGCGGCAGATCGGTGAACTGTTCCGGCTGGGCAGTCGCCAGATCGGGCCAGGCCGTTTCCGGCGAGGCATACATGACCATCGATAGCTCCGACCGGCCGGCGTGGTCGCCATCGATGTGCCATTCTGGCGCGAGCAGGCGGGCCGCCGTTCCCTGCCAGCCCCGAAAGATCGCCACCTTCATGTCATGTTCCTGAGAGAGGATCCGGGCGGCCGATTCGGCAGGCCCCGGGTTGCCGTCGTGCGCGGTAACGATGACCAGTTTGGTGATGCCGTGACGCAGCAACGACTCCGCGATGTCCCTGATAACCAGCACCAGCGTGTCCGGCCGCAGCGACAGCGTCCATTTCCACGGCAGGTGATGATGGCTGACCCCGACGGCGATCGGCGGCAGGACGATTGCGTCGCCGAGCTCGCGAGCGAACGCCTCGGCGATCGTCTCAGCAGCGATCGTGTCGGTTCCGAACGGGAGGTGCGGGCCGTGATACTCGGTCGCCCCAACCGGCAGGAACGCTTTGTCATATTGATTGCTATCGATGAGCGCGCCGCTCATGAATTCGAGCCGGACTTCCGGTTCGCTTGGTCGTTGTGACATTTCTTGTCCCGATCTTTCTTCATGGTTTTTGCTCGAAGCGACCCGGAGATCATATTGCCATGTTCCGGGCCGCTCCGCTGTAGTGTAGAGTGCCCCTACAACGGTTCGCGAGGACTGGAAGGCAATGCAGATGGCAGGGTTGACTGCTCCGATTCCGATAGGCTCGCCGTCATTCATCGACGCGGCGCGCATCGAGAGCCTCGACGAGCTTGACGCTGATGTGGCAATCATCGGCGTTCCCTACGGTGTGCCGTATGGCGTGGTTGGCGCGAGACAACGATCGGCCGACGCGACCCGGACGGTGCGCGAGCAGTCTACCCGCTTTGCTCGTTTCCTGACGCATTACGATGTCGATTTCGAAGGGGAGATCTTCGCCGGTCGTGATGTGAGGATCGTCGATTGCGGCGATGTCGCGATGGAACCCGGCGCGTACGAAGCCAACTTCCAGGCCACGACTGAGGTCATCAGAGAGATCCTGGAACGTGGGGCTGTCCCGATCGTGCTTGGCGGCGACCACTCGATCCCTATTCCGGTGACGCGCGCGTACGAGGAGCATGGTCCGATCTACATCGTCCAGCTCGATGAACACCTGGATTGGCGCGACGAGGTCGGGGGCGTGCGGCAAGGCTTGAGCAGCCCGATGCGGCGGGCTTCGGAGATGCCGTGGGTAGAGGGCATGGCGCAGATCGGCCTCCGGGCGGTCGGCAGCGCCCGGCAGGCAGAAGTGGACGATGCCAGGGCGTATGGCAGCCTGCTCGTCACCGCGCGGGAGTTGCACCGGGATGGCGTCGACGCGATTCTCGATCGAATTCCCGATGGCGGCCGTTACTACATCACCTTCGACGCCGATGCGCTCGACCCGGCGATCGCGCCGGGCGTCGGGACACCGGGTTTTGGCGGGGTCACCTACTACCAGGCTACAGATCTGTTGCGAGGAATCGCGGAGAAAGGGCCGGTCGCCGGCTTCGATTTTGTCGAGGTTGTGCCGTCGCTTGACGTGAACGATATGACCAGCCACCTGGCGGCGCGGCTTACCCTCAACATGATTGGCGCGATGGCCCACGCGGGGCAGATTGGTCGATAGAAATGAAACACAGGATCAGGAGATGGCCGGGATGATAGATCTCGATCAGGCGGATGTCGTCGTCATCGGAGGCGGAATCGTCGGCTGCGCGGCAGCTTACTACCTGGCCAAGCGTAACGCGAAGGTCATTTTGCTTGAGAAGGGACGCATCGGGGGCGAGCAGTCCAGCCGCAACTGGGGATTCGTCAGGATACAGGGACGCGACCCTGATGAAGTGCCCTTGATTGTCGAGAGCAACCGGATCTGGCAGAACCTGGAATCCGAGCTTGAAGCGGACATCGAGTGGGTACAGGGCGGAAATCTGGCTATCGCGAAAGATGAGCAACGCGCTCAGCGCTTCCGTGACTGGATACCGGTCGCCCGTGACTTTGGCGTTCAGACGCAGCTGCTCACCGGCGCCCAGATTGAAGCGCTGATTCCTGGCATCAAGGGACCATTTACCGCCGGGATGTACACGGCTGCCGACGGTCACGCCGAGCCGGCCAAAGCCACCGAGGCGTTCGCAAACGCGGCTCGGGAACTTGGTGCGGACATCCGCACCTACTGCGCCGCCGAGAGCATCGAGGTTGTCAATGGTCAGGTATCCGGGGTCGAGACCGAGAACGGCTATATTCTCACGTCGGTGGTGATCAACGCCGCTGGCGCTCACTCCGCGAAGCTGGCGCGGATGGTGGGCCTGTCTCTGCCACAGCGGGTTGTGCGAGCAACCGTCGCCCAGACAACGCCGGTCCAGCCAATCACGCCGATTGGCACATGGGCGCCCGGTGTGGCGTTTCGACAGAAGCGCGACGGTACGTTCAATATCGCCGGTGGCGCGAGCTCGATCCACGACATTACCCTGGAATCGTTCCGGCAAGCGCGGATGTTCATGCCGAATTACATCAAGAACCGGAGCATCTTCCAGCTCAATGTTGGTGGCGAGTTGCTGCGAGACGCCCAACGCACGCTCCCCTGGAGCCCGGCGCGCGAGCATCCCTTCGCCCATACCGTCGATGTCGAACCAGAACCGGACCGGGCAACGGCGGTCGAGAGCATCAAGGGATTCGTCAATCTGTTCCCCGAACTGTACGGCAAGGTCAAGATTCGCAGGATGTGGGCGGGGATGATCGACGCGACGCCTGATGCCGTTCCGGTGATCGGCGAGGCAGACGAATTGCCCGGCTTCATCTTTGCGACCGGCTTCAGTGGCCACGGTTTCGCTTTCGGCCCGATTGCCGGGAGGCTGGTCAGCGAACTGATCCTCGATGGCCGGCCGTCGCTCGACCTCCACGCTTTCCGATTCAACCGCTTCGCCGAAGGAGACCTCGCGGCGCCGAAGAACGTGCTTTGACGACGAACACGATCCTGTTCCACCGGTAGAGACGCGCCGCGGCGCGTCCCGGTACCGTTCCTCATTTGGTTCCAGGGAATAGATGGGGATGTCAAGCCGGAGACGCCCCGCCGGGGTGTTTCTACATAATGGTCAACTATTACAACGCCTGGGTTGGTCCTCTGTGGGGCAGGATGCCGGAGCCGGGTTCGCCGGTGACTTCACCATGCTCGTAGACAATCTCGCCGCGGCGGATGGTCATGATTGGCCAGCCGGTAACACTCCAGCCTTCGAAGACTGAATAGTCGGCGTTCGATTTGAGCATCGATCCGGTGATGTTGCGGGTCAAATCAGGATCGAAGATCACGATGTCGGCGTCGCTGCCGGGCGCGATCGTGCCTTTCTGCGGGTAGAGGCCAAACAGGCGTGCCGCGTTGGTTGAGAGCACCTGGATCATCCTCTGGAGGGAGATCTTTCCGGTGCGCGCTCCCTCGGAGTAGAGCATCGGCAGCATCACTTGAAGGTTCTCGGTGCCGGGCCGTAGTTTCTCGATCGACAGTTCTGGATCGAGTTTTGCTTCAAGCGACCAGGGCGCATGGTCGGTGCAGACGGTCGTGACCGTGCCGTTCTTGATCCCCGCCCAGATCGCGTCGACATCCGATTGCTCGCGAAGCGGCGGTTGACCGACGTATTTCGCGCCGTCGGTTTCGAGGAAACGCTCGCGGGTCAGGTGGAGATAGAGAGGGCGAGTCTCGACGTAGACGGGCAGCCCGCGCAACTGGGCCCGGGCACAGACTTCGAGCGCCCGTTCGCAAGAGAGATGAACGATGTAGACCGGTGAACCGGTGGCCTCGCAGAACGCAATGGCCCGCTGGGTGGCGACGACTTCGCTGATCACCGGCCTGCTGTCAGCGTAGTAGCGCAGGGAGGATTTGCCCGCCTGGACGAGCTGGCGGGTCGCGTCCTGGATCAGCGGGTAATCCTCGCAGTGGATCAGGGTGATCAGATTCTCCGCGCCCGCCTGGCGGACGAGTTCGAGGTATCCCTCGGATTGTCCATCGAATGTTGGCGTCGACATAAAAAACTTGACGCTGTTGTGACCGTTCTCGAGCAGATGGGGCACGTCGGCGAGCGCGCTGTCGCTGGCGTCGCTGAAGATCGGATGCAGGAGGACGTCGGCAATCGCTTCGCGTTCCGCCTGTTCTGCTTCACGCTTCAACGCCTGGAGTGGCGTCTCGTCGTGGCCGAGCTGGGTCATGTTGCCGATCGTCGTGATCCCGCCGGCAAGTGCTGCAGCCGATCCGCTGGTGAAATCATCGACCCAGCGCGGCCCTTCAGGCGCGCCCGGGCGGCTGGTGACATGGACGTGGGCGTCGATCCCTCCGGGAATGACCATCTTCCAGCTGGCGTCGATCTCCCGGGCAGCATCCATCTGCCCGCCGACCTGGACCACCTTGCCATCCATGATGCCCACATCGACCCGGGCATCCATCGATTCAGTCACGACACGGCCATTGCGGATCACGAGATCGACCTGGGTCATCGGAAGGCTCCTTGCATGTGGGACGGCTGGATTGGCCGGTTGCGACGTTGTTGTCGGTCCAGCAATTACTATAGACCACCGCCAGGCCGCCCTGAGTGGACAAAATCACGCTTGTTGAGGTGGTCGAATCTCCCCGATATCGTAGGGATGGGGCTCGTCCCCATCCGGGTTTTGATTTCCTTCCGAATGGTCAATCGTGGAGGGGGAGAAGACGGAAGGGGGCGAGCCCCATCCCTACGAGCGCGATTGGAGGAAACGCGGTTGCCAGACGGTCAGCGCGGAGGCGGTCGAGAAGAACGGCAACGCGATGGCCAGCAGGGTGTAGCCGCCGAGTGCGAGCAGCAGGCCAGCGATGGCGGTTCCGGCGGCGTTGCCGAGTCCGAGGACGGCCGTGTTGAGTCCCATCGTCGTTGCCGAGCCGCCACGCGACGCGCCCGCCAGAAGCTCCAGGCGGCTGATGTAGCTGATCCCGGCGACGAAGAAGATAAGGACAATTCCGGCAACTACTGCGATGGCGGGAATGTCCAGGGTCAGAACTGCCAGCCAGCCGAAGCCGAGCGATGCCGTGGAGAGCGCGTAAGCGTGGCGCAGGTTGAAGCCGCTCAACCAGCTCCCACCACCAGCCAGGTTGCCGAGGAATATCCCGGCGCCGGTCGCCATCAACGCGAAGCCGACCTCCTGGAGGGTGAAGCCGTACTCGTCGATCAGGAATGCCGAGATGAAGATCATCGGCCCGCCAAAGCCGATCGCCCGCAACACCGCGGCAATGTAGAGCCGCCGCACCTCACCGTCACGGAGCACCGGCGGGTAGGCGGCGAGGACGTGCTGTAGCGATAGACGTTCCGAGCGACGTGTTCTTCCGGCCGGCAACAGACGGGACACAACGAGCACTGCGATGAAGAGCACCACGGCCATGAAACCGAAGGTGCCTCGCCAGCCAACCTGCGAGGCGATGGTCGTCACAATCGGCGCGCCGATGATTCCAGCTGAGGTCACGACCGCCTGGGTAATGCCGAGTGCCCTGCGCCGCTGGCTGCCTTCGAAGCTGGAGACAACGGTTCCAAAGGAGACGCCGTGAACCAGCGAAAAGGACAGGCCCCCGACGAACCCGGCCAGCAGCAGCGCGAGATAGCCCGGGGCGATACCGGAAAGCGCGGCAGCCAGCGACCCACCAGCCAGCCCGACCGCAATCGTGCGGCGGTGTCCGAAATGGTCCGCCAGCGGACCGGCAACGATACTGCCGAGGCCAATCATCGCCAGGCTGACCGTCGAGACCTGACCCACGAGCGCGACCGACACGCCAAGGTCGTCCGCGATCTCCGGAATCAGCGGCGCGAATGCCTGCCCCCAGAGCCCAGCCATGAAAAGTGTCAGGCAGACTGGCACGAGCACGCTGGTGTCCAGGCCACGACGCCCGGGCGCGGATTCGGATAGTGGGGTTTCTGTCGCCGCGCTCTGCTTCATCGATCCGGCGTTGACCTTTCTGCTGGCTGTCGCCGGCCATGCTACCCCGGATAGGCAGCGGTGTGATCTATGGTGGATGGTTCGGCGATCACCGGACGTAGAGAAGCCCAGCTGGGGCGTCTCTACCGGTAGACGGGCATGGAGATGCAGCCCCGAACCGTGCTATGAATCTCACATCGAAACGTGAGAAAGGACTGCCGGTATGTCCGGTGCAGAAAATCACCCGGAACTTCAAATTCGCGTAATGCCTGACGAGGTACTGATCGATGAGATCCCGATGCTGCGAATCAGCGGGGCCTGGCCCGGTGAGCAGCTGACGCTGACCGCAACGACCAATGATGACAACGGCGTCGAATGGCGATCGGAAGCGATCCTTGTCGCTGGCGTGGATGGCGAAGTTGATCCATCCATCCAGCCTTCAAGCGGTGGAACCTACCGGGGCATCGATCCCGCCGGTCTGTACTGGTCAATGATCCAGGCGACGCCGGCAAGCGATCCCACGTCGTTTGCCAGTGCGAGCCTCCAACCGCGCGAGGTGCGCTTCGATGGGCGAACGGAGAGTGGCAAGAGCACCACAGCGATGCTGACGCGCAATTTCATCTCACCTGATGTGGCAGTGGAGGATGTGCGAGCAGACGGGCTCGTCGCAACGCTCTTCCTGCCGCCCAGCGGTGGACCAGCGCCAGCGGTCATCACCCTGGGCGGTTCAGGCGGCGCGATGCGTGGGGCCAGCGAGACAGCAGCGTTGCTGGCCTCGCACGGCTTCGTCGCGATGTCCCTGGCGTACTTCGGGATGGATGGATTGCCCGACCATCTGATCGAAATCCCGCTGGAGTACTTCGAGACGGCTATCACCTGGCTGCGGAGGCATGAAGCGGTCGACGGCGGTAAGGTTGCGCTCTCCGGCGTTTCGCGCGGGGGCGAACTCGTGCTGCTGCTCGGCTCGACGTTTCCCGAACTGATCGACGCGATCGTTGCCTGGGTGCCAAGCTCCGTCCTCTGGGCGGGCATCGGACCCGGCAATTCGGCCATCGGGTCGCCGTCGTGGAGCTATCGGGGCAAGCCGCTGCCAATGATGCCGGACAGGGTAACGGCGGAGCAGGATCGACAGATCCTCGGCGACGAGCCGGTGGCGCTCACCCGCCGCTACCTGATCAACCTTGAAGATCGCGACGCGGTAAGACATGCGGCCATTCCGGTAGAGCGCATCGAATGCCCGCTTCTCCTGATCTCCGGTCAGGACGATGCGATGTGGCCCTCGACGTTAATGTCGGAGATGATCGTCGAGCGGCTCGCCGAGCATAACCACCCGCAGCTATACCGGCATCTCCAGTACGCGGGCGCTGGCCACGGCATCCGCGCGCCGCATCTCCCGACGACGGTCAACTCCGGCCGCCACCCGATCCGGGGTTTTCTCGTTGCCCGTGGCGGCGAATCCGCCGCGCACGCCAGAGCCCAGCGAGAAGCCTGGCCGGAAGTTTTGCGTTTCCTGCGCGAGACACTGGCTGGAGCCGGGGCCTGATCGCAAGCGGGCTACCGGTGAACCAGGTGGAACTGATGCCGCGGACGCTTCGCTACGGAACTGCGGCATCCGCATGGTGTTCGTGCCCGCTACCTCTCGGCGACTAGGAGCCCGGCGGGAAAGTCCCGCAAGATGTCGCCGACGCGGATGCGCCCCTTCGATGATCGAACGTCTCGTGAAGTGAAGACGTCTGACCAGGCAGCAGGCAGGTCATCCGGCAAGATGATCGAGGTGTCGTTCCAGACGTCGAGCCCAAGGGGAAGCTGGCCGAGAGGGCGGCCCGCGTCTATCGCCAGCATCGCGGTGAGACGTGGCACCATGGTGATTGCCCAGGCTCTCTCGCTGGCGCGCGCGAATGCAATCACGTGGCGTGCGTGCTCGCCGTCGGCTACCAGCGGGATGTAGTTTCCCTGTTCGAACAATCCACGGTTCGATGCCCTGATCTGGAGCGATTTCCAGATGAGGTAGAGCTTGATCTGACCACTGCGCCAATCGTTGACAAGCTGTGCGGGTGATGGCGCGGACATCACATCTTGCAACATCCTGGCGCGCAGATCGAAATCCACCGGCCGGCGATTGTCCGGGTCGACCAGACTGAAATCCCAGAGCTCGGTGCCCTGATAGAAATCAGGCAGCCCCGGTGAGGTGATCTTAAGCAGGGTCGAGCTGAGCGAATTGAGCATGCCGTGAAACGCAATGTGTTGCTGGAATGGCAGGGACAGGTTGAGGAACTGTTGGTTGTCGAAGAGGTCATCAATGAACGCCTGGAGCGCCGCTTCGTAGGTCTGATTGACGTCGAGCCAGCTCGTTTGTAGCTTTGCCTCTCGCTCGGCCTTCACCGCGTAGGACTGAAGCCGCTCCGGATAGTCCGAAAGATCGCCTTCCTGCAACGGCCAGGAACCGAGCAACGTCTGGAAGAGGAAGAGCGTCCCCCGGCCGTCCGGAACCGGCAGGCCATCGACCGAGCGCACGTCGGCGGCCGTTGCCTCCCGCCATGACTCGAAAGCGGCCTCCCACTCGCCGGGAAGTTCGGACAGTACCGCAATCCGGGCGCGAATGTCCTCACTACGTTTGGAGTCGTGGGTCGAGGTTGCGTTCATCGTGTGCGGCCAGCGCTCGGCGCGACGCTGCGCCCAGGCATGGAAATCATCGACGCTCGCTTCGGCGGCGTCGCGTTCCCCGCCGACGGCGTTGGCCGAAAGCAGCGTGGGGTCGCGGTACAGGGTCGTATCCTCGAGACCTTTGGCCATGACCGGTCCGGTGAATTGCTGCCAGCGGGCGACAAAGTCGATGCGCCGGTTCAGGTCGTCACGTTCGAGCCGCTTCCAGTCTTCGAGCAGCAACACCCGGCGCAGGAATCTGATCGCAACCTGAAGCCCTGGACGCTGATCTAGTGCTTCCTGGCTGACCTGCTCTATGACCCGCTTATCGATGGGGCTGACGTCTGTGCTTGCGACATAGGTGCGATAGACCGGCATGCAGGCGGTCATCTCACGGATGGCTGAGCGTAGTTCGTCACCGATCAGGTCCCGCCCGTAGCGGTCGGATCGCGCGATCGACCCGAGCGAGACCACCAGCCTGCTGAGATCTGCCGCGAACAGTTCGTCAATCACCTGATACTTGGCCTGATGCACGATACGATCGAATTCCGCCTCGTCCGCAGCGAAACGGCTGGTGATTTCGATGAGTCGCTGGAGTCCCACGGTGCTAGTCAGCGCCGCGCTGGACATATTCAGGAAGTCGTAGCCAGATGTGCCTGCAACCGGCCAGTCGTCTGGAAGATTCTCGTCCCCGGTCAGGATCTTCTCGACGGCGACATAGATTGGCGGCGACGCCTCATTGCCGTAAACGTGTTCCTGCAAACGCTGGAGATAGGCGAGCGGATCGCGGAGCCCATCGATGTGGTCAATACGCAGTCCAGTGATTTTGCCGGTTGCTGCAAGCTGTGCAAGAGAGTCGTGGATCAGCCCGAACGCCTCACCATCTTCCATCCGGAGTGCTACGAGTTCGTTGATATCGAAGAATCGCCGGTAGTTGATCTCCCGGCTGGCCGTGCGCCAGTAGCCGAGCCGGTAATGCTGGCCGCCGATGATCTGATCCAGAAGTTCGCGCCTGGTCTCGGGATCGTCCGTGTTCCGATATCGAGCGAGCGTAGATCGAGACAGTTGATCCACGTTCAGGGGGAATCGGTTGTCAAAATACGTCAGGACGAAGGCGCCGGCATCTTCCGCGATCCCAAGCTCGTCCCGCTCCAGAACGTTGGCGTAGTGATCGCCGAGAACCGGGAGCAGAGCCTTGCCATCCGCATCCCAGTAGATATCGAATACTGCTCCGCTGGTGCACTCGGGTCCATCACACAACGCATTCCACCACCAGCGGTTTTCGCTCGACGCCGCCATATGGTTCGGGACGATGTCCAGCAAGATGCCGATGCCGCGCGTTGCAGCGCTTGCGGCGAGGCGATCGAAGGCATCCTGGCCGCCAAGAACCGGGTTGATTGTCGTTGGATCGACGGTGTCGTAGCCGTGATCGCTGCCCTCGCGAGCACGCATGATCGGCGACAGGTAGAGATCGCTCATCCCAAGCTGCTGAAGGTAGTCGAGCAGTTCGCGAGCCTGTTCGAAGGTAAACCCGGCGTTCATCTGCAACCGGTACGTGGCGACAGGGATGCGGTTGAAGAGGCTCATTCGATCCTGAACGCCAGCGCTCGTCCGAGGCTCTCGAACGAATCCACCCAGGCGGCTGCTTCAGGATCGCCATACTCGGCGAGATCCTGAATGCCCGGATAACGGTGAGTGAAGACCTCGTGGTAGTCGTTTTGCGCCGTCCAGAGGTCGCAACCGAATGGTAGTCCAAGGATCATGTTGATGAGTTTCGTGATCTCGTCGAACAGCGCTGGACCGGCGTTGGCCTCGTTGAGGCGGGCGGTATGGCGCTCCAGGGCGTGGTTCATCGCGAAGCTGATGCCCGGCACGTCGAGCTCAAGCCCCCAGGATTCGGTGTCATCGAAGTAATCTCGAATGTAGTCGAGGTCGATCGGGTCTTCACCAAGCGCCCTGGTGATGTCGACGTTCATTACGTATTCCGCTGCCGTACGGAGCGCCCGGGGGAGCGGAATTGAGACTTTGTTGAGATAGCGCATGAGCGCGGCATTGTCTTCGTACAGATGCCGGTAGACGGACTCCGCACTTGCGAGCGTCCCGTTGAGGATATCCTCGGTGATGTTGCGCTGCTCGTCCCGAAACAGTGTGCCCAGTGAATAGGAGTGGTCGCCGAAATGATGGTCGATTCGCCTGATTGTCTCCGGCAGGTCCGCTCGCTCGAAGGCGGCGGTGACTTCTGTCTTCATTACCTCAAACGGCTCGGGTCCCTGGAACATCCGCACCCCGCCGCTGAGGTTGTGATCTCCGAGGTGGAGGACTCCGAAGGAGAACGTGTCCGCTTCATTCGTGATGCGCGATCTGAGATGAACACGGCCCAGGCCGAGCCGTGACCTGCCAGCGCTGTAACGATGCACATCCTCCGGACGGGCTTCGAATGCATACACGCCAACAGGCGGCTCGTCAGTGAAGAGTGCGTTCATCGCGTAGTGCGCCGCGACCTTCGCAAGATCGACGGTGGCTGGACGAACGAGCCTATCGTAGATGGCTGCGCCATCGCCAAAGCGCGGCAGGTTGCTCTTTGCCGCCGCGAGCCGCTCGACAAATCCCGATTCGAGGCCACTTCCGGAGAATTCGTCGGCGAGTTCGACGGCCCGTGACGCGTACTCGATGACCTGGACCGTCTCGATCCCCGAGAGTTCGTCGAAGAACCATCCGCAGCTGGTGTACATCAGCATGGCGTGTCGCTGCATCTCGAGCAGCTTTAGCGCCTGCGTTCGTTCGTTCGGTTCGAGTTTCCTTGCCGCGTGCTTGGCGAAGAAACGGTCGAGCGATTTCGAGGACCGATCGATCACGACGGAGATGTACTCATCCCGGGCTGCCCAGGGGTCGTTCAGCAGGGCGCTCGCGCCGGAGGCATACTCGGGGAGCATGCTGTCCCGTAGCCAGTCAAGCGCTTCGCGCAGCGGAGCGCGCCATTCCTGATTCCACTCGGGTCGGCCCCCGCTGTTGCAGCCGCAGTTGGAGCGCCAGCGTTCAATGCCATGCACGCAGCTCCAGGAACTATCCTCGACGATTTCAGCCTCGTGGGTTGGAGGGAATTGTTCAAGGTATTCACCGTAGTTGGTTAGCTGGGCGATTTCCTGATCTTCGATGTAGCGAAGCGCGTAGGCGAGCGCCATCTCTCCATTGCGATGGTGATGACCATACGTTTCGCCATCAGTCGCGATGTGGGCAATTTGCGGCCAGTCACGCGAATCGGAAAAGATCCCAGCGATCCGGTTTGCCAACAGCTCGCCTCGATCGAGGAGTCCCTCAAACGCAACTGCCTGGGAGACTGGCCCGTCATAGAAGAAGATCGTGATCGATTCGCCAGAAGGAAGTTGGACTCGATAGGGGCGGGTGGGGTCGACCCGGCCGCCGTTGACATCGGTCCATTCGCTGTCGCCTATCCGACGAGTTCTCGCCGCCTGATGTGGCGCGAGAACGGTGAACTTGATCCCGTGTTTGGCCATCAAGTCGAGCGACTCGATGTCAACGGCGGTTTCCGCCAACCACATGCCTTCCGGCTCTCGCTCGAAGCGATGTCTGAAATCGGCGATGCCCCAGATAATCTGCGCTTCTTTGTCGCGGCTGTTTGCCAGTGGCATGATGAGATGATTGTACGCCTGGGCCATAGCGGAGCCGTGACCGGAAAAGTGATGCCGGCTAAGCCTGTCCGCCGCAAGTATGTTCCCATACGTCTCGGGATCGTTCTCCTCCATCCAGGCAAGCAGGGTTGGCCCGAAGTTGAAGCTGATACGAGCATAATTGTTGACGATGTCGAGGATGCGTCCCTCTTCGTCGAGAATCCGAGCGGCGGCGTTGGGACCGTAGCTCTCTTGCGATATGCGTTCGTTCCAGTCGTGGTACGGGTAGGCGGAATCCTGGACTTCGATCGTCTCGAGCCAGGGGTTCTCGCGGGGAGGTTGGTAGAAGTGTCCGTGAACGCAAACGAAGCGGTTCAAGATTAGTTAGCTTTCTGATGTTCCTGGATATAGACGCAGCAACTATTCGGCGGAATAGTCAGGGTTAGTTCTCCCTGCGACGTGATTCGTAGGGGCAGGTTACTGCCGGTTCCAGCCCAACGCTCTTCGGCGGAACTGATGGCAAGCCTCCAGTTGCCCCCCGGTATCGGAACGAGACAGGAGGCTGCGTCGTCGCCAAATGAAAACGCACAGCAGGCGTCTCCGGTTGCGTGGCGACGACGAGTGAAGAGGATGCGTTCCTCATGATACGTTGTGAGATCCATGTCGCGTATGCTGAGCGCGCTGAGCGCCGGGTGTTGCCGGCGAAGCCCGAGCAACTCCCGATAAAGGTCATACAGGGCCGCATGTGCCGGCTGCGATAGCTTGTCCCGGTCGAGTTTGGCCTGCTCGAAGGTCTCTTTCGCCGCTGGATCGGGTAGCTCCCCATGCCAACCGAAGCTCTTGAACTCGCGGCGCCGCCCTCGCCGCACGGCATCGATCAAGGCCGGGTCACCATGATCGACGAAATAAGGAAATGGACTCGTCTCGCCATATTCCTCACCCATGAACAGTAACGGCAGATAGGGCAAGAGTGTGACCAGCCCGGCGACTGCTTTCTGCGCCTCGAACGAGATCATCGTGCTGAGGCGGTCGCCGATGGCGCGATTGCCGATCTGGTCGTGATTCTGGGCGAAGATCACGAAGTTGTCGCCTTCATAGAGATGTGGGGCGTCGCCGTGGCCGCGCCCCCGAAACGCCATGTGCTCTCCGGTGTAGACGAAGCCCTCCCGAACCGCCCTCGCGAGATCGCTGAAACCTTGATAATCGTGGTAGTAGCCGGTGTTCTCATCGGTTAGCAGCGTGTGCAACGCATGATGGAAATCGTCGTTCCATTCAGCGTCCAAGCCGAAACCGCCGAAGCGAGCCGGATTGACCACTCTTGGATCATTCATATTGCTCTCGGCGATGACGTGCACAAAGCGCCGTTCGCGCTCTCCCCACGCATGTACCGCGTGGGCCATCTTGCGGAGAAATGGCCGTGGGCGATGGTCCTGGATAGCGTGGATCGCGTCCAGCCGGAAGCCGTCGAAGTGATAATCGGTGATCCAGTGAAGCGCGTTCTCCATGAAGAAACGTTGCACTTCGTCGCTGTCGCGATCGTCAAAATTGATCGCCGCCCCCCACGGTGTCTGGTGTCGATCGGTGAAATATGGACCAAACTGCCCCAGGTAGTTTCCTTCGGGGCCGAGGTGGTTGTAGACGACATCGAGGATGACAGCGAACCCGCGCGCATGGCAGGCATCGACCAGCCTGCGGAGCCCATCCGGACCACCATAGCTATTCTGCGCCGCGAAGAGCTGGACGCCGTCGTAGCCCCAGTTGCGCGCGCCCGGGAACTGGTTGACCGGCATGATCTCGATACAGGTGATGCCGAGATCGCGAAGCCTGTCGAGATGCGGAATCGCGCCATCGAAGGTGCCTTCATCGGAGAATGTGCCGATGTGTAGTTCGTAGAAGACAAGCTCTGAACGCGGGATGTCCCGCCAGCCATCATCGGTCCAGGCGAATGCTTCGGGATCAGTTACTTCGGATGGGCCGTGGACTCCCTCGGGCTGGAAACGTGAAGCGGGATCAGGGCATTCGTTGCCGCCATCCAGCCGGTAGAAGTACCTGCTTCCGGACGACACGTCCGCGATTACACCGGCGTGGTAGCCCCGGTCGTCGCGATCGAGGCGAATAAAACGATCCTCCTCCCCGAGCAGGTGGACGTCAACCTGATCGCAAAATGGCGCCCAGACGAGAAACTGGCAGCGGTTGCCTGGTAGCAGCGTCGTGCCAAGCCGCGGGTGTGAAGCTGTCAGCTTGCGATCCCGTTCGAAAAGAAGAGCGCACTCAATGGCGGCACGGTGACGACGATTGACGCGGGGCGGCCATTCCAGGGAACCGGCGCGGAGGCGGCGCCCCCCAGATTGCCCTGCCCGCTGCCGCCGTAACCGGAAGCATCGCTATTGAAGATCTCGTGCCAGGTTCCTGACTCCGGCGTTCCTACCCGGTAGTTGTGCCGTGGCACTGGCGTCAGATTAAAGACGGCAATGATCTTCTGGCCGTCGTCGGGATCCTTCCGCAGGAAGCTGAGGACGCTATGTTCGGCGTCGTTGGCGTCGATCCACTCGAAACCCTGGTCGTTGAAATCGGTCCTGTGCAGTGCCGGAGATTCACGATAGATCCGGTTGAGGTCCCGGACCGTCTTTTGAACCCCCTGGTGTGCCGGGATATCGAGCAGATGCCAGTCCAGACTGGCGTCGTGGTTCCACTCACGGCCCTGTCCGAATTCGCTGCCCATGAACAGCAGCTTCTTGCCGGGTTGGGCGATCATATAGCTGTAGAGCAACCGCAAGTTGGCGAACTTCTGCCATTCGTCACCGGGCATCTTGTCGAGCATCGAGCCCTTGCCATGCACGACCTCGTCGTGGGACAGTGGCAACACGAAGTTCTCGGTGAACGCATAGATCATCCGGAAGGTCAGTTCGTGATGGTGATAGTTGCGGTGCACCGGATCGCGAGTGAAATACTGCAGCGTGTCGTGCATCCAGCCCATGTCCCACTTCTGACCGAAGCCGAGACCGCCAATATAGGTTGGGCGCGAGACCATCGGCCAAGCCGTTGATTCCTCGGCGGTTGTCTGCGTGTCCGGGTGCCGTCCATACACCTCGCTGTTGAAGCGGCGCAGGAAGTCGATGGCTTCGAGATTTTCCCGACCGCCGTACTGATTCGGGATCCATTCCCCTTCCTTGCGGGAATAGTCGAGGTAGAGCATCGACGCGACCGCGTCTACTCGCAGTCCATCGATGTGATATTTGTCGAACCAGAAGAGCGCGCTGCTGAGGAGAAAACTGCGCACTTCGTTCCGGCCGTAGTTGAATATGTAGCTGTTCCAGTCCGGATGGTATCCCTGCCTCGGGTCGGAGTGCTCGAAAAGATGGGTGCCGTCGAAATACGCCAGTCCATGCTCGTCGGATGGGAAGTGCGACGGCACCCAGTCGAGGATCACCCCGATGCCATGCTGGTGCAGATGATCGACGAGATACATGAACTCCTGCGGCGTGCCGTAGCGGCTGGTCGGCGCGAAATAGCCGGTGGTCTGGTAACCCCAGGAGCCGTAAAACGGATGCTCCATGATTGGCAGGAGCTCAACGTGGGTGAAGCCCATGTCGAGAACATACTCCGCAAGCTTCGGCGCGATCTCGCGGTAGCTCAGAGAGCGGTCGTTCTCGTCCGGCACGCGCATCCAGGAGCCGAGATGAACTTCGTAGATTGATTGCGGAGCTGTCGAGCTATTCCGCTCGCCTCGTGCTGCCATCCATTCGTCGTCACCCCACTCGTAGTCGAGTGGCCACACGATCGATGCCGTTGCCGGAGATGTTTCGGCATGGAATGCGAACGGATCGGCTTTGTTGACTCGATAATCATTGTGCCTGGAACGAATGTGGTACTTGTAGCGTGCGCCCTGGCCGACATCGGGAACGAAACCAGACCAGATACCAGAAGATGCCTGGGCGGCGAGCGGGTTAGCCTGTTGATCCCAGCCATTGAAATCGCCAACGACCGAGACCGATTCGGCGTTTGGCGCCCAGACGCCAAATGCCGTGCCCGGTCGTCCTTCTCGTTCGGAAATGTGCGCCCCGAGGTGATCGGCCAGGCTGAGATGACTGCCTTCGTTAAGAGATAGATGTCCTGGTCGGAAACGGTTGCAATCAAGTGTTCTGATCCTCTCTGGTGCTTTCGCGACGCGAAGCATCGAGCCGTGCCAGCGTTCCGAGGACCGTCGGTGATCCTGAAAACTCTTCAAAGGACTGACGGCTTTACGACGCCAGTTCGGGTGATCTTTGCCGGTGGTGCCCGGGATATTCTGCGATCGTGTTTCGAGCCAGAGATCCTCAAGGTTGACGAGCACGGATCGGGCACCGCTTGCGCCGAGGTGTTCCAGGGTCGCCGCGATTATGGCCTGCATGTCGGGCTCGTCGGAATCGTCGAGCCGACCCTGCTCCTCTAACAACCCTACCAGCACTTGCTGACGCTCGTCGTCGAACCATTGTTCACAGATCCCCGCGAAGGGCGGCAGATCGTGGGTGTTGAGGGCGGCGAGAGCGAGCTTGGGCACGTCGTCGAGACTCGTCGAATCTGGTCTGACTTCGAACGGCACAATGATCATCCGGCAGATCTCGTGATCCTCAAGTTTGGGACGAACCTTTGTGGGGACAGTCCCGAGGTCTTCCCCGACCAATTCTGTCCGATTGCGGTGCGACTCGAGAATCAGTATCGCGTACAGGTCATCGGCGGGATAATGAACGTAGGTGCCGTCGGCGCTATCCGCGCCAGTTGGGATCCAGAATTGCCGGTGAAGCCCCATGATGTGATCGACGCGTAGCATAGAAGCATGACGCATGTGATGCTGGATAATGGCGATAAAGTGGCGGTAGCTTTGTCCCTGAAGGCCGCGCGGATGCAACGGCGGGAGCCCCCAGTTCTGTCCGTTTTCACCGAGGAGATCGGGCGGCGCGCCGACGCTGAAGCCGGTCGCGAAAGCTGCTGGCTCGTTCCAGAGGTCGAAGCCGTCGCCACTTACACCAATCGGCAGATCGAGATACAGACCAGTATCGTCTGACCGGTTGCTGATGGCCGCCAGTTGTTGGTCGGCGATCCACTGAACGTACGCATGATAACTGAAAACCGCTTCGTCGAAGTCGGCGCTGGTGATCTCGTCCGGACGAAGGGCCCTGGGCCAGTCGCCGGGGCCAGCGTTATGGCGCTCGCAGATCGCTCGGAAGCGAGCGTAGTCGCCCAGAACCGGGCGCGCTTCGAGCCATCTCTGGAACTCATCGAACCGGTCGCTTGGGTCCGCAAAAAGTGCCTGCGCAAGTTGTTCGAGGACCTGGCGGCGTACCTTCATGCCCCGACGATAATCGACGAATTCGTCGGAGCGGAGTGCCGCAAGTTCGCTCTGAAATGCGTTGGCGCCGATGAGTTCTCTCGCTGCCTCCGAGTGTGCCATTTCCGGTACGGCGGTCACGTCGATGAAGAACTCGTTCCAGAATTGCCGTGAAACCGGAGCGTACGGCTCCGGTTGAAAGGGTTTGTCGAGAAACGCCGCCAGAAGCGGCAGGGTGCCGGCGTAGCTCCCGCCCAAATCGGTTGTCCAGCCTACGAGCCTTCCGAGATCGGTGAAGTTTCCCGCTCCCCAGCTCTCAGAGGTTGTCAGACTATAGAGAGGAAGGAACGTCCCCCAGCTGCGCTCGCGATCATGCTGGAATGCCCGTCTGGGAGACGAGATGATGAACATCGAGCCTGTGACCTCTCCGGACTCCAGTTCAAGCCGGTGGTAGCCGGCAGGAACGACCCAGGGGAGGGCTACCCGCCTGGCAAGATAGCTCGCGCGCGGTTCGGGACGGGCCGATCCTATTACCTTATAGTCGCGAATCGAGACGGATTCGGACAGCCGGTCGCCGCCTTCGAGCGTCAGGGTCAGGTTCAAATCGGTGGTCGCATGGCGCGAGGGCAGCCTGACTTCAATCTCGGCGGAGCCATCCCAGGCAACCGCGGACGGATCGCAGATCGACATCCAGTCCTCGGCTAACCGGCGGTCGTAAACTGTCTTGAGGTCGTCGCCTGAACCGACGTCCGCGCCCAGCGAGCGCAGCGCGGAGAGGACCGTCTCGTCCGGCGGTCGCACCTGTTTGCCGTCCATGGCGGTGTAGCTTGTGGCGATGCCGTAACGTTCCGCCAGCCTTCGCAGATTGTCCGTTCGTTCGCGGGTCATGCTCATGTCTGTTGCTCCAGAAGATCGAGAATTCCACGGATTGGAATCGCCGTCCATGCAGGACGGTTGTTCATCTCATAGCCAATCTCATAGATTGCCTTTTCGATCAGGTAGGCGTCAAGCAGCACCCGGAGATCTCCCTCGTTGGACGGAAGGAACTCCGCCCCACAAGCCGCGTCGAGATAGCCGCGCAGGAACGCGCCGCTCACCCATCGGTACCAGAGACGTGACCAGACGGACACGAGATCGGCATCTTCCTCGCGTACCCAGGCGCCCGCGCCAAGATTCCCGGAGTGCGCGGCATAGTCGAACGAGCGGATCATGCCGGCGACATCACGCATGGGGGAACGTTTCAGCCGGCGCTCGCCGATGGCCCGGGCAGGCTCGCCTTCGAAGTCGATGATGACGAAGTCCCGGCCGGTATAGAGCACTTGTCCAAGATGGTAGTCGCCGTGCGTGCGAATGTTCTGAGCGTCGATGCGATGGTTGGTTAGTTGCTGGAAGCGGGCCAGGACCTCGCTCTCGCGATCGATGAGCTGGGCCGCAGTTTCCTGGAGATCTGCCGGGAACTCGTTCGACCAGCGATGTAGATCGCGGAGAATGCGGCGGCCCTGGGAGCGCATCGACTGAAACAGCGCCCGCTGACCAAGAAGCGAGAAATCTTCCGGCGCAAAGGCAGGATCATCACGACGGGATGACAGTGCCAGGTGCATCTGTGCGGTCCGTGTTCCAAGCAGCGCCGCATCGTCGAGATAGGCGCCCACGAGTTCGTACGCCTCATCTGGGATCTTCGCAGCGGCAACATCCAGCGGGTGGGACGCCGCGGCTGGCGCTCGATCCGCGACTTCAGGCTCAGTTAGCAGCCGCTCGATGAAACTTCCGAACACGTCGAGCGTGTAGCTCCAGGCGTCGTCTTCGTTCTCGACGTAGCCCAGCAGAATTCCTGCTGTCATCGGCGCTCGGCCGTCGGATGGCTCGAAGTTAAGCGCGCCAGCCACCGGAGCAAGGGCGTCGAATTGGGTGCGCTCGGTCAGGAATTGACCAATCTCGTAGTCCGGATTGACGTTTTCTTCGAGCTTGCGGAAGAGCTTCAACATCAAGCGGTCGCCATAGTTGATTGAGCTGTTACTCTGCTCTGCGCCGGAGATTGACACATGCAACTCCTCAGCGCCCCGGAGTTGACGGAAGTTCCGTCCCGCCACGCCGCGCAGCCTGCCGGAATCGCCCCGTGCAGTGCGCTGGCGACCGATCAACGCAAGCAACGCCTGACAGAAGTCGGGATCCCAGAGGGCGTCGTAAAGAACGCCCTCGTCGCCGCCCGCTGTTACGTTGGCGATGACCGCGTGAGGGGTCCAGTCACGCACCTGCGTGGCGCGTTCGGCCGTCGCGAAGGCGAGTGGTATCAGGTAGGTCTCCGGTTCTCCCTCAGAGTAGTCGATCTCGAACAGGATGATCTGGGCCGCGCGATCGTCAAGAGCCAACGGGACTTTCGATCCGATCGTTGTCTGGCGAATCGTTCTTGTCTTGCTCCTGAACCAGCGACGCTCCCGAACGTAGCTGGCGAGGACGCCTGTGAGGCGCCGCTGGCGGTTCGGTGCGAGCAACGATTCCCAGTGCTCGCGGGTCGTCAGTGTCGGGATTGCGCGATCCTCGCCGGGCACCGCGGGCTCGTAATCGCCACGGATCTCCTGTCGCTCCAGCGAGAACCAGTAGAAGCCATGCGGGCTGAGGGTCAGGAAATAGGGCAGGCCGCCAATCGGCGGGAACTCGGTGCGTCCGAACATCTCGATAGGAACCATCGTCTCGAATTCCGAGAGATCCAGTTCAGCCGCCTGGGCGAAGCGCGAGAGGTTGGCAATGACGAGAATCTTCTCGTCCTCGAACTCCCGCAGGAATGCCAGGATCTTGCGGTTTTCGACGTTTAGAAATCTTAGCGTTCCACGTCCAAAAGCTTTGTACCGCTTGCGAAGGTCGATGATTCGTTTCATCCACCACAGAAGTGACTGCGGATTGCGCTGCTGGGTTTCGACGTTGACCGTTTCGTAGTGATATTCCGGGTCGGTGATGACCGGCGAGTAGAGCTTCTGGCGGTTGGCGTCGGAGAAGCCTGCGTTACGGTCGGCGGTCCATTGCATCGGGGTGCGGACGCCGTTGCGATCTCCGAGATAGATGTTGTCACCCATCCCGATCTCGTCGCCGTAGTAGATCACCGGCGTGCCAGGAAGGGAGAAGAGCAGCCCGTTCATCAGTTCGATCCGGCGGCGGTTGTTGTTCATCAGCGGGGCAAGACGGCGGCGGATGCCCAGGTTGATCCTGGCGTCGGGATCATGGGCGTAAGCGCGGTACATGTAGTCGCGCTCTTCGTCAGTCACCATCTCAAGCGTGAGCTCGTCGTGATTCCGGAGGAACATCGCCCACTGGCTCGTCTCGGGAATCGGTGGGGTCTGCTCGAGAATGTCGATGATCGGATAGTGATCTTCCATCCGCAATGCCATGTAGAGTCGCGGCATGACCGGAAAGTGGAAGGCCATATGGCACTCATCGCCAGCGCCTTCGCCGAAGTACTCGACCGAATCTTCCGGCCATTGATTCGCCTCGGCCAGGAGCATGCGGTTCTCATACTTCTCATCGACATGAGCACGCAGCTTCTTGAGGAACTGATGAGTTTCCGGCAGATTCTCGCAGTTCGTTCCTTCGCGCTCGTAGAGGTAGGGAATAGCGTCGAGACGCAACCCGTCTACGCCGGCATCGAACCAGAAATCCATGGCCTTGATGACCGCGTCGTGCACTCGCGGGTTGTCGAAGTTCAGGTCGGGCTGGTGATGATAGAAGCGGTGCCAGAAGTAAGCGTTGGCGACGGGGTCCCAGGTCCAGTTGGACGTTTCGAAGTCCTTGAAGATAATCCTGGTTTCGCTGTACTTGTCTGGATCATCTGACCAGACATAAAAATCACGGTAGACGCTGCCAGGGCTTGCCCGGCGCGCGCGCTGGAACCAGGCGTGCTGATCCGAGGTGTGGTTGGCGACTAGCTCGGTGATGACCTTCAAGCCGCGCGCATGGGCCTCGCGAATGAATCGGCGCGCGTCTCGCATAACGCCGTAGCTGGGATGGATGCTGTTGTAGTCGGCGGTGTCGTAGCCGTCATCGCGCAGTGGAGATGGGTAGAAGGGCAAGAGCCAGATCGCGGTGACGCCGAGATCCTGGATGTAGTCCAGCTTTTCTGCCAGTCCTCGAAAATCTCCGATGCCGTCAGCGTTGCTGTCCTTGAAGGAGCGGATGTGCACCTGGTAGATGATGGCGTCCTTGTACCACTGCGGGTCATCAAGATCGCCGTCGTCAGGTTGTGATGACCGCTCATTCATGGCTGGATACGCCCTTTCTCGTGGGAGAGGAAACAGGGAACACGGAACCGGAAGAACTGGACGCTTGATGACTCGTCCGACCACGTTTGCGCGCTAAGATCATCCGAAACCCCAACTACTCCCTGTTGCCTTTTCCTGGCTGATCACATGAAATAATCAAAATCACTCTCGGTGCGCGACGCGCCGGCGGATGGCGAAGATGTGGGCCGGGAGAGCGTGTGGATTGAGCTCGACATAATTGCGGCTGCCATGCCAGATGTAACGACCCTGACCCAGGAGATCGTGCGCCTGGAACGGTTGATCCGGTTCGAGATCCCACTCCTCCAGCGACAGTTCAAGCCAGCCCGATTGGGTGTGGTGCGGGTCGAGATTGACGACGCAGAGGATGATGTCGCCGTTGTCTTCCGCGCGTTTACTATAGGCGATCAGCTGGTCGTTGCCGGTTGCATGAAACGTGAGATTGGCGTTCGATTGCAGGGCAGGATGCTCATGCCGCGCTTTGTTTACGATCGTGATGATCTCCCGCAGGCTGTCCGGCGCGTCGAGATCCCACTCGCGGATCTGATACTTCTCCGAATGCAGATACTCTTCGCGGCCCGGCGCAAGCGGCTCGTTCTCACATAGCTCGAAGGCTGGACCATAGATTCCATAGGTCGCGCCGAGCGTCGCCGCGAGGACGAAACGCGCGATAAAGGCGGGCCGGCCGCCGAACTGCAAGTATTCGGTCAGGATGTCCGGGGTGTTCGGCCACAGGCTTGCCCGGAGGTATTCGGCTACCTCGGTCTGAGTGAGTTCAGTCAGGTATTCGGTGATCTCCCAGGCGGTGTTACGCCAGGGGAAGTAATTGTAGGACTGGGTGAAGCCGAGCTTGGCCAGGTTCTCCAGCACGCGCGGGCGGGTGAAAGCTTCGGAGAGGAAGATCGTCTCTGGATAGCGCGCCTTGACGTCGGTGATCAGCCACTCCCAGAAGCGGAAGGGTTTGGTGTGTGGATTGTCGACCCTGAAGACGCGGACACCCTGCTCGATCCAGTAATCAACGATGCTCTTGAGCTCATCCCAGAGCGCTTTCCAATCCTCACATTCGAAGTCGAACGGGTAGATATCCTGGTACTTCTTGGGCGGATTCTCAGCATACTGGATCGTGCCATCTGGTCGTTGCCGGAACCACTCGGGGTGCGCGCCGACGTACGGGTGGTCTGGCGAACATTGATAGGCGAGATCCATCGCGATCTCTATGCCCTGGCCACGGGCTGTTTCGACCAGCATCTTGAAATCATCGAGATCGCCGAGTTCGGGGTGGATCGCTTTGTGACCACCTTCCGGGCCGCCTATTGCCCAGGGGCTGCCGGTGTCGTTCGGTTCGGCGATGACGCTGTTGTTCTTGCCTTTGCGGTAAGCCATGCCAATCGGGTGGGCGGGGGGCAAGTAGAGAACGTCGAATCCCATCTCCTTGACGTACGGAAGCTGAGCGATGACGTCGAGGAATGTCCCGTGCCGCCCCTTTTCCATTGACCAGGAGCGCGGGAAGAGCTCGTACCATGCGCCGGTGCGGGCCAGGACAGGTTCAGCCCAAACGGTAAGCTCGCGGTCATACTTCGTCGCGTTGGAGCGGTCTCCATAGATTGTCATCATCTGGGTAAGTTTCGGACTGAGGATCGTCATTGCCGCCGCTACATCGGCGGAACGGAGCGCTTCGGCTGTGTTCCGCAGTGGCCCCGCATTCTCCTCCGGCGCGCGACCGGCGGCCGCTTCGATCAGATCGGCGCCAATCAGCAGATCGACGGCGATATCCTGACCCGCGGCGATGCGTTTGGTGAGGTCGCGGGACCAGGTCTTGAAATGGTCGACCCAGGCCCAGATGGTGTAGTGGTAGCTTCCGATCTCCTCGATCTCGAAGCTGGCGCGCCAGCGGTCGTTGACCAGCGGCTCCATCTCGACCGAGCGATACTGTTTGGCGGATGAGGTGCGGTACAGCAGCATCGCCGAGAGCGAGTCGTGGCCATCGGTGAAGATGTCCGCTTCGACGGTCACAGACTCGCCGATGACCCGTTTGATCGGGTAGCGTCCCCCGTCGATTTCCGGGGAGACCCCTTCGATGACCGCCCTGCGCCGCCCGTCCGTTTTCCGTGCCATGACCCTCCAACCGCCCGGTTCGCGTGGCTCCCGAGCATACATACTCCACAGCTTCCAGTATATCGAGACTCCAGAGAATTCGGAGATCGTCTAGCTGCGCGACTGTCCGGCGGTTCCAGCGGCGAAGAAGAACCAGGAGGTTGCTGATCACCGCTTCACACGAGCGATAAGCGACTTCCCACAAATAAGATATTGGCAGCCAGTCAATCATTGCCACAAGTTCACCACTCGTTTACAATCCGCCGAAATTCTGACTGTAAGGGGGTGCATGGATGTCGCGGATTCGTGTGCGCGTGCCGGGACTGGCCGCTGCGGTCGCCGTAATCGGGCTGCTGGCTGCCCTCTTAATGCCGGCTATCAGGGACTCGCTCGACCGGAATGCCTCGGCGAATGACGGCGATCAGATGCGAGCCTGTGTCAATGCCTACACCGGAACGATGCGGATGCCGTACGGATCGGCGCCGTGCGCTGACCGGCTCGAATACGAGATCAGCTGGGCCAGCGATGGACCTGCTGGTCCGCAAGGTGAACCAGGGCCACAGGGCCCCGCTGGCGAACCCGGCCCGCCCGGCGCTCAGGGTGAAAAGGGTGAAGATGGCGCGCCCGGTCCCGCTGGACCTCCAGGCGCGACTGGAGCCGCTGGACCGGCTGGGCCCTCCGGGTCGCAGGGTCAGCAAGGCCCTCCAGGTCCGCAGGGATTGCCAGGAGAGGATGGCTCGCCCGGCCCACAGGGTCCGCCTGGCCCCCAGGGACAACAAGGGATTCCTGGTCCGGCGGGTCAAGATGGCGCACCTGGCCCGCAAGGGATCCAGGGTATCCCGGGACCGCCAGGAAATGACGGTGCGCCAAGTCAGCAGGGACCACCCGGACCTGACGGCGCGCCCGGTCCAGCTGGACCTCCGGGACCTGCCGGGGCGGATGGAGCAACTGGGCCGCAGGGGCCACCCGGCCCTCCGGGCGCGGATGGTGTGTCGAATCTGCCTGGCCCACCCGGGCCGCCTGGACAGGATGGCGCGGAGGGGCCTCCCGGCCCGCCCGGTCCGGCTGGCGAGACTGGACCTCAAGGCCCCGCTGGACCGCAAGGAATTCAGGGCCCGCCAGGACCTGCTGGTTTACCAGGTGCCGATGGACCCCCTGGACCTCAGGGACTTCCAGGAGAACGGGGTCCGGCAGGAGAAGCAGGGCAGGACGGGGCGCCGGGCGCTCAGGGCCCGCAAGGGAACCCTGGCCCGCCCGGACTGATCTGGCAGGGTCCCTGGAGCGCGGCGACATCCTACTCAGCCAACGACGCGGTTAGTCATGACGGCAGCGCCTACATCGCAACCAGCGCCAACACCAACGAGGAGCCGGGCACCGGCGCGAGCTGGGATCTGCTGGCGAGCAAGGGCGATCAGGGACCACCGGGCGCCGGCGGCGGCGGTGGCACTGGATTCCCGGATACATACGTTGTAACCGTTTCAGGCACAGGGGTTCGCCAGGACTCATCTCACGACACGACGGATGTATGGGTGCAGGTTGCTGAATGTGGAGTTGGAGACAGAGTTCTCAGTGGGGGTTATCAGCAGAATCCACGTTACGTCGCGGATGTGAAATTGATGGAATCGTTCCCGGTGCTCAACTTGCCCTCTGGAAAGCAAGGGTGGGAAGTAGCCGTGATTCTTTCCCTTGATCGAACATGGTGGGCTTGGGCGCTCTGCGCAGACCTGACCCCGTAGCCGCGAGGCAGGAGACCGGTGGTCGTGTGATCTGGGTCGATCTTGAGTGTCCATGCCGGGTAGCGTTCTGGACGCTCATCGCTCGGCCGGGACGGGCGGATCGACCAGTTCGCGATGAAACTGTCGCCGTAACGGGAACTGACATGCAACTGTAACGCCTTGCCGCTCCAGACAGATGCGTTTTCAATCTCCAATGGGTCACGATATTCCCGGGTGCTGAAAGGCGCGGGAGGTGGCCCGATCATGTCGTTCTTCATGTTGGTGCTCAAGAATCTTGCCCGGCAGCCGGTCCGGGCTGGACTGACGATGCTTGGGATCGCGATCGGGATCACGACCGTCGTCGCGCTCGGGATCATCACCGAGGGGCTTAAGGCTTCGGCCGGGCAGATCCTGCGCGTCGGCGGGGCGGATTTCATCGTGGCCCAGGAAGGAACGGCTGATCTCTCGTTCAGC
The DNA here is from genome assembly GCA_963709995.1 of uncultured Chloroflexia bacterium. Lineage (GTDB taxonomy): Bacteria > Chloroflexota > Chloroflexia > Thermomicrobiales > CFX8 > JAUIIK01. The sequence goes on along the minus strand of CAVPYN010000011.1, from coordinate 10,170 downwards.
AATGTTTCCGAGGAGGATGTGGCGCTCATCGCCGCGATGCCAGACGTCGAATGGGCTACTGGAGCGCTCATGGACATTGAGCGGGTCGAGTCGAGTCCGTTCTTCGTGGTCATGGGCGTTCGCCCGGTCGACCTGACTATCAACCCGCCTGAGTCATTCGAGGGACGATTGCTCGCTGAGGGCGCGACCGGGGAGATCATGCTCGGAGATCAGGCTGCTGCGTCACTCGGCCTCGGGCTGGATGATACGGTCGAGATCGCCGGGCGGAACTTTACCGTCGTTGGGATCTACACTACCGGCGATACCTGGCTGGATGGCGGCTCCCAGGCGCCGCTTGTGACCGTCCAGGAGATGACGCGGCGGCTCGGACAGGTAACGATGATCTACGTGAAAGTTGAGCCAAGCGCGGACATCGCCGATGTGCGAGCGCAGATCGAACAGGACTTCCCTCAACTGGTGACGGTGGCGGAGGTTTCGGAATTTCAAGAGGTCGACCAGGGAATCCTCGTCATTGACGCAGCCACGCTCGCCATATCCGCCCTCGCCGTCGTCATTGGCGCAATCGGGGTGATGAACACCATGATCATGTCGGTCTTCGAGCGCACTCGAGAGATTGGAATCCTGCGGGCTGTCGGCTGGTCAGGACAGCGGATTCTGCGAATGATTATTGGCGAATCTCTCCTTCTTTGTAGCTTCGCGATGGTCCTCGGCAGCCTGCTCGGCGTGCTGATTGTCCTCGCGGTTTCGCAGATCGAGACCGTTCAGGCGTTTCTCGAACCACAGTACAGCCTCTCGGTTTTCGTTCGCGGCTTGATCGTGGCGGTGGTCGTGGCGCTCGCTGGCGCACTCTACCCGGCCCTGCGTGCTGTCAGGCTCGCGCCGATGGAGGCGCTCCGTCATGAGTAGCTCGATGCTGGCCATTGATGCGCGGGACGTCGTCAAGACGTTTGATGAAGGACGGATCAGAGCACTGAGAGGCGCGACCCTGGCCGTCGAACCTGGAGAGTGGGTCGCGATTATGGGCCCTTCCGGATGTGGGAAATCGACGCTGCTACATTTGATCGCCGCACTGGACCGCCCGACTGGCGGAACGATCCACGTAAATGGGCGCGAGATCGCTGAACACCCAAGCCTGAGCCGCTACCGTTCGCGCGAGATCGGCATTGTGTTCCAGATGCACAACCTCCTGCCAACGCTGTCGTCCGAGGAAAACGTCCAGGTCCCGATGTTTGAACTCAAGATGGACGCCTCGCAGCGGCGATCGAAGGCTCGCAGCTTGTTGGATAGCGTCGGTCTTTCCGGAAAGTACCGGAGCCTTCCGAACCAGCTCTCAGGTGGTGAGCGCCAGCGGGTCGCGATTGCTCGTGCCCTGGCCAACGACCCGCCGATATTGCTGGCCGACGAGCCAACCGGTAATCTGGATTCTCAGGCCGGTGTTCAGGTGCTCAACTTACTCGAACAGATGCGCAAGGAGCGCCAGTTGACGATCGTGATGGTGACCCACGACTCCAGTGTTGCCGCGAGGGCGGACCGGATCGTTCGGATGCTGGATGGCCGGGTCGACCGATCCGATATCGTTGCTGTCACCGCAATTGACGCGGCCCGCACTGTTTCACCCGGCGATCCCTAGCGAACCGGAACCGGCACTGCCGTTCCTGCGATCGTTCTCTCCAGGTGCGCCATGACCTGATCGACCTGATGACTGACAGGCTGACCGCTATCGATATGGGCGACTTCTGCGGATGTCAGGCCGAAAATCGGCTCCGCTTCCTCTTTCTGCGCTAGATAAATCTCCCAGCGGCCATCCGAGACCCGTTCAAGATCCTCTTCACGTCCGGCAAGTCGAGCCCGAATCACTGGCTCCGGCGCCTGACAATCGAGGATGAGAAATGTAGCGTTGCGCTCCCTTGCGAGATCCCTGGCGTTGAGCCGGTCTTCCTGCCGGATGTAAGTCGCGTCGAGGATCACCGTTTGTCCCCTTGCCATCATTACTGCCGCCCGTTCGAGCAACGTCGCGTAGGTCTGTGCCGATATCTTGGGACTGTAGAGACCAGTCCCGTAGGCGTCGTGCTGGCGAGACGTCGGGGGGAGCCCGGCAATCTCTTTGCGCGTCGTGTCCGAGTCAATGACGGTAGCCGGCAGCACGTCGCCAAGCGCCCGCGCTAGCGTGCTCTTGCCGGTTCCGGTCAGACCGGAGGTGAGGATCAGCCGTGGACCGCGATCTCCAGCGCTGTAGCGATAGGCGAGGTGGAAGAAGCGGCGGGCTTCCCGGATCGTGGCGTAATGCTCTCCCGGATCAAATCCCGGCTCGTCGAGCCTGAACGACGTGACCTTCCCGCGAATGACCGCGCGATAGGCGCGGTAGAAGTCGAGGACCGTCAAAACATCCCAGCCCGTCTCCCTGGCGTAAGATGCGATCAGCCGGTCACTGAGATCCGGGCGATTCATCGCGTCCAGGTCCATTGCCAGAAATCCGATGTCAGACGCGACGTCTCCGTAACGAATCCGGTCGTTGAACTCGATGCAGTCGATGATATGGATCTCGTCGAGAAGGTAGACATGTTCAGCGCGGATGTCGCCGTGGCCATCACGGATCATGCCGTCGTAGACCCGCAGGTGGAAGGTGAGCCGGTGATCCGCGAGAGTATCTCTCGCTGTACTGGCGATGAACTCATACCCCTCACGGGTTAGCGTCCTTCCTATGTATCGCCCGATCTGCTGAAGATTCTCTTCGACATTGCGCCCAATCGCCGAAGGCAGACCGTAGCGGTCGATTTCCTGGCTTTGGTGGGCTTCGGAGTGGAAACGGGCAATCTTTCGGGCTACCGCGTCGATCTCTTCCGCCCGGATCGATTCGCTCAGGACTCGGGATCGGAGCGATCCATCTTCTGGAAGTCTCCGCATATGCACGAGATAGTCGACGAGCTTCCCCTCCCCGCCGATCCGCAGCCGCCCTTCGCGTCTAACGAGGCGTTCGACTCCCAGATAGACGCCGTGAGTCAGCCGCCGGTTCAACTGAACCTCCAGATGACACATCAACCGCCGCCGATCGAGCGTTTGGTAATCCAGGAAGCCGAAGTCAACCGGTTTCTTGAGCTTGTAGACATCGTTGTTGGTGATGAACACGGCGGACGCGTGCGTCTGACGTATCTCGACGTGGCTTGCGCCTGGGTAGATCGTCGGATCACTGAGCGCCTGAATGAGTTCATTTAAGTCCATGACTACCCCAGTTCCAGCCTGACCGTTCATGAGCCGTGTAGCTACCACGCGATGCCCGGCGCAGGGTCAGGCAAGTGGGACATCTGGTCCGACCGTTGGATACATGAGCGGGCTCAGAAGCACGAGAAGGTGTTGGGAACTCTGCCGGATGTGGTGACAAAGACGTGCGAAGTCCGAATCTTCACCAGGTGCTGGACGTTGTACGGCGGCAATTTCAGCGCCAGTGGTTTCGGCAAGCCGGGCAACCTCTTCACCAAGAGGTCCGAACCGAATCTCCCAATTTGCCATTATCCCGCGCGATCGTAGCCGCGACGCTGCGCGGGCGAGCCGGCGCTGCACTTCTTCAAACCTTGCCTGCGCAGCCGGTTCACGTCCGGCATCGTCAGGATCAAAGACGGACAACAGCATCATGTGGCTTCGCGCTCTGGTGGCAACGTCGGTGAAGCAATCTGAAAGCGGCTGCAAGCGGCTGATATTCGATGTCGCCAGGATAATCCGCCGAAGGTTCGGGGGCGCCGTGAGCCCGCTGCCATCTGGGACGATCAGAATCGGACCAGCCCAGGCGTCAACTACCTGGAGACACTTGGGCAGCGACATGTCCGCATGTGGAGGTGACCCGATAATGAGAATCGAAGCCCCCGATTCTCGCTTGGCTGCGTCGAGATCGTCTCCAGTGGCAGCTCGCAACGCATAGCGTGGACCAGAGCTCCAATCGTCGCTGGGCGAGAGGATTTCGAGTTCCACCGTGGAGCCTCCACTACGACAACATCGAGCCAGGTGAACCCTGGGATTACTTCCACGGCAAGCGCTGTGGAGCGTATGCGCGTGATCGTTTGTAGAGTACGACCGCTGGCGCAACAAGCGGGCCAACTTGTGCGATTCCCGCGTTACAATGACGTGACAATTCGTTTCAGATCAGGCGTTCTCGTGAACAGGCGATGTGTGCACGGGTTGTCACGCGGAGATTGCTTATTCGCCGGATGTTCAGGGTCTTCCAGGGAGGATTGATGCAACGCCAACTCATCCTGGCAGTCGATGACGAGCCGCCGATCTTGCGACTGGTGAGGGCCAGGCTCAACGCTGACGGCTTTACTGTCATCACCGCATCGAATGGTGAAGACGCCGTGGTGATGTGCGAAGAGGAACGACCCGATCTGGTCGTTCTCGATGTAATGATGCCTGGTATCGATGGCTACGAGACGATGCGCCAGATCCGCGAAATCTCTGAAGTTCCAATTATCCTACTCACTGCCAGGTCGGGTTCGGCGGACACGATTCGGGGGTTGGACTCCGGCGCCGATGACTACGTGACCAAGCCTTTTAACCCCGATGAGCTGTCGGCTCGCGTTTCCGCGGTTCTCCGTAGAGTGTCGGACGCAGCGCCCGTCGAACAGGAGCGGCTCGTCTTCGACGGTCTGGTGATCGACCTCGATCGCCGGGTAGTTACCGTTGCCGGAGATGAAGTCCGGCTGAGCCGCACCGAGTGGGAGTTGCTCTATCAACTCGCGTCCAACGCGGGGCGAGTCATGCGCCACAGCGAGCTACTTTCTCGTATCTGGGGGCCAGAGTTTCGCGATGAAACTTACTACCTGCGGACCTGGATCAGCCGACTTCGGACGAAGCTGGAGCCCGATCACCCTGACCAGTCAATCATCGTCACCTACCCGGGGCTAGGCTACCGGCTGGAGGAGCCGGAGTGAGCAACCGCTGATGCTCGAACGCGCCATCGATTCCATCGCCGCGTCGCTTGAGATTGGTCTGGATGTTCCGGTGCGATCCATCCTCACCGAGGTCGGCGGAGTTGGCGCAATCGCGCGCGATCAGTTACGGAACAATGATCTCGATTCCGGCTGGCTGGAGATCGAAGGCCAGTGCTATTTCTGTGCTGCGGTCGATATGTTCTGGGAGGAGCTGTTGATCGCCGGCCCATTTCCACCTGGAGACGAACAGGCTCGCGGCAAGCCAGCGCTTGCCTCCATAATGGCAGGAAGGATTGACCGCGCGCTCACGTCGGCGGCGCATGGATTGCGAATCTCTTCCAATGATCCGCAGCTTCGACTTGAGGCGCTCCTGATGGAGTTGCTGAGCAATGCGATTGTAGCCGTCAGCAGCGAGTTGGATCTGGATACCGTTCTCCGGCGCATCGTCGATCTCGCCCAGAACTTCGCCGCCGCCCGGTTTGCGGCCCTCGGCCTTCCGGGTCCGGATGGGAAACTCGAAACGTTCATCGCCGCTGGTATGACCGCGAATGAACAGGCGAAGATCGGAACGCTACCGGAGGGGCGGGGACTTCTTGGCTGGCTGCTCCAGCAGAACCAGCCTGTGCGCCTGGCGAATCTGGGCCGTCATCCGATGGCGGGAGGTTTTCCGCCGAATCATCCGGAGATGACGAGCTTCCTGGGAGTGCCGATCATGACCCGCGATGGGAGCATAGTCGGCAGCCTCTATTTGACCGAGAAGCGGTTTTCCGCTGAGTTTACGGTGGAGGATGAGTTCATTGTGGATCTGCTGTCTCGCCACGCCGCGGTCGCCATTGAGAACGCGCGACTCTATCAGGCGGTGCAGGCGCATGAGCAGCGGCTTGCCAGCGTTATCGAACATCTTCCCGAGGCGATTGTTCTGATCGAGTCCGACCCAACCCGGATCGTGATGATGAATCAGCATGCGCGGAAACTACTCGATTTCGACGACGATCTTCCGATACTGATTGACGATATTCGCGGACGTTTTCGGCTGTTTGATGCCGCTGATCGACCGGTCGAAATCGACGACATTGCGCCAATGCGGTCGCTACATGCAGGTGAGATCGTCGCGCGCGAACAGTTCACCATCGAGACTCCAGCCGGGAACCAGCGTGCGTTGCTCATCAATAGCGCTCCGATCAGTGCGTCTGGAACGACTAATTCCGCAATCGTCGTGTTTCAGGACATTACCGAGATCCGCGATGCCGACCGGTTGAAGGATGATTTTCTTTCCCTCGTCTCCCACGAGCTGCGGACCCCGCTGACGACGATCCATGGAGGCAGCCAGATACTCTTGAGAGGAGGCGGAAAGCTGGATTCGGAGACGACCCGGGAACTGTTGAACGATATCCATCAGGAGAGCGCGCGACTGGCAACGCTCATCCAGAACATGGTGCAGCTGGCGCACATTCGCGCGGGTCGAGTCTCTCTGGATCTTGAACCGGTGCTGCTGCGCGGCATCATCAACCGGGCAGTTGATCGATTTCGCGCGGAAGGGCTTGGAGCGCGGTTCGAGATCCGCGTTGATCCAGATGCGATTGCCCTCGCCGACGCCGACCGGGTCGACGAGATGCTCACGAATGTATTGCAGAACGCTATCAAGTACGCGCCCGGCGCCACGCCGATCGAAATCAGTGCGCGAGTGCGAGAATCGGTGGTTGAGCTTGCTGTGCGGGATCATGGTCCCGGCGTGCCAGATCACGAGATGCCGCTCTTATTCGAGCGCTTCGAGCGGGGTTCTCAGGCGGGGTCGCAGACGCCGGGCATGGGGCTCGGGCTGTACATTGTCAGGATGCTGGTTGAGTCACAGGGTGGCAGCGTGCGGTTGGAATCGCCACCGGATGGCGGGACCGAAGTGATCATGACACTCCCCGCCGCGGATGACGGTGTCGAATAGTGTAGCGTAACTGTAACGGTGTTGAAACGTCTGTCACAGGACCTTAACGGTATCCCTTCTAGAATTGAGGCAAGAGTGGAACGGCAAGTCTGCCGGTTGGTGAGTTACCAGTCGCAGGTTCCATCTTACACCCCCTTCCCATACGAGACCGCCGTCCTCCCCACTGACGGCGGTTTCTCATGTCAGGAGTTGGATGGGTCAGTCGCCCGTGATGATGAGAGGAATACGAATCATGTCTTGGACGATAATCGTGCCACTCGACACGAGCCCCGCTTCGGAGGTTGCATTGCCGATCGCGGAAGCGCTTGCACGCCGGATCGACGCGAGGCTGTGCTTGCTTTCAGTCATCGGTGCTCCAGTTGAATTCGCCGTATGGCTCCGGGCACAGGAGACGATTGACGCCTGGGCGAAGCATAATCTGGAGGTTGATGAGTATCTGACCGGTGTTGCCGATGGCATTGCCGGCCTTCAGGTTGATACGACTGTATCTACCGGCAACCCATCTCCGGAGATTGTCGGCTTCGCCGCCCAGCAGGATAACTCGATCATTGTCATGGCTAGCCATGCCCGGACGGGCCTCGACCGCATTACCATCGGTAACGTCGCCACCACCGTCCTCCACAGCGCGACATGTCCGGTCATCGTCGTTCGTGAGAGTGACGACGAAGTCAAGGAAGCGCCCGTTGTAGGTCCGCTCGATCGCATCGTCGTTGCCCTCGATGGATCAGAGTTTGCGGAGGGAGCGCTGGCAAAGGCACAGGAGGTGCTTGGCTCTTCCGATCTAACAATCCATCTTTTGCGCGTTGTTGAGACGAGCAAGTGGTTCGGCTCGACGGCCTTTGACATGAGCTATGACGCGCTCGAACTCTACATCCAGGCGGCCTATGAGGAAACAAATGACTATCTTCAGAAAGTTGCGCGAAATCTCAGAGATGCCGGACACACCGTGACCTGGGAAGCCTGTGATGGGCTGGTGGCGGATGAAATCACCCGTGCCGCGAAAGAGCGCAAAGCTGGGTTGATCGTCATGTCGACGCATGGAAGAACCGGCCTGGGGCGAGTCTTCATCGGCTCGGTTGCTGAGCGGGTGGTTCATGACACCGACCGTCCGGTGTTCCTTGTGAACCCGAACGCAACCAAAAATTGACCGGCGCCGGGCTCGCTAACCTTGGGTGAAAATCAAGACTGCTCCCGCCAGGAAGGCAAACACGATCAGGATCGCGTCCCAGGCAAGGTATGGGGGCTTGCGAGATGGCTGGAGGGTAAGCCCGATAATCGTGATCGCGGTCATTATCACTGCGGTCGCTGCGGTGGTCGCAAGAGATGGTGAGATGGCGGTGAAGATCGGCGCATCCACGTAGAGCACATCGATGAAACCGAGAATCCCCAGATTGAAGAGATTGCTTCCAAGCAGGCCACCTAGCGCGAGATCGGTCGCTCCGATGCCGATTGCCGTCAGGGCAACAACTACTTCCGGCAGCGAGGTGGTCAACGCAATGATCAATGTTCCGACGACCGATTCCTCCAGGCCCGTCTGGACTGCAAGACGTTTTCCGATCCCAGGGAGCACAGATGCAGCAATGACGATTGCCGTTGCATTGAACCCGAATACGACCAGAGCGTGGCGAAGTGGAACCGTCTCGTAGGCGTTTGGCACCGGTGACGCGCTTCCACCCGTAAGCGTCAGGCGCTGTCTACGCTCATAGAAGAAGATCGTCCGTGTCGCCAGGAGATACACCGCGATCAGCATCAGACTGACCGGACTTATCCAGCCTAGCCCGATGAATGAGTCATGATTGAGCAGGGCAACGATGACGAGCGTCAACAAGCCAATCCCGAAACTAGCGGCGAGGACGTGCCCTTGCGATACCCGCGAGAAGATCGGTGTTGAGCGGCTGGTTGCGTCGAGCAAGGCGATGATCAGCAGATTGAACATGCAACTGCCGATCAAGTCGCCTGCAGCGATCTCCGGCACGTCGAACACCAGCACCGAGCTTGCGCCATTTATCGCCTCGGGGAGAGAGGTAATCGACGCGATGAGAACGACACCGACCCAGGTTCGTCCGAATCCGGACTTCTCCGCGATGATATCGCCGGATTTCGCTATTTGCACGCCCGCCAGAAACACGACAGCGGCACAGATGAGCAATGCGGCGATCGTCAACGGCATGATGTCCTCCTGCGTCCGGATACCTGTGCCGGCTTGGCGGTGCCCACCAGGATCGGCCCGATGGAGATGCCGTCGGCCAGCAGCTTGAGCATATTGAAGGCGATGTTGGCCGCATCCTGGTTGGGCATCACCAGCAGGTTGGCCTTGCCCTGCAGGCGGGAGCCAGGAAAGCGTCCGTTACGGATGCCCTCGGAGAGGGCTAGATCGGCATGCATCTCCCCCTCGACCTCCAGCTCCGGCGCACTCTTTGATTGAGCAGTTCCACCGCGGCCCGCATGCGACAGGCCGAAGCGCTGTTGTGACTGCCGAAATTGGAGTGGGAAAGCAGCGCGATCCTGGGTTCGATACCGAACCATCGCACCTCCCGGGCGCAATGTTCCACGTTCTCCGCCAGATCTTCCACCCCGCCTGGGGCTCCTGTTGTACATAGGCATCGGTCAGGAACAGGGTGCCCGTATGCAGCACCAGGGCGTTCATGGAGGTCAGCTTGCGCACCCCAGGACGGCAGCCGATGACCTGTTCGACGATCTTCAGATGATTACTGTAGCGCCCCATGGTGCCGCAGATCATGGCGTCCGCGTCCTTGTTGGCCAGCATCACCGCGGCCAGCGCGGTGAGGTTGTGCCGCACGTTGTGGGCCGCCTCTTTGGGTGAGTAGCCCTTGCGTTGCATGCGTTCGAATAACAACTGGCAATAGAAGTCGTAGTGGGGATTCTCCTGCGGATCGAGCAGGTCGAAATCCTGTCCACAGCGCACGCTCAGGCTCAGTTGGCTCAGACGCTGATCGATCACCGCGCGCCGCCCGATCAGAACAGGGCGGGCAATCCCCGTCCACCACCTGCTGGCAGACTCGCAGCACTTTGTCCTCCTCCCCTTCCGCATAGACCACCCGCTGCAGCTTCTGACGGGCCTTGTCGAACACCGGTTTCATGGTCATGCTGGTGCGGAACACCAGGTGCTGCAGACGCTGCCGATAGACCTCCAGATCCGACAGCGGCCTGAGGGCCACCCCGGACTCCATGGCCGCCCTGGCCACCGCCAGGGGTACGGTCTCCATCAGGCGCGGATCGAAGGGCCTGGGGATCAGGTAGTCGGGGCCGAACTGCATCTGTTGCCCGCCATAGGCGGACAGCACGATATCC
>CAVPYN010000010.1:0-156256 GCA_963709995.1 uncultured Chloroflexia bacterium | reverse complement strand
CCACAGAATTGCTCCGATGCCGATTGCCGTCAGGGCAACAACTACTTCCGGCAGCGAGGTGGTCAACGCAATGATCAATGTTCCGACGACCGATTCCTCCAGGCCCGTCTGGACTGCAAGACGTTTTCCGATCCCAGGGAGCACAGATGCAGCAATGACGATTGCCGTTGCATTGAACCCGAATACGACCAGAGCGTGGCGAAGTGGAACCGTCTCGTAGGCGTTTGGCACCTGTGACGCGCTTCCACCCGTAAGCGTCAGGCGCTGTCTACGCTCATAGAAGAAGATCGTCCGTGTCGCCAGGAGATACACCGCGATCAGCATCAGACTGACCGGACTTATCCAGCCTAGCCCGATGAATGAGTCATGATTGAGCAGGGCAACGATGACGAGCGTCAACAAGCCAATCCCGAAACTAGCGGCGAGGACGTGCCCTTGCGATACCCGCGAGAAGATCGGTGTTGAGCGGCTGGTTGCGTCGAGCAAGGCGATGATCAGCAGATTGAACATGCAACTGCCGATCAAGTCGCCTGCAGCGATCTCCGGCACGTCGAACACCAGCACCGAGCTTGCGCCATTTATCGCCTCGGGGAGAGAGGTAATCGACGCGATGAGAACGACACCGACCCAGGTTCGTCCGAATCCGGACTTCTCCGCGATGATATCGCCGGATTTCGCTATTTGCACGCCCGCCAGAAACACGACAGCGGCACAGATGAGCAAAGCGGCGATCGTCAACGGCATGATGTCCTCCTGCGTCCGGATACCTGTGGCCGGAGCGCCTTGTGCAGCTCCATAAACAGCACGATCGACGCGCTGACCGGAATAATCCAGAGCCATGCCGACGCGGGCAACGGTTCTACACGCAGGACATACTGGGTGGGCGGGAAATACAGCGCGCCGATATGTAGCGCCAGCGCAGCCAGGGTTGCGATTAACACAAAGGGATTCGATGCGGGATTCGTGCGGAAGACAGAACGGAATGTTCGCGCATTGAACACCTGGAATGCCTCGAATAGCACCATCGTCGTCAGCGCCACCGTCTGAGCCTCCGCGAGGTTGTCCTCGACGTTCATTTCCATGCGAAACAATGCCAGAGTTCCAATAGTCATTACGACCCCCGCGAGGATCGTGCGTTCCCAGAGGACGCGACTGATGATCCCTTCGCGAGGGGGGCGTGGATCTTGATTCGAGATTCCCGGTTCTCCTGGCTCAAACGCGAGAGCGACATCCTGAACCCCTTCGGTCACAAGATTCAGCCATAGAATCTGTGCTGGCAGGAAGGGTAAGCCAGCCCGGGAGAGTGCCGTCAGGACAGCCAGAATCTCGGCAACGTTGGTGCCAACCAGGAAGAATGTCACCTTTCGCAAGTTGTCGAAGGTGATGCGCCCGTGTTTGACGGCCTCGACGATGCTTGTGAAGTCGTCCGTCAGTAAGTACCATGTCGGCTGCTTCCCGGGCGACATCGGTCCCGTCGCGGCCGATCGCTACCCCGATATCCGCCGCGCGCAATGCTGGCGCGTCGTTCACCCCGTCTCCGGTGACGGCAACGACTTCTCCAGCGTCGCGCAGATGCTGGACGATGCGGAAGCTTCTGATCGGGCGTGACGCGGGCGAACACCTGCGCGGTTCGCAGAAGACTTGAAAAGCTGTCATCACCGGTCATCGCAAGACGACTTCCGTCGACTACGCTATCCGGTCCTGCTGAAAGGCCGATCTGCTGTCCAATTGCTGCCGCAGTTGTAATGTGGTCGCCGGTGATCATGATGACGCGAATGCCAGCTTGCCTGCACTCGGCAATCGCATCGCGTACGCCGGACCTCGGAGGATCGATCAGTCCTTGTAGCCCCACGAGGGTGAGATCCTTCAGGTCCTCCAGGTTCTCGGGCGCCCTGTTTCCGTCCTGGTAGGCGAATGCCAGGACCCGCAGACCGTCGCCTGCCAACCCATCGACAGCCTCTTCAAGTTCCGGGCCATCGATGGGAACCGGTCCCGCGGATGTGAGAACCTTGCCGCACATACCCGCGACGCGTTCCGGCGCCCCTTTCACAAATGTGAGATAACGGCGTGATTTCCCGTCTGCGACGCAACGCATCGACGCGGAGTAGCGCCGATCCGGTTCAAAGGGGAGATCGGCAACCGGCGACAGGCGAGACCGCGCATCCTGGATGTCGATTCCGGCATCACGGGCGATCTCCAGTAGCGCAATTTCGGTCGGATCTCCTCGTGCCTGATCCGAGTGGACGGACTCGGAATCGAGATTCGCTTCATTCGCCATGGCGCCAGCGATGAGCGTCAGGAACGCAGGATCCGGCAGCTGGCGGCTCGTTTCAAGTTGGGTCAGGACCGGATCACGATACGCGCCAGCGGGGATCATCATCGAGCGCTGGTCCGTCCAGAGTCGTTGAACAGTCATGCGGTTCTGCGTGATTGTCCCGGTTTTGTCAGAGCCTATGACGGTGGTGCTGCCAAGTGTCTCGACAGCCGGGAGTTGGCGCACGATGACATTTCGCTGGGCCATCTTGCGCACGCCGACTGCAAGGGTAATGGTGAAAGCAACCGGCAAACCTTCCGGGACAGCCGACACCGCCAGTGCGACCGCGACGAGGAACATATCGTTAACAGGCTCACCGGCTACAAGCCCAATCGCGAACGCCAGGGCCGCCGAGATTCCGACGGCAATTCCGATGATGGTCGAAAGGCGGCTGATATGCCGTTGTAGAGGTGTTTCCGTCACCTCACTCTCGCGCATCTGAGTCGCGATGCCCCCGACCTGAGTCCGGGTTCCGGTGGCGGTCACGTACCCGCTTGCCCGTCCCCGGACAACAGTTGTCCCAGCGAACGCCATGTTGCCCCGTTCCGACAGGATCACGTCAGCAGGTATTGGATCTGTGCGTTTGAGAACTGGCTCCGATTCACCGGTGAGAAGCGATTCGTCTACGAGAAGCGTCGTCGCTTGAGAGATTCGAAGATCGGCGGGAACGTGCTGCCCGGACTCCAGAAGCACGAGATCGCCCGGCGCCAGCTCTCTGCTGCTGATCTCCTGTTTTCGACCGGCCCGCCGCACCGTGGCGCGAGGAGTAAGCAGCCGGTGCAAGGCACGGACAGAACGATCCGCCTGGCGTTCCTGCACAAATCCGATTGTTGTGTTGATGATCAGGACCGCGACGATGACACCCATGTCGATGTATTCACCGAGAAGCGCGGTGACGATGGCTGCGCCGATCAGAATGTAGATCAGGGGGCTTTGCAGCTGCCGGAAGATGAGCTGGAGATTTCCTGGCGGAGCCTCGTCCTCGAGTTGATTGGGGCCGATGATCGACAATCGGAGAGCTGCTTCGTGATCGTCAAGACCGTCAGGGCGGCTGTTGAGGAGCCGCCTGACCTCTTCGGATGGAAGGGCGTGCCAGTCGGCATCGCCAGTCTCTTGCCACTGGGTTGCTACGTCCGGTCCCCCTCCTTGGATGCTCCTCGATGCTAATTGAACCCCATCTCAGGATACCGAGGATTCGGGGTCTGGATGTGGGGCGCCGACAAGTAGGCCGGTTCGATGTGCCAACGGTTAACGCTCCTGTAACAACCGCTCACGAGTTGTTGTGGAGGCTGTAACGGCCGTGAGGGTACGCTGAATACACAGATGGATAACTGTCCCTGGCTCAAGATGAGCGATATCAGGGCAGGATCGGGCGCGCTGAGGTGGGCATAGGTCGACGTCTGAGCAAGACCCACGGAAACGGGAGAGGATTCCCATGCGGTACAAGTTGGTAGCAATCATATTCGTCTTGTTCGTAGCGTTGATTCCTGCCTCCGCGATCGCACAGGTCGATGAGGGACAATCGGAGTCCGACGATGTGCTCATTCGGATCAATGGGCCGATTGTCATTCCGGAAGATAGTAGCGTTGACACCGTGATTTCAATCAGCGATCAAGTCCTGGTTGCCGGTGAGGTGCGAGATGTTCTGGTCATCATCGATGGAACAGCGACGGTAGCTGGACAGATCAACGGCGACGTCGTCGTGATCAGCGGCGATATTACGTTGTTGGATTCGGCGCGGATTACCGGCGATCTGAACCTCTATGACAGCACGGTTGAGCGCGCGAGCGGCGCAGTTGTCGAAGGTTCCGTCAATGATCGCCCGCCATTCACCTGGTCGGCCTGGGACACCTTTGTCGTCTCTATTCTCTTCTGGGTTGCGATGACGATCCTGGTTCTGTTCACAGCGCTCCTCTTCGCTGGAGCCGGGGGACGGCAGCTCGTCAGGTCGGCTTCCTATATCACGGAGCGGCCGGGCGAAACGATCCTCGCGACCGTCATTGGAGGGTTCTTGATCCCCGCTGTGGCGATTTTTGCCTTCTTGACGGTGTTCGGCATTCCGGTCGGGCTCTCACTTCTGCTCATCCTCATGCCGCTTATGGCGCTACTTGGTTACATTGTCGTTGGGACGCGAATCGGGCTGGCGTTGGTCGCCCGCAATCGGTCGATGTCCGAAATGGATCATCCGTACGTCGCCGCGCTTCTCGGCGTGATGATTCTCAACATCGTTGGCCTCATTCCCTTCATCGGCGCGGTGGTCCAGTTCATTGCGGCCGTGCTTGGCGCTGGCGCTCTGGCCCTGCTTGCCTGGAACGCCTGGCGTAGTGGCGGGCCCGGAAGGGCTGAGGCAACGACGGCTCTGGAGGATCAGCCAATCCCTGCCACTTGATGACGCCCACGGCTAGTTGTCGTGGCCAATCGCTGTGTGTGGTCAGAAATACCAGGAGTTAGGAGAGCACGAGATGAGTGCGGTGAACATGGACGGCCGGGTAGCTCTTGTGACGGGCGCAAGCTCGGGAATCGGCCGCGCGACGGCAGTCGCTTTCGCGCGCGCGGGGGCAAAAGTCGTTGGCATCGGTCTGGACCCGGAACTAGGTGAGGAGACGATGCGGCTGGTTGCCGCCGAAGGAGCCGAGGGATTCTTCGTTGCTGCCGACGTGACCGACGCCGGGCAGGTCGAACGAGCGGTTGCTGAAACGATCGATCGGTTCGGACGGCTGGACTACGCGTTCAACAACGCCGGCATCACCGGCCCAAGCGGCCCCTCTGGCGACTATGCGGAAGACGATTGGCGGCGGGTTATCGACGTCAACCTGACCGGCGTCTGGTTGTCGATGAAGTACGAGCTCGCGCGAATGACCGAGCGGGGAAACGGCGTGATCGTGAATTGCTCGTCGGTGCTTGGCCACGTCGGAATTTCTGGCAGCTCTGGATACGTTGCCAGTAAACATGCTGTTATCGGACTCACGAAATCCGCCGCGCTCGACTATGCTGAGCAGGGAATTCGTATCCTTGCGGTATGTCCAGGGTTCATCGAAACGCCAATGATCGAGGGCGCGCTGAGCGCTTCCGAGGAGTCACGGGCAAGATTTCTGGCGGTCGAGCCAATCGGGAGATTTGGAGATCCAGATGAAGTGGCGAAAACAGTCGTCTGGATGTGCTCCGATGATGCGTCTTTTATGACCGGCGCGTCATTGGTGGTCGACGGTGGCTGGATAGCTGGCTACCGTCTCTGAGCAATCCGGCTCCACGGCATGGCCGATCTGGATTGGCTCGTTTGAAAGGAGTTGGCTGTGGATCGGCCGGTGTCTGCTCCACAGACTGCTCTTGCCCACCACAGTGGCGACGGGGTTCAACAGAGTGCTGGTAGCGTGGCCGCGCTACCTCGTCATGTGTGTCAACGGCGCTTGATTGTAGGGATCGTCGTTTCCGCGGTGATCTTGGTTGGGCTGATCGTCGATGCATTTCTGCGGGGTCGCGGAGATTTCGACTATCGATTGCTCAACGCGGTCCAACGGATAGATCTGGCTGGACTCGAACCGTCACTGACGTTTGTCAGCGCAATGACGAACTCGTTCTGGGCAGTGGTGCTTTGGGGCGCTCTGCTCTTCTTCGTGGCCGTCGTCTTGCGTGCCTGGTTGCCAGCGCTCATCGTCGCGGCGATTCCGATTGCTGGCGTGGTCAATTTCGTCATTGGTTGGACGGTGGGCCGGCCCAAGCCCGAAGCGGAGCATCTCGCGAGACCGGGCGCCGAGTCGGATGCGACGGCGTTTCCGAGCGGCCACGTTGTTGGCGCCGTCATGCTCTGGGGCGTGGTTTTCTACCTGGCGATGCGCGTTCGCCAGCGATTTCTTCGCTACTCGATTCAGGCATTCGCTCTCACCGTGATTGTGTTTTCGGGCCCCAGCAGGGTATGGCTTGGCGCGCACTGGGTTTCCGATGTCATCGCGGCATATGCGCTTGGCGCGGTGATGGTGCTAGGGCTGATTCTGATCGGCAGTCGAATCCACTCCGGGGTGGGCAATGTGCCTTTCATCCGGGCTGCCGAGATCCCGCATGACGAATCGCGTCCACACGCCCACGCGCTGACGAGCACAATCCTTTTCGAGCCGCATCGAGTCATCAAAATCTATGCACCGGGCTTCGTTCCGAGAGCTCTGTATTGGCTTGCATTTCAAGCTGAGTTTCCTTACTTGCGAAACCAGGCTGCGCTGAACGCCGCGGTGATGCGCCGGAACCTCGCTGGTCGGCTGACTGAGTACTGGTACGGCGAAAACCGAGTGGCTGAGGCGCTCGGAATAGAACGAGTCGGCAACCGATTCGGCATTGCCAGCCGCCGCATCGAGGCAGTCCAGGACGTTGACGAGCGAGCCGCGCACGATTTCCTGTTCGACCTCGCCGACCGCTTTGATGCCGCTGGCCTGCCGACCTGGCAAATCGACCCGCGCCAGCCACGGGGGAAGGACAACGTTCTCCAGACCGCTGGCGGACGCTTCTACATCGTTGATCTGGAATCCGGGCTGATCTCCCTGCTCGCCTCGCCTCGAGCCTGGTTGCGTGGTTTCCGGCGAGCGGACGTGCCCCTGTTCGACACCGTCTACTTTGACATCACTCGCCAATATCTGCGGTGTGAAGAAGCAGTGATGCGTGAAACCATGGGCGACGCCTGGTTTCTTGAAATCTCCGAGTTGCTTGACAACGCCGCGCAAGCAAATGCTGACTGGCACGCAAGCGAACCTCGCATATGGAGCCGCGGGCTTCGATTTGTCTTCAGCGGATTCGGGCTCCGCCGAGCTCTCCACCGGGCGAGTCACGCAATGGCATCTGGCCGGGAGCGAGCGGAACGGTGGTTGGGTGCGACAGCCATGCGCTGGGAGGAAGAGGGCCTGATAAGTCAGGATACGCTGGTTGACGTCCAGCACGCGATCGCCGAGCCGAAGGTGCATCGTGTTCTTCCACACTTCGGCGTGCATTTGACGATCGGGATTACGACGCGATTTCCGGTTGGCAGCATTCTTCGCGCCAGCTACACGCTCGCTAACCTGATCTGGGCAACGATTACCTTTGCGTTTCGGCGGATCAGCCGCGAGGATTGGCGACTACGTGCCTCGATTCACTCACCGCTGGTTGTCGTCGTTGCCGGTATGCCTGGCATTGGAACGTTCGCGTATTTACTGTCCGGGCCGATTCGATCGAATCATCTCCTGTTGAGGATGGTGCTCGATACGGTGCTGTTGAAGCTGCCCGGCCGCTTCTACGAGCGCTTTGGCTGGCGCGCGGTCGTCGCAGGTTATCCGGTAAGGAGCGATCAGGCGGAGTTGCTAGCCCGGCCTCATGACCGTCGTGTTGCGGCGACTCCACGTCGAATCGCGATCGTCCTTGGGTTGGTGGGCATGGCATTGCTTCTTCTCGATATGCTCACCCAGACGCTGGACGAACTGCTCCATCTGGACGCAGACTGGTGGGAACGCGTTGTCAGATGGTTCGACGCTGATAGCCAGGGCTCGCTCACGTCCTGGTATCCATATACCCTGCTGTTACTCTGCGCCGGATTTGCGTTTCTCGTGGCTGGCGTTCACTGGCATCGACGGGTTCGCGGAGCCGCGTTCTGGGGAGCTATCGGGGTGGTCGCCCTCCTGCTGTCATTCGAAGAGATGAGCCCTGGTTGGCCCTCAGTCCTCGACTTCCTGGACGACATCCTGACCGATGAGCTTGACCTTTCAACATGGACGACGATTTCAATGATCATTGCAGGCGTCGCAATTGCCGTAATTCTTGCACGGCGATTCGTGCTCACCCTTCCGATGGAACTTCGGGGCATGATGCTGTTCGGGGTCGGAGTGTTTCTTGCCGGGGCGATAGGAGTCGAAGCGGCAGCCCACGTCTGGCTCTGGTTCTTCGATTCACGAAATCTGATCCACCAGTCGATCACGTCTGTTGAGGAGGTGCTGGAGATGATCGGGATCATCCTCATTATCTACTCGGTTCTCGAATACGCCTCGCGGACCTTCCACAGACCTCAGACGGCGATTGAGGCGGTCGATCAAGTCCCCGATTAGGGTCCGGATCGCGCAGGACTACTCGTTGCTGACGGTCCTCCGACTGGCGATCTTGCCGGTTGTCGACGGAATCCCTGGCGCACGAGCCCGGAACTAGAAGATATGGCATGAGTCAATCTCTGGGTCGCTTAGCAGGGCAACCATGACTCGCTTGTGATTGCCGTGCGTGCCGTAGACACGCCAGTGGCAGGTCATCCTGTCTCCGTCCTTCGACAGGTTCTCCTGGGTTAGTCGTAGCGTGTTGTTTTCCAGAAGCTCCAGTAGATGGTCGTACTTCCCGACATTGATCGGCGTGATGATCTCATAGGTTAGGGTCTCGCGGGCGTTCGCCAAGCGGCGGATAACCGGTATGGCCCATAGGATGGCAAGCATCACGCAGGTGGCGACGGTGATCATGACGTATTCCCCGATTGCGATGCCCATGCCAAGCGCGGCAGTCAACCACACGCTGGCGGCGGTCGTGAGACCAATAATGCTTCTCTGGTGACGGAGGATCATGCCTGCGCCAAGGAATCCAATGGCACTCACGACGGCTGCCGCGATCCGGCGCGGATCGCCTTCTCCTTTGGTGAAGTCGCAGGTGTAGATCGTGAACAGCGTCGAGCCAAGACACACCAGCATCATCGTGCGGATACCAACTCCGGTGCGAAACTCTCGTTCCCAGCCGATCAACCCGCCAACGACGACAGATACCAGTATCTGGAAGATGTGCTCAGTCATGCGAGCGAGAACCACCACTCTTCGCGGGATTGGCAACATAGGGGATCATTCAGCACCCGAGCAGCCGGGGGCGACGGTCCTGCCTTGCCAGCAATCCTGCAATCGTCGTCATCCTAGCCGGATACGGGCGCATTCGTGACATGCACTCCGCCCTCCAGTTAGAGATTCGAGGGTTGAGTCTGAAAGGACTCCGTACACCTTGAAGCTAGATGCGTAGCGACTATACCTTCCTCAACGACAAACCCGGCCAAGACGCGATGGCCGCGCCAGCCGGGCGAAATCAATATCCATCCAGTATCTGTGTGAGCCGCCAGGGACTCGAACCCCGAACCCGCTGATTAAGAGTCAGCTGCTCTGCCAATTGAGCTAGCGGCCCAGATGCCTCCAAAGGCAGCGCAGATTATACACGATCACGCGGTCTCGCCGGGTGGTTGTCGGTTATTGGGAGACGCCAGCTCCGCCGGATCAACGAGCGTCCTCAACCCCTATTTGTGGACAGATGTCGAGCAGCAAGCAGGTCGAGCATTTTGGACGACGGCTGGTGCAGATTTGCTTTCCAAAGGGCATCACGAGGCGATTGAGATCAATAGCATAGCGCTCTGGTAAGTTGTGTTCGAGGGCCGCCAGCGTCTGTTCCGGACTGTTCGTTTTGACGTACCCCCAGCGATTGGTGACGCGATGAACGTGGACATCGACGCTGATCCGTGGCAATCCACAGGCGATGCCGAGGGTCAGATTCGTGCACTTCGGACCAACGCCTTTGAAAGCACGCAGAACTTCGTCGTCGCACGGAAGCGAGCCGCCGTGTTCCTCTACGGTCGCGTGGGGCAATTGCGAGGATCTGCCTTGTCTCGGCCTCGTGGAAAGAGGACGCAGCGATGATGTCGTCAAGCTCCGTTGCGGAAAGCGCGGCGATGTCCGCCGGCGCCGGCGCTCGCTCGAAAAGCCAGCCCGCGGTCGGAAGCGAAACCTCGTCGCGGGTTCGGATCGACAGCATGCAGGCGACGAGCTGGTGAAAAACGCTGTCGTAGCCTTCCTCAGCAAGTTCGAACATCGCCGCCTTTGGCAGGCCCTGAACCGCTGCGGCGACTCTCTCCATCGCGACGTCAATTTCGAACATTGCCCCAGACTTCTACCGTATGGCCGTGCCGCTCGCCGCTCCAGAGCGGCACGGTGCAGGTCCGGCGCAACAGCCGCTTCCAGAGCAGCGTGTTCTCGAAGAGGTCCTCGTCGGTCACGAAGGTGTTGAAGACGTTGCGCGCGGCTACCAGGATCATCTTCTTCTTCGCCCGGCTCAACGCAACCGTCAGCCGCCTGGGATCGTAGAGGAACTCCCCTGCGGTCAGCAGATACTGGCGGTCGCTCTCGGTGGCGCTGACGATGATGACGTCTCGCTCGCCGCCCTGGAACCGTTCGACAGTGTCGACGGAAGCCAGCAGGCGGTCGAGGTCTCCAGTAACGTCACTCGTCGGCAGGTTGCGGGCAATCTCCTGGAGGGCGGCTCGCTGGGCACGATGGGGAACAACAACGCCGAAGCCTTTCTCCGGATCGAAGCCGTGCATCGCTGGATGGGAAAGTGGATGGAGGAGATCTCCAATGAGCGCGCGCTCGAATTCGTTGACCTTCTGGCTGTTCTCTTCGTCATGGACGATGACGACGAGCGGAAAGTCGGGACACAGGGACGCCTCGACGAAGGGATCGTCACACGGAATCGCTTCAATGAGATCTTGCTCTCGGGAGAAATAGGGGATGCCGTCGGCCTCGTAAATCGATTCCCGCAGGAAGCCGGCCATATCGGAATGCAGTCGAAAACTCTGCTCGAACTTGACCATCGGCGTCGTTTCCGAGATAGCGAGCAGCGCGCCAAAGAGAGAATCGTGAATGTTGAACGCCTTCGCCGTGCGCCGGAACTCTCGTTCCCAGTCGTGTTTGATGATCGGCGGCATCTGGCGTGGATCGCCGACAACGATCAACTGGCCATCGGGTTTGAGCGGCAGCGCCGACATCAGGGCTTCCGGCAAGCTGACCTGCGATGATTCGTCGATCACGAGACAGTCGACAAGATCGTGCCCGAAAAGGCGCTTGGCGTTGAATCGATCGGTGATCATCTTGTAGACCGCGTTCGGTGTCCCGGCGGCGATACAGTGGCGACGCTTCTCGATCTCGTTGTAGACGTGGTCCTCGCTGGTCTGCTTATCGCGACCGTTCAGCGCAATCACGCCATCTGGAACCCGCCCGCGCGGAGCGATCCGGCAAAGCGGCACGGAAAACAGGCGTTCATCAAAGTACTGGTCGATGATCTCAGGATGAAGGCGGCGATAATCCGCGAGTTTGCCGCGAACTGTCGCGATCTGGTCAATGACAACGTCGATGGCGGCGTGGGTCTTGCAGGAGATGAGAACACGCCAGTCAATGTCAGCCTCTAGAGCGCCTTGAATGCGAGCGAGGATCGCGTATGCAGTGGCGTAGCTCTTCCCGGTGCCGGGCGGTCCCTGTACCAGGAGGACCGGCGTCGTGCCGTGGTCGCCGATGAAGCGGCGTTTGCTCTCTTCAAATGCATGCAGCCCGATGTGCTGGAGCGCTTCCAATCCTGCGAGGAATCGCAGTTGCCCGGCTACGGCTTCATCCGGCCATGTGGCGGTTTCGGGGCCAGCGGCGCGCAGCCGGTCGTAGAGTGGGGTCTCTCCACCTGCCGAGATCGCGCTGATCGTCTTGATAGCTCGGGACGCGGTCAGGTCGTTAGGGTCAGATTCCAGCGTGTAGATCTCGCCATCTTCGAAAGGGCGTTTCAGAAAGTCGGTGAAGGTGAACCCGTCATGGCGAGCCTGCCAGTTTCGCATCTCAACTTCGACGAAGGCAGTCAGTGCGTGCCCGTCGTCGTCTCGATGAGCGACCAGCCGCTTGATCGTGCCCCGCGCTCCGTAAAGCATTTGTTTGGCCGTTGGCGTGAGCTTCTGTTGCTCCTCGACCGGCAACCGCCCATCCACCGTCCAGCGAGGGAAGATGACGATCCAGCTATCCTCGCGGAGGCCAGATACGCCAAGCAACGTGTCCAGGTCGCTGTCCAACCCCTCAGTGACAAGCTCAAGCCGGACGATCATGCCGTGATGGTCCCACGACGTTTCTTTCTTCTGCTCCTTCGATAGCTTGATGTCGCCATCGTCCGGCAGTTCACGCTCATATCGTTCGTGAAGTGCCTGTTTGCGGCGGTTCTCGCCATTCCGAATCCGGGTTTCCGGGGGTTGCGCTTCATCGAGGAACCGGACAATCAGGGTGTCTCCACTTGCGGCCCGTTGTTCGGGTGCCGGTAGGCGGGCGGCCTTCCAGGCGGCGAGGTCGACGTGGCGCTCAATCAGCACGAATTCCTCGAGCGCACCGGCCAGCGTGCTTGCGGTGTCCTCGAACGTGTCAAGATCGGGCAGGGCAAAGCTCGATTTCTCGGTCCAGCGATTGCCCTGGAACTCGCTAGCGATGTGTTCCATGGCTTCGAGACGCCGGGCGCAGAAGCCTCGCATCAAGTCAGGAGTCGCGAGCTGGTAGGTTGCCTTGGGATCGTCAGTGGCCGCGTCCCGATACTCCGCCAGCCGGTCCCAGGCGCCGTATGCGTATTCGAGTGGGATCTCGCTCGAGTAGCGCGCCCGGCGGTAGAACCAGCCTGGGTCGCCGGAATCATCGTCGCCGTTGAGCTTCCCGAGGTAGTCGAACATCCCGCTGCGGAAGATCTTGCGAAACGGTTCCGGTTCGTTCCAGTTGAATTTCCGGTAGATCGCGACGGATAGCAGGGACTGGCAGAGCAGCGGGTAATTGCGAAAGTCGCGTATCTCCTCCTGCAAGTAGCTTGCGATCTGCGTGTCGAACGCCGCGCTCTGGGTCATGAAGTCGTAGAGCGGGGTCGATCCGAGGACGGTCTCGAAGTGGCGCGCCAGGCCGTTGAGGAGCATTGACTGGGCGCGCTGATCCCAGAAAACGAGATGGATAGGCGCGTTCGCGTCGCCGTCACTATCCGGTGCTGCGAGCCCGACGATGGATTCGATGGTTCGCTGGATCCAGCGCTCGACGAGGTCGCGTTCGATATCCCCGCTATCGGGAGGCTCCGTGGTGAACTCGACGATGTTCTCGGTTCTGGCCACGATGCCCCGTTCGTATGCGACGATCCTGGCCCCTAGCAGGTAGAGCCGGTCGAGAAGGTAGTCGTGTCCAGCGTCGATGTAGACGACGATCAGGTTCGGGTTGTGCAGCTCGTCGGAATGCGGCAGAGACGTATAGCCCTTGTTCGGAATCCGGTAAGGGGGGGCATAGGGATCGCCCTTCGAACGCCGGTAGCTGCGTGCCCGGTAGATCAACTCATCGACCCGGGAAGACAGGGGCCAGGTCGTGGCGAGCCGCCGTCTCTGTTCCTGTTGATCCGAGGTTGTCCCCGCTGCCTCATCGAAGGCCGGCAAGGCCGCGACCTCGCTCGCCGTCCGAAGGCCGTTGCGGCGCAGGGCGCTCTTGTCATGGGATGTCAGGTGGGGCAGGAGTGAGATGTCGTCACGTTCGGCGGCCCAACGCATACAGAATTCGTTGTAGATGCAACCGTCACACTTGGGTTCGAGGTGGAACTCGATATCTTCGAATGGCGCGGCGGCGATCCTGCGGGCCAGTGAAGCATCTCCCGTCACCAGGTCGCGCGCGATCTCGAAGTAAGTTTCCTGGTCCGAGACGATCTCAAGCAGGCCATTGGCAACCCCGAAGACGTCATGGGCCGCGTCGCGTTGCTGCTCCATCTCCTCGATCTCGGCGGGCGTCATCTCGTTGTCGATGTGGGACGGGCCACGAAAGAGGACTCCGGTCTGGATCGGCTCGTGCTCGATGCCATTTTCCCGGAAAAGTTCAGCCAGCATCAGCGTGTAAAAGGCGACCTGGAGGTGGTGTTCGAGCCGGTCAACCCGCGAGCTCTTGATGTCGGCGATGAAGGCGTACAGGGAGCCCCCGCTATCTCGCCAGAGTTTCAGCAGATCGACATCGCCGCGCAAGTGCCATCCATCGAGAGTTGCGGCCAGCCGTGCCTGGGTGAGGACGATTGCCTCGCCAGCCTCCAGTCCTGCGATCTGCTCGACAACCCGATCGTTGTCCGGGTCGCGCCGGTTGCCTTTCGGGGCATCTATCTCCAGGTTCGTGGTTGGGAGATGCTTGCCAATTGCAGCTTCGATGTCCGCTTCGAAGGTCTTGCCCTCTCTCCGGAGCATCGGCGGAATCGTTTGTGGAACCGAGTTGGTGTTTTTGAGGAACGATTCACCATATTCGCGCTGATGGAGACGCAGGCGGAGATAACGCTGGCATTGCTCCTGGCTGATGAAGCGAGCAATATCAGTTGGAGCGAGTTGTAGATTGTCGAGCGGAACATGGAGCGTCTGCCAGGGTTCAGCGATGATGTGGTTCGAGGTCAATTCAATTGCTGGTTCGGTCATCGATCCTCCTCACAAGGAGATGGAATTGCCATCGGGCGAGTAATGCCTCAAGGATAGCCGATCCTGGTGTGTACGGACATTCCCGGTAGGTCCTGCGTTATCGCGGGAAACCAGGTTCGCCTGTCTCAACAGCCCGGCGAGTAGCTTTGATCATTTTGCCTAGTGGCAGACCCGCGAATGGGAAGTAGATCTCTGCGCTAACCTGAGAGAAGGCGGCAGCGATCGCCTCACGATAGTGACGCCCGCCCAGCCCCACGATGAACAGCCACCGGCCAAGGGGCCGATCGCTGACCTGATGCCGCAGCCGTTCATGTGGGATCGGATGAGACGCTCGGCGGTTGAAGCTCACATCATAGGGGCCGGGAACGATGAACGTGGGATCCATGAACCCGTGCTTAGCGCTGAGGATAACCCAGCGAGCGCCAAAGTTCTTTGCGTATTCGACGTTAACGCGAAATGGATAGCCGGTGTAGGCATCTTGAGCGGCGGTTGGTCCAGCCTCCGGGTGGTGGTCCAGATCTTGGCACGGCCACAAGGTACGATGACAAGGACGGGGTTGAGCGCTCGGATATCAGTGGCAGGTCCCACGGTGCGCTCCCTACTCGTGCACGACGGGAACTTCATGGAGATTGTAGCCGGACTCAGTCTCAGAAATCTGAAGCCAAGAGTCTGGGACCCCGATTCGCCGTTCCATCTTCCGGATCTGCGAGCAGTGATGGTGTCGTACGCCGAGTTCGACCGTTTTCCAGCCAGGCGCCGGAAGGCAATGGAAGCGGGTCTCCACGGCTACCTCGGCCTGCCCGATTCCATCAAGGTGTGCCTTGACAACGGCTCATTCGCTTTTGCACGTCAAAACATTGAGATCGATGTGGCGCGCTACGAGGCATTCGTCCAAGCGGCTCGACCGGATTGGTGGCCAATCGCTCAGGATTTTATCCCCGCTCCATCGATGACTGCGGCGGTGATTGAGGACTGCATCCAACGAACGATGCGCATGAATCGTAGCTCTCAATCCCTCGACAGTGTCCCGGTCATTCACATCTGTTCGATGACTGAATCGTATCTGGAGTTGTTGAGTCAGGAGCCACGGCTGCTTGGAAAGCGGAAACTTGCCCTGGGCGGAATTGTTCCCAACCTTCTGCGCGCTCCAAAAGCTCTGCCGTATCCCCAAATTCTTAACACGCTGTGGACGGTGCGAACAACGCTTCTGGAGCATCAACTCCATCTCTTTGGTGTCGGGGGAACATCGACGCTGCACCTCGCCGCGCTTCTGGGGATTGATTCCGTAGATTCAAGTGGCTGGAGAAATCGGGCGGCACGTGGAATCGTACAGTTGCCAGGTCATGGAGATCGAAGTGTCGCGGATCTGGGGAGTTGGAGTGGGCGTAAACCGTCGCTTCCTGAATGGTCCGCCCTGGAACGATGCCGTTGCCCGGCATGTCAGGCGGCGGGCCTTCCTGGTCTGCGTCTTCGTGGCATCGACGGATTCTGCAATCGCGCAACTCACAATCTCTGGACGCTGCTCGAAGAAGCGAGGCTGATTGAAGGGCATCTTGCCGCGGGCAGTTATCAACATTGGTACGGTGGCCACATTCGCAACTCGACGTACAGAC
Source organism: uncultured Chloroflexia bacterium (assembly GCA_963709995.1). Classification (GTDB taxonomy): domain Bacteria; phylum Chloroflexota; class Chloroflexia; order Thermomicrobiales; family CFX8; genus JAUIIK01. The sequence goes on along the minus strand of CAVPYN010000010.1, from coordinate 140,100 downwards.
CGCTGATCGACGCTGTTCTAGAGGCGACGGACGGTAGATCTCTTCATCCCGAGCAACGTTCGAGATAACTGCCTTTCTGAGGCGACGAGATGTTCATCCCACACAAGCAGGCTCAACGTCTCTACGCAGAGAAGGGATACGCGAGGCGGTCAGGGCGATTAGTCCGAGGGCGGCAAGGCAGGCAATGGTCGTCGCGGCAGGCGCGCCAATAGCCTCCGCCAGGATGCCGAGCGGAAGCTGGCCGAAGGGGAGTAATCCCCAGGTTATCTGATTGACTGCAAGAACCCGGCCGCGGATCGCGTCGTCCGACCGCAGTTGGAGCGTGGTCTGATTCGTCGCGAGAAATCCGGCGCTCAAGGTCCCGGTCAGAAACAGCAGGATTGCCGCAGGCACTACCCAGGGGGTCCAGGCAAACATCAGCACAACGACGGCCCAAATCGAGATCATCAAGACCTGCGCGCCCGGAATCGCCATCAAGTCCCGCCGCGCCGCGACGAACAATGCGCCAATTACCGAGCCGATTCCGATGCCGGTCATGAGCAGGCCGAGTCCCGACGAGCCGAGATCGAGCTCGTCGCGGACGAAAACGGGCATCAGGTTGATGTAGGGCATGATCAGCATCGTCCCGATCGTTGCCAGCAGGATCGTGCCGAGCAGTATCGGATCGCGTCGAACGTATATCAGGCCCTCGGTCAGGCTTTCGAACGCGGAACCTCGTCTGCCTGGCTGTCGCGGACGGCTTGACGGAAGCCGCAGGCTACTGCCGAGCGCGAAGACCTGCAACCCTGCCGCGACGGCGAAGGTGCTTCCGGTGCCCAGGACCGCGATGAGCACTCCGGCCAGGGCAGGTCCAAAGATGCGGGTTGCGTTCTGCCCGGCGGAATTCAGGGCGATGGCGTTCTGAAGGTCTCTGGGCTCCACTAACCGCCCGATGATTGCATGGCGGGTCGGAAAGACGAATGCCATGCTCGATCCATACAGAAATGCCAGCCCGAGCATCGTCCAGCGATCCATCGCTCCAGCGAAGATCAGCGCCGCGAATAGCGTTGCCGTAATCATCACGCCGATCTGCCCGGCCATGAGCACGGTGCGGCGATCGAAATTGTCCACGATGACGCCGGCCGGAAGGGCAAAGATCAGGATCGGGATGCCGCCGGCGAAGCCAGCCAAGCCGACCCAGAGAGCCGAGTCGGTCATCTCCAGCGCTAGCCAGCCCAGGGCCACCTGATACATCCAGAAGGCGCTGTTGGTGCATAGCGTGCCTACCCACAGCCAGCGGATCGCCGGATAGATCTTTAGTGAAGCAAAGGTTCCCTCAGCCGGATCAACTCCGGTCGGGGTGCGATGCTCCGGTGAATTCGCCGATGATCCCTGGCCGGGACGACTCACACCTGGCTATTCCAGCGTCCGGCGAAAGACGTAGCGCTGTCCAGTCGAACGCTCTCCCTCGAATTCAGGGGCGACGGTTACGAGCGTCCAGCCCTCCTCGGAAAGCCGGTGGATTTCACTGAACGCCGCCATCGCGTTCTGCTGGGTGAACTCGCGCTCGACTCCGACGCCGGATTGCAATCCTCCGGGAGCCCGATAGTGTCCCACCGGCGGATCCTGATAGCTGGCAATCACTCGCAAAAGCTCCGTCTCGGACGGGACGAGTACGCTAACCAGTTGATGCTTGCGGCCCAGCGCGGTCGATAGTTCCTCAATGATGCGATTCGGAGTCACGCGATGCCGGGTCGTCGGCCCCACGTGTTCCCAGAGGACCGTTCCTCCATTTTCCGCGGAGTCGATCAGAAACATCCCTGGACGCGCGATGTTCCGCTCGCGTGGTTCATTCTCGTGATAGACACCGTATGCCCTGGCGACCTCAGCGTCGGGGTCGCTCAGGAGCATGAAGGGCAGGTCAAGCCGTTCCCTGATCTCCTTGTGATTTTCGGGTTCCTCATTGGCGACGGCGATGAACTCGACACCGATGCCACGCATTTCCCAGTACGTATGGCGCAACTGCGCCAGGTAAAGTCGTCAGGTGGGTCACCAGTTGCCACGATACTGGTGCATCAGCACCGGTCCTGTTCGGATCAGGCGGCGAAGAGTCACGTTGTTGCCGTCTTCGTCACGGAGCTGGAACTCCGGGGCCTTCTCTCCCAGCACCGAAGGACGATCCTCGAAAGTCGTTGGCCCTGGAAGCCAGGCGCCGATTGCGCTCACATATTCCTCCATCTAGCGAGACTGAACACCGGGACATGTTGCACCATCTGTCATTTCACTGCAACGTCTGGCATTCTATTCTCACTTGTCACAGAGTCCCGGAGGGGAAGTCTTTTGCCGCCATCGAGCACTCCAACACCTGATGATGCGCTCACCTCTTGGTTTCGCCAGGCAGTTCCGGATTGGCCAGACGCCGTCCTTCCGGATTATCTTGGTGGATCAATTGCGAATCTAGCGCCCTCGATCCTCGATGCGTTCGATGTTCCACCGCAAATCCGACCCTCGCTGCTTCCTTCCGTGCGCAATGACATCCTTCCGCTGGATCTCGTGCGTGGCGCGCGGGTGGTGCTTCTGGTGGTGATTGATGGGCTTGGCCGGCTGGCGCTAGACCAGGCGGCCTCGAACGGCGACGTGGCGCAACTGGCGGCGCCGGATCATTCTGCGAGCCTGACCTCTGTCTTCCCGCCTACGACAGCCGCGGCAACGACGAGTCTGCAGTACGGTGTCGCTCCCGGGACGCATGGCATGGCGGGCTACACAATGTACTTTCCCGAGATCGACCAGGTACTCAATATGATCACCTGGCAGGTTGCTGGAATCAACAGTGCCGGGATCGCGTCTCCCGATCCGATCGGGATCGTCCGGCCGCCGAACGTTTTTCGCGTGTTGGAGCGCGGAGGGATTGATACGGTCATCGTTTCGAACATCTGGTTTGAAGAGTCGCCGCTAACCCGGGCACAGGCCTATGGAGTGCGCTATCGCGGCTACCGGACGCTGGCGGAGTTCACCAGGCGGCTTCGTCGTGAGGTTGAACGTCCTGGAAAGCGATTCGTCTTTGGCTACTGGGATGGGTTCGATGCGCTCGGCCACACCTGGGGCAGCGACAGCGATGTCAGCCGGCTCGAACTGCGACTGATCGATCAGGCGCTCCATGCGGGGCTTCTAGCTCCGCTCGCGACTACTTCCGAGGACGTTGCCGTCATCATCACAGCAGATCATGGACACATTCCGACTCCTCGAGATGCGCGCCTGGACCTGGGAAACGTCTCGGGCCTCGTCGAACTCCTGGCTCACCGGCCGACCGGCGAGCCACGCCAGCTCGGATTGCGATTTCAGTCGAGCGGGGATCTTTACCGCGACGTGTTGTGCGAGCGCTGGCCAGAACGCTCAGCGGTTGTTGATCTCGATGCCGCCTTGGCGGCTGGACTCTATGGGCCAAAGCCACATCATCCGGATCTGGCGGAGCGCCTTGGGGACATCCTCCTGCTTGCTCGCGGAGGGACTACATTTAGCTTTCCAGACGGAGGGTCTGGGAGTCTGGGCGGGCACGGTTCACTCACAGCAGCGGAGATGCTCGTCCCGCTGCTTGTCTGGCGATATGCGCGGGACTAACTGGCGGCTGCTCGAATGCGTTCGACGTGCTCTTTGTCTGACTCGATAAGGTTGTCGACGAGCTGCTCAACCGTGATGGTGCCTCCCTCGATGCCGTGCGGGCGCGTCCACTCCTCATCCCTGAAACCGCGAAGTAGGGACAGGATCGCTTCGCGCGCCGTGCCAAATTCGGACAACAGATGCCTGGCGCCCATTTCCCGAGCTCTTGCGAGTTCGATAACGGCGGCTTGATCGATCATGACGCCGGTATCGGCCAGACTCATGTTGCGCATCGTTTGAGAAACCGTCAGTTCGTTGTTCCGGAGGTCAGCAAGCGCCCGGAAGAGAGGATTCTCGGGCGGATCCCCGCCGGGAACGTTGTCGAGCTTTCCACGGATCTCCCAATTCAGTATGCGAACCGTCTGAATAAGCTCGTTGATCTTGTCGATATTTGCCACCCTGGTTTCCCCCAAACCTGCTTCGCGCATGTCCAGCGCACGTTGCGTCAGGACGATGCGACGGAAATACGAACTTCTCAGCCGCTTCGTCCCGAGCCGCGCATGCGCTCGAACGACACTCCGAGTTGGAGTAACATTAGCCGATGTGCGTTGCACCTTACAACTGGCGCTGTTTCGAACCGTCAAACAGGACGAATGATTGAACGTTCTGTCTCGACCCTGCGAGAGGAGACTGGCTCGATGACGGGACGTGTTGCCTCACCCTTGCGGTGCCCGATAACCGGGAATGAACTGCAGGATGTTCGGATTATCCCGCTCGGACCGGTAACCGGCGAGTTGGTATGGGAGATTCACGCGGGCCGCTCTGAGGCTTACGGATGGTTCCAGGCCGAGGTTATTTCGAAACCACCGCGGGAAATCTTCCCGGTGATACGTCCTGGTGGAACTGCCAGGTCAGTTATCATCGACGGCAAGCCAATCTTTTCCTTTCCAACGGTCTGGGATTCAACGAACCGGCGGACCGCTGTCGATATGTATGATCCGCAGTACTGGCAGGTCGATTGGACACGCCTCCCTTCCAGGGATCGTGTTGAGGCTGCAGGCGGTTAGTCAGGACTGCTGGTGGTGACGTCCGGTCCGGCCGCCCCGCCATCCTCAGAAGGGCGCGGGGTGAGTGGAGGAACGAGAGCCTCAGGAAAATCGAACCGGCGGGCACAGTTCCAGGCGCAGAAGCCTCACGCCTCTTTCACTGTTCATCGTTCTGATCGTCTTCTATCTCGTCGTTCAAGTGCAGATCGTCGTACTTCTACTGCTCTTCTCGATCTTGTTTGCGACTCTCATCGAGCAACCGGTGATCCGGCTGGAACGCAGGGGATTTCCACGTGCCGCCGCTATCCTTGTCATCTACCTTGGCATTATTCTCGGAGTTGTCGGAATTGCCTTGCTGGTCGTTCCTCCGATCACCAATGAGGCGCTGCGGTTTTGGGACGAAGCCCCTGACTTGATCGGCGATCTTGCCGAGGAGTGGCGGATCAGTGGCAATTCATTCCTGTCAACGACCGGTTATCGGGTTCTCACTCAGCTCAAGTTCCGGATTCAGAATCCCCCACCGCCGACTGGATCAACTGCGATCGGACTGCTCACCAGCGTCGGCGGCATCCTCTTTGGTCTCCTGTCAGCGTTTGTCATCGGTTTCTATTACCTGATGGAAAAGCGCCTGGTGCGTGATCTGGCGCTTGATCTGATCGACCCAGGAGACAAAGAATGGGCTAACTCCGTCTGGGACAATGTGGAATCTAAACTCGGAGATTGGCTTCGCGGACAACTTCTACTGATGATAATCATCGGCACCGCTGCGGGCACCTTTTACGCCATCGTTGATCTTCGTTTCTGGCTACTGCTCGCGTTGGTTGCCGGGATTACTGAGGCGATCCCGATCATTGGTCCGTGGATCGGTGGAATACCGGCCGTCATGATGGCGCTGGTGGATTCCTGGGAAAAGGCCCTCGCAGTCGCGATATTCCTCATGGTGCTGCAGCTCCTCGAGAACACCGTTCTCGTGCCACGAGTGATGCGGGGAACGATTGGTCTTTCCCCGCTTGCGGTGTTCGTTGCGGTCCTGGCTGGCGGTCAGTTTGCGGGCCCACTCGGGGCGCTCCTGGCGCTCCCGATTGCTGCGACGATTCAAGTGATGGTCGTGGAGGTGCTCCAGGGGCGTCAGCGCAGGCTCGTCTTCGAAACCGGCGAGACATCTCCCGGCCCTCCAACGGCGTGGCGGTCGGTCCTCACCCAGTTCCTCGGGCATGAAGTCAAGAAGGCGCCCGGTCAAGATGCCGTGCCCACTTCGCAGCCATCGCCACCGGTAGAAGAGTCAATCACCGGCGACGACGACCGCGATTGACACCATTCCGAAATCGTTTTCAGCCGTCGGCATATGCTAGTCGGAGCAACCCGGCAGCCAGGAGTTGGACGCCAGCCGCGCCATGTTCAGGCGCGGTGAATTCGTCAGGTGTGTGGCTCCGGCCATCCTTCGACTGCACGAAAAGCATTACCATTCGGGTAAATCCAGCCATGCGGTTCGCGTCGTGCACCGCCCCGCTGGGCATTGTTAGATGTTCGACATTCTGATCCCTTGCTGCTTCGACGAAGACGTTGACGAGTTCAGGGTCCGACTCGCGCGGCGGTTGCTCCGCTCCGACAGTCCAGCTGAGGTCGATGTCCCGCCGTTCGCAGACTTCACGCATAATCGCCTCGTGGCGGGAGTACAGGATCTGGCGTGTCGCGGGATTCGGGTGACGCGCGTCTATCGTCATTCTGACTAGCTCGGGGACGATTGCGGCGCCGTTCGGTTCGATGCTTATCCGCCCAACGGTTGTTACCGCTGGCCTGCCCATCCGGTGGGCGGTGTCAATCGCAGTGCAGATAATCTCCGCCGCGGCGGCCATAGGGTCGCGGCGGGTGTCCATTGGTCTCGCGCCGGCGTGATCTGCTCGTCCGCGAAGTTCGAGGTGGTAGTGCCGGATGCCGGTAATGCCGGTAACGATGGCGACCGGCGTACTTTCCTGTTCGAGGATCGGACCTTGCTCGATGTGCAGCTCGATGAAGATTTCGATGTCATCCCGCGCAGCATCTGAGATCGAATCCAAATCCAACCCGGCATCGCGCATGACCTGGCCGATTGGCTCGCCATCGTAGCTGATGACGGTGTCGAGATCTTCCGGCGAGATCGCGCCTGCGACGGCTCTGGAGCCCCAGTGGTGGGCCGTCGGGAAGCGGCTCGACTCTTCCTCGCAAAAGGAGACGACTTCGATCGTCCGACGGGGTTGCCCGGCGCGCTCAAGCAGGGTCTTCACGGCGAGAATGCCGGAGATGACGCCCAGCGTGCCGTCGTAGCGTCCGCCCGGGAGCTGGGAATCGACATGGGAACCGGTCAGGATGACGCCGGATTTGCCTTCGTCCGAGCCCTCAACCCGGCCCCATACGTTGCCGACTGCATCCCAGCGGGTCGCCATTCCGGCTTCTTGCATCCAGGTTTCGATCTGACGTTGGGCTGCAAACCATGCATCACTGTACACCGGCCTCCAGACACCGGTTTCGCCATATGCGCCGTGTTGGGCAAGGGTCATGATGTATTGCTCGACGACGAGCGGATCAATCGTGAGATCGGTCATGTCGGGTTCTCGTTTCGCTCTGAGCTTGGGACAGACTCGGACGGGCCATATCCACCACCACCACCGGTACGAGCGAAGAAGATCTCGCCGCGTTGGAGTGTGACGCTGGTGGTTGACATGAGGGATTCTTTCGTGCCGTCTGATCGTTCGACGACAAATGCTCCGGGCGCTCCAGCATCGCCACCCAGCACGCCTCGGGCGCCGGCCTCGAAACGATCGGAGTAGCCCGAGATCACGACACCGTCTTTCAACGCCTCATAGCCCCGACGGATGCCCATGCCGCCTCGCTGTCGCCCGGAACCGCCGGACCCAGGCTCCAGTTCATAAGTGACCACCCGGAAGTAGTCATATTCTGATTCCAGCGCCTCGACCGGCGCGTTGGCACAATTCGACAGCGGGTTGTCCATGCCATTCATGCCGGCAAATTCCGGCCCAGCGCCCCACCCGCCGCCAAGAATCTCGATCACAACTCCATACTGGCCGGATGCCTGATCGAGATGGCTAATCGATAGCGCCGTCGTGGTGTCGAAGCCCGGCGATATGACCTGATCGGGCACGGCTGCGCTGAGCGCTCGGATGATCGCATTGTGGACACGGCACGCCGGGCTCATCCGCGCGCGTACGGCCGCCGGGGGCCGTGGGTTGAGGATCGAACCGTAGGGGATGTCAACGCTTATCGGCCGGTTGCAACCTTCGTTGAACGGGATGTCGCTGTCTTGCAGGACTCCGCGAATCGCGCCCTGAACCGCGCTGATTGTTGAAGCATAGGGGCAGTTGATGTTTGCGGCTACCTGATCGCCGGTGCCGGCGAAATCGACGTGGACCTCCGTTCCTCGAACCTCGACCTGAACTCGGATCGGGATCGGATCGAACCCCCAGGCGCGGGCTTCGACGAAATCCTCGCCGCGGTATACGCCGTCCGGAATCTGGCGGAGGCCCTCGCGGATGCGAACTTCTGCGTAGTCCTGAAGACCGGACATCACTTCAAGAACCAGCGGCGCGCCGTAACGACCCGCCAGTTCGTTGATCCGGCGGTCAGCGGTATTGTTCGCCGAGAACTGTGCGTTCAGATCGCCAATGACCTTTTCAGGAACCCGCACGTTTGCCCGGATGAATGTCTCGACGAATCCACCCTCCCAATCGCGAGAGCGGCTGAACCGGGACGCAGGCATCCGCAAGCCCTCCTGATAGAACTCGGTCGCCGACGCGTTCAGCCCCGGCATACCACCGCCGACTTCGACGTGATGGGCGACGCTGGCAGCGAACCCGACCAGTCCACCCTCAACGAATATCGGAGTAAACAGGAAGATGTCCTGCAGGTGCTGGCCACCGGTGAAGGGGTCGTTCATGATGAATGCGTCATCTGGCGTCAGCGTGGTGAATTCAAATCGCTCCCGAACCGGCTTAAATGCCTCGGAGATGCCGCCGGTCTGCATTGGAATCATCTCAGCCTGCGCGACGACATTCCCACTCGTGTCGAGAATGCCGACTGAAAAATCGCGAGCTTCACGGACGACTGACGAATAGGACGCCCGTCGCATGTTGACCGCCATCTCGCGGGCGATAGCCTGCAGGCTCTTGCCGACGATATTCAGCGTGATCGGATCGACTCTGTTCATAAGAGCGCCTGTCGTTCGATGCGAAGGTTGAGCTGTTCGTCGACATGAACTCGCCAGCCTGGAGGCACGAATGTTGTTGCCGTCGATTCCTCGACCACCACGGGACCGATGTCGCTAAATCCTGTGGGCAGTGATGCGCGCCAGAGGAAGTCACACTCGACCGGTTCGCCCTCTACCGTGATCATTGCCTGCTCGATCCGTGGAGGATATTCCGGCGCGATGCGCAGCGTTGCCGTCCTCCCCGCTGGCTGGATGAGGGATAGACGGTAGGTGACGATCTCCACGGATTCGCCGGGCGTTGAGTGGCCGTAGCGCTGGCGATGATACTCGTGAAAGCGACTACCAATCTGGGCCGCGCACAGTTCCCGAAGATCGTCTGGCGCGATCGGCAGGGTGAGCTCGAAGCCTTGCCCGCGATAGCGCAGGTCAATGCTATGGATCGCTTCGCAGGTCGTTGGATCGATGCCGTGAGCCTCTACCTCCCCGCTCGCTCGCTGGAACAGCCTGGCGAACTCCCGCGCGATCTCATCGTTAGTCTCGTCACCAAGCGGCGTGACCAGCGTGCGGGAGAAGTCGCGCTGGAATCTACCGGAGAGCAAGCCATACGCGGAAATCAATCCAGGGAAGGGCGGGACCAGAACCCTGTCGATGTTCAGCTGACCGGCGACGCTTGCGGCATGAAGTGGACCGGCTCCGCCGAATGCGACGAGGGTGTAGTCGCGAGGATCGTAGCCGCGTTCCGTGGAGACCAGACGGACTGCATTTGCGATCGTTACATCGGCGATAGCACAGATATCGCTGGCGAACTGGCTGGGAGCTCGTCCTAGAGTCGATGCGATCGAGCCTACAGCTCGCCCGGCTGCCGAAACGTCGAGTTCGATTCCCCCGCCAAGAAAATGTCCGGGACGAATGAGCCCGCGGAGGACGTTCGCGTCAGTCGTGGTCGCCGCCGTTCCACCGAAACCGTAGCAGGCCGGGCCCGGATCGGCTCCCGCGCTTTGCGGCCCCACTTGCAGCATGCCGCCCGAATCAAGCCACGCTATGCTCCCGCCGCCAGCGCCGACGGTCGTGATATCGATCATTGGGACACGGATCGGGAGACGGTCGATGGTTGCCTCACCAGTCATCTCTGGCATGCCGCTGGTGACCAGGCAGACATCCGTGCTCGTTCCGCCCATATCCAGGGTGATGATGTCGGCGATCCCGGATGCATCGGCAACCTGGATCGCTCCGGATACCCCGGCTGCCGGGCCCGAATAGAGTGTCCGGGCAGGGTGGTTGCGGATGTAGGAAGCGGGCAGTAGACCGCCATTGGACTGCATCATTTGCACGCTCGACACGCCGCGATCAGCCGCCTCAGTTTCGAGTTCGCTCAGGTAGGAGTGGATGACCGGTTTGACGAACGCGTCGATGACGGTCGTGCTGGCACGCTCGTATTCTCGAAACTCGGTGACAACCTCGCTGGACAACGAAACGAAGATTTCGGGGTGCATGTCGTGGGTGAGGGATCTCAACATATCTTCGTGGCGTGGATGCGCATAGCTGTGTAGCAGACAGACCGCGATCGACCGCACGCCGGCGCTGGCCAGGCCGTCGATGGCATGTCTTGCCTGATTGACCGACATCGACTTGAGGACCTCACCGGTTGCGGTCGTCCGCTCCTCGATTTCCCGGACAGCGCCGCGCGGGACGAGTGGTTCCGGCTTGCGGTACTGGAGTTCGTAGATTCGTTCCCGATCCTGCCGCTGGAGATCGAGAATGTCCGCGAATCCCGCCGTTGTCAGCAATCCGGTCGGCGCGCCTTTGCGTTCGAGGACCGCGTTTGTGGCGACTGTGGAACCGTGCAGCAGGCCGAGATTCTCGCCAGCCAGGTCGAGTACCTGGTCGAGCGCGGCCAGCACTGCTTCTGCCGGGTTGTCCGGTGTTGAGAGAATCTTCGCGACGGACCTAACTGCTCCGGCGTCATCAAGCAGGATAAGGTCGGTGAACGTGCCGCCGACTTCGATGGCAACCCGCATTGAACGTTACTTTCTGAAAAGGTACAGCGCCCAGCCCAATGTATCGCGTCCCCAGCGCAGGTAGACATCCCGATAGAGGTCGTTCGTCTCGACGATCTCGGAACGATGCGGGTCGTCTGGATGCTCCCTCGCCCAGCGCTCAACGCTGTACCACTGGGGTGTCTCGTAGTGGTCCCATTCGTCTTGGTTGCTCGTGGTGGCGTAGACCGGTGAGAGGCCGATCGAGATGCCAGCTTCGATGTTTCCCAGGTGCGTCGAGTACGTGTCCTTCTTCGTGCCGTCGATTTCAAGATACTCGGGATCAGGCTCTTTCTTCCAGTAGGGCTCGCCTACCAGAACGTAGCCTCCGGGTCTTGCCCAGCGTGCCAACGCGCGTAGCGTGCCAACGTGGCCCTGCCAGATCCAGCTTGCTCCGAGACAGGCAACGACGTCAAAAGACGCGTACGGGCCATCATAGGCTGCGGCATCGATCTCATGGAGCCGTACATCGGCTCTGGGAATGCGGCTCGCGACACGCTCCCGCGCGTCGCGCAATGCAAAGGGAGAAAGATCTACCCCGATGGCCCTGCATTTGTACCGCTCGACGGCGCGAACCAGGAACTCTGCCTTGCCGCAGGCGATGTCGAGGATGGTGCCGTCTGGTGGGATGTTCAGGAGGTCAATCAGTTGGTCGACCTTCGCGATGCTCGTCGGATTGCACAGGGTGTGATGGCGCAAGCTGATGTCGAAGTATTGAAAGCGGTCCACGGTACCTCCTCGTAACTGATTGCCCGGCAGCCGAAGTCGTAGCACGACGCTCGGCGAATGGGCAATCCGCAACCGGTATGACATCTCGGCGCAATACTAGAACTGTTCGGAACTATTGTCGCTGGTTCTCCGGCCGAATCCGCCGCCGCCCGGCGTCGAGAGCGTCAACACGTCATCGGGCTGAAGCTGGTGCTGGCGTTTCGGGTTGATCTCCATGCCATTCAACTCTACTCGTCCGGTCGAACCGGGCGCGCCGCCCAGAATACCGGCGGGAGGCTCGCGGAGCCGATCAGCCAGGAATGCAGCGGTCATTGCCTGTGATGAAACCGAGCGAATCGTCAACTCCTGCCCGTCACCACCACGACGTTCACCATCGCCACCGGATCCGCTGCGTAGGAGTTTGCTTTCAATTCGAACCGGTGCGAGCGTCTCCATGACCTCAACCGGTGTGTTCGAGACGTTGCTTGGAAAGCTTAGGCAGGCGATGCCGTCTTGCTGGCTGGATGCGCCCTGCCCGCCGTTCAGGAAGTAGGCTACGGCGAACTGGCGCTGGCGATGCTCGCCGGCTAGATTGAGGCACCACAGTGGAGAGCCACTTGGTGCCTGGCTGGCGCCCGGGATGACGGGCGCCAGCGCCTCGAACACGACGGCGCTCAGGAAATGCCCGATCATCGCCCTTCCTCCGACTGGTGCCGGGTAGCGTGGGTTCAGGATTGAGCCTTCGGGCGCAATCACTGTGATTGGCGCAAATGATCCTTCGTTGTTTGGAATCTCTGGACTTGTCAGGCATTTCAGCGGGTAAGCCGTGTAGGCGAACGTGTAGTTGGCGACCGAGTTCAACGCAATGTCTACCTGGTCAGACGTGCCGGTGTAGTCACAGGTGATTGCATCCCCCGCGACCTCAATCGCCAACTGAATACGCAGGCGCTGTTCGAGCCCATCAGGGCTCACGCATGCGTGGTAGTTGCCGTCCGGGATCCCTCTAATCTTCTCTCGCATGGCGGCCTCCGACTGCTGGTGAATCGTTGCCGCGAGATCGGACAAATCGTCATCGAGATCGTCCATTAGCTCCTGGAGCCGGCGCGTGGCGAGTTCGTTCGCGGCGACCTGAGCCATGATGTCGCCCACGACCTGATCGGGCACTCTCGTGTTCTGGCGGATGAGGCTGAACAGCTGTTCGTTCGGGTCTCCTCGCGAGAAGAGTTTCACCGGAGGGATCTGTAGCCCTTCCTCGAAGATCGTGCGAGCGTCGGCGCTTCGTATCCGCCCACCAATGTCGGGTAGATGAGCGACGCTCGCAGCCACGGCGACGATTTCTCCATTGCGGAAGATTGGCATTGCGAGCGTCAGGTCGGGGAGGTGCCCGGTTGCCAGCCAGGGATCATTCGTTGTCAGGATGTCGCCGGGTTCAAGCGTCGACGGGGGAAAACGGTTGAGAAAGTGGCGCACGGTGATCGGAAGGGTCCCGATAAACGATGGGATCGCAGCGCTGTTCTGCACCAGAGAGCGCCCCTCGCGGTCGAGGAGCACGCAGGCGAAGTCATTGCTTTCACGGACCAACGTTGAGAATGAGGTCCGTCGCAGGGTGACCGCCGCCTCGTCGACGTTCGCGATCAGCCTGTTCCAGAGGATTCGCAAGGTGATAGGGTCGTAGTTCTTCACGAAATCTCCCCTTTGTTGAGATCCACGATGATGATTCCTCCAGAAATGCAGCTGAAACGATCCACGGGACCGACGACGAGAGTCGACTGCGCTTCTTCGACAATTGCCGGTCCTGCGATGGTGGTGCCCGGCGCTAGATCGCCCCGGAGATACACCGGAGTCTGGACGGCAGTCGCGGCGGATCGGAAGTGGACTGGCCGGTAGTGGTTCGGGACGGTCTTGCTGCTTGCGGGAATTGCCGGTTGCGGGAGATCGCCATCCGGTCCCCGGACCGTTGTGCGCCAGGTGACACACTCAATTGGGACGCCTGGCACGGTCCGGCCAAAGAGTCGCTCGTACACGGCTTCAAATGCATTCCGAAGCAGTTCCCCGGCGTTATCCACGGTGATACAAGCCGGGAGTGGAACCGGAAATTCATGCCCTTGATTGACGTAACGTGCGTCAACGCTTCGTTCGATCGTCGTATCGGTCGCCGGAATCCCGATGCGCCGGAGCGTTTCGGTGGCTTCCGCTTCCATTTCCGCGAACAGGATGTCCACGACCCGCCAGTCCAGATCTTCGCTCGTCGTCAGAAGCGAACGCGCGAAATCCATCCGCGGCGGGGCGACGAGGAGTCCGCCTGCCGAAGCGACTCCGGCAGAGGGCGGCACGATCACCTTGCTGATACCGAGCTTCTGCGCAACTTCGATGGCGTGGACCGGTCCCGCTCCGCCGGTTGCAACCATCACGAACTGGCGCGGATCCTGCCCCCGTTCGGCGATGTAGACGCCAGCAGCGGTCGCCATGTTCTCGTTGACGACATCGCAAATCCCGGCCGCAACGCTCACGGTGTCCATGCCGAGGCGCGAAACGAGATGATCGTCGATCGCCGCCCGCGATGCCTGGTGAAAGAGTTGCATCTTGCCGCCGAGGAAGTAGTCGGGGTTTAAATATCCGAGGAGGAGGTCCGCGTCAGTCACGGTTGGGAGACTGCCTCCAAGTCCATAGCAGGCCGGACCGGGATCCGCTCCGGCGCTGTCCGGACCAACGCTGAGCAGGCCCAGTTCGTCGATGCGGGCGATTGACCCGCCTCCAGCGCCGATCTCGATCAGTTCGACAGATGGAGCGCGGATCGGAAGACCGCTGCCGCGTTTGAAGCGATGGATGCGAGAGACTTCGAGCCCGCTACCAATTGCCGGACTACCGTCATCGATTGCGCAGAGCTTGGCGGTGGTTCCGCCCATGTCAAATGCCAGCACGAGCGGCTCCCCCAGTTGGCGGGCGTAGTGGGCGGCGATCAGCGCGCCTGCGGCCGGACCTGATTCGATGAGCCGGACTGGCAGCCTGGAAGCTTCCTCGGTTGACGTCGTGCCGCCATTCGAGAGCATGATTTGGAGCGGAGCGTCGATGCCCGCGCCCGCTAGCTTGGCTCCCATATCTTCGAGATATCTCGACGCGATGGGCTTGACGTAGGCGTTCGCGGCCGTCGTGCTGAAGCGTTCATATTCGCGAATCTCGCCTGCAACTTCGGCGGAGGAGCTGACCGGGATTTCCGGCACGGCATCTCGGAGCAGGTTCGCGACTCGCTGTTCGTTGTCCGGGTTGACGTAGCTGTGAAGCAGGCAGATCGCTATGCTTTCAACCTTGCGATCCCGGAGTTTGGATGCAATCGTGAGAGTAGTCTGTTCATCCGGCTTGACTAGCACCTCGCCCGTATGGAGTGTGCGCTCGGGAATCTCGAAGCGCAGTTCACGCGGGACCAGCGGCGGCGGCATCTTCAGGAAGATGTCGTACAGGTCGTAGCGCACCTCACGCCCGATCTCGATCAGGTCCGGGAACCCTTTCGTGGTCAGGAGCGCTACCCGCGCGCCCTTTCGTTCGATCAGCGTGTTGGTGATTAAGGTTGTCGCGTGGATCAGGGAACCGACACTGCCCGGGTCGATTTCATGCGCGTTGAGGAGGGTCTCGATGCCGCGCAACACTGCGACCGTTGGATCGGAAGGCGTTGTCAGGATTTTCGCAGTATAGATTTCACGCGATTCGTCGTCCACGGCGATGAAGTCCGTGAAGGTGCCCCCAATATCGATCCCTACGCGAATCGTTCGACCCATGGCGGTGTCTATCTCCCTCTTCCGTTAGCTGAGAGGAGTCTAGAACGAACTGGCGTGAATGGTTCGGTGCCGGGTCCTGGCCGGTCAGTTAACAATTCGCTCCAGTTGATCAACCAGCGCGAACAGCACCGGCGTGCCTCCAGTGTGAAGAAAGATGATCTCGTCGTCGCTAGAATAGTCCCCGCGTTCGATCGCCGCGATCATCCCGGCGAAGGCCTTCGCGGTATAGATCGGCTCGAGGAAGATCCCCTCGGTCGTGGCGAGTAGCTTGATCGCGTCCAGACACTCCGCGGTTGGAATTGCGTAGCCGGGGCCAACATAGCCGTCGCGACAGATCAGTTCCTGCCGGCTGAGTGGAAGGACCGTCCCGAGGCGCTCGGCTGTTCGCTCGATGATCGTCCAGGCACGGCCGGCGATCGTCTGGCCGTCGTCCTCAATCGCGATTCCGACGACCTGGAATGGGCTGTTGAAGAGCGCCGCTCCAAGCGCAATGCCCGCTTGGGTGCCCCCGCCCCCGGATGCGAAGTAAAGAGAACGCGGATCGACACCCTGTTCCCAGATCTGTCGATTGATCTCCAGCATCGCCGCGACGTAGCCGGGCGCTCCGATTTCGTTCGAGCCACCGCCAGGGATGACGTACGGCCGCGCGCCCTGGCTCTCCAAATCCTTGGCGATTTCGCGCATCTTCGCCGCTCGTTGATGTTCAGACTCAACCTGTTCGAAACGAATATCGAGCAGCCGGTCGAGCAGGAAGTTGCCCTGGACCACAGGTTCCGGGTCGATCGGGTTTTGCACGATTACGACATCCAGCTTGTAAAGCCTGGCCGCCGCGAGTGTCTGGCGAACGTGATTCGACTGCGGGCCGCCCTCGGTGATCAGATGCGTCGCGGACTGGTCGATGGCGTCGCCAACCAAGTACTCGAGCATCCGGGTCTTGTTGCCACCGAATGCCAGGCCAGTCAGATCGTCGCGTTTGATGTAGATTCTCGGACCGCCCAGATGGAGAGTCAGGTTTGGTAGTAGATGCAGTGGCGTGGGCAACGTTCCGAGCCGGACCCGTGGGAGGTTGTTGAGATTCATATCCTAATCCTCGGCGACGGTCGATGCGCGTGCGGACTCCCGGCGGCGTGGCGCTCGACCCGACGACACATCCGCCTGCCACTCGCAAAACGAAGAGATAAGTCCCGCGGCCTCCATCTCTTCCGTGGTGAGCACGCGGTCTGGTGAAACCTGAACGGCGGTGCGGACGACCTTGTCGTCGTTTACCAGGCTGAGCAGCTTGTCGCCGGGCACGAACGTCCGATTCTGGTCGGTGCTGATTGGTCGTAAGGCGTGGTTGCGGGTGATTACGAAGAGAGGCAAGGCCGATTTGTACTGGCCCCGAAAATCGTCATAGGTGTATCGATCAGTTAGCACGGTTCGCTTAAGTGACGCTCCTCCCCGAAGCCGCCGGTTGATCTCGCGCAGTGGGGTCTCGTGGCTGCCCAGGATTCTGCCGCGCAGGTGTCGCGCCGGGCTGGACGGCAGGCCGGGCCCCCGCCCAACATCGTCCGGAGCGACCTGGAAGACGTTACGCTCATCGAAGATCCCGCTCATCCGGACGACGGCGAGGGCGTTGACTTCGTCATTCGGCGTCATCGCAACGAAGGTGCCAATACCGGACAGATCAAGATCCTCAATCGTATCGTCAGAGAGGACATTGCCGTAGTGAGTGCGCAGGCCTGCAAGCCGCGCGCCCTGGATGTTCGTTCGATTCGAATCGATCAAGAGTGCCGGGAATCCCTCTTCCATCAGGTTGAGCCCCAGTTCCTGGGCGAGCGGGTGAGCGCCCAGGATGAGGACACCGCTAGGTCCGCTGCTGGAGATGCCCAACCGTTTCGCAAGGCTGGGCGCGCTGAGCCCGTACACCAGCACGGTCCCGATGATCACCAGAAAGACATAAGGTGTGAGCAAAGAGGCGTCTTCGATATTGGACTCGGCAAGCTCGATGCCGAATATTGACGCGACCGCGGCGGCCACGATACCGCGTGGGGCCATCCATGAGATGAACGCGCGGTCTCGCCATGTCAGCGGGCTTCCTGCCGTCGAAAGTAGGGTCGCGATTGGACGGGCGATCAGGATCAGCACAAGCAGGAAAGCCAGGCTCGTCCAGTTCAGCACCGATCTGATTTCATCCGGTTCGAGACGCGCAGCGAGAATGATGAAGAGTCCCGAGATGATGACGACCCGCAAATTCTCCTTGAAATCGACGATCCTGCGCATCGAAACATAGGGCTGGTTCGCAAGGACAAGGCCCATCAAGGTCACGGCGAAGAGTCCGGATTCTGCCCGGACAATGTTCGAGGCAGCAAAGATCCCTACGACGACCGCGAGCGAGAGCATGTTCTGATAGAGGTCCGGTAGCAAGTAGTTCTTGAGTGTATAGGTAACAGCGAAGCCCGCGGCGATGCCGATGATCCCGCCAATAAGGAAGGTTTCTATGACTCCGATTACCGATGACCATTGGAATCCGCCATCGCCCAGATCGCCGCTGAGGATTGCTTGGACGACGATCACCGCCAGGATCGCGCCGACAGGGTCGATAAAGATCCCTTCCCATTTCAGAAGAGAACTGACCCTTCGCGCCGGGCGGATATGGAGAAGCATCGGGATCACAACGGTTGGTCCGGAAACGATCAGAATCGCTCCGAGAAGAATCGCCACTTCGTAATTCAGGCCCAGAATGTACCGGGCGGCAAGCGTCGTGATGATCCAGGTGACGGCCGATCCAAGGATGATGATCCGAAGCAGAGCTGGACCGATCGCGCGGAGCTCGCGGATGTTGAGATCGAGTCCGCCCTCATAAAGAATCAGAGCAACGGAGATCGAGACAAGTGGGAAGAGAAGACTGCCAAACATCTCGTTGGGATCGAGAACTCCGAGGACTGGACCGGCGACAATACCGGCTGCAAGCAGCAGCAGAATCGACGGGATCTGGAGCCGGAGCGCCGACCATTGAGCGATCATCCCCAATCCGAGGATCATCGCAATTCCGACAGTGATCTCTTCACTACTCAAGAAAAGGAATCCGATCAGGAAGCCGATTGTGGGCCGGACGTTCGAGTGGGCTGGATGGAACAAACCATCCAGCCCACCTATAAGGGTACTGACTTCACTGCTTCGCGGCTATGACGCCACCGGGTCAACTCCGGATTCCTGCACGCGCCGGTTGAATGCGGCGACGTCTTCCGCCAGCATGTCGTCGAGCCGGTTCAGTTCGAGTTGGAGGTCGTTGGCAAGTTTGTCGTAGACCTCGCCGATCCTGATCGGTCGGTCGGGCATCGGCTTCGTCGACCATGACCGCAAGCGCCCCGAAACGGCCACTCAGGCGGGCCGGGCCCGGTTTCAGCGCTTCCGGATCGAGTTGCACCAGCATGTCCTCGATGGACTCGAGTCCTTCGACGAGGGTGGCGACATCGTCGCCAAACTGTTCGGCGTCGCGCTCCTTCCAGGTTCCAGCCTGCTTCTTCACTCGGCGAATGCGGTTGACCGCGGTGTTGAGCTCGCTGATCCGCTCGCGGATCTGGAGCTTCAGCTCAAATTGGGCAACGAGGTCTTCCTGGGTTGCCGGAATACGAGGATCAGGGAGAATCTCGAACTCGACGGTCTGCTCGTCACCGCCACGCCGCAGGGTGACGCTGTAGGTTCCCGGTACGGCGACAGGCGGGATTACCCGGCCGAACCATTGCTCGATCATCGCTTCCATGCCCTCGGGCTCGCGATCGCGTTCTATCTGTGCCGGCGGGTCGTAGCGGAAGTCCCAGACGAGCCGGTTTGCGCCTGCTTGCGCCGGGGCCTTTGGCGGCTTCTTGTCACTGCTGGAGAACGTCCGGACCACGTTCCCGCTCGCCTCCTTGATCGTGACCGTGATTTCCTCGCCCTCCCCCGGTTCGTCCGCAAGCCAGTAGTGGATGATCGCGCCCTGCGGCGGGTTCTCACCGGCGTCGAGGAACTTCTCATCGAAGCTGTCCATAGCGTTGCGGGTGGGTTTGTAGGCGACGGTGACCGGGCCGGTCATCTTGTAGTTGACGATGTCCGGCGTCATCCCGAAGGCGCGCCCGTAGTGCTTGAAGCGGATCGTGTCTCTCGGTTTGAGGAGCTTCATCGACTCGGCGGCGGTTTCGTCCGCGATCTGATGCAGCGGCGAGAGATCGTCGAGGATCCAGAAGGAGCGTCCGTGCGTCGCCACCAGGAGGTCCTTGTCCTTGATGACCAGATCGTGAATTGGCGTCACGGGAAGCGTCTCGTGAGCGCTGGCGAGCGGTTCCCAGTCAAATCGCTGCCAGTTTTCGCCGTCGTCGAACGAGATCCAGATGCCGGTTTCGGTTCCGGCGTAGAGCAGGCCCCGGCGGTTGGGATCCTCGCGGATGACGCGGGTGAACTCGCCGTCCGGAATGCCATTCGTGATCTTGGTCCAGGTCTCGCCGTTGTCGTTCGTCTTGTAGAGATAAGGGCGGGTGTCGTCTAGCTTGTAGGCGGTTGTCGCGACGTACCAGGTCCCTCGCTCGTGCGGCGAGACGTCGATGACGCTGACCAGCGACCACTCGGGAAGATCTGGCGGGGTGACATTCTCCACGTCCTGCGCCACCATCCCTCGAGAATGTGAATCAGCCCATCGTCGCTACCCGCCATCATAACGCCTGGAACATGGACGCATTCGCGGAAGGCGAAGATCGTGCAGTACATCTCGGCGCCGCTGTTGTCGTCAGTGATCGGCGCCACCGGAGGACCTGTAGCTTGTCTGGGTCGTTGCGGGTCAGGTCCGGACTGATGATCTCCCAGCTTTGCCCGTCGTTCGTCGTCTTGTGGACGTACTGGGAGGTGACGTAGACGACGTTCGGATCGTGCGGCGACATTTCGATCGGGAAGGTCCACTGGAAGCGGTACTTCATGTTGATCGCGCCGGAGCCGACCGATTCCGGCCAGGCGGTGACGTTGCGGGCCTGCCGGGTGCTCCGGATTCCAGGCCAGCAAGCGACCATCACCCGCGCCGGTGCCGATGCCGCCGCCGAAGACGGTGTACGGCTCCTCCGGTCTGATCGCGATGTAGCCGGACTCGCCGCCACCTGGCTCGACATAATCTTTCCAGGTGATCGCGCCCTCGAAGCCGATGCTCGGCAGCATCATCGCCCAGTTGTCCTGCTGTGAGCCGTAGACGTTGTAGGGCGTCCGGTGGTCGGTGGCGACGTGATAGAACTGCGCCGTTGGTTGGTTCAGAATCGTCGACCAGGTCTTCGCGCGCCATCGAACGTGACGCAGGCGCCGCCATCATTGCCCTGGATCATCCGGTTGCGAGTCGTTCGGGATCGATCCAGAGATCGTGGTTGTCGCCGTGGGGCGTTGGCACGCTCGGTGAAGCTCTTGCCGCCGTCGATCGACTTCCAGCATGAGCCGTTGAGAATCCAGAGGGTGTCGGCGTCGCTCGGGTCGGCGTACGATGTGCATGTAGTACCAGGGACGACCGCCGCAGACCGCCTTGTCGCTCAGTTCGTCCAGGTGTCGCCGTAGTCGTCCGAGCGGTAGAGCGCGCCATCCTCGTGCTCGACGATCGCCCAGACTCGGCCCGGTTTGGCGGGCGAAGCGGCGACGCCGATCTTGCCGTACATGCCTTCCTGCTGCATTCCAGGCTTGCGAGATGATCTCTTCCCAGGTGTCGCCACCGTCGAAGTCGAGCGCCAGAGGCCGCTATCCTCGCCAGCACTCTGACCAGCGTGTGCGGGTGACGTTGTACCTGGAAGATCGTGGCGTAGAGAATGCGCGGGTTGCTGGCATCGATCGCTAGATCGACCGCGCCGGCGCGGTCGGATTTGTAGAGGATCTTTGCCCAGGTCGTGCCGCCATCCGTCGAACGAAAGACGCCACGTTCTTCGTTTGTCGCCCCAGGCGTGGCCGAGTGCCGCGACGTAGACGGTATCGGGATCGTTGGGATGGATGATGACATCGCCGATATGGCGGGTGTCGCGTCAGTCCAACGTTCGACCCAGCTCTTGCCGCCATCCGTCGACTTGTAGACGCCATCGCCGTGGCTGACGTTGCCGCGAATCGTCGCCTCGCCAGTGCCGACGTAGATGACGTTCGGATCGGACTGCGAGACAGCGATCGCGCCGATGGCCGACGTCGTCGAAATAGCCGTCGGTGATATTCTGCCAGTGCGAACCGGCGTTCGTCGTCTTCCAGACGCCGCCAGCCCACGCCCCGAAGTAGAAGGTCCCCTTCTCAGTCGGGTGTCCGGCCACCGCCACGACGCGTCCACCGCGGTGCGGTCCGATGTTCCGCCAGGCCAGCGACCGGAATAGCTTTGGATCCATGTACTCTCCCTCATGCATTTGATGATTCCCAAATCGGAGGCATCATAGCTTGATTGGGATAGAGGTAGTGAATCTGGCGAGCGATCGGCGGTTAGGGACCGCCCTGCCCGGTGGTAGATGGGGTTTCCGCGGTGCGGTTGTACGTCTCCGGCACCTGGCCTAGCTGGGTGCCAACGAGCGTCGCGTCAGCCCATGAGGGAATACCGCGATACTCCATGAGCTCGAAACCGTAATCGAGCAGCAGGCTGACATCCCAGTACCAGCTCCAGTCGTCATTCAGCGCGACCGCGATGACCATGCGACCCTGATCGTTGCGAGCTGCGCCAGCAAGGCAGAAGCCGCAGTTGTCGGTCAGGCCGGTCTTGCCGCCGAGATAGTCGGATCGCTCGGCTAGCAGCTGGTTTCCGTTGTAGAGGTCATAGCGTCCACCGACGCGCACGGAGTAGGTTTGCATCCGGTCGCGGATCTGAGGGTAGATTAGCGCCGCCCTGAGGACAATCGCCAGGTCGTAGGCGCTTGAGAAATGGTTCTCTTGATCAAGTCCATGCGGGTTCATGTAGTGAGTGTCCCGGAGCTGGAACAGTCCCGCGGTCTCATTCATCTTGGCGACAAAGAGCTGGCGCGCCTGGTCGCTGCTTGTCGCGCCTAGCTCAATCCCGACACCACGAGCGATCGCCATCGCGGCGTCGTTGCCCGAGGGAAGCAACAGCCCGTAGAGCAGATCGCCAATCGTCATCTGGTCCCCGGCCACGAGGCCCATCGTTGCCTCGCCAACGAGATCGCTCTCCTCGATGGTGACGACGGTATCGAGGCTAACGGTGCGGACGGCGACGATTGCTGTCGTCATCTTCGTCAGTGATGCTGGCGCGATCCTGTCATGAGCGCCCTGTTCATAGAGCACTTCGTTGAAGTCCGAGAGGATGACGAACCTGCCGGCGTTGATGTAGGGAGGGTCGGGCTGGCCCTGCCGGGCGCTGCCGATCTGGCCGGCGAAGAGTCCGGCGATGACGAGCGACAGCAACAGTATGGCGCGCAAAGATCGGGACATCGGCAGGCTCTAGCTTCCGGCTTGGACCGGGTTGCGCAGGACGCCGAGCCCCGCGATTTCAATCTCGCAGATGTCGCCGTCCTGGAGTTTCGGTGGACCCGCCGGGGTGCCGGTCATAATCACGTCGCCCGGATTCAGGGTCATCACCCCACTAATGAACTCGATCAGGAACGGGACGTCGAAAAGAAGCTGCTTCGTGGACGAACGCTGAAACTGCTCGCCGTTCACGCTCGACGTAATCGCCAGGTCTGACGGATCAACATCGGTCACGATGGCCGGGCCGAGCGGGGCGAAGGTGTCAAAACCTTTTGCCCTCACCCACTGGCCATCCTTCTGCTGGTAGTCGCGAGCGCTGACGTCGTTGCCGCAGCAGTACCCGAAGATCACGTCGCTGGCATCGGCAGCCTTGACGTGCCGGCACTGCTTGCCGATGACAATACAGAGCTCGGCTTCCGCGTCTACGCGTTCAGGACCGGCGGGCAGCACGATGGGTTCATTCGGACCAACGATCGCCGACGTCGGCTTCAGGAAGATGACGGGATCTTCGGGCAATGCGTGACTTGTGTCTTGTTCGATGTGATCTTTGTAGTTGAGCCCGATAGCGATCAACTTCCCGGGGTCGACCGGCGCCACCAGTTCAACACTGTCCAGCGAGCCGATTTCTGGGCCAACGGAAAGTTGATTGAACATTGCGCCGCGGGTTTCTCGGACTCTGTCGCCCTCCAGAACGCCCACCCGGATCTGGTCGCCATCACGGTATCGAACGATATGCACCGTCTACGTCCCTCCGTCTTACCGTCCCTCGCCGGGGTATCCTGTTGGCGAAGACAGTCTCCCAGTGACATCGATGCCGAAAAGGAATAGGAACTATGACGTCCGGCACAGACATTGATCTTCTCCTCGAGGAATTGTACGCATTCGGCCGCAATGAAGGCGGCATGTGGAATGTGGGTCGTGAGGGTGGCGCGTTGCTCGCCTGGCTCATCGGTCTGAAGAACGCCCAACGAGTGCTCGAGATCGGGACCTCGAACGCTGTATCGACGATCTGGATGGCGCGCGCCCTGTCCAGCACTGGCGGCCATCTTGTGACCCTGGAGGTCGAGGCGCGCAAAGTTCGGCTGGCGAACGACAACCTTAAGCGAGCAGTGCTGTCTGAACGGGTCACTATTGTGGAGGGACCAGCGCTGGAATCCCTCCAGGCCATCGGCGGTCCATTCGATCTCATCTTCATCGATGCCGATAAGCCCCAGTATCCAGATTACCTGCGCGCGATCCGGGAAAAGGTCCGGCCCGGCGCTATTATCGTTGCCGACAATGTGTCTGAGGAGAACGAGTCCTCAGCGCCATACCGGAAGCTCGTTGCTTCTGACGACGGGCTCGATTCGATCGGACTCTCGATTGCTGGTGGGTTCTGGGTTAGCCGGGTGGTGAGCAATTAGCGGAGTCTATCCAAGGCTTTTACGGGTGAACCGATCAGTCTGATCTCGAATGTAGGAGGTTCGAATGGATCCACGCATCGATCGGCTTGCACAGGTTCTCGTCGAGTATTCCCTGGCGATCCAGCCTGGGCAGCTCGTCGCGATTCAGGGAACTTCTCTCGCGTCCCCGCTGATCCTGGCGCTCCACGAACGGACGCTCGCCAGGGCAGCGTTCCCGATGCCGTTGCTCTCGCTCCCTGGAACTGACGAATTGCTGTTTACGCTCGGGAGTGACGAACAGCTGGCGTACATCAATCCGGTCCAGCGTGCGGTGACCGAAGACGCTGATGCCACGATTTCAATCATCTCCGAGCCGAACACTCGCCGGCTATCCGGTGTCGATCCTGCGCGGCAGCGCAAGGCGGCCGAAGCGCGTCGAGAGCTGACCGGTCGCTTTCTGGAGCGGTCAGCAGCTGGAGAGTTGAACTGGTGTGTGACGTTGTTCCCGACTGACGCCCATGCCCAGGATGCGGGTATGTCGTTGCGAGATTTCGAGGACTTCGTCTATCGAGCCTGTTTCGTTCATGATCCCGAAAGCGATCCGATTGCCGAATGGAAACGCGCATCTGCCTGGCAACAGCGACTGATTGACTGGCTTGAGGGAAAAAGAGAAGTCCACATTGTTGGTCCGGATACGGATCTTCATCTCAACATCGAGGGCCGGGTCTGGATCAACGCCGACGGCACGAAGAATTTTCCCGATGGCGAGATATTCACCGCGCCGGTCGAGAGCTCGGCTGAAGGTACGATCCGATATAGCTTCCCGGCAATTATCGCCGGGCGCGAGGTTGAAGATGTGCGACTCTGGTTTGAAGGAGGCAGCGTTGTCCGGGCGACCGCAGCGCGCAACGAGGAGTATCTAAACGAGATGTTGCAGAGCGACGATGGCGCCCGGCGGATCGGTGAATTCGCCTTCGGCACGAACTTCGGGATCGAGCGCTTTACTCGCAACATTCTCTTTGATGAGAAGATCGGTGGAACCATTCATCTCGCGCTGGGGGCGGGCTATCCGGAAACCGGAAGCAAGAACCAGAGCGCGATCCACTGGGATATGATCGCCGACATCCGCGAGGGTGGCACCGTGACGGTCGATGGCGAGATCTTCGTCAAGGATGGGAAGTTTGTCTTCTAACGCGAACCTGGAAACGTCGGATCGATGACACAACCTTCCCAATCGTAGTGGCGGTAGCGTTGAGCCCATGCGCCGCGCCAGCTCGTGATCTCGATTGGTTCGACGACGAAGAGCCAGCGGGACTCTTTGAGCGCCTGTTGCCAGTACCGTAAACCGCGCTCGCCCCGGTATCGTTCAGCTAGCACTTCCAGTATCCGCGTCCGGACGCTACGGCTCGATGCGGAGTTCGTTCTTGACCTGGGTGATCCCAGGCGAGCGCCAGGCGACGTGCTCGGCTTCCTCACGCTCCGCCCATGAACTTACGGCGCCGCGCAAAATCACTATCGAACCCACAAGCTCAATGTCGATGTGCTGGGCATCCAGTTCGGCGTGGCGGCGGAACGCGCGCTCGATTTCTTCCGCGATGGCGGCTTCGTCTGAAGCTGGCGGCGGAATAACCGCGATTTCGTTGATGACCTCAGTGACCCCGCGTGCTTTCCGAACGAGGAGCTCGGCCTCGCTGGACTCATATCGCCACCCAACGGTTCCGCGCAGGGTGACTACTCCATCATCGACGGTGATCTGGATCTGTTCTTCCGGGATGACTTCTGACCATTCGAACCGGTCGGCAATTGCCAGCGCGATGTCCGTATCAGTGCGTTCACCTTCGCCAACGGTGCGAACCACAATATCGTTCGCGACGGCTCTCACGCCGTGGACTCGCTGTGAAGCGCGTTCGGCGGCCACTTTGATGGCGTGATTGGCGACAGTCCCAGTGAGAGTTATGACGCCATCGTCAACTTCGACTCCTACATCTGGAGCTTCGACTTCCGGATCCCAATCGATTTCGTCGAGGACGTTCCTCTGGATTTCGCTATCGCTCGGTATGATCTTGGCCATATCCCTGCTCCGTCCACTACTCTATGAAGTTGTTCTGTCGATTGTCGGCGACCCTCCGGGTTGTCGCAACCCCCGACCGACGTTACGACGACGAAAAGATCCTGGGGCCTGGCTCCTGGTGGCTCGATGCAAGTCGCCGGATCATCCCTCGAGAGTGCAGGGTGGGCGCCGAGCCTGGATATTCAACCTCCAGTAGTCAAGGTTGAACGGTGGATCGTCCATCGCGGCCTGTTTTGCCAGGAGGTCCACGAACTGCTGGCGTAGATTCGAGCCCGGGATGCGGGCAAGATGAGTTCCGAAAACAACCGTTTCCAGGTAGTCCCGATATTCCGCATAGCCGTTGAGCAACACCGGCGACTCTTCGAGGCTAGTTGTGATGGCGACGAAACCAGCCGATTCGAGCCGCTGGGCAGTCGTCACATCACTTGCGAACTCCCATGGGCCGTCCCAACCAGCGAAGAAACCCTGGTACTCAGACGAGGTCATCAGGGTTTTTGCTCGCTCGATCACGCTGGCGATATTCGGCCCGCCGCCGCATTGGGCGACTAGCCATCCACCCGGTTTCAGGCAGGCATGGAAGTGCCGGAACATGCGCTCATGGTCTAGCACCCAGTGGAGAGCGGCGGTGCTGAAGATCGCGTCAACCGGTTCATCAATCTCGAGGTTCTGCACGTCTGCCCGCAGGTATCTGACCCGGCCGCCAGCAACCGGATCGAGGTGGCGTTGCGCCTCCTGGAGCATGTTCGCGGACAGATCCACGGCAATGACCTGTCCATGGGGCAGGAATTCGAGGAGATCGGCGGTGAGTCTGCCGGTGCCGCACCCCGCATCGAGGACCGTTTCGTTGCCATCCAGTGGCATACGCGCCAGCACGCTTCGTCCCCAGGTGACGTGAGGATTCGCTAACCGGTGATAGTCAACGGCGTTCCACTCGCGACTGCCGCCTGACTTAGTCATACATCTTCTCTGACTCGAAGTTCCGGGCGCGTGAGCAGCCGCACTGCCAGCGCAGCATCGTAGAGCAGCAGCGCCGTGCCCTGGATCATGACGCCTATCGCCGTGCCTTTGAGCCAGGGTGAGCGCGTGCGAGACGCAAAGACCGCGCCCAGCGTCACGTAGAGGATGTCAGCGCCGGTCTGGACGGCCAGTAAGTGTTCGAAGCGACGCGCGCGCTGCTGCACATGCCGGGCGCCGTACATGCCGGATCGCGCTGATGTGGCGTGGCGGCGGGCGATACAGCCTGCATAGAGGGCTACCGCGCTGTCGACCGCGCCCCAGGCAATCGCCTGCACGCCGATCGCTTTTGTTACTGAGGATTTGCGTGTCGTGAGCAATGCGCCGCCAGCAACATTGCCGATTCCCCAGGCGAGCAGCATGTCCAGCACACGTTCCTGCCAGACGAAGAAGTTTTCCCGGTCGGACTCGACATTGCCCCGTCCGAGAACCCAGGCAAGCCGTGATCCGCGCTGCGGTAAGCTGATGGACATTGTCTTGAATTGCGCCAATCTGTTGTTGTTCCCTCGCAGCCGCGCTGGATAGCCTGCAACCAGTATTTCACGAATCGCGGGCGCGCCCCGCAGTTACCACCGACGGCGTCGCCCGGCATCATGCTAGGATATCGCCGCGTCTATCGTACTCGCAGAGATGGTCAAGTGGTGAGCACTGCATCGGAAAACTGGCGCAATTCAATCGTCGCGGCGTTGAAAGAGAACGATATCCAGATCGTCTGTCATGTCGCCGATACCGTGCTGGCACCGATCATCCGCACCCTGGAGTTTGATCCAGGCATGCGGGTCGTCACACTTACCCGTGAGGAAGAAGGCGTGGGTCTGCTGACCGGCGCCTATCTCGGCGGCACGAGGGGCGCGTTGCTACTCCAGTCTTCGGGGTTCGGCAATATTCTCAACTCGCTAGGTTCGCTGGCGATGCCCTATCAGATTCCGTTTCCGATCATCATGAGCGCTCGCGGGGGCTTTTTGGAGCACAATGTCGTCCAGGTTGCCTGGGGTAAGTCCGCTCCATCGTCGGCGGAGTTGCTGGGAATGCAGAACTTCTCGATGACTCACGAAGCAGACGTCCCTTTTATTGCAACTCAAGCAATTCGACACGCCTACATCAGCCGTCGCCCGGTCCTTCTGACAATCGAAACGCAGCTCTCCGGAGGCAAAGCCGGTGAATAGCCCCGCGAATGCGCGCCCGGCGCGTGGCGACCTTACCCGCAAGATCGTCGATCTGGTTGATGAGGACACGATCCTCGTCTCCGGTATCGGCAATGCAACCTTCGACCTTCGCGGCATAGCCGGAGAACGGAAGCTGAACTTCTACATGCTTGGCAGCATGGGGCAGGCGATTTCGATCGGCCTCGGCCTGGCGCTGGCTCAACCCGACCGCCCGGTCGTGGTGATGGAGGGCGAGGGTTCGGTGCTGCTCAACATGAGCGCGCTGGCGACGATCGGCATGCAGGCCCCTCCCAACTTGACGCTCGTCATCTGGGACAACGAACAGTGGCAGATTACCGGAGGGCAGGCGCTCTCGACCGCGACGACCTGCAATCTGGCCACGGTCGCGCTAGGCTGCGGCATCGAAAGCTCCACGATGCCGGCGGATAGCGACGAATTCGAGCGCGCACTGCGCTTCGCACTCGATGCGCCGGGACCACACACGATCGTTACCAAGATCGATTCCAGCCGGGGTATGAGCCCTCAACGGGATGATCCAGTCGCGATAAAGCTTGGCTTTATGGAAGCTCTAGGCGTCGTTCCGGACTGAGGTGAGTTCGTCATCAATAGGGGTTCGCTAGCGACATATCCCAACTCACCCGAACCGAAGCAGCCTATCCCTTCAAGAGCAGGACGTCGCCGGTGCGGAGCATTGCTGGAAGGCCCGTGGCGATCCAGGCGTAGAAGCCGCGCGTGCCCCCGTCGAGGAACCGCAGCGCTTCGCTTGTTGGTCCCGGATCGGCGTAGGGGTTGGCAAGGCAAAACCGGCTGAATTCGACGCAGGGTGCCGCGACGGCGACCTCGCCGAACTCGACTTCCGCGCCGTCGAGTCCACGGACCACGAGCCCGTCCGAAAGATCCTCGACCTCGAACGACTCCATCGTCTCAACGAGCAGGTTTTCTCCCGCGATGCCGTCCGAGAGGTGCTCTCCAAACTCCTCGCGCATTTTGTCATAATGCGAAGTAAATCCGATGGAAAACATGTTGCCACTCCCGCGGTTGCGCGAGTTGGGGTGGGCGGCGCAATGGACGTCCATCACGACCTCATCGCCCCGGGGCATCGCCGCCACCGACTCGGCGATCCAGAGTTGCTCGCCCGCGAGAATCGGCACCGGGTCGTAGTAGCGCTCCGGCGAGCGAGCGCTACCAGGTTTCGGTTCGAGCGTCTGTTTGAGGCTCTTGCGCTGGATCTGGAGCCGGACGATTCGCCCGATTTGCCGATAGTCGTCCATGGTGCTATTCCTTGCCAATATGCCGTTCGATGGCAGCCTGGATGCGCGGTATCCAGTCCACATGCTCGGGCTTCATCACCACACAGCGCAATACCTCGACGGTTGGCTGGTCCCAGATGATGTCCGTGTGCCGGGGACCGATCTGATCCTGGTGTACGTGCAGCGTTGCGAGATAGGCCGGTTCCTGGGGATCGTGTTCAGTTCCGTTGAAGATCTGTCGAGTTAGCGCCGAAATCGCGCTGGCAGTGGGCGTGGTGGACCCTGTCGGCAGGGCGAAGAAGCTGACGATGTCGAGGTCGGGTTCGACAGTCAATCTGAATCTCGGATGGTCGCGCAGCAACTGTGCCCAGTCCAATGCGGCCTGGCGAGTGCGGCCGAGGATCGGGCCGAAACCGCGATCAGGCTCAAGCGGAAAACACTGGAGCGTGGCCCAGAGCGCCGCCGCCGCCGCGCCAGCACGGGAACACTCCAGGCTGATCTCGCCCAGGTGGAGTTCGTCGGATGTGAAGTAGGTGTAGGGCGAGTCATGCTGGTAGTAGGCGCCAACCGCCGGATCCCGGAAGATCACCGCCCCGCAACCATAAGGCTGAAGGCCGTGTTTGTGCGGGTCGACGACCACACTGTCCGATTCGGCAATCGCCAGGAAAGGTTCGGGGTCGATCGCTGGCCGCTCCGAACGGGCTAGCAGGCTGAAGAACCCGCCGTAAGCGGCATCCACATGCAACCGGACGCCAGCGCCGGCTGTCATTGCTCGAATCTTGTGGACTGGATCGACCGCCCCGAGCCCGGTCGATCCCGCAGTCGCAACGACCGTGCCTATTTCTCCAGTTTCCAGCAACCGTCCCAGGTCTTCGAGATCGATGCGCCCGTCGCTGTCGCTGCGGATGGTTCGGATATCCATCCGCAGGAGCTCCGCCGCCCGGGCATGCGTGTAGTGGGCCTGGTCGCTAACCGCGAGCGCTCTGTCGGGGTTGATGCAGCGCGCAATCCAGAGCGCTTCCAGGTTGGCGATTGTCCCGCTCGAAGTCAGGTGGCCAAGGTGCGGGTCCGGATACCCGAACATTCCCGCCAGCAGCGGGATGACCTCTTTCTCCATTTGTGATGTTGCCAGGCCGCCATCCAGGGCGTGGTTGTTGGGATTGACGAACATTGTCAGGGCATACGCCAGCATCGCAACCTGGTGAGGAGGCTTGAGCATCTGGCCGGCGTACCGTGGGTGAAAGTACGGATAGTCCGCTTCCAGGCGACCTGCAAGCTCGTCGATCACGGCATTGATGCGATCCACCGGTACGCAGACCGTTTGATCGGGTTCCACTGGCTCCCAACGAGAGAACTCGGCATCTATCTGACCGACACCACGTGCGAACTGTTCCAGAAACGCTTGCCGGTCCATACGCGTGTCGTGCCTTTCATGTTCCCCGTTATCCTTGGCTACTATAACAACGTCCCTGCCGAAGGCGAGAAGAAGCTGAAGGTTTCGGTTTTGGGGCAAATCAGGAAAGCAGGTCTTCATGGAAATCGATCGATCGATCGTCATGCCGTCGCCGGACGAGCTGGACTTCGGCATCGTGACTGGTCAGCATTGGCGTAGCTGGGAGACGATCCAGCGGCAGTGGCAATGGGCAGAGGAAACAGGCTGGGATAGCGCCTGGGTCTTCGACCACTTCTGGTCGCTGCGGCCAACGAACGATGGCGAAACGCTGGAGGGTTGGACGTTGCTGGCGGCTTTGGCTGTCCAGACGCAGCGACTGAAGCTGGGGACGCTGGTCACCGGCATCACCCACCGCTACCCGGCGGTGCTCTTCAACCAAGCCGTGACTGTCGACCACATCTCGAATGGGCGGCTCATCCTTGGCGTGGGCGCGGCGTGGGAGGAGCAGGAACATGTTGCGCACGGACTTCCGTTTCCGTCTCCAGGAGCCCGGGTTGATATGTTCACCGAAGCGATGGAGATCAACCACCTCTTCGAGACGCAGGCGCGAACAACCTTTGAGGGCGAGCACTATCAGATCGTTGACGCGCCCTTCGAACCCAAGCCGGTCAATGGCCACATCCCGGTGATGATCGGTTCAAGTGGCAAACGAATGCTCAAGCGCGTCGCTCGCTATGCCGACTACTGGGATTCCGGGCAGCCACCGCAAGCGATCCCGGCTCTCGCTGAGGAGGTGGCGCGTCATTGCGAGGAGTTTGGCCGCGATCCTTCGGAGATTCGACGTTCGATTTCCGCCTACTTCGCGCCGTCCAGCAATCCCAACGCTCCGGTCGTTGTCTGGGAAGACCGGCCCATTGAAGACGTCGAACGTGATTTCCGCGCCCACGTGGCTGCGTACGTCGCGGTCGGGGTGCGCTCGTTTCTCTTCAACTTACCCTACGATGGGCCGAATGAAGCCGCCGACCATGTCGCTCGCAATGTGATTCCGGAGTTGCGCGAGGCGTTTCGTAGCGGTGCTCTGGGTTAAGTGATGCCCGGGGATGACCTGGAATTTGGCATCGTCACCGGCCAGGACTGGCGTGACTGGGCAACGATTCGTCGTCAGTGGCTGTGGGCGGAACAGACCGGTAGGGATAGCGCCTGGCTCTTCGAGCGCTTCTGGTCACTCCGGCCGACTCGGGACGGGCCAACGTTGGAAGCCTGGACACTGCTGGCCGCGCTGGCCGCCGAAACAAGCAGCATTCGCATCGGTACGCAGGTTTCCGGAATCACCCACCGCCATCTTTCTGTCCTCCTCAAACAGGCTGTCACTGTCGATCAAGTCTCAAATGGTCGTCTGATCCTCGGTATTGGCGCGGGATGGGCTGAGGAGGAGCATCGGGTCTACGGCATCCCGTTTCCCGGACCACCGGTTCGTGTTGGGATGGTCCGCGACTTCCTGGAGGCCGCGCGCCGGGCGGAGGGCAACAAGCCCGTCAAGTTCAGCAGCTCCCAGCTTAAGCTGATCGGCGCGCCATTTTGGCCCAATCCGGTGCGTGGTCATATCCGGGTCATGATCGCGACCGGGGGCATCAGATGCTCCGTCATGTCGCAACTAACGCGGACTATTGGGAAACAGCGCAGACGCCAGGTGGAATTCGGAAACTCGATAGCCTGCTGGAGAGCTATTGTCATGAGATTGGACGGAATCCGGGATCGATCCGCAAGTCGGTGTCAGCGTATTATTCACAACGGCCAATGGCAAGTAATCCGGACGCTCCAGCGCTCTTCTGGGAGGGCCGTTCTCTTGCGCAAGTGGAGCGAGATTTCCGAGAACATGTCGAACGCTACGTCCCGCCTGAGGCGCCAAACCAGGCACTCGAACACATCCCGGCAAATGTCATCCCAGACCTCCGCGAACAGTATGCGAACGCGCGCTTCGGTTAGCATCGACTGAGCAAGTCGTTTCGCTTCATGCAAGACACAGTACGTCGAAGGGAAGTCCAAATGTCGCTCTTGCCGTCAAACGAAGTCACCGATGTGATGATCGCCGTTGAAGACCTGAAAGCCGGCCTCGATTTCTGGACCAATGCGCTCAACATGCATCCGGTGGAGGATGCGGAAGGGTGGGTTTTGCTCGAACACCCAACCACCCACCAGCGGATCACCCTGTTCGAGGGGGATTTAGGAACGCCGTGGTGCATCGCGGTGCGGGCCGAAAATCTTGAGAGCGCTGTCGCTGATCTGGGGAAGCATGGCGCCACGACGGCTGACATCTTCGAAAGCCCTGGTTTTCGCGCGTCGCTCTGTCTCAGTCCGTCGGGCGCGCCGATCTTGTTGTATACGAGCTCGGATGAGGACTGAATCTTGCCCCGCGGCGCAACGTGTTCGAATGTGGCCAATAGTTGCCGGCTATCAGAGCCGATGAACCGGGACAGTCAGCGTGAAGCGATGGATCTGGCTTGGGAGATCGCCGACAGGCTTGTCGCCGGGGGCGCGGCCGCCGTCGTCTTGATGGGTAGTGTCGCGCGCGGTGACGATGGCGCACACTCCGACCTTGATCTGCTGGCGATCGGCGATGGACCGGCCTATCAGCTCGAGTTGCATCGAACCCGCCTGACGGCGATTTCCTGGGCCACGATCTGTAGCATTGAGACGTCTTTTGTCCAACCTGACACAGCCGGTTATGCCGTGCAGGGGTGGCGTGACGGGAAGATTATCCATGATGAACAGGGCATCGCTGCCAGGTTGCAGGTGCGCGCCCGGGCGTGGGACTGGTCCGATGTTGGGAACCGGGCGTGTGATCGATATGTTGCCCGTGAGATCTGCGGGCTTGCCGAGGAAGTTCAAAAGCTTGTGGGCTTGCTTCAGTCAGGGAATCTCACCGGCGCTGCGGTCCAACGAAACATCCTCGCTTGTCGTATCGGCGCGATCATGGCGGTGCATCTCCGCTTGCTCTATTCGACCGAGAATGAACTCTGGAATCTGGTGAACCAGCGTCTTGGGGCGGAGTGGGCGGCGGCGCAATCCCGGGCGTTCGGGCTGCGCGACGAAAAATTCGAAGAAACGTGTGGTGGCGCATTGGCGTTGTATCAGATTGCCGCGATGTTGGTTACTCCACTGTTCGATGCCCGGGAGCGAGAGGTCATCGACCATGCTTGTGAGAATGCGCGCATCATCACTGGATCTCAGCGCGCATGAGTTGAAGTGGGCTATTCCGGGAACTGCGTCTGATTTTGAGCGGTTGCGTACATCACATGCGGCTGAACGCGGATATA
Organism: uncultured Chloroflexia bacterium; assembly: GCA_963709995.1. Lineage (GTDB taxonomy): Bacteria > Chloroflexota > Chloroflexia > Thermomicrobiales > CFX8 > JAUIIK01. The sequence continues at coordinate 105,736 of CAVPYN010000010.1, read as the reverse complement.
GAGCGGCCCGCCGCCGCCCCAGGATGCCGGCCCTTCTTCGGAAGATAGCTCGGTGAAGATATCATCCAACGTCTGGAAGTCGTCGTGGGTTCCATCGATCAGCTCAGCCTGGCCGTGGATGATGATGGCCATGGCATTGCCTGCGTATTCCGCCAGACTGACGCCGGGACGCTTCCGAAGATGGCGTGAACGCGCGGCGTTCAGGACGGTGGGAATCACGTAACGCGCCTCGACGAACATCGCTGTGATCGGCGCGACCCTCGGTTCTCCGCGCGCGGTGACGGTCGCCAGTGAGACGGTTCTCAACCCCTCAAGATACCGAATGATCTGTGTCGAGGATAGCGAGCGTTGTTCGAGTTCCATAGCGTCGTGGAGAAACGGGCCCGCCTGCTCGATGCTCCTATCAAGCAGGCTTTGCAATTCCGCGATGTCTTCAGTAGATTCGTGCACCGAGTCTATTTCGAAGCCCGCGTGTGGCGAAACTCGCTCGTGATCCAGCGAGATCGCGTGCGAAGGCAGCGACGGCATTCAGAGGAGCGAAGCTCGCGTGTTCGGGCGTTGTTCATGTCCTGGATCAATATCGTGTCGTTCATCGTGATGGCCCCTTTCGCATAATTGAGTCAAGTATCGGCGATCACGGCGCTACTTCCATCGGTCGAATGTCGCATTCGCCAGGGAGATGCTGAATAGGGGGTATGAGTAAAACATCGTAGACGACACGCCGCGTACGTACGCGTAATTTTGCAATCGATGTGGACTGAAGGCTGACTACGGTCTAGAGCCTAATCACCCCGAAATGATTCGAGTCTGTCCTTGACCTCCGACAAGAATCGGGTCGCCGCCAGCCCGTCGAGCAGCCGGTGATCGGCCGACATCGAGAGATTCATGATGGGCCTGATCGCGATCATGTCATCCACCACGACCGGTCGCTTTACGATTGCCTCCATCGAGAGAATTCCGGCCTGCGGCTGCACCAGTATTGGCGTCGACGAGATGGAACCAAGCGTGCCCGGATTATTCAGGGTGAATGTCCCGCCACTGACATCATCAGGCGTCAGCTTCCCGTCGCGAGTGCGCTCAACAAGGTCATTGACCGCGCGGGCCAGTCCGACGATGTTCTTCTCGTCCGCGTTCTTGACGACCGGGACGATCAGCCCATCCTCGAGCGCCACAGCGATGCCGACGTTGATTGCCTTACGCCGGATAATCCGTCCGGCATCCCAGACGGCGTTGATCTCCGGATGGGTTCGCAATGCCTCGACGACGACTTTGAGCACCAGCGGCAGGTAGGTCAGGCTGAATCCTTCACGCTCGGAGAATTGAGCCTTATGGGCTTCGCGGTATTCGACAACCGCGCTCATGTCGACTTCCATCCACACCGTGACATGCGGGGCGGTCGTGACCGACCTGACCATATGCTCGGCGACCTGGCGACGAATTGTGCTCGCCTCGATGACTTCATCGCCGGGCCAGATGTCTATCGATGTCGCGGCGCGTTCGGGCCGTGGAGCGGCTGTCAGTTCCTGCTCCTGGAGGCGGTCTTCTGCGCGTTCTGGACGCTCAAGATGGGCTTCGATATCGGCTCGCGTAACCCGGCCACCGATTCCGGTGCCTTCCACGGTCGTGAGATCAATGTCGTGTTCAGTGGCGATCCGGCGCACCAGCGGCGAAGATCGTATTCGCAGCAGTGCCATCTCGTCGCGCTCTTCCCGCGCACGGGCAATCTCGGATTCGCGGTCGACCGGCTGGCCATTTGTGGGCTGGCGTTCACCGCCATCTTCTGACGCGGCGTCGCATAGCAAATCGGAGCTTGGCTCGATCTCACTGATATGGCTGGCGGACATAACGACCGTGCGATCGTCGTCGGCTCCTTCATCCGGTTCATGATCCGCGCCCTCGGGATCGATGACGCAGATTGCCTCGCCAACCGGCACGACCTCGCCCTCATCGGTGATTATCTGGATGAGCGTGCCACTAACTGGCGCAGGAACCTCGGCGTTGACCTTGTCGGTGACAACCTCGACCATGGGATCGTAGCGATCGACATGGTCGCCCACCTTCTTAAGCCAGCCAGCGATCGTTCCTTCAGTGACGCTCTCTCCAAGCTTCGGCATCCTGATCGTCGTGCCTTGTCGTGTTTCGGCCATGGATGATGTCCCTCGTGTTTGTGTCGATGCTAGAAGGCGGCGAGACGGTCGATTGCCGCCCGGATGTCCGTCTTGTCGAGCAAATAGGCCCGTTCGAGCGGCGGGCTGTACGGCATTGCCGGGACATCGGCGGAGGTCAGGCGGGTGACCGGACCATCGAGGTACGTGAACGCTTCTTCCGCGATGATCGCGGCAATCTCGCCACCGATGCCACCAAAGCGATTGGCCTCGTGAACGATCAGTGCCTTGCCTGTCTTCATCACCGATTCGAGTATCGTCTCGTTGTCGAGTGGCTTGAGTGTGCGTAGGTCGATGACCTCGATCGAATCCCCTTGCTCGGCAACGAATTCGTCGGCGGCCTGGAGAGCATCGTAGAGATACGCGCCGTAGGAGATAATCGTCAGGTCCCGACCCTCTCTCAGGATCTTCGCCTTGCCGATCGGAACGGTAAACGGTTCGTCTGGCACTTCGCCTTTGACAGCCCGGTAGGCTTTCTTGTGTTCCAGGAAGATGACCGGATCTGGATCGTGGACGGCTTCGCGCAATAGACCTTTGGCGTCATAAGGATCGATCGGCGCGACGACTTTGAGCCCGGGTACATGGGTGTAGATAGCCTCGATTGTTTGTGAGTGATAGAGGGCGCCGTGGATGCCGCCTCCATAGGGTATCCGAATCACCATCTGGCAACCGTAGTCACCGTTCGAGCGATATCGCAACCGGGCGACTTCGCTCATGATCTGGTCCATCGCTGGCGCGCTGAAATCGAGAAACTGGATCTCGGTAATCGGGATCAACCCGTTGACCGCCATGCCCAGCCCCGCGCCAATAATCAGCGATTCGGCAAGCGGGGCGTCAATCACTCTCATCGGTCCGTACTTGTCTTTGAGACCGTCGGTTACCCGGAAGACGCCGCCACGGGTGCCCACGTCCTCGCCAAAGATGACGACGCGGTCATCTTCCGCCATCGCCTCATCGAGGCCCTCATGAATTGCCTGGATTAGAAGCTTCTCAGCCATTTCACATCCTCATCGGTCGCTTGCAACTGCGTAGATTGGCGGGACCGGTTACTCGCTGTTGTTCTCGAAGTAGACGTGCTTCGTATAACTCTCTGGAACGGGCAAGGGCGCTGATTCCGCCGCCGCGGTGGCGGCATTGACTCCCTGCCGTGCGCGATCAATCGCTTCGGATTCCCAGGCGTCGTCGATTATTCCGAGTGCTTTCAATCTTGACGCTGTCCGGCGGATCGGACCGTTGGCGCGGAGCGTTTCCAGTTCTTCGGCTGGACGGTAGGTCCGGTCGTCGTCGTCACTTGAATGGGGGTGGAAACGGCGGACCATCGCCTCGATGAGCGTCGGGCCACCACCGCCGCGAGCACGTTCGACTGCTTCGCGTGCGACCTGATAGACCTCGATCGCGTCGAGCCCGTCAACGCGAACTCCAGGCATGTTGTAGCCCTTCGCCCGGTCGGCGACTCGCTCGACGCCCATCTGAAGCTTTGTTGGGACGGAGATCGCATATTCATTGTTCTGGCAGAAGAAGATTACAGCCAGATCGTAGATCGACGCGAAGTTCAACGCTTCATGGAAATCGCCCTCGCTTGTCGCGCCTTCGCCAAAACAGACGACCGTAACACTATCTTCGCCTCGAGCCTTGGCCGCGAACGCGATGCCGGTGGCGTGGGGCAACTGGGTGGCGATGACGCTGGAGCCGGACAGGATCCGTCTTGCCCTTGAACTGAAATGGTTCGGCATCTGGCGACCACCGCTGGATGGGTCGGTCGCTCTCGCCAGCTGGGCGAGGAGGATGTCCTGAGGCGTCAGCCCGAACGAGATCGCGAAGGCGACGTCGCGATAGTAAGGGACCAGCCAATCGCGAGAGACGTCGAGCGCGGCGGCCATTCCCGCTTGTGCCGCCTCATGCCCCTGTCCAGACACAGCGAAGGGCGCCTCGCCGGCCCGGTTCATCTGCCACATGCGCTCGTCGACCGCGCGAGCCAGCAGCATGTCCTCAAACATGACGCGCATCAGTTCCGGATCGAGGTTCAGTTCTTCGACGCTCATGTCCAGATCAACCGTGGATGATTCTTGCCTGGCTTCGGTTGCCATCTTGCGTCCTCCGATGCTGTCTGCGAAATTCTGGATCCTCCTGAAGGCAGAATCCGGACTGGAAGAAATGGTGATCTATTCGATTGTGCGACGCCCACAGGCTCGTATGGTTGCCGCCTACATATGCAGCGCGCCGTCGCCGGTCGCCAGGGCCGCCTCGTGCAGGATCTCCGAAATGGTCGGGTGGGCGTGAACGGTGACCCCCAACTCCCAGGCGCTCGCCTCGAACATCAATGCCAGCCCAGCTTCGGCGATCAGTTCGGTCGCGAGATGCCCGAGGATGTGAACGCCTAGCACGGCGTCGGTGTCGCCATCAACGACGATCTTCGCGAAGCCGGTCGTGTCGCCGTCGACGCGCGCCTTGCCGCTGGCCTGCATCGGGAATTTGCCGACCTTGACGTTATAACCGGCATCCTTCGCTTCCTGCTCGCTCAAGCCGACCGAGCCGATTTCAGGATGGCAGAAAGTAACCCAGGGAATCTTGTTGTAGTCGAGTGTATGTGGCTTATGCCCCGCGATGTGCTCGACAGCCACGATGCCCTGATGCATGGCGGTGTGGGCCAGTTGTTGCAGTCCGGTCACATCGCCGATCGAATAGACGCCGTCGACGTTGGTGCGCATGTACTCATCGACGACGATGTAGCCGCTGTCGTTGACCTTGACGCCAAGATCTTCCAGGCCGTAGCCCTCGATGTTGCCGTAGCGGCCGATTGCGACCAGCAAAGCGTCGGCTTCGATAACGTCGTCCTTGTACTTCATCGTCACGCCGGTATCGGACACCTCGAAGTCGTCCGGCGCGGGACGGTGCCCCGAAATGACATTGATGCCCTGGCGCTTGAACGAGCGCTCCAGGTCTCGCGAAACTTCGGCGTCCTCGTTGGGGGCGATGTTCCCGACGACGGTCACCTCTGCCTTGAACTCATGGTAGACACTTGCAAACTCAAGTCCGGTCGCGCCAGCGCCACGGATGATGACGCGTTTGGGAAGAGATTCGCTGTACGTTGCGTGGTCGCTGTTGATGATCGTCGTGCCGTTGGATTCGAGCCCCTTCATCTCGCGAGGAGTCGATCCAGTGTCGATGATAAGCGCCTTGCTTGCCTTGACCGTTTGTGCCTCCGCGTCTTCGCCTTCGACCCGGATTTCACGTGGAGAGACGAGCGTGCCCCAACCGTGAATGACGTCGATCTTGTGCTTACGGAAGAGAAACTGGATGCCGTTGTAATTCTGATCGACGACGTCACGCGATCTGCGCATCGCTTGAGCATAGTCGAGGGTGATCTCGCCCGGGTTCACCCCGAATTCGCTCGCCTTGCGGACCATCGAGGCGACTTCAGCGGCTTTCAGGAGAGACTTGGCGGGAATACAGCCACGGTGGACACAGGTGCCGCCCACCAGATCTTTCTCGACCACAGCGACTTTGAATCCAAGCTGGCTCGCTCGAATAGCGGCGACGTAGCCGCCGGTGCCGCCTCCCAGAAATACGACATCGTAGTCGTTGACCGACATTTGGATATAGTCACTTTCGCTAGCATATTTCACGCAGATGACGCCATTGATTGCGCCGGTAGGTTCAGTATAGCAGCCACTTTCTCCCTTCCTGTCCAACATGCGCGGAGCATCGTTGATTCCAATCCGGGCTCGACCTTCTTGATTTGGACAGGTACCATCGGAGGTCCGAACGCCGGTCTCCTGGCTAGAGTGAGGGAATCGTGACAGTGGGTCCCGCTAGTGATCGGAACGAACTGGCTCGTAGCTACGAGAAACCATTTGGCTGGTGGGGACTTGAGCGTGACGAAGCCGAGCCGCGCTCGTTGCCCTGGCTGATTCAGTCAGGGCTGTTGGCGGTTGGGAGCGCGGCACTGCTGGCCCTGGCGGTCGAGATGCGCCGAACGATCATTGTTGTCGCCGAAGAGACCGGCGCCGGCAAGACAACCTTGCTCACCGCGCTGCTGGACTTCGTTGATCCATTGACCCGGCCGGTGTACGTGCGGGGCCTGTACGAGCGTTTCGACTACATCACAGAGCTCGACCCTGCCAACCGATATGTTCTTTGCAACGAGATCAGCTCCTATCTCCCGACCTATCTCTGGGGGCGTGGAGTGCGACGCTTGTTTGAAGGCGCTGCAGCCGGATTTCCACTGGCGACGACCATGCACGCGTCGTCAGCCGCACATGCAATTGAATTGCTGCGCGGTTATCCGCTTGACGTGAACCCATCGGATATTGCCGGTGTGGACCTGATCGTCACAATGAAGCTCGGAATGATCGATGGGCGGCAGGCCAGACGTGTGACTGCGATCGATCGAGTTCGATTCCGGGACGGCGAGGCACGGCTTCAGAGGCTTGCAGAACGCAATCCCTTGCGCTCGGAGCTTGAACTGTCTCAGGGCCGGATGGTCGCGGCAATTGCGGAGTGGGGTGAGATCGACGAACGGGTCGCGTCACGACTTCTGGCGTCGCAAGAGCGATTTCTCGCAATCTGCGGCGATGCTGACATTACTGAACCGGCGGCGTTTCGGGAACGTCTCGCCGGGTTTCGATCCAACCCATGATATTAGGCGAGTAGGCGCTAGCGCGTGTAGATTGGCGGTAGGCGACGTTTGTGGGCCGACGCGCGGTTGAGATTGAGGACTCGTTCGAGGACTCTCGGTTCGATTTCGTCGGTCTCCCCGGCCGCGATTGCGTCGAGCGCGGTGTCCAGCTGTTCGTAGGTGATGCCTAGTTCAGTTTCGTCGGTCTGACCCTTCCAGAGACCGGCGGACGGGGGACGGTCGATGATCTCCGGCGGAACGCCCATCTCCCGGGCAAGTTGGCGGACCTGGGTCTTGAGCAGGCTCCCGATAGGAAGAAGATCAACCCCCCCATCGCCATGTTTCGTGTAGTACCCGACTTCTATCTCGCTCCGGTTGCCGGTGCCGACGACCATGCGGTTGAGGGAGTTCGCGTAGTGATAGAGCGTGATCATGCGCAGGCGCGGCTTGACGTTCGCATTTGCCAGCTGGGAACCGTCCGGCAGGATTTCCAGGAATGCGTCATAGATTCGAGATAGATCCACTTCCTGGTAGGAAATCCCCCAGGCGCCGGCAGCAAGCCGGGCATGTGCCACGTCTTCCGGCGACGAGTGGGCGGGCATGGCGATGCCCAGAACGTTTTCGGGTCCGACCGCCAACGCACAGAGTCCTGACACGACTGCTGAATCAATGCCCCCGCTCATCCCAAGCACCGCGCCTTCGAGCCCTGCTCCCTCAATTTCGCCCCGGATCCAGCCAGCGATTTCGTTCGCGAGTGCCATCGTAGTCATTCCCCCCTCAGGACTGCGGCCAAGCAAAGCAGATTGTACCCGGCAGGATAGGACCAGAATCCCGATCCAATTGCGAATCTTTCATTTGCTTCATTCGTTAGAAGAAGTGAGGGACGAGAGGGACAGTGCGGCCTGGGTAGCCGTGGTCCCGGAATGAAGGCGGGCCGATTCGATGCTGATCTGGATGGCTGTAGTCGTTGCGGCGGGATTGACGCTTATCTCGCTGCGTTCGATGGCTTCGGCATTCGCTGCGTCGCTGACCCCGATAAACCAGACGACCGTTCTTCGCCCAAATGGCGAAGTCCGGGAGATTCCAGCAACTGAATCCCGCCTTGGGGAAAACGAGTTCTGGATGCTGTTGATCGAGATCCTCTTCTCGATAGCGATTACCCTGGTGATCCTCGGCTTTGCACTTGCCGCCGCGATGCCGGGACGGTTGATCGTTGGCGCGCTACTTGCACAGGTCGCGGTGATCGGGGCCGTGCTTTCGCCAGTCGTCGTTCATCCAGTTGGGCGCATCAATGTGCGTCCGGCCGCGCTCGCCCTCGGGATCGCCCAGCTTGCCCATGTCGCCTTCTTCATCCGTGCGGTCCAGGCGCTCCTCGGGTAATCCTCTGCTTCGAATTCATGAACGGCACTTTCGTACTCTAGAGCTTGCCACGACACCTCGATTTAAGCTGCTGGAGTTGCCATGCTCGCACTGGTCATCGAAATCATTCTCTTTGCACACCTGGTGTGGGTCGGATTGTATGTCCATAGTCGTTCCTCGTATAGCCAGAGCCGGGGCGTGCCCGCTGCTCGAGTCTACTGTCGTCAATGAATCCATTCCCGACCGAACATCAGGTGGTTTGTTCTTGTCAGCCACCCGCTTCATTAGTCTGGTGATCGCGACCGTCATTCTCTTGCTAGGCATGATCTATCTTCATCTCCGGTCCCTTCGACGTGAGTACGGCCCCAGGCGCCTCTGGATCTTCGCCCTTGCGATTGTTGGCATGAGAGTTCTCAGTCTCTTGCTGTTAAGTCTTGCTGACATCGACAAGGCTCTGTGGCTGCTCGCGCCGGTGACGCTAGTGTTACTCGCCGCCGGTGTCGCGATTCTGGCTGCCCAGGCAAGAGATCTCGGCGAGCCGCTGTGGCCAGATCTTGTTCGATCCTATGACTACTCGCTTCTTATGTCGCTCGTCTTCGGTGGGCAGGTTGTGCTGGCGATTGAGACTACTTGATCTGACCTGGACGGGAGTCTGGACCATCGCGTTTACTGCCGGGGTTGTTGGCGTGTTCGCATTGCTGCAATACGCTGGGCTGCGACGCATAATTGGATAGTCAGACGAGAACGATGGATCCAGGAATAGGTGAAAGGAACCACTGGTGAGCAAGAATGGCGCTCAGCTGTCACAAGAGTTGAAGACCACATCGCAGGCGTTCATCGAGCTACTTCAGGGACTGGATGACGAGCAATGGGCGGCGACTACCAGGGAAGAGAACTGGTCGGTCGGCACCGTCGCACACCACGTTGCCCAAAGCTTTGGGACAACCTGGGGCATGGTGGACCTGATGCTTGCCGATAGCGTTCCAGCGGTGAGCTGGGATGACATCAACGCGATGAACGCAGCCCACGCCTCGGAACACCCAAACCCGGACAAGCAGGAGACGATTGACCTGGCAGAGCAATCGACCGCCCAGGTTTCTGCCGCGATGGCGAAGCTGGATGATGAATCCCTGGACCAAACCGCGGTGATTCCCGCGTTTAGCCCCGAACCTCTTTCTGTCAGAAGTTGGATTGAAATGGTCATCATCGGCCACATCGGGATGCACCAGCCGAGCATCGAAGCGGCTATCAACGCGTAGCGAAGACTCAGACTCGGTCGCGGGATGCTGGCATGCCGCGGCCGGACGGTGCTATGCCGGCCCTGATCCGGGAATTTCTATCAGGCGCGTGGTGTCCAGCGGCCCGCGCCTGACTTCCAGCCGGAAATCAGGGACTCCCGGTCCGCACTTGTGCTCAGCCACTCTTCTTCAGCGATCGACGTCGGCGCGCCGTGCCCGGGATACAGAACGGTTGACTCTGGCAACATGGCGATTCTATGGACGCTCGACGCGAGCGCCCAGGCGTCGCACTCGGGCCGGCGTAGATACCCCGCTCCACCCTTCAGCACCGTGTCGCCGGTGAAAAGCACATCCTGACCTGGGAGCCAGAGGCTAGTCGAGCCCGGCGTGTGTCCAGGCGTGTGGAGGACAGCGATTTCGGAGAGGCCAATCGGAATCCGTTCCCCGTCGGCGAACTCCCGGTCGAGGACGATCGGTTCGATCACAAAGGGAAGCGCGTCGCGCTGTCCCATCGGGTCGGCGAACAGAGTGTTGTCAGCTGCATGTCCTGCGACTGGTACACCTTGCAGTTGGAGTTCTCTGGCCTGGGTGATGTGGTCCCAATGTCCGTGGGTTGCGATCAGCAGCGAAACCGGTGCGCCGGCCTTTTCGGCCGCACCTATCGCGGCGTGCCAGGCATCGCGAGGCGCGTCGATCAGGATACTTTCGCGATTCGGATCGGTGATCAGGTAGCAGGCTGTGAGCATCGGGCCGCCGACGAATCTCCGGATTGTAAGTCGACTTGCTGTTTGCACGCTTGCCCCCGTCGCGACCCGATCGTCCATGCTTCTACAACAGGTTCGCACAGGTTGGCATTTCCTCGCAGGCTGGATTCACCGTAGCGCTCGTCCCAATGTGCGTGGGAGCGCAAATGTGAGTGACGAGGTGAGGCCCGCTTCGGGGAAAGCGGGCCTCTCGGGAAGGAATAGGGTGTGCATGCCCTCGGCTGTGGCCACAACCGTAACGGAAGGGGGGTGGTTTCTCGTGAAACCGGTCGGGGGAACCGGCTTCTGGACTGAGAATCACGGCGCCGGAAAGTGGTTACGCACCGGGTGATGACTGCTACAAAATGTCGTCATGCTATCGTATTCGGTATGAAACTGAGATTCCCCGCCACGCACCCAGGGAGGAACCGGTATGGCGTCAAGTTATGGTGAGATGACCAAGACCGAACGGGTCATGGCAGCTGTTCACGGAGAGGAAGTGGATCGCATCCCAGTTTGTTTCTGGCATCATTTTCGGCCGGGCGGCTCCGGCCGGCGGATGGCTGAAGCCACCTTCGATTTCTTCGAAACAACCTTCGATCTCGACATCATCAAGATCATGCCAGACCTGCCATATCCCTTTCCCCGGCGATCAATCCACACGCTCGATGATTGGAGGCTGATCGAACCAATCGACACCGACCGCTCGCGTTTCTTCAACCAGCGCGCGGTTGCGATCCAGTCCCTGCGGGACGCGGTAGGTTACGAGACGCCGATCATCATGACTGTCTTTTCGCCACTTTGCGAGGCGTTGTACTTTGCGGAGACTCGCGAGCGCTTCTTCGAGTTCTACGAGCAGTCACCCGCAGTCGTTCACGAGGCGCTGGCGACGATCGCTGAGAATTTGAGAGCCCATATCCAGGACTGTATGGATAGTGGCGCCGATGGCGTGTTCTTCGCCCTTCAGGGCTGCACCGATCAGATCATGACTCGGGAACTCTACCGTGAGGTTGGCCGGCCGTACGATCTCGTCGCCCTTCAGGGGGCACGCGACAGTTGGCTTAACATCCTCCACGTTCACGGCGACCAAGATCTGCATTTCGATGAGGTGCTGGATTACCCGGTGCAGGTGCTCTCCTGGTCCGACCGGCTGGCAGGCCCCGGCCTGAAAGAGGCGCGCTCCCGCACAAGCAAGTGCCTGATGGGCGGCTGGCATGAATTCGGCGCGCTGTCGAATGGTCCGGTTGAGGATATCCGGCGCGAGGCTGAAGACGCGATCCAGCAAACGAACGGGCGCAGGTTCATCCTGGCAAACGGTTGCTCTGTTCCCGACGATACCCCGGAAGAGTGGCTGCACGCCGCGCGTGAGATCGTCGATTCGCTCGAATTGCCCGAGTAGGCTCAGAGGTCGGGGAGAGGGGATCAGGATGAGAGGCGGCGTTGTGACCACATTTCACTGGCGGCATGACCAGGTAAGCGAACGAGGAATGCAGGGCCTTTCCTGCCCCCTGTTCCCTGTTCGCTGTTCCCCACTCCAATGAGCTCGACAACGCGCAAGGAGCGCGGCACAGTCATCGCCCTTATCAGCGATATCTTCTTCGGAATCACGGTGAGAAACGCTTCGCGGAAGCTCGAATTCGAGACGATCGTAATCCGTGAACTTGGGGAGCTCAACCAGACGATGGCAGTGTACGAACCCGATCTCCTGGTTCTGGATATGACCGTGCCCGGTGAGGACGAAGATGCCTGGGAGCTGATTGAGGATGCTATCGAATCAGGGATTCGCGTGCTTGCCTTTGGCCCACATCGGGAGGTTGAATTGTTCCGGCGCGCAAAGGACGCAAACGTTACCCGCGTCGTTGCAAACTCCCAGTTTCACCGTGAGATGGGCGGGCTGATCGAGCGTTACGCACTTCCTCAGGTTGAGGACGAAGAGTAGACACGCACTGCGCGCGGGAGGATACTCGCAATTGAAGGTCTCTTTTCCTTGCGCGCCGTTTATCCGCCTGCCTCCAGCTTGAAGCCGGTCAGAGCGTCAACAAGCATGAAATGATCCGTGTCGGGAGCGGGCCGGTTCTCCAACGTGAAGACCCAGGCCAGGCGCCAGTCCATTATTGGATCGCCCGCGATCTGTCCAACGATGGTGTCATCCCCGCCGGAGTACAGCACTTCAAGACGTGTCTCAACGATCGTCGATCCGGCAAACCCCGGATCTTCACGGATGATCTCGTTGGCAACCCGCAGAGCTTCGCGTTCGCTGATCATTGGGGTTAACGGACCATCGTACGGGAAGTCTCGCAGCATGTAGCCGACAACCAGTCCCGTTTCCAGACTGACGCTCACCTTAACGGTCGTCGGCAGCCAGACACCGTCGACCTGAAATTGCCAGACGCGGTCATAGCGCTGCTCATCGATGCTGATGTACACATTCGAGCTTTCGTCGATAACCGCAAGCTGGCCCGAGAAGCGGTCATGTACGGCAAAGAACGCCTCGGAGGTTGCTCGTGCTTCATCAATACCGTTCGGGCCGGACGGTTGCGCAATCGCTGCGTTGCCGTGGAGCGTGGCGAAAAATACCGACTGGCCATCGACCTCGACGACGAATGAATCGGTGAACCGATTGCTCCCATCATCGCCGGGCACTTGACGGCCGAGCTGCACGTAGGTAAAGCCTTCGACCTCTTCGATGGACGCTGTATCGAAGGTAGCGTCCTCTTGATCGAGGAAATCGCGCACGATCTGGATGGCATGCTGGACCCGTGGGTCGTCTTCGATCTCGCCGATGTCTTCCGGGTCCCGACCTGTACGCGCAATTCAGCGCTTGCGGATGCAGTTTCTCCAGCGCCGGTGCTCGTCGAAACGAGTACTTCGAGCACAACGTCCGTGATCAGCGCCTCTGGTTGCTGGCAAGCTGGGTAGATCAGATCCATGGGAAGTTCCGCTGTGAAGCTGCCGTCCCCGCTGGAGACTGGATGAATCCCAACTTCCCGGTATGCCTTCGATTCGATCTCCCGAACCTTGATTTCGAGCCGTTCATCCGGTGGGAAGCCGCTGGCGGCCATCGCTACCGAGTCATCGCAGGTCGCGGTTCCGGGATTGAGGCGGAGAGCGGGTGAGGGCGCGACCTGACCCGTTGCAATCTCAACGGTGAAAATCCAGGTGACGAAGCTCTCGCCCGCGAGGATCGGGTGTCGAGGCCAGTCGCCCACGACCAAAATCGCGTACTGGCCGGGCGGGAGGGCGAGCGTGAATACAGGGGCGGATGGATCATCGGGGGAGTAGGCGCGAATCGGTTCGCTCTGAATCATGACTGCTTCTTCACCGATGGTCTGCCCCGATGGAGCGACCGGACCGGTGAGATTATCTTCCAAGGCATGGATCGATATTGTCACGTCGTCCGGAGGACGCCTGTACTCATCTTCGCACAGGATGAGTGCGATTTGCTCGGTGGGGTCGACGGGCGCCAGCTCACCCGAAATCAACAGCTGCGGAGCTTCAATCGACGCGTAGGTTTGGTCGGCATCGCTAAATTGCCAGTAATAGCTCCTAGATAGCCGTCGATCATGCCCGCAGCCGCATGGAGTTGTGCCGCCAGCGGAACAAGCGTCAACTGGCGATCGGTGGACGGCGTAGTTTTTCGGGCCGCCGGTTCGGTGGGTTCCGCCTCGATGTCGGCCGGCTCGCTCGACGAAGTGGCCCCGGGCCTCCAGCTGAATGGACCGAGCATGGGGCCGCTGATGCCGGTGTCGAACTCGGAGACAACCGACGATGTCTCCGTGTCATAGATCGTCAGGGTGTATCCACTCGAATCGGCGGAGAAGACCATGCCTGCGCGCAGATAGGCAAGTTTGCTGCCGTCTGCCGACCAGGCAGGGAAGATCCCGGTGGTCGATCCTTCGATTTCGCGGAGGCCCGTTCCGTCACGATTGACAATCCAAATGGACGAGCCACCGATCGAGCCCGCGGTGAGCGAGAGCTGTGACCCGTCGGGAGACCAGGCAACGTCATGAACCGAGTCGGATTCGGATATCGCAATCTGCTGGATCAATTCAGGGGCCACCGCATTGTCGTCGAAGCGGGCAATCCAGATGCCGCCATCGACCGGAATTGCGATCTCACCATCAATCGACCAGCTCACACCGCCGCCGGTTGTATCGAATGCCAGTGGTAGCGAGCGATAATCACCGATCTTCGCGATCGCCAGGCGCGGGGAGCCATCTTCCGCCAGGATCTCATGGAGCAGCCACTGGCCGTCTGGAGACTACACCGGCGTCTGGTTGAACGCTAGCTCACCCGCGCCCGGATCCAGTGAGATAACCCGCAATCCAGCGCCAGCTGCATCAGCAACGATCAGATCGCCTAGAGCAGATTCCTGGTCGAGCGGGAAGCGCATCAGGGCGATCGTCGCGCCGTTGGGTGACCAGGAGACGTTGCGTATCACAGCGATCGCTTCGAAGGGCGGCAGGTCGATCCGCCGTGCGTTTCCCCGTCCGCATCCATCAGGTACAGGTCCTGCGAGCCGCCGCGATCGCTGATGAACGCAATCCTGTCGCCATCCGGGGACCAGACGGGCGTCGTGTCGTTGGCTAGATGGTCGGACAGGTTGACCGGTTCCGAATCGTCAAGCGTGACCAGATAGATGTCGGCGTCGCTCCCTGGCTGGCCAGAGAGCATCGTCACGGCGAGTTGGGCGGGGCGTTGTTCACCCATGCCAACGGCGGGCGCGTCGTCATCGAAGCCGCGGAAGACGGCCACCAGAACGACCGTCACAATGGCAAATCCGGCAATGGCCGCGGCAATCTGGGCGAATCGCCGCAGATCGAATCGATCCCCCGTGTCCCCAGTCAATTCTTCCGTGGGCAGGGCCGGGATCGTCGATTGCACCATCGCGGTCGAGCTTGCTGTTTCTTCGTGCCCTTCTGGAGCGCCGTCGAACGACGAAACGGTTGTGGACTGAGCTGTTTGGTTGGGCTTGAGCTCGGCGTAAAGGTCCCGCGCCAGTCGTGACGGGAATCCGGCGTCCGGCCATTCAATCGCTTCGTCGTCCCGGATAATCCTGGCAAGAACGCTCAGAGAGCGGAGCGTCGCATCGCCGCCGGATGGCACTTCTCTCCCGGCGTGAAGGTCGTCGATCAACACATCCAGGCGTGCTTCGATGGATCGATCGTCGTGGAATGACTGACGGCTCATCGTCGGATCCTGCTCTGTTGAATCTGGTCGCGAAGCGCGATCAGGGCACGGTACTGGAGCTGGCGAATCGCCTCCGGGCTGCGTCCCATAATTTGACCGGCTTCTGTTGCTGTTCGGCCCTCGTTGATGCGAAGCTGGATTACCGTCTGGTGGTCGTCGGAGAGCGCTCGGATGTGGCGATGCAACTCGTCACGATCCACCGCGTGAAGTGCGTGGTCCTCAGGAGTGTCGCAATCGCTCGGAATCGTTAACGCTCGATCGAGATCGACCATGTGCGGCCGATGCTTGCGCCAGCGATCTCGAATCAGATTGCGGGCGATCGTGCCGAGATAGGCGCTGAATGGCCTGCCGGTGTCGCGATATGGTGGAAGTGAGCGAAGGTCGCGAAGGAAGACCTCCTGGGTAAGATCCTGTGCGTCCTGGACATTGCCGATGGAGCAAGACGCGATGGCGTAGACCCTCTTCCACTCGCGATGACAGAGTTCTCCGAGGGCGTGGTAGTCGCCCTGCTATGCCCGGTCTACCGGCTCGTCGGTTGCCACGACATCCCCCTTCTACAAACACCAACGAGCGAGCGCGAGAAACATAACGCCGGTTCGAAGATGGATTGCCGGACGCCGGTGGCTTTGGTGCAGTACCTATCCAGCAATGGATCCAATGTTGATTCCCCAGGTTGCGGACAATCAGAGCGAGAAGTCGTACTCGACATAAACGCAAAACACCCCTCTCCCGTGCATATCGAGAGAGGGGTAGGGGCGACCGATCGCTTAGTCCGCTGGGATAGCTTCCCGTGCCATGATTCCGGCAGCCTGCATGGCCCCGGCGAGGTCAATAACCTCGTTCTGAGACAGGCTCGGGATCGGGCGGGTCATTGTCGGGCCGCATAGCCCGCGTGCCGCGAGAGATCCCTTTATTCCGGCCGGGAAGTTGCCGACTCTGGATATCGGGCCGCAGCGAATCACGTCGCGTTGCAGGCGATTCGCGTCTTCGTGATCGCCAGACGTGTAGGCGTCATAGATCGCGCGTTCAACGTCGGGCATGACGTTGACGTTCGCGCCGATAATGCCGGTCCCTCCGACGCACAGCGCCGGGTAGAGCATCGCGTCGCTGCCGGTGAATGCGCTGAAATCGTCGACCTCGCCACCAATTCTCGCCACTTCGGCGAAGTACGGAAGCTGCCCGTCACTATCCTTCAAGCCAACGATGTTTGGATGCCGCGCGAGTTCTTCAACTGCGTCAACGGCTATCGCGACCTTTGTCATCCTCGGGATGTGATAGAGGAATAGCGGTGTCGGACTGTCGTCGGCAAGCGACGCAAACCAGTCGATAACCCCTCGTGTCTCCAGCGGATAGTAGAAAGGTGGCGGGGTTAGCGCGCCAACGGCTCCGACTTCGGCGCACATTTCGAGATCCGCGATGACGTCGGCATAATGGGTTCCGTTCGCGCCGCCCATGACCGGGACACGACCAGCAGCGGCATCGATGGTCGCCTGCAGGAGTTCGCGCCGTTGCTTCTTGCTTAGTCCTGCACATTCGCCGGTTGAACCGAGCGCCGAAATGCCATGCACACCATTTTCGATCAACCAGTTGACGACGTTGTGGGTGCCTTCAACATCGACTTCAAAATCGGCTGTGAGCGGGCTCGGCATAGCGGGCCACACTCCGTGAAATCGCGCCATGAGATACGTTCCCTTCGAATGCGCGGCATCGATGGATTGTCAACGGAATCGTAGCGGAGAAGCAGAGATTAGGGAACAGGCTCACTCGTATCTTATTCGGAAAGCGACAGCCGGGACGGTGTAATCTCGGAGTAACCCGGATCGCCCTCCGGCAGGCCAGCGGTCTGACGGCTGAACTCTTCGAGCTAACACGCACTACGGGCTATTCGTCGCCGTATCTCCAGGCGTGGTAGTGGCGCCCGACATTCCCTGCCTCGACTTGCCAGTTTGGCTCATTCTGCGGGGTGTAGGTCATGACCCGACGCTCGAAGCACTGAATCAGCACGAGTTGCTGAACGCCCGCGACTCGCACTTGTGCCCAGTACGGCTCGGTGATTGGGCGGCCGCCAGGGAAGAACGGATCAAGGAAGAGCGGCGCCTGGACGAATTCGCCATCCTGATAGACCGGCCCGCTGGAGTTCATCGTGTTCCAGAAGGGGGCCGCGATGCTGTGGTTCGTGATCGGGTCGATGTAGCCAACGGTGACGCCCTGGTCAGCAAACTGCTGGTTGTTCATCGTGACATCTCCGGCACGGTTGATCCCCTGGCTGATGATCGAGCCGAGCGGCAATGGCGGTTCATCGAGGACGCTAGAGAAGGTCAAATAGGTCGGACCGTCAGGATCGTCAGGATCGCCAGCAGTGTTCTCGGTGGCGGCTTCCCGCTCGAGGAACTCATTGTGGCCAACTTGCATCATCCCGGTTATGAGTTCGACGACGAGAAGGCCATTCGTAACATACCAGACTGAGAAGGGGTCGCCATTGGGATCAGTGATCTCCATCCGGCTCTTGTCAAAGTACTGAACGAGACGCTTGCCAAATGGACCTTCTTCGTAGTCCTCGGTTAGCCCAGGGGTGAACGGGAGCTTGTCAGACCACCACCAGGTGCGGGAGACGACGCCGTCTTTGACCGGGAGGTCGGTGCGTTCCCAGACGCGCCGGAAGGCCGGGTCGGCGAAGTCATATTCGCCCGGTTCGCTGTCGCCTTCGAGGGTTTCGGCGACCCAGTCCCAGCGCCGGTCAACGTGCTGTCGTTCCAGGTTGTTTTGCGCGCCAAAAAGCTCTTCCCAGACATCTATCGGCAGTTCGCCGCCCTCAACGACGAGGCATTTGCAGCCAACGTGTGCGCGATTCTGGTTCGCGGCGGTCATCGACGCAAAGAGCTTGTTGTCCGCGTGATGATGGCACGAATTGCAGGCGTGGCAAGCGTGGGTCGACTGGTGTGCCGCGGCCGGGTCTACCGGACAACCATCAAGGCCCGCCCCCCATTCGGGATCGAGCGCGTACCAGGTGAGCGTTGCCCGGCCCTGGGTTGACGAACCATTCCGGCCCAGTTCAGCGAAGGCTGCGAGCCCCGGTGAAAATGCCGCTGCCGCGCCGCCAAAGAGCGCGGCGCCGCCTTTCAGAAGTGTCCGCCGGTCCAGTTTTCGATCCACGACGTGCCCCCGTACTCGGTCGCCGCGGCCCGCGGCTCGTCAAGACAGGCAGACCGGCTGGAGGAGCCGCACGCTACAGGTTTCATGCGCTTCCGACCTTTGCTTCGACCAGGGGTCTTGTTGCTGCTTCTTCGTTTCGACGGACCGGGCTTAACTGAACTCCAACGCTCTGCCGCTCCGCTTTCTCTCCACAGCCCCCCGGCTTCCACGCCGGCCTTCCACACACCCTGCCTCGCACGGCTTCTACAGCCGGCCTGTTCCAGCCTGTCATAGGATGGTAGGGCACGATCAGGATACTGTCAACTGGTTTTCAGTGTTTGCGCGACCCAGCCCCAGCGCCGGTCGACAGCAACTCGTGCAACCGATGCCGGGCTGCCGAAGAGTTCTACCCAGGTGGACTCGGGCAGGTCGCCGCCCTTTACCACCTGACAGTTGCAGCCAGGGTGGGCGCGATGCTGATCCGCCGCTTCAGGACTGGCGAATAGTTTGTTTGCCGCGTGCCGGGCACATGCCCTGTCCTGATCCTCGCGGGTTGTCGCCAGGGCAAAGAAAGTCCTCTGCTTGTTGGATGCGCCGGTCGGCTGATCGCCAGCACTTGTGGATTCCGCCGCGGCGGCCATCGAAGCTCCAAAGGTGAATGCCAGGCCTCCGGCGAGCGCGGCGCCCCGCTTGAGAAGTGCTCGACGGTTGATTGTCTTCTTCATGTCAGCCTCCCCGCCCCGGTTCTGGACGTTCGTTTCTGCTTCCGGCTGAAGGAGCCGCGCCACGCTGCGATTCGCCGTTACTTGCGCTCCGGGTTTTCCGCGCCTGCTATCTACCGTGCGCTCCCGGATTTCTGAGTTCGGCGGAGCCTGTTCTATCTCTCTCCCATCCATCCTCGAAGCCTTTCTGTCTGACTTTCGTCTTGCCCTCGACCGCTTCCGCTTACTCTTCGTGTCCGGCGGAGGGCGCCGCTTCGAGTTGTTGACGATGGGTGCTCCGCTTGACTCCTTTCGCTTCGTGTCGCGGCTTCTTCAACCGGCCGCCTCGATCTCTTCTGAAACCAGAGTACCGGCGGGAGTTCGATCACGAAGTCAAGTGAGATACGTCCGGGGTGTTTCCCGCAATACAGGCAGACATCGCATAACGAGGGGGCCGGAGTTCCGCTTGGCTGGACGGGGATCAAAGGGAACGAGGGCAAAGACTGTTCTCCGCCCTCAGTGGAATCGGGGTGTGGCCTGGCTCAACAATTGTGGGGCGTTATCCCTCGTACCGGACATGCCCCCAGGTGTTTGGATGTGAGCTCAGGCGATCGAGCATTCCCGCGCGTTCATAGGTGGTCTGTGCCGCCCGGTCAGCGTCGTTCAAGATCGTGTCGACGTCGATGTCGAGGATCTGATGATTCTGTTTGAGGATTTTGCCGTCAACCATCATGAATTCGATGTCGAGACCACTGCCAACGTAGATCACACGTTCCAGTGGCATGTAGCCGGGTTCCATCCGGGCGGAGCGCAGATCTACGGCGATGATGTCCGCTTTCTTTCCCGGTTCCAGCGAGCCAATCTGGTCATCCATGCCGAAGGCTCTCGCGGGGTCAATCGTCATCATTTCCAGGATCTTGCCCGCCGGGAGAATCGACGTATCGGCGAAATGAGCCCGCTGCAGCTGAGCGGCGATGCGCCCCTGGCTGAGCAAGTCGAACGACCGATCGGGACCAGATCCGTCCGTCGAGATCAGGACGTTGACGCCCGCCTCGAGCGCTTCGGTGAGTGGGAACCGGGCCGAAGCAAACGCGTGGGTGAGCGGGCCGTGGGTGGCGTTGACCCCGGCGCCGGCCATGATCCGCACTTCTTCGAGAGAGATGCCAGCGCAATGGGCGAGGGTGAGCTTCGGGCTGAGTATATCCGGGTAGCCGTCACGCGCCGCTATCAATTGCCCTTTGTAGGTGTGGGAATGGATATAGACGCCACGGTCTTCGCTCATCTCGTGGACAGCTGTCATCATCGCAACCGAGGACGCGGTCGCTGATCCGCCGGCTGCCATTTCCGGCACGAGCCCGGATGGGCCGACGAAGACAGAGATTCTCCCGCCCGCCGTGCCGTTAAGTTGATCGATCGTGGCCGCGACGGTGTCCATCATCCCGTCAAGATCGACGCTGATCTCCCTGCCGGTTTCAACATCGCGATACCTGGCTGGCCAGGGCATATTCGGTGGCCCCAGAGCGGCGATGTGACGCAATCCCAACGCGGCGTATCCGCTGGCCGCCGCCACCGCATACTTCGGATCGTCAACTCTCGGCATCGAGCCGGTCATCGACAGCGATGTCGTGACGCCGAACTCGATGTGCTCCAGCGCCGAGAGGAAGCTTTCGGCACGCCAGAACTCGACGTCCGATTGGCGGAAATAGATCTCGGCAACCAGGTCGAGCCAGTCATCCGCGCCGTCGCCCAACGCCTTGGTCATGCCGTGGCCGGCGTGTCCATGGCTATCGATGAGACCAGGCAGGATCGCGGTGCCTGAGAGTTCGATCTCGGTCGCGTCGGGATACTGTAGGCGCAGGTCGCCCGGCGACCCTACCGCGATGATACGGTCATCCTCCACCGCCACCGCGCCTGGATCCAGCACCCGGCGTTCAGCATCGACGGTTATCACCGGACCGCCAACAAGCAATGTTGTCATCTTGAAGTGCCCTTCTCCTGCAAACTAAACCGCGAACGATGTCCTGCCTATCTATTGCGCCGGATTCATCTTAGCCGCGTCTGGCCCGGACGAGCGCGAGGGAATTAGACAGTTTCGATCATCTCCGCCAGGCGGTTGACTGTCTTCCAGTTTCGGGCCGTCGCGGTGACGCCGAGAGCCGGTTCGAAGTAGTCCAGCGTCAGCTTGGTTCTCGCCGCGCCGCGAGGTAGATGCATGTAGATCTCGCGGTCTTGCACCACGAAGCTATCGCCTGGCGAGCGATCTGGTTCAAGGTTGGCAACTCGATTAGCGTCTGGAATCGCGGACAGAAACATCACCTGCAATTTGTCTGGTGCGGTCGCCAGCGCATCGAACGGGCTTGAGGCCACGATTTTCGCGAATTCGTCAGATCGTCGCAAGATGACCGGCGTCGCGATCTCGAATTGTTCCTCGATCGATACCTGAATCGACCCGCTGATTGCCGCCTCATCACTTTCCTGTGTCTCGAACAGAATGTTCCCGCTCTGGATGTACGTCCTCACGTTCTGATAGTCGAGACCGGTGAGAAGCTCCCTCAGGCGGTTCATTGGAAGCCGGTTCTTCCCGCCAACATTGATAGCGCGTAGCAGGGCCACGTATCTCGTCATGACTCCTCCGCCCAATTGAATCTCCCGTGCAGCGCGTGCCAGGAGCCTACGCTTCGGCCATGACCGCGCCACCGAACTGATCGTTGAAACGTCGCCAGAAGTCTGCGGCTCTCTCCTGCGCCTCGGCTACTACCTCGGCAGTGTTGACGGTCTGGACCTCGCCATCGCCTACGAGTTGGCGCCCCCCGACAAAGACCATCTCGACATCACTCCCAATTCCGTTGTGGGCGAAATTCGCGACAGGGTCGAAGACTGGCGCGAGATGCGGCTTTCGGAAGTCAACGACCGTGATGTCAGCCTGCTTTCCAACTTCGAGCGAGCCTATTGAGTCCTCCAGCCCAACAGCCCTTGCCCCGCCAATCGTCAACCACTCGATCACCTCGTGGGAGGATGGCTTCGTTCCAATGTCTTCTCGAACCCGGTTGGCGTACATCGCGTGGCGGGCGACATCCACCATGTCCTCGCTCATGTTGTCGGAACCGAGGGCGATGTTTGCCCCGGCCGCTTCGAGCGCCATGATCGGCGCCGCCTTGCCGCGTTTACCGTTGATCACGGCACAGTGGGCAACACTGGTTCCTGCACGCGCAATCATCTCGATTTCGTGCGGCTGGATGTGGATGCAGTGCGCCGCAATCGTTGCCGGCCCGAGATATCCCGCCGAATTCAGGAACTCCGCCGATCTCATGCCATGCATGAGTTCGACCTGGGACACCTCTTTCGGGGTTTGAGCCAGGTGGATGTGACGTCCAAGCTCGCGAGCGTCACTGATCTCGATCAGGCGCTCCAGAAGCTCCCGGCTACAGGTGTCAGGCGCGTGGGCGCTGACCTGGCAGGTGATGCGCCCCGTAGCCGCGCCGTGCCAGCGCTCGATCTGATCGACTGAACGCTGGAGCTGGCGCTCGGCTTGCTCCTCGGAAAACCGGTAGTGGCCACGGCGAATATCAACCATGACCGCGTCGTTAACGATCTCGGAGATCACGCCGCGCATTCCCAGGAGTTCAATGGCGGGCGCGACGTCGGTCGAACCCTCATAGTTCTCGGTAATCGTTGTCGTTCCGGAATCGGAGCGCTTCAACGCAGCCCAACAACCCCATCGTATAGCGGTCCGCTGGCGTCAGGATCGACTTCATCGGGTACATCTGTCCGTAGAGCGAGTGTGGGCCGAGATCTTCGGCAAGACCACGCAACATCGTGAGTACGGTGTGCGTGTGAACGTTGACGAAGCCAGGGAATGCAACGCGGCCGTGACCGCCGATGACGGCAGCCTGTGGGTGGGCGCGGCACACTTCGTCCGACGTTCCGACGGAGACGATCAGACCGGCATCGTCCCAGGCTATCGCGCCATTGCCGATAACCTCCCGCCGGGGATTCACCGTTACCACGGTGCATCGATCAAGGATGTGAAGTGGAGACATTGCACGAGTCCTCTCTGGCGGACAGATATCCTGTATGACGGCCGGTTGAGGCTGGCCCGTTCCATCCTAGCCATTATTTCGAAGCTCGATGAATGGAATGAAGTTGTGATCGGGCAGACAATGCCAAAGCAGCGTGGCAGTTGCGCCACGCCGCTTTGTCTTCTCGACGGGATGTCGGAGTGGCCTGTTAGGAGACCGGCATCCGTGAAAGTGATTCGACGATCGCGCTATTGAACGCTGGCAGATCTCTGGGAACGCGCGAGGTGATCAGATTTCCGTCGATGACCAATTCTTCATCGACGTAGTTTGCGCCTGCATTGATCACATCATCCCGAATCTTGTTAACGCAAGTTACGGTCATTCCTCTCAGCACGTCGGCTGAAATCAGCAACTGTGCTCCATGACAGATCGCCGCAACCGGCTTTCCAGTTTCGGTGAACCGGTGAGTGAATTCGACGGCTGGTTCGTGGATCCGGAGATTCTCCGGCGATCCCCCGCCGGGGATGACAAGCGCGTCAAACTCCTGGACGTTGACATCCTCGAAGGTTGTCGAGGCGGTCAGAGACGCGCCCTTCTTGCCTTCGATGGTGCCGGTCTCGATGCCAATGATCGTCACCGTCGCCCCATGTTCCTCCAGGTATCTCCTTGGCTCTACAGCCTCGGAATCCTCGAAATTGGCGGCGAGAACCATCGCGACGTTGACCCCGCTGAGTTTATGCATGTGTTTTCCCTTTCCGCGTTGATGCGACAGGTCGGTTTCTCCAATTGTGCATCATTCCGGCGTCGGGACCTATCTGCGTCGCCGCCGTCTCGGGCTTGGCTGGTTCTGATCCGGAAGCTGCGCGCCTTCACCGTCTTGTGGATCGGCGCCCGGCACGTCGCGGTCCAGCAGGACCCAGTTGTAGACGATCGCGGCGATCGCGGCGCCAACGATCGGGCCGATCCACCAGATCCAGAAATCGGACCACATGCCCTCGACGAGAGCCGGGCCGAACTGCCGGGCCGGGTTCATGACCGCGCCGGTGATGGCTCCGAGGGCAAAGATGTCAGCGGTGATCGTCAGGCCAATTGCAAGCGCCGCGATAGCCTTGTTGCTGCGCTGATCGACGGCAGTACCGAAGATCACGAACATCAGGAAGAAGGTCAGTATTATCTCGCCGAGCAGTGCGCCGCCGAGGCTGATTCCTGAAGCAACTTGCGGAGTTCCCAGGTTAACCGCGTCAACCTGTTCGCTGGTGAAAATCATGGTGAGCGCTAGCGCCGCCGCCACGGCGCCAAGAAGTTCCGCCACGATGTAAACGGTTGCCTGGAGAGGCTTAAGCTTGCCGGCGATTGCCAGCCCGATCGTGACCGCTGGATTGTACGCGCCCCCCGAGATGTGACCAGCCGCGGCGATCATGATTCCGATCGCCAAGCCATGGGCCAGCGCGATAGCAACGAGGTCTTGTCCCGCGGTCATCGTGATCGCCCCGACACCCAGAAAGACCAGCGCAAATGGACCGATAAACTCGACGACCGCCTGCTGTAACAGAACCCGGTTACTCTCCACAGTTCACCCTTTCCCCTCGACACCCAGCAGATCGCCCCGATATCTGCTGGCCGGCGTAACACGCGACCTTCTGCCGCAAGTGGTGGCAGTGTAGATACCCTCGAAGTCCTTCGCAAGTCACTGTGCCGGCACGCTGACTAGAGTTCGCGGGGGCCGGTCCGGTACCGTTCCGGGATCTCTTCCGGCTTGTACACCTGCATGAACTCGATCTCGGTTCCCGGAACGGATTCTCCCTGCAGGAAGCAGATCCAGCCTTCGCTATGCTCATGGATCCCGGTGATCTTGCAGGATGAACACTCCTTAAGCTCAGCGCCTGCGGCGAGCGCCTGTTCGACCGCTTGCTCGATGTTGGCGACCGAGAGGCACATATGGTGCAACCCTTCACCGTGCTCCTGGATGAATTGAGCGAAGCGGTGATCCGGTTCGTAGGATTGACAAAGCTGGATCTGGACGTCGCCGAAGTCAAAATGAGCCTCCCGCGAGCCACCCTTGACCAGATCCATCGGCTCGACTGAATCGGGAACGCCGAGAAAGCGCTGGTACTGTTGGAGCGCCGAGTCAACATTCTCAACAGCGATCGCCATGTGCTTGATTCCGAGAATCTCCATGTCACCATTCCTTTCTATCGGAACGATCAAACTCGAATTCCGAAGCACAGATTAGCCTGTGAGGGGCACTCGAACTTGCGGATTGATAGAATCGCTATCGAAATCTACGACGGATGCCAGGGGAGCGCCTCAGCGCTGAGACTGCCGGTTTTGCCGGCTAACCCTCCGAACCTGATCTGGTTTATACCAGCGTAGGGACGGCACCGGGTAACAGCGCACCGTCGGCTCCCAGGGTCGGCGGTGTTGCCTTTCCAGCGTATGGATCCGCGGATGTTTCAGCGCAAACACTGCGTGTCCGTAGCGCGAAGGATAGGAGTAGCGAGATGCCTGGCGATGAACCGATGAACAGATGGCCGGCTGCAATGACGATCGCCGGGTCTGATTCGGGTGGAGGCGCGGGAATTCAGGCGGATCTCAAGACCTTCGCAGCTCTAGGTGTATTCGGCACGTCGGCTGTCACCGCGATTACCGCGCAAAACACACGGGAGGTGCGTGAAGCCCTGCATCTGCCGCCGGCGCTGGTAGCGTCGCAGATGCGCGCTGTGATCGATGACATCCATCCACGCGCCGCCAAGACCGGAATGCTCGCCAATCGTACGATCATACGGGCAGTTGTCGAGGTGCTAACGGATCACCCCGAACTCCAGGTCGTCGTCGATCCGGTCGCCTTCACATCGACCGGCTATCCCCTACTGGAAGCCGACGCTATCGGTGAACTTCAGGACGAGCTTATTCCGTTGGCGACGCTGATCACGCCCAATTTGCTGGAGGTGGCCGCGCTTACCGGAGTCAAGATCGATGGCGACGATGATATGCGGCGGTCAGCCGCGGTCCTGCTTGAGCGTGGGGCGCGAGCGGTGTTGGTCAAGGGCGGGCATCGCAGTGACAGTGCAAACGACTTGTATGCTGATGAACAGGGAGAGACCTGGTTTCGCGCCCGTCATCTCGACACCTACCATACTCACGGAACCGGTTGCAGTCTGAGCGCGGCGATAGCAGCCGGATTGGCGCGTGAATTGCCACTCCTGGAGGCGATTCATCGTGGCAAGGCGTTCGTGTACCAGGGGCTGGAGACTGGCTACGCGGTCGGCTCCGGCAGGTCGCCGATCAACCACTTCCATGCTTTTCAGGATGTCATTGAAAGGATGTATTCATGACGGTTTCGGAACGTCCACAGATAGCCGCAGACCGGCCTCTAGCCATCGGCGGCCGCACATTCAAGTCACGGCTGATCATGGGGACCGGCAAATGGCGAAACTCCGAGGAGATGAGCGCCGCGCTCGAGGCCGGTGGCGCGGAGATGATCACCGTCGCGCTGCGGCGCATTGACTTTGACGATCCAGCCAGCCGGAGTATTCTCGAAGATGTGGACTGGGACCGCTACAAGATTCTCCCGAACACGGCCGGATGCGCGACGGCCGAAGAGGCCGTGCGCATCGCCCGTCTGGCGCGATCGATGGGGTTTTCGGACTGGGTAAAGCTAGAGGTGATCCCGGATGCCACCTATCTCTTCCCGGACCCCGCTGGCACGCTTGAGGCGGCCCGGATCCTTGTCGAGGACGGATTCACTGTGCTGCCCTACATCATGGATGATCCGGTGCTTGCCCGAAGACTGGAGGAAGTCGGCTGTGCGACGGTAATGCCGCTAGCTGCACCGATAGGCTCGGGCCAGGGTTTGACTCACTTCGATCGCATTCGCATCATCGTTGAGCAGGCAAGCGTGCCAGTAATCGTCGATGCTGGGATCGGCGCGCCCAGTGATGCGGCGCTTGCCATGGAGCTCGGTGCCGACGCGTGCCTGATCAACACGGCAATCGCTCAGGCTGGTGATCCAGTGCGCATGGCCAGAGCGATGCGCCTGGGAATCGAAGCAGGCAGGGAAGCATATCTCGGTGGCCGCATTGGCCGTCGAGCCTACGCGAGCCCGAGCAGTCCGACGAGTGGGATCAGCACGTGACCTGGGCCACTTCTGGCGGACTTACACGAGCACTTAGTTGCTATCTCGTGACCGACGGCAGGATCGAAAGCGAGGAGCGTCTGGTTGAGATTTGCCGGGCGGCTATTGGAGGTGGCGTCACTGCCGTGCAATTACGGCTGAAAGGCTGGTCAGATCGAAAGGTCTTTGAGGCCGCGCGTGCCATGCGTGAGATCTGCAGCGACACCGGGACGTTGTATCTGGTGAACGACAGAGTTGACATAGCGTTGGCCACCGGTGCCGATGGCGTGCATCTTGGAGTTGACGATTTTCCGGTTGCTGCGGCTCGCCGTATCCTTGGCGCGCAGTCCGTTGTTGGTTACTCGCCGGAGCAGGAGGATGATCGATCTGCCGCGCTTCGCGACGCCGCGGACTACCTCGGCGTCGGGCCGCTTTTCGCAACCGGCACGAAGGCGGACGCTGGAGCGCCACTTGGCATCGAACGGTTCACGAAGATTGTCAACGAGGTGAATGTTCCGGTCGTCGCTATCGGCGGGATCACTGCTCGGAATGCTCGGGATGCGTATCAGGCAGGCGCGGCCGGTGTCGCGGTGGTGAGTTCCGTGTTCTTTGCCGAGGATCCGGCTGCGGCGGCCCACGCGATTGTGGCGGCGCAACGATGATCGAGGTTCCTCGGGTCCACCTCGTTGGTCCACTCGGGATGACACGACCGGTGGACTTCCTGGGGGTCGCGACACGTTCCGCCGCCGGCGGTTGCGGCGCGGTCCATCTCCGCGCTCCCCAACTATCGGGAGGCGACGCCTACCGGATGGCGCTTTCGCTGCGGCGTGAGTTGTCGGCGTTTCCAGATACGCTGCTCATCGTCAACGACCGGCTCGACGTCGCGCTGCTCTGCAAAGCGGATGGTGTTCAACTCGGGGAGCGGAGCTTCGATGTCGTTTCCGCACGCCGGCTTGTTGGAGACCGGATGCTGGTTGGCCGCTCGGTGCACGACGTAGAGGGTGGCCAACGGGCGGAGAGTGCCGGGGCGCACTACCTACTGGCTGGCAACATCTTCGATACGCCGAGCAAGGAAGGAGAACCAGGGCGGGGCCTCGCATGGCTGTCTGAAATAGCAGCAGCCGTCGAGATTCCAGTTATCGCGATTGGCGGTATCACCGCGGATCGTGTCTCGGATGTCCTGGCCGCGGGAGCCTATGGAGTCGCGGTCGGGCGTGAGCTGCTGGATGCCAGCGATCCGAAGGTCGCGACCGAACGGATTCGGCGCGTGTTTGCGCTTGAAGGGAAAGAGTGATGTCCAGAAAATTGGCAATGATTTCCGTCGAATTGAACGGCGGCAAGGTGGAAGTTGAGCCCGGTCTCACGATTGGGCTGCTGCTGGATGAGCGCGGCATCGAGCGCCGGATGGTTGCCGTCGAATTGAACGGCGAAATTATCCCGCGCTACCGATTCGAGGAGACCGAGATTTCCGCCGGTGATCGTCTGGAACTGCTGCAGATGGTCGGTGGGGGATAGGATCGTGAACACATCCGGATCCCCGGCCCTGTTCGATTGGCTGTGCGCACAGACAGCGGAGTTGCACGGGCGAACGTCGAATCATCCAATGGTGCGTGGAATCGGCACTGGCTCCCTGCCCGACGACGTGTTCCGTTTCTATCTGGAACAGGATTACCAGTTTCTTCTCCGATTTACACGAGTGCTGGCGATCGCCGCGTCGTCGGCGCCTGATCTTGATTCCATGGGCCAGCTTTCGAGACTGGTGACATCGACGATCGATGTTGAGATCGACGCTCTTGGCGGGCTGTACGCAGCGTTCGGCGGGGATCCAACGGTGTTAACGCAGTCGAGCCAGCGCCAACCTGTGTCGCCTACTGCAATCACTTGCTCGTTTCCGCTCTGCGCAATGACTTGCTCGTGTCGCTCGCGGTGGTGCTTCCCTGTCACTGGGGCTATCACGATATTGGCAGTCATCTCCTTCGGCAGGGGCTGCCAGATGACGAGCGCTACGCCGACTGGATTCGTGAGTACGCTTCCGACGAGTACGCACAGCTCGTGCACTGGGGAATCCAGCGTCTCAACGAACTCGGGGAGGCCGCAAGCCATGATCAGATCCGGGTCGCGCATTCGGCGTTCGATCTGAGCTCGCGCTATGAACTTGCGTTCTGGGAGATGGCATTGACGGCGGAAGCATGGCCCGCCCCGGTTACGCCAGCATCAGCCGGTACTGTGCTGGCGTCACGCCGAACCGGCGCTTGAACAGCTGCGTCAGATGGCTTTGATCGGTGAATCCTGCGTCCATCGCGATGTCCAGAATCCGCCGGTTGGTCGTCATCAGTTCAGCGGCAACTCGCTCAAGCCGGATCCCGCGCGCGTAGCTACCGATGAGAGTTCCTATGTGCTCTCGAAATGCTCGCGCCATGTACGCGGGATGCAGGCCGGCCACCGCCGCAAGCTCCTCGACACGCACAATCCGATCATCGCAGGTATGCAGATAGTCGAGAACATTGGCAAGCCAGGCCGGGCGGAGTGACCCGGATCGTCGCGGGCGACGTTCACCCCGTTCAAGCGCCGAGATGAGTTCGAACACCAGCCCGCTTACGGCCAGGTTGGACATGTCATCCGGGGATTGGAGTTCGCGTGATAGCCGGTTGGCGAAGCCCTGTATCAGTTTTGTGCGACTGTCGATGACCTCGTCCGCGAGCCGCACCTTTTGATCCATTCCGGGGAGCCAGTCGCTCAAGTCGCCACCCATCTCGACGACAACAATGTGAGTGCCGCGATTGCCAAACCAGTCGATGTGCAATTCACCGGGTGGGATCGTGATCAGGCTTGACTGGTCCAGATCGTATTTCCGGGATTTGAATCCCTTTCTCATTGATCCGCCAGCGACCATGGAGAGACAGGGACAATCGTGGTGATGCATGGGAAGCGTCGTGCCACTACTAAACCGCATCTCACTCACGACGAATGCGCCGGTGTCGATGTTTCTCGCCCCTTGCGATCCTTCGGCAACCGGTATGCCGCCCCTCGTCGCTACCATCGATCGTTCCTCAGATGACGGTGGAGCTCCCGATAGCGTCCGGGCGTCTCATCCATATGTTTGCGAAATACGCGGGTGAAGTGGCTCTGATCGGCAAAGCCCGCTTCATCGGCGATGTCCGCAATCGTTCGAGTCGTTGTGGCGAGTTGCTCGGCAGCCCATTGCAGGCGCGCGCTTCGAGCATACGATGCCGGCGATACCCCGAACTCCGCGCGAAACCTTCGAGCGAGATAGGCGGGATGAACACCGACCTGGCGGGCGATGTCCGCAACCTGAATCCGGTCCGTGAGGTGGGATCTCGCGATTTCTCGGGCTTCGACAAGCCAGCCGGGCGGGGGAGGGGAGGAGATTCTCGACGATGTCGCCCGGGCGGCGACGGACAGAAGTTCGCCGATCAGACCATCGATTGCCATCGTCGTGATTCGGTCGGGCTTCCTCATTTCAGCGGCAATGCGCTGCGCGAGCCCCGATAGCCGGGGATCTTCAATGACGTGGAGCGCATCGAACATCTGCACGCAGAGACGGAGACGCTCGATTGTCGAGGGATGGTTCGCGTCGAGCTCAACCATGACGACGCGCGCTCCGGGACCGAAGCGATCGTTGTGAAGGATGCCCGAAGGTAGCGTAAAGCCGAGGTTCTTCGTAATCCGCACGATGGAATTTGTCGTCCGTTTGGAAATCTCACCGTCGAGGACGATCCCGAGGCTAGGATGTGCGTGCCAGTGCATCGGGCACTGGTGGTTGGCTCGATATTGGATCTCCGAAATGCGCGCGCCGCTTACCTCTAACGCTCGTGACCACTCACTCCGAAAATCAACAGCGATTGCCGGCACGATTTCAATCCCCCTGCTACCAAACTGGTCGTTCCTGGGGCCTGAATCGAGCGACGGGCACAAACAAGCTCGCCTGACTCGTTTCTCAGGTCCAGCGTCATTTACTTGCCCCGCAACTACTCAACTATACGGAAGGCACGGAGCGGTTGGTCGTATCGTGTCGCATCCCGAACTGACGCCGCGTTGATCTCACGGTTGAATTCGTTGGACCGCTCTCCTATGATGTTGCGCGGTTAGAGTGGCGACGTATCGTCCGGGCGAGCCAGCGTAAGGTTTAATCATGAATATTGTTGTTTGCGTCAAACACGTTCCAAACCCCGATCTGCCCATGATTGTAGATCCTGGGACCAGACGACTCGTTCGCGACCCGAACGAATCGGTCCTCGATACCGCCGATGAATACGGGGTTGAGATCGCGCTCCAGCTAGTGGAGCAGCATGGCGGCGAAGTGACCGTCGTGACGATGGGGCCGGCATCGGCTGATGACGCTCTCAGGCGGGCAATCGCCATGGGGGCCCACAACGCGGTTCATATCGTTGACGATAGCCTCGCTGGGACCGACGCGCTTGGAACGGCTCGGGTTCTCGCGGCCGCGTTGGAGCCGCTAGGCGCCGACCTGGTTATCTGCGCCACTGAAAGCACCGATGCCTACAGCGGCATGGTGCCTGGCGCGCTCGCTGAGATGCTAAACCTGCCGCAACTGACCTTTGCCCGGGAAGCGAGCGTCGATGGCAACATCTTGACGGTAAAACGCGCCGTCGATACCGGACTGCAGACCATTCAGGCGCCGTTGCCAGCGCTGATGACTATCACCGCTAGCATTGCCGAGCCGCGCTACCCGACTTTCCGTGGTCTGATGCAGGCGAAGCGCAAGCCGGTGGATGTCAAGACGCTCGCGGATCTTGGATTGGATGCTTCCCTTGTTGGGGAAAATGGAGCGCAGGAGCAGATTGTCGAGATCACAACCCAGACCGTAGAGAAAGAGGGCGTCAAGATCTATGACGATGGGGGCGACAGCGTGGAGCAGATCATCGCGTACTTGAAGAAGATCGAAGTTATCTAGAGATGGACCGTAGTCGTTGTCCCTACTGCCAGGCGCTGATTCCGGCAGGGGTCGAACGTTGTAGAG
The DNA here is from genome assembly GCA_963709995.1 of uncultured Chloroflexia bacterium. Classification (GTDB taxonomy): domain Bacteria; phylum Chloroflexota; class Chloroflexia; order Thermomicrobiales; family CFX8; genus JAUIIK01. Next base: position 73,455 of record CAVPYN010000010.1, on the reverse strand, counting down.
ATATGTTCAATGTGATGCTTGCGAAGGAGTACCAGGACTTCCGGTATGCCCCCCGCCACGCGTTGACAGTCGATGCTTACGCACTGCAGCATTGTGAGGAGCATAGTCCAAGGTCGAACGCGTTTCACCTTTTCCGGCTTGGGCTGATCATAGAGCAGGACCAGCCGGCTGGAGCCGGGACCAACGCCCCTCGCTGGCTGATCGAGGCCATGGACGGGACCAATAAGACGAAGGTGCGTTCTCTGGAACCACCTTGTGATCGTGGCGACGTCACGATCGCCGATGTATACGGGGCGAATGACAGTGACGAACATATGATGCAGGTAGAACGCTGGGCAAATTCGGTATGGGGCGCGTGGTCCGCTTCACATGAGACAGTCCGCGACTGGATGAGTCGAGAAACGCTTGAGTAGCCAGATTAAGAAGGAACCGTGATGTCTGAACGACGTGTCTGGGTATGGATTGAAGTTGATGTTGATGGCCAGCCACACAAACTGTCGCTGGAACTGCTGACGCTGGCACGGTCGGTCGGCACCGCTGAGGCTGTGGTGCTTCATCCCGCCGCCGCAGCAACGACTGCGTCGTTGGAAGCCCACGGAGCGGCCGTCGTTCACATTGGGGAGGACGCTCGCTATGGCGAGTACGTCGTCGACCCTCAAGTATCAACGTTGGCGGCGATGCTGATTGCCGACGAGCCGGACCTCCTCCTATTTCCCAGCATGTTCGCGGCGCGAGACATCCAGTCGCGTCTGGTCGGACGTTTGGGTCTGAGCGCGGTTTCGAACGCAACCGATGTTCGATATGACGGCAACACGATGCTGATCACCGCGCCCTACGGCGCAGAGACGATTTCGACGATTACGCTTGCCAACAGCGGACCACATCTCGTTCAGATCCGTCCCAAGGCCTTTGCCGTGGAACAGGTTGGTGGCAGCGCTGAAGTCCGTGAAGTCCTCCATCGATCGATGACGCGGCCTGCCGCGTGCAAGTTGTCGAAACGGTCGAGGCGGTGGCCGAGGGGCCGAATCTCGAGGAAGCAGAAGTTATCGTCAGCGGGGGCAGGGGCCTGGGGTCGCCCGATAACTACGTAATCATCGAGGAACTCGCCGCTCAGCTCGGCGGGGCACCGGGAGCGACCCGGGCAATCGTCGACGCCGGGTGGGTGCCGTACAACCAGCAGGTCGGACAAACCGGCAAGGTCGTCAAGCCAAGCCTCTACATCGCTTGCGGAATCTCCGGAGCGATCCAGCATCTGGTGGGCATGCAAGGAAGCGCGAATATCATTGCGATCAATACGGATGAAGACGCGCCGATCTTTGACGTCGCCGATCTCGGGGTCGTCGGGGACGCGCTTCAGATCGTCCCGGCGCTGACGGCTCGCCTGCGAGACGGCGCTTAGGGAAGACGGGAGGCGACGCGGAGATCGTTCGCCGAACAGACGGATTTGTTCTTGCCCTGCTCTCACAGATCTGGACGAGAGAAGGCGGCGCCCCGACACGTTGTGGGTCGAGGGTGAGGGCGGCTCGTGACCACGTCCGCCGGAACTTCCAGCTCATAGCCGCGATTATGTCTTGTGATCGGCGTGTTCCTGATAACCCTTGCCGAAGCTCCTAGCTTCCACTGGTCGCGCATTCTCGGCGCTACGGCGATCTCGCTTGGCGCGCTGGGCCTGGGCATCTACGTTGGGACTAGCACAGCCGGGAAGATACGCATCCGCGAAAGCGCGCCTGGCTTCAATCAAGAAGCCGATCGGCATCGTTCTTCTGACTTCCTCTTCATGCCAGCGGTCGCCGCTCTCGGAGCTGGAGTATTCGGCGTCTCCAACAATCCGGACGGCACGGGATGGGTCGTGGCGATCGGGGGGCATTGATCCTGGTCCTGATGCTCATCGCCACGACTAGCGGGCTCGTCGTTGGCCTGGGCGCAGTCGTTCGAGGTAGTCGCCCGATTGAGGAGGACGCCGAATGACCCCAACGCGCGAGATACTCTGGAACGTCACCGATCCCCAAGTCGTCGCGCTCTATGTTCTCATGGGCATCCCAATCGCATTTCTTGCATTTGGCGTCGCCCGGCGTGCCCGGATGTGGTTGCGCGGCCAGTCCGACGAACTCACGCACCGGCGCGTGGGCCGAAGCGACTGAAGGGGACACTTGCTCAAGAGCGTGTTCCATGGTCGGATCGTGCGCAAGAACAAGATCTACGCCGGGATCATGCATGCCAATATCTTCGGTGGCTTCATCATCCTCCTGATCGGCACGATCATCGTCCTCATCGAAGAAGACATTACCGTGCCGATCTTCGGCTGGAGCTTCTATCAGGGAGATTTCTACCTGGGTTACAAGCTGATTGTGAATCTTGGCGGCGCCATGTTGATCGCGGGCGTGATGATGGCGTTCGCCCGCCGGTACATCTGGAAACCTGCCTACCAGGAAACCGGACCAGACGATCAACTCACGCTGGCCTTTCTTCTGCTGCTGGCGGTTCAGGGTTTCACGGTCCAGGCGCTTCGACTGGCGGTCGAGGGCGACCCCTGGGGGCCGTGGTCCTGGGTGAGCTATCCGATGTCGTTGCCGCTAGGCACCCTGTCCAACAACACGCTCGAAATCCTCCATACGACGGGCTGGGGCAGCCACTTCCTGACAACCTATGTATTTCTCGCCTACTGGGCGTACAGCAAGATGATCCACCCGTTAACCAGCCTCACGAACGTTTTCTTTCGTCGTCTCACGGCAAAGGGTGAACTGGCGCGTATTCCCGACATCGAGGAAGCTGAAGTCTTAGGCTATGGCAAGCTTGAGGACTTCAGTTGGGCGCACCTGCTGAACGTCGACGCTTGCATGCACTGCGGCCGTTGTCTGGAATACTGCCCGACGTTCAACACCGGAAAGCCGTTGCATCCCCGCGATCTGGTCCTGGAGATCGCGAGTTTCCAGGCGGATCAGGGCGGGATCTGGTCCGGCGAGTTTGGCGGCGATCTCAAGACAGCCCGTCATCGCTGGGGATCCGGACCGGACCGAGAGTTGATCGGCGAGGTCATTTCACAGGACGAGATCTGGGATTGTACGACCTGTGGCGCATGTATAGAGCATTGCCCCGTCTATATCGACCATGTGCCGATGATCGTCAGCATGCGACAGCACCTTGTACTTGAGCGAGGTGAGTTCCCGAGCGAGATCACGCCGACCTTCAACAATCTCGAGCGGTTTGGAAGTCCGTACCCGATCCCCCAGGCGCAGCGTGATGACTGGACGAAGCGATTGGATGAGCCGGTTCGACGGATCGGTGAGCTGGATGAGGCCGACACCGTCGAGTACCTGTTCTTCGTCGGTTGTCTCGGCTCATTCGATGAGCGCAACCAGCGCACGACGCTGGCCATGTGCCGGATCCTCCAGGCTGCCGGCGCAAACTTCGCCATTCTTGGCAAGGAGGAGACCTGCACGGGCGACCCCGCTAAGCGCATCGGCAACGAGTATCTCGCCCAGATCATGGCGGAGCAGACGGTCGAGACGCTCAACGCCTACTCGTTCAAAAAGATCGTGACTGCCTGCCCGCACTGTTTTAATGCAATCGCCAATGAGTTTCCCCAGATTGGCGGCAACTTTGAGGTCATCCATCACAGCCAACTGATCGACGATCTGATATCCGAAGGTCGTGTAACGCTCGACCCGGAATCGGCGATGGCGCGAGGGAAGGTCACCTATCATGATCCGTGTTACCTGGGACGGTACAACGGGGTCTACGACGCGCCGCGCGACGCGGTCGCAGCGATGCTAGGGGCGGAGCTGGTCGAGATGGGCCGCAATCGGAACAAGTCCTTCTGCTGCGGTGGCGGCGGGGGGCGCATGTTCATGGAAGAGAATCGTGGCGAGCGGATCAACCGCGTTCGTGTTCAGGAAGCGATCGACACCGGCGCGGAATTGCTCTGCGCGGCCTGCCCCTTCTGCATGACCATGTTCGAGGACGGCATCCGCGGTATCGGCGCTGACGATGCGTTCAAAGTGCTGGATCTGGCGGAAATCGTGGCCGGTTCGATGGCCTCAAGCGAAGATGACGGTTAGGGCGGCCGGCCTGTGAACACGCATTGACCCGGCGAACGGCTTGATTCTGGCTGCTATCGTCGCCCATTCAAATGCCACGAACGATCCGCTGCTGGAATGGAGAATGCAAGGAGGGGCGATAGTATCATTGATGCTCAGACTAAACCTTACATCGGAGGTACACAGAACACTGTGCTCAAGTCCGCTGTCGCAACCGTCACGAGCAAGGGGCAGGTAACAATCCCGGTCGAGATTCGTCGTCATCTGTGCATCGACGCAAGGGACAAAGTCGAGTTCACGATTGATCAGTATGGATGCGTCCGCGTTGAGCGGGTGAAGTATCCAACGCTTGCGTCACTGCGGGGAGTCGCTGGAACCTTGAAAGAACCGCGATCCTGGAACGAGATTGAGGAGATGGTACGAGAAGAGCGCGCCGATGCAGTGGTGAAGAAACTTCGTGGCTAGCGATGGATACATCGACACCGATGTCATCATTCGCTATCTAACAGGCGACGACCCTGAGAAGCAGGCAGCTGCGGCGGAATTGCTTGCTCGGGTGCAAACAGGAGAAGTGTCGCTCAATTTGATTGACAGGGTCATTGCCGACGCGCTTTTCGTTCTAACATCCCCGCGCCAATATGCTCTGCCACGCCATGAGACTAGTGCCGCGCTAAGCACTCTGGTGGCCTTGCCTGGGCTTGTCATGCGAAACAAGCGCACGGTCTTGAACGCTCTTCACCTGTTTTCATCGACGCGACTCGACTTCCGCGATTGCATGATCGTGGCGGCGATGCGATCGTCGGATACGTCGACCCTGTATTCCTACGACCGAGACTTCGATCAGTTCGATGATATAGAGCGGGTAGAGCCGTGACTAAGATTGCAGGATCGAGCCCAGTACTTGAACGCTTTTACGAGCTCGTCGACCAGCACCCAGACGATGTGGCGCTTGTTTACGCGCCTGAAGACGGCGCCGAACTCGATGTGACCTGGCTCGAATTCGATCAGGCGTCGACCCGGATCGCGCGGATGTTCCGAGACGACTACGGAGTCGACGCGGATTCGGTCGTTGTTGTGGCGACACGGAATTCGCACTGGCACTACTTTGCGACGTATGCGGCCTGGAAACTGGGGGCCCTGGCGCTTCCTCTCCGGGCGGAACTGCCGGCGCGCGAGCGCGACGAGATCCTCGATCTGGCGAAACCAGCCGTGGTCTACGCCGACTGGGTTGACCTGTCCCACTCCACCGTTTCGACGGCAACGCTTGGCCAAAGCTCGAGCCGTTCGTCCGAGCGGCTGCCGAACACTCATCCTCATCCCGGCAAGGCGATCGCGTCTGGAGGTTCGACCGGCCACTCGAAGATCATTGTCGACCGCACCTGGGATCCGACGGTCTGGCGGCGGACGCTGGGGATGGAGGAGGGACAGGTGCAACTGATGGCCGCGCCGCTCTACCACAACTCCCCGGCCCTGATCGGCAACAGCGGGCTGATGAAAGATCACACGCTGGTCGTGATGGAGCGCTTCACGCCCGAGCAAGCTGTCGATTTGATCGAGCGGTACCGAGTCAGCTACGCGTATCTCCCGCCGATTATCATGCAACGCATTGCCAGGATGCCGGGCATCGAAGACCGTGACCTGTCGAGTATCGAGGCGTTCCACAGCTCGGCCGCCGTTTGCCCGCCCTGGCTCAAGCGGTGGTGGATCGAGCATATTGGCGCGGAGAAGGTCTGGGAGGTGTACGGATCATCAGAGGGGGTCGGCGCGACGATGATCCGCGGTGACGAATGGCTGGAGCATCCGGGCAGCGTTGGTCGTCCCGTCAGTGCGGAAATGAAGATACTCGATGAGGACCAGCGCGAACTAGCTGCTGGCGAGGTCGGCGAGATCTACATGCGCACTGAAACTGGTCCGACCTTCAACTACGTTGGGGCGCCCCCGTTGAAGTCCACTCCCGATGGTTTCTACTCGATCGGGGATCTTGGTTCAGTCGACGTAGACGGCTACCTGTTCATCGCCGATCGACGGACCGATATGATCGTAACCGGAGGGGCGAACGTCTTCCCAGCGGAAGTTGAGGCTGCCCTTGGGGAGCACCCGGATGTCGCTGATGCCGTCGTCGTCGGCGTGCCTGACGACGAGTGGGGGCGCAGAGTCCACGCGATCGTCCAGCCTCGTGATCCGGCCAACCCGCCTCCGGTTGTCGCGCTCAATGCTCATGTCCGCGAGCGGCTGGTCAACTACAAAGCTCCCAAGACGTACGAGTTTCTTGTCGAGTTTCCCCGCAACGAGGCCGGCAAGATTCGCCGCACCCAGCTGGCGGCCGAGCGTGAGTCTGGAAGTCCGGGAGAGGTTCACCTGGCACATTACGACTGACATGGCGCCGTTTCGTGATGTCGAACTGTCATTGGCCACCGTTGGAAAAATCTTGCAGGATGATCCCGGGCACGCTGGATATCTTTGCGCGCCCTCAGATCAAGCTTGACGGAAGCCAAAGACAATCCCGGCAATGTCCAGGGGGATCTCCTTCGATACCATGCCGGAATCATCGACTGGCGAAGGCGTCTTCTAGCCTGCTGTCCCGCTACTCCGTTCAGCCAGCTGGATGCGGTCTGCGCGGATCTCCTTTGGCAGGCCGAGAACGCGTTCACCGAGGATGTTCTTTTGTACCTCAGAGGTGCCCGCGGCGATCGTGCCGCCGTAGGATCCTGCCAGTGAGTGTGCCCAGGAACCTGCTTCGCCATAGAAGACGTCGTCTTCAAGCGCCAGTTCATCAGGAGCGTCGCCCGCCAGGAGTCCGTAGGGGCCAAGGATCTCGTTGATCAGGTTCTGAATGCGTTTGTTTAGTTCCGACCGGTGCAACTTGGCGACAGACGATTCCGGACCTGGTCGAAGGCCTTTTTCTAATCGGCTCAGGATACGCAGTGCCGCATAACGCAGCACTTCGATCTCGCGATAGATCTCGCCGATCTTGCCGCGGATGATCGGGTCGTCGATCGCGGGGCTTCCATCGACTCGAAGCTCGTTGGCCACGTCGATCAGACGACGAAAGACGCGCTGGTTCTGGCTGACCGCGGCCATCAGGCTGCCGCCACGTTCGTAGGAGAGCGTCGTCTGGGCGATACGCCAGCCGGTGTTGAGTTCGCCGATGAGGTTGTCGGCGGGCACAACGACGTTGCTGAAGAAGATCTCGCTAAACCCGGTGTCGCCGTTGATCTGCGTCAATGGCCGGGCGTCAACTCCTTCACTGCGAAGATCGACGAGCATGCATGAGATGCCGTCGTGTTTCGCGGCGCGAGGATCGGTGCGGGCGAGCATCAGCCCCCAGTCGAGTGATCGTCCGCCGCTCGTCCAGATCTTCTGACCGTTGACGACGAAGGTGTCGCCGTCGATGTCGGCCCGGCATTGGAGACTTGCGAGGTCGGACCCGGAGTTCGGCTCCGAGTAGAGCTGGCACCAGAGCTCCTCGGCCGCTCAGAATCTTCTTCAGAAAGCGGGCCTTTTGATCAGAGGTGCCGTGGTGGATCAGCGTCGGGCCGACGATCCCGATGCCCAGACCGTTGACTCGCAGCCGGGGCGTTGACGCGCGCCATCTCCTCGGCGACGATCGCCTGCTCCATCGGGCGGCGCTTCGCGCCCCCCGTATTCCCTGGGCCAGCCCATGCCGACGTAGCCCGCGTCATAGAGCTTCCTGTGCCACGCTTGCCGCTCTTCCATCGACCGGATCTTGTCAGAGGGTAGATTGGCGTCGAGCCATCCGCGCACTTCCTGGCGGAAGGCTTCGTCTTCGGGCGTGTAGCGGAGATCCATCGTCGTCGATCCCTTCAGCGCAATGGTGGTCCGCGTGTCATGTAGCTGAACGCTAGTCGCTTGGTGATTCAATTGTCAACGAGCGGTACGGATGATTAGGAGAAGATGTCGGCAACCAGGACCCTGAAACCTGGCAGCACGTCGCCGCCGTCCAGTATCTCACCGGCTCTCAAGATTCGCGCCGTGTTGTCGGCCAGGTATTCGGTCACGGTCTCGCCCGATGGTTCGACAACCCACACCAGGCGCACTCCCGCGTCAAGAAACGCCATAACCTTGTTCTGAACGTAGGGAGCCGGGTCATTCGGCGAGATGACCTCGACCACAAGATCGGGCGCAACTTCATAGAAGCCCTCCTGCCGCGCGGGCACACGCTCCGTGCGAATAAACGCGGCGTCGGGCGCCAGCACCACATCCGGTCGCCGGCCGAGCAGGAACCCGGTTTCAGAGGTGTACACGCGCCCGAGATCATTGGTCGTGACGTGCGCCCAGAGGCGTCCAACGACGCCCGCCGCGATTTCTCCGTGGGCTCCACCGGCTGGTGGCATCTCGATCAGTTCCCCTCGAATCAGATCGTAGCGCCAGCCAGTGTCACCGAGGCGCTCCAGATCTTCAACGGTCGCGTTGTGTTCTATCGTTGCCATTACCGCGCTCCCGCAGGTTCAGATGGACGGTGTTACCTGCAATCTTACGATGATTTCGCGCCCGTCAGCTGTTGACAAACGAGCAGCAACCGGTCGAAAATGACAGGTCGAGCGAGATGCCAGAATTGACATAACTGCCAACATCGTGTCTCGCATACAGACTAACCACTCCATATGGAAGGGAGTACAGCGTTGACAACTGATCAACGGAAGTTCGAGTCGCTCAAATGGCGCAATATCGGCCCTCATCGTGGGGGGCGAGTGACCTGCGTCGCCGGAGACCCGACGAAATACGAAGTGTTCTACATGGGATCCTGCGGAGGCGGCGTCTTCAAGACCGACGACGGCGGCGACCACTGGTACAACGTCACCGATGGCTACTTCAATACCTCGGCGGTCGGGGCGATCGCAATGGCGCCATCGGATCCGAACATCCTCTACGTCGGAACCGGCGAATCATCGATCCGGTCGAACGTGTCGCACGGCGACGGCGTCTACAGGACGATGGATGGGGGAAAGACCTGGCAGCATCTCGGGCTGGCCGAGACCCGGCACATCGGGCAAATTGTCGTTCATCCTCACGATCCCGACACCGTGCTGGTCGCGGCGCTGGGCCACGCATGGGGCGAGAACGAGGATCGTGGCGTCTACAAGACGACTGATGGCGGCAAGAATTGGACGAAGACGCTCTTCAAGAGCCCGCGGGCCGGCGCGGTCGATCTCTCCCAGGATCCGGAGAAGCCACACATCGTCTACGCGGCTGTATGGCAAGCGCAGCGCTATCCGTGGGCGGCAAGCAGCGGCGGGGAAGATTCCGGCTTGTGGAAGTCAACCGATGGTGGCGACACCTGGGAGGACATTACCGACCGGCTGGGATTCGACGGCATCCTCGGGAAGATTGGCGTCGCGATATCACCGGCGAACCCGGACCGGGTCTGGGCGCTGGTTGAGGCCGAAGATGGCGCGATGTGCCGGTCCGACGACGGTGGAGAAACCTGGAAGCGCGTCAGCGACAATCCTGAATTGCGGCGGCGCGCCTGGTACTACATGCACGTCTTCGCAGACCCCAGCGACGCGGACTCAGTCTGGGTCCTCAACTTGCAGTGCTGGAAATCGACTGATGGCGGCGCGACTTACGAGGCGATCCCGACACCTCACGGCGACAATCACGGCCTCTGGATCGACCCAAATGACTCCGATCGGATCATCGAGGGCAACGACGGCGGCGCGTGCGTGAGCTACAACGGCGGGAAGACCTGGTCGACGATCCTCAACCAGCCGACGGCGCAGTTCTACCATGTGACGACCGACACCCAGGCTCCGTACCATGTCTACGGATCGCAGCAGGACAACTGGGCGATGCGACTGCCGAGCGTCAGTACTGAAGGCGCGATCTCGTGGAAGGACTACGTCGAGCCGGGCGGTGGTGAATCCGGCTACATCGCGATCAAGCCGACCGAGCCATACACCGTCTTCGGGGGCGGCATCGGGACCGGCCTCGGCCACGGAAGGCTGCGGGCCTGGAATCCGGAGACCCGCCAGTCGCGGAATGTCACCGTCTGGCCAGAGGTCCATGGCTTTGGCGCTGGAACCGACCAGCACAAGTACCGCTTCCAGTGGACATTCCCGCTGGAGATCTCACCCCATGATCCGAACAAGCTCTATGCCTGCTCGAACGTCGTTCATGTCTCCACCGACGAGGGCGCGAGCTGGGAGAACATCAGCCCGGACCTGACCCGAAACGATCCCGACAAGCAACAGTCATCAGGCGGACCGATCACCAGCGACAACAGCGGCGCGGAGATCTACTGCACGATCTTCGCCTTCCAGGAATCACCACACACGGCTGGCGTACTCTGGGCGGGCTCCGACGATGGGCTCATCCACGTGTCGAAGGACGGCGGGGCGGGCACCCGCGAGCGGGTGTGGGACAATGTCACCCCGCCCGCCGATATGCTTCCCGAGTGGGCGCGAATCTCGATCATCGAGCTTTCGCCGCACAACGAGGGCAAAGCGTACGTCGCCGCCAATCGATACCAGCTGGATGACAACCGGCCATATCTGTTGAAGACCGAGGATTACGGCCAGAACTGGACCGAAATCAACAACGGCATCCGCTCCGATGACATCACCCGGGCGATCCGGGAGGATCCGGTCATGCCAGGGTTGCTATACGCGGGCACGGAAACGGGCCTCTATGTGTCGTTTGACGATGGCGCGAACTGGGAATCTCTCCAGCCCGAAGCGCTTCGAGGGTTGCCAGGAAGCATGCCAGTGACCCCGATCTACGATCTGGTGATCGAGGGCGACGACATGGTTGTCGCGACCAACGGACGCTCCTTCTGGGTGCTCGATGACATAACGCCGCTGCGACAGATGGCTGAAGCGGCCAGCGATCAAATCGTTCTCTACCAGCCACGGGACACCATACGCTGGCGCATCAACCAGGGATTCATGCGCACTGAAGACCCCACCCGGTTCAGCTATAAGATGGTAGGCCCGCTCACCGTTACCACCCGGCTCCAGCGCGACATCTATGGCAACAACGTCGAACAGTTCGTCAACGCCGGTGAAAACCCACCCGAAGGCGTGCTCGTTCACTGGTGGCTCCCCGAGGAAACCGGGGATGAGATCAAAATCGCGTTCCTCGACAAGGATGGCGCTGAACTGCGTACGTATTCGTCGAATGCAGAGGACCCTGCTGATAAGCTACCGGTGCGAGCGGGCGCAAACCGGCTGCAGTGGGATCTGCGAACACAGAAGCCGGTCGATCTTCAGGGCGGGGCATCGAGCAACCGCATGGTCGCGATGATGATGATGAACGCGACGCCCAAGGTTCCACCTGGCGCGTACCAGGTCAGACTGATGCTCGGAGACCAGGAACTGACCCAGTCGTTCAACGTGCTGATGGATCCACGCCTGGAAGCCAGTCAGGGGACCAGCGAAGAAGATTTGCAGGCACAGTATGAGCTGAAGCGGCAGATACGGGATCGGCTCAGTGAGGTGAATGAAACGATCAATAGCTTGCAGAGTGTCCGCAGGCAGATCGATGAATGGGTTGCCCGCGCGGGCGATGATGCGGAGATCGAGAACGCCGCCAGCAACATCAAGGACAAGCTGGGCGCGCTCGAAAACGATCTGATGCTTGTCGACACTGGCAAGCCAAAGATGGGCGCCAGTGGCGTCCGCGAGAAGCTCGGCGCGCTGGCGGCGATGATCGACGAGTCGGATCACGCTCCAACACAGCAGGCGCACGAGGTCTACGGTAACCTCGCCGAGGACGCTGTCACCTACCGCCAGCGGTTGGGGACGATCGTCGATAGCGACATCGGAGCGTTCACGAGCCTCCTTCAGAGTCACAATGTGCCGATGATCTTGGCTAAAGCCACTACAGCAGGCGCGGCGAGAGAAGCCGCTGCCGATTAGCATCGCTCGATTGCCGTGTATCAGCCGCCCGGAGATGTTCTCCGGGCGGCTGTTCCGTTCTGGTTCACAATACTCTTTGCCCCTGAAGAGCCCATTGGGCAAGCCGAGACGGTCGCGCTTGAACCCGTGGCACTCAATGTCTTGGCTGCAGACTGCTTGTCTGAAGATGGCGGGAGTAGTTCCCATCCCCTGTAGCGACGGCGCTTCGCTCGCCCTGGCTACTCCTATCTACGACTAGACACAGACAAGCAGCTGGCATGACCCAGTGAGATCACGACCGAATTGGGGCAACCTCACCTGATGAGTGCCTGGGAGCAATTACCTTTCGGGAGTCACTAAGAGTAAATACTTGAGTAAGTTCCGAGAATAGATGAAGCCGATTCTTGCTTAATTCGCGATCCTGTGTGACACTCCTACCATCAATACAGTAATTCGACAGGTGCCAGGCTCCTGTTGATTGAAGGGGGAAGTACCATGCGGTATCCGTGGCGTTTGTTGCTGGCATTCGCGCTTGCAGTTGGCACGCTGGCCAGTCTTGGAGTTCCGGGCGCAGGAGCAACGACAGATTGTACGTTCACCACGTCTGGCACAACGATGAAGCTGGACGGCGACTGCACAACCGATGATACGATCATTATTCCAGATGGGTTTACCCTCGACGGGCGGGGGCACACGATCACCGCCGTCGATCCCGCGGGCGGCCACTTCACTGGCGCGGTCGTGCAAGCGGGTGGATCAACCGCACACATTACGAACCTCGTCGTGGAAGCAAGCGGGCTCGCGAACGTTTGTGATGGCGGCGATGACCGTTTACGAGGGATCATGTTCGAGGGCGCTTCCGGGTCGATCACCCACAGTACCGTGCGGAACATCAACCAGGGGCCGAGCGGCTGCCAGGAAGGCAACGCCATCGAGGTTCGCAATGCGCCGTTCGACGGCACGCATCCAAACACGCAGACGGTAGAGATCTCACACAACGTTGTCGAGGACTATCAGAAGACCGGCATCGTCGCGAACGGTGATGTGTCGGTAGTCGTTAGTCACAATGACATTGGCGAGAGCGCGACCCAGGACAATCTGGCGGCAAACAGCCTCCAGATTGGATTCGGCGCGACCGGATCGGCAACGCACAATTGGATTGACGGAAATCAGTGGAAGGGTACATCGGATTACGCTGCCACCGCGATATTGATCTATCAGGCCGACGGTGTGAACGTCAGCAAGAACAACATCCGTGGCAACTCCGACATCGGCATCTACATCTACGGCAACAACGGGACGTACAACAACAACCGCGTCTTCGACGAGGGAGCGGATCATCCGAACTCAAGCTACGATTACGGGATTGGGAACTGGGGCTCCGATAACGAAGTGACCAATAACAAGGTGAAGGGCTTTGACGTGCCCTACGATGGCGTGACCGGTGGCAAGAACAAGTCCATCCCCGGACCTCAGAACGGTAACCCCTGGTTCTAAGGTAGGTCAGTCGACGAGACGTCGCCGCAGCAACGAGGAGATGGGGCTGTAGTTCCAATGGCCCCGTCTCCGACAATTCAGCGGTCCTTGCCGCAGCCTCACCCGCTGGCGACATCGCCTTCGAAACTCTTCAACTATGCCCGCGACCTCGCAAGGTCACGGGCATGTCTGTTAGCTCCACGCGACACTATCCGCCCTCTTTCGTAAGTACATCCGTTCCGGAAAGATGCACTTCACGTGGTCGCATTCCTGCGGCCTTATGCACCAAATTTGACCTAACTCCGTGATTGTGCGAGATAGATAGTACCTGGCTAACGGGACCATCGTTCCATTCTCAGGTTCGGGGGGTACTACTACTATGGGAGGCAGGGTCATGGGTCATTCGTCCAAATGTGGTCGATGCTCTCGCCCAACGTTTCCGGTACGAGGAAGTGGATTCGACACGATGAACCTGCTAGCTGGTCGAAAAGCGAATCGCAATCAAGAATCGGATCCTGGGCATCGGTCGCGCGGCGGACAGGCTGTCGTGGAGTTCGCGGTCATTGGCCTGATCCTCGCGACGATGACATTCGGCGTCATGGAATTCGGGCGCGCCTACTACGCGTCGATCGCTGTCACCAACGCCGCCCGGGACGGCGCGCGGGTGGCCATGGACCCGTCCAAGTCTGATGGGGATGTGACCGCGGCCGCCAACGAAGCTGCGGGATCCGTGGATCTCTCGGAGTTGGTGATTGCCCGCTCGACGACGGTTGGCTCTACCAGCACGGTGACGGCGACTCACTCCTTTGAGAGCGTCCTGCCGTTGATTTCCAACTTCTGGGGCGGCGGTCCACTGATGATCAGCCACACCGCTACATCGAGAGTAGGTTGGGAATGATGCACCAGCGCTCAAACCGGCGAGCTTCGATTCGCGCCCAGGGACTCGTGGAATTCGCCCTTGTTGCACCGTTGTTCTTTCTCCTTCTGTTCGGCTTGATCGAGGGCGCCCGGCTGGTTTACGCCTACAACACCGTCAACCATGCTGCTCAGGAAGCCGCCCGTGTCGGGGTACTCGCCGACACATCCAGCATCAACGTGGTCCGGGACGAGGCAGTGAGCTCAGCCCAGCCGCTAACGGTCTACTCGGGTGACGTTTCCGTTGAGGTCAACAGCGGGAGCAAGAGTTTTTCGGATCGTGACATCGGCGACCGGCTCTTCGTGAGCGTCGATTACGATTTTGTTCCCATTGTCCTGCTGGTTTTCGGCTCGAATACGCCGATCCAAGTGTCCGGCAGCACTGAACTGATGATCGAATAGGATTGAGGTGAACCGTGAGTAAGCAGTCTGTGATCGACCGCGTGCGAGGGGTGCGGAACTCCCGGGGTCAGGTGATGGTGCTGTTCGCCCTGTTGCTGCCGGTGCTCGTTGGCATGATGGGAATCGGCATCGATACCGCGAATCTCTTCCAGGCCCGGCGTGAGATCCAAAGCGCTGCCGACCTGGCCGCCCTGGCAGGCGCAAGCCAGCTGCCAGATAACATGGGCGCGGCGTCAAGCGTCGCCAGCGATATCGCCGCTCAAAACGGGTATTCGGGCAGCGAAGTCGCGATTACCGCCCCGTATGATGGCGATGACAACAAGATCGAAGTTGCGATCACCCAGGACGTCGGCCTCTTCTTTATGCCAGTGCTCGGATTGTCATCCGCCACGGTGTCGGCTCGATCCGTCGCCTCGCATGAGATAAACGCTGGATTGGCCGTGTTCGGCAAGAAGGACACACACTGCTGGACGGGCACGATCACCTGGAACGGCAACGGGATCACGGTTGATGGCAGCGTCCACTCGAACTCTGGAATCACTTTCCCTGGCAGCGGCAACACGGTGACCGGTGACATGACCTACAAGGTCGGTGCTCCCGCGTATCCATCAGACGGCTGGACCGATTGCACGCCGCATGTGAGCATGACCGGAAGCAACCCGGGGATCGAGCTGGAACCCGACGCCTGGCAGGACTGGCCGGTGGTTTACGTGAAGTCCGACTTCCCGTGTACCTACAACCTCGGTTCGGACCCGAATCTGGAACGCGACGGCAACTGGTGGGTTGATGGCACGATGTTGCCCAAGAAGCAGCTCAAGCCGGGCGTCATCTGCTACGACGGTAGCAACAAGCTCTTCATGCAGGAGAACGGCGTCAGTGGCAACGTGACCTTCCGCGCCAATCGAATCGATATCGGCGGAACGAACACGAATTTCACCGCCTATAAGAACGGGGTTCTCTTCTACTCCGAAGCGACGAACTTTCCGGCGCTGGAGCTGGATCCAGTTGGTGGAACCTGGGAGGGCATGATCTACAATCGCCGCCCAACCGGCACTACCCAGGGTGGTCAGGTCGATATCAATGGCAGTTCGGGATTCAGACTCAATGGCACGATTATCGCCTGGGCCGTCAAGCTCAATGGCAGCAACTGGAGCATCTTCGGCAACATGGATTCGACGTTCGAGCCGATGCGGCTCGTCGAGTAACCGTCTATCGAGAGATGAGGCAGCAGTGAAACGCCTCCGTGAACAGGTGAATCGGGCCCAACCGTCAACGTAGGGCTGACAGGGTCAAGGTTCAGACAAGGATGACATGAACCGGTCCCGGCGACATCGAGCCGGGACCGGTTCATTAGTGATCAGCACCGGCACGTCGAAGTAGATCAGTTCGGGCGCCACGCCATAGACCGCCGTCACCCGGTCTTCCCAGTCTCCCGCATAGACTGCTTCGGCTGCCTCGCGCGAATCCCAGACATAGAAACCGCCGACGATGGTTCCATCCTCGCTTCGTATGTACGCCTTTGAGATCAGGTGGTCCAGGCCGCGGTAGTTTGGCGCGGTGGATTCGAATTTCTCCGTGGCTTCGGCCAGGCTCGCCGGCGACGACAGTTTGAAGGTGATCAGAGCTGCGATCATGTTTGCGTCCGTTCATTGAGTACCGACTATAAGGCGCTGGTGGTCACATCTTATCCGGTTTCACCATACGGGCCAACGCGCCGGATAATCTGACTTGTGATCATCCCAAGAGGTAGGTAGAGCCGCGCCACCGGCGTGGCTCTATGGGGTGATCATTGCTCGCAGATTCCGCGAAGCTTCCAACGCATCGTGAGCCAGATGGGTGAAAGATGGGGATGAGGCCCTCCCGTACAAGAGCGCCAGGAATAGAAGTTAACATCCTCAGCAATGGCGCCGTAGGCAGGATCGTGAGGCGCGTGTTCTTGTAGCTGCCCGACTGCCGGACCGGGAATCCGCGTTTCCTGCTTGCATCGCCGCAGTCATTCTGCTGTTCCGGTGAGTGGGCCAACAGGCAATTTGAGGTCGATCATGAGTCAGCCGTTATAGATTCGCGGTCCAACGAACGGCGGGGGCTTTACAACCCCCCGCCGCTTTCGATTCGCCTTCGGCGAGCCCTAGGATAGGGTCTGCATGAAGGCGATGAGTGCCGCAATATCTTCATCACTCAGGTTTGGATACGCTGGCATGATCGGCTGAAAGCCTTCATGAACCTGATCATTTGGATTGCGGATTGAGTTGGTGATGTAATCTTCGTCGGCCGTCACCGTTGAGCCGTCTTCGAGCGTTACTTCACTACCCCACAAGCCCTGCCAGGTCGGGCCGACGTTCGCCGATCCGTCGGTTGAATGGCAGCCAACGCAGCCTTGAGCGTTGTAGATCTCTTCGCCCATGGCGGCGAGCTCGTCTCCGCCACCACCGGTTCCACCACCTCCGGTAGCTCGCGTCTCCGTTGGCGGGCCGCCAGCGGAAGGCGAGGTCGCCGTCGGATCCGCGTCGTCGTCATCCCCGCAAGCGGCGAGGAGAAGGACCAGGATCGCCGCGAGAGACAGGATCATGAAGAGACGGTTTCGTTTCATATTTCACAATCTCCTTTCAGCCTGTAGCTTATCGTTGTTGCACTCAGGTTTCCAGACTATTGGGCCGCAATCCCGGCGCCAATCTGGAGAGCCGGGCTCATTTCGTCTATGATCGGCGAAGAATCCGCTAGCTATTTTGTCACACCACAAACGGCAAAGGAACAGTACATGAACAACTCGCGAACGACGATCGCGACTATCACGATTGGCCAGACTCCACGGGACGACGTTGTTCCTGCTATGCGGAGAATCTTGCCGGAAGAGGTTGATATCGTTGAATTCGGCGCGTTGGATGGCATGAGCCGCGAGCAGATTCATGCGTATGCTGCTCGTCCCGGAGAGGTCGGAATCGTTACCCGCCTTCGAGATGATTCCTCCGTCCTTCTTTCTCACGAGCTCATCCTGCCAGAGATGCAGGCAAAGGCCGACGCCGCGATCGACTCAGCCGGAGCCACTATGTTGGTCATTCTCTGTGGCGCGGATTGGTCGGCGCTGCGCTCACCACGGCTCATCGTCAATCCCGGCCAACTCTTCCCGGCCATCATCGGGGCGCTTGCGAAGGGCCGCAAACTCGGAATCATCAAACCGGATGCTGGACAGGTCGAGCGGGAGCAGCAACGATACGCGGAGCGTGGGATCGAAGCCGTTGTCACATCCGCCTCGCCGTACTCCGGTCTCGACCGGCTCCAGGGCGCGCGCCTCGCGGGCGAGCATCTGCGCGCCGCTGGCGCCGAATTGATCTGGATGACCTGTGTCGGGATGGATGAGGCGATGCGATCGGTTGTAGCAGAAAGCGCTGGCGTTCCGGTCATTCTGGCGCAATCGCTGCTGGCGCGGGTGGTCGCTGAGCTCCTGCCGGCGGCCGTGACCGCCGATGCCCTGGCGGCCGGGTAGTCGCCAGATGACTGGCGCCCTCAACCGCTGCGGGTGGGTGGGCGAGGATCCACTCTACCGGGACTATCATGACCGGGAGTGGGGCGTCCCGCTTCGCGACAGCCGGAGGCTGTTCGAGTTACTGATCCTCGAAGGCGCCCAGGCAGGACTCAGCTGGATCACGATACTCCGCAAGCGTGACGGCTATCGCGCGGCATTTGACGCTTTCGATCCAGTGAAAATTGCCGGGTACAACGAGGATCGGATTCAGGCGCTCCGGCTCGATGAGCGCATCGTTCGCAATCAAGCGAAGATCCGGGCAACGGTCGGGAATGCCCAGGCCTACCTCGATCTGGAAGATTCTGGAAGTACCTTTTCAGAGTTCATCTGGTCGTTCGTCGATGGCGAGCCGGTACAGAACCGTTGGCAGACAACCGAAGAGGTTCCTGCCGCGACGGCCGTTTCAGAAGCCATGAGCAAAGAGCTAAAGCGGCGGGGATTCCGGTTCGTCGGGCCGACGATATGTTACGCGTTCATGCAGGCAGCCGGACTAGTCAACGATCATCTCGCCAGATGCTATCGATGGGAAGAAGTCGCGCGAATTGGTCGCCCGATATGAACCGGGAAAGGGAGAAACGTTGAGTAACACAGCAAACTATGAGGAAATTCTGCGCTCTCAGGTTTCGTCTGGTCCCCTTGCCGGCCACCTCGAACGGTTTAGCCACCTGTTTCGCGATTCGGGAACCGAGGATGAATGGGAAGCTGCGCGCTATATCAAAGGGAGAATGGATGAATACGGGATCGACTCTGAAATCCTTGACTTCGAGTCGCTCATCTCACTTCCGGGTCCGGGTGAACTCGATCTCTTGAACGAGCGTGGAGAGGTTGTCGAGCGTTTCCACGTCCGAACGCGGTCCTTCGGGGCGCAGACACCGGATGGCGGCGTACGCGCCGAACTGGTGTATGTGCCCTTTGAACGTCCGGAAGCCGGCGCGATGATCTTTAGCCACCGTGCGGTTGAAGCGGATTACAGCGGTCTCGATGTCAGCCAAAAGATCGTGCTGACAATGGACGGCGGGCCGGATGGCATCCGTCGCGCCGAAGAGCGCGGCGCGCTGGGCCACATCCATATCTGGCCCTCCGATGAGCCGGTGGTCCATGAGATGATCGCGACCAGCGTCTGGGGCACGCCCACGCCTGAGTCCGCAAAACGGATTCCCGGCATACCGGCGCTCGGACTGAACAACGCTGACGGCGAGAAATTGGCTGCGATGTGCCAGTCCGGTCCCGTTTGCGTCCGGATGGTCTCGAACGTCGATACTCGCTGGCGGAGCGTGCCGCTGGCGGTTGCCAATGTGCGGCCAGCCTCCGATAACGGGAACGAACGCTTCCTGCTCGTGGGCGCGCACATCGACTCCTGGTATGAGGGCATCACCGACAACGCAACCGGTGACGCGGCGCTCATCGAGATGGCAAGGGTGCTCAACGAGCAGAAGGATGGTTTGCACTACGGGGTGCGGTTCTGCTGGTGGCCCGGTCATTCGACGGGACGCTACTCGGGGTCTACCTGGTACGTCGACACGCATTTCATGGACCTCCGCCAGAACTGTCTTGGTTACTTGAACATCGATTCCCCCGGGGTGCGAGAGACGGAGATCTGGGACTGTCGCTACAACATGGGCGAGATCGAACATATCACCGGAGCGGTCGTGCGGCAGCTTTCGGGCCAGGATCCGAACATCCGTCGACCGCTGAAAGCCGGCGACCAATCGTTTCTCGGAGTGGGCTTGCCGAGTCTCGGCGCATTCCGCATGCTGCCGGTCGACCATCCCGATCGCAAGGCGGTCGGAGGGTGTGGCGGGGCCTACTGGTGGCACTCTCCCGAAGACACCCTTGACAAGGCAGACCCGGAGATTCTCGCCGATGACGTGCGGATCTACGTCACCATTGTTGCCCGGATGTGCCGTCCGGAACTTCACCCATACAACTTCATCCCTTCGGCCGGAGATTTTCTGAGCCAGCTTGCTAGCTACCAGGAGGCGTCAGGTGAACACCTCGACTTGTCGGATTTGCTCGCGGCTGCCGAACGCTATCGCGCTGCCGCCGAACGGGCGGCCCGGCTAGCGCCAGTTGATGTTGACGCCCACAATGCCACATTGCTGAAGGTGACAAGGGTGATCAATCCTGCGCTGTTCACGATCGATGGACCGTACGAATTTGATCCGGCGCTGCAACTACCGGTGTTGCCCGGACTTGCGCCAGCGCGGGAGCTTGCCTTGTTGGACCCGGAGAGCGACGCCTATCGCTTCCTCCGGACGAGCCTGGTCCGGCAGCACAATCGAATACACGATGCGCTCGCGCAGGCCGCCGAACTGCTCGATGGGTTGAGCTAGCAACCGTCCTGGACACCAGTAGGGCTGTATCGATGACGAGCAGGTTGTGATGCGTCAGTCCGCGATGCCAGCCCGGCGGTTCACGGGCATATTGTCGGTCGCGGGCCGGGTATCATGCTGGCGTGTTGTGCCCTTTGACTCCCGGACTGGAATCCGGAGGCCGGTTGATGAGTCGAAGAGGTGAAGTTGATCTGGTGGAAAAGAGACCGACAGTGCTTCATCGAGCGCCGGGCGTACATTATCCGGCAGCCGTGCCCGCAGCCCGTCGATGCTCGCCACATGCGTCTCACTTCCCAACGCTTCGATGACGTTGACCACCAGCCTAAGATGAATGTCGTTGTGAAACGGCGAACCTGGGGGCACGAGCTTCGCGTCTTCGGGCCGCGCGCCGGCGACAACGGTGTCGAGACCGCTCACTGCTTTCAACAGGTCCTCGTTCAAAGCCAGCGTTCCGAACGGTGTTACCAGAACCCGGCGGACACGATCAATCTTCGCGTCGAGGATGTTCATCGGCGGGTTGCCAACGAATCGAGCAACGAAGAGATTCGCCGGTCTGTCGTAAATCTGGAGCGGAGTTGCCACCTGTTGCAGGCACCCATCGAGCAGCACGGCCATGCGATGGCCCATCGTCATCGCTTCGACCTGATCGTGGGTGACATAAATGGTCGTCGTGCCGAGATCGCGCTGGAGCCTGATCAACTCGGTCCTCGTCTGACCGCGAAGCTGGGCATCGAGATTCGATAGTGGCTCATCCATTAGAAAGACTTTTGGATCGCGCACGATCGCCCGTCCCAGAGCCACGCGTTGACGTTGTCCACCCGACAACTCTCGCGGTTTGCGATTCAGCAGCGCCTGGATATCAAGCATCTCCGCAACGGCGAGGACACGTTCGCGTCGTTCCTGCTTCTTTACCTTGCGCATCTTCAATGGAAACGCGATGTTGTCGAAGACGGACAGGTATGGGTAGAGCGCGTAGTTTTGAAAGACCATCGCGACATCGCGGTCGGCCGGTTCGACGTAGGTGACGTCGACATCCCCGATATAGACTCGACCGGCGTCAGGTTCGTCGAGGCCCGACAGGCAGCGCAACGCTGTTGTCTTGCCGCAGCCAGATGGCCCGACGAGAACTAGAAACTCACCCTCGGCGATGTCGAGGCTGAAATCTTCAAGCGCCGTGGACTCTTCGAATCTGCGCGTGACCTCTTCAAATCGAGCGCTAGCCATGTATCGGATGCCACCGTCCCAGGCTGAATCGGATCACGTGGGCGAGCCTACCACGCGCCAGCCCCATCAGTGTTCTATACCGTTGGCCGGTGCTAGACTGACCCGGCTTAGGCCATGTGCAACAGGTTACATGTGCAAAAGGTTAACGGAAGGGGCGCGAGATGACCTCCGGCGGCGGGATCAGACAGTACGAGTATGTGGAGAACTGGCCGGATATGCCCGAGGGGCAGGATCTTGGTCAGGTTGTCGAAATCATCGTCGATTCAGAGGACCGTGTGTACATCTTTCACCGCAAGGAGAGTTCGCCGCTCATCTTCGACAAGGATGGCGGTTACCTCGGCTCCTGGGCGAAGAATGACCACTGGAAGGACATCCACGGCGTCACGATCGCCAGCGACGATGATGGCGACTACCTGATTGTCACCGATCGCAACCGGCACACGGTGAGTCGCACCGACCTTGACGGCAACCCGGTCTGGACGATCGGGACGCCGGACCAGCCCGCCGATTCGATGGGCTACTTCAACCTGCCGACTGACGCTGGCGTCGCGCCAAATGGGGATATCTATGTAGCCGATGGCTACGGCAATGCCAGAGTGCATCAATTCAACTCAAAGGGAGAACACATTCGATCCTGGGGCACGCCGGGCGTTGGCCCCGGCCAGTTCCATCTACCGCACGGCGCTCGTGTGATCGATCGCGATGGACAGCCGAAATGTTTACGTCTGTGACCGGGAGAACTGGCGTATTCAGCGCTTCGACCTGACCGGCGACTATCTTGGCAAGATCACCGGCCTGCGCCAGCCTGGCGACATCATCGTTGACGATGAAGGCATTCGCTATGTGCCCGAACTGCAGGGCCGGGTCGCGATTTTCGATCAGGACGATCACCTGATCGCCCGCGTCGGCGGCGAACGCAACACCGAGCCGGGCAACTTCTTTGCGCCGCACAGCGTGGCGCTGGACTCTGAAGGTTCGATGTACGTTGGCGAGGTGCTCGAAGGGCAGCGCGTCTCGAAGTTCACACGCGTCAGGGATTAGCGCATTGTAGAGACGTGCCGCGGCGCGTCACCGTCTTTCGTGCGTTTGCTGCATCGGCCATCGAGAGGGCTGATCCCGAGACGCGCCAGCGGCGCGCCTCTACGCGGGTTTATTGGAAGATTTCGTCGAGAGACTAGATACCGGGGTGAACGAGATGGTCAGAAAGATACTCACTGGTGGGACGGTCATTGACGTCCGAACCGGCAGCGCCACAGTCCAGGATGTCTTGATCGATGGCGACCGCATCGACACTGTAGGTGATGCCGGCAATCTCGCGAGCGACGTCGAACGCATCGACGTCGCCGGCAAAACGATCCTCCCCGGTTTGTCCAACAATCACGTTCATCTTGGCTGGAGCGGCATGGGCTGGGATGGTGGACCCCAGGGGATTCTCAAAGACCAGGCGCTGATCGACGGAGATGGCTTCAATGCGATCAAGGCCTACGCGAACCTGCGTAAGTCAGTGAAGGTCGGATTGACGTCGATCCGCGATCTCGGGATGAACAATAGTGGCTTCGATGCGAAGGAGGCGCTCGAACGGGGGTTGGTCAAGGGGCCACGCCTGGAGATTGCCGGTCAGGCGTTGATGATCACCGGCGGCCACACCTGGTGGTGTGGTTATGAGGTGGACGGCGTCGATGGGGTGCGCAAGGCCGTCCGCGAGCAGTACAAGCGCGGAGCTGACATCATCAAGATCATGGCCAGCGAGCACACGCCCCAATTCACGTTGGACGAGCTCAAGGCGGCGGTTGACGAGGCGCACACGCTGGGTATGAAGATCACGACCCACGCGACGATCCCCCAGGCGATTCGCAACGTCGTCGAAGCAGGCTTCGACTCGATCGAGCATGGCGGCCCATGCGAGCGCGAAGTGATGGAGATGATCGCTGAAGGAGGGATCTTCGTCGTGCCGACGAATTCGCCGTTCATCCTCCAGACGAACCGTGGACCCGAGCGTGGCATGCCGGATGACGTCGTGGAAGCACGCAAAGCACGCTGGGCGGCTGCGCCGCGCACCGATCCGCTGATCGAAATGCACGAGGTTGGCGTCAAGTTCGCCTTCGGCACCGACGCGGGAAGTCCCTGTGTGGAGCACGATGTCATCGTGCCCGAGATGGAGACGCTACTCGAGTATGGCGTTGTCCAGACACCGCTGGACGTCATCCAGATGCTGACGATCAATGGCGCTGAACTGCGCGGCCAAGATGCGGATATGGGAACGGTCGAGGCAGGCAAATATGCCGATCTGATCGTCGTCGACGGCAATCCGCTCGAAGACATCACCGCCCTCGGCAACATCGTCCACGTCTTCGTTGGCGGCGAGCAGCTCGTCACCGACGGCCAGATGTCCGACTGGTATGGCTGGTAGCCGGTCTATGTTTCGCGGAAGATCTGACGTGACATCGTTTTCGTGACCGGCGCGATCGCACTGAGCGGTGGTGCCGGTACAGGGCGACGCAGGGGATTTACAGAAGGCAAGGTTGTCAATGGATGTGACCGCTATGTCGAGGGTCAGGCGCGGGCTGACAGAGAAGATCAAAGAGCCGAAGGTGACGGTCCGGACGAAGATGGGCGAAATCGCTCAGACGATGGACGACGTCATCGCAATGGGTCCAGGCGACCCGGACCTTCCAACGCCGCAGCACATCATTGACGCCGCGAAGATTGCCCTTGACGCTGGCGCGACGCACTACACTCCGCCGCCAGGTGACCCACGACTCCGGGTAGCCGTCGCCGGGCGTATCAGGCAAGCCCAGCGAGTTGACTACGATCCGGCGTCGGAAATCATCATCACAACTGGTGCCGAGGAAGCGATCTATATGGCGCTCGTCTCACTCGTCGATGACGGTGATGAAGTTCTGGTGCCGGAGTACCGTTTCACGACCTATGACTGGGGCACCGAGCTATCGCTCGGGAAGGTGGTCGAGTACCCGACGGTCTACCCGGGCGACACCTACCGGCTCGACGTTGATGAGATCGCCAAGCGGCTGACCGAGCGCTCGAAGATCCTGGTCATCGCCTCACCTGACAATCCAACCGGCGGCGTCGCGTCTAAAGCGGATATCGTGGCTGTTGCCAGCCTGGCGAGGGAACGCGATCTGATCGTCATCACCGACGAGATCTATCACCCGTTTGTCTTTGATGGCGCGGAACACCACAGCGTTCTCCACGAGCCGGAAATGCAGGACCGCACGTTGTTGATCGACGGATTCTCGAAAGCGTACGCGATGACCGGCTGGCGGGTCGGCTACCTGGCTGGCCCTGCCGACTTCATGCGCTCGATCATTGAGGTGAAACACGCGCTGTCGATCTGTGCTCCGGCCGTTTCGCAGGCAGCAGCGTTGGCGGCAGTTGAGGGGCCGCAGGACTGTGTCGCCGAACATCTCGCCATCTACGACGACCGGCGACACACGCTGACGGCTGCCCTGACCGATATGGGCCTGAGCTTCGTTCATCCCGCAGGCGCCTTCTACGTCTGGGTCAACGTCTCGTCTACGGGCATGACGGCCGAAGAGTTCGTCTATCGCCTGCTGCTTGATACGGGAGTGCTGATCTCACCCGGCACGATCTTCGGCCACGGTGGTGAGAATTACATGCGCATGTCGTTGCTCGTCCCGAAGGATCGCATCGATGCGGCGGTCGAGCGAATGGAGGGGGTTATCGCGAAGTACCGGGCGAAGGTGGCAGGGTGAAAACCGGCGTGTGTCTGCGCGAACGGTTGCAGCGATGCCCCAATCTCGGTAAGGGCGTGATTCATCACGCCCATCGCACCGGGCACTCGCGATGACGAATAGATCTAGGCTGTCAAGGAAATCAGGCAGGCCTACACGGAAATCGATTCGCGTGCCTGAATACGATTGTTCGTCACCTGGGTCCTACTTCGTCACGATATGCGTCGCCGATAGTCGACCTGTCCTCGCGACGACTGAATTCTCTCATTGTGAACTAACACCTCAAGGTCGAATCGTGGAAGCAGCATGGTTCGATCTGCCAAACAGATTCGAACGGCTGGGTCTCGATGCATTCGTCGTCATGCCAAACCACGTCCACGGCATTGTTGAGATCAAGGACACCGCGGAAATCCTCGTAACCAAAGGAGATGCTGTCTCGAGCGCGGGCTTCGTCGGTCAGGCGGGGGTGATGAATCATGTCCCTACCAAGCGGCGCGATCGCGCTGATGGGTACTCGCTGGTCGCGCTCGGGGAGATTGTGCGGACGTTCAAGGCGGTAGCAACACGGTCGATTCGACGCGTCGGATACGAGGATTTCTCGTGGCAACGCAACTATTACGAACACATTGTCCGCTCCGACCGTTCCCTCGAACGCATTCGGGAGTACATCGCAGGCAACCCCGGCAAGTGGTCTGAGGATAGATACTCCACCAACGAAATGGCGCGCGCATGAACGGACCGATTCGGACATTGGTCGTCGGCGTTGGGACGCGGGGACGGCACTGGGTGCGGCTGGTCCACGAGGAGCCTGCGACGGAGCCAGTCGGATATGTTGATCCAAAGCCGGAGGCATTGGCCTGGGTCGCCGCGCGCTACGACGAACCGCCTGACCGGTGTTTCGCCGGTATGACCGAAGCGCTGGCGGCTACGGCTCCAGATCTGGTGATCCTGGCGACGCCGCCAATGGGACACCTGGAGGAGGCGCGGGAGATCTTCGCCGCTGGCTGTGACCTGCTGGCCGAGAAGCCGTTGACGATGGAATTTGCGGAGACGCTGGAGATCGTGCGGCTCGCGGAGGAGTCCGGGCAACGCCTGATGGTTGGGCTGAACTTTCGCTACTTGCCGACGACGAGTCGAGCGAAGGAGCTAATACGCGACGAGATCGGACTGCCGAGCTTTGCGCGCTTCATCTACTGGCGGCACCGCGATGGCCGGCGACCGGGAATCAACAAGTACCCCTTGACGATGCATCAACCGATGCTCTACGAGCAGTCGATTCACCATCTGGACCTGTTTCGATTCACCTATGACGCCGAGGTGGAGCGAGTCTGGTGCCGTTGTCACAACCCACCCTGGTCTATGTATCGTGATGATGCGACCGTCGCCGCGCTACTGGAAATGACATCGCCTGCCAGCGACCGGACTATTCTGGTTGATTATTTCGGAACGTGGATGGGCCGATCGCAGACGAACGAGTTCCACTGGCGGACGGATTGCGATGTTGGCGCGTTGCTGCAGCTCGAGCAGTTTTCCAGGCTGCACGTTGCCTACCCTGGCGATCTCGAACCTCGACCGGTCGATCTGCCGGAGATCGAAGCGTTTGTCGATGACGCGCGCGGGTTGCTCGCCGACGTTTGCTTGCAGATAGCCGACGGCATCGCAAACCCGCATCCGTCAGGCGTGGATCACATGAGGACGATGGCTTTGACCGTGGCCTGTGAAGAGTCGAGTGTGACTGGCCAGCCGGTCGAGATGGCAGAGTTTTACCGGCGGCACGGCGTGCCGGAACGATGGCTTCGCTAGACTAGGCGAGGACTGCGAACAGAATGTTGGAGATGCCGGAATGTCAGACAGTGACCGAAAGTTCGTGGGTGTCCAGATAAGCCCGATTAGTTTCATTGATGAGAGAGTCGAGCCGTTGCTGGACACCCTGAAGAATCGCTTCGGGATCAATGTGTTGCTCGTCGGGACGATTTCGTGGCTGGGTCTCAAGATAGGCCGCCGGATTTCCTGGGAGCTTGAGGGCTGGCCAGATCACGGCAAATCCGAGCCGAGCCCCCTCCGGGGCGGTTCATACATCGCTCACCGGCCTGACATGTATCGCACGACGTTCTTCGACGGCTTTCGAACGACAGATAAGGAATTCGAGGATAAGGACATCCTCGACATGATCATCCCGGCGGCCCGGGAACGAGGGATGAAGGTCTACCCGGAGGTCATGGAGCCGCTCTTTCATTATGCGGGGCACGGGTCGGTAAATACCGTCGGAATCCCGAACTTGCCCCAGGTGATGGAAGTCGACGTGTTCGGCAGAATCGGCGCGGAGCCATGTATCAATCATCCTGATTACCGCGCGTGGTGGCAGTCGATCATCGAGGATTATGCCCGGCACTACGACATTGCCGGGATCATGTGGTGCAATGAGCGGCGCAGCCCGCTCGACAATCTCATCTACGGCCGGGTTCCGAACTGCTTCTGCGAGCATTGTCGCCGAATCGCAGCCGGGCAGGGCATCGACGTGGAGGATGCCCGTCGCGCGCTCCAGCACGCCTATGAATATTTCCAGTCGGCGCGAAACCGGGCCGAAATGCCGGACGGCGCATTTGTCGAGTTCGTGCGGCTGCTTTACCAGCACCCGGAGATTATGCTCTGGGAGCGCTTCTGGGTCGAACGTAACAAGGACATGGACCGGGAACTCTACGGCATCACCAAGTGGGTAAACCCGACGCTCGAATTCGGGCTGAACGTCTGGAACCGAAACCATCTGAACCCGCTCCGCAAAGCCCAATGGCCGTGGGAAGAGATGGCGACCTGGTCGGATTGGGTCAAGCCGATTACCTACCAGCACCAATCGGGGGGCGTCTACTTCAACGAGATGAGCCAGTGGCACCAGTCGATCTTCCGTGACGTGCCGCCTCAGGAAATGACGCCGATCATGTACCGGATGTTGGGTCTGGATGAGGCCCCCTGGGATGAGATAGTCCAGACCGGATTCGATCCAGACACCTACGTCTACGGTCAATGCAAAGCCACGGTCGACGCAATCGGAGACAAAGTGGATGTCTACATGGGGCTTGGCATCGACGCGCCACGTTCACGCGCTGATCAGGCAATCTGCACGCCGGATATCGCCTATCGCAGCGTCCTGGCGACGTACCGGGCTGGGGGCCGGGGCGTTGTCTTCTCCCCGAACTATGCCGGCATGAACCACTCCACCCTGGATGGCGCGGCACGGGCGCTGGAGGAGCTAGGGCTGAAGTAGCGCTGGCTACTGGCCGCCGTTTGCTGGCTCTGAATCCCTCGGTTTGCGGAAACCAGCGAGATAGGCGACGCAGCGCTCGAATGTGGATTCGTCGATCAGTTGATTCGAATGATAGTAGTTCAGCATCGTGTTGAGCCCGAGTATCGGGCGAACGTTGTAACCGTGCTCGTGCAGGTGCTCGACCCCGCCTTGCTCACGATCGATCAGCACAATCGCGTCGCGAACTCGCATTCCGGCTGCTTCAAGACGTTTGGCGGCGGTCAAGATTGAGCGTCCCCCGGTCATCAGATCATCCATGATCAACACGGTCTGCCCGGGCATGACGCTGCCCTCGATGCGTCCTTCCTCGATGTCGCCGTCCTGTCGATGAAGGAAGATGAGCGGCGTGTCCGACTCAAGGGCGTAAGCGGTCGCGATGTGGAGGCCACCCATAGGAACCCCGGCTACCGCCGCGAAGGAGGCAAGATGAGGGCGAACCCGGGCGCGATCCGATGCGATGGCGGCGTTGATCAGGCGCCCGATGCGTCGAAGCATGCGCGGCTCGCTGATAAGCACGCGGGGATTGACATAAATGGGAGACTGCCCTGCTGTGCCAGGAAGGTCGAACGATCCGAATTGAACGCCACCGAGGTCGAATAGCATGAGCGCCAGATCGAGATTGGAATCAGTACCGAACGGCATCATCGGCCTCGCTCCCCACCCTGTTGTCGTTCACGCGACGATCCCCTCAATACGCGTGCCCCCAAGCTAAGGAAGTTACCATATCGGAGAAGTCCGTGCGAGAGACATGCTGGACCTGCATCATGCATCCAGAATTCCTTGACATTGGCAGCCGGTGAATGTACACTACTTAGGCTCTACTGTGATGCGGATGCGTTCCGTGTCGTGAGCGATGGAATCGCGAAAGGGGACGACCCAAGAGTTCGACAAGTCTGTACCAGACTGGGAATTCGTGGGACCCCGCTTAGCAAGCGGGTTTTTTTGTTCCTCTGGAACGCGATAGCACGTTGACAATTGAGGAGTGGAAGAGGCAGTGCGGGTGCTGTGGGGTGTGTGGACGTTGAGCGAAAGCTGAGCGTTGGCGCACTGTATGGTACTTGAACCTGTTGAATGGAATTGTCGAGAGGCGATTCGATGAGATAGGGATTGAACGAACTACAAGATGGAGAGTTTGATCCTGGCTCAGGATAAACGCTGGCGGCGTGCCTAATGCATGCAAGTCGAACGGGAGCATTCCGATACATTGACTTTCGGGTTGATGTGGAGTGTGGACCGTGGCGGACGGGTGAGGAACGCGTGGCCGACCTGCCCTGATCATGGGGATAACCACGGGAAACTGTGGCGAATACCCGATAGCTTCATGTGGGGGGACCCAGATGAAGAAAGCGCTATGGAGCGGATCAGGAGGGGGCTGCGCCCGATTAGCTAGCTGGTGGGGTAAAGGCCTACCAGGGCGACGATCGGTCGCTGGTCTGAGAGGATGATCAGCCACACGGGGACTGAGACACGGCCCCGACTCCTACGGGAGGCAGCAGCAAGGAATTTTCCCCAATGGGCGCAAGCCTGAGGGAGCAACGCCGCGTGGGGGAGGAAGCATTTCGGTGTGTAAACCCCTTTTCCGAGGGACGAAACAAATGACGGTACCTCGGGAAGAAGGCCCGGCTAACTACGTGCCAGCAGCCGCGGTAATACGTAGGGGCCAAGCGTTGTCCGGAGTTACTGGGCGTAAAGGGTGCGCAGGCGGTTGGTTACGTCGTGTGTGAAAGTCCCCGGCTTAACCGGGGAAGGTCGCGCGAAACGGGCGAACTGGAGGCAAGGCGAGGTCGGTGGAATTCCCGGTGTAGTGGTGAAATGCGTAGAGATCGGGAGGAACACCAGAGGCGAAGGCGGCCGACTGGACTTGACCTGACGCTGAGGCACGAAGGCGTGGGGAGCGAACGGGATTAGATACCCCGGTAGTCCACGCAGTAAACGATGGATACTAGGTGTAGCGGGAGTTGACCCCTGCTGTGCCGGAGCTAACGCAGTAAGTATCCCGCCTGGGGAGTACGGCCGCAAGGCTAAAACTCAAAGGAATTGACGGGGCCCCGCACAAGCAGCGGAGCGTGTGGTTTAATTCGACGCAACGCGCAGAACCTTACCAGGACTTGACATCCCGGGAATCCTGCTGAAAGGTAGGAGTGCTCTTCGGAGAGCCCGGAGACAGGTGTTGCATGGCTGTCGTCAGCTCGTGTCGTGAGATGTTGGGTTAAGTCCCGCAACGAGCGCAACCCCTGTGGCTAGTTACGTGGATGTCTAGCCAGACTGCCGCATAGCGGAGGAAGGCGGGGATGACGTCAAGTCAGCATGACCCTTATGTCCTGGGCGACACACACGCTACAATGGCCGGTACAGAGGGCAGCCAAGTCGTAAGACGGAGCCAATCCCAGAAAGCCGGTCTCAGTACGGATTGGGGGCTGAAACTCGCCCCCATGAAGGCGGAGTTGCTAGTAACCGCTGGTCAGCATACAGCGGTGAATACGTTCCCGGGGCTTGTACACACCGCCCGTCACGTCATGGAAGCCGGCAACACCTGAAGTCGGTGGGCGAACCCGTAAGGGGCGCAGCCGCCGAGGGTGGGGCTGGTGACTGGGACGAAGTCGTAACAAGGTAGCCGTAGCGGAAGCTGCGGCTGGATCACCTCCTTTCTAGGGAGATTTGTCTGGGAAATCAGACAACTCTCAGGTCAGCCACCGGATGTGATGAGAGTTGCACTGGGCTGGTATCGACTCGCCTGAGGATCTGACAGCTACGGTTGTCAGGGAGGGCTGGAGCGGCGAGACCAGTGCACTTGAACACCGGTGTTTTCCCCCCACCAATACACCCCCTCCCTCCTCCACTCCTCAATCGCCAACGTGCTAGGCACAGCCCCCGAGAAAAATTCCCGGGGGCTTTTGCTTGCCTGCGTAGTGGCACATTGCGCCTGCCGGCATGGCGTCCGGCATCGAACTTTTGCTGATTTTCCCCCTTGATCATTCATCTACAGCGACAGCATCCCAGCGTTCCCCTTCGTCTGGGGATCGCGTACCGAAGTACTGAGCGAATCGTCCCGATGTCTTTTCCTATCAGCAGGCTATTCAGGAATAGCGATCTGGAACGGCATAGTGGGAAGTGTCCCTGACTGTATCGAGGGCTATTCGCGATCTCTGTTCACTTGCTGGGGGTTCAACCATCATGAAACGATTATCTTTCCGGCGCGACAGGAGTGATGGGCAGGTACTTGTTCTCCTGGCATTGGCGAGCTTCGTCCTGATTGGCGGACTCGCGCTTGCCCTGGATGTCGGATATCTGATGTCGGAGAGGCGCGAGGCGCAGGGCGCGGCTGACGCGGCCGCGCTTGCTGGCGCGCGTTCGCTCCTCGCCGGAGAGTCCGTATCCGGCGCCACCAGCGCAGCCCGGGCTTTCGCGGCGGCGAACGGAGTTGGCGGGTCTGATGGTTCGGGGGTAGATGTCGCGATATCCGGGGACCGCTGGGACGGAACGGTGGCGGTCGATCTCCAGATGGAGGTGCAGCGGTTCTTCGTCGGAGCGCTCTACACCGGTCCGTGGCGTGTATCGGCGCGCGCCGTGGCTGACATCACCGACAAAGCTGATTCCAACTACATCTTGATTGCTCTCGATCCGCCAGGGATCTACGTCAACGGGTCGATGGAGCTTGAGGCTCGCAACGGGAGTATCATCTCCAACAGCAATATCGAGTCGAGCGGTGGTTCCAACATCATCACGACCGACGGTTTCATCGACGCCGTGGGTTTCGTTGAAGAAAGCGATAGCTGGCAAGCGCCCTGGGGCATCCGCGAGAAGCGCGCGCCAGCAGTCGATCCATTCGCTGGCTACACTGCTCCGATTAAACCGACCGGACCGCCAAGGACCGGTACAATCCGCTGCAACCCGCACGGGCACGAAGACCCGGCGGAGACCGGTCCCGATTGCAATTTCCTGCCGGGATACTATCGCAACGCCCGGATTAAGGTCTGGGACGTCGCGCGCTTCGCGCCCGGTCTCTACTACTTCGACAATAGCAGCATCGAGCTTCGCGGCACCCACGCTCGTGTCGAAGGAACCGGCGTTAACTTCTACTTCACTGGCAACAAGAACCAGACCTACTTCGACCCACAGAACGGCGAAGTCTATCTGACTGCTCCCGGCTGGAACAGCGACCCGGATGCGCTAACGGTCCATGGCGACTATCGGGACCTGGTGATCTGGATCGATGTCTGCCCGGGGCCAGTGTTCGACTCGCAGGGAAATCAGGAATTCTTCCTCGGTGGCGTCTTCTACGCGCCATGCTCAGAGCTGTCACTGCATGGCAATCCTAACGGCGAAACGGTGAGTGGTATCGTCATCGGTAGCTCGATCGAAATCAAGGGCACTTCCGACGCGATCGTCACCTACCTTCCCTATGCTCCGACGCAGAGCTACGAGATCTACCTCGTGGAGTAGGAACTGCGGCTGATCGAACCCGGAAATGCGAAGGTACTGATGACAGTGCACATGAGTGACCAACGATCTATCCCCTCCAGAGGCTCCGGAACTCTAGACTGAAGGGCAGGAGGAACGAGCTGAATCGGACACGGGTGAATGAACAGATGACTCGCCTGATTGAGACAGAACGGACGAAGAAGATGGGCGATACCCCTGCTGGAATCTCTCCAGCCGAAATGAGACGACGCCGGTCCCGCAAGCGTGGGCAGGGGTTGGTCGAGTTTGCGCTGGTCTCGCCGATCCTAGTCTTTATGCTCGTGGCCACGCTGGACTTTGCCCGCGCCTATTCAGCCTACATCGAGGTGACCAATTCGGCGCGCGCTGGCGCGATCTACGGTTCTCGTGGCTCGATGAACGCCCACGACACCACCCGTGTGCGCGATGCGGCACTGGCGGACAGTCCGACGATCTTCGGCTCTTCCCCGACTGTAACCAGCTCAACCAGCACCGATTCCGACGGCTATGAGCAGATTACCGTCACGGTTAACTACACCTTCACACCGCTCTTCACCATGCCAGGTATCCCGAACAGCATCGGCATGAGCAGGTCGGTTCAGATGAGAGTGGTTGGGTAAGGAAATGAAGATCGATCGAAAGCGCCAAAGGACCGGTCGGGGCCAGAGTCTGGTCGAGTTCGCGCTGATTGCCCCGCTCTTTCTGACGCTCCTCTTCGGGATCATCGAAGGTGGCCGGCTGCTCTGGACGGTTCATACCGTGAACAATGCGGCCAAGGAAGGCGCGCGCTACACGACCGTGCGAGGTTCTGGCTCGATCCAGTCCGATGCGCCAGCCACCGAGAGCAAGATCACGACGTACATGCTGTCGAAGGGCACTGGTCTCAATAGCGACGAGTTGAGCGTTGAACTTGTGCTTCTCGACGGGAATATGAACGACAAAAGCCGCTTCCGTGTCGAGGCCTCCTACGAGTACGACTTCATCCTTGCTTCGATGTTCGGGCTGGGCAGCATAACGTTGACGTCCGAGAGTACGGACATGTTCTGGCGTGAGGTGGCAACCTCGTAGCCAGTGCTTCGTCGCATCGACGTGCGGGCCGGACAGATGGCCGAGCTGCGGGCCGGACCAGAGTCCGGGCAGTTGCCGGCGGCGACGGCCGCGCGCGTCGAACCGAGACGCGCCAGCGGCGCTGCCTCTACGGTTCGATGTTCTACAATTGCCCGCACGACACCAAATACCGTAAACGTCGAAGGTGGATCGGTGGTTCAATCCCCCGGCCATCGTCGGGGTGAACCATGTGTTCACCCGCGAACGTATGCATGCTCGTGGCTGGGCGGAGCTCGTCTGCGCCCGTACGATGGCCCCAGGTTTCTTCCTCGCTGGCGCTGAGTATTTTCGAGATCCTCTGTATCGCACTGGTCTGCCGATTCTCCGATGGTCCACCATTCGTCAAAACGCTCTAGTATCCGAGCGCCGTCCCGTCCCTGCGAGGATCGCCACCTCCTGACAGTGCGCCGGTATTAGGGTCGATCAAGATGCCTTGCCCGCCACCCACCGCCGCGGAGAACGCTTCGACAAGCTCGACGTGATGTCCACGGCGCTCAAGCTCGGCTCGAACTTCGCCGGGCACACGCTCTTCGATGACGATGCGGGTGCCTTCCCAGAGCCGGAAACGGGGCGCTTCGATCGCTGCCTGAACTCCCATTCCGTGATCGATGACGTTTGAGATCATCTGAGTGGTGGTGTGCGGAATCCCAAATCCTCCAGGCGTGCCAATCACGAGAAACAGCCGTTCGTCGTCGAAGAACATGCACGGCACGAGCGGCCCACCCCAACGTGTGTCGGGACCGATCACATTCGGACTCTCCGGATCGAGGTCGAAGAAGAAGAGGAAATTGTTCATCATGATTCCGGTGTCGCCGGCCAGGAAGCCGGAGCCGAAGGCCGCGCCAAGGCTCTGGGTGATCGCGATGGCATTGCCATCTTCGTCGACAACGCTGAAGTGCGTCGTGCACTCGCGGTTGAAGTCAGCCGGACTGCCTGGTTGAATCGTGCCGTCCGGGAAGAGGCGCACGCCACGCTCGCTCGCCGCGACGGCGGCACGTTCGGGGTCGATCAGCGTTCGTCGTTCGCTGGCATAACCTTTCGATAGCAGGCCGGGTGGAGGCGGATTTGCCGATCCACCGTAGCGGCAGCGTTCGGTCATCGAAAGCTTCATTGCTTCCGCGACGGTATGGATGGTATCGGCGCTGTTGTGGCCCATCGCGCCGAGGTCGAAACCCTCCATGAGATTGAGGTTCATCAAGACTTCGTAGGATGTGAGCGGCCAACCGGTCGAGCGCACCTGAAGGCCGCGATAGGTTCCTCTTGCCGGCTCAAGCCATTCGACATCGAAACTGCGCAGGTCGCCGGCGGTCATCAAGCCATCCGCGGCCTGGACGGCATCGATCATGCGGGTTCCGAGCGCGCCATCATAGAGAACGCCCGGTCCGTGTTCGGCCAGCAGTCGATAGGTGGCGGCTAGCGCCGGTTGACGGATGACCGTTCCGGCAGCCGGTGCGGACCCGCCGGGGGCAAAAATCGGACGACCATTATTCGACAGCCGGTCGACTCCCGACGCGTAAAAGAGGCTGTTCTTCACCGTGAGGGCCACGCCGCGCTCAGCGTGATCGATCGCCGGTTGAAATAGTGTGCCGGCATCCATCGTCCCGAAACGTTCGAGAATGGTGAACCAGCCCAGCGGCGCTCCAGGCACGGTGCTGGCCCTGGAACCGATGTCGACAGTGTTGTCATCTAGGGTAGAGGGTCCGGCCTGGGCAGGCACCGATCCACCGTAATTCAGCGTTGTCGTCTCACCATCCGCGGTGTGGATCAGCGCTGCCCCGCCACCACCAAGCCCGGACATGTAGGGCTCAACGACATTGAGCGTTGCCGAGATTGCGACGGCGGCATCGAAGGCGTTGCCGCCGGATTGGAGGACGTTTACCCCGACGAGCGACGCCAGCGGGTGAGCCGTCGCGACCATCCCGCGCATGCCCATCACCGTCGAACGGTGGCTGATGCCCTTGTTTGTCCAGACCATTTCAATCTCCCAGTTCCTAAATAAACAATAAACGACCAGTCCGATTACGATTCCAGCGAGGGCCAATGACGGCGCACAGGGTAGGTGCCGGGTTGTCCCACGTTGACCCAGTAGCCCTGAAGGCAGCGGCTGATCAGGAACTCGAAGAGCCAATCGCTGGCGTGTATGACGTGTCGGGCAGCCACGGCGATTGCGGCGCCGGTCGGGCCATCATTCACGCGACGGACGACGCCAGTGATGACGAACTCCTCGTCCTGATCTCCAAGCGGCGCGTGTAGCGCGTAGCGCCGGTCACGCTCAAGGTCCCAGCGCTTCGGAGAGGCGCAGTTGACGGCGACGTACAGCCCATCTCCCGCCCGCACCGGTGTCACCGGGTGGAGCCGTGGCGATCCATCGCGGCGAACCGTCGCCAGGTAGGCGATCTGGTGCTCCTCAAAGAGCCGGGCGCCAACCAGGGCAAGCTCCGGGGAACTCTCGGCAAACTCTCCCCATGTCACCACGAGAGATTCGTCTTCTTGACGCCTGCAACCAGCGAATGGTTGAGGTCCCCGGTACCTCCCCCGAATGGTTCCCCTGCCCAGGTGAGAAGTTGGTAGGCGTCGAGTTTCTCGAAACCGCCTCTTGCGACGAACCAGCAAACAGGCTCGTCGCAGGCTGTCCGCACCGCGCTCTCCGAGTGGATGGGAACCGTCTCTTCAGGGTGGACGGTCGCGATCTGCTCTTGGCGCGATCCGAAGGTGTAACGATATGCGCCCTCCGGTTGGCGGATCTCCTGCATAGCGGCGTGCATCCCTCCTGACTCTTCGTGCGTCCTCCATGCTACGCCGGATTGTTGGTGCGCTCAATAGGCGCGTCTGCATCCGCCTGATCGCGGCTGCTATGATGGCCGGGTTTTACGTCAGTTGCATCGATGGCCGGAAGGCGGGGGAGATGTCAGGGCAAAGACGCCAGCGCAGCCTCAGCGAACGAATCGGACCGGACTACGGCTGGATCGGCGGGCAGTTTGTGTTGTTGGCGCTGGCCGCGGTCGCCGGTCCGTTCGAGGCAAGGGTGCTCCGGAGGCGAAGAACTCGCTGTGTTCGAGTCGCCAGCGCGAGCCTGGGCCTGATCGCGATCGCCAGCGGTCTACTAGTCGCCCAGCAGGCGGGGGAGGATCTTGGCGACAGTCTGCGGGTTGCGCCGACGCCGCTCGACGATGCCGAACTCGTCGAGCATGGCTGGTACGGGCGCGTTCGCCACCCACTGTACCTGGCCGTCCTGCTCGCGCTACTCGGCTGGTCGCTCATCTGGTCGAGCGTTCTCTCGATGGCGGCTACGCTCGTCGGATTCATTTTTTTCACGTTCAAGGCACGGCACGAAGAGCGCCTGCTTTCCGCTCGATATTCGGAGTACGCAGGCTACATGCGCCAGGTGCGATTTCGATTCATCCCCAAGATCTGGTAATCGGAAATCGCAGGTGTTGTCGAGCTATCTCGAGTGATTCACCGAGACGGGTTATCGTCGAGACGTGCCGCTGGCGCGTTTTCGATCCCACAGTCCCAATCCACCGAATGAGGAAGTTACTGCCACCGGGACGCGCCAGCGGCGCCGTCTCTACTTGCATCACGGCATCCGCATCCGTCCGCGCAGTAAATCGCCCAACTAGTACGCTGGTACTGGTTTCGGCGAACCCGTGTACCCGCAAATTCTCTACTTACCGACCTTTCAGCCTCTCGGCGTCCAAGGCATCATGAAAGCAGGCGGAGTCGAGCTTCGGCCCCGCAACTCGTATTGAAATGACGGACAACAAGATGGCAAGGCGCAGAAGAGCACAATTCAGTGGAGATACCGAAGGACAGGTCCTGATTCTCTTTGCGCTGGCCTCATTCGTGCTGGTGGGCATTATGGCGCTTGCCCTGGACGCGGGCTATCTGATGGCCGAACGCCGCCAGGCGCAGGCGGCCGCAGACTCCGCCGCGCTTGCCGGGGGCGTTGCCCTGATGCAGGGCAAGTCTCATAGCACGGTGCGAGGCGATGCCGCCGATTACGCCGGAGCCAACGGTGTCTCGGAAGATGGCGGTGTGGAAGTTGTAGTGACTGGCGACAGCAATGATGGCCGGGTCGAGGTGGATGTCTCGATGCCGGTGCAACGCTTCTTATTGGAGCGATCTACACAGGAAGCTGGGGTGTCGGGGCTCGCGCGGTTGCCGAGGTGAGCGATGTCAAGGACGGTCAGTACGCGTTGATCGCGCTGGAAGAACCGGGTATGTACGTGAATGGCAACATCACGATCGATGTTATCGGCGGCAGCGCAATGTCAAATGGCGATGTTGCACGGAGTGGCGGCGCGAACGCATTCAAGACTGATGGCACGATCGATGCCGTCGGCGAGGTAAATCCCAACAACAACTGGGAAGCGCCGAGCGGCTTCTTCAACGGACGCCCGCCGATTACCAATCCATACGCGGGAGCGATTCCACCGTATAAGAACGCCCTTGACGAGATCGAGGACAAGCCAAACTGTAACAACAATTGCACGCTGCATCCCGGTTACTACGAAAACCTCGGGAACATCAATATCAAGAAGACCGCAACCCTGTTACCGGGCACCTACTACTTCAAGGGGACGAGCATCAGCCTGCAAAACACGAACTCGCGGATCCAGGGCAACAACGTCATGCTCTACTTCAACGGCACAACCAGTTCGACCTACTTCGATCCGAAGAATGGCGAGGTCAACCTGAAAGCGCCGGCAACTTCGCCCTATAGCGGTGGCCCAAACCACATGGTTCTCTGGATCGACAATTGCAGCGAATTCGATAGTCAGGGCAACAACGAGTTCTATCTCGAAGGCGTCTTCCTTGCGCCCTGCTCCGACGTGACGATGCACGGCAATCCTGGCGGCGAGGCGGTCTACGGTCAGGTGATCGTCGGAACCCTGGACGTTCGTGGAACGAGCGATCTGATCGTCCGGCATTCCGACGACGTCCACACGCCGCGCTACGAGCTGTATCTGGTCGAGTAACCGCCGGCGTGATCTAGCCAAACGTTGAGAGAAATCGCGGTCGCTCTTCCAGCGGCCGCGAATTTCAGTTGTGCGCTGCTGGGATCTTTGTTTGGTCAGCCGCCGATGCGCGACATTTCCACCTTGCGCAGGTAGATCGTGTTCTCCGAACGCAGTTCCGAGTAGCGGTCGGCCCGATTGGTCCAGACGTTGGAGAGCAGTTGCGCAAGGTCATCGTCGCTCGCTCCAGAGCGAATCAACCCCCGAAAGTCATGGCCGTGGGCGCCGAAGAGGCAGGTGTAGAGCTGGCCGTCCGCGGATAGCCGCGCCCGGGTGCAAGTGCCGCAGAATGGCTGGGTGACCGAGGCGATGATCCCGAATTCGCCGCCGCCGTCGAGATAGCGGTAGCGGTCGGCCACTTCACCATAGTAGTTCGGCTCAGCGGGCGAAACCGCCCACTCGCCGCTGATCGCCTCGATGATCTCCCGGGCAGCGACGACGTCTTGCATGCGCCAACCATTGGTGGACCCGACGTCCATGTACTCGATAAACCGTGGGATGACTCCGGTGTGCCGGAAGTGGCTGGCAAGCTGGATGATCGTGTGATCGTTCACCCCGCGCTTCACGACGGTGTCGACTTTGACCGGATCGAGGCCGGCTTCAATCGCGTTGTCGATTGCCTGGAGGACTCGATCGACCGGGAAGTTGACGTCGTTCATCGATTTGAATACGGCATCATCGAGTGAATCGAGGCTGACGGTAATCCGGTCGAGGCCCGCGTCCTTCAGGGCCCTGGCCTTCGCTGGCGACAATAGCGAGCCGTTGGTCGTCATCGCGACATCGTCGATTCCGGGGATGGCGGCGAGCAGCCCGACGAGATCCTCGATGTTGCGCCGCACCAGCGGCTCTCCTCCGGTGATCCGCAGCTTGCGCACGCCAGCGAGCGCGAACACCCGGGCAACACGTTCGATTTCTTCGAAGCTCAGCACCTCGTCACGCTGCAGGAAGGGGTAATTTGCGCCGAAGATCTCCTTCGGCATGCAGTAGACGCAACGGAAATTGCAGCGGTCAGTGACCGAGATCCGGAGATCATGGAGTGGTCTGTTGAATCTGTCAGTGATGCTATTCATCTATTGAGTATAACGTGATTGAGTAGTTGTCTGCACTCTTCTTTGGTGACCTCCCGGATGATACGTTCGAAACCCGAGAAACCCAGATTCTTCGTCCCGATCCTCGACAGGCACGCTTGCCTGCGATAGGATTCGGGTGTACGTACACATGTACGTACATTTCGTGAGACGGTAGGGATGGTTGCGCGATGGCGCAGTTGTATGTCGGGGCGTGGCCGGATCGCCGAACCGCATGGCCCCAACCGGAAGACCAGGGCAACCGCGACACGCGGATTCCGGCGCTACGCTTGCACCGGCGGCCCGTGCGCAAGAATGCTCCAGCCTCGCGCGGGACGGCGCGCCCGGTTCGTATCGACGAGACAGCCGAGCTACCGGCCCTGCGGCTCCCGCTGATTGAAAAGCAGCCGCTTGCCACGGTGATCACCCATGCAGACGCTTGCGTCCACCTTGAAGCGGGACTGTCGGGACGGGCTTGCCTGGCGGCCGGCGGTCGCCCGGTCGGGTTGCCGCAGCAGATTGGCTATTGTCTCGGTCCTCGCCATGAGGAGTGCAGCCAGTTTCGAACGCGGGCAAGATGGCGGTTCGCAGCGCCGGTGCGCCGTCTGGCCTATGCGGCCATGCTTGTCCTGGTTGCAGGACTATTGATTCTCGCGCTCACGCACGCGGTGGGTATACGCTCATCTGTGGATGTGAGCCGGGCGGTCGGACTCGGGTAAGGTGAAGAACGCGACTCTATGAGGATCCTCGTGACCGGGGGAGCGGGTTTTATTGGCTCCCATGTTGTGGATGCGTATCTCGCGGCGGGCCATGAACTTCTCGTGGTCGACGACCTGTCTACGGGCACGACAGAACATCTAAGCCCCCACGCGCCATTCCAGCAGATGAGTATTCTCGCGGACGAGTTTCAAGAGCTGGTCAGCGACTTTCGCCCTGATGTTATCAATCATCACGCTGCACAAATCGCCGTTCCGGTGTCGGTCGAGAACCCGCTCGATGACGCGCGCAGGAACGTCATCGGATCACTCTCGGTCTTCGACGCGGCGCGGCGCAACGGCGTCGGCAAGGTCATCAACGTCTCAAGCGGTGGCGCCATGTACGGAGAACCGCAACAACTTCCCTGTGACGAAGTCCATCCGGTACTGCCCGAGTCGCCCTATGGTCTCTCCAAGTTCGCCGCGGAGCGATATCTCGATCTCTATCACCGGCTCTACGGCCTGAACTTCACCACGTTGCGTTACGGGAATGTCTACGGTCCCCGTCAGGATCCTCACGGTGAGGCGGGCGTCGTCGCGATCTTCACCGAACGCATGCTCCAGGGACGGCCTGCACCATTTTCGGGAGCGGGGCGCAGGAACGCGATTTCGTCTACGTTGGTGACGTCGTTCGCGCCAATCTGAAGGCGCTTGAGCGAGGTGATGGCGAAGCGATCAACATCGCCAGTGGAGTTCCGACCACGGTCAATGAGGTCTTCGAGGCGCTGAAGAACGCTTCCGATTACGGCCTGGATGCTGAATTTGCGCCGGCGAAACCTGGCGAAGTCTACCGGATCTATCTGGATGTCTCGAAAGCAAACCAGGTTCTGGACTGGCGGCCGGAGATGAGTTTCACCGAGGGGATCGAGCGGACGGTTCGCTCCTTTATCGGGGACTCCTAAGGCACGAGCAGCGTCACGACGATTGGACGATGGTCGGAAGCATCGCTGTCGATGACCTCGCCCTCGACGATTCCAAAATCATTCGATACGAAGATGTAGTCGATGCGCCTTCCATCCTCGGAAGTCGCGTCTACCGCGCCTGCAACAAGACCAGCATCGAGGAGACCGGTTGCGAGGATGCTGCCCACGAGCGGGTCATCCGGGGTCATGTTGAAGTCGCCAGCGACAATCGTTGGCCGGTTGAGGTCGATGATCTCAACAAGCTGGTCGACCTGCTCGGAACGAGCCGTGCCCGCTCCGGCTGGATTGTCGAGGTGAGTTGCGATCACCTGGATGAGGGTGTCCTGTCCGATGTCGAGTGTGACAACCAGGGCAGAGCGTCGCAGGTTCTGGCTTGTGTCGTACTTGACCACGTTCGACGAGACGATCGGGTACCGGCTCAGCACCGCGTTTCCCCAGAGATCGTCACGGGACGCGCCACCCCAGGCGTAAGCCAGGTCAAGCCGGTCGCTTAGCCAGCGCAGCTGTTCGTTTCCGGTTGTGACGAGCCAGCCACGGCTCACCTCCTGGAGTACAACGATGTCGCTGCCAGATTCCGCGATGACTCCGGCCGTTGCTTCAAGATCCCAATGGTTGTCCTTCGAGAACCCGGATTGGATGTTGTAAGACATCACGGTGATCGTCCCGTCGCTGGAACCGGTGGACAGGGGCGATGTTTCAGCCAGGGCGATCAGGGGGGCTACCGCGAGCAACACGATCACCGCTGCGGCGGGCACGACGCGCGCGTCGAGGCGTAGTGGTCGATGTGCCATCGCGGCGGGAATGAGTCCGATGGCTGCGAATGCACCCGCGACAAGGACGATCCAGATGCCACCGAGGATGATCCCCGAACCGGTGGCCGTGTAATAGAGAAAGAGTGCAATGAATTGCAGCAGCATCCCGATGGTGAAAATGATCGCCGTGGGAGTTGCTGTCGCGCTCCCGG
This sequence comes from uncultured Chloroflexia bacterium, assembly GCA_963709995.1. GTDB lineage: Bacteria > Chloroflexota > Chloroflexia > Thermomicrobiales > CFX8 > JAUIIK01. Next base: position 30,401 of record CAVPYN010000010.1, on the reverse strand, counting down.
CCTCTCCCTCTGAGATCGTCGCGAGAATGATCAGCTCGGTTGCCGTGACTGTCGCAAACAGGACGCCGAGCGCCGCGAGTCCCTCACCCGACCACGCGAGCGAGAGCGAAACACCTCCGATTACCGCATCGAAGAAAACGAAGCGAAGGATGAGCGTGCCTCCGGCGCCAGCGGCTCCCACCGCCAGCAAACGCAGCGCCGCAATTCCTACACCCAGGATGAACCCTGCTGCGAGCAGTCCGCTCGCCGCTGCCGTTGAGAGTCCGGTATGGGTTGTGACGAAGGCGATGTTCCCGGTCACTACGTGGAACAGGGCGATGGCGGGACCGATGGCGATCAGCGGCGCCGCCGACCTCCAGCTTGCCCCGGCGTTGAAACCTGTAAACGCTTTGCGCGTGGGAATCCAGAGGGCAATTGACAGGAGAATCAGTGCCAGCGTGATGATGGTTCGCGTGAGGTCCGGAATCCAGGGAAGATCCAACGGGCCGATGGCGGCGCGCAGTGCAAGATCGAGCCCTAGCCCGAACAGGAACCCGATTGCCGCAGACTGGCGCCTCATTGCAAAGATTGTCACCGCGAGGATGCCCCAGGCGACGATAACTACCCCGCCAGCAATGATCCTCAGAACAGGATCATCGACGAACTGGATCGTCAGCCTGGCGAGTAGCAGGATCCAGATAGAACCGCTGAGGATTCGTGGGATTCCGAGTGTGGTGATGGCAAGTCCAGCCAGGGCCGGAAACGCGAAGACGGCAATCGCCGCCACTGCGATGGTCGTTCGTTCACTCTGATCGACGACGAACACGAGATAACTGACGAACACCCGCATCGATTCGAACATGATCGCGGTACAGATGGCGAAGAGAGCGATAAGCCAGCCATCGATGCGATCCCGGGTCATCATTCCGGTCAAACTTCTGTTATTCATCGGTTTGTAGCCCCATGCCGGATCGCACCCTTCTGATGCATCTTACGCGTTCGGTGTTGCTGGTGGGCCCGATTGTCGAATTTCGATGCAGCTATTCGTCTTCTATGCAGAGGTGTTTAATCGTTCTAAGGAAAGGACCCGGTTCTATGGCGGAATTCATGCTCCTTATACGAGGTGGCGACGACGACGCGGCCGCGCTGTCGGCCGAGCAGGCGCAACAGCGTATACAGGAATACATCGACTGGTCGCGGAAGTTGCGCGACGAGAATCGCAATCTCGGAGCGAACGAACTCGACGCGGGTGGAGTCGTGCTCCGCGGGCGAGGTGGCGAAGTCGTCGTCGATGGACCTTTCGCGGAAACCCGCGAAGCGATCGGTGGCTACTTCCATATCTCTGCTGCTGACGAGCGCGACGCGATCGATGTCGCCCGGCGATGCCCGGCGTTGCGCCATGGTGGCGTAGTGGAGGTCCGGGCGATCGTCGATCATTCATGAGCGATAGCGTCCCGATCCTTGTCGACCACCTGTTCCGGCGCGCGTCGGGGCGGGTGGTCGCCCGCCTTGCCCGTCGTTTTGGACCGCGCTACCTGGAATTGGCCGAGGATTCTGTCCAGGAGGCACTAGTCAGAGCGCTCGGGCTATGGCCATATCGAGGGGTGCCGGACAATCCGGAAGCGTGGATCTACCGGGTTGCCCGGAATGCCATGATCGACGCAGTGCGCCGGGAAATCAGATTTCAGGACCTTGCCCCACTCCTGGTTGATGACGTTATTGCCGATCGCGGCCCCAGCGACGCCGACGACGCGCTCCTGTCGATGATGCTGCTGTGCTGCCACCCGGCGATAGCACCTGACGCCCAGGTGGCTTTGACGCTCAGAGTTGTCGCAGGGTTTAGCGTCCCGGAAATCGCCAGGGCGTTCCTGGCGAATGAGGCGACGGTCAGCCAGAAGCTGAGCCGCGCCCGGCGGAAGATCCGCGATCACCCAGCGGCGTTCGAAACTCTTGAGAATGCAGATTTCGATCAAAGGATTGACGCGGTCGCCGCGGCGCTGTACTTGATGTTCAGTGAGGGTTATGCCCTTTCGTCAGGCGATACACACATTTCCCGCTACCTCTGCCTGGAGGCGATCCGTCTGACGACGCTGCTGGTTTCGACAATAAGCGTCGATCGTCCTGATGTCGATGCGCTGCTCGCGTTGATGCTGCTGCATGGGTCGCGCCTTCCGGCCAGATTGGGTGACGATGGTGAGATTCGCAGGCTCCAGGAGCAGGACCGGACGAAGTGGGACACGTCGATGATCCGGGAGGGGATCGAAACGCTGAACTACTCTGCGCGGGGCACGGAGCTGACGGCATATCATCTTCAGGCCGGAGTCGCCGCCATTCATAGTCAGGCTGCAAACTATGACCTAACCGATTGGCCGGCAATACTCGACCACTACGATGCGCTAACGGAAATCAGCAGTTCGCCAGTAACCGCACTGAACCGCTGCGTCGCCGTTGCGATGGTCCAGGGTCCGGAAGCAGGGCTCCGTGAACTGGAACGGCTGGGCGCTTCGGGAGCGCTCGAGGACTATGCGCTGTTTCACGCAACTGCCGGTCAGTTTGCGGAACAGGTCGGCGATTCAGAACAGGCGCAGGCCCGTTTTCTCCGTGCCCGGGAACTTGCTTCGACATCGCCGGAGCAGCGATTTCTTGATCGAAAGATTGAGGCTCAGGCAGGCGTATGACGTGTCGCCCGCGGCGGGGTTGGACCGCATCCTTACACAGGGCCTGCGGCAATTTTGGATTCCCTCTTGACACGGTGGCACTGTACGTTTACTATGTATGTACGGTCCCGATGAATTGTCACGGATCGGCACACTGAAGCGAACTGCTCAGGCAGCCCGCTTCAATCGGGGAACTTCCTACCGTCCCTCGCGCTTGAGGTCTTCGGACCGCCAATGCGCAAGGACCAGGGATTTCCCGAGACGGGTCGAGCGATCGCCCGTCGGGAACCAGCGAGTTGCATCCTTCACGTGAGCTTCGGCCCGCGTTTGTGGCTCGCGCCCTCCCTGTGCCCGGCCCGTTCAGGTTCGTTGGGACCGTGTTTTCTTGTCCGGGAGTTCCCGTCCACCTGAGGAACAGGGGTTTTCAGTGGCGAAAGCGCACACCTGGTAACCGCTACGCCAGGCTGTTGTGCCGATCTCGCCAGTCGAGCCAGCGCTGGACGTAGGAGAGATCGTAGTCGGGCCCGCTCACCCCGAATGTCAGTTGAGTGGCGCCAGCCGCGACGAATAGATCACCGGCTATCAGATCTTCTGGATCCGTTAACCCCACCGATCGTTCGATCTCGCCTGGATCTCTACCCACCTCGCGACACCAATCATCGAGAATCCCCGACTTGCGGCGAAACGTCTCTGGATCGCCAAATCCGTGCCAGATGTCGGCGTGTTCAGCGACGATCCTCAGCGTGACCTTCTCCCCGCCCCCGCCGATAAGGATCGGCATCGTTCCAAGTGGAGGTGGATTCAAATTGGCCAGCCGCTCGCGGATGACCGGCATGTTATTCCGAAGATCCCGTAACCGGCTGCCGGCTGTGCCAAACTCGTAGTCATATTCGTCATAGTCAATCTGCGCCCACCCGGCTCCAATCCCGAGGATAAGCCTGCCACCGGAGATGTGATCGACCGTTCTTGCCATGTCGGCCAGCAGGTTCGGATTGCGGTAACTGTTCGATGTCACCAGCGCGCCAATCTGGGCGTGTTCGGTGATCTCGGCGAGCGATGCCAGCGTTGTCCAGCACTCGAAGTGCTTACCATCCTGACCACCCCACAGAGGGAAGAAGTGGTCCCAGGTGTAAATGATGTCGACTCCCATCGCGTCGAGCCGTTTTGCCGTCTCGCGCAGGTCGGCATAGTCCGCGTGCTGTGGCTGGATCTGGATTCCAATTCGCACTGTTCTGTTCACTCCTTCAATTCGGGCACTCGATCTGGCGCAGCCTGGACGCGGGTCCACCTGTATGGCTCTCGCCGGTACACCTCCAGTTGCTGGCTCGAACTGTGCTTGCGCGGATAGATGGGAATACCGGCTAGTACCGTACGACCTCGCCGCTGCCGCCCGGCATGTCGCGAACGGATTGTTGCCAATTGACGGATTCGAGGGCTTCGGACAACGACGAAACCATATACCGGGCTTCCGACGCCAGCGCGAGATACTGAAAGCCCTGTTCGATTCGCATGTTCATGCCTTGAACGCCGGAGGTATGAATGCCTGGCGCAACGCCAACCTTCTTCGCTGTTTGCAGTACATGAGCAATCGCCTCGACGACTTCCGGGTTGTCGCTCTCCAATGGCGTGCCGATGCCGAGCCCCATCGACGCCGCAAGGTCGTTCGGGCCGATGAAACAGGCATCAACGCCCGGCACGCTCAGAATCTGCTCGCACTGTTCGACAGCGTCGATGTGCTCGATCTGGAGGACCAGGAGGATCTCGTCGTTCGCCCGTGCATAGTACTCGGAGGATTCGGCGCTGAAGCGTTAACGCGTGGTCTCGCTACCGCCGACGCTGCGGCTGCCCATCGGGTGGTAGCGGGTCGAGTCAACGGCGCGCTCCGCTTCTTCCCGGCTATTCACCATGGGCACAACAATGCCCCAGGCGCCTGCGTCCAGTACGCGCTTGAAATTCTCTGGCGTGTTCCAGGGGATGCGGACCATTGGCGCGGTTCCACTGGCGCTGATGGACCGAAACATGCGAGCCAGGGTCAGGATGTCAACCGGGCTATGCTCGGCATCGATCGTCAGCCAGTCGAAGCCGAGTCTGGCAACTAGGCTGGCCGCTTCGGGGCTAGGGATGGATAGCCAGGTTCCGATCGATGGTTCGCCGGATTCGAGCCGTCGTCGCGCGTGATTGCCTAGCATTGTGAATGCTCCCTAGTCTACGGGTATGTTGCCGTTGGACGCCTAATTGCTCGTTACGATCGTGATCCAGTCGCCGGCCGAGATTGTGCCGTTGCTCAGGATGTGCGCGCGAATTCCCCCGCTGCGCGCCAATCCGCGTAGCGGTCCTGGCCTGGTTAGCTCCTCCAGATGGTTACACGGCGGGCACATGCGGATGCCTTCGCAGAGGACGTCGCCAACCATGAAGCGCTTGCCGACTAGGGGGGCGAGTTCCACCCCACGGGTCACAATATTGCGCCGGCACTCTTGCTGGCTGAGCTCGACGCCGCTGGCGTTGAGCCGTTCCAGATCCTCGGCTTCAATCAGGGTGAGCTGTCGGCCATCCTGGCCATCGCTGTAGTAGCCGGCGCCCAGGGCATAGCGATCACCTTCGAGACCGGCGCCAGCTAGTGCCCGGATAGAATTGTGGGCGATCATGGCTTGACTGGCAGCTGGTGATGTGAATATTGCCTCAACCTGCACTGCTCCCCCTCGTCCTCGCGCGACACGAGGAGCATTGTAGAGCATTTTCACGGCCTGACCGCCACTCCCGCCGGTCCGATGAAATCATGATCTCCGAACTGCTGTCCCCCGCGAATGACCAGAAACTGCTCGTCAACATCGAGTTGCTGGACATTTGTGTCGATGTCTTCAGTGTAGGTGACAATTAGCCGCCCCGCGTTGTCGACGGCAAGTCCGGTTACGGTGTTACGGCTGCCCCACTGCCCGAGAAACTGGCCGTCCAAGGTAAACATCTGAATGCGCCCGTTCTGGCGGTCCGCGACATAGACGATGCCCGCTTCGTCGTTGATCGCGATGCCGGTCGGCCGCCGGAATTGCCCAGTTCCGTCGCCTTCTTCCCCCAGACGAGTACGACAGCCCCGTTCGCGTCCAGTTTCTGCACCCGATTGTTCGCGGTGTCGGTGACGTACGCAAAGCCCTGGCGGTCGAGCGCGATGCCGTGCGGGTCGTGAAACTGGCCGGGGTCGAATCCGTGTCCATCGTCGCCGGGCCCGTCGCCGCCCCAGATCTGCAAAACCTCCCCGCCAGGCGAGAGTTTCTGGATGCAGTGATTCTCGCTATCGACGACATAGATGTTGCCTGTTGTGTCGATAGCAATGCCTAGCGGCGTGTCAAAGCGACCTGGTTCGGCGCCGAATCCTCCCCAAACTCTCTGAAGCTTTCCAGTTTCGTCGAACACCTGCACCCGATCGTGCAGTGCGTCGCTAATGTAGATGCTTCCATCCGCCGCAACCCCAACGCCCCAGGGGCGTCCAAAGCTGCCTTCGTCCTTCCCTGCGGCCCAGACAACCTCCTCAACGTTGCCCCCGGCGCTCATGGCCTGGATACGCGGCAATGTCTGATCCACGGCGAGAATGCGCCCGTCAGTAGCGAACGCAACATCGCGCGGGGCTATGAACTGCCCCGCTCCCAGCCCGGTAGAGCCGGACGTAAAGATATGGTTGCCGTCGAAGTCGAACTTCTGAATGCGATTGTTGCCGCTGTCGGCGACATAGACGTTGTCGTCGCTATCGATCGCGATGCCGGCAGGCGTCTGGAACTGACCGGCCGCAGTACCTGGTTCGCCCCAATTGAGAATCAATCTGCCATCCCTGGTGAACTTCAGCACGCGGTCGTTGCCGGAATCGGAAACATACACATTGCCGGCGGAGTCGACGGCAATCCCGCCAGGATTCAAAAGGTCGCTGCCGCTCTCGGCGCCCCCCCACGTCCCGAGGAACGTGCCCGACTCATCGAACCATTGCACGCGGTTGTTACCGGCTTCTGTCACGTAGAGACTTTCGTCGCGCACGGCGACGGCAATCGGCCGGTTTAAATCACCCGGCTCCGGCCCGGTCTGTCCCCACTCGAATAGGAACTCGCCGGACGGGTTGAACTTCTGGATGCGGTTGTTGCCGGTATCGGCGATAAAGACATCCCCCGAACTTCCAACGGCGATACCTTCCGGCCAGCGAAACTGGCCAGGTTGATCTCCGAAGCCTCCCCATTTTCCGAGCAACACCCCGTCTCTACCGACGTGATAGACGAGATGCTCTTCGAACACCGTCAGGAAGATCGAGCCATCGGGAGCAACGGCAATCCTCGCTGGCACGTCGAAAGCCGCTTGGGGTCCGGAAACACCCAGGGTAAACAGCGAACTGCCATCAGCGTCCATCGCCGTAACTGCCCGGGCTTCGACGTCCGTGACGACGACACCATCAGGCGGAACAGAGATTGACAGCGTGACAGTCGGACTCGGGTCAGCCGGCTCGATTGTGGTTGTTGAAATCGGTGGCAGAGGTGTTGGCGCGGGAGTGCTTCGAACCGTCGGCTCGGTTGTTGTCGATGCGGGCGTCGGATCAGGCTGCGTTGAGACAGGTTCAAGCCGGACTGACGGGGTACTCGAAGGATTTAGGGCGAGCAGTGTCGGCGTCGAGGTGGGTGAGGAATCACCGTCGTCGTTGAGATACCAGAGGCCCAGCGCGGCGATGGTTCCAAGTATCGCGCCAACGACTAGCATCCCGATAAACACACCAGCGGCGATGCCGGCAATCCTGGGCAGCGTCCGCCGGTGACGGGAATCCATGGACGCTCCTTATTCTGGTTGGACTGCGACCGTGACTGGCATTGTGAATGCGCCAGCCTCTGATTCTGATCCGTCCCACCAGCGAATGTATGCGCCATCCGGGGTAAATACTTGTACTCTACGGTTCAGGATGTCGACGATCTGAATGTTTCCGTCGTTGTCAATGGCTATCCCAGTCGGAGCGCGGAATTGTCCTTCACCGGTCCCTTGCTCGCCGAAAGCCCCGACGAGGTTTCCATCGAAGTCGAATATTTGGACTCGATTGTTGCCCTGGTCCGTGATGTAGACGTCTTCATCGACCACCAGGATGCCGACCGGTCTGCTGAAATCTCCCGGATCAGCGCTTGCCGTCGTCGTGCCCCAGGCTCCCAGATAGGCGCCCTCTGGATCGAACCGCTGCACGCGATGATTGTCCGTATCCGCCACCAGGATCGTACCGTCACTGCCGATCGCGATGCCCTGGGGGTTGTCAAACTGACCGTCTGCCTCGCCTTCGCCGCCCCATTCGCGGACGAACCCGCCGTTGGCGTCAAAATGCTGGACACGGTTGTTGTGGCTGTCAACGACGTAGAACGAGTTGTCTTGTGCCACGCCAATTCCTAACGGGAAGTCGAACTGACCAGGGCCGGTTCCAGGACTGCCGAGCTGGGAGATGTATCGGCCGTCAGGGGTGAACTTCTGGATCCGGCTATTGCCGGAATCGGCGATCAGAAGATTCCCCTCGCGGTCAAATACCATGAAGAATGGGCTCGCGAGCCTGCCATCCAGTGCGAGCGCGCTCGGAATCATGCCGATGGATTCACCTTCGATCGTGAACAGGGTGAGCCACGGTCGCGACTCCTCGCTCAGCACGAGATCAGACTTATCGGCATTCAATGCGATGTCGTAAGGGGCGACGAATGGCGTGTCGGAACCTGTGGGGCTTGTCCAGACTTCTAGCTGATTGCCTTCGAAGTACCACTTGGCGATCCGGTTGTTGCCGGTGTCGGTGATGTAGAGCAGCGCTTCGTTGTCGATTGCAAGGCTCGTCGGCCCACTGAGCTGCCCGCCGCCACTTCCACTGCCCCCATGCGACCAGAGGAATACGCCGTCGCGGGTCACTTTGACGATCCGATCGTTGTTTGTGTCGGCAATGTAGAAGTTATTGTCGGGATCGATGCCGATTCCCTGGGGGCGATCCAGAGGACCGGCAGGTGTACCGGTTCCAGCCCAGGCCATCAACAGGTTGCCATCGTAATCAAATTGCTTGACGCGATCGTTGCCAGTGTCCGCGACATAGAGGAATCCCTCGTCGGCGACGATGTAGGTCGGGCTGCTGAACCCATTCGTCCCGTCCCCCTGGCTTCCCCACTCGGTGACGAAGGTCCCGTCCGAATCAAATTTCTGGACGCGATGATTGCCGCGGTCGACGACATAGACATTGCCGTTTTCATCTACGGCGACGTCGTGAGGTTGGTCAAACTGTCCAGGATCGCTCCCTGTTTCTCCCCATTCCTGGACAAATCGGCCCTGAGCGTCCAGGCGGATGATGCGGTCTCCCTGGGTGTCGGCGATGAAGATATGGTCGTCAGGGCCGGCGCCGACTCCCGAACTGCTACTGAAAGCTGCCTCGCCGGTTTCAGAGCCACCAATGGTGAATGCCAGCGATCCATCTCCCGTGAAAGCTCTGACCGCATTCTGGCCGGCATCCGCAACCAATACGAGCCCGGCCGGTTGCTCTTGTGCCGTGGCGGATGGAGTTGGCCGGAGTTGAGGCAAGGTCGCGGACGGAGTTGGCGCGACGATTGCTGTGGGGGACGTGCCGGCCTCTCCCGCTGTCGCAGTTGGAGTATGGGTCGGCCCAATTGCCTCGCCAGCAGTCGGAGTGCCAATCCTGGTTGCTGTGGCTTGAACGGTGGATTCGGTGCCCGCGGCGATGGTCGGTGTCGGGTCGTCGCCGTCTGAGGTCACGATGTTGACCGCGACAAATGCTCCGCCACCGGTAATTGCGCCGCCGAACGCCGCGACCGCAAAGAGAACTGCAACGACGCCCAGACTAAGTTTTCGTTGTTGGTCGCTGCCGGCCACCGTCTCAAACCTCCGTCGCTCTGTCGGAACTGTACGCCGCGTCTAGTGTATACGTGGCAGGCGTGGCGTCGGTTGCATCATCAATATAGTCTCACCAGCGCGCCAACGAGACGCTCGATATCCGATTCATCGTTGTAGAGATGGAATGCGGCCCTGATACGCCCGGAACTCCCGGTGACATGAACGCCGCGTTTCGCTAGCTGCGCGGCCGTCGCCGCGGGATCGGAATCGAGCCAACTGACGATTCCAGCCCGCTGATCGGGACTTTCGGGCGTAATGACGTCGAGGTCAAACTCCTTGAGTTGTTCCAGAAGCTGGCCACCGAGCCCGACGACGTGCTCTTCGATCCGTTCGATACCAACATCCTCGATCAACGCGAGACCCTCATTAAGGCCGTAGATTGCCGGCCAGTCAAGGCTTCCAACTTCGAAACGCCCGGCATCCGGTTTGAGTGCATACGGATGGGCGAGGTCGTCGACCACGCTGTACCAACCGATGTCGAATGGTTCGACTTCTGGCCGGCGTTCGCGATTCCAGTACAGAGGGCCGACGCCGTAGGGTCCCATCATCCACTTCCCGGAAGTCGATACGACGAAATCGCAGGAGGTTGCCGGGACGGAGACTGCGCCAAGAGACTGGGTGGCGTCAACCGCGAAGAGGGTATCCGTTGCTGCAAGAGCGCGGCCAACCGTCTCAATATCAAGCCGGAAACCGCTGCGGTAGCTTACGTGGGACGCGAACACCAGCCGGGTCCGGTTGTCCACTGCGGAAAGAATCTGGTCTGGCTCGATAACCCATTCTTGATGGTCGACGACCCGCACCTCAATGCGTCCTCGTTGAACCCTCTTGAGGGCAGGCAGCCCTACCGAGGGAAACTCGAGATCGGACGTCACGATGACGATGTTGTCGCCTGGTCGCCAGTCGATCAGGGCGTATACGGCGCTGATGCCCTGGGACGCATTGCCGAGTAGCGCGATGTCGCTTGCTGCCCCACCATGTAGCTGTGCGAGACGTTCCCTCAGTTGTTGTCCTACGCGAGCGTGCTTTGCGCGACCCGCAACCGCGTCCACTTTGTCGAGATAGTAGGTCTCGGAGCTTTGAAGGGCACTTTTGGGGACTAGCCCCTCGGCCGCGGTGAACAGGAATGACGTCTCGGGCTCCCAACCTAGGATCTGCGATGGATCTACCAGCGTCATGGAACACCCTTTCTGAGCGTTGCAGTTAGTAAATCGTCCCGTTCATGCGGTCCGAAAGTCTTTACGAGATCGTACCGTGACATCTCCCTTTAGTCCTGACTGAGAAGTACGCTCGTACCTGACAAGGGGTGACGAGGTCAGTCGTGCTGGCGGTCCTTGCGCTCAGGAAAGCTCGAAAGGGGGAGAGACTCACATGAGCGGTGCAGGGGACCGGCTCTTCGACGTTCGCCGCCGTCCTACCTTTCACGTTGATCTGTCTGCTCTCTCACACTTGCCGGAGATTGGCCCGGCAGCCTGGGCAGTGTACTGTTTCCTGGTTGCAAGAACTGCTGAAGGCGAGTCGGTGTGGCCCAACGACCTCGCAATCGCGTCGGCTTGCGGAATCTCGACCTACAACGCTCGCATGTCGATTAACACGTTAATGGACCGGGGATTGATCGCGAGCCACCACTGGACGGGAGAAGAAGACAGCCCGGTCGTCTACGCGATTCTGCCATCCGCGTTTCCACTCGGGGTGGCGCACGTGCAACCGGACGAACCTATTGTCCGGGACACTGACCGCCTGGTTTCCGAAGACTCGCCAGGAGAGCAACGCTGGCAGCAGGAGGCACGGGAGCGAAACGCGACCCGCGAGTTGTTCCGGCAGTTTCTGACGGCGCTTGATGTAGATCCGGCGGATCTTTCCGAGCAGGCCCGGCGGACTGTGACCGAGGCGAGTAGGCTGGCGCGCGCTGCTGGGGCAACGCCGGATGATGTGAGAGATCTCATTAACCGGATCCGCGTGGACCGGCCAGAATTGGTCGCCGACGCTGAAAGAATGCTGGCGTACTGGCATCGGCTGTTCGAGGAACTTGATGAGGATACCGACCCCGGATCCAAGCCGGCTTAGTCACTGTCGGTTGCACAATGCAGGCGTGGCCCGCGTCTAGCTTCGAAATATACACGGAGGCGATGTTCTGATCTCAGTAGAGACGCCGCCGTTGGCGCGTCTTGATCTGGGTCCCGTTGTCTCCCCCTGCCAGCGCTGAGGGTGGTCTTAAGATGCGCAAGGGACGCCGTCTCTACGCATGTCGGCGCCGGTGAGTTAGCCACAGGCCAAGCCAGTTAACTTACGGTACCGGATTGCTGACCGTGCTTCATATCAGCGGCAGTTGCTGGGCATCGGACGCTGCCGCTCGGTTGTCCAACGTTGGCGGAATCGCGCGGGCTATCGTCATTCATCCGTGTTACCTTGTCGCTTGAAACGTGAGCGATAGGAGAATTGGATATGGCGATTTCAAATCTACCTGTGGTTGCGCAACGAGCCGGTGACGCCGTTGTCTCGGCGCTCAAAGCGGAGGGTGTAGAGTACGTCTTCGGCCTCGTAGGATCGCACGTGATCGAAATCTACGATGCGCTGCTCGACGCGCCCGAAATCCGGCATATCACGGTAAAGCATGAAACGACGGCTAGTGGCATGGCGGATGCATATGGCCGCCTGACCGGGAAACCGGGAGTCTGTCTTGTGACCGCCGGGCCGGGTGCGACGAACTCGCTTACCGGCGTGGCCCAGGCGTATATGGCGGCATCGCCGTTGATCCACATCAGTGGCGCTGTGCCAGCGGGCGCGAGCCTCGAATCGTTCCACGGGGTCGATCGTGACGATTTCCTGGTCCCGATGTTCGAACAGGTAACCAAATGGAGCGTCTCGATCGAGCGCCCCGAAGACATACCGGGAGTTTTTGCGCGGGCTTTTTCAATCGCGACATCCGACCGGCCGGGACCGGTCCATATTGAGATCCCGCAGAATGTCCTCTCCGGAGAAGCTACGCGCATTCCCGTCTATGCGCCAATCGAGGCACAGCCCCTGGGTCTGAATCGTGACGTTCTGGATGACATTGTTGAACGATTGAAGGCGAGCCAGAAGCCGGTCATCTGGGCTGGCAAGGGTGTCAAGGCGACGTTTGCTCACGATGAGTTGGCCGAACTGGCCGAGCTGCTCGAAGCTCCGGTCATACTTGGAGGCGATGCGTCAGGGAGCCTTCCGGATATTCATCCCCTCTCTACCGGCCAGCATTCGCTCTACCAGCTCACACCGCTGCAACGGCGGATAGCGTCGGAGGCGGACCTGATCCTGGTTGTCGGCGAACGTGGCGGCACCGGTCACGCGGATCGACTCTTCGGCGCCGTGAGCGCTCCAGTAGGAGGTATCTGGCTGGGCAATCTGGGAGAGGAACCCGATCCGCGTTCAAGTTTTGGATCTGTCGCGGACATCCAGAATCGCCCTCAACCAGTTGCTAGAAGCGGCTGGCGGGGAACAGCGCGCGGAATCGCAGATTCTCCGGCAGCGGCTGACGCAGGAGAAGACTGAGTTGCGCCAGGCCGTCATCAGCTGGGTGCGGGATAGCTATGGAGAGCGCCGACCGATGCACTACGGGCTGGCGCTTGAACCAATCCGCGAGTTTGTCGACGGTGATCTGGTGGTAATGGGTGACATTGGCGAGCACAATCAGTGGACCAGGCTGTTAATCGAGACTTGGAACCGGACGACCTTCTTGCCTGAAGGATACTGGGGCGCAATGGGCTTTGGATTGCCGGGCGCGATGGCCGCGAAGCTTGCCATGCCAGGGAAGAACGTTGCTTGTGTCACCGGCGACGGCTGCTTCCTGATGGCGAGCGCAGACTTCTCGACGGCGGTTGAGTATGGAATCAATCCAGTGATAATCGTGTTGAATGATCGACAGTACGGGATGATCGTTGGGATGCAGCGCGGCGCCTATGGTCGAGTCAGCAATACAGCCCTGGATGGGCCGGACTTCGTCGCCTTTTCTCGCTCCTTCGGCGGGGATGGAATGCGCGTGGACGAACCCGAACAGATGCGTGAAGCTCTCGAACGCGGCTTTGCCAGCGAGACGATCTTCGTGATCGATGCCCGCTGTGACTTCGACTTCCCCAGTTACGATTTCGATCGCGCACTTGGTCTATTGAGAGCAGGATAATCGGTTGAAGAACACCACCACGGGAATCACTGACTGGAAGATCGACTCCACGCATTCCACGTTCGAGTTCGCGGTCCGTCATATGAAAGTGTCGACCGTAAAGGGCGCGTTTTCCGGCGTATCAGGCGAGATTCACTTCGACTCCGATGATCCGTTGGCCTCGCGGGTGAGCGCAGAGATCGATATGACTACGGTAGACAGTCACCACAGCGGTCGTGACGATACCCTTCGCGGGGAACGGTTCTTCGAGGTTGAGAAGTATCCCATGGCATCGTTCGAAAGCCGCCGCATTGAGTTGCATGATGATGGTTCGTTCGGTGTGATTGGTGATCTCACCTTCCATGGTGTCACGAACCAAGTGGAGTTCCATACAGTGTTCGAAGGCGTACAGCTGACCCCAAACGGCACCTATCGAGGCGCATTTACGGCTCGGGCGACAATCCAGAGAACCGACTTCGGATTCGGTGAAGGAACACCGTTGCCGGGTGGTGGATCCACGCTATCAAATGACGTGGCGCTTGCGATGTTCACCAGTGTCAACCCACGGGAGTCCTGAAACAGATGGCGATCCAGCAGCAGGACACTACTCCAGACGATCAGTTCACGCTGAGCTCGAATGACCGGCTCCTGGCTGCGATCGGCTACGTCTTCTGGCTTGTGGCGCTCGTTGTTGTGCTGCTCGACGAGACCAAGCGTAAACCATTGCTCAAGGACCATGGGGCGCAGGGGTTAGGATTTGCGGTTGCGGGCTTCGTGTATCTCACGGTCTTCGGGATGCTCTACTTGTGCCTGACCATTGTGAGCTTTGGGATCCTTGCCTTTTTTCTGTGGCCCGGATTCTTCCTGCCCAATCTGATTGGCATCTACTTTGGATATCTTGCCTATACTGAAGATGGGCTGGTCGAAATTCCCTGGCTAACAGCGTTCATGGCTGAGCAAGGGTGGTTCGAGACACGGAAAGCTGATTGACCACCAGCCGACCGGGCTGGGCTGGTCCAGCGGCTCTGCTCGGCGCGGTCACGATCTGGGGCTTGACGCCGACGGCGACGCGCCAACTGGTCGAGTCCTCCTTTAGTCCGGAACAGATTCTTCTCTGGCGTTTTCTTGCAGGTGGGATCATCTCCGCCAGCATCATCTTCTTGTTCAGACCGGCCATGCCACGGCGCGGCGACTTTCCACTTGCGGTGGGACTCGGCCTCTTCGGGGTTCTGGGCTTCAATGTCCCGCTTGCTTTTGGGATCAACATCGTCGAGGGTGGGATTGCCGCGCTCTTGCTCGGCACGCAGCCGGGATTCACCGCGATGCTTGCGGCGATCTTTCTCCGAGAGGCTATCAGCGGGCGTATGGTTGCCGGGCTGTTCGTCGCACTCGTGGGAACAACGATGGTTGCAGTCGCTGGCTCCACTGCGGTAACGATATCGTCTCGCTACCTGTTCGGTTGTCTCCTGGTGCTGATCGCCGCGCTAGCCTATGCCATTTACACAGTTATCGCGAAACCTTATCTGGGACAACGCATTCCGGGCCCGGCGGTAGCGATGCTTGGAACCACGGCCGCGCTGCCGATCGTGCTGCCGTTTGGGGCGCCTGGCTTTGGGCAGGCGCTCAGTGATTTGAGCCCGGGTGGTTGGCTCGCGGCTATCCTGCTGTCAGCGGGAGCAAGCGTGATTGCTCCAATTCTCTTCAACGTCGGCCTTTCGCTCGGCCGGGCCTCCCAGGCTGGCACGTATCTCTACCTTGTGCCGGTGTTCGGAGCGATTTCGAGCGTCATTCTCCTGGGAGAGCATCTATCGTTCCTGGCGATCGCCGGAGGGGCGTTCATTGTTCTCGGCGTTGCCGTCGCGACCGTGCCGTCGCGCGTATTCCAACGGCTGCGAAGCTGCGAACCCATCGCCGTCGCGACGAAACGTGGTTCTAGACCCGGACGCGGCTAAGTGTCTGGGTTGAGCGCGTTATCGCGTTGAACAGCACCTTGTATGTGCCGCGAGATTGAGCGCGAAACTGCGATCGAAAGCCGATCAGGATCGCCCTCCCACGCCGCACCGGCAGTTCGATAAGCGCCGGTTTCCCAGCAAGCTTCTCTTCGCCGAGAATCCAGCCGCTGAGTGTCGGACGGTTTGGCGCGTAGTGGGCGGCAACCGCGCCTACCTCCCGTTCGATCAGTTCGTAGACCGGGCTCTTCACGAACACAGCAACCTCATCCCGCCGGAGGCCGAATCCGAGTGGTTGATGAGTGTCGACGATGAGCCTGAGCAGCGAACCGGGACAGTAGAACTCTTCCTGTTTCAAGTCAGCGACGACGTTTCGCACCGGAAGGTAGAGATGGTCTTTCAGGTAGTCGCCGGCCTCGTCGAGCGCGATAATCGTCCCTCCTTGCTCGGTGAAATCTCTCAGCGCCTCAGCCCCAACTGGCCCAAGCCCACCAGTGTAGTCTGGAGGGTAGGGCTCGTCGTACTTGTTCTTTTCCGGCACGCCCTCGTCTATCACTTTGGGGCTCTGGTGGGGGAGGATTATGGCGTCAAAATGATTGTGGAGATCTCCCTGCTTGATTTCGGCGTCATGGAGAACCTGGTAGCTAAAACCGTATTGTTCCAGGATCCAGCGCACCCATCCTTCGTCGATGTTGGCTTGCCAGGAAGCATAGATGCCGACACGCGCCTGACCCTGAGCCAGCGTGGTGACGTCCAGGTGGCTGTCAATGCCGATGACGTCGATCCCGATCGTGCTGGCGAGTTCCTCCAGAAGCGGACGCGGTTCCCCGTGGGGAAGAACGACGAAGGAACCGGCCGGCATTTCGTACAGATCGATTGGTTCCGCCGTGCGATGTACGACGTATCCTGCCTGCAAGAGTCGATTGAGCGCAATGAATGAGGCGTTGGTCGCGCACGAAATCAGAAATCCGTTGATTCCTTCGCCGATAATGGCGCCTTGAGGGAGCGAAGGTTCGAAAGGTTCTGTCTCGGCCTCGAATTCCTGCTTCACTTCAATCACCCGAACGCCCATCTGAAGACCGAGCGTGTGTCCGGTAATGTCGTACGGGGGCGCTGGGCGGCCCTCCAGGATACTGCCGCAGATCGGGATACTTTTGGATTTCGAGGAACGTCTTGGCGTAGTTGCCGGCCGGTTGGTTGAGTCTGATGATTCGGGTTCCGGGCGGATATCGAACGCCATCAGCCGTGAATTCACTCGTGGCTCGCTCGATCTCGACTGCTCCGGTGGCGAGGGTTTCCAGGAGTTCGTGGACTGTCAAGCGATCGTGTTGGGATTCGGCTATGAGGTAGGCGTGGGGCGTCTCCGTGCGGGTCACTACTCGCTTGTTTACTTGATAGTAGTTGCGCAACCACTGGCGCCGGTTTCGCGCAGCGTGTTCGAGAAAAGCCAGCGCGGCAACGCGGTCATACTCCACGATCTGTTCGAGTGTCCATTCGCCGCCCTTCCACGGCATTGGATGATTCCAGGTGCGGGCGGCGGGATCGAATCCCCGCTCCTTGCTGAACTCCTTCTTCTTGACTTCGACTGGCGTGGCGAGGCGTGACACTTGCGGCTTCCGAGAGCAAGTCGACGCTCCCGTGATAATTTCCGTAGGCAAGTGACGGCGAGTAGTTGTCAAAGATGATGTTGGTTGCGACCCCCGCTAAGCCCTCAGCGGTCATCCGGGCAGCAATGTAGGTCCCCAGGTCGGCAAAGCCTTGCTGGATGATCGGGTCCTGGTTCGGGTCGAGCGGGTCGATGAATGGCGGAACCATGAAGCGCGCGCCATCGCGATACATCTGGTGCATATCGAAAACGAGTTGAGGATGTTCGCGATTGTGGAGTTTGACATAAAGACGAGTCTCACGCTGCGTCAACATGAACCAGTCACGGTTGTTGTCGTGTCCGACATACTGGTGATAAAGCGTGGGCATACCTTGCCCCTCGTACTCGGTATCCAGCCACCGCTTGTACCAATCGACCTCCATGTCATGTCCGTCCGGATTGTGACTCGGAATGATGACGGTGACGACATTCTCGAGAATCTCGCGTGTTTCGGGATCAGTGCCCGCCGCAAGATCGTGGGCGAGTTCGAGTGACATCAGGCACGCGCCAATTTCCGACGAATGCTGCGAACAGAGCAGGAACGCCGTCACCCTGCCGTGTTCCACGATCCCTTCGAGTTCGGTATCTTCGAGCATTCGAGGATCCCAGAGCCTTCCGAGTGTCTGGCGCAGGGCGGCTCGTTCCACCAGATTCGCGGGCGAGGAGATGTGAACCGCGATGTAGGGCCGTCCCTGGGTCGTTTCTCCCAATGTCTCGACCTCGACACAAGTGGAGGAGGCAGCAAGCTGCTCGAAGTACTCGACGATCTCGGCCCATGTTGGCAATTGCCGAGCGGTTCCCATTGGGTAGCCCAGAACTTCCTCTGTCGTTGGGATTCGTTGTTCGGCCAATGCGCCACTCCCTCTTCGATAGTCGCTCAAAGTCAAGCCGCGGCGAAGTCTAGCGCAGGCTCGTGCATCCGTCCTCTTGCATTGCGTAGGCTATAAGAGCGTCTGAATCGAATTGACCCGCAGCATGTGGAATACAGAGATAGACATTGACAGCGAGCACGATCACAGAAGCTGACCGGCGAAAGCTCGACGACTTCGCCGCGGTCGTCGAATCGAAGCGTCCGATGGTGGCATTCACCGGAGCCGGGATCTCGACCGATTCCGGAATACCCGACTATCGCGGAAAGAACGGCCTGTGGACGACGGGCTCAGCCCAGCCGGTCACCTATCAGGAGTTCATGGATGATCCGGATCGTAGAACAGCCTGGTGGCGAGAGCTTCCGAGCCGGATTTCACAATCACGCGACGTGGCTCCCAATGACGGTCACTATGCGCTGGTTCGCCTCGAGCGAGCCGGGTTGCTGGGCGCGACTATTACTCAAAACATCGATGGACTTCATCGCGACGCCGGAACCCATTCGGACCGTCTGATCGAACTCCACGGAAACACCCGGTCGATCAGATGCACCGATTGCGGCAAGCTCTGGGAGACGAAGGCGTTTCTTGATGAGCATGGTGGGCAAGAATCGCCGCCGCCGTGTCCGGAGTGCGGCGGTATCGTCAAGAACGGGACGATAGCGTTTGGCCAGCCGATGCCGGTCGAGGAGCTGAAACTTGCGTTTGCGGTCGCGGAGTCGGCAGGTGTCATGCTCGTCGTCGGCTCAACGCTGCTGGTCAATCCAGCGGCGCGGGTGCCAGTTATCGCGAAGGCGTCTGGCGCACACCTGGCGATCATCAACATCGGAGAAACGGCGCTTGATGCCTACGCCGATACCAGGCTGGAACTGCCAGCTGGTCCGGCGCTGACCTATCTCTCCGAGCTCGTCACCGGTCCAAAGAACTCATCTCGCTGACAGACGGCTCCGGTGCTCCTACCAGGGTGTTGAAGGACGTCGGATTGCATCCGATTCCTTGGTGGCGTTGGCGAAATTCGCTGGAAGATCCTCCCAGATCTCGTAATGCAGTCCGATGTTGCTCATCTCGACCTGCCACTCTGATTCGTGAGAAGGAGTGTAGGTCAAGCAGCGACGCTCGAAGCACTGGACGAGCACATCCACGAATTCGCCGTTTTCCGGGACGGTGACCCAGAATGGCTCGGTGATCGGGTGTCCTACGGCCTGAACCGGCGGGTCGAACAGCAAACCGGGGACAATTTCTCCAGCCTCCAGGACCATAGCGGTCTGGCCGAGATAATTCTCAAAGACGGCCGCCGTCGCCAGCCCGGTGACGTCGGAGGTCGATCCCGCCAGAACACCATAGTCTTGCATTACTTGCCAGGAGATGAACTGACCGCCAGACGAAAGCCACCGGGAGATCGGCGCGCCTCTGGTTTGCGCCGACCAGTCCACGCCTGTGAGATCCGCGTACAGCGGCCCGGCGGCGCCCAGATCTCCAGCAACGGGAATCGGCGCCTCACCCTCGACCAACTCCGCCGCCAGACGGCTCGGGGTGACGTACCAGCCGGAGTCCATCTGCGAGTATGGGTGATTGATCTCCATGCGGCCCTTGTCGAACATGCGCTGATACCGTTTTCCTGTGCTCGACCCAAGCGAGTTCAGTCCCTGAACATCTCCGCGCGCTTCACCCCATACCCAGGTGCGTTGAATCTCCCCGGCCGCCACCAGACCATCTGTGCGTTCCCACAACCGGTCGAATACCGCTGAAGCACGGTCCGGGCTATCGGCTGGAAGCGGCAAACTGGCGGCGTATGCTGCAAGTTGTGCGGCGTCTTCGTACCAATCGAGATCGGAACCGAGCAGGACGATGGTTACTTCCCTGCCGCCAACGCTCACGACTTCGATCAAACAGCGGCCGCAGGCGTCGGTCCAGCCGGTCTTGCCGCCTACAACGCCGTCGATCATCTCGGGTAGCTGATTGGACTGTTCGAAGTAGTATCCGTCCCCGCGATAGTCCTGTGCCGCGAAAGCTTCTCGGAATTCCGGAAGCGTGAGCGCGTAGCGTGTCAGCGCAGCGAGGTCCGCGGGCGTGCTGCGATGACCCTGCTCATCAAGTCCGTGCGGATTAGTGAAGTGTGTGTTTGCAAGGCCGAGCTCGGCGGCCTTCTCGTTCATCCAGGCGACGAACTGGTCCCGCGCACCGCTGTTCTCAAAGCTTGCGCTACCTCCGACCGCACGCGCGATTGCCATCGCCGCGTCGTTGCCACTGGGCAGCAGCAACGCGTACAGCAGCGTGTGAAGCGTGGGCCTGGTGCCAACAAATAGCCCGGCGTTCGACTCCGGGACCTTGTCACCCTGCGTGATCGTCACCGGCATGTCAAGGTGGCCTCGCTCGATGGCAACGATCGCGGTCATGACCTTGGTCAGGCTAGCCATCCCGCGCGGGGTATCTGGATCATTTGCCGCCAGAACGACACCTGTAGGCCCGTCGACGATGATCCACTGTTCGGCTACGACTCCAGGGGCTGCCGCAGTTCCAGTGCGAAGCACCAACACCGGCAACGCGATAATGACGATGAGGACAGCGATCACAATATGTTTCAGCATGGCTGTTCTCCGGGGTTGACGAAACGGCTACCATGATCCTGAAAGTATATCGCAAGTGTACGTACACACCGAGAGCGAGGAATGCAGCCCATGCCGGAGATTGTGATTCTTGGCTCAGCCCAGGATGGCGGCGTGCCCCATGCCGGCTGCTTGTGCGCGAGTTGTCGCCTGGCCCGGGCGGACCCTTCGAAACGACGTTTGCCGGCATCGATTGGATTGCTCTCCGGCGATGAGTGGGCGCTTGTCGACGCAACCTCGGCCTTCGAGGAGCAGTTGCATGCGCTCTGGTCCCGCCGGCCGTCGAGCGCCGGTCATCGTGGGGAGCGTTATCTGCCGCCTGAGTCGATCATTCTCACCCATGCCCACACCGGTCACTATGTTGGCATCTGGCAGCTTGACCGTTCAGTCTGGGCCGCACGGGGCGTTCGGATTTCTGCCCCACCGCTCACGGCGAAGCTACTGGAACATCAGGAGCCATGGCAAGCCATGGTTGCGGAGGGACATATCACCATTGATGCGCTCCCGTGGAATCAGCCGCAGGAGGTCGTCACGGGGATCGAAATCGAGCCGGTTGCCGTGCCCCATCGCTCGGAATGGCCGACCGATACCGCTTCGCTAGTTGTTCGCGGCCCGAAGGGGACGGCGCTGTATATCCCGGATATTGACTTCTGGGATGAGTGGGATTGTGACATCGTTGAAGAAGTGGCGCGTGTTGATGTTGCAATCCTCGATGGTAGTTTCTGGGCGGCCCCAACGAGCGCCGACGTGCCGCACCCGCCCATCCTGGAAACGATGAAGCGACTCCAGCGCCTTGTGGATGCCGGTGCAACCCGCGTGATCTTCACTCACCTGAACCACTCGAATCCAGCGCTGATCGAAGGGGGCGATGAAGCTCAAGAATTAGGCAGCAGAGGTTTCGAGATCGCTGGTGAGGGTATGTCATTCGAGATCTAGGAGGGATCACTGCTTGTCGATTCGCCATCAGATCGAGGGATTGACCGAGCGGATCAGGCAGCCATGGCGCGTGCTAGTCTACGGCGCGAGCAAGACTTGGAGCGATGTGGAGTGGGCGGTAAGGGGCTAGTGATGGATGCGGCGGATCTTTGCTTTCTATCGGCGGATGAACTGGTCGAGCGCTATCACCGGGGCGAGTTGTCGCCAGTCGAGGTGACTGACGCTGTGCTGGAACGCATCGAGCGGCTCAATCCCGCTCTGAACGCGTTCGTCACGGTGACTCCGGAGCGTGCGCGAAAGGACGCAAGGCGGGCCGAGGAAGCGTATCGCACGGGTGACCCACCAGCGCTTGCCGGAGTTCCCGTTTCGATCAAAGATCTGGTGCCGACGAAAGACATCCGGACGACGCGCGGCTCGCTGTTGAGCGCCGATTGGGTGCCCGACTTCGATCCCGTCTTCGTCCAGCGGCTCTACGACGCGGGCGTCGTCATGCTCGGCAAAACCAACACGCCAGAGGGGGGCTGGAAGGGTGAGACGACCAACCGAGTTGCTGGAACGACGTTCAACCCCTGGAACCTGAATCGAACCCCCGGCGGATCAAGCGGTGGCGCGTCAGCGGCTGTTGCGGCAGGTCTCGGGCCACTTGCCCAGGGTGGCGATGGGGCGGGGTCGATTCGCATTCCGGCGGCATTCTCGGGGGTTTTTGGACATAAGCCGTCATTTGGGCGGGTTCCCTATCCCGGCAGCTCGCCGACACAGCTTGCACACACCGGGCCGATGACACGCACCGTGCGCGACGCGGCGATGATGCTCGACGTGATGGCTGGCCCCGACCCGTCCGATCGCCACTCGCTTGCGAAAGCGCCAAGCTTTGTCGAGGATATCGAAGGAGGCATTGCCGGGCTTCGGGTGGCCTGGTCGCTCGATCTTGGATACGCGACCGTTGATCCCGAGATCGCCGAGTTGACGACTGTGGCGGCCAGGAAATTCGAGCAACTCGGCTGCCATGTCGAAGAGGCGCATCCGGGACTTGCCGACCCCTGGGAGATCATCGACATCTTGTTCGCAATGGGGCAAGCGGGCGTAGTTGCTAACCGTCTGGACGAAGTAGGGCCGCTACTCGATCAGGGGCGTTTGCGGTTGATCGAACGGGCGCTCGACTGGAGCGCGGTCGACATCCAGCAGGCGATGTCCCGCCGTGATGAATACTGGGACGGCGTCAGGACGTTCTTCGAGACCTACGATTTGCTCCTCACTCCCACTTGCCCGGTGGCCGCCTTCCAGGCGGGGATCGACTTCCCACCGGAGATTGATGGCGTCGCGATGAGCTATCTGAGCTGGACTCCTTTCACCTACCCCTTCAACCTGACCGGCCAGCCTTCGGCTTCGGTTCCCTGCGGTTTTACCGTGGATGGGCTCCCCGCCGGATTGCAGATCACCGGACGATGGCGCGACGATGCGGCTGTGTTGAGGGCCGCGGCGCGCTTCGAGGAAATCGCGCCCTGGGCGGATGCCCGGCCAGCCCTTTGAGAGCGAGTGTTCGATGCCATCAAACGATCTCTGGGCGCTAACGGCCACTGAACTCATTGGCCGTTACAGGAATCACGATCTGTCGCCGGTCGAGGTGACCGAGTCCATTCTTAGCCGCATCGAGGCCCTGGATCCCGACCTGAACGCGTTTGTTACTCGGTCTCCCGAACTCGCTCTGGAACACGCTCGATCTGCGGAACGAGCGTATGGAGAGGGAACCGCAGGGCCAGTCGCGGGCGTTCCTATTGCGATCAAGGATCTCACGCCTACTAAGGGCATCCGATCTACCTTTGGATCGTTGCTCTACGAGGACTACATTCCTGAAGAGGGGACACCGGATGTCGAGCGATTGCTCGCTGCCGGCATGGTGATGCTGGGTAAGACGACAACTCCGGAATTTGGTTGGAAAGGTGATTCCGGCAACCGGGTAAATGGACCCGCGCGGAATCCCTGGGATCGGGACCGGACTGCGGGTGGTTCCAGTGGGGGCTCGGGCGCTGCTGTTGCCGCGGGCATCGCGACCATCGCGCAAGGCAGCGACGGGGCTGGTTCGATTCGCATTCCATCCGCGTTCTGTGGAATCTTCGGCCTCAAGCCAACCACCGGGCTAGTACCTCGAGTGCCGTCGAGCATGTCGGTCCACTCCCATACTGGCCCGATGACGCGCAGCGTTCGGGATGCGGCGCTGTATTTGACTGTGACCGCGGGCGAAGATCCCCGCGATCGTAGCTCGTGGTCGTCCGGCGTCGACTACCTGGCTGAGATCGAACGTAGAGTCGGTGTTGCGGGCATGAGAATTGCATGGTCGCCCGATCTCGGGTACGCCGAGGTGGAACCGGAAGTCGCACGGCTTGCCGAATCAGCTGCGCGACGCTTCGAGGAACTCGGCTGTCAGGTGATTGAAGCCCATCCTGACGCTCCGGATCCCTGGCCGGCAATGGAAGTGGTTTTCGCTACGTCCCAACTCAGCCGCCACCTGGATGATCTGGACGAGGTGCGGGATCAGCTCGATCCCGGTCGTGTTGAATTGCTCGACTACGCGCGAACATTTACTGCTGATGACATCATGCGGGCCCACCTGGAATGGAACGCCTATTACCACGTCTGGCGCGACTTCATGAGAGACATCGATCTGATGCTGACACCGGCAATCGCTTGCCAAGCATTCGTGGCCGGTGATCACAAGCCAGACCTTATCAACGGGAATCCGACAACCTATCTCGGCTGGACTGGACTCGCCTATCCGTTCAATCTGACTGGCCAGCCGGCCGCTTCGCTTCCATGCGGCCTGACGCCAGACGGTTTGCCGGTGGGACTCCAGATCGTTGGCCGCTATCGAGACGATCTCACGGTTCTCCGGGCATCAGCGGCGTACGAGGCGATTGCTCCGTGGCCGAGAATCGCAGCTCCGGTATCTTGATCTTCGCAGTGTGGTCGAAACCCCGGCGGATGGGCGATTCGAGCAGATCGAGAGACGGCGCTGGACTGTATTTGCCGTCTCTCGATGCGCTCGAATTTCGAACGCGACGAACAGGTGCGCAGCCCGTTCTCAAATCATGCGGCGGTTGGGACCGTGAAGCACATTGATGGCGCGCTCGCGCTCAATTTCGTGTCTCGACGAGAGCGGGCTTCCGATCCAGGTGGCCCGAGCGCGATGGCCTTCAGACATGCGCCACTTCATCAGCAGGTTCGCTCGATTTTTCAGCACTCTCATCATCTGACTCCTTCACTGTCCCGCGTTGCGCGGGCGGTTGACTGGAATCAGATTAGGGAGTTCGCGTGATTGACGATGACAACTGCTTTACATCGGCGATGTTGGATCAGTTACCGCTGTAACCCTGCCCCGGGGCCTTGCGACCGGATAGGCGTCGCGCCCGGTTAGCTGATTTCGCCAGTGATTCGAGCATAGAACGAGCACCAGTCTCCCGGGTGAACCGTGGGGTTCGTGCGCAGCCCGAAGATCTGGCCGTCGCAAGGAGCGGTCACGACCGCCGCCTCGTTTCCGAACAAGTCGTAGATCCGGGCTATGACGTCTCCCTCGCGCATGGGCGTGCGCATTTGGATTTCTCGCTCCGGAACCCAGAGACCTCCGAGCGGCGCGCTCACAAGCTCCTGAACGCCGTGGAGCCACTTGTCGCAACGTCCCGCTTCACCTGGGATCATCCCGTACGTGCGCATGACGTTGAACACCGCCTCGGCAAGTGTGTCTCCAACGCGGTGATAGTCGTGAGGCAGGGTCGCGCACATGCCTCCGAGCTCGACCGTGATGCCAGCTTTTCCTGCCTCGCTCATCGTCGTCATCGGGCTCTTGCCGCCTGGACCTCCAGTCAGCAAGAGGTCCCACCCAGGCCCCATCGCCTTGGCCAATGCTTCAGACTCCCCGCCGTCATGGAAAATCGCCATGCTGAGGTAGGAATGATCGCCACCTGAGTGGATCGTCATTTCCAGATCAGCAACCTCGGTCATTGCGACGGAATGTGCGTAGGCGATTCGCTCGGTGGGGAAGCCTGCCGGGCGGCCCGGGTAGATGCGATTCATGTCGTAGGTGTTCTTGTCCCAGGCGTGCCCCCGCTCGTTGTTGAAGAAGGCCGGCGGGTTCATCGCCATGCAGCCGACGAACGCGCCTTTCAATTCCGAGGCGTCGAGGGCTTGCAGGACCTTGACGATAGCCAGCGGCCCTTCTGGTTCGTCGCCGTGAATCGCGCCGTCGATCCACAGCACCGGCCCGTCTTCAGCGCCATTAACTACTGGAGATCGGGATGCCCAGGGGCTCGCCATAGGCGCCCTTGCCATACTCGATGATTCCCTGAGCCCTTTCTCCTGGATCAGCCGAAGCTGTTCCGACCGTCAGCCTGCCGTTCGCTGGCATCGTCAGTTCCTTTCTACATACGAAGCGTTTGAAGATAGATTGCTGGTTAGCTAGCCGGTCCGATCCATCGCGGGCCAAGCGGTTCCGATTCCAGAAAAGCGATCAGGAGATCGACGCACGCGACGCAGTCAGCTTCCGTCACCATTTCATTGGGGGAGTGGGTGTAGCGCGTGGGCATGGTCAGCAGCACGGTTTCAATGCCGCGCCGTATCAGCTCTGCGCCGTCGCTGCCGTAGTTCTGAAAGACCGCTTGCTGGACCGGCACTCCCCGCGATCGTGCCGCTTCCACCGCGGCGCGGCACATTCGCGCCGAGTAATTGACGCTGCTGTCCTGGTGGACGACGATTGGCCCGTGGCGCAGCTTCGCCGGGTGATTGATCGCTTCGGTTCCGGGCACTTCCCCACAGAGACCTACATCGAGAGCGAAGGCGTAGCTGAAGTCATGCACGTCCGGGATGCTGGACGCGCCAAGCAAGCCGTTCTCTTCCTGGATCGTCGAGCCGATCCAGAGCTCGTAGTTGATCGCTGATAGATCGACTCGCTCCGCGAGTGAAGTCGCGACCGCCAGCGGGGCGCGGTCGTCCATCGCCTTGCCTATGATCGTGTCGCCAAGCCTGCGTGTCGGGACGTTGACCGCCAATCTTGTGCCCGGATGTATGCCCAGTGCTTCGACCGCGTCGCGGCTCGAACAGCCGACGTCGACAAACCAGTCGTTCCAGTCGAAGCTCTGCTTGTTTGTTGCGCCGCCAATGACATGTCCGCTGGCATAGACGAGCTGACCATCGACGTCTCGATCATCCGCGAGGAGGACAACCGGACTGTTAACCGGGTTGTACCAGTGCGCTGGTTTGCCGCGAACATCTCGTCCAGCCGGCCAGATATGAATGAGTCCATTGTCGGTGATCGACTTGACCATCAGGCCCAGCTCGTCGCCGTGGGCGAGCATGATGATTGCCGGGCCTTTCCCACCGATGCGGGCGACGACATTACCAACCTGGGTAATTTCCACGTGTTCCGCGAACGGTGACCAGTGGTTGGCGCACCATTGGTGTACACGTTCTTCCTGGCCGGTCGGCCCCGGGATCTCGGTGAGCGTCTTGATTAGATCGAACATCGGAGTTGACGCCATATTGCCTCCAGGCAGGTTAGGCTGAGACAAGCGGGATGAAGATAGGTGGTGTCAGGTGGGATGTCAATACGATCAGCCGTCCGAAAGTGAAATCGCATGACCCGATCTGCGCAGATCTATCTGGTCGACGATATCGCGAGCCAACTCCATGAAGACCTAATCCGGGCTATTCCGGCGGTCGCGGATCGACTGCGCATCAGCGTTCCAGAACGCTTGGACAACGCGGTCCTGGTTGGCTCGCTGCTCCCGTTTGATGCTGAATCGCTGGGTGTCGCCAAGGGGATACTGCTCGTTGCTCCCACGATCTCTGAGAGGGATCGGGTGCAAGTGGCGCTCGCCGGCCGCGAGAAGGTCTGTGTGGCAGTTGCGAGCGATCCGCGCCCTGATTTGCAGGCTGAGCGCATGTTGACCTTGTTTTTGGCACTATCGGACCACATGCCTGCGATCCATCAGCCGGTATTGCAGGCTGGCAGCACGGTCGGTCTTCTTGGATTTCGCGGAGCCGGCTGGAGTCTGGCCCGGCTCCTCGCCACCCAGGATCTCGAGGTGATCTTCTGGAGTCCAGAGGTGAACCCCCGTCAAATGGAAGAAGAGCGCAAGCACGCACTCCGCACGGGCGCTGCGCGTGTCGAATTCTCCGCGTTGCTTCGTCAATCCGACGTGCTGCTGGTCGATATGCCCGACCAGCCTAAACTCCCACCATGGATCGGGAGGGAAGAACTGGCTGCATTACGCGACGGCGCGCGGATCATCAACACCACGTCAGGCACGGCGATCGATGACGGCGCACTGATTCAGGCGCTACGTGGCGTCTATCTCGGCGGCGTCGCGCTCGACAGAACCAATCTCGAGCCGTTGCCGTCCGACTCCCCGCTACGCACGTTCGACCGGGTGCTGCTTGGTGGACGCTGGGACACAATCAATCTGGATCTGGCAAGGCGCATTCTGGCCAGCCGGACGGCGCGGGAACTGGCAAATTGTCCACAATTGAACCTGGACCTTAGGCGGGTCCGGCACGTAGTAAGACGCAAGACACGGCGAAGCGTTTCAGGGGATCAGGAAGCGAAAGGCTAAAGGTAATGGAGGCGACGATCAAGATTGCCCGGATTCGTGGCATCGATGTCGGTATCCACTACAGCTGGTTCATCGTGGTCGTCCTTTTTACGGTCATCTTCGCGGAAAGCCAGTACCCGGACACTTATCCCGATTGGTCCCCGCTCGCGCGCTGGATTGTGGCTCTAACGTCGGTGTTGTTTCTGTTCGTCTCCGTTCTCCTGCACGAATTCGGTCATGCGCTGGTCGCGCAGTCACGAGGCGTGCCGGTGCGGAGCATCACCCTGTTCATTTTCGGAGGTATCGCCGGGTTGGCTCGGGAGTCGGACGACTCCCGGGATGAGTTCTGGATCGCAATCGCCGGTCCAGCGGTGAGCGTCGCGTTGGCCGGTTTCTTTGGGGTCCTCTGGCTTCTCCTTTCGGGGGTCAATGCGCAACTCGCAGCGCTGACCGGCTACCTTGCCTACATCAATCTCTTCCTGGTGCTGTTCAATATGATTCCCGGGTTTCCCCTCGATGGTGGGCGTGTTCTCCGGGCCGCAATCTGGCGCGCCACTGGCAATATGCGCCGGGCGACCCGGATCGTGTCGGCTATCGGCGTCGCCATCGGAACGCTGTTCATCGTCGGCGGGTTGTTCCTGGTCGTGGCTGGTTTCCTGATCAATGGCATCTGGGTCATCGTCATCGGCTGGTTCCTGCAAAATGCCGCCGAGCAGAGCCGCGCGGCTATCGAGCAGCAACACACATTCAGGGACGTCGTTACGCAGGATCTGATGAATCGCAACCCGGTCACGATTGGTCGCATGATCGACCTTGAGACGATGGCCGAAGACTTCGTCCTTGCGCGGAACGCACGCGGTTTGCCGGTTCTGGACGGAGATAGGCTCGTCGGTATCGTGACGGTGACCGACCTGCGCAAAGTCCCCCGGCACCTGTGGCCGGAGAAACGCGTCGAAGAGATCATGACGCCGGTTGAGAGGATTCGTCCCCTCGCTCCAGGCGTGCCAGTGATGGAGGCGCTAGGCATGATGAGCGAAGGGGATTTCCACCAGATGCCGGTCATTGACGATGGCCGGCTTGTTGGACTGCTGACCCGATTTGAACTTGTGCGCTATTTCCAGACGCGCGAGGAGCTTGGTCTGAATTAGCCCGGATCGGGCGTGCCACGAAGCGTCGACCCATCACCGACCGGCCGTTCCTTCGGCATGACCAGCGTCAGAAATGCAGCTGAGAGAACAATGATCAGTGAAATGATC
The DNA here is from genome assembly GCA_963709995.1 of uncultured Chloroflexia bacterium. Classification (GTDB taxonomy): domain Bacteria; phylum Chloroflexota; class Chloroflexia; order Thermomicrobiales; family CFX8; genus JAUIIK01. The sequence goes on along the minus strand of CAVPYN010000010.1, from coordinate 912 downwards.
GAGACGACCGTCCCGTATCGGACCGATTTTGGCTGATATTGCATCGCGACTTCGTGCCGTCCGTCAGGCACGAGAATCGCTCTGAAGGCGATGTTAGCCCTGAGGATGTCGCTGGGTTCTCCGTCAACTGTCGCCGTCCAACCGGGATAGTACGCGTCGTTCACCAGGAGGAGTCCGGGCGCCTCAGTTTCCACCTCCCAGGCCATCCGTTCCGGCTCGTTTCGGATCAGAGTGACCGTTGCGTTTGGATCGGCGGTGCCGAGTTGCCGCCTGGCGTTCCGGGCTGCGCCGGAATCGGCCAGGAGGACGGTTGTAAAGATCCGGTCGGGGTCGCCGGCCAGGATCTGGGCTGCGATGCGATCGGAGCCGGAAAGTTCAGCATCGAAGAACATCGTGGCTCTTGGTAGACGGCGAATCGGTTCCAGCAGGGTGAGACCGTCATACGCCCCAACTACCTGCATCGAGCCCTCCTCAACTTCCCGGCTGACAATGTGAGGATTCGAGGTGATGACGGTTGCGACATCCAGCGCGGCAATCAACGGGCCGGCATCCTGGAGCAGGTACGCCATTGGCGATCCAGGGAATCCGGTCTCCAGATGCGTCAATGTACTGTTCATACCACGCCGTTTTGAAGTCGAGACCTCGGACATCATCAAAGCCGAAAATCATTTGGGAGTCGGGCAGGGTGTCTTGCTGGAGAACAGTCACCCGGCTGTCGTCGCTTCGATCTTTGGCCGCGACGAGCGACGGGACGTTGGCTTCGAGAACATCCGCATTGACCGCCGGGTTGTATCCCCAGCCACCGACGACGAGCTCGATTGTCGTGAGTCCGACCAGAGTTGGTGAAAGCCAGGCTCTTAGCCCGGGTCGCCCGGGAAACCACCAGAGAACGAAAAGGGCGATTCCCGCGAT
>CAVPYN010000009.1:0-70142 GCA_963709995.1 uncultured Chloroflexia bacterium | reverse complement strand
GCAACGGCTACCCTCGGGCCGCTACCAAATCCACGAGCTCTTGCGGCAGTATGCCCACGAGCGGCTGGAGCAGTGCCCGGGCCAACGGGCGCTCGTTCGTGATCTGCATTGCCAGGTATATGCGGCATCGGTGGCCCGCTACCAACAGGCCTCGAGATCTGTTCCCCAACACCGAAATCGTGAGGGCTATCGGCGCCGACCTGGAGAATATCCTCACCGCGTGGCAGTGGGCCGTCCGGCAGCGCAACCTGGAAGCCATCGCCTCGATGTGCCAGGGCCTCGCAGACTATTTCCAACTCACCTCCTCCTTCCGGGATGGGGAGGCCCTCTTCCGTGAGGCGTTGGAAGAGCTGGGATGGCCGAAGACGGGTGACCGCCAGGCCGTCGCGGGCGATTTGCTGGCCTGGGAGTTGCTCAGCATTCAGGCGATGTTCGCCTCTACCTCGGCCAACTGCCTCAAGCGCGCGCCGACCTGGCGCGCTGTGTAGCCGTCTTCGAGCCACACGGCTCGGCGAGCGAGTGGCCCACTGCCAGTTCTTCCTGGGGGAGATCGCCCGCTTTCTGGGGGACTCGCACTCGGCCCGGGAACTTTACCGCCAAAGCCTGGCCACCTACCAGCAGATCGACGATCGGGCGGCCGTCGGGTTCTGCTCTGAACGGTCTGGGGCTTGTATCCTCTGCACTGGGTGAATTGGCCCAGGCCCGGTCCTACTTTCAGGACAGCCTGGCCGCGTTCGTTGAGACAAGTCACGAGATGGGCCAGGCCATTGCCAGCATCAACCTGGCCGATCTGCTGACCAAACTGGGAGACCACTCTGCGGCCCGGGAAATCCTCGACGAGGGATTTGTCCTCTGCCAAACCCTGGGCCATCGTTGGGGCATGGCCACCTGTCTCCGGCACCTGGGCGACTATTGCCAGACTGGAGGGCCGAGTTGAGGATGCCAAAGCAGCCTATCGGGAGAGCCTGGCGATCCTGCAGGACATTGGACAACGACAGACGGCGGCGAGCTGCCTGATCAAGCTGGGGCAGGTCTGTACGGAACTCGGCCAATATGCAGAGGCCAGGCAGCACCTAAAGAAGGCGCTGATCATCACCGCCGAGCTTCAGGATGATTCGCAGATGGTGGATGCCGCAGTGAGCCTGGCTTTGCTCCTGGCTGCAGAAGGTGAAAGAGGACGGGCTTTGGAACTGGCGATCTTGGCCGAGCGCCATCCCGGAGTGACGCCAGCGGCACAGGAACGAGCCAGCCAACTCGCCGCCGAACTGGCCCATCAGATCCCCGATGAGGCCTCTCGGCTTGGAGAGAGACGGACCGGCACCGGGATGCTCGAGCAAATGCTGGCAGAGTGCTACCTCTTGTAGCGCTTTGCACACATCGTGTAGCAGGGGAGGATGGCGGGGGTGGTCCACCCGGTAACCAAAATGCGGTGTGGATACACGGTTCCCCGCTGGTAGGTGCCATAGCTCTAGTAGTGCTTCGTCATCCAACAACTCCCCTGCTCAGCGTCTCTCGCAGGCATGCCGCCAACCTGTTGGCTGGCATTGCCCAGAAGGGTGTCCTCCATCGCGTGCGCCGGGGACGCTATGCTGTCATCCGCCTGAAGTGCTCTTACGCCACGGCGCCGAAGTGGATTGGGAGATCCGCCTTGCGGATAGGCTGGAAAGCGGCCCTACACCGGCCGATTGCGCTCTCGGAAATGCTGTTCCACCCGGCGGGCGGTGGCCTCTTCGCCAGGCGGCACCGGGACCTCAACGCTGTAGGCCTCGTAGGCGGTGGCGCTGGTCCGGGCGAGGGAACGGAGGCTGAAAACCAGGCGCGCCTGCGTCCCGTCCTCCACGAGCCGCACGTCGTCCAGCATGGCCAGCGGCGCATTCCAGGTGTGGAGCGCGCCGTTGATAAAGAGTCCATTCTCGGCAATGATGGCCTCACCGCTGCTGCGCAGGGCGCGACGCTGTTGCAGGTAGGGCATGCCAAAGGCAAAAGCGGCAACGATGAGCAAGACAGCGGCCATGATGCCCACAAAGAGGGGCATATTGTCGCCCTCCCCGCTGGAAAACCCGATCACGACAAAGAGCAGGGTGCAGGCCACGACAAAAACGGCCACGATGAACAACAGAATCCGGTTCCTCTCTTTTGTGCTTTGCAGGTCCTTGTCCGCCTGGTCCCGGACCTGCACCGGATCATAGACCCAGTGGGCCAGCACGCGGCTGCCGCGAAACATCGCCTTCAGGCGGTTCGCCCGATAGCCAAAAATCGCCGAGGTGATGATCCCCACCATGGCGAGGAAAAAGCCCCCAAACTGCATGGCGAACCCTGCCTGCATCATGTCCATGTCGAGCAGGGGGGGCAGCAGGATGATCAGGGCGCCAGCGCCCAGGATTGCCAGGCCAGCGATCAGGCCCGTGACTTCCGGGTTTCGACGGATCTTCATCGACATCGCCTCCGGATTCGTGCCTCGGCTCTTGGCTACTCGCCGCCGAACCTTCTTCGTGTGGATGCGCCTTTCCGATCTGCTGCAGCAGGCAGGGCGTCAGGGTATTGTTTGGCCGCAGTGACGGCAGAATCGGGCACCACCGCTCACGGGCTGCCCGCAATGAGGGCAGGTGGGCTCTCCAACGGAGGGCTGATGCTCGCTGGCTGCTGTGACCTGGAACAGGCTGCTGCCGTGCTCGACCTGACCGGTGAGATCACGGGCGAAGGTTGCAGGGGAAGGCGTTGACCACAGGCAACACAAAACTGCGCGTCCTCGCGGATCGGAGCGCCGCAGGTGAAGCATCGTTGATCTGTCACCGCACTCAGATGCCAGCCCCCCGCCGCGCGCGCCAACGTGTCCCACGGCTCGCCGTCGGAACGGCAAGCCAATCATGCTTCATTATCCTGCGGGATAGGACTCCAGGCGGCTGATGCCCCGCATGAATTTCAGGTACTGATCGCGGCTCATCTCCGGCACGTAGTTGTCGATGATGGCGCTCGCGCCAGCGGCCCGGTCATGAAGTAAGTCGACAATGGTCGACGCCATCAGTTTGGCCGGCCAGATGTAGGCCAGTTCGTCGTCAACGATCCGCCAGTCGCTGCCATGCACGGTTCCCGCAAACCCGGCCATGTTCGGTTCGAACACCGGCATGATCGCCGAGAGATCCCCGAGATCGGTCGACCAGGAGCCATGCCCGGCCTCCTCCCACGCTGCCGCGGGAAAGTGCTGGAGAAAATTCCCCTTGAATACGGAGGCGATGGCACGATCGTTGCGGAGCGGGAGATAACCCGGCAGGCTCATGATCTCGACCTGCGCCCCGATCGCCAGCGCGCCAGCCTTCAACGCGCGGTCAACCTTGCGGTCGGCATCGACGATCGCGTCGAGGGTCTTGCCGCGAATCATCGTCTCCAGCCGGACGTCGTTGGGGATAACGTTCACCAGATCGCCAGCACGGGTCAGGACTGGATGGATCCGGGCGCTATCATCGTCACGGAACGTCTCCCGCTGGGCGTTGATCGCCTCCAGAGCGATGCTCGCGGCGTAGAGCGCGTTGACGCCATCGTGCGGCGCGCCACCGGCATGGGCAGCCTTTCCGGTGAATCTTGCCCGTTTTCCAGTGAAGCCGTTCGATGAGGTGTTGACGCTGCAGATCGTGCCATCGGTAAACACTCCGGCATGGACCATCATCGCCATGTCGATGTCGTCAAACGCGCCGAGCCGGACCAACTCGCTCTTGCCGCCCAGGAACTCCGTCTTGCCCGCTGCACGTAGCTCCAGGCGTTCTTCAAGTTCGACGTACTCCTCGGCGGGCACGGCAAAGAAGGTCACTGATCCCGCCAACTCCTCGAGCACCCCGGAGGAGACCAATCCGGTCGCCACCCCGAGCATCGCCGTGATCTGCGCGTTGTGGCCGCAGCAGTGCGCCGCGCCGGTGTTCGGATCGGCGTCCGGGTGATCGGCGACCAGCACCGAATCGAGCTCGCCGATGATCGCGATGTTTGGCCCATCGCCACCCTTGCCCTGGACCGTCGCCTTGACGCCAGTCAGCGCCAGTTCCTCATGGAATCCCAGACCGAGCCGGCCAAACTCACGCGCCACGACCCCGGCCGTGCGTCGTTCCTTGAAGCCCAGCTCCGGGTGGCGAAAGATGTCCCGGCCGACCCCCGCCAGCCGATCAGCATCCTGGTCGATCGCTTTGAGTGCGCGTTGTTTCAGTTCTTCGACGCCCATGCCTGTTCCTTCCGTCACAAGCATGATACCCCTGACCATCACGTCGTTGGATCAAATCAAGATGGAATCGGGTAAATTTCGTATCTACCAAGTCTGCGGCTTTCGAATTGGCCTACCATCTTTGTCGACAATAGGATCGGGAAATTGGCAGGTTGTGAGCAAACTACGGTCGATATGCTGGTAGAACCATTGCGTTTCGGGCTTCCCTGCCGTTGCTGCGTGGGCAAGGTCCTTTCGATACCGTTTCTTGCCACGGGAGTCGAATTCGAGTTGCGGATTCAATACCGCTACTTGAAGTTGCATGTGCTGACGTACCGCTTTGATCGGGCTGATGAGATCGGAATCATCGGAAATAATCACCGCTGCTTCGAAATCGTTTCGAAACGCGTCGCTGAGCAACTCAGTTGCGAGATTGACATCGGATCCTTTTTCTTCCGATACCAACGCTTCGACGAACTTCATCTGCGGCGGAGGAGGTGCGAGTGGATCATCTGAATGTAGTGGAAGCGTCTTCTTTCGCTCCCTGAAATTGCCCTTGTGGATGTAGAAACGTTCTAATGTCCTAAGTGCACGCCAATATGTCTGTTGTCGGACCGGTTGATCGGGATCGTTTGCACGGGCGCTTACTTGTGCCGTGAAGTACTTGATTCGATGAACAGTGTGGCCAGGTAGAGACTGCTCGCAAAAGGCGCGCAAGTTCAACCACTTGTACGACGTGCCCTTAACGGCTCCATAATAAAAGTTGAAGCCGTCGATGTAAACGTTGACTTTCATGGGCTGGAAAAGCGGAAACCGCCCCGAAGGACGGCTCCTTCCGTACCACCGAAGCGATACGGGCGATATGTCATTATTGTATGGTCTGCAGCTACGCAGAGTCAATATACGGACACCTTCAATCAGGACCAATTCCTCACTCGCCGGACACTACACCGCATAGACCTTCAGCACCTCGTCCCCGTAGTGGTTGATGACCTTGACGGCGATCTTGCCGGTCGTCGGGCGGGTCGAAGGGGCGGCTGACGGTGCGGTAGAGGCTCGACCAGGCGGCCTCGTCGATCTCGGCCCGCAGGGCGCGCTTGAGCTTCTCGTAGGGCTCGTCGGCGCCGGTGAAGTAGGCGTGGCGGACGAAGAAGCTCTCCTCGTTGTAGTCGGTGTCGATGAACCAGCAGGCGATGTCGTCGGTGGTGTTGGAGCGGATCTCGCCGGTGGTGGGGTCGTAGACGTCGAGGCCGTGGAGCTCGACGACGCAGCTTGCCGTCCGGCTGCGTCCGCGATCTCGAGGTCGGGCTCGCCGAAGACCATGAAGAGGTTGCCGGCGCCGGTCTTCTTGAGCAGCTCGTCGCCCATGGCCAGGTCGGGGTTCATGCGCGTGGGCAGGACGGTCGAGCTTGCCGTAGCGCTTGGCCTCTTCGGCGACGTGCGGGTCGAAGGCGAAGCCGCAGACGATGAGCAGGTCGAAGCCCGACGCCCTGCACCGCCTCCTTGGCGGCCTCCTTGACCTGCTCCGGGCCGACCGTGCCGTGCTCGGGGCCGATGCGAGACGGCGACGCGCCGGCGTCTTGCCGTCGCTGTCGGTGTACTCGCCGGCGGCGTGGAGCCACTGCGCCGGCGTAGGGCTCGAGGCGGTCGAAGTCGAGGCGCTCGTTCTTGACGGTGTTCTGGACGCCGGCCTTGCGCAGGTTGTCGAGGATCATCGGCACGAAGCCGCCGCGCCTGCGCGTCGGCTCGCGCTTCGCCGCTCGGCTCGGCGCGGTCGCTCCTCGTCGGCCGACGAGCACGCGGTGCGGCGAGAGGCTCTCGACGGTGAACGGGCCCGGTCACGCGGATGCGCTTGTTGTCCTCGTAGGGCTGGTCGTAGAGCAGCTCGGTGTCGGCGTGGCGGGCGATGGAGGCGTCGATCTCCGCCTGCCGCTCGCGCCGCAGCTCCCACCACTCGGCGCAGCAGCGTCTCGCCGCCTCGCGGCGCCACGTCCGCCTCCGCGCTCGCGCGCGGCATTTCCCATTCCTCCCACGTCTTGCCCGAGCAGCCGTGTTGAGCTTCGGCGCGCAGCGGTTCCAGCTGCTCCTGCCAGCGGGCGTGGATCTCGTCGATCTCCGCGTTGTTGGCGATGACTTGAGCGTGATGTGCGGCACGCGCTTGTAGACGAAGCCCTTGCGGACGTCGCCTGCTGGCTGTCGCGCTGGGCACGGCGGCGACTGCCGGTCAGCTCCGCCTCCTTCGCTGCGCCCTTCGGCGAGTCGGCGAGCAGGTAGTAGGGATAGCGTGCCGGCCATCAGGCGGGTGCGGGCCAGCGCGAGGGCGACGCGGCTGGTGTCGATCGTGATCCAGCGCCGGCCCCACTGCTCGGCGACGTAGGCGGTCGTGCCGCTGCCGCAGGTCGGATCGAGGACCAGATCGCCGGATCGGTGGTCATCAGCAGGCAGCGCTCGATGACCTTGGTCGCTGTCTGGACGACGTAGACTTTTCGATCGCCGAAGCTGCCTGTACCGGTGTCGGTCCACAGATTGCGTCAGCGGGACAGCCGGAAAGTCGTCGAGGTAGCGGACGTAACGCGAGAGTGTCGCCGACTGCGTGCAGCCGATCGGCCGCAGCTCAAGCCGCTCCATGCCCTCTGCGGTGCGTCTTCCAGTGCCGCTGACCCGGGTCGAAACGTCCTGCACCTTCGAAGGCGAAATCGTGCCGTACGTCGGACGCCTGCGGCTGCGATGTCAGATTGTCGACGTCGAAAGATCGCGCAGCCCGTCGGAACGGCATCGTGACTCGCTGCGCTCCTCTGCGTCGTAGCATCGCGTCGTGCCATCGGGCAGCTCGAGCCAGCTGTATAGCCCGAGCCACCTGCTCCGCCGACTTCTTGTCGAGATAGAGCTGCCGGTACTTCACGCTGCTCCCTGTTCTTGGCGTACCAGAGCAGGTAGTCAGCTAGCCGCGGCAAGATACTCGCGACTGTGCACCCGCTGGTCTTCTCGAACGACAATGTGACTGACGAAGTTCTCGCTCCCGAACACCTCATCCAGCACGCAGCGCACGAGATGCACGTTCTCGTCGCCGATCTGGACGAAGATGCTGCCGGTCTCGGTGAGCAGCTCGCGGGCGACGACGAGGCGGTCGCGCAGGTAGGCCAGGTAGGAGTGGATGCCCAGCTCCCAGGTGTCGCGGAAGGCCTTGATCTGCTCGGGCTGGCGGGTGGCGTCCTCGGCCTTGCCGTCCTTCACGTCGCGCTTGCGGGTGCTAGACCTGCCAGTTGGAGCCGAACTTGATGCCGTAGGGCGGGTCGATGTAGATCATCTGGACCTTGCCCTTGAGGCCCTCCTTCTCGGCCAGCGAGGTCATCACCAGCAGCGAGTCGCCGAGGATCATGCGGTTGGACCAGTTCTGCTCGTGGTGGTAGAAGTCGACCAGTCTGCTCGAAGTCGATCCGCCGTTGAAGTCGGCGAAGAGGTCGAGCTGCGTCGGCTCGCGGCTCGCTCGGCTTCGCGCCGTGTTGCGCGCAGGTCCTCGATGATCGCCTGCGGCTGGATCTTCTCCTGGATGTAGATCGGCACGACCGGGCACGGCCAGGTCCTCGCGGTCCTGCTCGTCCTTGCCCTTCCAGACGAGCTGCGGGTCGAGCGACGGGTCGCGCGGGTAGAGCAGCGTGCCGGGCGTGCCCTCGTCATCGGCCACGAAGTCGCGCAGCTCCTCGGTCGGGATGTTGATCCGGGTGTCGGCGTGCTCGATCGAGGCGATCGGCGTGCTCTGCTGCGTCCGGCGTGCCATCAGGGTTGCTCCTTGTCCAATTCGGGAAATTCGGCTGCGAGGATTTCCTTGACCTGCTCGCGATAGCCTGGAGCATCGTACGTTGCGGCGCTCCAGACGACGTCCCAATCAACTTCCCAGTATCGATGAACAGTTACGTTGCGAAAGCCGACGATGCGGCTCCAGCGCACGTGCGGATAGCGGTTTCTCAGGTCATTGGAGATGTACCGGGTTGCCTCACCAATGAAGATAAGCTTGAGCAGGACCGAGCTGCGAATCGCGTCGGTGGCAAGAAAGGTCTGCTCATCGACGCCTGCCAGAAGCGAGTTAATATCGTCGAAGAGCACCAGGATATTCCGCAGATGGATTTCATCACGTTCCATACACGACCCGCGCGCTATCGAGCACCGGCTCGCGAAGAAATCGGTTGAGCCCCTTCTTTGTAACGACGTCGACGGGGCGTCCGAATAGCTTCGCAAGATCTTCCTGGAAATCTTGCAGGGCAATAAACCCTATACGCGCCCCAGGCTCGAACTCGACCAGAATATCGATATCGCTGTCTTCTCGAAAATCATCCCGCAGCACAGAGCCAAACAGGGCGAGTTCGCGCACGTGATACCGCCGGCACAACTCGGCCAGCATTTCATCCGGGATATTGATCCGGGCTTGTACCATCATGCCGCCTCCTCGCTACTGTGCGATCTGGTAGATCATTGGCCGGTATCGCGGTTCGGGGATCGGATCGCCATGCTCCTGCGCCGATTCCAGCCAGAGATCGCGCGCGACCAGCACCTCTCGTAGTGCATCCTCCGGCGTATCGCCAAAGGCCGAGCAGTATTGAAGGTCGGGGATATCAGCGATATACGCTTCGTCTTCGAGGCTATAGAAAATGTTGATGTGGTAGCGATCGTCGTTCATTCCTCATCCTCCAGTTGCATTCCGTGCTGTTCGGCTAGCCGTAGGAGCTGGCGTATCTGATAAGGTTTTGCCTCACGGCCGTCTGGTTGAAGATTCAATTTGATCCCGGTTCTCGGATGCCGATACATCCGATGACTGCCGCGAGTTCGGTCGAGTGTGAAGCCATAACCTTCCACGAGATTCGTGAAGTCCGAAAAGTGAACATTGTTGAACGACCCTTGCGAGAGACGTTGGAGCAACCGTCTTCTATTCAATCCGCAGCCTGTTGCACTTCGGGCTCCAGCTGGGTTAGCGTTGCTCGAATTGTATGCTCCGCGTCCCACGGGTCGGTGATCTCGACGAAGGCCCAGCGGCCGAAGCCGCCGTGGTTGTTGACGGCCGGCACCCAGAGGGTGCGGGCGGTCGCCACCTTGGCGGCCTTGTCCTGTCTGCGCTTCGCCGGTGACCTCGACGATCAGGTTGAGCAGATCGTCCGGGCCGTGGCCGTCGTCGACGCGGGCGATGAAGTCGGGGATGTACTGTTGTGCTCCTCGCCGCTCGAGGGTGTACGGGATGGTGAAGCCGAGGCTCTGGTTCTTGACGTAGCGCGACGACCTCGGCCATCTCCTCGAGCGCCTGGGCCATCTTCTGCTCCCACGAGTCGGTGTCGGCGACGACGTGGGAGATGTGGCACTTGCTCGGGGTCGGTCGCGTAGACCGGCTTGGTGGTGTCGAAGTCGACGTAGCGCGTCGAGCCGATCGTGTCGTAGGGGCGCAGGATCGGCATGCAGCGTCTGCTCGCCCGTCGTCGGCGCGCGACGATGGCACTGGTAGATGCGGTCGGCGGCGTCGTGCGCGTACTCGATCGAGCAGCAGCAGTCTGCGGGAAGGTGTCGTCCTTGCAGGTGACGCACTCGCGCCAGCCAGCGCGCGGGCGATGTCGAGCAGCTGCGGGAAGAGCCAGGGCTTCGTCGAACGGTCGCTCCGTCGCTTCGTCGCGGAAGTACTTCTCCAGCACCAGCTTGGCGAGCAGGAAGGCGACCTCCTGCTCGCGGCGCGCTTCGAGGTCGTCGAGCGTGTGGATGCTCGATCTCGCCGACGATCGGCGCGTTCTCGGTCCTGGTCGGGCATGTCGGCGGTCGAGAGCGCCAGCGTGCGAGTCGTCGGTGAACGTGGCGGTCAGCCGCTCGTCCGGCATGCTCGTAGCGGTAGCCGAGTCAGGCGCGGGAAGGTGATCTCGCAGGCGATGCGGCTCGTCCAGCGCGCGGACGCGGGTCGGCATCGGGCCGGGCTTCGGGTCGGCGCTCGAGCCGCCGACGGGGATGAAGGAGAAGGGCACGCCGTAGACCTCGGCGTACTCGGGCTCGAACAGGCCGTCCTCGTTCGGCGGCGTAGCTGCATGCGCCGCAGGCCGCGCCCGACGACCTGCTCGCAGAGGAGCTGCGTGCCGAAGGCGCGCACGCCGAGGATGTGGGTGACGGTGTTGGCGTCCCAGCCCTCGGTCAGCATCGAGACCGAGACGACGCACTTGACCTGCTCGCCGAGCTTGCCCGGCTTGCCGACCGTGTTCATCACCTCGCGCAGCAGGTCCTCGTCGGTGAGCTCGTCGGCGTCGCGCCCGGGGAAGCGCGCCGCGGTACTCGGCCTTGAACTCCTCGATCTCGCGCGGCGGCGATCTTCTTGAACTCGGCGCTCATCGCCTCGCCCGACTCGAGCTGCTCGCTGTCGACCAGGATCGTGTTCGGGCGCGGCGAGCCAGCGGCCGCCCGTCGACGTTGCTGAAGAGCGGCGAGCTGCGCCGGGCACGACGACGCGTCGTGCCGTCGGGCAGCGGCTTCTCCCAGCCGGCGATGTAGTCGTAGACCAGCTTCGAGACGTTGGTGTTGTTGCAGACGACGATGAAGACCGGCGGCGTCAGGCCCGCGCGCCCGCGCCTCGGCGTTCTCCTCCCAGCGCCGGTAGTACTTCTCGTAGTTGCCGTAGAGGCTGTGCAGCGCCGCCTCGCAGCTCGGCGGGCAGCTTCGGCTCGCCGCTGACCGCCTCGGTCTCGCGGCCCTTCTTCGGCAGGTCGTCGCGGATGCGCAGCCAGAGGTCGCGGTAGGTCGGGCTGCTCGCCGGTCATCGCGTCGTCGGCGACCGGCACCCGCGGCACCTTGACGATGCCGCACTCGATGGCGTCGATCAGCGAGAAGTCGGAGACGACCCAGGGGAAGAGCGTGCCCTCGGGGTAGCCGGAGCCGCGCAGGAAGAAGGGCGTCGCCGAGAGGTCGTAGACGGCCTTGATGCCGATCTTCGCCTTGACCGCCTCGAGGCCGGAGATCCAGACGCGGGCCTCTTCCTCGCGCTTCTTGGCCTCCCTGCGCTCGTCGCCGGTCGAGCTCGCTCGTCGATCGCCGTCGCGGCTTGCGCCGGTAGCAGTGGTGCGCCTCGTCGTTGAGGACGATGATGTTCTTCTTGTTGCTGCCGAGCTCGCGGCAGACGCGGCGCACCATCTGGTCGGGCGTCTCGGTGAACGGGCTCGCGTCGCCGTCGGCCAGGATCGCCTTCGTCAGCCGGCCGGCGGCCGTGCGCTCGCGCAGCAGGAAGGCGTGGAAGTTGGTGATGATGATCTTCGCCTGGCTGCAGGTCGCTCGAGCATGTCGGGCGGCACGATGTCGCGCTCGCGGTAGTAGTTGCTCGGGTCGTTCGGCAGCAGCACCCGCAGCCGGTCGCGGATCGTGATGCCGGGCGTGACGATCAGGAAGGCGTCGCGAGAAGCGGGCGTCCTGCGGGTTGGCGAGCTTGTTGAGCGCCTGCCAGGCGATGAGCATCGCCATGACGACCGTCTTGCCGGTGCCGGTCGCCATCTTGAAGGCGATGCGGTAGAGCAGCCGGGGTTGAGCTCCTCGTTGGCCTCGCGCAGGCTCGTTGTCGATCCAGTGCGTCGCCGTAGCTTGTCGGCGACCTCGGTGAGGTAGATCGCCGTCTCCAGCGCCTCGATCTGGCAGAAGAAGAGCCGGCGCTCGCGGTCGGGCTCGCGCCAGTACTCGAGGAGACGTCGCGTCGTCGGCGTGATGCCCGGGTAGCCGCCCTTGCGCCAGATCTCCACCCGCTCGCGCACCCGGTTGATGAAGTGGTTTTCCTCGATGCGGTCTTGCGTCCACTCCGTCTCGAACATCTTCTGCTGCCGGCTGCGGCTGCGAGGCCGGGCGATAGGGATGAAGTAGGAACTGCGACGCCGTCCGTCGACGACATCGTTCGTGATGCCTTCGTCTCCGAACTGAAAATGCTTCCCGGGCTCTTCAAAGGGCGAATTGAGAATAGGGTTGTCGATGACGACCGGCACGCGCATCCCCCGTCAGGCTAGCCTTGTAATCTCACAAGATTGTAGCAGCCTAGAAGGGCACCTCGACTCCCCGCATCGGTCCCAAGTTCGCGCAGCGTCTCGACGACTTCGGGGTGGACCGGGATGCCACGCTCGATGCGGTCGGCGTAGGCTCGGCTTCGGGGTCGCCGGGCACCAGTACTCGCTCCTGCCGGCTGCCGGCTCGGTGTTACGCAGACTGGCGAGCATCTCGTCGGCGCTGTCGGCGTACTCGTCGAAATCGCGGAAGGCGCTGATGTCGATCGCGATGAAGGCGTGGCTGGTGTCGGAAGGCACGATCTTGTCGACCCGCGAACCGGTGACGTCACGCGACCAGAGCGAGGCCGAGAGCTGCGAGCAGAGGAACTCGACCATCAGCGACAGGCCGTAGCCCTTCTGGCCGCTGGTGTCGCGCTCGCCACCGAGCGGCATCAGTGCCGCGGCATCAAACGGATCGGTGACGTTCTGGCCCTCCTCGTCGACGGCCCAGCCGACCGGAATTGCCTTCTTGTTGCGCCGTGCGATCTCGACCTTGCCCCAGGCTACAGCCGTCGTCGCGCCGTCGAGCACGAACGGTGCTTCGTCGCCCGCCGGAAACGCGGCAGCGATCGGCGCGGTCGAGAGCAACGCAACTTTTCCAAGCGTCGGAACAAGCAGCGGCGTCGCGTTCGTCATCGAGATGCCGGCCATGCCAGGCACCTCCAGCGCCATCGTCGCGTAGTAGCCAGCGATGCCGTAGTGGTTCGAGTGACCGACCGATGCCATGCAAACGCCGGCTTCTCTTGCTTTCTCGATGCAGCGTTCCATCGCCTTGTACGCCATCGGCGGCCCAAAGCCGTTGTTCGCGTCAAAGCGGATCGCGGCGGCTGATTCGTTGACGACCTCAAGTTCCGCTTCCAGATTGAAGCCGCCGGCCTTCAGACGATCGACGTAAAAGGACATCCGGGGCACGCCGTGTGAATCGATGCCCCGTAGATCGGATTCAACGAGGATGTCGGCGGAGACTTCGGCATCCCACTGGCGCATTCCGTAGCTGGTGAAGACATCGACCACGTATCGCTTGAGATGTTCATCGGATATCCGCGGGAAATCAGTATCGAACTCGACCATATCGTCAGGGCTCTTTCCACAGCATGCGAACGTCGCAGCGCGCATCTTAGCCGAGTTTTGATGGCGGGAGGATCGAAGAGCCTGCCTATCGACGAATAGACAGTGGCATAGCTGTGCTTGGTGTGGCGGGAACGGTGGTCCGGGTTAGATCCTCGGAATCGTCGGCATCGGCAGCAGTTCAGAGACAGCGAAGCCCTGGACGTAGTCGATGCCAAGAATGCGCAGCATGTCCAGCGTCTCTTCGTCCTCGACCATGCTGGCGATTGTCCGGATGCCCAGCACGCGGGCAACGTTCACAATGCCGTCGACAATCGCTCGATCGACCGGATCGTCGTCGATGTTACGCACCAGGCTGCCATCGATCTTGATGTAGTCGGCCTGGATGTTGCGCAGGTACGCGAACGAGTTGGGATTTCCGGCGAAGTTGCTGATTGAGAAGGCATAACCGACCGGTCGAAGATCTGACGTCAACCGTCGCATCGCGCCAATGTGGTTGATCGCCGTTGTTTCGTCAATCTCGAAACAGATGAGTTGCGCCGGGGTGTCTGTCCGGCTTAACTGATCGCGGACGAACGCCGGAAACTCCGGATCCAGTACGGTGGCCTCGGAGAGATTGATCGTCCAGCTCGCAATGTCGTTCTGACGCCGCTCGCGAACCATCTCGAAGACATGCTGGACAACCCATCGATCCAGCCGGTCGAGCACCTTCAAGCGCTCGGCAGCCGGGAGAAACACCGATGGCGAGACAACATCACCAGTGTCATCCAGCATATGGACCAGCATCTCAACCTGGTCGCCAAATGCGCCATCATCGACCAGTGGCCGGATCCGCTGGCCATACAAGCGGAAGCGATCTTCATCGAATGCCCGCGCCACCTGGCGGGTGTTATCCCAGCGGCGGCTGGACATCGCACGGTTGATGTCGCCGACATCCATGACATGCACCATATCGATACCGTCGGTATCGGCCACCTGGCAGGCGACATCGGCAATCTGCAAGATGCGGCTGACACTCCCGCTATCCGGAGTGACTGGAATCACGCCGATCTGCACGTCAATCTCGTGAATCCGCCCGGCCCAGTGGAACGGGAAGTTGCCCAGCACCCGGCGCGCCTGGATCGCGATCCGCTCTCCCTGGTCGAGCGGGCAATGGCTGAGCAGCACGGCAAACTCGCCGCCCTGCAGATGGGCAAGGGGATCCATGTCTCGAATCTGGGTGCGGAGCAACACCGTGACCTGACGCCGGAGCTCACGACTTGCCGCCGGGCCGTAGTCCCGGGCGAATTTGTCGAATAGCTGCACCTTCAACATCATCAACGCATGTCCGGTGCTGTCTCGACTGGCGGTAAGCAGCGCCTGTTCAATGCGATGTTCGAGTTCACGGCGACCAAACTGGCCAGTGAACGGATCTTCCAGGGATATGTAGGTTGCATGAGGCCGTCCGGCGGCTTTGCGTCCGACCGGGCGAAGTGCCATCACTGAGCCAGCGATCCCGCCATCCCGCGACTTGATCGGCGCCGCTGAATCCTCAACTGGAATCGCCGTTCCTCCACGGGAGACGACGATATTATGAAAACCTGCGTCAACCCCTTCGCCAGTGCGAAGCACGGTTCGGGCTGGCGAGTCGATGGGCGCACGGCTTTCCTCATGCTCCAGCGGGGCTATCTCTTCAACGGGCCGGTCGTGGGCCTCAGCGATCGACCAACCGGTGAGTTGTTCGGCGGAGGCATTGAGATAGACGACGTTGCCCGCCGCATCCGTCATCAATACCGCATCGGCCACGAGATCAAACGCCGCCTCGGTCCGTTCCTTCTCTTCCCAGACAAGCTTTTCCAGCCATTTGAGATCGTCAATGTTGCGGCTGCTCCAGATGACAGCAACGACATTGCCAGCAACATCACGAATCGGGGCCACGGCATCCTGTGTCGTTATCTGCGCGCCGCTACTGATGATATGCGCGGCTTCGAACGGACGTACCTCACCCCCCGCGACGACCGTCGCCAGAATCGAGCGTATCTGCTTGCCACTGCCGGTGGGCCCGAGAATCGAGACGTGCAACCCCTCGATTTCATCCTCACGATATCCAAAGATATTCCTGGCCGCGGGATTCCACGTCTGGATCGTTCCCTCAACCGAGGTGATGTAGACAGCTTCCGGTAAGGTCTCAACCACCGCCGCAAGTCGCGACTCCCGGTCGAGCGCCTGATTCAGCGCCGACCGCACCTCTGCGAGCACGTCCCCCGTCACCACGTTCTCTCACCCTTATCTGTGCCAGCCATCCCCGGTCACGTATCCCCAACGATCGTAGCCCGTCAGTCCTATTCGGCGCAGTGACGATGGTCCTGCGAACTGCGGGACTTTCATTTGTACCGGTCAATCTTAGCCCGAATGTCCCAGACTATAGTTTGCCGTCGATGAACTATCAGTCCAGCAGCAACAGCTTGCCTTGTCGCCAGTACAGTATTGGGTAGGCCGGGGACGGAACAATTCGCCGCCCCGGCGCGTCTAGGATCTGAGGCCGGTTGTGCCAGCCTCGTTATCGAAACAGTAGAGTGGCACGGGAAGGAAATGAGCGTGCTAACTGAAATTAAACTCAACCGGCGGCGCCTCCTTGCCGTTGGAACCACCACCGTCGCGGGCGTCGCATTGAGTGCGCTGCTGGGGGCCTGCGGAGATGCCGAAGATAGTGGCTCGGGAGGAGCTGGCTCGACAGCCACCCCCGAAGCAAGCCCAACACCTGTCTTTTCGGCAGAAGGCGAGGCAGCCGTCATACAGATCGAACACGACGGCGGTCTTCTGATGCCTGAAGACATCGTCCGGAGGACGCCGCTCGTTTCGCTCTTCAACAACAAACAGATGATCTATCCGGGGCCGATTCCGGAGATCTACCCTCAACCTGCCGCCCCGAATCTCCTGGTAACTGAGCTTTCTAGCAAAGGCATGGACGCGATCGGACGGAAGGTTCTGGAGACGGGTCTTTTCCAAGACGGGGATCAGTCTTTCGACTCCATGACCGTCTCGGACGCGCCGTCTTCCGTCTTCACGGTTCGTCTAGCCGGCCAGGAACCGGTCCAGGTCTCTGTCTACGCGCTCGAGTTCGACGAGAACGAAAGCGATTTGCCTGAAGAGGAGGTCGCGGCGCGAAAAGCGCTTCGCGAACTCATGGATTACATCGTCTCGGCTCCAACCACCTTTCCGGTGGACCATATCGCCGTGGCGGAGACAGCATATGTGCCGAAACGGCTGGAGATCATCACCTTTCCCTGGGACGAGATCTCCTACGCATTTGAGATCGAGCCGGAGCCAACGGACTGGCCCCTTGACGCAGCGCCGTCGACAATCGGCGAGCCCTACGCATTGCCTGGCCGCGACGCGCGCTGCGCCGTTCTCGAAGGCGCTGAACTCACAACGATGCTTGAAGCACTCAGCGGCGCAAATATCCTGACCCCCTGGGAGCATCTCCAGGAAACAGCATATCTGATCAACCGGCCCTTGCTGCCGGGCGAACCAGCATGTGTGAGTCCGTTCGAACCGGGCGACGATCCACAGTCTGGCGACGGAATAGAACATCCAACCGACGAGGATGACGTAGTCTTGCGCTATGAGTTGACCGGCGGCTTCGTTCCGATCGAGTATCTCGTTACCAGCATGCCGCTCGCGTCCCTCTACGGAGATGGCCGGATGTTCACCGAGGGGCCACAGATAGCGGTATTCCCACCGCCAGCGCTACCGTCGCTCAACGTGGAACAGCTAACCCCCGAGGGCATCCAGCTGGTGCTCGAGGAAGCGGAAGCCGCAGGCCTGCTCGAAGGCAAGCAAGAGTGGGACGAACTGACTAACTACGTCGCCGACGCCGGCACCGGGTTTCTGACGATTCGTGCCAACAGCCAGACACACGTCGTCTCGGTCTACGCGCCGGGCATGCGGGATATAGGAGACCAGGTCTCTGATGAAGAAATCGCCTTCCGGGCGAAGTTCGACGCCTTCACTGGCAAACTGAATGCCCTCAGCAACTGGCTTCCAGCGGAGGTCTTCCTGGATGTTGAGGACGAGTATCCGGCCGATCGTCTCCAGATCGTCTCCCAGCCAGGCGACGTCAACCCGATACCGGATGTGGAGGCAGACGAGATCGACTGGCCGCTTGCCACGCCGCTCTCGGAGATGGGCGAACCCTACTCAATGCTGGAGATGGCCCGCTGCTTCGTCCTGGAGGACCAGGAGTTCGCCGACGTCATGTCGTTGCTCTCCGACGCGACGACGCTCACCCGTTGGTCGAGCGACGGTCAGCAGTTTATCCTCCACATTCGCCCGCTCCTACCCGACGAGGCGGGGTGCGAGGACCCCCTGAGCTAACCACGAACGAACTACCAGGAACCGAATGGCCAGAGACGGGCTATGTCTCTGGCCATTGTCAAATCCTCGACGGTTCGCGCGAAACGTTTACACTGATGGAGTCAACACCCGCCCCTGAGCACAAGGACACCAATCATGTCGAGCGGCTACGAGTTCTGGACTCCCGAGGCGATGGCCAATCCTTACCCGATCTACAAGCGGCTACGTGAGGACTATCCGGTGGTAAAGAACGGCCGGACCTGGACGCTCAGCCGCCACCGCGATGTCTCGGAACTGCTGCCAGATCGGAGAATGAGCGCTATCCGGGGCCAGATGGACTACCTCCCGGAAGAGGAGCGAGCGCAGTACCAGGCGCTCATCGACATCAACCGCAGCATGATCCTGTTCCTCGATCCGCCGGATCATTCGCGCATACGCAGCCTAGTGGCACAGGCTTTCTCGGCCAGGCGGATTCAGGGTCTCCGTTCTCAGATCTCCGAGCTCGTTGACGACTTGCTCGACCGGGTCAATCCGGGAGAACCCTGGAATCTGATCGATGAGCTTGCGAATCCACTTCCAGGGCTGGTCATCGCCGAGCTGGTGGGAGTGCCGGCCGCTGATCAGGACAGTTTCACCAGGTGGGCAAATGACTACGGAGCCTGGCTCGGAAGCTGGCAGCCCGACGAAGCCGTCCGCGACCGCGCCAACCGTGCCGCGAATGAACTGTCATCTTACCTGCGGGATCTTGTGGAAGAACGCCGCGACCAGCCGCGGGACGACCTGCTCACAGGCCTGATCCAGGCGGAAGAAGAAGGAGAGCGCCTGACCGAAGCGGAGATGATTTCGACAATCTTCCTGATTCTGTTTGCTGGCAACGAGACGACGACGAACCTGATCGGCAACGGCATACTCGCCTTGCTGCGGCATCCGGAGCAACTCGAACGACTGCGCGCCAATCCGGATCTGATGCGGACGGCGATCGAGGAATTGCTCCGATTCGATGGACCAGTTCAACTGACAACCCGCTTCGCAACCGAGTCGATTAAGATCGACGATCACACGATCGAGGCCGGAGATCACGTCGAATTCGTGCTTGGCGCGGCCAACCGGGATCCCGAGCAATTCCCGGAGCCGGACCGGCTCGATCTTGGACGCCGTCCCAACCGCCACATCGGCTTCGGCCACGGCATCCATTTCTGCCTCGGCGCGCCGCTTGCGCGAGCTGAGGGACAGATCGCGATCACGAAGATCGTCGACCGCTTTCCAGATCTGGCGCTGGTTGATGAAAACATCGAATGGCGACACAATCCGATCCTGCGTGGCCTGACCGGGTTGCGGCTCGTTTCCTAGCCCTGCCGATTGGCGCCGCAGGACGTGTACCCTTCTCTGGAATCGCTCGGGCTAACTCAGCCAGATCGGTGATTCGGAGGGTATCTCGCAGGCCCTGTATTATCTCGTTCGATCAATCGTGAAGAGAGGGACACAACAATGGCGAACTTCGTCCTCGTGCATGGCGCCTGGATCGGAGGATGGGCCTGGAGTGATGTCGCGGCACGACTGCGGTCGGCGGGGCATGATGCGTACACACCGACGCTCACCGGCCTTGGCGAGCGCGTCCATCTGACCCGACCGGAGGTCGACCTCGAAACCCACATCACCGACATCGTCAACGTGCTGCGCTACGAGGATCTGCACGACGTCATCCTCGCTGGACATAGCTACTCGGGCGTCGTCGTTCAAGGGGTTGCCGACCGCGTGCCGGAGCGGCTGGTCAGTCTGGTCTACGTGGATTGCGCCCCGCTTGGGGGCGGCATGGCGCTCTTCGATCTGTTCGGAGACGAGGGACGATCAGCGACCGAGCAGGTTGTCGAAGAGTACGGAGATGGTTGGAAATTGCCGTTCCCGCCGATCGAAGAACTCGGCCAGATAGCCAGTATCGCTGGTCTCGATGAGGCGGCACTGAATCTGATGCAGGAACGCGCCACGCCCCAGCCAATCGAGACCTACCGGCAACCGATTTCGCTCAGCCGGGAGTACGGCGGCGAATACGCCCGTCATCTGATCGCGTGCAGCAAAGGCGATTTCTCAGTCCAGGACCTCAAGGACGGGATCGCCTCCGGCGCGTCATTCTTCCAGCCCATCTCTGGCCCTGACTGGACCTTCCACGAGATTCCGACCGGCCACTGGCCAATGCTGTCGACGCCGGACGTCCTTGCCTCGCTGCTGGCGGGCATCAGTCAGGACTCGCTGGCGTCGAGGTAGACGCCAGCGGGTCCTGGCATCCGTATATCAGGCAGAGATTCACGCTTCGTCCGGATCTTTCACGAACAGGTTCACCGGGGAGGTTCAGACGGACGGGGCGCGTTTTGTCGAGCGTACTCCCGTGGAGAGCAAAGCATGACGACACCCCAGGCTGCCATCTCCATCCTGCTGGCACTTCTGGCCGGACTTCTCACTGCAGCCTGCATCAGCAGGGGCCGCGAATCGCGGGCAATTGACGTTGCCAGCACGGTCACGGTCGCGTCCATGACCGGACCGGCAGCCAGCGTCCCGCTGGTAGAGCAAGTCGATTCCACGCAACCAACATGGCGCATCCCGACATCAACCACCGTCCCCACCCACAAAGTTACGTCTCGGTCGACCGCCATGCCGTCTCCCGCCACAGCTACGGCCGCCCCAACGCCGACGGCTGGAGACGCGCCGGTGATCGTCCTCGATCCGGGGCACGTCACCGATTCCAGCGCGTTGGGCATCGAGTACCAGGACAACCTGCGGGCCGCGGGCTATGCAAAGGCGGCGCTGGAAGAAGCTGGCTACATCGTCCATCTGACACGCACGGACAACGAGACGGTCTTTCTGGATCACCCGGAGCTACTACCAGCCAACGCCGCCGATTTTCACCCAGGGTACGGTCGCGCCTACGCTCACGCTTCAAAGGCTCTGGAATTCGATCCCGATCTGGTGATCGTCCTGCATTTCAACGGCAACGACGATCCGAACGCTGGGGGTGTGGAGGTGTACTACTGCGAAAAGGGTAGCGAGCAGAATCTGGTATTTGCCAACATCGTCCGGGATGAGTTGGTTACAGCGTTGCGCTCGATTGGCTACGAGCCACCATCGGCGCGGGTGATCGAGGACATCGCCGTCGCGCGCGGCAACCGGCACTTCCCGAGCCTGGGCAACGTCTACGACGCGCCGCGCACCCATCTCGGAAATCGCTACGCCAACATTCCGGTTGTCCTGACCGAGCCCCTGTACGAATCGAACTCAACCGAACGCGCGCTGATCCTCGACGACGCCACCCACATCGCGATCGCCCAGGCCTACGTCCGCGCCGCCGACCGCTACTTTGGACGCTGAGCGCAACCTGCGTTCGTCGATCGGTGCTCGCATGTACGTGGGCGAACCCGATCGCCTCTCCTCCGGTGGCAATAGTCATGCCATCGTGGCGCCTTCAGTTCCGCATCTGGGCCTAATCCGGATCCTTCCACCCAGACTGTGTACCGTAGAGACGTGCCGTGAATCATCCGGGCTAATCAACAAACAGCTCTGGCCGGGTAGCTGCGCGACGATCAACCAGCCGGGTTGGTGACCCGGCCGAGAAAGAGGATCGCGCCGGTTTCGCGCTCGATAATCGCGAAGATGAAAGGCCGGTCGATCATCAGTTCGGCCATTTCCATTCCGCTTGACTCCTCCACGACGATCACCGCCGCTGCTTCGGTGCCCTCTTCATCGACGGTGATCGTCGCGCTATGCATCGCCGCAGCGATGAAGAGAGAAGTCTCCTGAGAGATGCCGCTGAGGTCGGCCTTGACTTCGCTGAATGGAGCCGTCATGCCCATGCCCGGGAGAAGCGCGCCGAGATCGAGATCGCTCTTGAAGTCAAAGCGTGGCATCGAGAGAATGACGTCGTGGACCGTGGCTGATGCGCGCAGATCATCGATGAATCCGGCGATCAGCCCCGCCTCTATCTCCCCTAACCGGCCAGCGTCCGGCACGATGAGGGTCATCGCGACATCCTGACCAACATAGGGCAGCGAAACAGCCTGGTAAGCGTCACCCTGGAAATAGGGAACGCGCGGGCTGGCATGCATCATCTGCGCCTGGACCTGGCTCCCATCGAGCAGCGTGAAGGGAGCGTCCTCGGTTGCGTTCGGACCAAACGGAATCAGCCAGTTGGCCTTGAAGTAGATTGCGTTTACCAGCACCAGCCGGGTCAGATCATTGAAGGTGTCTGGTGGAATCACCTCCGTGATCCGACCTTCGGTCTTGTCGGCAATCCAGGCGTTGATTGCCTGCCGGGCGGCCTCGGCTTGTGTTGCGAAGTCGACCGTCTGCATTTGCGCGCCATAGTGCATGACTAGTGTTTGGAGAAATGTATCCAGGAACGTGAAATCCTGCTGCCCCCAGATGGCGTTGACGACACGCAGTTGAAACACGTCGCCCTGGTCCGCGCTCGTCGATGGCGGGTTCTCGCCGAGCGAAGCCAGGCGCTAATCGACGGCGTTGGCCGCCGGGTGGTGCGTTTCCTGCGGCAAGAAGCCGAGCACGTCCGCCATCTGGGCTTCGGTTTCTCCTCGCGCCCCCGCGTAGACCATCGAAAAGGCCAGAGCGATGCTGTATGGAGAGAAGATCAGATTACTGTCGTTCTCTTCGACGGCGGCCCGGTAGTAATCGGTCGCAAAGCTATTCTGACCATCGACGAATAGACCCGACTCCGCCTCCCAGAGTTTTGGCGCGTCGATGCGTGCCTCCCCTGGCGCCGGGGTCGCGGCGGGCTGCGGCGTTTCCGTTGGCGTCGAGCTGGAACCGGACGTGGCGCTGGGTTCGACGGGCACTATCGTGGCTTCCGGTTCGTTGCCGGTACCCGCTGAACCGTTCTCATCGGATGCACCGCATGCCCCGGCAAAGAGCCCGAGGACGAGGACGAGAAGGAGGATCCGGCTGCTGCCTGGTCGACTATCGTTGCTCTGACGTCTGTCCATCACGGCCCGGTTTCGTTGCAAGCATCGTGTGGGAGAGAGACAGGCAGGCGCTGAGACAGCCACCAGCGTTCACCTTACTAGACGTCAGAAACGCATATCTGGTTCTGGCGAAACTGGATTATGCCTGGCGGCTGCGGGACCATCTGGCCGTTGGGCGCAGATTAACCGGGCGCCAGGGAGGATCAAGCCAGCTTCGAAGCGATGACGGCTCGATCGGGAAGCCGGCTCTATCCCTGGCGCGGCTCGTAGGTCGCGACGATCATCCCGTAGTAGGTTGGCGCTTCATAGCTCAGGAAATCGACATCCATCGGGACGACCTGTTGAGCGCCTCCAAGCATCAGCAGCTGCCAGAGGCCGTCGATCGCCGCGTTGTGGATGTACTCGTCGTCGAGGTCGATCAAGCTCAGGATGTCGTTCCGCATGATTGCCTCGCTCACCTCGGCGTCCATCCGTGGCGCGTCCGGGTGAAAACCGTTCGGGCCATCCGGGTCGTGACGGTGCGCCCAGTCACAGCTGGCGATGAAGCCGACGCGCTTATCGCTCGCCTGGGCGACCTCGGCGACGGCTTTGCCGAACTCGACGTTGTGCTCGCGGGGGATCATTCGCGACGGGTTGGCGATGATCGCCGGCGGTCCGGTCGGCTCCTCGGGCACGCCGCCGAGCAGGTCGGCCAGGACGTAACCACCACCAACGACGTTAGTATCGTGTCCGGCGAACCAGAGCGGGGTCATGATCCCCCAGTCAGCCGGCAGGACGCTCTGATTGCGATTCGAGCCGCCGTAGCCGACCGCGGCGACCGGCACATCTTTTTCGATGGCCGCCTCGAAGATCGCGTCTGCCAATTCGAGATCGACCGGGAAGTTCATCTCGATCGCTTTTCCTTGCCAGTGCAGCGTCCCTGCCGCCCTGGCGACATCGGCAATCGAGATCGCGCCGTTGACCCGGATGCCGTGGGGGCCGGTGATGAAGATCGCATCCAGATTGGCTTCCTTGAAGCGCTTGCCCATCGTAAGCATCGCCTCGCGGGTTGCCAGCGCCCCGTCGGCGTCGTCACTAATCTCGGGGATGATCGGGAACCCGTGCGGCGCAACCGCGCCGATAACCAGTGGCATGGAGATTCTCCTTTTGTTCCAAATTCAAGGGACCGATATGAAATCGAATCGAATGGTTCCCCGGCTTCTCCGGAACGTAACCGCGTGTGAATGCCGTTGACGCACCGGGTAGCCCCGGCAGGCGATAGAGACGGTTTGCCGCAAACTCGTAATCGAGCGCAACGGCCGCCCGCAGGGCAACCAGATATCGTCACGGTCGAATCGTGGCCGCTGGCGAGAACCTTGGCCACCCGGCACACACTTGAGCGGCTAGCACAGGGATTCCGTCAGGACTCCGGCGAATGACCGGCGATGGTGCTACTCCTCACCCGGTTCGTCCGAGAATGTCTCCCATGTAGCCTCGTCGACGTTGAGCGTGATCTCATCCCGCGAATGGTGGTCGACGGCGACCAGCGGCACATACCGGTCCCTCTTCCTCCAGGCGTGTCCATGCTGGACGGCGATCCATCGCGCCCGGCCTCGATCTTCAACGAAGCGCTGGAACTCCCCGATTTTGTGGCCGTCGGAAGTGACCACCTTTGCTCCGGTCTTCGGGGAATCGGGCCCTGATAGAAGGTGAGCCATCGAATCCTCCGGCACGGTGATCTTCCCGGAGGCATCCTCCATCAACCCCTGGAACTCATCGCGATCGATCATGCCTTCGAGAACCCCATCGGCGTTGAGGACTGGGAGAAGCCCGACTGCTACGACATCGGTCGCGTGAAACGCCTCCATCGCGTCGGAGATGGTCGTTTCCGCTGTCAGGGTTGGAACATCCTGACGGGCATATTTCTCCACCGGTTCGGACAGTTCGTCGCTGGACAGATGGTGAATGGACTGCCAATCAACAATTCCCACGTACTGTTTGTCTTTTACGACTACGAGCGACCGCATGTTGTCGCCTTCCATGCGGCGGTAGGCGATGCGCGTGGCATCGCCAGCTTCAACGGTCACGTACGGCGCACGAATATAGTCAGAAATCGGTGTGGATGCTGGATCAGCCATGATTCCCCCAAACGATAGGTCCAACGAGCCGGTTGATGGGCGCATCATAGTTCAAGAAGGCCCCGCTGAGAATGACCGCGCCGGCGCACCTACATCAGCAGCTTCGTTCTCTCCCGCATCCCGCTCTGGGTCTTCAGCCTCACGCCCCCGGCGATGGTGCTCACCAACTCTCAGTTCGTGCGCGGCCTTGGCGCGGGACTTCTCACCGTCATCTTCTCGACGGTTCGCCAGGAGCGAATCCCTCGCGAGCTACGCGGCCGGGTAACCGGATTGCTGATATCAACGGCCTGGATCGGGATGCCGCTTGGATGGTTCTCGGCCGGACTCTCCGTCGACGCCATCGGACCAATCCCGACCTTCGTCGCCGTCAGCGCCACCTATCTCGCGGTCACGCTCAGCCTGTTCGCTATCCCCGCCCTGCGTGAGATGGACACCCCCGCGCCACTAACGACTGGCCATTTGACCAGTCGTTAGGCGCCCGCCCCGGGGCCGGGGACTCATCGCTACCGCTGCGCCTACGACGACGACGGAGACACTCGGTCTGCGCTGGACTATCGCTATAATCCGGGTAACTCACCGTCATATACACTCGTAGAGACGCCGCCGCTGGCGCGTCTCGCGACCACCATCAGCGCTAGCCCGGGGAGACAACGGAATCCAGATCGAAACGCACCAGCGGCTGTCATCCTCCGATAAGCGTGTCAGCGGTCTGGAAAGGTTGATCTGTCACTCTCTGGCTCTTCCTCGGAAGCCTCAATAGTCAGGCTACTGTCATTTCGACCCGGGTACCCTTGGGGTGAGAGAAATTCCAGTCGAACCCCAGAGCAGCGTTGCACTGAGATTTCTCGCTCTGCTCGAAATGACAGATTTGGAGCGGCTTGGCGTCCCGAGAGACGTCGACGAACCTGCCACACGATCCTTCTCAACTCCCTGACACCTCTACCGTACGTGACATGCGATACGCTCCTGCAGATCAATCACGATCTTCTTCCATCGTCCAGATGAAGCCGCATTGCAGAACGGAACACCGCACCGTACGACACCGGGCCACAACCCTATCGAGGACGACACCCACCGCAGGCGATTGATCCAGACGTTCACCCCCGCGCATCGGGCGCGGGGGTTCGGCTCATGCCCGGCTAGCCGCGATAAGCGTTCCCGTAGAAATCTTTGTAGGGCACGCGGGTGTGGGTGCGGACGTCGGGGTTGAGCAGTGGCTGTGGGTAGTAGCCGTTGAGCATCATCGCCATCTTCTGCGATGCGCCCCGGCGCGCGGTCAGGACCGACTGATTCGAGAATCCGGCAATGTGCGGGGTCAGAACGACGTTGTCGAGCTTGAGCAGCGGGTTGTCGCTCGGCGTTGGCTCGACCTCGAAGACGTCCAGTCCCGCGCCGCGGATCCGCCCAGACGACAGAACGTTGTAGAGCGATTCCTCATCAACCACCGGACCACGGCAGGTGTTGATCAGGACAGCGTTGCGCTTCATCAGCGATAGCGCCCGCTCGTTGACGATGCCGGTCGTCTCCTCGTTCTGGGGAACGTGGACCGACAGATAGTCGCTGCGCTCGAAGAGTTCGTCGAACCCGACCAGTTCGACATTCATCAGGTCGGCGATCGAGGGATCGACATAGGGATCATGGGCGATGACATGGAGGTCAAACGCCTGGGCGCGCTTGGCGGTCTGGCGGCCAATCTTACCGAGCCCGAGAATGCCCATCGTCTCGCCGTAGAGCGGCGGCATCGAACCCTGCCAGCCCCGGCCCCACTCGCCATTCGCCATCTGGGCGTGCAAGGTGGCGATTCTCCGGGTGACCGCCAGCATCAGGCCGATGGCGTGGGTCGCGACTTCACGCTCGTTATAGCGTGAGTTGGAGACGGGGATGCCGGCCCCGGTGCAGGCGTCGAGGTCGATGCCGTTGTAGCCATGGCTGGTGGTGACAATCGCCCGGACCTTTGGCATCCAGTCGATCATCTCGGCCGTTACAAGGTTTGAGGTCAGGAACCCGTCGGCGTCAGCGAGGGCGGCCTTCCGCTCCTCCTCTGTGCCAAATGGCAGGACCCGCAACTCTGCGTTCGCGGCGTCTAGCTGCTCCTGCTCCAGGGCGGACGTGTCTTCGCCGTGGGTGTACTGAAAATGCGGTCGCACGACAATGAACTTCTCGGCCATCTTCTGATTCCTTCCCCGTTCTACGCTTGGATCATCAAAGCCTTGATATAGATAGCATCACTGTGACAACGAACGGTAGAGCCGCTTGGAAAAAGCAAGCTGCTTGTTCAACTGAGATCTCTCCACTTCGGTCGAGATGCCATCTCGCTGTTGTTTGGTCTCCTGAAATAGCAATGCTGATTGCTTGACGCAGTCCGAGATTCTCTGGTCCTCTGCCGCGCGATGACGGGTTGGTCGCCCCCAACCGGCGGCTTCGATCCGTATCTCATACTTACATCCACGGAATATCCAATGCTAGCGGCATGTCGATGACCGTTGGACCAGCCGTCGAGATCGCGGCGGCGAGGGCATCTTCAAGCCCTTCGGGCGAATCGAGCGTGACGCCGCGAGCGCCGAAACTCCGAGCCATCGCCGCGAAATCGGGCGTTGCCAGGTCGGTCGCGTAGGTATAGTCGCCGTAGCGCAACCGCTGGAAGCGGCGCATCGCCCCGTAGCCCTGGTCGTTGCAGATGACACAGGTGATGTTGAGCCCATACTGAACCGCCGTCGCCAGTTCCTGGCAGGTGAACATGAACGCGCCGTCACCGCTAACGGAGATGACTGGCCGGTCCGGCGCGGCCAGCGCGGCGCCAATCGCGAAGGGCAGCGCGCTCCCGAGGGTGCCGTAGACGGCTGGATAGAGATAGGATCGAGGGCGCTCGACCGGCAAATGCCGCGAGGTCCAGTACTGGATCAGGCTGTCGTTGGTGACGATCGCCTCCGGCCCCGCGGCGGTGGCTATCGCGTCGATGATGCCCATCTCAACCGGGTGCGACATTCGCATCGCTGCCTGTACGCCGTCACAAGTGGATCGGACCTGCTTTGTCCATTCTGATTGCTCTTCTCGTTGAACCGGAGGGAGCCGTTCCAGAATCTGGGCGAGGACGGCCCGCTCGTTACCCACCAGACCGATCTCCGCCGGATAGTTCAAGCCGATCCAGTCGCCTTCGGCGTCGATGTGAATCAGATTCTGCAGCGGAGCCGTCCAACCCGAGGTGTCTGTCTGCCCGAGCCTGCTGCCAACGACCAGCGTCGCGTCGGATTCCGCGAGGATCTCATGCAGTTCGGGCGAACCGTGCCACCAACCTCCGATCGATAGCTTGTGGCTTGACGGGATCGCCCCGCGGCCTTGCGCTGTCTCGAAGACCGGCGCGCCGAGCGACTCGGCCAGTTCCAGCAGTTGTGTCGATGCGTCAGTGCGGTGAACGCCGTTTCCGGCGACGATCAACGGACGGTCAGCGCTGGCGAGCATCTGCATTGCCTGCTCGACAGCCGATGGATCCGCTTCAATCCGGCTGGGCGGATCGGCGCTCACAATGTCAATCTCAGCTTCTTCATTCAGCAAGTCGGCTGGAAAGTCGAGATAAGCCGTGCGCGCCCGGAGGCTCTGGGTGCTGGCCAGCGCCCGGGCGACCGAAGACGAAACCTGCTGCAAGTCGCGAACTGACTCGGCCATTCGCGTAATGTGTTTGAACGTGCCCTGCTGGTCGACCAGCTCGTGTACGACGCCGCGGTTGCGGTCGATCAACTCCCGGTCAAGCTGCGAAGCCAGATGGAGGACCGGCGAGCAATCGGTCCATGCCTCGCCAAGTGCGGTAAAGGCGTTGGTCGCGCCTGGTCCGGTGGTCGTGATGTAGACGCCAGTCTTGCCCGATACCCGTGCATAGCCGTCCGCCGCGAATCCCGCGCCCTGTTCGTGCCGGCAGACAACATGCTCGATGTCGCTGGCGCGGTAGAGAGCGTCATACATCGCGAGGTTATGAACTCCCGGGATGCCGAACACGGTTGTCACCCCGGCAGCCCTCAATGTGTCGATGATCGCCTGGCCGCCGGTGATGGCCACCCTGAGTCCTCTTTTCGTCCTATGAACGTCGCGCCAGTCTAGTGCAGCCCGATTCGTCGCGCAATTCAGCCGGCCGGCGCACTCCGGCCACCCACAACGATTCCAGGTGGGATAGACTACCGCCACTTCTGGAACGTGAAGAAACGCGATATCGCTGGGCTGAAAGGGTCGAGTGAAATGAAGCGCAAGAGCTATGCGGCGATCGTGATCGGTTGTGGCGGGATCGGCAGCGCCGCGCTCTACTGGCTGTCGCGTGAACTGGGTGGCGACGTCCTGGGCATCGAGCAGTTCGGCCTTGGTCACGCTAACGGCGGCTCTCAGGACTACTCCCGGATCATCCGGCTTTCCTATCACAACCCCGTCTACGTCGACCTCGCGGCGTCGGCCTACGAGCGCTGGAGAGAGATCGAAGCAGAATCCGGGCTCCAGATCCTGACGATCACCGGCGGTCTGGATGTCCAGGAAGGCAGTACGGTTGGCCTCAAGGACGTCGATCATTGCTCCGCATCGCTAGCTATCCAGGGTATCGGCCATGAGGTGCTCGACGGCGCGGAAATCCGCAAGCGCTGGCCGCAATGGGAGGTGCCAGACTCGGCCCGGGCTCTCTATCAATCCCAGGGTGGCATTGTCGATGCCGCCAGGGCCAATGCAACCCATATTGCCCTCGCCAGGGCTCGCGGCGCGACGGTTGTTGAGAACGCTCCGGTGCGCGCCGTCACGAGGGATGGCAGTGGAGTTGCAGTTGCGACCGACGCTGGAACTTTCCGGGCCGGTAGGGTTGTTGTCGCCGCTGGCGCGTGGACGAAGCAGATCCTCGAACCGCTCGGCGTTCGGTGGAACCTGACCGTCACCCAGGAACAGATCACCTACTTCGCGACGCCGCACCTGCGCGAGTTCGCGCCGGATCGCTTTCCGGTCTGGATCTGGCGCGGCAAAGACGAGTACTACGGCTTCCCGGTCTACGGCGAGGTCGCAACCAAAGCGGGACAGGATGCCGGCGGTGACGAAGTCACGGCCTCAACGCGCACCTTCGAACCCAACCCGCGCACCCATCAGAACGTGCGGGCGTACCTCGAACGCTACCTGCCACGCTCGCTCGGCCCGGAACTCTATACCAAGACCTGTCTCTACACGATGCCGCCGGATCGCGACTTCATTCTCGGCCCGCTGCCGGAGCAGGAGAACGTCATCGTCGCTGTCGGCGCCGGCCACGGATTCAAGTTTGCCAGTGTCTTCGGTGACATTCTCTCCGAGTTCGCGATTGCCGGCGCGACGGAGCACAACGTTGACGCGTTCCGCCCTGACCGCCCGGCGTTGACTGATCCAACGTTCAAATCGCAAATCCGGAACGAGCATGTCTTTGTCCAGTAGGGAGCAGGAAATGGAAGCAGCGGGCATGGGAATCGATCGGAAACAATCAGCGTCGTTGGGGTTGCTGGATCGTCTGGCCGCCGGACCGGTCATCTGCGCCGAAGGCTATCTCTTCGAGTTCGAACGCCGCGGCTATCTCCAGGCGGGAGCATTCGTGCCCGAGGTCGTACTCGAGCACCCGGAGATGGTCGCCAGCCTGCACCGCGAATTCGTCCACGCTGGCTCGGACGTTGTCGAAGCGTTCACCTACTACGCTCACCGGGAGAAACTGCGTCTGATTGGCCGGGAAGACGACCTTGAGCACATGAACCGCCAGGCGCTGGAGATAGCCCGCGACGTCTCCCGTGAACACGGTTCTCTCTTCGCCGGCAACATTTGCAATACCAACATCTACGTTTCCGGCAACCCAGCGTCGGCTGCCGCGGCAAGGGCGATGTTCGAGGAGCAGGTTGGCTGGGCAGCCGAAGCGGGCGTTGATTTCGTGATTGCCGAGACGATTTCCTGGGGGGAGGAGGCCCTGATCGCGCTCGAGGTGATCAAGCAAGCCGGACTTCCGGCAGTGGTCACGCTCGCGATCCATCGCGACGGTTTGACCCGCGAGAACTGGACGCCTGCCGACGCATGCCAGCGGCTGGAACAGGCTGGCGCGGACGTCGTCGGCCTCAACTGTATCCGTGGTCCATGGACGATGCTGCCCCTGCTGCCAGCGATCCGCGAAGCGGTCAACTGCCCGGTCGCTGCCTTGCCAGTGCCATACCGAACGACCGAGGTCGCGCCCACCTTCCAGTCGCTAACCGACACTGGAGACCGATCGGGCTATGACGGGCAGCCATTCCCAACCGGGCTGGATCCGTTTCTCTGTACCCGCAACGAGATCGCGGAATTTGGTCGCCGGGCCCAGGGCATCGGCGTCGATTACCTGGGAGTCTGTTGCGGCGCTGGACCGCATCACATTCGCGCTCTGGCCGAAGCACTCGGTCGCACGCCGCCAGCCAGCCGCTTCTCCGCCGACATGTCGCGTCACGCCTTTCTCGGCGACGACACCATCATCAGCGAGGAGTACAGGTCATACAAGGAACGGCTGTAGATCATTCTCTAATCTGGCGAGCGCGCCGGCGCCGTTTTCAACGACATGCCAGGCCTGGTTTAGCGCCCGGATTATTCATGGAGTCGCGGGAAGCTACGACGGCAAGACCCGCAGAGGGAACGCCGCTGGCGCGTCTCGTGACCACTATCGAGATCTTGCTGGCAAGACAGGGGCAGCACGGCAATGACGCGCCGACGGCGGCGTCTCTACGGTTTACCCTCCTCGTGAAGAATGCGGGTTCGCCAGTCCGTTCAACCAGGATGGGTACGATTCCGAGTTCTCTACGTTCAGGACGATCGGCAAGGGATTCTCGGCAAAGACGTGTCGAGCGACGATTTCAAAGGCGCGATCGAGGCTCTCAATCGGCCCGAACACTTCCAGGGCAACGCTCCACGCTTCCACGTCTCGGACTGTCAAGTGCGTTACTTCGGCGGTGCCGCCAAGCGGGACGTCGGCGTCAACATGAACCTCGGTCAGCGAGCCGTCATCAGATAGCGCGAACTTGCGTGAATCACGCGTCTTGCAGACCACGATCCACGCTCCGGCTGGTTTGGTCGGATCTGCTCGCCCCGGATCTTCCCGATCAACGTTGAAGCTCCAACGAATCCACAGCTCCGCGTATCCCTCCGCGCTGGCTCCGAGCCGGACCGGCACGCTACCACGACACTCCAAGCGCTTGACTTCGACCTTGTCATTCTCGGGGCCCCGCAGCTTCAGGCCGACTTCAGTTGACGGCATGATGAGGTAAGTGTCCGAGCGCGCCTCGTGCTTGGCGGGTACCTCAGACGCCGAAAGTGTCTGATCCATCCAGACAAGCACGGATGAAGGAATACCGCCCGGGAAGAACCAGCGAATCTCCTTGCTCGGTCTCATGTGCGCCTCCGAGCGTTCATGCAGCTGCTACACCAGACATTTGCCATCGCGGGCAACGATCCTCCCCCCTTTGACGACCAGCCAGCGTGACGGTCGCTCGATGACCGCTTCCACGTGCGTTTCACCATCGACCAGCACGAGGTCCGCCGAGCAGCCAGGTTCCAGCCCGTACCCCTCCATGCCAATCACCCCGGCGCCGGCGCCCGTCGCGATATCGATCGCCATCTCGATCTCATCATCACGCCGTAAGTTATTGCGGTATGCAACGATGAAGCAACGCAGCAGCATGTCCGGCATGTTCAGTGGTCCCCAGGAATCGCGGACACCGTCATTGCCGGTACACAACCGTACCCCGGCATCGCTCAATCGTTTGACCGGCGGGGCCGAGCGTAGACCGCTCGGGCCATGGCTCATGATCGCAATGTCATTCTCAACCAGCAACTCGATCAGGCTCTTCAGGTAGCTCTCGTCAACTCCGCCAAGACAGAAGGCATGGCTGATGACTGTTCTGCCCTGCCAGCCCAGCGTCTTGACCCGCTCGGCAATCAGCTCAATCGAGAACGCGCCAAGCTCGCCGGGCTCGTGGAGGTGAATGTCGATGTCGACATCATATCGTTCCGCCATGCCGAAAATCGCGTCGAGATGGCCCCTGGGGTCGCGATCGATAGCCGAGGGATCGAGCCCACCGACGAGATCGGCTCCATTCCGGAGGGCGTCCTCCATCAGATCGGTTGTGCCCGGACGGATGAGCATGCCGCTCTGGGGGAAGGCGACGATCTGGAGATCAAGCGCATCACGGAGATCCTCGCGGGTTCTCAGAACACCGTCAAAGCAACTGAGTTTCACGTCGGTGTCGATATCGACAAACGTCCGCATGCGGGTCGTGCCAGCGGCTACGCTCCGCCGTGCCGACCTGCTGGATTGCTCGTGGATGTCGATGTTCTGCTCGACCCTCATCCGGCGTTCGTTGTCGATCTTGTCGGTCAGGCCCGGCCCAACCTCATTGCGATACCATCCCAACCCGAGCAGGCTCTTGTCGAGGTGGGCGTGAGCGTCGACAAAACCGGGGAAAAGCAGCCTGCCACCGCCGTCGATCGTCTCCAGTTCGTCGCTAGAAGGTTTTAGCCGCGGCCCGATAGTCGCGATAACGCCTTCCCGGATTTCAATATCGACCGTGCCAGCGCCCATCTGCTTGACATCGCGGATCAACATCCCTCTTGTCATGAATTTCTCCCCGTTTCGTTTCACGACTTTCAACTGAACGCCCTTGCGTGAAGCGTAGCCTGCTGGCGTGCTATCTTGGCGAGATTCGTCTCGGGTGGAAACGAGCGGAATATCTGTGAGTGACAACAATCGCGTACCGTCGATCGGCGTCTATGAGTATCTCGATTACGATGACCTCGCGGCGATCTTTCGACCGTACGATCGACGCTCGCCAGCAGTCGCCACCGAGGTCGCTGTGCTGATCGAGAGACAGATGTCTGATGCCAGGGTCGAGCATGTCGGGAGTTCGGCGATCCCCGGCTGCGCGGGGAAAGGCATCATTGACCTGCTGGTGATGTACCCGGCAGGTCGCTTGGCGGCGGCCCGTGATGCGCTGGACAGTTTGGGCTTCCAACGCCAGGTCGGAGCGGATCCGTTTCCTGAGGAACGCCCGCTACGGGTCGGGGCCTACGCATATGATGGACAGACGTTTCGTCTGCATGTCCACGTCATCGCGGAAACAGACCCCGAGGCACGGGAGTTACTCGATTTTCGGGATCATCTGCGAGACCATCCCGACCTGGTTGACCAATACGTCGCCTCAAAGCGAGAGGCGGTCGCCAGTCTCCGGAAAAAGAGGAACGAAGTGCCACCGAACATTGCGTACAACGCTGGCAAACAACCAACGATACGCCGCATCCTCGCCGGACTGGCGCGCGAGCAGGTCTCGAAGCAGACGGGGTCGGAGTCGGAGTCGAACGAGAGGATGGGATAGCGATGCAATCAATAGATGTACTGGTGATTGGTGGCGGCACTTCAGGCGCGGCGCTGGCGGGTTTGCTGGCTCGCGACACAAGGCGCAGCGTCCTCCTGCTGGAAGCTGGACCAGACTATGGCGCATTCGATCAGGGTGGCTGGCCAGCGGACCTGCTCGATGCGCGCCAGATTCCACTCAGCCACGACTGGGGCTACAGCGGTCTCAATCACCCCAGCCAATCCGGCGCCCGCTCCTACGATCGCGCGCGTGTGATTGGCGGTTGCTCGTCCCACAACGGCTGCGTCGAACTCGTCGGCCACCGCCAGGACTACGACCACTGGGCAGAGTTGGGGAACGCTGGCTGGTCCTGGAACGAGGTTGCGCCAGCGTTCGAGCGAGCCAGGCAGGCCATGCGAGTCAGAGTCCCGCGGGATCAGGAACTAACCCCATTCCAGGCTGCCTTCGTCAGCGGCGCGACTACGGCCGGCATACCCCGGGTTGAGGATCTGAACGACCCGGACGAAAACGAAGGTGTCGCGCCGTCGCCAGTCAACATCTTCAATGGCCTGCGCTGGAACACCGCCCTCGCCTATCTCGACCCGGCCCGCCATCAGGACAACCTCAGCGTCATCGGCAACGCGCTAGTCAACCGGATCGTGTTCGACGGGCGACGCGCCATTGCGGTCGAGGCCGTCGTCAACTCCCAGATCGAACGCTTCGAAGCAGGCCAGATCGTCCTTTCTGCAGGCGCGTACGGCTCGCCATCAATCCTGATCCGTTCCGGCGTCGGAGCCGACCCGGAGCTTGCCAGCCTCGGCATCGAAGCTCACCACGATCTGCCCGGCGTCGGACTGAACCTCACCGATCATCCAATGGTTGGCGTACAGCTTCGACCGACCCCGAAGCTACTGGCTCAGATGGAGATCTTCGGCACGGTCAACTGGCTGCCTGAAGAACAGTCGCTGCTCAAAGCTCGCAGCAGCCGGTGCCAGGAGGCGTTCGACCTGCACCTCTTCGCCGTCAGCGGGCGTGATGGGGACGGGAACCCAAGATATGTCATCGAAGTTTCATGCGTCCTACCGCAATCATCCGGCCAGTTGAAGCTAACCTCAAGCGACCCGGAAGCGAAGCCGGTTATCGACCACGGCTACCTGAACGATCCTGACGGGCACGACCTGGCGGTCATGCGCGACGGCGTCGATCTTGCGCGCCGGATCGCAGACGACATGCGCGATCGTGGCCTGATTGAGGAGGAAGCCGCGCCTGGAACCGGCGTCTCCTCGCAGGACGATATCGACCGCTGGATCAGATCCGCTGTCGGGATCTACTACCACCCGTCCTGTAGCTGCCGGATGGGTCCAGCCAGCGATCTCACGGCGGTCGTCGATCCGAGGGGTAGCGTTCACGGCCTGGAGAATCTTGCGATATGCGACGCCTCGATCTTTCCGCGGCTGATGCGGGCCAACACGAATCTGCCGGCTGCCATGCTCGCGGAACACATGGCGGGTTGGCTCGGGAACTAGGATCTGGTCGCCGCTAGGGTGTTATCGAAGACCGTCGCTTTATGTTGAATGCCAGAATTTCTGGCCGAGCCCGGGCTCAAGCCGAGACAAGGCCCTCCGAAAACGCCCGGGCAACAGCCGCGGTACGCGAGTTGACCTCGAGCTTGCCGTAGATCGAGCTCAGGTGACCGTGGACAGTACGCGTGCTGATGAATAGCTCATTTCCAATTTCAGCGTCAGTCATCCCACGAGCAAGGAGCCCCAGAACATCGAGCTCTCGCGGGGTGAGGCCATACGCAGCTTCGTCAGGTTGAGGCGGGCTTGTTGATGCCCCTTGCTCAACGGCCTCGATGCGATCCAGAAGCGGCCTGGCGTTCAGGTATCCAGCGGTCTCCTGTGCCTGGATCAGCAGATTCGGCGCGAATTCTGACTCGCCGGTGTTCCGCAGGACTTGCGCCAGCGCCACCCGTGTCAGCGCCACATCATATGGCGCAGCGCATGCCTGGAAGATTCTGAGCGCCTCCTCAAGCTGCTGGCGCGCCGCGTCGAACTTTCCGGAAGCCGCATTGATCTCGCCCCACAGGCGAAGCGCACGAGCGGCGGCAATGGGTTGTGGGGGATCTGCGGCACAGTCTCGCGCTGCCCGAGCTTGCCCGGCAGCCCTCTCGAGATCGCCCTGCTGGAAGTAGTAGCGCGCCCAGAGCAGGTGAGCCGTCGAATGCCCGGCAGCCTTGCCGCTCCAATCCAGCCAGTGTTCGTACGCCTGGATCCAGCGACGGGCGAGTTCGTAATCTTCGCCATCGAGCGCCAGCTCGGCCGCAATCCACTGCGCCTCGAGACGATGCAGGAAGAAGCGTCGACCCGGCGGCTCGTCGGGTCCGGCTGGCAATACACTACGAACATGGTCCCAGGCTCGCTGGGGATTGCCGCGCCGCCACTCAATCTCGGCCAACTTGCGCGCGCTCGGCACACGGGACGCCGGGATGCCGAGGCGGGCACTGGCGCTGCGCCAGCAATCGTTCCATTCACAATCCAGAATCAGGGTGTCCGAGGTGGAATCTTGACGCGCTCCAGTTCGAGCCTGGACGAACTCGGAGCTGAGGTTCGCCTGTGCTTCCTGTAGTTGCAGCCGGTGACGATCTCCGGGACGGTCAGCATAGAAATCCTGAAAGATGAGATTCAGCTCCCAGTAACAGCAGTTCGAGGTCATCTGAACGTTGCCGGTTTCCTGAAAATATGAGCGTGAACGGTCGAATGCAGCGCGAGATCGATCTGGCTTGCCGAGCGCCGCCGCGGCGATGCCCAGCCCGAAATAGGCGTTGCCGAACTCGATGTACTGGGCGCGAGAAGCCGGTCCGGCATTCCTGGCCAGAAACATCCCGGCGCGGTCGAGCGCGTCCTGAAACTTCCCGTAATTCGCCAGGTCTTGCGCCAGCGTGGCGTCGCTCACGACGTAACCTAGCGGAGAATTGGAGATACGCTCCTTGCTTTCCGCCGGGAGGGCTTCGAAGTCAGCCGCGGCCGAGAGCAGATCGTCGAGAACGTTCTGGTCGGCAAATCCACGAATGCGTGCCTGAACCCAGCGAGCAAGCACCGCAGTTTCGGGATCACCGAGGTCATCCGAAAGATCGACGGCCTGGCGAATGTACGCCATGGCGCGTCCGATATCCGTGAAGCGGTGCGCTTCGGCAAGCGCGCACAATACATTGACGATATCGCTCGTGTGTTCCGGATTTTGCTGCAAGATCGCCAGCGCGCGCTCGTAGTTTTCGATGGCGGATTGCAGCGCGAACGCCCGGGCCGCCTGCTGCGCAGCTTCGATGAGCCAGCCCGCTGCCCGGTCGTCGCTCGCCTGGACAAAATGATGGGCGACAATGCCTGGATCGACACCTGGACGCCCCGCCAGAATTTCGCCGATGGATGCATGCCAGCGGCGGCGGCGCAACAGATTCGTACCCGAGTAGATCGCCTCGCGCACCAGCGCATGCCGGAAGCGCACGACATCGAGCCTGGCGGTTTCCTGGAGAACGTTGGTCCGCAACACCTCTTCCAGCATGCTCGAATCAAACTTCCCACGGTTGACGCTGAGCGCTTCCCAGATATCCAGTGGGACCTCCATCCCAATGACCGACGCGATCTGGAGCGATCTCCTTGCGTCCGCGCTCAGCCGTTCCAGACGTCCTTCGATGATCTGCCGGATCAGCGGGGGAATGGCGAATTCGGGAAGCTTGACCAACCGCCAGGCCCCTCCTTCCATTCGCAGGGCCTGTTCCCCTTCCAGCAGACCGGCAAGCTCCTCGATGAAGAGCGGGTTCCCCTCGGCATGTTGGTCAAGGTAGCGGGCAAACCGCTCAACGTCCTGGGATGGCAGGGAGGGATAGCGGTTGGCGACGATGGCTTGCGACGATTCGAGATCAAGCGGGCGCAGGGGCAGGCGAACCGGCCGCGCTTCCCGGACCAGATGGGGCAGCAGATGATAGAGCGGATAGGCCGGCGTGAGATCGATGTCGCGATACGTCGCAACAACCAGCACCGGCACAGCCATGATCTGTCGGGAAAGAAAGCGCAACAGATCAAGGCTGGCCTGGTCAGCCCAGTGAAGGTCCTCAAGCACGAGCAGGACCGGCTTCTGTTTCGCCATGGACGCAAGATGATTGGCCACCAGATCCCAGAACTCTCGCGAACCACTCAGGGTCGTGAGATTCTCATCTCCGACGAGAACCGGCGCCGGAGGCGGAAGCTGGCGATAGCGCCCGGCGCTCCGGAACGCCTCTTGCCAGAGCGCATAGGGCGGCGAAATATCCAGGTCAAAGGACGCGCCAGCGACAACGAAAATCGCGTCGACAGCGACACCATCGACCAGCGCCTCCACCAGCGCGGTCTTGCCAATCCCGGCCTCACCACTGATCAGCGCCATGGCGCCCTGTCCCTCACGCAGCCGTTCCACGAGGTCGCAGAGCTGGGACCATTCATGTTGACGTCCTGGAAGGACTGGCGCGCCCGCATCCAGGCGGGCTGATGGAGTATCAGGAATCAAGACACACCCCGGTTCCGCGCGAAGGTAGGCTAGGACCAGACGAACCTCGTGTCCAGATCCTATCCTAGCCACAGGAATCGAGCGATTCAACCGCCAGGTTAACGATTTCTTTCTACGCCAGTGCGATCATTGTCGGCGGACGAAGAAAGAAATACCGGGGAAAGCAATGGAATTGAACGACCTCGAATACGACGGCCAGTCTTTCGCTGGTGAGGACTTCACGCACCAGGTGCTATCTGGCCTACGCTTTTCCGGCTGCACCTTCAGATTCGCGAACTTCGGCGAAGCGCGGGTAGATGGTTGCGTGTTCGACGGCTGTGAGTTTCAGAATTCCCGCCTCAACAGCTCGATCCATCGCAACAGTGCCTACCTGAACTGCCAGTTCGAGAACGCCAGTCTCTTCGGCTCTGGATTCCAAGGCTGCAAGCTGGTCGGCTCCGCTTTCGTTGGCGCCGATCTCACCGCGATGCAGGTGGAGGGAGGCGACTGGTCGTTCACCAATCTCAGCAACCAGTACCTATCGTCGCTCGATCTACGCGGCGTCTGGCTGGTTGAAGCCAATTTAGCGGAGTGCGATCTCGTCAAGACCGATCTCCGTGAGGCCGACCTGAGCCGGGCCGTTCTCTGGCGAGCCGATCTCACGGAAGCTGATCTGCGAGGCGCGAGACTGGATGGCGTCGACCTGAGCCAAACAAAGCTCAAGGGCGCGCGCATCGACGTCGCCCAGGCGATCATCATCGCCGAGAGCCACGGAGCCAGGGTGGATATCTGACCCCACACAGGGAGAATCCCGCACCGGAGCGACCTGCCTCATGCTCGCCTGGATCTGTCCAGTTGCGCCGGTAGTTCGCGGCATACCCGTAGCTGGTTGTAGCCCTGCAGCCGCGCCGCATTCGGCTGCACCGTGTCCGCGCTCAGGAAACGGCCTGTGCTCGGGTTGCAATGGCGGGCATGTAGGTGGATATCGCCGGTCGTCGCAACCGTCGGCTCGCCGGTGGAGCCGAAACAGCTCGTAACGCTGGCCTGGTTCCTGGGCGCGCCAAAGCGGCGTAGTCGCTCGATCCGGTGACGTTGCCCGAGCCGTCGGTTAACGGATAGGCTACGGCTGGAATCCGGCGGTCAGGCGACCGGAAGCTTCGCTGTTTTCATCTGAGCACGATGAACGGGGCAAAGGCCAGAGCTCTGGAGCCTCGATGACTTTCCAGAGCTCTGACAATGATCGAATTCGCAATCAGATCGCGGCCAGGTTCGAGGCTACCGGCCGTGAAATGCGCGCCGGCCGCCATACCGGTTCTTTGGGGTAAAGCAGTCCGAACAATAGACTGGCCGCGCCGGGTCGGGGCTGAATGGCACGTGATCGGTCTGCCCACAGGAGGAGCAGAGGATTTCGTACCGCTCGCGCTGACCATCCGACACCAGCGATGTTCGATCCGCTTGCGGCTTGTGGACGCGCGCAGGTGTAGTCGGTTGTGATCTTCGCTTCCTGGTTGGCGCCTGTGGACCAGCTGCCACCGGTCTCAATTCGCCGCCGCCAGTCCAGCGAGCGTGAGTGATGTCCGACTGAATATCGCGCTTGAGCCTGCGCCATTTGGCGTTGTCCTCCGGGCCAATCAATGTGATTGCCTGTCCCTCGCGCTCCATCCGCCCGGTTCGTCCGATCCGGTGTGTCAACAGCTCCGAAGATTCAGGAAGATCGACGTTGATCACCAGGTCAACCTCGGTGAAATCGAGCCCACGGGCCGCGACGTTGGTCGCCACCAGAATGTCGATGTGGCCCGAACGGAAGCTGGCCATCACCCGATCGCGGGCATTCTGAGAAAGATTGCCCTGCAAAGCGCCAACCGGGTAGCCTTCGCTTTCAAGTTTACGGGCGAGCTTGCGAACGCCATGCTTCGTGCGCCCGAAGACGATGGTCGATCCTTTGCCCCGCCTGTCGAGTAGTTCACGCAGCACATCGTGCTTGTTGCTTCCCGCGACATCGACCGCGAGATGGTCGATCCGGTCATCGTTGCGCGTATCTTGATCGAGCACGACGCGTTTCGGATTGTGAAGATATTTGCGCGCTGCATCTTCCACCCAATCCGGCATCGTGGCCGAAAAGAGCGCTGTTTGCCGCTCGCGCCTGGTGTATTTGACGATCCGGTCGATATCCGGGCCAAAACCCTGGTCAAGCAGGTTGTCAGCTTCGTCCAGAACGAGGACCCGAAGCTGGTTGAGCAGAAGCGCCCCCTGATTCAGCAGATCAAGCACGCGTCCGGGCGTGCCGATCAGCACTTGCGCGCCGCGGCGGATTGCCGCTACCTGCGGTTTGTCTGAACGCCCGCCGACGATCGTGACCGTCGAAATGCCCTGGGACGCTCCGACTTGCTCGGTGACGTCCGCGATCTGGACCGCCAACTCTCGCGTCGGAGTGAGGACCATGACTTGAACGGCGCTTCGGTTGCGGTCGATCCGCTCGATGGCCGGGAGCATGAACGCGAGCGTCTTGCCGGAGCCAGTGCGCGCCTGGCCCATGACGTCATTGCCCGCCATCAGCAGGGGAATAGCCTCCGCCTGAATTGGCGTCGGAACGGTAATGTCGATTTTGGCCAGCTCGTTCAGCGAGGCTGGACGGAGGCCAAAATTGGAAAAGGTCGAGTTCGACGGCTCGACTGCCGCCCTCTCGGTAAGTGTCGTGGACACGAAGAAACTGCTTTCTGAAACCCGTAGCGAAACGATTGTGTTGTGCAGTGGAAACCTGGTGAACCGGTCGATACGGCTCGCTGCGGTCCCCGCTACGGATTTATGAGGGGAAATGCATTGGCGTACCGGCGCGCGACGTTTGCGCGTCCCTGCCTGATGGATGCAGTGTAACAGGCTGGCGGCAAAACACCAACTACCAACCAGGTTTGTGGGCCAATTGGGCTACGGTCGTCCATGGAGGTACGTTGCTGTTAGCACTCCACTGTGATCATCTTCATCGAGTTGCCGGGACTTCCAACACCAGTCCCCTGCCCGGTTCGTCGCTCAAAGCCCTAATGAGATCTTCCTCCACGTACGTCCCCGAAAAGCGCGTTTGATGCCGCAAGGAAGTTCAGCTGCAATTCGTCTTCGGAGATATTCGGAGCAATCCGATCGACAATCTCTTGGGCCGCGGTCAGCGCCTCCGACGCCTCCTGATCCTGGCCACTTGAATGATACAGTCGGGCCAGATCAAGTTGAATTCTCCAGAGTTTTCCGGGCTCTTCGAGCCCAGTCATACCTCGCACTGCGGCTAGCAGCGCGTCTTCAGCCTCGTCGAATCGATCGAGCAGAATTAGAGTCCGGCCACGACGCCAGGCTACGAGTGGGATATCCTGCTGGGTTCGAACATTGTGACCAGTCTTCAGTAGACGGTTGAGAATGTCGAGCGACCCGAGTCGATCGCCGTTGGCCAGCGACAAGTCGGCGCGGGCAAGCCAAAGCCGGCGCTGCCCAACTGTCTGCATTGGCATGTCAGTCGCAAACTCACGCAACAAGCGTCCGGCGTTATCCAGCAGTCCCTTCTCCGTCAGGGCGCTGGCGAAGTGGCCCGAGATCAAGTGAATCCAATGACGCGAGCCGCTTGATCGGGCCAATTCGACCGACTCTTCGAGTGTCTCGATCGCCAGATCGGTGGCCAGGATTGCGCCGTACATGCATCCGAGGACGCCTGTACATGCCGTGAGCCATTCGGGATGCCCGATCTCATGCGCGATCTCGGTTGCACGAGAAATCGAGTCGAAGACGCGGCCATAATCGACCGCGACAAGGTCGACACTTGCGAGAGTCCACAGAGCATATGCTTCGCCTGCTCGCCAGCCGGATTCGCTCGCAAGCTTCAATCCGCGCCTAGACCACTCAGCAGCTTCCTGGTAAGAAACGACCTGCGGTATCGCCACCACTTCAAATACGAATCCGCCGCGAAGCAAGCCCATCGAAGCGAGCGTCGATGAAAGGCGCTGTAGGTCGCCGAGGCGCTCGAACATATCGATCGCCTGCTCCCAGCGAGCGCGCATCTCGACCAGATCGCCAGCAATGTCGGCGACCATGCCGAGATAGTCGGCGGTCGCCGCGATGCCCGGTTCATTTTCAAGGTCTTCGAAGATGCTCAGAGCCTCAAGATGAGCCTCCCGAGCGAGATCGACCCGTTCAATATTGGTGTACCAATTGCCAACCCGATTGAGACTGTGTCCGAGTGCTGGGGGGTCGTTGAGTTGTCTCGCCAGGTCGATAGCGCGCTCGAACCACGTGCCGGCCCGATCAAAGTCGACCCCCTCCCATGAGCGGCCTATATCAACAATGGTTTCCCATTCCTCGCGTAGATCACCGCTAGCTTGAGCGATGCTGAGGGCAGCTTCGAAGTCGTGCCGTGCCTCCTCGAAACTGCCCCGCGTCTCGTATGCCCTGCCACGCTGGCGCAGCAATCGGGCCTCCGGCGTCCGATTCAAATTGCTGATTGTCTCCAGAGCCCGCGTAAAATGAACGATTGCTTCCTCGGGCGCAAACAGCGTCCGCGCCCGCGCGCCTGCCATCTCCGAGTAGTCGATTGCCCGTTCGTCGCCCGCCTTCGAAAAATGCTGGGCGATCGTTCCTGCGTTTCCAGCGAGATCGCCGGCATACATCCGCTCCAGGGCTTCGGCTACCTGACGGTGAAGACTTCGCCGGTTGCGGCGCAACATCGACCTGTAGACTGCCTCCCAGATCAACGCGTGGTGAAACACGAAACTGCCAGATCCGCTGAACCGATCCGGGCGAATCAGCGTCGCTCGCTGCAGGGTCATGAGATGGTCGTCAAGGGCGTTTGTTTCCCCGGATACTGCGAGAAGTTCATCACGTCGGAACATGCTGCCAATGACCGCCGCAAGTTGTAGTGTGCCCTTTGCGCCCA
Source organism: uncultured Chloroflexia bacterium (assembly GCA_963709995.1). Lineage (GTDB taxonomy): Bacteria > Chloroflexota > Chloroflexia > Thermomicrobiales > CFX8 > JAUIIK01. Next base: position 26,668 of record CAVPYN010000009.1, on the reverse strand, counting down.
CATCTAGCCGGTCCATGCGTTCCTGGATTAGTGGCTGGAGAGTTGTAGGAATTGCGAGCGTATCAAGATCTGCTCCCGGCGCGATCCGCCAATGTGAATCGCTGCTATTCGGTTCCGATACGATGAATTCTCGCTCAATTAGCGAGCGCACGATCTCTTCGGCAAACAGTGGATTACCATCGATGCGCTCGAGGATCATGGCTCGTAACGAAGCCGGAAAGCTCGCTCTCGGCAACAACGTGTCGATGAGGGTATCTGCGTCACGCTCTCTGAGCGGGGCAAGCGAGACGGTCAGGTAGCCAATACCCAGTTCGGATGAGAGGTGCTCGTGCAAGAACCAGCATGGTGATTCATGTTCCGGTCGGAACGCCAACACGATGAGCAACGGCAGGTCGAGCAGATCTGGTACGAGCCGTTCGAGCAATCCCGCGGACGCAGGATCAATACTGTGGAAGTCATCAATCACGTAGACGCAACTGCCCAGGCGTTCAGTGCGCGTTTGCCAGATGTGTTCGAGAACCGACACCAACTCTTGACGAAAATCCTCGGCCCCTTCCTGACGCGCTCCGCCTGCCAGCAGTTCGGCATGCTGGTCGCCACCAAGCAAGCGAATAACCGCCTGGACATCCCGATCGCGTTCATCCTTTCTGAGCGGCCCATACAGTTCATCAAGGCACTCATGAACCGCAAGAAGCGAGAATCCTTCTCTGATGTTGAGGTCGTGCGCCAGTCTGCGTTGGACCAGTCCATAGGGTGTAGTGTCCTCAAACGAAACGAGTGGATCTTCGATCCAGGAATCGGCAGGGCGGTCAGGCGATGAGCGCCATGCACGCCGCAGTTCGTCCAGCAAGCGACTCTTGCCCAAACCCGCCTCGGCAATGAGGGCGATCACTCCACCTCGACCATTAGCGAGCTCATCGAGGCGATAGCGAAGCAAGTCCAACTCACGATCCCGCCCAACCAGCGGAGCCTCAAGTTTTCCGGTTCCTCCTCTACGCCGAGGCTCTGCGGCGCGACCAAGCACTCGATAGGTTTCGATGCCCTTTTCTTTTCCCTTTACTTCCACCAACCCGAGCGACGCAAACTCGAAAAATGGAGACACTAATCTGTAGGTTTCGGCAGTGACCTGAATGGTTCCCGGCTCGGCTGTCTGCTCCATACGGGCCGCGATATTGACGGCGTCACCAAGCGCGGTGTATTCACTGGCTGCATGGGAGCCAAACTCCCCAGTCACAACCAGGCCGGTATTGATGCCAACACGAACCTTGAGATCGAAACCATAATCTACACGCAGTTTTTCCTGGAGGCTCTCGATCCCGGACAGGATTTCGAGTGCGGCGAGGATGGCGCGCTGGGGATCGTCCTCGCGTGCGCGCGGGGCGCCAAAGAACGCGAGAATGCCGTCACCCATGAGTCGCGCCACGGTGCCGCCATAACGCTCCACCGGGTCGATCAGAATCGGGAACACTGCGCTGATGACTTCGGCCCATTCCTCGGCATCAACCTGGCTAGCCAAGGCTGTCGACCCGGTCACATCGCAGAACAGAACGGTGACAATACGTCGTTCGTCCACAAGTCGCCACCATCTAACACCATGTACTGCTGTAGAATGCTAGATTCTTCCGTGAGAATAGCATGCATTAAATGGCAACATTGGGATTGATTCCAGGAGCGTGAGGTCGATCGGTTTACGCCGCATGCACCTGTGGCGCAAAAAAGACAACGAACGAGGAGACGCCAATGACCGGCTCAAGCAGTACAACATCAACACCGACCGCCCAGAAGCCAGCCTTTCTCGTCGTTGATGACGAGCCGACGGTGCTAGCAGCCGTCTCTCGGGATCTCCAATCACACTACGCCGATCGTTTTCGGATATTGCGCGCGGATTCAGGGGCGGTCGCGCTAGACACTCTGCGCAGGCTCAAACTTCGAGATGCGCCGGTTGCGCTGCTTCTGGTCGACCAGCGCATGCCCGGCATGACCGGGATAGAGTTCCTGACCGAAGCGATCGAACTCTATCCGGATGTCAAGCGCGTCCTGTTGACAGCGTATGCCGATACCGAAGCGGCGATCCGCGCCATCAACGACGTTCAACTCGATCACTATCTTATGAAGCCATGGGACCCGCCGGAGGAGAATCTTTACCCGGTTATCGATGACGTTATCTATGACTGGCTGGCAGCGTATGCGCCGCCCTTTGAAGGCATTCGCATTGTTGGGACTCGCTGGTCGGCGGCAACGTTCCAGATTAAGGATTTTCTTGCACGCAATCTGTTCCCATACCGCTCTCTGGATATCGAAGATGATAGCGAGGCACGCGAACTCCTGGAGCTTGCAAACGCAGATGCTCGCAACCTGCCAGTGCTCGTTTTTCCGGACGGCAGCATGCTGGTTCAGCCCACGATAGGAGACCTGGCCAACCGGGTCGGCCTTGAGACTGCTGCCACTTTGCCATTCTACGATCTGATCATCGTCGGCGCGGGCCCTTCGGGATTGGCCGGCGCGGTATACGGCGCGTCTGAAGGATTGAGAACACTGGTAGTCGAAAAGCAGGCTCCGGGCGGGCAGGCGGGTACCAGTTCGAGGATCGAGAACTATCTCGGTTTTCCCGCGGGTCTCAGCGGCGCCGATCTTGCCCGCCGGGGAGTGTCCCAGGCGCGGCGATTGGGCGCGGAGTTTATGACTGGCGAGGTGGTCGGCCTGCGCGCCGCCGGTCAGTACCGCATTATTCAAATGGCGGACGGCGCCGAACTCAACACTCAGACGGTCCTGCTGGCGACCGGGGTGAATTACGCGCGGCTCACCGCCCCCGGCGTTGCGAAATTGGAGGGCGCTGGAATCTACTACGGTGGAGCCTTGTCAGAAGCGCTGACAACCAAGGGAGAAGATGTCTACATCGTCGGCGGCGCGAACTCGGCTGGCCAGGCTGCGATCCATTTTTCCGGATATGCACGAAGCGTCAGGATGTTGGTTCGCGGTAGCTCGCTCACAAGCGGAATGTCCCAATACTTAATCGATCGCATCGATGCAACTCCCAATATCGAAGTGTGGCCCAATTCGAGCGTCGTAGAAGCGATTGGAGAGGATCGCCTGGAGGCTTTGCGTATCGCGAATTCGGAACGCAACGACGAGCAAACCGTTGAAGCGACGAGTCTCTTCATCTTCATCGGCGCAAGACCAACGACGGAGTGGATCAAGGACCAGATAGCGCTGGATCGACAGGGGTATGTACTGACCGGCCCAGATCTGGATCGTCGGCCTGAGAACCCTACCCGGTGGCCGATCAAGCGCGAACCGTTTCTTCTGGAATCCAATTTGCCAGGGGTCTTCGTCGCTGGAGACCTGCGACATCGTTCGATGAAACGTATTGCTTCAGCAACCGGTGAAGGTGCGATGGCAATCCACTTCATCCATCAATACTTGAGCACGCTCTAGGCTGGAAAGACTCTCCGAGATGACGGGCGGCACGATTCTAGATCGCATCCGTGATTTACCGACGTTCGCTGGTGTTCCCGAGGAGGATCTCGAGCGGCTTGTTGAGGGTGTAACCGTTCGCGAGCTTACGTCCAACGAGGTATTCATCATCCAGGGAGAGGTGGCGGATGCCGCCTATCTCATTCTGGAAGGTGACGTCGAGATCGTACAGTCATCCGGTGATGGCGAGATCGTCGTGGCAACACGCCATGCAGGTGAGTTGGTCGGGGAAATGGCCCTGCTTATGGATGCGCCGCGCAATGCCAAGGTGCGTGCGCATCCGACTGCGACCGTCATCCGGATTGCCGCCGACCGGTTCCAGGCAATGCTGTTGTCACGCCCCGAGATAGCCATCGGGATGCTGCGAACCATTTGGGAACGATTACAGGAAGCCGAGGTGCGCCTTGTCCACCATCAAAAGATGGCGGCGCTTGGCACGCTTGCAGCGGGTCTCGCGCACGAGCTCAATAACCCGGCGGCCGCGCTGAGCCGCAGCACCAGCCAGCTCGCAACGATAGTCTTGAACTGGGAACAGGAGTCGAACTCGCTTGGAAGCCTGTCCCTTTCAACCGTGGAACGCGAGACCATCGCGGAGTTGCGCCACGCGATCGATGAAGCCCCGCCAATCGATGATCTCGACCCGCTTGACCGGGCTGAACTCGAAGACGAGATCCAGGCCTGGCTTGAGGCGCGCGATGTCAACGAATCATGGAGGCTCGCACCGCACCTGTCCAAAACACGCAGCCCGCTCGACACGTTGGAATGGATTGGCGGCCGGGTGCGAGATGAACATCTGCCGGCGATACTCTGGTGGTTTGGAACTGGAGCGCTTATCCATCAGTTGCTAACAGATCAATCGCTGAGCGGCAAGGCCATCTCCGATATTGTCACCGCCATCAAAGCCTATACCCAGCTGGACCAGGCGCCGGTTCAGGAGATCAATATCCACGATGGCATCGATCAGGCGCTCGTCATTTTGCGCCACAAGCTCAGGGGCATCCGGGTCGAACGCAAGTATGCCGGCAACCTACCGCGCATCACAGTGTATGCCGGAGAACTCAATCAAGTCTGGACGAACCTGATAGACAACGCGGCGGACGCTCTGGCCGGCTCGGGCACAATCACGATTGCAACCTGGCAAGAGGGTCGAAGTATCGTGGTCCAAATAGCGGACAATGGGCCCGGTATCCCTCAGGACATCCAGGACAGCGTCTTCGATCCTTTTTTCACGACGAAACCCCCGGGACAGGGGACCGGCATCGGATTGGCGATTAGCTTCAACATCGTCCGGAAGCACAGTGGCGACATCAGACTAACCTCCGAGCAAGGCCGAACCAGCTTTGAAGTTCGCCTTCCTCTTAAGAACGACGTTGCATAGGCGAATCTCGTACCGACCTTGAATCACACCGGTCCTGATGAGGCGCAATCACTGCCTCCCATAAGGCCATCAGGCACATCAATTGTTCACATCAATCCGAGGCGCCCGATGGTCGTCCTCAACGCATGTAGCCCCTGATTGCATGAAGACTCTGCCTCGTTTCCGGGAGCGCCGCGCGATAGCGAAGCGGTGCAGTGCACGCTGCTTGAACAACATCGTTGGCCTTTCGGACGATTCCATGTTTCCACAGCGTCGGACGTCGCCGGATGCCTGCGGGAATTGACAAGATTGCAGCCGTCATTGTGGTAATATTTTGCGGTTGATTTGCAAAGTCGGAATCGGGATGTCCCTGGATCTCCGCTCTGCACCTGATAGGGAGTCCCTATGAACCTCTACGTTGGTAACCTCAGCTTCGACACGGACGAGCAGTCTCTACGCCAGCTCTTCGCCGATTACGGCAATGTGAGCTCGGCCAGGATCATCACCGATCGCGAGACTGGCCGCTCACGCGGTTTTGGCTTCGTCGAGCTTGATGACGACAGCGCCGCCCTGAAGGCCGTAACCGAACTCAACGGCACGGAACTCGATGGCCGCACGCTGACGATCAATGAGGCTCGTCCACGCGAGCCGCGACAGCAGCGCTCGCGCTGGTAAGAGATCTGACACTCTGGCATAATGCCAGGTTGTTCTCTACAAGATCGAATTGAGAAATCGCGCTGGATGGTAACCATCCGGCGCGATTTTGTTGTGCTCAGGCTAGGGTTTGATGTTCTGATTGACGCTGAAGACATTTTCCGGGTCCCAGGCGCGCTTGACCTCCCGTAGTCGCGCATGGTTGCCGCGATAGGCTGCCTGGATACGTTCGTCGCCTTCCTCGGTCAGGAAGTTGACGTATCCGCCCGGCTGGGAGTACGGCCGGAGCGCGTCATGATATTCGCGAACCCAGGCCGTCCGTGCCGCGCTCACCGATGGGTCCGGGTTGATGCCCAGGATGTTATGGGTCGCCAGCGCATCCCGGAATGGGAAGGCCGTTGCGTCGCCTTCCGTATCCTGAATAGCGCCGTTCAGGGGGTAAATGTGAACGCCAGGCCAGGGGTCGGGAACCTCTGGAGCACGACCGGCGTGAATCGCGATCGCCTCGTCAGGCAACGCGTCGGGTAACGTCGGATTTCCAATAATGCTGCAGTCCCGGGGTGTAGAGCGCGTCGAACAACGACTGGAGCATCGGGTACGGCATCTCCGACAGCAGATCTATAGCCGGATCGGCTATTGCGTGGAAGGGCTGCATGGCCTCCTCAGCCCGGCTCATGTCACCGGTATAGCAGACCACGAAAGCGGACATAGGGACGAAGTGCAGCGCCTCCGGTATGAACGGAGCCGGAGCGCCATGGTGGACGGCAAAGAAGGCCCTGATCTCGCGCGGCGCATCGACAATCCAGCCCCGGTAGAACTCGAGCAGCGTCTTGGCCTGATCGATCGGGTAGAAGATCGGTCATCCGTAGATTGTCGAGACGTCGTGCACCTTGAACTTGAAGGAGCTAACGATGCCGAAGTTTCCGCCACCACCCCGCAGACCCCAGAACAAGTCGGCGTTTTCGTCCGCGCTGGCGGTCACAAACCGGCCATCGGCCGTCACCACGTCTGCTTCAAGCAAGTTATCGAGCGACAACCCGTAGCGCCGCGAGAGATAGCCGAAACCGCCGCCGAGCGTTAGCCTAGCCACGCCGGTAGTCGAGATGATACCGGTCGGTGTCGCCATGCCAAAGGCATGAGTTGCGTGATCAACATCGCCCCAGACCGCGCCGCCGCCCACCCGCACTGTACGCGTCGCCGGGTCAACGTGGACGTTGTTTATCATGGAGAGGTCGATGACCAGACCACCATCGACGGTGCCCTTGCCCGCCACGTTGTGTCCGCCGCCACGCACGGCGATGACCAGATCGTGTTCGCGGCCGAATCTCAGAGCGCTGATGACGTCCGCCACATCGCGACATCTGGCGACCGCGGCCGGTCGTTTGTCGATCATGGCGTTGTAGACGGCACGGGCTTCGTCATACTCGCCGTCTTCCGGAGTAATCACTTCGCCGCGCATCTGCGACGACAACGGTTCAGCTGCTGAACGACTCAAGGTGATTTGCTTCCTCTGGATTGCCATTGATGGCTTCCTTTCTGATGCTTGCAAGTTGGGACGCCGGATCTTGCACCACTCCAGCGCCGTCGTCATGCCCCCATTGCTGGCAGCGCTTCTGGACGTGCTGTCGGAGCAACGGACGCAGAGACGCGGAGGAATGCAGCGCCCGGCGCCAATTTCCTGTTTGTCGTGCTTCGTATACTTGGCTTCCGAGACTTCGATTCACGCCGAAGCAGTTGCGCTGGCTACGGACGACAGTCCAGGCCTCGGAGTCTTGCGAGACGGGACCTCACCGTTCTGTCTCCAGCCTCGGGGGCGCGGCAACGCCCTAGAGGCCGCCTCATTTGTTCTTTATTCGCTGAATCACCTCCCCTCTGCTTCATTCAAGATCAGAATAGATCCGAACGCCTAGATTCTCATCCGTCGAACTGCTTGTTCCCGCGCTGAAGTTATGGTTAGGTGGTGGCGAATGACCCAACCCCAGCCAAAGCGACACGCTCGACCTCAATTTGCAGGCATCCTTTCGCTACTTGTTCGGAGCGCTACAACAACGCCGCGATTCGCTCAGCCGCCCGCCTGGCGCCATCCGACTCCACCTCACGATTACAGAGGGGCGAGTCCATCAACCTGGCAAGCCGATCAGCAATGCAATCAGCATCAGAATCGGCGAACGGCATCCGGGCCCACCCGGGTACGGAGTAGTTCCGCAGACGATGGGCGACATGCCGGATCTGTTCAAAGTGATGGGTCAGCGGGAAATAGAGGAATGGAGTGCCCGCGGCGACCAGCTCCATCGTCGTCGAGAGCCCGCCTTGAACCAGCGCGACATCGGCCGCTGCCAGCATCTCATAGAGGTTGTGAACATAGCCGCTGTAGTCGACTCCTGGAATCCGGGGCAGGCTGTCAGGATCGATGCGCGGCCTTTGTTGACCGCGAAACGCGCGGATTTGCCTGGTTCGCCAGTCCAAAACCAGGCGGTGCTATCCGGCGCCGACTCATCCGGCACCAGCCCGACGATATCGCGATAGAAGCGGGCCGCCTGCTCAACATCGTCCACCGTGATGATGCGCTCTGAGATGCCGGTCGTGCGCAAGGGTCTGTTCCCGTCTCTGGTTCAGTTCGTGAAGAAGCACATCCCGTTTCACGTCCTGACAACACCGGCGACATCCAACAAGACACCCCGGTCTCATCAGTTCGCCGAAATCGGCTACGCCCCCAAGAGGCTCGCCGCCACCGCCAGCCGCTGCATCTGCGTTGTGCCTCCTCCAAGGGTGAACATGCGAACGTCGCGGGCCATGCGCTCGACCTGATAGTTGCGGGAGTAGCCGTTGCCTCCTAGCACCTGGATTGCGTTGTTGGTGATGAAGATCCCGGCTTCGGACGCGAACGTCTTCGCAACGCTGGTCGGGTAGCGGTCGGGAAATCCGAAGCGATCGCTGGATTCCGCCGCCCGCTCAACCAGCAACGTCGCGGCATCAAGCTGGATCGCCATGTCGGCCAGCAGGATCTGAATGGCCTGGTACTCTGCAATTGGCCGGCCAAACTGCTGGCGCTCCTTCGCGTATGCGACGGCGATATCGAGCGCTCCCTGTGAAAGTCCGAGCGCAACCGCCGATGCCCCAACTCTCTGGCCGTTGTATGCGGCCATGAGCTTCCCGAAACCACCACTCTCGACGATGACGTTCTCGGCTGCAACACGGCAATCTTCGAAGTGTAGTTCGCCTTCGCGCAGCCCGCGCAGACCCATCGTGGGCTCGCGGTCGCCGATGCGAAGACCGGGAACGCCGGCTTCAACCAGCACCGCCCCTACGCCCTGCGATCCCTCGATATCGTCGAATCGCGCAAAGACCAGGTAGAGATCGCGTTCTCCCGCTCCGGTGATCCAGCGTTTCGTGCCGCTGATGATGACGTCGGTGCCGTCACGTTCGGCTCGGGTTGTCAGTTGATTGGCCGCCGATCCAGCGCCGGGTTCGGTGATCGCGATGGCGATCAGCTTTTCGCCCCGGCGAATCTGCGGGAGGTAACGCCGCCGGATAGCATCCGAGGCAAACTTGTCGATAATCTGCACTGCTCCGAAATTGCTGTCGACAACAAGACGCGCACTCACCCCGCAACCGCGGGCGACCTCGGAGATTGCGCGAGCCGCATCCAGAGTCGACGCATCGGATCCATCGACATCCGCGCTTAGCGTCATGCCAAATAGTCCAGCTGACGCTAGCCGGGCGACGTGTTCAGGCGCGATACGCTCGTCTTCATCCCAGATTGACGCATAAGGCGCAACCATCTCGTCAACGAACGCTGGGAGTCTATCTGGATCATCCGCGACTGGGACTAAACTGCCTGCGGGAGCTGTTGTCATGGAAGAAGCTCGCTTTCAAGAATCACCACTCAACTGTAGAACTATTGTAGTCAGCAACCGAGTTTCATCTGGAACATGGATCAAGAACGATAGTCAGGAGTATTATCTTCTACTTGAGCGTCGATCCAGGTCAGTCCAAGTAACGCGGGGGAAGATGACAGCAACTCAGAACCCCATGCAGCAACGAGCAAATCAGTTCCCGATACTGTCAACCAAGCTGTTCGCACCGGCGGTCAGGCCCGATACCATCGCGCGTCCCGGGTTGGAAGAGCGACTGAACGAGGGGCTATCAGCCAAGCTTGTGCTCATCTCCGCGCCTCCCGGGTTTGGCAAGACAACCGCAATCGTCAACTGGTACGGCGGGATCGAGGATCAGGGCTGGCGCCTCGGTTGGATTTCACTCGACGCTGGCGACAATGACCCTTCTCGCTTTCTGACCTACCTTACGCACGGTTTCAAGGTGCTGGACGACGATCTGGGCGATAGCGCCCTGACGATGCTCCAGAGCACACAACGCGCTGACTGGCGCGTGCCGCTTACGATCCTGCTCAACGACATTCAAGCGCACGATGATCCGCTCTTGCTCGTTCTCGATGACTATCATGAGATCGTCAACGATGAAATTCACGACACCCTCGCGTTCCTGATCGAACACTTTCCTCCCAACGTCCGCTTGATCATGACTTCGCGTTCCGAACCCCCTCTCCCGCTCGCGTCGATGCGCGCCCGCCGCGAACTCGTGGAGATTGGAATCGAACAGTTGCGATTCTCTATCGAGGAAGCAACATCGTTTCTGAATGGAGTGATGAGGCTGGATCTGACTCCGGAACAAGTCGCCCGGATCGAAGATCGCACCGAGGGTTGGATTGCCGGGTTGCTTCTCGCCGCGCTCTCCGCAAGCGACACCGACAATCCTGCGGAACATATCACGGCCTTTGGTGGTGAGCACCACTTCGTCTTCGATTACCTTGCCGAAGAAGTCCTGTTACGACAGGCAGAAGACGTCCAGCAGTTTCTGTTGCGCACATCGGTGCTCGACCGGATGTCAGCCGAATTGTGCGATGCCGTGACCGGACGATGTGACGGCCAGGAGATGCTCGTCCGGCTCGACGACTCGAACCTCTTCGTCGTTCGGCTGGACCAGAGTCGCACCTGGTACCGGTACCATCACCTCTTCAGCGAATTCCTGTCCAGCCGGTTCCGACGCCAGAATCTCGATGCCTGGCGAAACGCCCATCTTGCGGCTTGCGATTACTATGAGAGAAACGGGCTATTTCATCAAGCGATCGACCATGCGTTGCAAGCGGAAGCTTTCGACCGGGCAGTGTCATCGATCGAGCAGACCGGCGTCCGCACCGTTAGCGCCGGACGGGCGGGAACGTTGCGGCGCTGGTTCAATGCGCTGCCACCGGAAATGATGGACCAGCACGTCGATCTCATGCTGTTGGATACCTGGACCAATCTCATGGAGCGGGATTTCGATCGGGTTGCCGAGCGGATCGCGATGATTGAGGGGGCGAGCCTCGTAAACTTGACGCCAACCCAGAACGCGCGCCTAGCGTCCGCCCGCGTCACCTACGCGCTACTCAATGGCGAAGTCCAGGATGCAGTGGAACTTGGAGAAAAGGCGCTTCCCAACATCGACGAAGATGATGTCTTCAGCCGGAGCATGATTGCCGTTCATCTCGGCACGGCCTACCGCATGTGGGAAGATCTTCCCAAAGCCGTTGAAATGTTGACCCTGGGGGCGAAGCTCTGCAACGAAACCGGCAACATTCCCGCCTGGCTGATTGCGTCCAGCCAGCGTTCGGTTGCCTGGATGACGCTCGGCGATCTCCAACTTGCCCACGACGCGTATTGCGAAACGATCGACTACGAACAGCGGCACGGCCTCCAGAACCTCGGATTCGCGATCGCTTCGCATCTTGGCCTCGCCGAGATTCTCCGGGAGTGGAATAGGCTCGATGAAGCCGACATCGTCGTCACCCATGCGCTCGATGTGCTCGAACAGCTAGACATTCGGCAGGAACTGGCGACCCGGCTTTACGGGTTGATCATCCTTACACGCGTGCGGGCCGCCCAAGAGCGCTTCGACGAAGCGCTAGAAGTAATAAGTCAGGCGGTCGAAGAGGCCACCGATCCAACTGTGCTGCCATGGCAATACGATCGCGTCGAAGCGATCCGGGCACGCGTGCTTCTCGAAGTCGGACAGACGACGGAAGCGGAGCGATGGGCAGCGCGGATGCGCGCTAGCGGGCCGCCACAAACGTTCCACTACGAGCAAGTCAGTCTCATCCTGATCCGGATTGAGATTGGCAGGGGCAATATCGAAGGAGCGCTTGGGCTCATCGAAAGCGCGCGAGCACTTGCCCACCAAGGCTCGCGACGGCGGCGCCTAATCGAACTGGACAGTCTCGAAGCCGTGGCCCGCTACGCAGATAGGGATCTGGAGGGGGCGAGAGTAGCTCTAAGCCGGGCATTAGAATCCGCTGAACCGGATCACTATGTGCGCGCCTTTGCTGACGAACGAGGAGACCTGGCTCCGGTTGTGGACGATCTACTGAAGCATCGGCCGGAAGACGCGCGCTGGTCAATCGGCTATCTGCAACAGATCCGGGATGCTTTTGGGAGCATCGAAATGGGTTCCGCGGCGTCGACGGATGCCGCGACCGAAACACTGTCGGAGCCGCTGAGTGAGCGGGAACTCGAAGTGCTGGGATTGCTCGCCACAGGGCTCACCAACAAAGAAGTTGCCGCCCAGCTCTTCCTGAGCGTTGGCACGATCAAGCGCCACACCCACAACATCTACGGCAAACTGGGAGTCAACAACCGCACCCAGGCAATCGTACGGGCCGGAGAACTCAACCTGCTGGACTAGTGGACAGGCGCATGTTCGACACGACCGGAAAGACGGACGAAAGCGAGATCACTATCGCGGGGGCAACTCAACTTGACGAATATTCGTTACCCATTCTGGCGACCAAAATTGCCGTACCGCGTCACCGCAGCGACGTCATCGCTCGTGTGCGGCTCACGGACCGGTTAGACCAGGGGCAACGTCAAAAGCTGACCGTGATTTCAGCGCCCGCGGGATTCGGCAAAACGACACTCGTTGGCGAATGGCTTGAGCGTTCACCCGGCGTGCGTGCCCGGGCGTGCTGGGTCGCGCTCGATCCGGGGGACAACGACCCCGGACGTTTCTTCACCTATTTCGTGAGAGCAATCCAGACCATCGAACCGGGGTTCGGACCCGGCCTGATCAACCTGATGCAATCGGCGCTCAGTGGCGACGCGACGATTGCGTTGGTTGATCTGCTCAACGCTTTGAATGATCTGGAGGAGCGGATAATCCTCGTCCTTGATGACTACCACGACATCGTGAATGAGGAGATCCATCGGGCGCTGGGCTATATCATCGAGCATCAACCAGCATCCCTGCACATCGTGATTATAGCCCGATCCACTCCCCCCTTATCAATCTCACGGCTTCGCGCCCGCCGCGAGGTGAATGAGTTCGACCACGATGACCTTCGCTTCACCGTCGAGGAAGCAACAGCCTTCTTGCATGAGGTGATGCGACTCGACCTGACGATCGAACAGGTCGAGTCGCTCGAGCAGCGAACCGAGGGATGGATTGCCGCCCTGCTTCTGGCCGCGCTCTCAGTGGAGGATGACCTCGCTGATGGAGACCCCCTGGCTTCGTTTGGAGGCGAGCATCGCTACGTATTCGACTATCTGGCTGAAGAGGTGTATCGGCGCCAGCCCGCCGCCACACGCGATTTTCTAACCCACACCTCGATTCTCAGCCGGATCTCCGCGCCGCTGGCGGACGAACTTGTCAGCGGCGAGAACCAGAAGATGCTGGAACATCTGGTTGCCGCCAACCTGTTCACCATTGCGCTAGACGACCAGCGCATCTGGTTCCGCTACCATCACCTGTTCGGCGAGTTCCTGGAGAGCCGGTATCGAGATCAGGATCCGGATGGCTGGGTCGAAGCCCATATCAGAGCGAGCGATTGGCATGAACGGCACGGTAATCCCAACGAGGCCATCGAACACGCGATAACCATCAATGATCTGAATCGCCTCGTGCGGCTGCTTGGCAGGCACTCTCGCGACTTCATCCGCAGGGGACAGATCACCACTGCTTCACGATGGCTTTCCAAGCTGCCGGACGATATCCTGGCCTCTCACCCCTGGCTGATCCTCGAAAAGATCTGGACATTGCTGCTGAGCCGACAGTTCGTGGATGTGACTGATTGGTTCGCCAGGGTGGACTTCTCAACGATTGAAGATGGTCAGGAACGGGCACGGATCCAGGCCCATTATGCCGTCTGCGAAGCCACCTACGCCCGCTTCAGGGGAGACGCAAATCAGATCATCGAGCGGTCACTCGCGGCCATTGAGCGCTTCAGGTCACAGGACCGCATGGACGAGCTAGACGTCAGCGTTGCATTTCTGCACCTCGGTAGCGCGCAGCGGATGCGAGGTGATACGCGCGCGTCACTCGATGCGCTGGCCAGAGCGATCGAACTCGCCAGCGCCCGTGAGGGCCGCATTGTGGAGTTGAATGCTCATAGCCAGCGGAGCGCCGCCTACGGCGAGCTAGGATCGCTGCTCGAGGCCGAATCCTGGGCAAACGAAACACTTCGCCGCGAACGGGAGTACGGCCTGCGCCGGCTCGCCATGGCTGAAGCGGCCCGGATTACGCTCGCGCAGATTCTCAGGGAACGGGAGGAGTTTGACGAGGCGCGCGCACTGCTCCGGGACGCTATTGATGCCATCCGGGCCACCGGCGACCGCGAGGACACGGGTGCCAGAATCCTCGCGCTGTACGAACTCTCGCGGATCGAGATCGCAGACGACAACCATGCCGAAGCTTTGCGCACCATAGAGGAGGCAGTACAACTCGCCCGGGATCTGGACGTTGATGACACCGCCCACTGGCGGGTGCTCGGCCTCCAGGCTCATATCAACCTGCTTCTCGGGCGAATCGACGCAGCCCGCGTATGGTCTCGTCTCCGAGACTTTCCTACGGAGAATGGAATCGACTATCTCAATGAACGCGCCACGATCACCAGGGCATGGATTGAGATCGAAGATCGTCATCTGGCGGCGGCCGGCAAGTTGTTGACCAAATTGACGACCGGGCTTGCCGAAGCAGGGCGCGAATATCGCCTGGCTGAAGGGCGTCTAGTGCTCGCCGTCGTCCGGCATCGCCAGGGACGTACCAGGGAGTCCGACGAGTTGGTAGACCATGCACTTCAGTTCGCAGTCAATCAGAATTGTCGCCGAATGCTGATCGACAGCCACCCGGATGTGCGCGAGTTGCTAGGGGCCGCCCAAGAACGCGGCATCGCTTCCGGAGCGGACTGGGGGCCTTTCCTGCAGAATCTCCTGCAGTCAGTCGAGATTCAGCACGGAGATCCGGCCCCGCCGACTCAGTCGAGACTGGCAGAGGATCTCACTCCTCGCGAGCTCGAAGTCTTGGTACTCCTGCATGAGGGTATCTCCAACCGGGAGATCGCCGAGCGGTTGTTCGTGAGCACGGGCACGGTCAAGCGCCATACACACAACATTTATGGAAAGCTAGAAGTCAATAACCGCACCCAGGCGATCGTTCGCGCTGGCGAAATCGGACTTCTGGAAGGCGCCTGAGCGGATAGTCTTAAGAACGCGGAGCGAAGCCGGACAGCGAATCGACCCGAGAGGCGTCAGTCGCATCCCCCCAGCAGTCGCAGATATGCCAGCAACCATCTTCGCTTGCGAGGACCTGAAGCACTCCATAACCAGGAACGCCGCTGGAATCGTACGCATACGAACCGACGAGCCGGTCATTCTCCCAGATTGGGGGATCAAGAACCGAAACACTGGTCAGACTTGTATCTGTGCCCACGATCCAGGTAAACACACGGCGCCAGGCGATTTCATCCAGCACGTCGCTACACGGCTGGGACCAACACGCAACATCGACGCCAACACTTTGCGACCGGGGATCGCTGAATCCGGCCGCCTTCATGACCGCGGAATCGGCTACTCTGTCCGGAACGAGCAGCAATTCGGCTGGCAACGAGAATACCGAGTGCCGGAGGCCGATGACCTTGGCATACTGCCTGCCAGGGGGTTCGCTGGCGCCAACTTCTGATTCAAGGGAAATGTCTTCAGCAACACGATTGGGACTTGGCACCGTCTGGAGAAAGCCAAAGAGAACTTGTGGTAGGCGGCGCATCGTTCTCTCTGGTTGGGAAGTGCTGTTCTGAGTTTGGGCGCTGGGGTGCGCGATGGCCTGTATCATGTCCGTCCGCTTTCTGGGCTGTCGATACCCCTCAATGCATTGAGGTCAATCACTTTCCTTATTCTGAACTTCTCGTTCTGGATCGCAATTCACCTGTCGGTCCTGATCAGCACCGGAAAAGTGGACCGCCACGGCGAGTACTATCGACTATGAACATCACGCGTCTCTCGACTGTTTGGAACGGAGCCAGGGAAATGAATGAGTTGAGCCATTTTGACGAAAGCGGCCGGGCGCGAATGGTCGACGTTGGCGAGAAAGATGAATCCCACCGCGTAGCCGTCGCGAGCGCCCGCATCGCCATGCAACCAGACACTCTGAACCTGATCGTCACCGGCCAGGCAAGCAAGGGAGATGTGTTGGGTGTTGCTCAGGTCGCAGCGATTATGGCAGCGAAGAAGACGTCGGACGTCATCCCGATGTGCCATCCACTATCGTTGAGCGCCGTCAATGTCGAACTGAAACCGAATCTGGACGCTTCGACTGTCGACATCAGTGTCCGCGTTGAAACGCGCGGACGCACCGGGGTCGAGATGGAGGCGCTGACGGCTGCATCAGTTGCCGCGCTGACGATCTACGACATGGTCAAGGCCGTCGATCGTGGGATGGTCATCGAGCATGTTCTCCTGGAGGAGAAAACGGGAGGGAAGGAACCGTGGCGTCGATCGGGTTGAACCGAAGCCTCAGAGTGCGAACCCGAAAGGTTGACTGGGCGCCGATGGTCTCTAAAGCGTCCCGACCTACCGTAGTCGAGGCTCCCGAACAAAGCGGTGCAACTGTCCAGGAAATCAAGTACCTCGGGGGTATGGCAACCGGTGCCGCATCGCCCTACACTCAGGCGCCATATGAGCCGCTTGCCGCCCGCACCTGAAATGCGACCGATGTCCGACAGCCCGGTGAACCGCGACTATTCCGATGCCGAGATCGAACGCCTGCTTGACCAGCACTGGCAGTCGATCCGGCCTGCGCCATCTCTCCCTCCGTGGGTCCCGTTCACCATGCGGCTGCTGCCCTGGACGCTACTCACCGTCACAATTGTCAATGGCCTGATTGGCATCCTCGCCATTCTGACGCCTCTACTCGCAGCCCAGTTTGGGGAAGCGGTCGCCGATCCGCTCTACGCCGCTTACGCAAACATCTGCCCCCAACGGCCCTCGCACACGTTCTTCCTGCTGGGTCATCCGATGGCCTTCGAACAGCGTGACCTCTCGATGCACCTGGGGTTTGCGCTCGCCGGCCTGCTCTATATGCGAGCCGGGTTCTTGCGTAGACCTCTTCCAACCTGGTTCCTGATCGCCGGGCTGGCGCCGATGCTGGTGGATGTCGTGCTGAGCACTATCGGGACTCTTCCGGCGACGGCAATCTCCCGCACCTGGACTGGGGGGCTGGCCGGGTTTGTTGTGGTCTGGTGGTCATATCCGAGATATGACGCGATGTTCGCTCGGGTCCAACAGCATGTCGCATTAATTGAGGCAAAGACCCGAGAATCGCAACCAGAGCCAGACTGGTTCGTTGTAGCTGGAGGAACATCCAATACTTTGGGCTTGAGCGATAATGACTGACATTGAGGTATATAGCGTGATCTGGCCCGGTCTTTCATTTACCCTGAGCAATCGTTTGGACGAGAGCTTATACTTGAGGCCGGCGAGGATCGTACGGTCCGGGAGATGATATCCGGTTAGAACAGCAAGGTTGGATTATTGTCAATGAGCCGGTACGAAATGTACACCGCGCCAATCCCTCTTCTTCCGCTCAAAAACGTTGTCATTTTTCCGCGCAATGTCGTCACCATGTTCGTCGGCCGGGCTCGCTCCATTCAGGCGGTGGAGGAAGCGCTCACTCGTGACCGGCGCATTATTGTCACCACCCATCGCGATCCAGAGATCGACGATCCACGTCCTGACGATCTTCACCGGGTCGGAACCCTGGTCGAAATCATCTCGGTCGAACGGCAACAGGGAAGCAATATCCAGGTCATTCTCGAAGGACTGGCCAGGGTCTCGATCCTCAGCTTCGATAACTCCCGGCCGTTTTACTGGGTCGAAGCCGAGCAGGCGGTCGAGGATGCGGTCGCCGAGGGCGAAGGCGCCATACTCTCGGGAGTCGTCCATGATCTCATCCAGCGCTATAGCGAGATCACGAACAAGCTCAACCCCGAAGTCATGGAGATGATTCTCCAGACGAATGATCCCAGCCATCTTGCGGACCTCGTCACGACCCAACTGATCGCCGATGCCACCCGGCGCCAGCGAATATCTCGAAAACTTCAATCCGATTGATCGGCTGGAGCAGCTCTCTATTCAGCTATCGACCGACGTCGAGATGTCGGAGCTGGAACAGAAGATCAAGGAGCGCGTGCGCTCGCAGATCGACAAGAATCAGCGCGAGTACTATCTGCGCGAGCAGCTAAGGTCATTCACGACGAACTATCCGGCGATGGCGGCAACGAGATCGAGTCGCTGCGTAAGGAAGTCGAGGAAGAGGATCTGCCCGAAGAAGCGCCGAAAAAGTGATACGCGAGATCACCGCCTGGAACGGATGCCGGCGGTATCAGCGGAGGCGACGATCGTCCGCAACTACATCGAGACAGTCCTGGCGATGCCCTGGCACGAGAAGAGCGAAGACAACTACGATCTCGACCACGCCGAAGCTGTGCTGGACGCCGATCATTATGGCCTGGAGCATGTCAAAGAGCGGGTCATCGAATTCCTCGCCGTGCGTTCGCTCACTCGGACATTCCCGAGGCGACCGGTGGAACCGCCATCCTCTGTCTGGTCGGCCCGCCCGGCGTCGGCAAGACGAGCCTCGGGCAGTCGGTCGCGCGGGCGATAGAACGCGAGTTCGTGCGGGTGAGCCTTGGTGGCGTGCGTGACGAAGCGGAAATCCGGGGACACCGACGCACCTACATTGGCGCATACCCTGGCCGCATCATCAGTGCGCTTGAAGACCGCCGGAACGACGAACCCCGTCGTCCTGCTCGACGAGATCGACAAACTATCATCCGACTACCGTGGCGATCCGGCGTCGGCGCTGCTCGAAGTCCTCGATCCCGAGCAGAACGCATTCTTCGTCGATCACTTCCTCGACATTCCGTACGATCTGTCGGACGTGCTCTTTCTAACCACCTCGAATCAACTCTCCGGTATTCCGTTGCCGCTGCTCGACCGTCTCGAAGTCATCGAGATCGGTGGCTACACCGAAGACGAGAAGATCGGCATCGCCCGCAATCATTTGCTTCCAAACAGCTTGAAGCCCACGGTCTGCCCGACGATAGCCTCCAGATTTCAGAACGCATGTGGATTGAGATACTGCGCGGCTATACCCGCGAGGCTGGCGTCCGCAACCTTGAACGTCAGATCGCGAAGCTCTGCCGCAAGGCCGCACGGGAAATCATGCGTGAGCACCGAAGCCGAGAAGATCGAAGGTGATCCGGCTGACGCAGAAACGCCTGGAGGACTTCCTCGGCCCGAGACGCTTCGGCTACGATCAACTGTTTACCGAGTCGATGATCGGCGTCGCGATCGGGCTCGGCAAAACGAGCATTGGCGGCGAGATCATTCCGGTCGAGGTCGCGACGATGCCAGGCACAGGCAAGTTCACGATCACCGGTCAGGCCGGCGATGTCATGCGGGAGTCGGCTCAGGCGGCGCTATCCTACGCTCGTACGCGTGCAGAACAGTTGGGCATCGCGCCAGATTTTCAGGAGAAGATCGACCTGCATATTCATCTGCCGGAAGGCGCAACGCCGAAGGACGGCCCTTCAGCCGGGATTACGATGGCGACTGCACTGATATCAGCAGTTACCCGGCGCCCGGTTGATCACAGCATCGCGATGACCGGAGAGATCACACTGCGTGGCCGCGTGTTGCCGATTGGTCGGACTGTCAAGGAGAAGACGCTGGCGGCCCATCGCAATGGCATCCGGACCCTGTCGCTCCCAGCAACAGAACGAGACCTGATCAACATCCCGGAGAAGGTCCAAAAAGAAATGACGTTCATCTGGGTTGAGAATATGGATCAGGTCGTCAACTCGACGTTGCTCGCGGAGGATATCGAGCTTCACGCGCCGGAGATCGACGATGTCGATGAATCGATCCCGGCGCCGATCAACGTACCATTCGAGGATGCTCACCCAAATCTGCCCGCCGATTCAGGTTTCGAGTAGCGGCGCATTCGGAACGCCGCCTAGCCCACTCGGTGGCTGAAACGAATCTGAGCGGCGATCAGCAGGGCGCCAGTACCAGGTGAACAGCGCCGCTGCTGCCCATTGAGCGAAACGATGCGCTGAGATCGACACCATCCCGGCTGCGTAGCGGTAGCCCCTGGTACGCAGCTCGGATTGGACCGTAGTTGCGTAACCAGTCTCGCCAGGCCGCATCAACGGTCGGATAACGAAGCTCCAGGACACCGTCCTCGAACTCCAAATTTGGAAAGAACCGTTGGCTAATGAACTCGCGGACACGTTCCGGGCGTCCCCACTCCGATGGTTGAACCGCCCCATGTCCTTCAGCCTCGTTGGTCGGTATCAACCCGACGAGCCGGTGAATAGCCGCGTCGTGCCGCCATGTCGCGAGGCCGAGCCGGCCACTGAAGTTCAGCACCCGGTCCATCTCAGCGCTAACGACGTCGGCACGCGGCGTGTGTATCGCCCCAAATGTCGAGATAACAACGCTGAAGACATCATTGGGATACGGCAGATTCTCAGCATCCGATTCGCTGAAGGTGAGATCGGGAAATCCGCTGGCTAACGCAAAGTGCTCGGCCTCTCCGATCAGCACCGGCGAGAGATCCTGACCTTCGACGACTGCTCCCGTCATTCGCGCCAGCACGCCCGTGCGGCCGGTGCCGGTGGCGCTCGAGCACCCGGTCGCCAGGGCCGATCTCTAGCCACTCGACCAGTCGCCGTGACGCGGTCGAGGACCTGTACGAACGCCCGGAGGTCCGCAGCATCGCCCCGACGCACCTGGTCCGCTGCGGCCAGTCGTCGGCCTACGATGTGAACTTCGGCATGCAGGCCGGGGCCGCCGCCGTGCGGTTGCTGCTGAGCGGGACCATCGGCGTCACCGTGGTCGACGTCCGCGGCGACCAGGTGCTCTACATGCCCACCGGCAGGCCATCCAGCAGCGGCACGTCGATCTGAACCAGCTCGCCCTGTTCGAGCAAATGGGCTACTGCTTCGGCCGCGAGCCGCAACCCTACCGGGCCGACTTCGTCGAACAGCCCGAGGGCGAACTGCCGATCCGGCATCTGTAACGGCAGGGCGAACCGTCGATTGCGCCACGCCCACCCACACTATAAAGCCGCGCCGGTGGTCGCGGCTCGGAGGCGGTTGTCGTGCGGAGCTCTCGAGCGCGACCAACGCAGCGCGGCTCTAGGGTGCCCGCACGTCGTAGGCGTACAGCAAGTCGCCGTGGCGGATGTAGAGCCGGCCGCCGCAGACGACCGGGTGGGCCCAACTTGGGCCTTCGCCGCCCTCGGGCAGCTGGAACTGGCTGACCAGCTTCGTGCTCCTCGGGCGTCGGCCTTGACCAGGCCCATCGCGGCGCTTCTCGCTCAGCGTGTAGAGCATCCCGTCGGCGCAGGTGAGCGAGCCCTTGCCGACGCCCCGCTCGGCGTACACTTGGTCTCGCCGGTCTTCCAGTCGAGGCAGACCCACTTGCCGCCGTTGCAGTCGCCGGTGCCGTAGAGGTAGCCGTCCAGCAGCAGCACGCCGCCGTGGTGGTTGTCGAGTTCCTTGTTCCGCCAGACCTCCTCGGCCGTGGCACTTCTTGCCGTCGACGTCGAGCTTCAGCATCACCGAGCCCGGCCCGTAGCCGGATGCTGATGAACAGCATGCCGTCGTGGTAGATCGGCATCACGACGTTGATCGTCGTACTTCGTTTCGTGCGGGAACCGGAACAGCAGGTCGCCCGTGTCGGCATTGACGCCGATCAGGGCCTTGGCGGTCATCGTGAGGATCATCCGCAGCCCTTCGTACTCGGCCAGGGTGGGCGAGGCGTAGCCGGCCATGTCGCCGTCGGCGTGGCCGATTTCCAGACGGTCTCGCCGGTCTGCTTGTCCAGGGCGACGACGGCCGTCTTCGGCCCGCCGGGGCAGCAGATCACCCGATCGCCGTCGATCAGCAGCGACTCGGCCAGGGCCCAGGTGGTGTTCTTCGCCCCGAACTCGTCGAGGATGTTGAGGCTCCAGACCTTCTCGCCGGTCTTGGCGTCGAAGCAGCCGACCTCGCCGAGCGGGCTTTCGTCGATAGAGCAGGTCGCCGTCGATGGTGGGCGTGCTGCGGGTGCCGGGATACTTGCCGTCGTCCACGAAACCGGGCCGTTGTCCACCTGCCAGACGACCTTGCCGTCCAGGTCCATGGCGGTGATCACGCTCCTGCCGTCGATGTTGCCCGTGGTGTAGATCAACCCGTCGGCAATGGTCACGCCGGAGTAGCCGTGGCCGATTCCTTCGACCTTCCAGACCAGCGGCGGGCCCCCCTCGGGCCACTCGTCGAGCAGCCCCGTGTCGTCGGAGATGTTGTCGCCGCGCGGGCCGTGGAACCGCGGCCAATAGCTGCCGCGTCGGCTGCCGTTGTGGCACCGGGAGTAGCCGTCGCGCTGTCGGCCGGCACGTTGCGGTCAGTTCGCCGACCGGCGGCACCGTCTTCTGCCAGTCCTCGGCAGGGGCCGTCCGCGGGGCCGGATCCACCTCCTGCTGGCAGCCACACAGCACTGCGGCCAGCAGCGCTCCATACAACGCAGTTCTCCGTGCTCTCACCGATCGGGCTCCTTCATAACGTGGGACTGATGGTTCTTGTCAACACACTCCTCTGACACAAGCTATTCGCTTATCCCCATTCCTTTGTCGTTCTTTCGAAGGGACAAGGGAATGAAGACAAGGCCTGTGTTGAGGTAGTGATTCCTGGTCAGGTCCTACCCCAGCTTCCACGGCTTGCGGTACTCGTAGTGCAGCAGCTCGTTGGCCTCCGGGTTGTTGGTGATCTGCTCCTTCTCGGCGTCCCACTCCAGCCGCTCGCCGGTGGCCAGCGAGATGTTGGCCAGCAGGCTCATGGTGGTCGAGCGGTGGCCGATCTCGACGTCGGCGTTGGGCTTCTCGCGGGACTTGACGCAGTCGAGGAAGTTGCGGGCGTGCTGGGCGGTCAGGTTGTCGTTGCCGCCGGCGGCCTCTGACCTCCATCGGCTCCATCCGCGGCGTGCGGTCCTGGAACTGGCCGCCCCGCTCGGGCACGATCTCGAACGCCCTGCTCGCTGACGTAGGCGGTGCCCTGCGTGCCGCGCAGCTCGATCTCGCCGAACCGCTGCGGGAAGATCGGGTTGCCGCTGGCCTCGTACTGGCCGAAGACGGCCAGCCGGCCCGAGGCGAACTCGAAGCGTGACCTCCAGCGTGTCGGGGATCGTGCGGTCGTCGTCGACGGCGAACCGGCCGCCCATCGCGCAGATCGACGCCGGGGCCAGCTCGCCGGTCAGCCAGCGGATCGCGTCGAGGTAGTGGACGCCCCAGTTGGCCATCTGCGACGAGTAGAGCTGCCACCAGCGGAACTTGTACGGGGCGATGTTCGCCTGGTAGGGCCGCTCGGGCCGCGGGCCGAGCCACATGTCCCAGTCGAGGTCGGCCGGCGGGTCCGTCGGCTTGGCCTGGCCGATGCCCGCCGGGATACATGTTGCTCAGGCGGTAGGCCCGGCTGACGGTGACCTTGCCGATCTTGCCCGCGGTGGTCAGCTCGGCCAGCTGGGCGTACAGCGTCGAGCGAGCGGCGGTGGGTGCCGACCTGCACGACCCGCTTGTTGCGCCGGGCCGCCTCGACCATCCGCCGGCCCTTCGTGGATCGTGATCGACAGCGGCTTCTCCACGTAGACGTCCTTGCCCGCGTCGCAGGCGTCGATCGTCTGGATGGCGTGCCAGTGGTCGGGCGTGGCGATGACCACGGCGTCGAGGTCCTTGCGGTCGATCAGCTTGCGGAAGTCGCCGTAGGTGGCCGGCTTGCCGTCGAGCCGGGCGTTGGCCTTGGCCAGCGTCGGCTTGTGGACGTCGCACAGGGCGACGACCTCCATGTCGGCGTGCTCGAGGAAGGCGGTCGAGCAGCTGCCCGCCGCGATTGGCCACGCCGATGAACCCCAGCCGGATCCGGTCGTTGGCCCCCAGCACGCGCCGGGCCGAGGCGGCCGAGATCGCCAGGTCGCGGCTGCGGCGGTCTTGGTGAACGTGCGTCGGGAGAGTGTGTTGTTCATGGTAGTCGCGTGGTGAGTTGGGGGTGGGCTGCTGCCGCTTGCGGCTTCGCAGCCGCACTCCCGATGCAGCCAGTCGGGCACACCGGCCTGGTCTGCGGTGTCGTCACCGAGGGCGTTGCGAGCTGTCGAGCTGGCTGTGCGAGGCATTGTATCGCGCCGGCGGCCGAAGGTCTTGCCTCCCGGGCCGAACGTATTACAATGTAATAACATGAGTGACGAACCCCAGAAACTGAGGGGGAGGCATGTCCGGCAAGCGAAAGCAGGAAATCATTACGTTCAAGGTGGACGACGGCCTCTGGGACGCGATGCGGGGGATTCCGAACCGCTCGGAGTTCATTCGCTCGGCGATCCAGGCCGCCCTGGTGAGCACATGCCCGCTCTGCCGAGGGACAGGCAGCCTCACTCCCGACCAGCGGAAGCACTGGGACGAGTTCGCCCGCAGCCACGCCGTTGAGCAGTGCGACGACTGCGAAGCGGTTCACCTGGTGTGCACGGTCGAGCCGCACGAGCGCAGGCGAGGACACATAGGGTCAGCCAGACATGCAACAGCCGATCCGAGCCGCCGCGATCGGGTCCTTCGCCTTGCTCGTGCTCGCCGGCTGCAACAGCGGCGAGCGACCGGCCGATTCGGGCAAGATCCCCGTGGTGGTGAGCATCCAGCCGCAGAAGTGGCTCGTCGAGCAGGTCGGCGGCGAGCACGTCGACGTGCTGGTGCTGGTTGCACCCGGCGACGATCCCCACGCGTACCAGCCGACCGACGCCCAGATCAGCCAGGCGATGCGATCGGCGGTCTATTTTCGGATCGGGGTTCCGTTCGAGGAGGGCCCGTGGTTTCGGGCCATAAGCGGCTCGGGCAAGCTCGACGTGGTCGACACCCGCCAGGGCATCGACGCTGCGCGAGATGGAAGCCGACATCGCATCCGACAGGAGACCACGGCATGCACGAGGCCACGACACACCATGCATCACGACCACGGCGGTCGCGACCCGCACATCTGGACTTCGCCGCGGCTGCTGAAGATCCAGGCGGCGACCGTTGCCAGGTCGCTTTCGGAATTGGCCCCCGAGCACGGCGACGATTTCCAGCGGAACCTGGCCGCTCTGGAAGCGAAGCTCGACGAAGTCGACGCGGCGATTCGCGAGAAGCTCGCCCCGCACTCGGGCCGGGCGATGTTCGTGTTCCATCCGGCCTGGGGCTACTTTGCCGACGAGTACGGGCTGCGTCAGGTGGCCGTCGAACTCGAGGGCAAGGAGCCCAGCGACCACGAACTGACCGAGCTGCAGCGGCTTGCCCGCGGCGGAAGGGGCCACGGTGATCTTCGTGCAGCCGCAGATCTCCGGGCAGTCGGCCGAGGCGGTCGCCCGAACGGTCGGGGCCCGGGTCGAAGTGCTCGACCCGATGGCCGAGGACCCGACGGCCGAACTCATGCTGTCCGGCCGACGGCCGAGGATCCTGGCCGAATCGTTACGGCAAGGCCTGAAGGGGAAAGGCGACTGACATGGCCGAACCGGTCGTCGAACTCCGCAACGTGACGTTTCGCTACCCGGGCGTGGCGGCTCGGGAGGCGGTGCTCGAGGATGTCTCGCTCGAAGTCGAGGCCGCGACTTCCTCGGCGTGATCGGGCCCAACGGCGGCGGCAAGACGACGCTGTTGAAGATCATCCTGGGCTTGGTGCAGCCGCAACAAGGGACGGTGCGCGTGTTCGGCTTGCCGCCGAGACAGGTCCGCCGTCGCATCGGCTACGTGCCGCAGCACGCCCAGATCGACCCCAGTGTGCCGGCCACCGTGCTCGACGTGGTGCTCACCGGCCGCGTGGGCCGCAGCTCGTGGGGATGCTGGTTCGGGCCGCGCACCGCCGGGCCGCCCTGGCGGCCCTGGAGCAGACCGCCACCCGCGACCTGGCCGAGCGACCCATCGGCACCCTCTCCGGCGGCCAGCGCCAGCGGGTGCTGATTGCCCGGGCATTGGCCGCCGAGCCGGAACTGCTGCTGCTGGACGAGCCCACGGCCGGCGTCGATCCCCATGTCGAGATCGGTCTGACCGACCTGTTGCACCGGCTCAACCAGACGTTGCCGATCGTGATCGTCAGCCACGATGTATCGTTCGTGTCGACCCACTTGAAACGGGTCGCCTGCCTGAACCGGCGGCTGGTTTGCCATCGGGCCGACGAGATTTCGCCCGACGTCGTGTCGGAAATGTATCACGGCCACGTCCGGCCGATCGACCATCGCGACGAGTGCTCGCTGGCCGACCCCGGTTGCGCCGAGCGGTGCGCCGATCCTGAGAGCCCCGACGATCGTTGTCGGACCGAATTGTCGGAGGACACCTGATGGAAATCCTCCGTACGCTCGGCGACCACCACGTCGCCTTCTTCCGCGACATGGCCGACAACCCGCTGTTGCTCACCGGGCTGCTGGCCGGGTGGCTGGCCAGCCTGGCGTGCGGGCTGGTGGGGCCTTACGTGGTTACCCGGCGAATCGTGTTCTTGAGCGGGGCCATTGCCCACGTGGCTATCGGCGGGCTGGGCACGGCCGTGTTTCTGCGGGCCCAATTCCCCGAGACGTTTGGGGGGCTTCAGCCGATTCACGGCGCGGTGGCGGCCTCGCTTCTGGCGGCCGTGTTGATCGGGCTGGTTCATGGCCGCGTGGCCGAACGCATGGACACCCTGATCGGCGCCATGTGGGCCCTGGGCATGGCCGTGGGGATCATGCTCATCAAGTTCACCCCCGGCTACCAGAGCGAACTCATGGCGTACCTGTTCGGCAACCTGGCGGCCGTGGACCCCCAGATGGTCCGGTTGCT
>CAVPYN010000008.1:0-257592 GCA_963709995.1 uncultured Chloroflexia bacterium | reverse complement strand
GGTTTGCCATTAGGTGGACAAAAATTCAGAAAGGCCAACCGCTACATCTGGTAGTTGGCCATTTCCAATGATATGTTGGTTTTCGAATTGCTATCACAGGCGAAAAGTGATGGCGGATTTCACTGATCCCTCCAACGACCATGCAAATATCAGCCCCGACAATTTTCAACGATGTACGAAAATTATCACAGCAGGCCAAATCTTTCCAAAACGGAAACTCAGGTGGTCTCGAGGGGATTGCCAACTAATCTTTACACGACAAATTATACAGGTAGCATCAACATTAACCTGTGCCCACCTCATCACTATAAAAGATTCGACTGTCACGTCGCACGTGGCGAACGTTGGCCCATATTATTCTTGACACTATTGGACGACATCTCATAGGCTAAAATCATATCCCCACCTCAGATTCCTGAATCGCAATTAAAGTAACATCAGTCGGGTTACCAGTTGCCCTGTCCGTGAATATTCAATGGGGTGTAATTAAAAGCGAACCATTGCAGTCAACTCTTCAACGGGACAGAAAGAGCAAACCATGGGTAGGCACCGCGCCTTAATTGGTCGGTTTTTGGTTCATGGCTACAGATTTAGCCAAAATAGTTGATATGTCCGGATAGATTTGCGGGATATGCCATTGGCACCTCCAATATCCCGCTCGGGGACCGGTGTGGAACTCCTACGAGGAAATATTGAGCAACCATAAACTCAACCGCCCGGTCCCCTTTTGTCTTAAAGCTCATAATTTCCACCACCCGGAAGAATCCACGTCGGGTGATGTGATCATTCACATTAAACCTAACCAAAGCTAAAACTATTGGAATTTGGGAAGGAGGATGAAATGACTGTCGCACTGATTAAAAGAGACAATTTCACCAATCCGATCAAATCAGCCATCGAACTCTGCGATGGGTTCAATTCATTGAAACCTGATTGCAGCGTGTTAATTAAGCCAAATCTTGTAATGGGTGCCGATAAAAAGATGATACCACCTTTTGGAAAGGTTACCACAGCCAGCGCAATTGAGCATTTGATCCAAACCTTATTAGATTATAATTGTCGAAAAATTACCATCGGTGAAGGTGCTATTGTAAATCCTGAATTTGGATCAGACACAGCATCGGCCATGAAGTTTTCGGGTATTGATAGAATTGGAAAGAAATACGGTATTAAATTGGAAGACTTTGAATCTTCGCCATTTAAAAAAATTAAAATTAACGAGCATGTATTCAAAATAGCTGTATCCGCTTTAGAAACCGATTTTTTCATAAACGTACCAGTATTAAAAACACATGGACAAGCTATAGTAAGCTTGGGAATGAAGAACTTGAAAGGTTGTTTGAAATTTTCATCGAAAAAGCGTGCTCACAAACGTGGGCATCTATTTGACCTGATAGCGCAACTTAATATGCATATCAAAAGCGACTTAATTATCATCGATGGCACGTACGCCATGGATAGAGGGCCTACTATGGGTACTGCTCATCCAATGGATTTGATTGTTGCTGGTACTGATATTCTTGAAACTGAGATGGTTGGAACCGCAGTATTAGGTAAAGATCCTAAAAAAATACCTCACATCCAATCTTATTGTAAATTATCGGGTCGAAGTCTTGATTTAAAATCAATCGATATAAAAGGTGAATCGATTGAAAACGTCGCTATGAATTTACCTTGGGAAGGGGATTTCAATAAATGCTTCAAGAGTTTTGGATTGTCTGGTATTCAAGTTACCAGTCAAACCGCTGACACTTCGATTTGTTCCGGTTGTTATGGTAATATGGAGTTCGCTAATTATATGTTTTGTAAAGACAACCCTGGTTTAAATATAGATAAAATTGAAATCTGCATTGGTAAAGAATCAAAAGCAACTCCAGACGCCAAGAAGGTCATCCTTTTTGGTGATTGTGCAGTTAAAAACAATTTAGAAGATACACGAGCAATACAAATTAACGGATGTCCACCGAATGTTGGTCAGTATTATCCATTGTTAGTAAAAAAAACCCTCCCTATGAGACGTAGCATCCCTTTGCTTTTAACCAGAATGATGAAAAATTCTGCGTTTAAGATGGGGTTATACAGAGAAAATTTTGGGCTTTGGGACGAGTATAAATCGCCTGAATTTGATCAAAGTCACTATTAAAAATTTGAAGAACCCCAATTTTTGATATCCAACGACCATGCAGATATCAGACTCGTCATTTTCCTGCGATTCTGAAAAATAATCACAGCAGGCCAAATCTTGCGCCGGTAACTGTTCCCGTGGTACGCTCAAGATTATCAAAGCATATCGCCAAGAAAGCTGTTAATTCAGTTTGGTCCGATGACTCAATTAATCACCACATTACCCATCAGTAGAACCGTTTTCATTATCGGTACGCAAATTAACACATTGTTGTGCACAAATTATTAATTTTTAGGTATAAAATAATTTGACACATCCTTTTGTATTAGATATCATTTTTTTATAGTCCTCATGCATGTGGCGCTTGAAGCGCAAGTCCAGCCTAATCTTTATGTGAAATTTGAACCTATCTGAAGTCTCCTCTTTTAAGCTCAGGCTCTAATTTTCTTTTCTGATGAAACAGACACCGGTTTTTAACATCTGTTAACCTGTATGTCAGGTGAAGATTCAATGGAGAATCCCCTCAAATTGTGCATACGTGGCTCCAAATGACAATTGTTGCTTGTTGAAGTTGAATCTCCACGTTCAATTTTTCAAGTCAAAGCAATCTTGATCCAAGTTTGCTGTATCCGCACGTTCCTCTGATTGTTGAATTCTGACTGTTCAACCAATACGATAAATCAAAAATTCAACAACCCAATGAAAGGAGGAAGTCATGAGAACATTAATGGCTTTGGCGATATGCCTTTCGCTTTTATTTTATGCCGGCGTAACGCTTTCAGAATCAGATGAAATCTGTTGTACCTGGTTCAATGTGAAATACGAAACAGGCACACCGCCACAAAAAATCATGTTTCACTATGATGGAACCTACGCAACATATAATACAATCAACTCAAAAACCGCTCTGACACGAGGGATGTTTCAAGTAGTTAAGAAGTGGACAGATTCTGACGGACAAATATGGTACAAGATCATTATGCAAGATCCTACACAAGGGAAAAAGTACAAACTCGCAAAGGTAAGTAAGGATGGAAAGAAACTCAAATTCGTTTGCAAATCCGACAAATATCCCAACGAAATAAAAGCTGACGAGTCCGGTTATTGTAACTATCTGCGTGCCTCAATGGATTATGATGCATTACCCTAATCTTTCAAAAGATCTGTTATAGAAAAAAGATAGCAAATCTATTTCCATTAAGGAGAATAAACTATGTCCATTTCCAAGATTATTACAATATTTTTTGCCATTTTTTTTCATTTTTGGAGTAGCGGTCACTCATTCTGATGAAGTTGTAAAAACAGTTCCTCAGATAATTAAAGAGGCAAAATCCCAAATTTCTGAAGTTACTGTAATGGAGCTAAAAAAGGATCTCCATGCTGGAAAAGAAATTGTCTTGCTGGACGTTAGAACAACCGAGGAATTCGACGCCGGCCACCTTCCGAAAAGCGTCAATTTGCAACGCGGTTTATTGGAGTTCATGATCGGGAAAAAATATCCAGAAAAAGATACGAACATCGTTCTATATTGTCGCACTGACCCTCGGGCAGCTCTTTGCACCAACACTCTCAAAGAGATGGGATATACTAATGCGAAAAATTTGACGGGTGGGTTTAAAGCATGGGGCGAAGCGGGCTATTCAGTATATAACCGCCATGGTGAATTTAAAATGCTGGCTTTTGAAAAAAAGGAATGATCAATTTTACAACCCGCTTCTCTATGAAGTTACAGTTAGATCAGTTGTGACCGTAGGTGGGTGAATATCAGACCATTAGATGTTCATAACTTGAAAGGAGGTTTAAAATGATCGATAAAAAAACATTCACAATGTGCTTGATCTTTTTTTTCATTACAATATTATTTTACCTCCTGCCGAAAGGTTTATTCGCGGAAGATAATAAACAACTTTCTGAATGTATGTCCAGGGCTGATAGACGAATAATTGAAATACGATCTCTTCCTGATGTAAAATATCTGCATACACTGGATGACCAGAATGTATATTTAAATGAATTTTATTCCAAGAGTCTAATTTTTTTCCCTCGGTGCCTTCTATATAAAAAGTTTTATTATTGGCAAAGTGAAATCAGAGAAGTCGTCTCGAATACTAAAAATGGCGATGTAAAACATACGATTAGGTGCTACAACAATTGTCGTTCGACATGCTGCCCCGAGATGAGTGATCCCCTAAAAACACACGGAGATGTAGCCGAGTTTTATGATCAAAACGGAAATTTTATGGGTTTAGGTGTGTATATGGGTGATGGAAAATATTGTGCACTTCTTTATGGAGGATACCAAAAATAACAGTTACCCAACGACCTGTTTTTGTAATTTTTCCTATACAAAATGTTGGGGTAACAACAAAGATGTATTTAGGATCATCTTTGTTAGGCGGTCATTGTCCAAGCTGGTGATCAGTTCAATCCGCTATTATAGGATTGAAAATTTAATTCTGATGCAATTTAATATATACTCCAAATCAGGGGTAAAGGAGCAATGCCGGGAACATTTCAAGGATGTGGGAAGGCAAAAGGAATATTTGAGTTGTCTCAATAGGTGAAAAAGAATAGGCAGGGTAATGCGGCTTTGCCTTCCCAACTCCTGGGTGTTGATACCTCCACCAACCTTGTAGATATCAGTTCCGTCATTTTCCAGCGATTCGGAAAAATAATCACAACGGGCCAAATCTTGCGCCGATAACCGTTCCCATGGTACGCTGGTGATCACCAATGCGTATCGGCAATAAATGCAATGATTCTTGTGGGTCAGGTGATCTCAATAAATCACCACGCGACCAATTTTTCAGATATTTTCATTGACTGGTGTGAAATCACCACCCACCCGAAATTTAGACTGGCTACAACATATGAGGTTCAGCTAAAATTCCGTGTCGATCCTTGACCCTAAAACAAAATCATTCTATTCATAGTTATATCAACTGGACGCCTTCCCTTTTTTACTCAAGTTCATTGCCAAAATTGTGAAAATCTACATTTGGCGCAAGTTGATCACTCTTCGACCAGCACTATCCGGTGTTCCGTCTATAGATGCAAAACACAATAATGTTGGGGCTCTCCATGGCTGAGAATAATACACAACGTAGATTAACAGCAATCTTAAGTGCGGACGTCAAAGGTTACAGCAAACTGATGGGTGATGATGACGAATCGACCGTCAACACCATCACCGCCTACCGGGAGATGATTGCCGATTTAATTGAAAAGCACCAAGGCCGGGTCGTAGATACACCCGGTGACAACATATTAGCTGAATACGGGAGCACCCTGAACGCCGTCAATAGTGCAATTGAAATTCAAAATAAATTAAAAGTCGAAAACGATAAACTGCCCGACCATCGACGCATGGATTTTCGTATTGGCATCAATTTGGGGGACATCCTTCACAAGGATAATCGGATCTATGGCGATGGGGTGAATGTTGCTGCAAGGATCGAAAGCCTCTGCCGATCCTGGCGGAATCTGCATTTCCAGAGGGGTTTTCCAACAGATCAAAAACAAAATCCACAAGGGTTTTGAATACATGGGAGAACATGCGGTCAAGAACATTGCCGAACCGGTCAGGATCTACCGCATTCTGTTTGCACCGGAATACGAAGGTAAGATCATCGGGGAATCCAAAGCTGCAAAAGACAAAAGTTGAAAAGCCAGCAGCAGTGGCAATCGCCATGATATTAATTACCAGCGTCGTTTTGATGTGGATGTTTTATCCCCGTTCTCCTGACATAGATCCCGCCTCGGTGGAAAAAATGGCATATGCGCTACCCGATAAACCATCTATTGCAGTATTGCCATTTGACAACATGAGTGATGACCCCAGGCAAGAGTATTTCAGTGATGGAATTACTGAAGAAATAATAACAAGCCTCTCAAAGACAAATCAGCTTTTTATTATTGCCCGAAACTCAACGTTTACATACAAAAACAAGCCGGTCAAGGTTAAGCAAGTCGCAGAGGAACTGGGCGTACGTTATATTTTGGAGGGTAGTGTCCGAAAATCTGAAAATCGAGTGAGGGTCACCGCCCAGTTGATCGATGCCACTATGGGTCACCACCTGTGGGCAGAGCGATACGACCGTGATTTGAAGGACATCTTTGATTTACAAGATGAAATCACAATGAAAATAGTGACCGCACTACGAATAAGCCTTACAGAGGGAGAGCAAGCCCGTATGTGGTCACATAAATCTAAGAACTTAGATCTCCTTTTAAAAAGAATGGAGGCAATGTCTCTTTGGAATGAAGGAACTAAGGAATCTTTTGTACGGTATGGCGAGGTAGTACAAGAAACTATTGATATGGCACCTGAAGCACCATGGGGTTACGTGAACTTAGGCTGGTATTACTGGCGTCTTGCTTTCATGGGTATATCACCTA
Source organism: uncultured Chloroflexia bacterium (assembly GCA_963709995.1). Lineage (GTDB taxonomy): Bacteria > Chloroflexota > Chloroflexia > Thermomicrobiales > CFX8 > JAUIIK01. Next base: position 251,069 of record CAVPYN010000008.1, on the reverse strand, counting down.
CAGATAATGCGGCAAAGGCCCTTCGACTGGCGCAAAAGGCCATCGCAATGGATGAATCTGATTCTTATTCGCACTCTTTGTTAGGGAGCGTCTATTTAATGATGAGGCAGCATGAAAAGGCGATTGCTGCCGGAGAACGTGCTGTAATCCTAAATCCAAATGGAGCATTCGATCACGGAATTTTAGGTGTAACGTTAAGCTATGCTGAAAGGGAGGATGAAGCTATAGACCATCTTAAGCAAGGGATCCGTTTAGATCCTTTCCCTGCGTCTTGGTACTTTGCTGCGCTTGGTCGTTGTTATAGGCAGAAGGGGCAGTATGAGGAAGCTTTAAAAGAATTTAAAAAAGCGGTTCAAATCAGTCCAGGCAATATAGGGAACTATTTGTCCTTAGCAATTATTTATCCTTTATTAAACAGGCAAAAAGAAGCCAATGCTGCAGCTAAAAAAATATTAGAGATGAACCCAAATTTTTCTGTTGAAATTGCTTCAAAAGGATGGCCGTATAAAAATCAAGCTGACCTTGACCTCGTTATCGACGCCCTGCACAAAGCAGGGCTAAAGTGAGGGAAAGAAATTGCTCTACATGCGATGGCTTGGCAAATATTCTTTGGATTGCATATATTCGTAAATAATAAAACCTAAAGAGAGCGATTTAGCTATCGAACAATTACATCCACCAAAAAAACCGGAAGTAAAAGTAGCAGCAGACCAGTTGAGGAGCGTCGCTCTCAAAAATTCATGCAGTCGCTCATGAAATTCTGGTTATTAGGGCAAATTTTACTGATAGATACACAGTGGAATTTGTGTTGAAATAAAGGAGCAGGAACAGATGAAACGATTCGTCCATTTGTTCGGCATTCTGGTTTTAGGGTCACTAATGATCATGATTGGGGCATGTCAGAATGATACCACCAATAGTAACTCCGCGGTACCCGATATAGCGCAGGCGGTATATCGGGTGCCCAGCATCGAAAGTCACGTAGAGATCTCACAAATTGTAGCGGATTCAAGTGGAGAAACTCACTTTACTACGGAAAAGGTAAAATGGAATTACTGGTTCGATGGTGGACGCATCACCACGAGAAAACCGGTAACCAGCTTTCAGCTTTACCACCTTCATAAAGGCCTGGACATGGGGTTGCACCCAGCGCCCCACAAACAATTCGTGCTTATCATTCAAGGAACCTTACAGATTGAAACCAGCAATGGTGAACAGCGTCAATTTTCACCGGGTTCAATCTTTTTGGTGACTGATATTGAAGGAACTCAAGGACACAAAACAAGTGTAATTGGGAAAGAGGATGTATTTGCTGCAGTCCTAGCGATCCGTAATCGATTGAGCTAAATACTGCATCCAATACCATTTTCTCGTATAGCAGGACGCTTGACCAGACGCCGATAAAATTGCGGTTTTTCGTTAAAGACTGATTGTTCACCAGGATATCGGCAATAAATGATCTAATTCCTGCGGGTAAGATGATCAATGTATCACCAAATGGACATCCAATCAGAACCGCAGCTAATGCAACCAATTAGTTAATACACTACTTTGTGGTACATTTAAACCATCTGGCTGTGAATTATATTGACATCAATTTATGGCGTATTGTATTATTGGTTATTCCTACCTTCAATGACGCTCTTAGGGCTCGCGAAAAAATAACTTCACATTTTTCATGGTGAGATCGAATAGTTCCAATTTGGTCGTTGAGTATATCGTTCCAAGTTTATTTTATTCATTTGTTGGTCAGAGACCTTCTTACCTTTATGGTAACTTTTCGTGTTAAGAAGAGCTCGGATATTCAACCCTGTCGCAGTTTTAGTCGTCCGGATGAATTTCAACACAGCTTCGTAATCAAGCAAAGGTTGTGCTGCCCAGTTGTTGCTAATGAAAGAAAACATGCGGTGTTCGATGGGATTCCACTTGGAGGAACCGGGTGGATAATGACATACTTTAACCTGCAGCCCAAAGCGGTCGCAAAGACTGATCTGCAGTTGCTGTTTCCAAAGCCGGATTCTGTAGCCATTGCTTCCACCACAATCGGCAAGGATGAGTAAACGATCGGCATCAGGATAGTGGCGTGAACCGGCCTTTTGCCACCATGTACGGATAGAATCTACGGCAAACTCGGAAGTATCGCGACTGGTGCCGACACATACATCGGACTTTTCGTCCAGCGGAACGCCTGCTCGCCTGCTCTGCCGGACACTTGGTCCACGATATCTAGCCATCTAGTTCCCGATTCTCCCCATTGAAATCTGACATGTCTTCGCGCCGGATCCTTGCGCACGTATCGCCGCGAGGCTGAAATGACTACTAGTTGCGGCGACGCTTTCTTGGTCGACATCCATTGTGCGGAATCGGCGTGCGGTCGGCTATCGACGTGACCTGCAACCCGGCTGCAGCTAACGCCCGAATCGCCATTTCGCGGCCAGCTCCGGGGCCGGTCACGATCACCTCTACTTCGCGCATCCCGTGTTCCATCGCCTTGCGTGCAGCGCTTTCGGCGGTCACTTGGGCAGCATACGGAGTGCTCTTGCGTGAGCCTCTGAACCCAGAACCTCCAGCGCTCGCCCACGAAACTGCGTTGCCCTGTGGGTCGGTGAGCGTCACGATCGTGTTGTTGAAAGTCGAACGCACATAAGCACGCCCCCGCGGGATGTTCTTGCGATCTCGCCTTCGCACCCTGGTTCGGCCGCGCCCGCTTCGTCGATCTGCCATCAGTTCAAGAAACCTTTCTCAATCCCCGCTATCAAATTCAGCAATAGAACTTGACACAATGGGTGTGCTGTCCCAGCTAGACCGTTCTACGCCGGCGACTAACCGTGCGCTTCGGACCGCGGCGACTTCGGGCATTTGTTCGAGTTCGTTGCCCACGAACGGGCATACCTCGTCGATGGCGAAGTCCTCGATAGCACCCGATATCCATCAGTCGCTTTATGTTCATCTGCACTTCACGGCGGAGGTCGCCCTCTACGATGTAGTCACGTTCGATCACCTCTCGAAGCCGAGTGACCTCTGCTTCAGTGAGGTCCCTGACTCGAGCGGAAGGATCGACGCCAACTTCATCGAGGATCTTCGCGCTCGCCGTCGACCCAATCCCATAAATGTAGGTGAGGCTGACGCCCACTGTCTTGTCGCGTGGAATGTCGACCCCGGCGATACGAGCCATGATCACCCTTCTCCCGTGTTATTGCTAGCCCTGGCGCTGCTTGTGCTTTGGATTAACGCAAATGACGCGGACCACTCCACGCCTCTTGATAATTTTGCAGCGCTCGCAGCGACGCTTGACCGATGCCGATACCTTCATGTGATTCCTGCTTCCCCGGCTACGAACCAGTGACCCGGCTCGCTCCTGCCTTAGCGCTACGCCCGCAACCGGTAGGTGATCCGGCCACGCGTCAAGTCGTACGGTGAAAGCTCAACGCGCACCCGGTCACCCGGTGAAATACGGATATAGTGCATGCGCAGCTTTCCGGAAATGTGCGCGAGAACCTCGTGCCCGTTGTCGAGCTCAACGCGAAACATCGCGTTAGGAAGAGGCTCGGTCACTTTTCCTTCTACTTCAATGACATCCTTCTTGGCCAAACAACCTCCGATACAGGGACAGCACAAGTGATGCGCTCGTGAGGCGCATCACAGCCCTCTACTATATCACTCTTCATGGATCTTTGTCAGAATCTCCGCCTCGTTATCGTTAATCACAATTGTGTGCTCGAAATGCGCCGAGGCCGTGCCGTCCGCAGTGACTACAGTCCAACCATCTTCCAATTCGATGGTGTCCGGGCTGCCCAACGTCAGCATCGGTTCAATTGCCAGCGTCATCCCCGATTGTAGGTGGGCTCCAGTGCCTGCTGTACCCAGATTGGGGATCGATGGATCCTCGTGCATCCGCCGACCTATCCCGTGGCCCCCGTAGTGCCGGACAATTCCATAGCCATCGGCCTCTATCGACGATTGCACGGCCGCCGATATGTCACCGACACGATGTCCTACTCTGGCCGCCCGGCGGCCCGCTTCGAACGCCCGCTCGGCCGATGCAATCAATGCTTCGAGTTCGGGCGATATAGAGCCCACTGCATAGGTCACCGCCGCGTCTCCGTGAAATCCGTTGATGAAGGCCCCGACGTCGATGGAAATGATTTCGCCTTCTTTGAGCTGCCGATCCCCAGGGATCCCATGGACAACCTCACGCCCAACTGACGCACAAATCGAACCGGGAAAGCCGTTGTAATTCAGAAAGGACGGCGTGCCGCCCGCCTCCTCGATCAGACGTCGAGCCGCAAGATCCAGTTCAGCGGTGTAAACGCCGGGCGCTACCATCCCTGCCATCAAGGCGTGGACCCGCGCTACGGCATCGCCGGCAATTCGCATTTTTTCGATATCTTCCGGAGACTTAATGTGGATCGGCATCGCCGCTACTTCCGCTGCCGTCTTGGTAGACAGATTCCAGAGCGGATCTTATGTCGGACGCAACGTCCTCAACTGTCTGGTCGCCGTCGATATCCACAACAATGCCCTCCGAGCGCCAACGGTCGATCAACGGCCGGGTTTCGTCGAAGTAGATCTGGAGGCGACGCTCGAGCGCTTCGGGCGTGTCGTCGGACCTGCCTTCCTCAGCCGCTCTGCCGGCGATACGTTCTCGAAGCACGTCAAGCGGCACATCAAGATGAATTACTGCAACGAGCTCGTCGCCACGGTCGGCAATCGTGTTATCCAGCACCTCAGCCTGGGCAGCATTACGAGGATAGCCGTCGAAAAGCGCGCCTTTCGGTTGCGCTATTCGAGCGCGATCATCCAACGCTGCGAACAACACGCTCGCCGTGAGATCATCCGGCACAAGCACGCCCTGGTCAATGTAGGAGCGTACCTTTCCTGCAAGCTCTGAGTCTGTCATCATCAGCGCTCTGAAGATATCGCCAGTCGACAGGTGGAGTAAGTTGAACGCGGAAGCCAAGCGCGCCGCCTGCGTCCCTTTACCAGCACCTTGAGGACCGATTATCACCGCGTGCTTCATTTCATCCTTTCTTACGCCAAGCTGAAAGGGCCAGTTGCGAGCGGTGCGCCACCTGGCCCTTCAAGCGAGAAATTTCTTGCACCATTAGCCCGAGCCAACTGAGCTAACTAATGAAACCGTCATAGTTACGCATCATCAGTTGTGCTTCGAGCTGACGCATTGTGTCTACCGCGACACCCACTACGATCAGCAACGACGTCGCGCCAAGGAAGAGAGTTTGAATGCCGGTCAATTGGGACACGAAGTATGGGAGTACCGCAACTGTCCCGAGTCCGAGTGCCCCAACAAGCGTGATCCGCGTAAGAACACCGGTCAAATATCTGTTCGTATTTGCGCCGGGCCGGATTCCCGGTATGAACGCGCCCTGCCGCTGAAGGTTTTCAGCGATGTTTTGTTGCTGAAACACGACCATCGTGTAGAAGTAGGTAAAGAGGACGACCATGAAGAAATACACGAGTTGGTACTGAAGCGTATTCGCATCGAAGAAGTTCGCAAGGTCAGAGGAAAGATCTCTGAGCCACGGTCGCTCCGAACCTGTGAGGAAGTTCGCCACGAGCCCCGGAAACACCATGATCGAGACAGCAAAGATGAGCGGGATCATCCCGGCAGAATTTACCTTGAGGGGAATGTACGTAGAACTTCCACCATACATCCTTCCCCTGCGCACGCGCTTGGCGTGATGTACCGGTATCCGCCGCTGACCTTCGTTAAGTCGGACGATTCCGACGATAGTAAGGAGACCAAGGACGATAAAGGCGGCGGTCCCGATCACGTTGTCCTGGAATGTGCTTCCAAAGACAAGATTGCCGACCGACGAGGGCAAGGTTGCGACGATGCCACCAAAGATGATGATCGAAATGCCGTTTCCGATGCCGCTCTCCGTGATCAATTCACCAAACCAGACCAGCACGATCGTTCCAGCTGTGAGAGTCAAGAGAATTGCTAGCGAATGGAGCCATGTGTCGCTTGAAAAGAGTCCGAAATTCTCAATAACACCCTGATTCTGCATCAGGATGATCTGGCCATATCCCTGCAACAGAGCCAGCGGCACCGTCAACCAGTGCTGGTAACGATTAATCTGCCGTCTGCCGCTCTCACCCTCTTTCGACAATTCATCGAGCCGCGGAATGATCGGGGTCATCAGCTGCATGATGATCGAAGCGGTGATGTACGGATAAACACCAAGCGCCGCGATCGAGAAATTACTCAGCGTCGATCCGGAAAACAAGTTCAGAACACCGAGCAACTCGTTCTGTTCGAGTAACGTGTTGAGGGCGTCGCGATCCACCCCGGGGATCGGAACCGTCGCGATGAATCGGAAGATAATCAGAATGACGAGCGTGAATATGATTCGTCGCCGCAACTCCGGAATTCGGAATGAGTTGATCGCGGCTTCAAGCATTAGTCAATAACCTCCGCAGTACCGCCAGCCGCCTCGATCTTCTGGCGAGCCGATGCTGAGAACTTATGGGCGCGCACGACAAGCGAGCCTGACAACTCGCCTTCGCCGAGAATCTTTAACGGAACGCTCGTTGATCGAATCAGACCTCGCTCGACCAACGATTCCGGAGTAACTGGACTTTCAAGCTCGAATTCAGAGATTGTCCCGACATTGATGATCTCGAATTCCTTCTTGAAATAGTTCTTGAATCCCCGCTTGTACGGCATGCGCTGGTAGATAGGGTTCTGCCCGCCTTCAAAGCCCGGACGCGTGCGACCGCCAGATCGGGACTTCTGCCCTTTCGTGCCACGGCCCGCCGTCTTTACGTGTCCAGACCCATGGCCGCGGCCCACACGTTTGCGGTCTCGCGTGGAGCCTTCAGCTGGTTTCAAATCATGCAATTCCATCGAGTTACCGTCCTCGCAGCTTCCCTTTGAGCCTAGGATTCTGAATCGGTGGCGTCGGCATCTCCTGGCTCGACGACAACAAGATGACTGACTTTGTTGACCATTCCCCGAACATCTGGCGTGTCTGGCCGCACCACAGTCTGGTTGAGCCGATAGAGTCCGAGCGATCTGATGGTCTGCGCCTGGTCATCCCGATACCCGTAAACGCTTTTCACATAGGTTATTCGAATCGTGTCCGCGCTCATTGCGCGCTCGCTTCAGCCGCCTCGCGCACGACGCGAGGCAGCAACGATGCCTCCGGCACGCCTCGCCGTCGCGCAACATCCTGAGGCGATTCAAGCTCCTGCAGAGCCTTGATGGTTGCCCGAGCCACATTGAGCGGATTGTTGGACCCAAGCGACTTCGCGAGAATGTCTCGCACACCGGCAAGCTCAACGACCGCTCGCACGGCGCCACCGGCAATCACGCCTGTTCCCGGCGCGGCCGGCCGGAGCATTACCCGAGCCCCGCCATCTTTTACCTCAATATCGTGCGGTATCGTCGTTCCAGAGAGGGGCACCTCGATCAGGCTCCTTCGGGCTTGTTCCACACCCTTGCGAATCGACTCGGGCACCTCACCAGCTTTGCCCAGTCCAACGCCGACTCGACCTTTGCCGTCACCGACAACGACGACACTTCCAAAAGAAAACCGCCGCCCGCCCTGTGCAACCTTAGACACGCGGTTGATCTGGACGACTCGTTCTTCAAATTCTCGAGGCTCATCGTCGCGACGTCGCGACCGCCTCCGATTTCGATCTGCCATAACGCTATCTCACTTCAATCCGTTTACTGTACTGACGCTATCACGGTCGTCCTGCTAGAACTTCAACCCCGCCTCGCGCGCGCCTTCAGCGAGCGCTTTGACGCGCCCGTGATACTTGAATCCGCCTCGATCGAACACGACCTGTTCAACTCCGGCTGCCTTTGCCCGGTTACCAATCAATTCACCCACCGCGGAAGCACGCTCGGTCTTCGATTTTCCAGCCATCTCCTGCCGGACTGCGGGCTCGATCGAGGACGCGGACACGAGAGTATGCCCGGTCGTATCGTCGATAAGCTGTGCGTACATATGTGCCGAGCTTCGAAAGACGTTCAAGCGCGGTCGCGCTGCTGTTCCAGAAAGCTTCGCCCGCACGCGAAGATGACGCCGCTTCCGTGGACTCAGCCCAGATTTATAGTGATAGCGCACTTCAGATCCTCCTCAACAACCAGCCGCGTGTGAGCTACGTTCCAACCTTGCCGGCCTTGCCAGCTTTCTGGCGCACAAATTCTCCGACATACCGAATGCCCTTGCCCTTGTAGGGCTCCGGCGGGCGGACCCGACGAATTCGGGCCGCCACTTCGCCCACAAGCTGCTTGTCCACGCCGGTGACGCTGATGTTCGTGTTACCGTCGACGACATACTCGATGCCCTCAACTGGCTCCATACGCACTGGATGGGAATATCCAACGGTCAACACCAGCGCCTTGCCATCGAGAGCCGCGCGATAGCCGACGCCTCGAATCTCCAACCGCTTGGTGTATCCATCGGTCACCCCGACAACCATATTGTTAATCAACGTGCGCGTAAGTCCATGCAGCGAACGATTCGTTCGCGCATCGTTTGGACGCGACACGACGACGCTCCCGTTGTCGCGACTCACCGAGATCGGTTCGCGCACCGTCAGCATGAGTTCTCCCTTAGGCCCTTTGACGCGAACGTCCTGGCCATCGATGGCGAGGTCAACTCCGGTGGGCACGTCGATCGGATTATTTCCTATTCGAGACATGGTTTCCTCCCTGGGCGCCTACAACGAGCAGACCGAAGAGCATCCGATGCACTAGAACACAGTGCAAAGGAGTTCGCCACCAATCCCCTGCCTTCGAGCTTCGGTTCCGCTCATAACCCCTTGTGAGGTGGTCAGAATTGAAATCCCAAGCCCGTTGCGAACGCGTGGAATCTCGTCGCGAGCAACATACACGCGCAAGCCGGGCTTCGACACACGCTTGAGTTCGCGAATAGCGTGGGACCGGTCCGACCCGTACTTGAGAAAAACCGTGAGTGTGTTGTACGGCTTACCCTCACGAACGTTAAATCCGGCTACATATCCTTCTCGCTGAAGGATTTGAGCGATTGCTACCAGCATCTTCGATGCTGGCATCGATGTGCTTTCCTTGCGCGCCATACCCGCATTTCGGATGCGCGTCAGCATGTCGGCTATTGGATCTGTCGTAACACTCATAGAGTTCTCCTCGCGCCACACATGTGGCCGGAATGTGCTGGGCTGTCCTACCAACTCGACTTCGTGACGCCAGGCAGCTTGCCGCTCAGGGCGAGCTCCCGGAAACAGATCCGGCAGAGGCCGAATTTGCGCATGTACGCTCGCGGCCGCCCGCAACGCTTGCACCGGTTGTGCTGCCGGACAGCATACTTCGGTTGCCGATTTGCCTTTGCGATCATCGATTTCTTCGCCATTGAACCAGAGGTTCCTCTCCCCTTTGACCTATCTGCTTACAGTTGCTGAAACGGCATGCCGAGAAGTGCGAGCAGACGGCGACCCTCTTCATCGGTCCTGGCCGTAGTCACAATCGAGACCTCAAGGCCACGCACTTTGTCGATCTTGTCGTAATCGATCTCCGGAAACATGATCTGCTCCTGCAGACCAAGCGTATAATTGCCGCGACCGTCGAACGAATTTGGCGACACGCCCCGGAAATCCCTGATGCGCGGCAACGCCGCGTTCGTCAGCCGGTCGTAGAATTCGTACATGCGCTGCCCGCGCAGAGTGACTTTTACGCCAACCGGCATACCTTCTCGCAATCTGAAGGCAGCAATCGACTTCTTTGATCGCGTCACAATCGGATGCTGGCCAGAGATCACCGCTAGATCTTCGACGGCCGCATCGAGCGCCCGGTTGTTTTGAATCGCTTCGCCAATTCCAATGTTGAGCACGATCTTGTCGAGCTTCGGGACTTCGAGATCATTCGCATAGTTGAATTCGCGCCGAAGCGTCGGACGAATCTCGTCGACGTAGCGTTCCTTCAGACGAGCCGCCATGTCACATCACTCCCCGCTGCATGTTGCCAATTAGTCCGCCTCGGGACGCGGGATATCCGCGTCACATTTGCGGCAAATGCGAGTCTTAGTACCGTCTTCATCGATTCTGAAGTTAACCCGCGTCGGTTGATCGCATGTCGGACAGACCAGCATAACCTTGGATCGATCGAGCGGCGCTTCCCGCTCGATGATGCCCCCCTGCTGGACATTCTGCTGGCGTGGGAGGTGTCGACGCACGATGTTGATGCCGTCGACGATCACCATGCCCTCAGTGATCATATTTCGCCGAATTCTGCCCCGCGCCCCGCGATCGCGGCCGCGAATGACTAGAACCTCATCTCCGGTTAGTAACTTCGTTGCCATTCCCCATAATCTTTCATTGCCGGCCGGAGTCTATCCAGTCGACCGGAATGCCTTAGAGCGTCTCAGGCGCGAGCGAAACGATGCGCATGAAATTACGCTCCCGGAGCTCGCGCCCCACCGGACCAAAGATCCTCGTGCCCCGCGGATTGCCCTGAGGATTGATCAGGACCGCAGCGTTGTCGTCAAATCGAATTCGCGAACCATCCTCACGAGAGTACTCCTGGGCAGTCCGAACGACGACCGCCCGTACCACTTCGCCCTTACGGACGCCGCTTCGCGGCTGCGCGGACTTCACCGATCCAACGATGATATCCCCGACACCCGCATATTTGCGCCCGGACCCGCCGAGCACCCGTATACAAAGTATTTCGCGAGCGCCTGAGTTATCGGCGACTTTGAGCCTGGATTCTTGTTGAATCATCTCTTCGAACCCTGATTCTCTAGATGCCGCGCTCCGCGCGCTCGATAATATCTTGGACAACCCATCGCTTGAGTTTGCTTCGCGGCCGGGACTCCTCGATCCGTACGATATCGCCAACAATGCACTCGTTTTGCTCATCGTGAGCATGAAACTTCTTGGTCCGTGCAACGGTCTTGCGATATAGCGGATGACGTCGTCGATTCTCGACGGCGACCACCACGGTCTTGTCGCTCTTGTCGCTAACGACAACGCCGACTTTTGTCACCCGACGAGTTCTTGCTGTTGGCTCCGCGTCAACTGCGGCAGTCTTCTCTACCATCGTCTAGCCTCTCTGGCTCCTGAAGTGCTCAAAATGTCTCTAGTCCGCCGCTTCAGCCAGAGCTGCGGCAACTTCGGCATCGATTTCGCGTTCGCGCTGTATCGTCCGTATCCGCGCGATGTCTCTCCGGATGTGCCAGATGCGCCGCGTATTAGTCAAACGACCCACTGCGCGGTCAAATCGATGCTGGCGCCATTCTTCACGCAACTCGTCGATTCGCTCGACAAGCTGCTCGTCCGACATGACTCGGATTTCCGTCGGTTTCATCGCTACTAGTCTCCCGCCGCGACAGTATCGCCGCCAGATACCGCTCGCCCGGTCACTTCGCGAGCAACGATTTTCGTACGCATCGGCATCTTCATCGCAGCACGCCGCAGAGCTTCCCGGGCGACATCTTCAGGCACGCCAGCGAGTTCAAACATGATTCGACCCGGTCGAACAACTGCAACGTGGTACTCCGGATTCCCCTTGCCTTTGCCCATCCGCGTCTCAGCCGGCTTCTGGGTCACCGGCTTATCCGGAAAGATTCGGATCCACACCTTCCCGCCACGACGGATATAGTTCGTGATGGCACGACGGGCCGCTTCGATCTGCCGGCCGGTAACCCAACCCGCCTCAAGCGCCTGAATACCAAAGTCGCCGAAAGCGACGGTGTCACCTCTATGGGACAGACCGCGCATTTTCCCGCGGAATGTCTTCCTGTGTTTTTCACGTCTTGGCATCAACATGGCGACCCCCTGTACAGTCCTGAAGTCTGCTAGCTTGTCAGCGCCGCAAGCGCGGCCTCAGCGCGTTCCAAAACTTCCTGCTCCTTCTCGGGCAGGATGTCGCCGCGATAAATCCACACCTTCACGCCGATCTGACCATAGGTTGTCGGCGCGTGCACAACCGCGAAGTCAATGTCCGCGCGCATCGTATGGAGAGGCACGCGTCCATCCATTTCGACGACGGCACGCGACATCTCCGCACCGCCCAGACGCCCGCCCAGCCGGATCTTGACGCCTAACGCGCCGCGGCGCATGGCCTGGCCAACTGCGTGCTTCATCGCTCGTCGATATGACACACGCCGGAGCAACTGCTCTGCGATCGACTCCGCAACCAGACGCGCATCCAGTTCTGGCACTTTGATCTCTTCGATCTTGAGATGCACCCGCTTATCGAGTTCACTCTCGAGAAGCTGGCGCAACCGCTCAACGTTCGAGCCCTGCTTGCCGATCACGATTCCGGGCTTCGAGGTATAGATCGTGATTTCGATCCGGTTCGCCGATCGTTCGATGAACACGCGGGAAATTCCGGCGCGGGTCATCTCCTTTTCGATGATCTCCCGGATTTCAAGATCCTCATGTAACTGCTCCGTGTAATTCCGCTCGGCGTACCAATTGGAATCCCAGGTGTGGACACCGCCGAGGCGAAAGCCAATCGGGTTAATCTTGCGACCCATCAGTCGTCCCTTCCCCGCTCTGCCAGCACCACCGTCAGGTGGCTGGTTCGTTTCAATCGGCGATTCACACGTCCCCGGGCTCTGGCGCGCCAGCGCCGGAACGTTGGTCCTTCGTCGGCGTAAATCGTCTTCACGTAAAGACCGTCAGGATCAAGGTCGTACACGTTTTCCGCGTCGGATTGCGCGGCCTTGATCGTCCGCGCCACCTCCACCGCGCTCTTGTTGGGCGTGAAATTGAGCACTGCCAGCGCTTCGGTCACGTCGCGCCCGCGCACAAGGTCAATGACCATACGCATTTTCTGCGCCGACACCGCGACTCGCCGGTTTTGAGATTGAATCTCCACGCTCTAGTTCCTCCCCTGACGCTTGATGTTAGACGCGCCGCGTCTGACGGTCGGCGTCCCGGCCATGACCACGAAATGTTCGTGTAGGCGCGAACTCTCCGAATTTGTGACCCACCATGTTCTCGGTCACGAATACTGGAACATGTCTCCGGCCATCGTGTACCGCAACCGTGTGCCCAACAAAATCCGGAAAAATGACCGATGCTCGCGACCAGGTCCGCACGACACGCCGGTCGCCCGACTCGTTCATCTGCTGAACTCGTTGGAGCAGTTTTTCGTTGATCCACGGTCCCTTTTTCGATGACCTGCCCATGTTGCCTCCCGATGGAACTTCTAGATACGACGCTATTAGCGACGCCGGCCGCGCCGGCGAACGATGAACTTCCCTGTCTGCTTGTTACGACGCGTGCGATACCCCATGGCAGGTTTGCCCCAGGGAGTCTTCGGCTGTCCGCCGATTGGAGCCTTGCCTTCACCGCCCCCATGCGGGTGGTCGTTCGGGTTCATCGCCGAACCGCGCACAGTCGGCCTGCGGCCCATGTTACGGGCTCTACCCGCTTTGCCAATGACGATGTTCTGGTGGTCGAGATTGCCGACCTGTCCCAACGTCGCCCGACAATCCAGGAGAACCAGTCTAAACTCGCCTGACGGCATCCGGATCTGCGCGTAATCGTCGACTTTTGCCATGAGCTGAGCGCTTGCGCCCGCGGCCCGGACAAGTTGTCCTCCACGGCCAGGGTTCAATTCGATGTTGTGAATCGACGTCCCAAGCGGTATGTCTCGCAGAGCCAGGGCATTACCCACCCGGATCGGGGCGTCGGGGCCAGAGATGACCTCATCGCCAACACGCAACCCCACCGGCGCAAGGATGTAACGCTTCTCACCGTCAACGTAATTGAGTAGCGCGATCCGAGCGGTCCTGTTCGGGTCATATTCGATGGACGCAACCTTGCCAGGAACTCCGTCCTTGTTGCGCTTGAAGTCGATCTTTCGGTAGTAACGCTTGTGACGTCCAGCCTGATGGCGTACGGAAATCTTCCCGCCAGAGCGGCCGGCCTTTTTCGGCAGGATCTCGATCAGGCTCTTCTCCGGCTTCTGGTTGGTGATATCCCCGGTATCGAGGACAATCATCCCTCTCCGGCCCGGGGACGTTGGCTTGTATCTTCGTACTGGCATGCGTCTTCTTCCCGTCCCCTAAATATCGCCAAAGATATCGATTGTATCACCCGGCACCAGCGTCACCACCGCCTTTTTCATCGCGCCAATGCGCCCGTAAATCGGGCTACGTCGAGCCCGGTAAACCCGCCGCTTCTTTGGCTTGACGATCTGTGTGTTGACACTCTCGACCTCAACGCCAAAGATCCGTTCCACCGCGGCGCGAATCTGCGTCTTGTTCGCTGCCATCGCGACTTCGAACACGTACTGCCCGAGCGGCGTCAGGTCAGTGCTCTTTTCCGTGATGATCGGCCGGACCAGCACTTCGGAGTGATGCAAGTTTCTTACCACAGCTAATTCGCCCCCCAAAGATCATGGATCGTCGTTACAGCTTCGGTCGTCAACAGCAAGCGTTCGTGAGTGAGTACGTCATGCACGTTGATGTAGCCAGCGCGAATGATCTTCACGCCTGGAAGATTACCGGCGGCCCGGTACACCGAGGTCCAGTCGCCATCGGGACCGATGACGATCAACGTCTTCCGCGCCCCTTCCGTCGGCAGATCTTCGAGGAGATCACGCATGAAACGAGTGCGGGGTTCGACTTCATTCAGACCCTTGCACGATAACGATCCGCTCATCAGCGGCCTTGGCTGAAAGCGCCGATCGAATCGCGAGTTGGCGCATCTTCTTTGGCATCTTCTTACTATATGAGCGCGGGTGCGGGCCAAACACGACTCCGCCTGTGCGCCAGATTGGTGAACGGGTCGATCCATGTCTCGCGCGTCCTGTGCCCTTTTGACGCCATGGTTTCCGACCGCCACCTCTGACCTGAGATCGCGTCTTGGTGTCGTGCGTGCCAAGTCGTCCATTTGCCTGCTGGCGTACGTGCGCCTGGTGCATAACGGCGACATTCGGCTCGATGCCGAACACCGAGTCGTCAAGCTCTTCGCTGCCGACCTCAGCTGCCTGAGTGTCGTAAATTGTCGCTTTCATTGCACTCTCCTGTAGCAGCGTCGGCACCTACGCCGATTTGCCCGACTTGACCGCGTGACGGATGAATACAAGCCCGTTATTCGCTCCTGGAACCGAACCTTTGACCAGTACCAGGTGCTTCTCTGGATCAACGTGCTGAACGGAAAGGTTCAGCACCGTCTTGGTCTCATTCCCCATCCGCCCGGCCATGCGCATTCCCTTAAAGACCCGACCCGGGGTCGCGCTTGAACCGATCGAACCCGGTGCTCGATGCCGGTCTGATTGCCCGTGCGTCGCAGGCCCGCCACTGAATCCATGCCGCTTAACTACGCCAGCGAAGCCTTTGCCCTTTGACGTGCCAGTAACGTCGACCGACTGTCCCGCATCAAAGATCGAGCAGTCGATCACCTGGCCAACTTCGTATCCGCTTATGTCGTCGGATCGAACCTCGCGCAAATGACGAAGGGACGAACCAGCAGTCCGCTGGTGTCCTCGCTTGGGACTGGTCAGGCGCTTGGACTCTTCGAATCCAAGCTGAACAGCCTGATAACCGTCGCGCTCGTTTGTTCGTATCTGCGTGACGACACACGGCCCAACCTTCAATACCGTTACCGGCACGACCGTGCCGTCAGGATTGAAGACCTGTGTCATTCCGAGTTTCTTCGCAAGTAATCCCTGTACCATTGGCTCTTCCCGCTCCGAGGGTGGTGGCTTAGATGCGTATTGCACCCGGCGCCACGCTGAGAGCGTAATACCGCGCTGGTACGTCCAGCACGTCGTTACAACTTAATTTCAATATCCACGCCGGCCGGAAGATTCAGACGCATCAGCGCCCGAATCGTCGAATGGCTCGGCTCGAGCACGTCGATGAGACGCTTGTGGGTTCGTATCTCGAAATGCTCCTGCGAGTCCTTGTCAATGAACGGAGACCGAATGACCGTGAACTTCTGTATTCGGGTCGGAAGCGGGACCGGCCCGGCAACCTTTGCGCCCGTGCTTTCCGCTGTCTCCACGATTCGCGATGCAGACTGATCGAGAATCTTATGATCGTATGCTTTCAGTCGAATTCTGATCTTCTGCGTCGGTCGCCGTGTTGCCATGTTGTCCTCTGTCTCCCCGCGTCAGATGCGCTGATTACTCGATGATGGAGGTGACGACGCCTGCGCCGACGGTCCGACCACCTTCACGGATCGCAAAGCGCAACCCTTCTTCAATCGCCACCGGCTGGATCAACTCCACCTTCATCTCGACATTGTCCCCCGGCATCACCATCTCCAGCTCCGGCGCAAAATCAATCGCCCCGGTCACATCGGTCGTCCGCACATAGAACTGGGGCCGGTAACCCCGGAAAAACGGCGTGTGCCGTCCCCCTTCTTCCTTGCTCAACACATACACCTCAGCGTTGAAGGTCGTGTGCGGCGTAATGCTCCCCGGCGCCGCCAACACCTGTCCCCGCTCAATGTCCTCCCGCTCGATGCCCCGCAACAGACGCACCAACGTTGTCGCCCGCCACACCAGCATCCAACGTCTTCTGGAACATCTCCACCCCGGTCACCACCGTCGTCACCGTCGGCTTGATCCCGACGATCTCGATCGTCTCACCCTGCTTGACCTGCCCACGCTCGACTCGACCGGTCACGACCGTGCCACGTCCCTTGATCCCAAACACATCTTCAATCGGCATCAGGAACGGACGATCCATCACCGCTCCGGCGTCGGGATGTAGTCATCCACCGCCTGCATCAACTCCAGGATCGGCGCGTACTCCGGCGCACTGGCACCTCGCTGGTCACTCTCCAACGCCGCCAGCGCACTGCCCCGGATGATCGGAATCTCATCACCCGGGAACTCGTAGTCGCTGAGCAGTTCGCGGACTTCCAACTCGACCAACTCCAGCAACTCTTCGTCGTCCATCTGGTCGACTTTGTTCAGGAAGACGACCATCGCCGGCACCTCGACCTGCCGCGCCAGCAGGATGTGCTCGCGCGTCTGCGGCATCGGTCCATCCGGCGCACTCACCACCAGAATCGCACCGTCCATCTGGGCGGCCCCGGTGATCATGTTCTTGATGTAGTCGGCATGGCCTGGACAGTCGACGTGCGCGTAGTGGCGCGCATCCGTCTCGTACTCGACGTGGCTGATCGCGATCGTGATCCCACGTTCGCGCTCTTCCGGCGCGTTGTCGATCGAATCGAAACTGACGAAAGGCGGCTTCGTCCCGGCCAGTCCCAGCGTCTTGGTGATCGCCGCCGTCAACGTCGTCTTGCCGTGGTCGACATGCCCAATCGTCCCTATATTGACGTGCGGCTTCGTCCGCTCAAATCGCTGCTTCGCCATCTCGCTCTTCCTCCTCAAAATAAACCGAAGTGCCCCGCCTTCGACGATCACCCGATTCAACCTAGTTCTTCTTGATTTCCTCAACCAGGTCTGCTGGTAGAGGCTCGTAATGTCCAAATTCCATCGTCGATGTCGCGCGTCCCTGGGTCATCGAACGAAGCTCGGTCGTGTAGCCGAACATGCTCGCCAGTGGGACGAATGCCCTGACAACCTGCGCGCCCGAACGCGGCTCCATACCTTCGATGCGTCCACGCTTCGAGTTGAGCTGTCCGATGACGTCACCCATATACTCTTCAGGCGTGACAACTTCCACGTTCATGACCGGTTCGAGTACCACGGGGTGTCCTCGCCGCATTGCATCCTGGATCGCCATCGAACCGGCAATCTTGAATGCCATCTCCGAGGAGTCAACATCATGGTAAGAGCCATCAATCAATTCAACTTTGATGTCCACAACCGGGAAGCCGGCTGGGCCACCAGTGTCCAACGCCTCGGCGATACCTGCCTGAACAGACGAAATGTATTCACGAGGGATCGAACCGCCAACGATCTTGTCTTCGAAGACAAAGCCTTCGCCACGATCGAGTGGTTCGATGTTGATAACCACATGCCCGTACTGTCCACGACCACCCGACTGTCGGACGAAGCGGCCCTGGATACGGTCGACTGGGCGCGAAACTGTCTCGCGATACGCAACCTGCGGCCGGCCGACGTTTGCGTGTACCTTGAACTCGCGCAACATTCGATCGACGATCACTTCGAGATGTAGTTCGCCCATACCCATGATGATCGTCTGGCCGGTCTCGTCGTCGGTACGCAGCCGGAACGTTGGATCTTCTTCAGCCAGGCGCGCCAGCGCCAGCCCATCTTGTCCTGATCGGCGCGTGTCTTCGGCTCAATCGCGACTTCAATAACCGGCTCTGGGAAGCTGATAGTCTCAAGCAGAATGCGATGATCGTCGTCACAGAGCGTATCGCCGGTGAAGGTGTCCTTCAAACCGATGATCGCACAGATATCCCCGGCCGCGACTTCTTCGATCTCCTCGCGGGAGTTTGCGTGCATCTGGAGCAGCCGGCCGACGCGCTCGCGCTCATTCGTGTGGCGTTGTACGCGTACGAACCAGCAGACAAGCGTTCCTGAGTAGACACGGATGAATACGAGTCTGCCAACGTGTGGATCAGCCATAACCTTGAATGCCAACGCGGAGAACGGAGCATCCGGATCGGTTGGTCGGGAAACCCGCACCAATCTCACCGTCTGGCGTCTGTCTCAAACCCCTCCATTGGAGGAACGTCGAGCGGCGAAGGCAGGAAGTCAATGACGGCATCCAGCATTCGCTGGACGCCTTTGTTCTTCAGCGCAGTGCCGTTGAGCACCGGAACAAGTTCGTTCGCGATCGTTGCCCGCCGAAGCGCTGCCTTGAGTTCCTCGACAGTGAGCTCTTCACCTTCGAGATACTGCATAAGCAGTATCCTCGTCGGTCTCAGCGATCGTCTCGATCAGGAGTGTTGCGATGTTCAGCGGCTTCCTCTTGCATCTCAGCCGGAATCTCGGTGCGTTCGATGTTCAGGCCCATCTCATCGTGGTAGATGTAGGCAACTTCATCGAAGAGATCGATTAGTCCGAGATAGTCATTCTCTGCACCGATTGGTATCTGCATGACAGCTGGTTTGGCGCGCAGCCGATCACTTGATCATCTCAATCGTGCGCCAGTAATCGGCGCCGGTGCGGTCCATCTTATTGACGAAACAGATGCGCGGCACGTTGTACTTGTCGGCCTGCCGCCAAACCGTTTCAGACTGCGGCTCGACGCCTGCTACGGCGTCGAACACGACGACACCGCCGTCGAGCACTCGCAGAGAACGCTCAACCTCGGCCGTGAAATCGACGTGACCGGGCGTGTCGATGATGTTGATCCGATGGTCTTGCCAGAAACAGGTCGTCGCAGCGGCGGTGATAGTAATGCCACGCTCGCGTTCCTGGGCCATCCAGTCCATCGTCGCCGCGCCCTCGTGTACCTCACCGGGGCGATGAACGCGCCCGGTGTAGTAGAGGATGCGCTCCGTCGTCGTCGTCTTACCGGCATCGATATGGGCAATGATGCCGATGTTCCTCGTCTGTTGTAGCGCCGAAGCCCTGAGCTCCGACTGGTTTGCTCGCTGTTTTCGTACTCACGAAAATCTCAGTCCTTGTCGTGATACGTCCATTCGATTCGTCGTCGAAACGTCGTCTACCAGTTGTAGTGTGCAAATGCCTTGTTCGCCTCGGCCATCCGATGGGTATCTTCGCGCCGCTTGACGGCCGCGCCGGTGTTGTTGAATGCATCCAGAATTTCGTTTGCCAGCTTGTCCGACATCGATCTTCCCGGGCGCGATCTCGTCGCCTGCAGCAGCCAGCGCATCGCGAGCGACTCGCGCGCGGTTGTCCGGAACCTGAACCGGCACCTGATAGGTCGCGCCGCCGACCCGTCGCGGCTTCACCTCGATAGCCGGACTCGCATTCATGATCGCCTGGTTAAAGACTTCGAGCGGATCGCGGCCTGTGCGTTCTTCGACCAATATCCAGTCGCCGTGTAGACGATGCGCTCGGCGACTCCCTTCTTGCCGCGTTCCATCAACTTATTGATGAAACGCTGAAGGATGTCGCTGCCATACCGCGGGTCCGGCGGCACCATCCGCTTTTCGATGTTGCCGCGTCGTGGCATTGCCTACGCTTCTCCCGTTCCCTCGGTCGAGCGTTGCTACTGACTCCCGTTACTTCACTCACACATAAGAGCGGTCATCGCTGATCAAATCGCGAGGCCGCTCCGATGATCCTGGTACCTGGTCTCAGGAAATCTCGCGTATCCGCTCGGATGCGGACGACGAGATTCGATACCTACGACTTTTTCGTGCCGTACTTCGACCGTCCCTGTTTGCGATCATCGACGCCGCGCGCATCAAGTGCGCCGCGAACGACGTGGTAGCGCACTCCGGGAAGATCCTTTACCCTACCGCCACGAATCAATACGACCGAGTGCTCCTGCAGATTATGACCTTCTCCTGGGATGTACGCAGTCACTTCCATTCCATTGGTTAGCCGCACACGACAAATCTTGCGCAAAGCCGAATTCGGCTTCTTCGGCGTCATCGTTCGCACCTGAGTACACACGCCGCGCTTCTGCGGCGATCCCTTGCCGCGACGAAGCCTGCCCGCATAGCGTCCGAGGGCATTGTTTGTGTAACGCAATGCAGGAGCTTTGGTCTTCTTCCTGCTCTGCTTTCGACCCTTGCGGACCAGTTGGTTGATCGTCGGCACGTCTACCCCTTATGCCGTCCCGCTAGAAATTGGCGTCCAAGTCCACTCGAATCTAGACGATCGAGCTCTAGCTTGTCGTTCTCGTCCAAATTCACCGTCGAATACCGGCTGTGACCTGTTCAAGCCACAATCGCTGAGTCTACCACACGGTAGGGTAAGTCAATTAAGTCTGACGGACTCCTACGGATGTCGCGAAAGGAGCCCGTGTCCACCTGACTAGTCGCTGTCCTCTGTCGGAGCAGCGGCACCGCAGCTACTTCGGGTACGGAGAACGAGGTCCTCAACATCTTCGATCGATTTGGCTCGACCTCCCTCGCGACTTCTCGTCATCTCCAGCCTCATCGATCATCAAGCAAGTTGCTGGGCCACCTGGAATCCAGAGCCGGCCGGAATCAGCTTGCCGATGATGACGTTCTCCTTGAGACCACGCAAGTAGTCGACCTTGCCCTCGATTGCCGCCTGCGTCAGACACGCGCGTCGTCTCCTGGAACGAAGCTGCCGATAGGAACGACTCCGTCTCGAGCGAGGCCTTGGTGATACCGAGCAGCGCCTGTTGCGCGGTTGCTGGCTCGCCGCCCTGAGCGATGATCTCTTCGTTGATCTCGTTGAAGATGTATCGATCGACGAGATCGCCCGGCAAGCAGATCGGTATCGCCTGGATCGTCGATCCCGACCTTGCGCAGCATCTGCCGCACGATAACTTCGATGTGCCGATCGTTCGTGACCACGCCCTGCGATCGATAGACCTTCTGCACTTCGTCGACGAGTAATCGTCTCGACCTCTTCCCGACCGCGGGTGCGAAGCACCTCGTCCGGATCGAGCGCGCCATCGGTGATCTGGGTGCCGGGCTGAATTTCGTCACCATCCTGAACACGCAAGTGCGCGGAGTGCGGAACAGTATAGTCACGTACTTCGGCGTTCTCATTGAAGAGATCGATAATTGCCATCCTCAATGACGACGTCACCGCTCGACGATTCGCCGTGACCGGACCATACGTCTCGGTCTCGTCGATGCGCGAGTCTCATCGCCACGCTTGACGGATGGCCGTCCTTGACCTTGAGTCTTGTAGCTTTCCGGAACGGGTGTGAGCGACCGAAATCGGATCACGATAAGAGATGATGACCTTCCGCGAATCATCTTCGGTCACGATGCTGACAATGCCACCAATCTCGGAGTAATGCCTTGCCCTTTGGCTCCCGTGCCTCAAACAACTCGGTCACGCGCGGAAGACCAGTCGTGATGTCGTCGGCCGACAGCACGCCTCCTGTGTGGAAGGTGCGCATCGTCAAGCTGCGTGCCCGGCTCACCGATGGACTGGGCGGCGATGATGCCAACCGCATCTCCACGTTCGACCAGCGTTCCGTGGCCAGATTGCGTCCGTAGCAATTTGCGCAAACTCCGTGTGCCGAGTCTGCAGGCGGTCACCGAACGCACAACTATGGCATTGACACCAGCCGCCAGGATCTGTGCCACCATCTCGTCGGTCACTTCTTCGCCTCGATCGGCGATGAGTTCTCCGTCTTCGGTAACGACCGGCTCCGCTGTAAGCCGGCCAAGCACTCGTCCGGCGAATATTTCGTCGTCCCCGATTTCCGACCGCAACACGCGCATTCCATTGAGCGTTCCACAATCATCGATAGTGACAATGACATCCTGCGAGACGTCCACTAGCTTGCGCGTCAGATAGCCAGAGTCCGCGGTTCGAAGCGCCGTGTCGGCCAAGCCCTTTTCTCGCCCCGTGGGTGGAGATAAAGTACTCGAACACCGACAGGCCCTCACGGAAGTTCGACCGAATCGGAAAGTCCATGATGTTGCCACGTGGATCGAGCATCAATCCACGCATTCCGGCCATCTGGGAGATCTGGTTCATGTTACCTTTCGCTCCCGAGAAGGTCATCATGTAGAGCGAATTGTCCGGATCGAACGTGGTCTTCAATCGATTCCTGAACGCGATCTCGTGTCTCGGTCCAGATCTCGACAAGCTGATCGTGACGCTCCGATGGTCGGACAAGCAGACCGCGATTGAACTGTCGCTCGACCTGGAGGACGCTCTTGTCCGCATCCGCGACGATCCCGTTCCTTTGCCGTGGAATCGCGACGTCGTCAACGCCGATAGTCAGCCCGCCGACCGTTGCGTATCGGAACCCGATGTCCTTGATACGGTCGGCAACTTCCGCAGTCGCTTCCGGGCCATACGCATGGTAGAGATCCTTTGATCAGCCGCTTCAGAGCCCCGCGATCCATCGTTCTCGTCGCGGAACGGCATCGACGCCGGCAACTCCTGGTTGAAGATCACCCGTCCAACCGAACTCTCGACGATCCCCTCTTCAATCGGCCTGCTCGTGATCGGACGCATTGAGAAATGGATAGGCGTCTGCCTTGGGATTGAGAACCCGCACACGGGCATGGATATCGACTAGACCGAGATCGTAAGCGATCTGAGCTTCGCTCGCGGTAGAGAAGAGCTTGCCCTCGCCACGGCGACCTTCTCGTTCCAGGGTCATGTAGTAGCAGCCGAGTACGATTTCCAGTGTCGGCGCAATCACCGGATCACCGTCCGACGGGTCAAGGAGATTCGCCGTCGACATCATCCGCGCGCGCGCTTCGCTCTGTGCCTTGCGGGAGAGCGGCACGTGCACTGCCATCTGGTCACCGTCGAAGTCAGCATTGAACGCCGCACAGACGAGCGGGTGCACCTGGATCGCCGAGCCCTCGATCAGCTTGACTTCGAACGCCTGAATTCCAAGCCGGTGAAGCGTCGGTGCGCGATTCAGGAGCACGACGTAATCCTTGATGACTTCTTCGAGCACATCCCAGACACTTTCGGATCGACGCGTTCGACCAGCCGCTTTGCGGCCTTGATATTGTGAGCAAAGTCGTGCTGCGACCAGCCGGTGCATAACGAACGGCTTGAAGAGTTCCAGCGCCATTCGCTTCGGCAAACCACACTGGTGCAAGCTTGAGATCCGGGCCGACGACGATCACCGAGCGACCTGAGTAGTCGACACGCTTGCCAAGCAGATTCTGGCGGAATCGTCCCCTGCTTGCCCTTGAGCATATCCGACAGACTCTTGAGCTTGTGCTTGCCGGATCCGGACACCACCCGGCCCGCGGCGTCCGTTGTCGATCAGCGCATCTACAGCTTCCTGGAGCATCCGCTTTTCGTTTCGGACGATGATGTCCGGCGCACCGAGTTCCAGCAGCCGCTTTAAACGATTGTTCCGATTAATGACCCGGCGGTACAGATCATTCAGGTCAGAGGTCGCGAACCGCCACCATCGAGTTGCACCATTGGCCGGAGATCCGGCGGAATCACCGGCAAGCGCGGTGAAGATCATCCACTCCGGACGGTTTCCGCTCTTGCGCAGCGACTCGACGACGCGCAGTCGCTTGGCGGCCTTCTTCTTGCGCTGCACACTCACCGTGCTGTGGAGCTCCGTACGCAAGCTCCGCTGCGATAATGTCGAGATCGAGCTTCGAGACCAGGTCGTATACGGCCTCGGCCCCCATGCCAGCCCGGAAGACGCCCGGCGCAAGATCCAACAACTCCCGGTACTGCGTCTCCGTGAGCACCTGATTCTGCTCGAGATCACGGATCTGATTGATAATCTCGTCAGCTTCCGCTCGCAGATCAGACTGCTGCTGCTCGAAATCCGACTCTGTTCCTGCCGCAGCGACTTATCCGAAGCAAGCTGGATCTGCTCTGCTTCGTGCTCGCTCTCGGCTTCGGTCGCTCTCGGTGAATCGTTCCGCCTCCCTGCGAGCCTCATCTTTAGCGTCAGTTACTACAGCTCGAACCTCTTCGAGCCGATCTTCATTGACCGCTTCACCGGCTTCGACGACGACCTTGCCATTGAACGTGAGGTCGTCATCGAGTGACTCATTGACCTTGGACTTTCAAGGAACTCCAGAATTGTCTTGCTCGCGTCTTCCAGCTTCTCCAATTGCATCTTCAAGCTGGCCCTTTACGCTCGAAGCGACGCCCACCGCGCCCTCTTCAAGGTTCGAGATCTCTTGGTCGCGCGCCGCCGCTATTTCCCCGGCACGCTCGTCAAATTCAGCCTGCAGTTCTTCAAGTTCCTCCGCAAGCTCAGCCTCGATCGTCTCGATTAGCTCGTCGCGAGCATTCGACATCCACCGCGGTGACCAGATAGGAGGCAAAGTAGAGCACACGCTCCAGATTGCGGGGCGAGATATCGAGCAACAGCCCGAGACGGCTCGGCGTGCCCTTGACGTACCAGATGTGCGTCGCCGGGGCTGCGAGTTCGATATGTCCCATACGCTCGCGGCGAACCTTCGAGCGCGTAACTTCAACCCCACACTTGTCGCACACTGTGCCAGCGTGCCGGATGCGCTTGTACTTGCCGCAGTAGCACTCCCAGTCCTTGCTGGGACCGAAAATCCGCTCGCAAAAGAGGCCACCGTGCTCCGGCTTCAAGGTGCGATAGTTGATCGTTTCTGGCTTGGTAACCTCACCATACGACCAGCTACGAATATCCTCGGGTGACGCAAGGCTAATTCGATCGCGTCGAAATTGTTGACATCGAGCGACCTTGTTGCTTCATCACGGTGCATTCGTTCGAGAGTCTGCATTCGTTATGCTCACCGGTCTCACTGATGTTCGCTCGTGTCGCTTCTTCCGTACCATCGGCGACGTCCATGGAGCGTCGCCCCACTCCAAGGTATCCAGCTAATCCTCAGTTCGCTCGAATCCGCTCAGGTTAATGCGGTCGAGATTCGAAAGGAGATCTCGCGCCATATCCTCGGCAAACTCGACCGTTTGATCTTCTTCGTTGATTACGTCAATCGACAGTCCCAGGGAGCGAAGTTCCTTGACCAGCACCTTGAACGATTCCGGCACTCCGGCCTCGGTTAATCTCTTCACCTTTGACGATGGCTTCATACGTCTTGACCCGGCCAACCACGTCATCTGACTTGACCGTGAGCATCTCCTGCAACGTGTAGGCCGCGCCGTATGCCTCAAGAGCCCACACTTCCATCTCGCCAAAGCGCTGCCCACCAAACTGCGCCTTGCCGCCCAGCGGTTGCTGGGTAACGAGCGAGTACGGCCCGGTTGATCGAGCGTGGATCTTATCTTCCACCAGGTGGACGAGCTTCAACATATAGAGGTAGCCAACGGTCACCGGACGGTCGAACCGCTCCCCGGTCCGCCCGTCGTATAGCCACACCTTGCCATCTCTCGGAAGTCCAGCTTGTTCGAGCAAATCTTTGATCTGCCCGTCAGCGGCGCCGTCGAACACTGGAGTGGCGAAACTGACGCCGAGCGCTTTCGCCGCCCAGCCCAGGTGAGTTTCAAGCACCTGACCGATGTTCATCCGGGATGGCACACCGATTGGCGTCAGGATGATGTCAAGAGGAGTTCCATCCGGCAGATATGGCATATCTTCGATCGGCACGATCCGGGAGATGACCCCTTTGTTGCCGTGCCGGCCGGCCATCTTGTCGCCTTCAGAGATCTTCCGTTTCTGGGCGATCATCACGCGAACAGTCTGGTTGACTCCAGCGGGCAGTTCGTGCTCGCTTTCATCGTCCCTACTAAAGATCTTGACGTCGATGACTTTACCCGATACTCCGTGTGGGACGCGCAGCGACGTGTCCTTAACCTCGCGGGATTTCTCGCCAAAGATCGCTCGCAAGAGCCGCTCTTCTGCCGAGAGTTCGGTTTCGCCTCGCGGTGTTACTTTTCCAACGAGAATGTCGTTGGGCCTGACTTCGGCGCCGACGCGAATGATCCCCGACTCGTCGAGATTCGCGAGGCTGTCCTCGCCGACATTCGGGATATCGCGTGTGATCTCTTCCGGCCCAAGCTTGGTGTCGCGAGCTTCGGTCTCATACTTCTCAATGTGTATAGAAGTGTAGACATCATCTCGCACAAGCCGCTCACTGATCAGAATCGCATCCTCGTAATTCCCACCTTCAAACGGCATGAATCCGACGAGGACGTTCCGACCTAGCGCTAGTTCGCCCTGATCTGTGCTGGATGAATCGGCGATGATCTGCCCGGCTTCAACCCGTTCGCCAATCTGAACGATCGGTCGATGATTGATACAGGTATCCTGGTTCGACCGAACGAATTTGCGCAACCGATATTCGAACTCTTCGCCGCTATCGTCACGAACGACGATCTGGGCAGCTTGCACCGAGACGATCTCGCCATCGACACGGGAGACGACGACCTGACCGGAGTCGCGCGCCGCCTGATACTCCAGGCCAGTGCCGACAAGCGGGGCTTCCGGACGCAGCAGCGGCACCGCTTGCCGTTGCATGTTTGCGCCCATCAACGCCCGGTTCGCGTCGTCGTGCTCCAGGAACGGCACCAGGGAAGCCGAGACGGACATGATTTGCTTTGGCGACACATCCATATAATCGACCTGAGTTGGAGGGCGGATCGCGAACTCACCGGCGCGATGGCGGACCGCCACACGAGCGTTGGCGAACTGACCCATCTTATTCAGTGGTTCGTTCGCTGGAGCAATCGTGAAGTGCTCCTCCCGATCGGCCGAAAGATAGACGATCTCCTCGGAAACAAATGGAACGATTTCGAAGGTTGAAAGCCCCGAAGCCCGGATCTGCTCGATCACTTCTTCGTCCAACTCCGCTCCCGCCGGAATCGTTTCGCCATCCAGGTCCAGATCCTGGGCAAGTTGCTGACCAATGAAGGGATTGTCGCTCTCCGCAAGCAACGGATCGTTTGTCGAGATGCGGTGATAGACCTTCCGATAGGGCGTCTCTATAAAGCCGAACTGGTTGATCTGTCCAAACGACGCGAGCGTTCCGATAAGACCAATATTCGGCCCTTCCGGAGTCTCTATCGGGCAGATGCGTCCATAATGTGAATGGTGGACGTCGCGTACTTCAACCCCTGCCCGATCTCGGCTGAGTCCCCCGGGTCCCAACGCCGAGAGGCGGCGCTTGTGAGTCAGCTCAGAGAGCGGATTCGTCTGATCCATAAACTGCGAAAGTTGAGATCCGCCAAAGAACTCTCGCACTGCTGCCATGACCGGCCGGGTAGTGCTGATCAGGCCATTCGGCGTGACTTGCTCGATATCCTGGATCGTCATTCGTTCTTTGACGCCACGCTCCAGGCGCTGCAGTCCGGTTCGGACGTTCATTTGAATCAATTCGCCAACGGCGCGCACCCGGCGATTTCCGAGATGATCGATCTCGTCCGGCTCGCCAACGCCATTGTTGAGCCGCACCATTTCCCGAACAATTTCGAGCAGATCCTCAGGATCCAGTACACGATGCTCGAGTTCTGCACTCCGGCCAAGCCGGTTGTTCAGCTTGAAGCGCCCAACCCTGGCCAGGTCATAGCGACGAGGCTCGAAGAACATCCCTTCGATTAACTGCTGAGCATTCTCGCGGGTCGGAGGATCGCCCGGCCGTAGCCGACGATAGAGCTCGATCAACGCTTCGTCTCGGGTTTTAGTCGGATCACGCTCGATCGTCGACGCGATGTAGCGATGCTCCTCGTTCGTGTCGACGTCCTCGAACAGTTCGTAGAGTTGTTCGTCATCCTCATATCCGATGGCGCGGAGGAGGATCGTGACCGGCAGCTTGCGCTTTCGATCGATCTTGACCGTAATGACGTCGCGGTTTGACGTTTCCATCTCAAGCCATGCCCCGCGGTTTGGGATCAGTTTGGCGCGACAGAGCTTGCGACCACGAATAGGATCGTCAAGAAGTTCGCAATAGACGCCCGGCGAGCGCACGAGTTGAGATACGACGACCCGCTCCGCGCCATTGATGACGAACGTGCCGTCTTCGGTCATCATCGGGAAGTCGCCGAGGAAGATTCTGCTTTCCTTGATCTCCCCGGTCTCTTTAATGACCAGACGCACTCCGATTTCGAGTGGCGCCGAGTAGGTCATGTCGCGTTCACGACAGACACCGACCGAGGCACGTGGCTCCAAAAACGTGTGATTGAGAAAGTGAAGCTCCATCTTGTCGTTGTAGTCGACAATGGGCGATACTTCGCTTAGCAATTCACCCAGGCCATCAGTCTTGAACCATTCGAACGAGTCTTTCTGAACCTGGATCAGATTTGGCAATGGGTGGTCGTGGCGAACGCGAGCAAATGAATATCGCCTCCCGCTCTTCGTGAGCGTATCGAGCGCCCGGCCATGACCATTCTGACTGATACTGGACGCCAGGTCGTGTGCCATAAAGTTTGCCCTCTCTGAACCCGTACGATGCAGCTATCTTCGCGATACGCCCGGCATTTTCCGGCTAACCGTTGCCCGGATTAGTCGTGACCTTGCTTGGGAAGTTTCCGACACGGAAAAAAGGGAGGACAACGCCTCCCGCAACAATCGATTTGCTGTATTCTGCCGAAATTCCCCAGCCAGGTGAATCGTCTCAAATCGCCTGCGTATCAACGACAGTGACCGTCAATTATGCCCGAAAGGAAAGGCCGCGTCAAGTCTAACGGCGATCGCCAGATTCTATTCAGTGTGACCCCGCAACGATCCAACTCGTGTGCGCGATAATGGGGAAGTTGATGACACCTTTGGACCCCGACAAGGAAGGATAATTCGTGGCAATCGATCTTCGAAGCGACACCGTAACCCGACCCACGGCGGCTATGCGCCAGGCGATGGCAAATGCAGAGGTTGGAGACGACCAATACGGTGAAGACCCCACTGTCTCTCAACTTGAACAACTGGCTGCGCAAATGCTCGGCAAGGAGGCGGCGCTGTTCGTACCGAGTGGAACGATGGGTAATCTCGCTGCCCTCCTTAGTCACTGTGGGCGTGGGGACGAAGTGATACTAGGGAACGAGTCGCACATCTTCTGGTTCGAGTCTGGAGGAGCGGCCGCGCTCGGCGGCATGCCCTTCAATCTCCTCCCGAACATGCCGGATGGATCGTTACCAGCCGAACTCGTAGAGGGAGCTATCCGACCTCAGCCGCGCTTGGGCTACCCACGAACCGGCGCGATCGCCATCGAAAACACCCAGAATCGGTGCGGGGGAACTGTACTTGGCATGGCGCACCTGCAAGACCTGCGCGACATCGCGGATAGATATGAAGTTCCGATCCACATGGATGGCGCGCGGATATTCAACGCAGCGATTGCATCCGACACTCCAGTTGAAGCAATCGCATCCTACGCGGATTCGGTTCAGTTCTGCCTCTCCAAAGGTCTCGCAGCCCCGGTCGGGTCGATGATAGCTGGATCAAGCGAATTCATTGCGAGCGCAAAGGCCAGCCGGAAGATTCTCGGTGGAGCGATGCGGCAATCTGGCGTCATTGCAGCAGCAGGCATCGTAGCCCTCGAGTCGATGGTTGACGGACTCGCACTCGACCATCAGCGCGCACGCGCGCTCGCCGAGGGGCTGGCTGTCATCGAAGGCGTAAGCGTCGATCTTGAATCGGTGCAAACGAACATCGTCATCTTCGACACGCTTCCACGAATGCCACATGCTGAATTCGTCGCCGGGATGAAGGAGCGAGGCGTGCTGATTTCCAACTATTCACCTCGCGGCGTGAGGATGGTGACACACTATCACGTTGAGGACTCCTGGATAGCCGAGGCCCTGAACGCGGCCGAGGACGTGCTCGCTGGATAAGCCGTGGACATCTGTCACAATCGTGAAAGGAATGACCCATCGCGATTCGACCACCTGCCAGGAGTAGGCGATCCGGGCGTCGCCAGCAGCGCAAGATACCGGATGAAGCGATTGGTCTCATTGCCGGGGGGCTCATCGCGACCATGTTCGCGAGAATTCTGGGTTCGCTTGTTGGCATGGAGCGATGGACGGTCACCTGGCAGGTCATAAATTCGTTGTCGAAGCCATTTGTCTGGCCTCTCGAGCAGATTGGTCTTGGCGCATTCCCAATAATCGCGTCGTTGCAGATAAGTGACATTCTCTCGTCGATAGTTGTCATCGGCGCGGCCCTGTTCTTGCTCGCGTCCCGTGCCGTCAGCAGGACCGGCGCGTAGAGGCGCGCGCCATCTAGGCGTGCGCCACGTACAATTCTGTGCTGAACATTGGTAATGTAGGTTTTACGGTGACGCGGGGAAGGCAGACAATAAGATGCAACGTCAGATCGTGCGAGGAATCCTGGGAATACTACTGGCGGCAGCCGCAACGTGGCTCGCGGACAAACTAGTGGATCAAATGTTCGGGCCAGAGGACGGTGATGCGGACGATGCCGCCCTCGACGCTGAAGCCGCGTCGTAGGTATTGTGCTTTAGTGGATGTCAACGTCCCAGCTGATCGAGCGCTTGCGATCGTCAACCCCGCAACCGGTGCGATGCCTTCACGGCGCATCCGGCAACTCCTGCTAAACACCGCCCACAGGTCGGGTATATCCCTGGACTATGTTGAGACAGAGTACGCCGATCATGCGGTTGAGATCGTGCGAGAACGGGGTCATCACTACGACGCGATCATTGCGGTCGGAGGCGACGGGACGGTCTCCGAGGTCGCGACAGGCGCGGCTGGCATGCCCCTGCAAATCGGCATCGTGCCAACTGGATCGACGAACATGGTGGCGAAGGACCTTGGGATCCCGCGACTGCTGTCACAGGCCGTCAAGGTTGCCTTAACCTCGCCAAACGCTGTACTCATGGACGTTGCCCAGGCAAATGGTCACGCCTTCGTCCATATGGGGGGAGCTGGATTCGACGCTGCGATCATGCGCGAAACACCTCGCCGGTGGAAACGCATTTTCCGCTGGCTTGCTTATATCGGTCCGGGAATCAGTCAGCTCCGCCGGCAACCGTTCAAGGTTAGTCTCAGATTGGATGGGGTCGAACGCAGGTTTAGGGCACGCATGGTGCTCTTTGCCGTTGGAGGCTCAATTGTCCATCCACGATTCGTGGTGGGCGATGGAATCGATCGAACAGATGGTGTGCTAGACGTCGTTGTTTACGATCCCCCGAACATCTTCTCTGTTGCGTCATCGTTTGCCTGGATGGCCTTGCGACATCCAGAACGCTCCAGGTGGCACCATCATTTCCGATGTTTGCACGCAATTGTCCGAAGCGACGAAGAAGTTCCGTATGAACTCGATGGCAGCTACCGGGGAGAACTACCAATCGAAGTTGCTATGTTGCCCCAAGGCGTTACCGTTCGTGTGCCGACTGTGCCTACCCCTGGCGAAATAGAGGCACATCTCCATACACGGCTGGATCTTTCTCGAGCGGAATATGAGATCACCGGCAGCCGCGTAGCTATGTAGCCGGGCGACCAGCAATTTCCACCCGATCTCCAGCGTGCAGACCAAGTTCGACCCCGTCGGCGAGTTCAGATGCACGCAAGCAGATGTTCTGGTGGTTCGGCATATGAGTATCGTCGAATCCGGCTATGTTCCCAACCACCCGGCCGGCAATTGAAACCGGAGTATCGACGAGAAGCACGCCGGAATCCCGCACGACGAAGAATCCGATGAGCCCGACCCGATTGCAGGTCACTCCAGGTTCAGCGAGGTCATCGGTCATCATTAGTTCGTGAACTTGTCCGCGGGTGACGGCACGCGATCGATAGGATTCCAGTCTTAGTCCACGATTCATCGTGACTCCACGAAGAATCGTAACGAGCTCACCCTCTACAGGAGTATTCTCCGAATATGGATTCGTTCCGAATGCCTCAGGACCGGACATCGACCAGTTAGGGGTAGGTCACGACGGCATCCCAGGGTTCGCCAAGCGTTCCCCAGTCCTCACCGTCAACGTAGACTCGCACGTACGCCGCATTGCCAGAGGTTATCGTTGCTGTCTGGGCCAAGAACGTTGCGTACTCTCCCGCCGCAAGCACTCTATCCAACTCGATCGTTTCATAGTCGAGCGTCACCTGGACCCACACATCGTCCTCAGCGTAGACCGCGAACAGATGATAGCCATCCGGGATCTGAATATCTTCGGGGAGAATTTCCGGCCCAACCGGCCCTTCTGAATCATCGTCAGCATCAACCTCGGTCGGAACCTCTGTCGGTTCCTCAACCGCGGTCGGGGCAGCCTGTTCCGCTTCGACACTTGTCGCGGTTGCCTGGGCGGAATCTTGGGATGCGCTTTCCTCCTCTGCGGAAGCCGTGGCGGCCGCTGCTTCGTCTTCCGTCGCTGCAGGTGTTTGTGCAATCGAGTCCAACAATGACTGCTCGATAGCAGTTGGCGTCGGCTGGGCGATGGAGGTCGGCACTTCATCATCAGATGGCTGGAGATAGGCGGAGTAGATCCACGTGAAAATCACGGCGGAAATTACAAGCATGAAGATGATGATTGCGAAATTAGGTGCCCAGTGACCGTGAATCTCAATTGGTTGTACGGCCGGTGAAAGGTGGACGTTTTCTTCAGGTTTAGAGGAGATGCTAATCGCCTCGTCATACATCGCAAGAACTGCCGCGGGGTCCAAGCCGAGGTACTGGGCATAGTTTCGAACGATGCCGCGGGCGTAGGTTTGTGGCGGCAACTGATCGAAATCGTGAGCTTCCAGCGCGGCCAGGTACGTCCGGCTAATTCTGGTTCGCTTCTCGGCATCGCGGAGCGTGACACCCTTGTGCGCCCTTGCACGACGTAGAAGATCGCCCAGGTCAGACATACTGCGGTATGTACCCCTCGTTTTCGCCCGACGCTAGAGTCCCCAGATCGCGTCTTGCGATTGTACGGCGTCAGTGCAACGCCGTCCCTCCCTCAACGAGACCCTGACCTCACTTCTGCCAGTACGGCGTCCAGATAGGGGGTCGGCCGGGTGTGATGCGATACATCAGCGCGTTCAAGCCAATAATCATCGCTCGGCAACCACCAGATTCCTACGCTGGATCGGCAGGCCAGTTGCTGGCACTCTACCACAGTCGGACTGCTGAATGCATGACTATTGCAGCAAATACCGGTCCTCCCATCAGGATTGCGCTGGAACTGCTGGCACGTTTCGCAAGAACGCGGCAATCCCGCGACCCACTTTCTTTCATCGATTGGAGACGTGGCCAACGGCTGCGCGCTTTCCGGAGGAGACGTGAATGAATCAGGGTTCGAGGTGATCGTTAGATCGGCGCCATCAACATGAATCAACGATCCTTCTCCGGGCCGACCATTGACTTCCAGTGGCAGAGTCGGACTCTTCGCCGGGGAGGCATGCCCGGTCGTCTGATGCGTCTGCTCGGCCAGCAGTTTGTTGATCTCGTCCGCTGGCAGCGGGGAGGTGTCACTAGCCAGTTCGGGCCGGGTCGCAATCGCAGGGCGCAACTGCGGTTTGCTCACCGATCGTTCGCCACCCACGACTTCATCGCCGGGCCCGGCTTGAACAGATCGCCCGGAAGATGCTCCACTCACACCCGCGGCACGTTGGTATCCCGGTTCTAGCGATGAAACCCCAGATCCACGGGAAGCCTGGGCAACACTGTTCGAGGTTTGGGACGCGATACCAGGCCCCGCATCGGGGTCTGGCTGTCCTCCGGTAACCGCTGGAGGGCGATAACGCTTGACGATCCCTGAAGTTTCAGCAATCGAAATTGAGGTTACTTTGTCCGTTGGGTTATCAATGTAGCCCTCCCCTTTATCCGGGGAGGCAATTTCACTCATGCGCGGGATATGTGGCTCCGGAAATCGCATCGGCGGTGTGTTGTCGTTTCTTCCACGCGGGCGTGGTGTCCAGAGGTCACGATCCCAGGTGTTCCGGCAGGCCAGTTCCGCGCTTCGGACGAGTACAAGGTCATGAAGATCTCCACGTTCCGGATGTGTGCACCAGCCCGAGCACGCAATTCCGGCGTCGTGAAAGTAGCGGCACGTGCCGCATTTCCGCTTAGTCACTTTTCCCCCTACACAAAACCCAGCAGGTATATGCCCCTACACAGAAACAGAATAGATGCCATAGCAGTCCAAAGCTTCCCCATCTCGCTCCGGACTGGCACTCCAGGCTGTGCCTTTCAGGCAACCTTTAACGGGCAAGTCTGATTGTACGGTACCTGCTGATTGGACACAACGTCCGTACGCTCGATCTCGAGTCGCAAACACGGTTGTGCTTCCTCCGACAGGATTCGGGCACGACGCTGCTGGACCTTCTATCCGATTGTCACCGAACAGCCCCAACTACCGGGCGGTATAATCCAGGTTTGTGGTCTTGTCCGATCAAGCAGGGAACAAGGGAGCTGCGTGTTGGAACCTCTGCGGCTTGTCAACTCGCGTGTCGCTTCAATTCAAAACAACGTCAGTACGCAGCCAGCTGGGAAGCGGTTTCACATCTGGACCATGGGTTGCCAGATGAATGAGGCCGAATCGGCGAAAGTCGAATCCATTCTTAGTCACGCAGGGTATAGCGCGACTGACGACGAGAACGCAGCAGACATCATCATCCTGAATTCATGCGTTGTACGGCAGGCGGCCGAGGATCGGGTGCGAGGAAAGATCGGCTCGCTCGTTCGTGCGAAAAAGCGTAATCCTCGGGTGAAGATAGGGGTAACGGGCTGCCTGGTAACCGGACAGCAGGATCGGCTTAGGGAACAGTATCCTCATGTCGACCTGTTCTTTGAACCATCTGAGTTTGACCGTCTGGCGGAGATTGTCCCGGAATCCGCCGCGGTTGATTTCGATCTTGCGGAATTGCCCCACTATTACAGCGATGCAGAGTCAGCCGACGCCAGGGTGACTGCCTACGTTCCCATCATTTATGGTTGCAACTTCGTCTGTTCATATTGCATTGTTCCCTACCGCCGCGGGCGGGAGGTGAGCCGGCCCTTCCAGGAAATTGTCGACGAAGTCGCGATGATCGGTCGCTCTGGAGTCCAGGAAGTCACTCTCCTCGGCCAGACGGTCAACGCCTATGGTCATGATCTGGACGACGGGAGGGATCTTGCTGATCTGCTGGTTGCCATAGACGCAATTCCAGAGATTCGACGTCTACGGTTCCTCACATCCCATCCAAAATACTTCAGCGACAAGCTCATAAGCACAATTGCTTCACTACCAAGCGCCTGCGAGCATGTGAACCTCCCGGTGCAAGCGGGCAACGACGAGGTACTGCGACGAATGCGCAGGACCTATACCAACGAGCACTATTGCGAGCGTATTGCCAGAATTCGGGAATTGATCGACGGAGTAACGCTTTCTACCGATATCATCGTCGGATTTCCCGGCGAGTCGGACGAACAGTTCCAGGACACTCTCGATCTGCTAAACGACATCCAGTTCGATAAGGTACACGTTGCGATGTACTCTCCGCGCCCGGGCACGCTATCAGCTCGCTGGGAGGACGAGATCCCTTATGAGACGAAGCACGCAAGGCATCAAGCAGTCGAAGCACTTCAGGCACAGATAAGCGCCCAGCGCGCAAGGGCCATGCGCGGCAATACTTACGAGATCCTTGTTGATGGCTTTGCACGAGGTCGCTGGCGGGGCCGCACGCGCGGCAACCAGCTCGTCTTTTTCGAAGCGACGGGGGACTGGGTGGGCCAGTTTGTAGACGTGCAAGTAACCGACACGACAACCTGGTATGCGCTCGGCGAACCCGTCGCGGTCCGGGAACCAATCTTATCGTCTTAGAGTCACGTACGAAGTTTCAAGAATCAGGAGTTGCAGTTTATGTCATTCCCAGGAACCACTTCCCGTTCGAAAGCCGTCCGTGAAATGGCCGCGCGCGCAAGGCAGGCAGCCATAGAAGGGCGATGGAATGCGGCCATCGAAATCAACAACAAGCTCATCGAACGCTCACCTCGTGACGTCGATGCGCTCAACCGACTCGGCAAGGCTTTCTACGAGCTAGGGCGGTTCCGGTCGGCCTACGAATCCTACGAACTAGCGCTGGAGGCCGACCCAGCCAATATCATCGCTAGACGGAACTTGGAGCGACTCGAGCCGCTTCGAGATAACGAGTCCGATGAGCAGATCGTCGATGAGGCGCACCCGCCGGTCCGGTTCGGGGCCTTTATTCAGGAAGCGGGCAAGACTTACGCTGACGACTTGGTGAACCCAGCACCGTCCTCACAGCTTCGTATGATTGCCGCGGGAGAAAAGCTGGAGATTGCGTTCGATGACGATTGCAATGTCGTGTTCGTGGACCTGAATGGCGAGTATGTCGGTGCGCCCGAACCGCGCCTAGCTCGTCGCCTGAAGTGGTTGCTGGATAGAGGCAACACCTATGAGGTCTTCGTCACGGCGAATGCTGGCGATCATGTCCGTGTCATCGTTCGGGAACTGGTACTCAGCGACGAGATGGGTGCAGAGATGTCGTTCCCGGAACAGGTGAACGCAGCTATTCCCCGAGCCTACGTACGGGATACCCGGCTGTTTCGAGCCGACGAGCACGACCTGATCATCCCCCCGGATGACGACGAAGATCTGGAAGACGTTCTGAGCGCTGATGAAGATGATGACGAGCCAGACGAATTGGATGACGAAACGTTCGGCGACGACGAAGACGAGTTGGAAATCGAATCGGAAGCTCTTGTAGACGAAGACGAGTAGCGGATCTTAGGAAAGAAACACGGTCGCCACTGCCAAGAGCACTAGGAGCACAACAACGATCCAACCAAGCCGAACCAGATCGCTCTTGATGACCGCGAATTCCTCATCTCGAGTAATCGAGTACGAGTGTTCGATCGGAATGTCGCTTGCGACAACTGTGTCGGTCTGAACCGCGAGGCGTCGCCGTTCGGCCGCCCGCCGCGCCTCGTACGCCTTGATCTCGGCCCTCGAAAGTTTTCTTCTCTTTTGGGAACTACTCTGATCGGCCGACATCTCTTCTCGCTTCTGAGATTCCATGACTATGCGCTTCAACCGAGCATTATACGGGACCGCCTAGCCTAATGTTCAGCTGATCTAGCGTGAATCGTAATAAGATCGCCGCGTTGAAGGCCCCAGTGCCTGGCCGCGCTTCCATCACGCCGAGCGAGTTCCAACGTGCCGAAACTCCCGATTACGGCAACCGGGTCTCCCTTGGCGACGTCACTGAAAGCGTTCGCAATCCGCTCCACCCGGAACTCCCTGCAAACGATCGACTCGATCTCACCGTTGCCAGGCATATCACCTGGCCGGATGATTGTCAGGCAGTTCCCAAATCGATCAATCGATACGATTGGACCTGAAGCTGTTTGGTCGTCCGCGACGACGGCTGGAAGGCACAGTCGTTTCAATGACAACGGATCAATAGGTGGTCCAGACTCAGCAATATCTATTGCGCCGCTCGCAATCGCCGCTGCGAATGGCGCGAAGATGTCTCGTCCGTGAAATGTTGTCGAGGCAGGCTGTTTCATGACGCGCCGGCTCGAGAGTTCATATGCTGATACGATGCCATCATGATAGGCAAACGTGAACAGACCATTGTCTGGTCCAACAAACGTCCCGAGGCGGGTTTCGACCACGATCGCGCGTCGTTCCGAGCCAACTCCTGGATCGACGACTGCCAGGTGTACCGTCCATGCAGGAAAAGCGCGGATTGCCGTCGCCAGTTGGAACGCCCCCTCGAGAATGTCCTGCGGTGGGATGTCATGAGTCAGGTCGACAAACCGGATCGAATCATCGATTTTGAGCATCTCTCCCTTCATCTGTCCCACGAACGTATCCTGATGACCGAAGTCAGTGAGCAGTGTCACGATTGAGCGGGACATGGCAGATCAACCTCAATCATCCAATGGCCACAATCAGTGGAGATTTGAGCCGGATTTAGACCGTGACAGCAAACATTCGAGTCGGCGGATCTTGTATCTGGAATCCTATGGAGCCGGTTCGCATCTCAGAATTGCGCGCTTGTTTCAGCGCTATTCCCGCCACGCAGTTGACCTCATCGTACTAGACCGAAATCACTGGCGCTGGCTCGCTCTGGCCGGTCACCGGAACCTGGAACAGGCTATCGCGCACCTTCGCTATCCAGCGCCGGATCTGGTTGTCTGTTCCGGACCAGCGGCCCCTGAGCGAATCATCTCCTCCTTGAGTCGGCGATGGGTGGATACTCCATTCTCGATCTACTTTCATGAGTCGCAATGGTCCTATCCGGTCCCCGCATCCGACCCGCGACCCTATCTCGTAGGACATCTCGAAGCATTGGAAGCCGCGCACTCGGTCTGGTTCAATTCGGATTACCACCGCCAAGACTTCTTCGCGTCAGCAATGTCAGCTCCATCACGGCAAGTCCGGATGCTCGCCGAAAAGATCCTGAGCGACAACTGGCACAAGACGGAGACTCTGTACCCACCAGTGTCCCTTGAGCGCCGGCCACCCCAGAGAACAAAGACCGCGCTAGAGATCGCCTGGGCTGCACGATGGGAACGCGAGAAACGTCCGGATGTCTTCGTCGATGCATTGATGGCCTGCGTTTCGCGAGGTTTGAGACCAACAATCCACCTTCTCGGATCCTCGATCCGGCGCCCTATCTCCGAGTTGCCGCCTGAACTACGGATCCTGGTCTCGGACGTGTTAGGATACCCGTGCCGGAAGCGCTACGAGCAGGCACTGGCCGCATCCACGCTCTGGGTTTCGACGGCGGAGCACGAGTTCTTTGGGGTTGCGGCGTTGGAAGCAGCGCTGGCAGGCGCCGTGCCACTCCTGCCAAGAGCATTGGCCTACCCGGAGACGCTACCTTCTGCGCCATCCTACAGGGCCGGCGATGCGAACGATCTCGCAAGCCTGATTGTCGATATGGCCAGTCGACCGGCCGGCTCAACAGCTCCATGGCGATTAGACGCTGAGAGGTTCCTCCCTACCAGGGCCGTCGCAAGCTTCGACAGTGTCGTCGACCGCATCACAGCTGAAAAATGAAACGCTAGGAGAGATCCCTCCAGCCATTCGCCTCCTGGTCATCGTAGACAGGATCGAGGAACTCCGACCATCTTCCGGCTGTAGCCGCAAAGTCCCGGGTAAAGGCGCGTTCGAATGCAGCCGTTGCCAGCCACCAATCGCGGTCTTCTAGTTCGTCCAGAACTTCTTGCGCCGCTTGCTGCTTGTCTGGATTCCGACCGGCGCTCTTCATCACGTCCAGCTTCTGCTCGAGGTCCCAGGCTAGGTAGAGCTCCTCGAACACTTCATCGATGATGGCCTCGTCCTCGCGGTAGAGATTCACGAGTTTGGTGTAGAGCCGTCGCGGGAGGTACCGGGGATGCAATGTCCCGTCGCTGTTTAAGAATTTCCGATAGTCTCGTGCATCAGCCACGATCGCCTCGCCTGCTTCTCTCATGATCTATCGTCTTCGTTCTGACATCACACGTGCGTAGTCTTCCGGTCGATTCACGTTTTCGAACGACCGGAGGTCGGGATCGTACGTCGAAATCCACGCGGGGTCCAGGATCTCAACACGAACATCGTCATAGATGCTCGTGACCTTGAGATCTCCCGTGGTGAGCTGGCGTACAGCATATGGGAGGCAGCGCTTCCGGTAAATCGCGTGCAGGACATGGAGCCTCGTCCTCGCTTCGCCACCCGTTCGATCCGATTCAGGCACTCCAGGAACAACGATGTCGGCTTCACTTTCATGCTCCGCCATAGCATGCAGCAGTAATAGAGACACAAATGGCATGTCGACGGCAAGCAAGAATACTCGATCAGTGGAAGATACCTCTAGCGCCGTTGCGATCCCACCCAACGGTCCCATTCCTGGCCAGAGATCGGCAATCACTCGCGCTCCACGCCTGTGGTACTCCGATCGATCTCCAATCACCAGTGTTTCTCTGGAGTGTCTCACCTGATTTGCGACGTTAATCATGTGATCCAGCAGATCTCCCTCACCGTATGGGAGCATCGCTTTATCGCGGCCCATCCTGGAGCTGCGCCCGCCCGCAAGAATTGCAAGCGAAATTCGTTGCACAGATGTCAAGAGAACCCTTGCTTCCCGACCGGCGAATCTGCATCGCCTACGCGACTAGACTGCGGAGCCGTGACCAAAATGCTCTTCGAACTGTCTCGCTCATCTGCTACACTCTGCCTATCGTCCGAATCTCGAACGAGGGGAAGGCCCACAATGAACGGGTCTCGCCAGAATACCACCGATCGACTCCATCGCCCGGCTTCACGCCGTGGCGATTTTTGTTTGCGTCGGTCTGGTGCTGGTGTTCGGAACAGGGGACGTATTTGGAAAACACCGGATTGGAGCGCTGATTGAATTCATCAATGATCTCGAAAATCGAGAAATCTCGCCGATATGCTGAGGAGCCGGAGCGGGTAAGGTTTCAGGAAATCGAGGTTCTGTTTGACGGCGAGAATGGTGAGCATCGCGTGTGTATGCGCGACATCGAATTCACCGACACATCCCATAGCTTTGAAGCCATTGGCACAAGCTCCCATATCATGGCCCTTCAGAAGATACTTGCTCCGATGCTGACCGATGACCAGCAGACGAGCACAGCGCCATTCAGTTTCTCGCAGCAGTACTCAAGCTACGTCAGCCAGATCGAAAAGGCTCGACACTACGCGGCGGAACCAGAACGCGTTAGATTCGTCTCATTTAAGGCCACCTTGCGTGGCAGCCACCAGGACCACCGGATCGAGATGAACGGGTCCGATTTCAACTGCGATTGTCACGGTTTTGAAGTGCATGGGACGTGCGCTCATGTGATGGCCATGCAAAAGATCCTTCATGACATGCTATCGGAGGATCAACAGACCGCCGGGCAACCGTTTTCATTTAGCGTGCCCAGCGCAACCAGTTAGCCCGTATTTTGTGTCTTTCCCGGCTGGCACTTGTGTGCGCCAGCCGGGAAAGCATCGATCACCATCGCTAGCTGCCTACATCGCATCTATACACCATGAATGCGGCGCCTGTGCTCGATACGAGAGGGTGTCTGACAACGAAGCCCAACCGAGATTCACAACCGTAATGGCATTCCTGGATACCCATGCTGACGGCCGTAGATCCTTCGACGAACTCAGGCTGACTTGTTTCGGGCCAGTACGCAGCCTTTTCAGGCACCCTCCAGGCTTCATTTCAAAGGAATTGGCCAGAGGACAGGTACGTCAATTCGACCGAAGCGGAGCAATCTCAGTTCAACGGGCCCTCGTACTTGCTTGAGATCTCTCCACTCCGCTGCCGCTCCGGTCGAGATGACAGGTAAGGGTCGAGCATTCCGGAATCTGGTCCAGTCGAAAGTCCGCCGGACATGCTTCGTGACCGTGTCATCAGTCAGGACTACGTCTGGATACTTCGCTTGACACCTGAATAGACCGTGTGTTTCCGGAGCTTGCCAGCACTCCGGCAGTTGCGTCGATCGGGTCGCCAGTTGGAACGCGGAAGTCCCTTAAATACAAAGTTGTTCGGTCGTCTGAATGCCCTCCGCGTCAGTCTCCGTGACGAGAGAGCGATCGGACTCCTCGAAACACGGATTAGTTGGGGAGGATTTGCATTCTGGTGATCGAGGACCGCTCTGAAGTCACCACGAAGTCCCTGCCTCCGGAGGATACAATCTCGCGGGGATCCCAGCCATCGTCAAGGGCGCTAGCTACGGGACGCACGATCGGCGCCGGAAATTCGATGTCCGGCGCTTCCAGGACCGGCATAACCGCCAGCGCGCTTAGCCGCAACGACAGGTAGTACTCGGCAATTCGCCGTTGGAGTTGGTTCACTCAATCGTCTCCTGTCAATGCTACATCGCAGTCCGCCGTACCCAGGTCGCCATCACTCCACAAATGATCTACCCCGCGGCCATCAATGAACGAAAGCGGCTCGCCAGTAGTCAAGGGTATCCCGAATCGTCTGCTCCAGCGTAATCCTGGGATGCCAGCCGGTCAGCGTTGCGATCTTCGATGAGTTGCCGTACACGACCGGCGTATCAGACGGACGCATTCTGGCCGGGTCTTGCTTGACCGAGAGGGGAATTGACGCCAAATTCAAGAGGCGCTCAACAATCCACGAGATCGCCGTCGGCTCTCCGGAGCATACGTTGTACGCATCGCCCGGCGCGCCCCGCTCAATGATCAAGCGATACGCGCGAACGACATCACGCACGTCCAGGAAATCCCGTTTTGCATCGAGATTGCCAACGAGGATCGTTGGTTCGGTTCTCCCTGCCTCGGCTTCCGCAACCTGGCGCGCAAACCCACTCATCACGAATCTGTCAGACTGTCCCGGACCCGCGTGATTGAAGGGCCGAACACGGACCACCGGCAGATCGCTACTCAGGTGATACTGATAGCCAAGCAGATCCTGTGTGGCCTTGCTTACAGCATAAGGATTCCCAGGCTTGAGCGGTGCGTTCTCGTCCAGCGGTATGCTCGCGTCGTCAGGCGATCCATATATCTCCCCTGAGCTCGCAATCAGCACCGACGGCCGCTGGTCCAACTTGAGCAGCGATTGAAACAGGTTGACCTGTCCCAGGATATTGTTTGTGAGCGTCGTGCCAGGATCCGCGATAGCCTTCGGCACGTAGCTCTGAGCCGCCAGATGGAAGACCAGATTTGGGCGAAAGCGCAAGACTACGCGATCGACGAGTGGCTGGTCGAGCAGATCGCATGCGACGGACTTCGCGCGTCTACCGAAATCAGTTTTCCTTCGGGAAAGACCGACAATGTCCCAATCAGTTTCCTGAGCAAGTTCTGCCACAAGGTGTCGCCCGGCGAAACCCGCCGCGCCAGTAACCAGAACGACTCGCCGCGTCGGCTCGGCCATCGTTTGCTAGCTTGTTGCGCCCGCGACGCCGAGGCCGACTGCGTCCCGAAGCTCGGCGGCCTTATCGAGGCGCTCCCAGGGCAAGTCAAGATCGGGACGGCCAAAATGTCCGTAGGAGGCGGTCTGTCGATAGATCGGACGCCACAGGTCGAGATCGTTAATGATCGCCCGGGGTCGCAGGTCGAAGTATGCGGTGATCAAGCTGGAGATTCTCTCATCGCTTATCACGCCGGTCCCAAAAGTCTCAACGTGGATAGATAGAGGATGCGCTACGCCAATCGCGTAGGAAACCTGTATCTCACAGCGTTCGGCAAGTCCCGCTGCAACGATGTTCCTGGCGACGTAGCGCGCCGCATACGCCCCGGAGCGATCAACTTTCGTCGGATCCTTGCCGGAGAACGCGCCGCCTCCGTGACGCGCCATCCCGCCGTACGTGTCGACAACAATCTTCCGACCGGTCAAGCCGGCGTCGCCCATCGGACCACCTATTGTGAATCGGCCGCTGGGATTGATCAGGATCTCGGTATCCGCGTCGATCAACCCTGACGGGATAGTCTGGTGAATGACCTGTTCTTCGATCTCGCTCATCAATTGGGATTCGGGCACATCCTCGGAGTGCTGGGCAGAGATGACGACCCCATGTACGCGCACCGGCCGCCCAAAGGAGTATTCGACCGTTACCTGGCTCTTTCCGTCGGGCCGCAGATAGGGAAGCTCGCCGGATTTGCGAGCTTCAGCTAGCCTCTTGGTTAAGCCATGGGATAGCACGATCGGCAACGGCATATGCTCGGGCGTTTCGTTCGATGCATAGCCGATCATCATGCCCTGGTCGCCTGCTCCCAGCGCGTTCAGGTCGTCAGCTGACTCGTACGACGCAGACCGCCCGGCAGTGCCGACCGCGCCGCCGATCTCGGGAGACTGTTCCTTTATCGAGGTCAGCACCCCACAGGTATGGTAGTCGAAACCATATTGAGCATCGGTATATCCGACGTCCTTCACGACGTCCCGAACAAGACGAGGAATATCCACGTACGTCTTGGTGGTAATCTCGCCCATGACGACGACAAGACCGGTAGTCGTCGCTGATTCGCACGCTACCCGCGCATTGGGATCGTCCTGGATGATCGCATCCAGGACGGCGTCTGATATCTGATCGCATAGCTTGTCC
This sequence comes from uncultured Chloroflexia bacterium, assembly GCA_963709995.1. Classification (GTDB taxonomy): domain Bacteria; phylum Chloroflexota; class Chloroflexia; order Thermomicrobiales; family CFX8; genus JAUIIK01. The sequence continues at coordinate 206,760 of CAVPYN010000008.1, read as the reverse complement.
GGATGGCCCTCGGTCACTGATTCGGACGTGAAATGTGTGCGGGCAGCACTGGCAAACGACGACATTGCTCTGAATCGCTCCAAACTTCTAGATCGACACGAATGACGAGTGGCTGCTTACGTTCACGTGCCGTGTTCCCATGAATCAAGATATTGCCGCTGCTCGTCGGTCAGTTCATCGATCGAGATCTGCATACTATCTAGCTTCAGCTGCGCGATCTGCCGGTCGATTTCCTCCGGAACGTCATAGACTTTCTTATCCAGACCAGCATGATTCTGTGCCAGATAGGAACACGCCATCGCCTGATTCGCGAAAGACATGTCCATGACGCTCGCCGGGTGTCCTTCCGCTGCGGCGAGATTGATCAGCCGGCCGTCACCAAGCACCACGACGCTCTGATACGGCGTGAGTTGATACTCCTCAACAAACGGACGAAGTTCGCGGCGCCCTTCGCCAGCCATCTCCTCCAGAGCAAGGATATTGATCTCGGAGTTGAAGTGCCCGGCGTTCGCAACAATTGCGCCATTCTTCATCGCTTCAAAGTCATCACGGTCAATGACATTGATATTGCCGGTCGCGGTGATGAAGATGTCGCCCACCTTTGCTGCGTCGTTCATCGGCGAGACCTGGAAACCGTCCATCGCTGCTTCAAGCGCTTTAACTGGATCGATCTCGGTCACGATGACTCTCGCGCCTAGACCACGCGCCCGCATCGCGATGCCTTTACCGCACCAGCCGTATCCCGCGACAACGATTAGCTTTCCGGCAATCAGAATGTTCGTTGCGCGCAGGATGCCGTCCATTGTCGATTGACCGGTGCCGTACCGATTGTCGAAGAAATGCTTGGTATCGGCATCGTTCACCGCGATGACGGGGAACTCCAACACTCCCTGACGTTCCATCGCACGCATCCGAACGACTCCAGTTGTCGTTTCTTCCGTGGCGCCCACCATATCGCCAAGGCTCTCGCGCCGCTCCCGATGAAGGGCGCTCACAACGTCCGCGCCATCATCGATGACGATATGGGGTTTGTGGTCGATAGCTGCGTTGATGTGACGATAGTAAGTATCAGCATCTTCGCCTTTAATTGCGAAGACAGGAATGCCCTCGTCAACCAGAGCAGCCGCGACGTCGTCCTGAGTTGAAAGGGGATTGCTCGCGCAGATTACCGCGTCCGCCCCGCCGTCTCGCAGCGTCAGCGCGAGGTTCGCGGTCTCCGTCGTAACGTGAACGCAGGCGACAATCCGAAATCCTGCAAGCGGCTGATCAGCCGTGAAGCGCTCCCGAATCATCCCGATGACCGGCATCTCACGTGCCGCCCAGGCGATTCTGCGATGGCCCGCGTCCGCAAGCGAGCGGTCCTTGATGTCGTAATCCATTGTTCGTGTTTCAGCCATTTCTCATCCTCCTCGAATTCGTTGGGAAACGGAATCCCGCCTAGACGTCCTCAAACAGTTGGTCCAGAGCGCCGGCAAAGTCCGAGAACTCGGCGCTGAATCGGTCCCGGAACTCGGTTATCGCGAATCTATGTGCCTGGGTGCCCTTGTTCTCGACGACATAGGCGGCAACGGTGGAAGCGATCCGTCCAGTTACGTCCCAGGAGAGTCCGGACCGGAAACCTGCAATCAATCCAGCCCGATAACCGTCTCCCGCGCCGGTCGGATCGACGACGCTCCATGGCTCGGCTGGCGGGATCTCCCAGAGCTGACCATCGGCATAGATCGTCGATCCCAGATCTCCGAACGTGACGGCAACGATTGGCACCGAAGAGACGATCTGCTCCCGTGTCATGTTCGTCTTCTCTTCGATCAAGGCAAGCTCATAATCGTTCGCGGCGAGCATGGCGGCGCCATCGAGACCGGCCCTCAATTCGTCGGACGAAAGGGCGATTACTTGCTGGCCGGGGTCAAACAGATAGGATGTGTTTGTCTCTTTCAACTCCTGCAGATGACGGACCATGGCGGCTGGCGCGGTTGGAGAAACGACACCGAAATCAGCTTCGCTCAAATGCGGGACGATGCTGTAGTCTCCGGCTTTTCCCATCGCGCCGGGAAAGAATCCAGTGATTTGATTGTCCGCCCGGTCAGTCGTTATGAAAGCCGACGCAGTCACCTGATCATCGAGCGTTACGATCGCCGAAGTGTCAATGTCCAGCGCGTCCAGCTCGAAGCGGTACTCATCGAAGTCGTTGCCGACTGTGCCTACGACCCGGCAAGGCTGGCGCAACAATCCAAGGTTATAGGCGATGTTTCCGGCAATCCCGCCACGCTGTCGATCGAGCGATTCGACGAGAAACGAGACGTTGAGAACGTGAATCTTGTCGGGGATGATGTGATCTTCAAAGTACCCGGGAAAATTCATAATGTAGTCGAACGCAAGCGATCCCGAAACAACGATCGTCACAACACCTGCCCACCCGCTGTACACCCGCAGCAAATCCAACGACGATTATTGCACGTCGCGCCATGATTCATATCAGGTCGCACCAGTAAGCACGAGCGCCTCGCGGACGAGATCCGCGCCAATGTCAGACCGGATCTCAACTCCGCCTGAGCCGAGCGGCACAATCCACCTTTGCCTCCCGCCAATGTTCTTCTTGTCGGACCTCATATTGTGGAGCACGTCGTCAGCTTTGCCTTCCACTCGTGTCGGCAAACCTGCTCGCTCCAGCAAACGCTCCAACCGGCCCAGCGCATCGCCGCTTGTGACATCGAGCATCACGCCGAGACGCATGGCAACCATCATGCCCAACCCCACCGCTTCGCCATGGCGATATCTGTAGCCATCGGATTCGATGGCATGACCGGCGGTATGACCGAAGTTCAGGATCATCCGCAGCCCGGATTCGCGCTCGTCCACCTGAACGACGCTATGCTTGGTGCGCACATTTTGCTCCACAACGGACGATATCATCTCGCCGGGCATAGGATCCAATGACTGGAGAGCTTCGAGCCGACCCATAAGCTCTCGTGATCCGAGAGGCGTGCTTGGTTGAATCCAGGCATGCTTGATCACTTCGGCCATGCCAGACCGATATTCAACCTCTGGCAACGTGCTGAGGTAGTCAGGATCGATGATCACTAACCCCGGTTGGTAAAAGGCTCCGACCATGTTCTTTCCGCTGGTTGTGTTTACCCCTGTCTTGCCGCCCACGCTCGAATCAACCATGGCGAGTAGCGATGTGGGAATCTGCACCAAGCGCAAACCGCGCAAACAGACCGCCGCCGCGAAGCCCGCGACATCCCCGACCACTCCGCCTCCGAGCGCCACCACCACGTCTGACCTCGATGTTCCTGAGGTCATTCGATCCAGAATCGTGGCCAAACCGGTAAGCGATTTGCTTGACTCGCCGGGAGGAATAACGAGACTCCGCGTATCGAAACCGGCTTCCTGCAGGCTGGCATCTAGTCCAGAGCTCCAATGTTTTGCCACGTTTGCATCTGTCACCACCCAGACATTGCGCGCATCCGGCCACCTGCTACCGATCAAGTCTCCCGCAAAACGGCGCGCTCCAGACCCGATGTGGAGGTCCGACCGCTCCAGCGGCGTCAAGATTGAGAGAAACGGGATGCGGCCCTGATCACCGAGCTTGTCAATCTCTCGCCTAATCTGCTGGAGCACTTCCGGTGGCGGCAGTTCGCCGGTGTCAACTGTCGTATCCGCCTGTCTGTAGTACGCCCCTCGCGCTTCGAGCATCTCGTTCATCAGCTCGAGCGCATCGCCAGCAAGAAGCGGTCGTACGCTAGACTCACCTTCCGCTATCGACTGGCGAGCCACACGATCTACAAGGGTTTCTGGTGCAGCAATCAGCCCTATGATCGCGCTTCCGGGCCTCATCACCGCCCAGTTGCGTGGGTCCAGCACAACTCCGCCACCGGTAGCTACGACCGCGCGGTTGACTGCGCAGGCCTTCGCCAATACATCACGCTCGATGGCGCGAAATGCCGGCTCGCCGAATCGCTGGAAGAATTCGGCGATCGGCATCTCGATTTTTGACTCAATGACCGTGTCGGTGTCAATCAATTCGTATCCGAGCTCGCAAGCAACTATCCGGCCGGTCGCCGACTTGCCGGAGCCGCTCGGGCCGATCAATATGATCCTGTCGGGCAAAGTCATGACTCGCCTTTCGAAGTACCGGGGATTAAAGCGCCTGGCGCAAACTGCCCGGCGAAGCGCCCTGGTTGATCGCGAAGCTGCACCGTGACGATCTCACCTTCATCGAGCCGCGTCCGATCCTCGGGTACGACGATGTAGCAATTCGACGCAGCCATCGCGCTGAGCATGGCGGAACCCGGTTTTCCGGCGTTGGAAACCACATATTGTCCGTCCTGAACGGTCAAGACTCCGCGTTCAAAGTGTCGTCGCCCCCCACGATTGATAAGCGGCACGGCTAACCGTGCCTGGATTTCCGGTAGGGTAAGCATCGTGCGCCCAAGCATCTTCAGTATCGCCGGACGGCCAAACTGCTCGAATGACACCAACGCAGCGGCAGGATTGCCAGGCAGTCCCAACAGGGGTGTCTGGCCGATCCGACCGAACGCAAGTGGTTTACCCGGCTTCATCCGCACCGTCCAGAGATCTACGAGACCATCCGCGCGCAGCACATCCTTCACCAGATCGAAATCGCCGTGCGAGACACCGCCTGAAGTGACGATCAAGTCATAGTCCGCCGATGCTGCCAGGAGGCGCCGCAGATCATCGGCTCTGTCGCGAGCAATTCCGAGACGCTTTGGAACGGCGCCCAGAGCCATAACCATCGCCGCGAGAGCGTAGGAATTCGCGTCGCGAATCTTGCCCGGACGGTCCACGTCGCCAAGATCCTGCACCTCATCGCCGGTCGAAAGGATCGCGACGACTGGCCGCCGGTGAACCGGCACCATCGGGATGTTCAAGGAGGCCAGGATGCCGATTTCGGGAGGACCGAGCACCGTTCCGGCTGTGATCGCCAGCGACGCGGCCCGAAAGTCCTCGCCTGGTTCGCGGACGTTCTCGTTCGGAGCGACCTCCCGTTGGACCTGCACGAATCTGGAAGCAGCCGATGCGTCGCGGCCATCATCTTGACTGATTTCTTCGAATCGAACCACGGAATCCGCGCCGGATGGCAACATGCCGCCGGTCATTATGCGCGCCGCGCTTCCGCGCCGAAGTTCGAAACTTGGATTGTCGCCAGCAGCGATAGTTGCCACGACATCAAGGCTCACCGGAGTCTGGTCAGTCGCACCTTCGGTGTCAGCCGCGTGAATGGCATAACCATCCATCGCGGAGTTGCGAAAGGGTGGGACGTCCACCGTCGCCTGCACGTCGGAAGCGACGGTAAGGCCCAGAGCTTCCAGCAATGGAATCGAAACTTGATCAAGCGGCGCAAAGCGGCTGATTACGCGACGAAATGCATCGTCGACGCTCAACATCGACTGGGGATCTTCCCAATCCCTGCGTTTCATCGCACCATCACTGCCAGGAGCTACTTCAGCGCCTCCATAGCTTCAACCAGGCCCCGCACTGCATCCCCCGAATGGTTGAGCATTGCCTGTTCCGATTCGCTCAATTCCAGTTCATAGATCTTCTTGATACCGCCTGCGCCCAGCTTGATCGGGACGCCGACGAAGAGACCGTCAATCCCGTACTCACCCTCGAGCGAGCACACTCGCCGGGATCACCCGATTCCGGTCGTGAACGATCGCTTCAGCCATCTGAGCAGCGGCTGCGCCGGGTGCATAATACGCGGAACCGGTCTTGAGCAAAGAGACGATCTCGGCCCCGCCGTTTGCCGTGCGCTCGCTGATGGCAGTTATGCGGTCCTCAGACATCAGTTCGGTAATCGGCATGCCGCCCACGGTTGTGTAGCGGGGGAGCGGCACCATCGTGTCGCCATGACCACCAAGCACCAGCGCCTGGACATCCGATGGCGACACGCCCAACTCCATCGCGACGAACGTCCTGAACCTTGCGGAATCAAGAACGCCGGCCATACCGATGACCTTTTCTTTTGGAAGACCGGCCGCGTCGTAAGCAACATGGCACATGGCATCCAGTGGATTGGCGACGATAATCAACACCGCATCGGGTGACGCGGCGACAACGGACTCTGTCACTTGCCGGACAATTCCCATGTTTGTCTTGAGGAGGTCGTCCCGGCTCATCCCCGGTCTGCGCGCTACCCCGCTGGTTATGACGACGACATCCGACCCAGCCGTGTCGTCGTATGTGTTTGCGCCAGAAACAAGGGAATCGTAGCCGTCGATGGGACCGGCCTGCATCATGTCAAGCGCTTTGCCTTGAGGCATTCCCTCGACGATATCAACGACCACCACGTCCGCGTACCCGCCGAGCGCAACTTCATTGGCAACAACACTGCCGACATTTCCCGCGCCGACCACCGTGATCTTCGATCTCATTCGCGCATCCTCCCGATCAAGCTTCTATCCATCAGATTCAACCGTCCAATGCTTCGTCGAAAAACGCTTCGGATGTTAGCACGAACGCGCCTCTCCACGGCCTGCGACACCCCTTTTTCAAGGTGACTGTCAGCTTGACAGCCGCGGTTGCCACTGCCTATACTCGCACGTGCTCCACTCCGGAGTCGCCTGCCCAGGTGGCGGAACAGGCAGACGCGCTAGCTTGAGGGGCTAGTGCCCGAATAGGGCGTGAAGGTTCAAATCCTTTCCTGGGCACCATCGCCTCGTCGGAATGACCTAAGGGCGATTAACTCAGCTGGTAGAGTGCCACGTTTACACCGTGGATGTCAGAGGTTCGAGTCCTCTATCGCCCACCTGATACAATCGGTCGGCGTGCTGGGGCCAGCGAGCCGAGGTAGCTCAGTAGGTAGAGCACACGACTGAAAATCGTGGTGTCGGCGGTTCGATTCCGCCCCTCGGCACCCTGCAACATACCCGAGCTTTTTCGACACCCCGCACCGGCGGGGTTTCTTTCATTTCAACGAGGGCATTCGATGGAGCGATCTGCACAAATGTCGACCACGCTTCCAGCCCAACATCGTGAAATGCTCCTGACCGGCTGGGGAAACACCGCCCCGACACGAGCAACCGTATTCCGACCCGCGGACCGCGAGCAATTGGCATCGATCCTGGCCACGCCAACCCCGAGGGGATTCGTGGCGCGAGGACTCGGGCGCAGCTATGGTGATCCCGCCCAGAACGCTGGCGGAACCGTCATAGACATGACCGCGATAAATCGGATCATCGACATTGACCTTGGCAACGCCACTGTGGAGACCAGCGCCGGAATCAGCCTTCACCAGCTCTTGAAGCTCCTGGTTCCTCTGGGCCTCTTCGTTCCGGTAACGCCAGGAACCCGGTATGTCACCGTCGGTGGCGCGATCGCTTCGGACATCCACGGAAAGAACCATCATCGCGATGGCACCTTTGGCCAGCATGTGGTGAGTATGCGGATCATCACTCCGGAAGGGCACGATCTCGTAGCATCGCCCGCCAATCATGCTGATCTGTTCAACGCCACGATCGGCGGCATGGGCCTTACTGGATTCATCGTCTCCGCGGTCCTCCGGATGATCCCTATCGAAACTTCCGAAGTGCTGGTGGACACGAGACGGGCGCCGGATTTGGAAACGCTGATGTCAGCGATGGTGGACGAGGACGACGCCTTTCAATACTCGGTGGCCTGGGTCGACACCTTCGCCAGTGGCTCCAGATTGGGACGTGGCGTCCTCTATCGTGCGAATCATGCGCGGGCTACGGAAACAGATCCCGCAGGCTTGAAGACCCCTCATCTTCAACCACCGAAGGATCAGATTCTCGCACTTCCGCGAATTCTGCCAGCGAGCTTGGTCGGTCGCCGGTCCACCAGCCTGTTCAATCGATTCTGGTATTTGCGACACCCGGAGAACGAACGCCAACGACCGCAGCAGTTGTCCGCGTTCTTCCACCAGCTCGACATCGTTGGCGGCGCGAATCATCTGTACGGTTCGGACGGCCTTGTCCAGCACCAGTGCGTCATTCCCGAAGGAAATGAACGGACGCTCCGCAGGATCATCGAGCGTCTCGCCAAGCACAAAGTTCCGACGCCGCTCGTGGTCCTCAAGCGCATGGGGCCGGCTCGTGGCCTGCTGTCCTTTCCCCTCCATGGCTGGACGCTTGCGGTTGACATACCGGCTGCCTGGCCGGGGCTGGGCACCTTCCTCGATCGCGTAGACGAGGATGTCGTCGCAGCGGGTGGCCGCCTCTATCTGGCGAAAGACTCGCGAATGCGTCCCGAACTCCTGTCGGCCATGTATCCGGAACTGCCGGAGTGGAGACAGATTGCCGGCCGGTACGATCCGGGCCGAAAACTGAATTCCGATCTTTCGCGGAGGCTGCACCTCCGGGGAGATTAGCCAGAGGATGTGACTGTGAAAGACGCGCTTGGAAACGTTCAAAGCGTGCTGGTTCTCGGCGGCGACTCGGACATCGGGTTTCACACCTGTCGCCAACTTGTCAAACAACGAACCCGCAAGGTCTTGTTAGCCGGGCGCGATCGCCATCGTTTGGAGTCACGGGCAACTCAGCTCAATCGCGATTCCGGCGTCGAGACCATCTGTCTCGAATTCGATGCCCTGGACTTCGACTCCCATGATCGATTCGTGGACGAAGTGTTCGAGGCGCATAGAGACATCGATCTGGTTCTGCTTGCGTTTGGCGTGCTGGGCGATCAGCAGCAAGGCGAAGCGGAGGGAAGCAAGGCGATCGACGTCATCCAGGCGAACTTCACCGGGGCGGTGTCCGTCCTGACTCCGGTTGCGCGGTGTCTCAAGGCCCAGGGACACGGGACGATTGTCGTGCTTTCGTCCGTCGCCGCAGAACGCCCTCGAAAGTCGAACTTCATCTATGGCGCATCGAAAGCGGGCCTGGACTGGTTTGCCCAGGGGCTCTCCTATGCCCTGGAAGGAAGCGGCGTCAGCGTCCTCATCGTTCGACCGGGATTTTCCACAACCAAGATGACGCGCGGCATCAAGACCCCGCCGCTGGCATCGACACCAGAGGAGGTCGCGTCGGCGATCATCGACGGGCTACGTTCAAACAAGAACGTGATATGGGTTCCTCGACAGTTGCGATTTGTGATGGCCGTTCTCCGCCTGTTGCCTCGATCCCTGTTTCGACGGCTTTCGATCTAGGCGAAGCTACGCGCGGCTGGACAGCGAGACCTGTCGCAGTTCACCGCCAACAAACGACGTTCTCCAGTCGACGCCGAGGTCCGCGAGTCTGTCATAGGTTGCGGCAATGTAACCGCCAACCTGCTCCGGGCGGTGGGAATCCGAGCCAACCGTCACAACCTCTCCGCCTTCTTCCACAAACCACGCCAGCACTTCCGGTTCGGGGAATGAATAGCCTTTCCCACGAACAAGTCCGGAGGTGTTGATCTCGAACCCAACGCCGTTTGCAGCCGCGACTCTGAATATCTCACGCAAACGCGCCTCGAAATGATCGCGATCGACGTCCAGCGGGGAAACGTCGTGATAGCGCCTGGGCAGGTCCAGATGTCCAACAACCGACGGGAAACCTGCCTGTACGAGCGAAAGCATTTCATCGTAATAGCGCTCGTACATAGCCGCAGCGCCCCCGAAGTCATCCGGAGCCGAAAAGCCTACGTACTTGTGATCGAGGTTGTGCACTGATCCGATGATGAAATCGAAACTGGTGCGATCGACGAATGCCATGACGTCATCAGCGATCGAGCGATTCCAGTCGATCTCGGCAGCACGCAGAATTTGCAGCTGACCGCGGTACAGCTCTCGACACCGTTCGACTTCGGAGCCATACGCCTCGTAGTCATACTGCTCCTTGGAATCCGCGTCACATTCATCATGATCGACGTGCTCTGTGAACGCAATTTCCGAAACCCCGGCCGCGATTGCAGCTTCACATTGGTCAGTCATCGGAACGTCACAGTCGATCGAAAAAGAAGTGTGAACATGGTAGTCGGCTATTATCATCATTCTCCCCATGATTCCTGGTCAGGATTCAACACACCCGGACGATTCTAGTGTGTCAAGCGGCACCGGTGCAGCAATCGAAACTAGTGAACGCGATTTTGCGCGCCTGCAGGCGCCCCCGGGCCGGTCGCCAGCGACGGCGCATGAGAGGGCTTTGACCAGCACTGTCAATTGAACTCTCAACCCACCTGGCGTGAAGAAACAAGAGTTCAAATGAGCAATGAGCAAATCGTCTTCGAATCACTGACGCAGCGAAACCTCCCGGGCTGTGGTTGTCAGCCGAAGACCGGACGCGACTACAATAGCCAGACTGTACGCGGTTTCCCCATGCCGTTTTCGTCAGGGGAATCGCGTCGTTTCATGTTTACGACCACGGGCACAACCGGGGGGTATTGACGGTGAGTGACGCTGGCCTTGGATTACTAATCGCTGGAATCGCTTCGGCGGCTGCGATCGCATACGGTGTGATTCTCGTTCGAGCGGTGCTCGCACAGCCGCAAGGCAACGAAAGAATGCAGGATATCGCCCAGGCGATTCAGGAGGGCGCAGAAGCCTATATGCGCCGGCAGTACCGCATCGTGGCGATTGTGGCAGTCGTCGTTGCGTCCTTCTTGCACTTCTACTGGACATTGAGACAGCGGTGGGCTTCCTGCTGGGCGCGGTAGCGTCCGCGGCGGCAGGCATCATCGGGATGAGCGTCGCGGTGCGGGCGAACATCCGCACCGCCGAAGCAGGACGCAAGAACCTCAATGCCGCGCTCCAGACGGCGTTCAGAGGTGGCACGGTCACCGGCCTCCTCGTCGTAGGGCTCGCGCTCGGTTCCGTGACCATCTTCTACGCCATCTTCCGCGATGTTGGTGCGCTGACTCGGGCCTGGCCTTTGGTGGTTCGCTCATCTCGGTTTTCGCCACGTATCGGCGGCGGCATCTATACCAAGGCGGCGGATGTCGGCGCTGACCTTGTCGGCAAGGTTGAAGCGGGCTTCCCGGAGGATGATCCGCGCAACCCGGCAGTCATCGCGGATAACGTCGGCGACAATGTCGGCGACTGCGCCGGCATGGCCGCTGACCTCTTCGAGACCTACGCCGTAACAGCCATCGCCGCGATGTTGCTGGGCGACCTCGTTTTCGAGGACATCGCAGGCTTCAATTCTGAAACAGCCGTCGTTTATCCTCTCGTCCTCGGAGCCGTCTCTATCTTCGCTTCGATCATTGGAACGCTCTTTGTGAAAGCCGAAGGCGGGCGCTCGATCATGTACGCCCTCTACCGTGGAGTCGTCGTTGCGGCAGTGCTCGCCGTCATCGCGTTCCTGCCGGTGACGGCCTGGATGATGGGCGACAACGGCACGATTACGAACTCAAGCATCGAGATGTTCAAATGGCTTGAGTTCGGAATGAGCCCGACGCTCAAACTCTTCTTCGCATCCACCGTCGGGATATTCGTGACCGTCGGCATCATTGCCGTCAGCGAGTACTACACGTCGACCAGCTTCCGAGCCAGTTCAGGACTATCGCTGAAGCATCCGAAACTGGACACGCAACGAACATCATTTCCGGGCTCGCCATCTCGATGAAGTCGACGGCTATTCCTATCGTCATCATTCGCATCGCCATCTATCTCGCTTTCAATCTGACGGTTGGGAGCGTCGCTGGAGCCGGGCTTTACGGGATCGCCCTGGCCGCGATGGCGATGCTCTCGATGACCGGAATCATCGTCGCACTCGACGCATTCGGACCGATCACAGACAACGCTGGCGGCATCGCGGAGATGGCCGAAATGCCATCCGAAGTTCGCGATATCACCGACCCGCTCGACGCCGTCGGGAACACGACGAAGGCCGTCACGAAGGCGTACGCGATCGGTTCCGCCGGTTTGGCAGCGCTCGTGCTCTTCGCCTCCTACTTCCTCGAACTGGCAGACCGCCCAGCGTTCGACTTGAGCGATCCCGAGTCATCATCGGACTATTCATCGGCGGCGCCCTGCCGTACTTCTTTGCCGCGCTGCTGATGGAGTCCGTTGGCAAAGCAGGCGGGGAGGTCGTCGTAGAAGTCCGCAGGCAGTTCCGAGAACGTCCCGGAATCCTCGCTGGGACCGAACGTCCGGACTATCGTCAGGCCGTCGATATCGTCACCCAGGCCGCATTGCGTGAGATGATGGTGCCAGCGCTGATCCCGATCGTTGTGCCGATCATCGTCGGAATTACCCTCGGGCAGGTGGCGATTGGCGGCATGCTGATCGGATCGATCGTGACCGGACTCTTCGTCGCAATCTCGATGACGACTGGCGGCGCGGCCTGGGACAATGCCAAGAAGTACATCGAAGATGGTCACCACGGTGGCAAGGGAAGCGAAGCCCACGCCGCGTCGGTCACCGGCGACACCGTCGGTGATCCCTACAAGGACACCGCCGGCCCGGCGATCAATCCGATGATCAAGATCATCAACATTGTGGCGCTTTTGATGGTCTTCGCGCTCAACTGGAACTAGGCGGGCCTGGCATTTTGGGTGAAGCTGTTTCCTGCCCTGCGTCGGCCGGATCGGGGCTGTAATCAGCCGAGCGTCCATACTGATACGACTGCTGGAAGCGCCCGAAACGTTCTCGAACCGAGTCTTCCCAGCGACCGGCTAATGTTGATTCGCATCCGTTGAGAAAGCCATCTCCACTCGATCACCTGCTTGAGGTTGGAGTCTTCTTCAAACCAGCCATTCGCAGCATTTGTCCGACCGGAGATTGCTGACCCCGGATCTCGGGGCCTGCGAATATGGTAAGGGTAGGGCTTGTCCCTGCCCGGCCCGGAGACCGCATGCGTACGCAGGGTGAACACAAGGCTCACCCTGCGATGAAGAAGAGGATGAGTCATCGCCTCACCCTCGATGCTTTCGGAAGGCGCTTTAGAGTGCCCAGTCGGCAAAATCTATTGAAATTGCCCCAACACAGGTACGGGCGGTCTCAAGTCGCGCGGGTGGACGATCCCTGATGAGCGCCGCTCTCCCGACGTTCGCGAAGTTTCCGATAGATCGGTGGCTCCTCGTAAACGTCTCGCGCTGATCAGTCTTCGGTAAATGATGGAGAAGACCAACGCGAACGGGGCCCAGGCCATGAGATACATGCTGAGAACAAGCAACGCCATGGTCACCCAGAGGGCTCCAATCCACAGCAAAGTCATGGTGACATCTAGCGGGGATTCGATCGAGCCGTAAGCGATGCGGACGGAATCCACATCAAAGCGCAACCGAAAGGTGTTCAGCACGAAAAATAGAACGACCGCAATAGGACCGAGAATCAGGGGTTCAGCATAGCCTCGCTGGAAGCGTGCGAAGAGATACGCGCCACCAATGACTGCCGCGAAGAAGAGAATCCAGCTCACAAAACGAATAGGTTCGGCGACGTCTCCCGTGTAGAAGGGATCGCTCGCGCGCTGGGCCTTGTCGTCCTGAAGCCAGCCAGTCGGGATGCCAATGACCTGTCTCCAGTTGTCGAAAATCGCGATCCAGAGAACGGCCAGCCCTCCAGCGATCAGAATTCCAATGTTAACGAACCCTCGTGTTCGCGGCTGCTCGCGAACAACTCGATTGACACCGGATGGAAACAGTCTCCAAAAGGCAACAGCAGCAATAACCGCGCCAACCACGACCGCGAAATCGCCCACGAGAAGTTCGAACATGTCAACACCTTGCCTGTCGTGAGACGAAACTGCCGCGCTGACACGCGGATATCGGAATTGTACACAGCTACGAGTCGGCTGGATGCTTCTTGACCTGAAATTGGTGCCGGAGTACACTTCGAAATGATTTTGATGCGGAAGTGGCTCAGTGGTAGAGCATCTCCTTGCCAAGGAGAAGGTCGCGAGTTCGAATCTCGTCTTCCGCTCCACAGGCGGACCCCATTCCAGGGGTCCGTTTTGTTTATCCTTTTGCAGCCTGTTCGGCGGAAATGGCGGAACGGCAGACGCTGCGGTCTTAAAAACCGCTGGGGTGTAAACCCCGTCCGGGTTCGAATCCCGGTTTCCGCACAACGCTCGGGTCACTCTGGAAACCGCATGTCAAAGATGACCGACTCGAAGCCGTTCAACCGAACATGATTCGTACCGCCTTCTTGCTCAGCGCATTCACCTGCCTCCGTCGAAAACAAGAGCCCGAATGAAGGCCCGGCAGGTAACTCGAATTCCAACGTCCCACCGGTGAAGGACACGAAGACGGCCGTCGATTCGTCCGGGAGCACCCGCGCGAATCCCAGGACATCCGCGCACCCGCTTTCGAGCGGGCGATACTCCCCGGTTTGCAGCGACGATCTCCCACGGCGCAGTCGGAGCAACGCCCGGGTCAGCTCCAGCATCGAACCGGGACGCCTGAGTTGAGCTTCCACGCAGTACTCAGCAGGATCTATTGTCGGGAGCCACGGACGTGCAGTGCCGGTCGTGAATCCTCCGTGCGGTTCCAACGTCCACGGCATCGGGGCTCGTTGCGGGTCACGCCCGACATCAAGGTCCGGAGCCCGCAGACCCCACGGATCCTGGCGCAGTTCTGGTGGCACACTAGTATCAACGGCGCCCAGCTCATCGCCATAATAGATCGTCGGCGTCCCGCGAAGCGTCAGCAGGAGGACCATCGCTGACCTTGCACAATCGGAGCCAAGCCGGCTCGCGACACGCGGTTCATCGTGATTTCCAGTTACCCAACTTGGCCAGGCGCCACCGGGGAGAGCCTGTTCGATCGAAGACACGAGATTTCGGACTTCCGCGGCTTTCCATTCAACGTCCAACAACCCGAAATTGTACGGTAGGTGGAATTCGTCCAGGTTTGGGCCGAAGTAGCTCGCCCATTCTTCCCAGTCATAGAGATGCATCTCGGCGATCAGCAGGACATCGCGATCCGCCGGATACTCGTCGATCAGTACTCGTATGCCTCGATACACTTCATGTGCAAATGGCGTGCCCTTATCGTAAACATGTGACTGCGAGTCGTACTCGCCAAGTGCCTTGTGCATGAACCGCTCTCCCGGGCGCGCCGCTGGGTTGTTCCTGAGCTGGAGATCCTTGCCGACGAAGTGTGCCGCGTCGACTCGGAACCCATCGACGCCGCGGTCGATCCAGAAGCGCAACACGTCATGCATCGCCTCCACTACTTCGGGATTTCGCCAGTTGAGGTCGGGTTGACTCTCGAGAAACGAGTGCAGGTAGTATTGCCCGGTCGCCGGGTCAAGCGTCCATGCGGGACCGCCGAAGACGCTTAGCCAATTGTTCGGCCGACTTCCGGCAGTCGCTGGGTCGCGCCAGATGTACCAATCCCGTTTCGCGGAGTCCCGAGATTGTCGGGATTCAACGAACCAGGGATGATCGCTTGACGTGTGATTCGGGACATAGTCAAGAATGGCTTTCATGTCCCGTGCGTGGATGGCCCGAATCAGGTCTTCTGCGTCAGAGAGCGAACCAAATATCGGATCCACCCCGACGTGGTTCGACACGTCGTAGCCGAAGTCTCGCATCGGCGACGGAAAGAACGGACTGATCCAGAGCGCGTCCACTCCGAGGGTCTCAGCAAGGTAATCGAGGCGCAACTCGATTCCCTTGAGATCGCCGATTCCATCACCGTCGGAGTCAAAAAAGCTTCGCGGATATACCTGATAAATAACCGCATGCTCCCACCAGGGGCGTGCGAAATCGTCCGAATGCGTTCGCTCCACGTCCGTAATCTCCAGCCTTCCAATCCCGACGCAGACCTGCCGGCGGACCACCGTGCGAGCTTTGATGACTAGAATCTTGACACGCAAATGTGATGACGTGACGGCACTGTGAACGAAAACTAGGGAATTCTACGGATGGCGTGCGGGAATCGATCCGATACCGTTGCATCGATGGGCGGCGAGCTCGCCGAATGAGTCGTGCGTGTTCTCCGTACTCTTTCCCAAACCTGGAGAGACATCCGTCGGTCTTCCCCAGACAGACCCGGCGGATGTCTCTCTGATACGAAATCGATCCCGGAATCGGCTAGACCAGCGCGGGCTC
The DNA here is from genome assembly GCA_963709995.1 of uncultured Chloroflexia bacterium. Lineage (GTDB taxonomy): Bacteria > Chloroflexota > Chloroflexia > Thermomicrobiales > CFX8 > JAUIIK01. Next base: position 190,810 of record CAVPYN010000008.1, on the reverse strand, counting down.
GCGAGATTCATCCAGGCTGTAGTTCGTCACGAGCTCCCAAACGGCTTCGGGCGTGTCGGCTAGCAACAACACAAGATCATCCGAGCTGGCGCTATCCAGAGCCGCACGCGCGGCTTCGAGCTCGTCTCGCACTACCTGCACTGCACCGTCATCTACCCCACTGTCGAGCAGCGACTGGCGGAGTAGCCCTGACACCTCGCCGGGGCGCCGCCCTCGCGGATTGCGATCCTCACGAACGACGAACCGGTCGAATGCCTCCGCCGCGATCCTTCCGAACGTGGCAATGTCCTCGTTCCTCCTGTCGCCGGGCATTGCAATCATCGCGATCGTGCGTTTCGGATTGAGACGGCCAACGAAGTCGGCGAGCTCTTCAAGTCCAGCCGGATTGTGACAGTAGTCGATCATTACCTGGAAACCTCGCACGGTCGCCAGATTTGCTCGACCAGGGGTCTGATAGAAAGATGGCGTGAATGAACGCAACCCGGTGCGTATCGTTTCAATACCGCATCCCGACACGTATGCGGCGGCGGTGGCTGCGAGCGCGTTCTTTATGTTGAATCGCGCGCGGCCCTCGAATGTAGCCGGAATCTGCCGGACATTGAGGATGGCTGTTTCACGCTTACCGTCGATGATGTAGACGACTTCCCCATCAGTCGTTTCGCGCAAGACAACGGCGATCCCTCTGGATCTCAGATGCTCGCGGATGCGATCACTCTCCGCATCCATCGAGAACAGCACAAGCTCCCCACGCGCCCACTTCGAGATCCACATACAGCGCGGGTCGTCGGCGTTGAGCACGGAGTATCCATCCCGGAATACTGATCTTGGCACGACTGCTTTGATGCGGGCGAGTTCCCGGATCGATTCCACTCCGGATTTGCCCAGGTGATCGCCAGTAATGTTCGTCACGATCCCACATCGCAGCGGTCGAACCCTAAGCCCCTGCCGCAGTATTCCGCCACGCGCAGTCTCCAGTACAGCAACTTCAACCGTCGGATTCTGCAGCACCATGCGGGCACTCTGCGGACCGCTCATATCGCCCTTGAGAATCTGCGTCCCGTCGACGTAGATGCCATCGGTGTTCGTCATCCCGACGCGTTTGCCCGCCATCTTCAGAATATGGGCGATCATGCGCGTCGTCGTCGTCTTGCCATTGCTGCCGGTGACCGCGACGATCGGCACTCGCGACGGAGCCCCCGGCGGGAACAGTCGCTCGACGACCGGCCGGGCAACGTCACGTGGATGCCCGTCCGTCGGATTCGTGTGCATCCGAAAGCCAGGTCCGGCGTTCACCTCGCAGATAGCGCCATTCTGGTCCTTGATCGGCTTCGAAATGTCTTTCACCAGCATATCGATTCCGGCGATGTCGAGACCGATGACCTTCGCCGCCTGCTCGGCGATTTCGACATTATCGGGATGAATGTCATCTGTTCGATCGATCGCCGTGCCGCCGGTCGAGAGATTACCAGTCAGCCGCAGCTGCACGAATCGCCCTTCCCCAGGCACGTGTCGAGCGTAAGTTCGTGCTCCTCCAGCAGTTCAACAACGGCCCGTCCACCGAGATCCGCGTGAGCACCTTTTCGTGGCCGATCCCACGCCGCGGATCTTCATTCGTGATGTCGATAAGCTCTTGAACCGTATGGATGCCGTCGCCACGGACATGAGCCGGAACACGCTCCGCCACGGCAATGACGCGCCCACCGACAACGAGAATGCGATGGTCATTCCCCGAAATGTACGACTCGACGATGATCCTGCCGGAACGGCTCTCTCCGCTGCCGCTGGAAAGTTCACGCGAACCTCATCCTCGGACTTCAGATTGATCCGCACCCCTCGACCATGATTCCCATCGACCGGTTCAAGCACGACCGGATAACCGATCGTCGCTGCCGCGCGCACAGCCTCGTCGACGTCGGTGACGGTTCCGCCACGCGGAACCGGTATGCCGATGCCGCGAGCATCTGATTTGTCAAGCGCTTGTTGCTGGCGAGATCGACGGCGATATTGCTGGTCAACGAAGTCGTGGTCGCCCAGATACGCTGCTGGTGCACGCCATGACCGAGCTGCACCAACGAGTAACTCTCGTCCAGCCGCATCACCGGAATCGAGCGGCGTTCCGCCTCGTCAACCAGAGCACGCGTGCTCGGTCCATAATCAAGGCGCTCCGCTACACGGATCAGCGATTCCATTTCGGCTGAAAGTCGAACTCCGCATCGTCGTCGTAGATGATCCAGTTCAGCAGTCGGCGCGCGACATCGCCGGCCGCAAGGCCCAGATCGCGCTGGTGATACTGATAGACAACGTGGTAGATCCCTTGCTGTTCTGTCGAGCGCGTGAGTCCACGAGCCACCTCAGAACCGGCCAGGCTTTGGAGCTCCAGCGCAACGTGTTCGAGAACATGGCCCATCCAGGTGCCATCCCGCATACGTTCGATGAACCCACCTGGACGCCCGAGCGAACACTGATGATCGTAGAGAGTCGGAATCAGGTCCACCAATTGGTCGGTGAAACCATCGACCTTGTCAGTCGGCCGCTCTTCAAGCTCGCCAATATCAACCGTTAGCTGGATAACACGATCGAGCGCCCAGGTGCTTGGACCGATGAATACGCGCGAATCGAGGGTACGAATCGACATGAGCTCCGTCCTCCCAATACCCCAGGTTCGTTGTAATGTTCAATGTTCTTCCGTCAGCTGCATGCCACGCTTGGTGACTGTGGAACCAGCCTACCGCGAACCGAGGTACGCCATTCGCGTTTCAATGTCGAACCTCGAACCGCTCGTCAGGAAATGTACGACTACATTCGCGACATTCAGCGGGGTTCCACCGCGACGGCTGTGAACGTTGCTGACCATATTCCGGCCATCCACGATAAGTACTGAACCCGCGCCAAGGATCTCGATGCAGCCATCTGGATTGATCAGGGCGGCAGTATCCTCATCGATTCCCAGACCCAGTAGCGCGGGATTGTAGCTGACCATGGTCATCAGTCTAGCAACTCGATCCCGTTCCCGGAAGTGCTGGTCAATGATCATGCTCTCGATGAGTCCCAGACCTGGCGCCATCCGGGCAAGATTAGCGCTGGGTGATCGCCCTCGTTCACCACCCGCTACCATGATCGCTGTCATCACGGCCGCGCCGGCGCTCGTTCCAGCTACCACGGAGCCGTTTCGACTGGCTTCGGTCAAAGCTCGTCCGACGAGTGAACCGCCCAGGATCGCCGCAATTCGGACCTGGTTGCCACCGGTCATGAAGATTCCAGTGCTCCGGCCAATGATATCCGCGAACTCGCAATTGGCGGCCTCTTCGCGTGAGCGGACCTGCAATACATGGGATGATTCCGCGCCGAACTCCTCGAAGATCGTCTTGTATCGCTGTCCCGCGTCCCGCAATCCCGATGCCGTCGGGAGTATCGCAATCTGTGCCGAGTCGCCACCGGCTAGCTCAACGAAACGACGGAGAATGAGCCGATCACGAAACTTGTCCTCAGCACCGCCGATTGCCAGAAGCGGCCCTACATTTATGTCACCCAAGAATTCGCCTCATCGCTACAAGCACCTGCCCGACAACTATTCCGATGATCATACGTGACCGACGCCCGGCGTGTCAGCCCTTGCGTCCGTTCGCCCCCGCCGCGCCGCTCTATCTCCTCGATAATGCGATCCTGATCGACCTGACACATGACGGCAACGATGTCGCCACAGCCGGCCCGATCGATCGCTGCCGTGTAGGCGGCGAACTCATCCACATACTCGCCAATCAGAACGCCACCACCGTGGGATCGATCATATCCTTCCCGCATCCTCGCCGGCATCTCGCCCACTTTCCGCCCACGCAGATAACCCGGCGTATCCTTGAGATACACATCATCCGCCCGTTGTCGCGCGAGTTGCCCCAGTGCCCGGAAATCCTCGTCCCGGCGATCTCCGGCCGTCCCGATAACCACGTGGAGCCGCGCCTGATCGATTGAGATTGCCCGGCAGAACCGGCAAGACCCGCCAATCCGGTGTCATTGTGGGCGTAGTCAATCACAATCGTGCGCCCATCCACCTCGAAGACATTCAAACGCCCCTTGTTGCTGCTGGAGTCACTACGAAAAGACTCCAGGCCGTCCACGATCTGGTCAACATTGAGTCCCAATCCAATCGCCGCGCCGGCCGCTGCCATCGCATTTTCGACCATAAAGGGTGCCGCGCCGCCGTAGGCGATCGGGATATGCTCAACTGCGATCAGCGGTTGCACCGACTGGCCCTGAATCAAGACCAACCTGTCGTGATCGCTGACGATCGCCATACCTCCGCCTGCGGTGTGACTGACGATCACGTCGCTGTCTGGATTGCGAGAAAGAAGCAGAACCGGCGCACGTACCCGGTTCTTGTAGCCAAGAACTAGCGGATCGTCGGCGTTCAGCACCACCAGGCCATCTGGCCGCGTCGCTCGGACAACGACGCCTTTGACTTCGGCAAGTGAATCCAGCGTCTCAACACCCTGCAACGAAAGATGATCGGCGCTGACGTTGAGAAAGACACCGACATCGTTCGATTCGTAGGCAAGTCCCCGCAGGAGGATTCCTCCACGGGCCGTTTCGAGCATCGCGACATCCACCGCTGGATCCTCGAGCACCCGCCGGGCGCCGCTCGGTCCCGAATAGTCCCCTTCAGCACCTCTTCACCCTCGATATAAACACCGGTCGAGGATGACCATCCCACACGATGGCCGGCTTCGTGAGCGATGTGCGCCAGCAATCGCGTGGTCGTCGTCTTGCCATTAGTGCCGGTGACTCCTACTGCGGGCGTCGTGCGCTCACCATCTTGCACCCAGAGGGGGTGGTCCTGGTCACGCCGATCCTCGTCAAGGCGCATCGCCAGCTTCCGCAACACGTGTGGATCATCGACATCGGTCGACAAGTCCACGGCGACTTGCCCGATTCCCGACGCAGCCGACCGGAAGAACCAATCGAACCCAACGACAACGTGGTCGTGGTCGTCCATCCGATGCAGGCTAACCTGAGGCTGCTCGAGGCCCAGTAGCCGATGAAGCTCAACGATTCGTCCGCTCACCTTGTCGATGACTCGTTCATGGTCCTCACGAGAACCTAAACGAAGCTCCACCTTAATGAGCGGTTCCATCCGAAACATGTTCGGACCATCGAGTACCCGAACTTCCACCAGTTCCACGGCGTCACTTCACCTTGTCCATCGCATCCCCGGCTGATTCGCGGGATTGTACCCGCTCACGAAGATCAGTGCTTGACACGGCGGATTATGCCCGTCTAGTGTCGCCTGACGAATTGAACCTGAAAAAGAACACCATCAACAGAAGGGCCTTCCATTGGTAGACGCTAGGCTGTTTTTCGGGGGCACGATTCTCACAATGGACAAGACGCATCCCACCGTCGAAGCCGTCGGGGCTATGGGCGACCGGATCATCGCCACTGGCCCCATCGAACAGGTAAGCGCGGCGCTGCCAGCCGCCGCGAAGCGGTACGACCTTGCGGGCAGGACGATGATGCCGGGCTTCAACGAAGCTCACAACCACATGATCGGATTCGGTGAGACCCTCCAGTACATCGATTGCGGCTACCCGGCAGTGACGTCAATCGACGATATCGTCGGCGCTGTTGGCGCCCGTGCCGCGTCACAACCCAAAGGCACCTGGGTGATCGGGCGAGGATACGACGACAACAAGCTTGAGGATCGTCGCCATCCTAACCGCCAGGATCTCGACAGCGCGACGACCGATCATCCGGTCATGATCGTGAATGGATCGGGCCATCTTGCCGCGGTCAACAGCCTCGCGCTGGCGCTCGCGGCGTGTGATCGCTGCACACGACTGACCCCGAAGGCGGCCACTTTGTTCGCGATGAGCACGGCGAACCAGACCGGAGTCCTTCACGAAACAGCACAAGAGCCCAATTCGCGCGGTGATCCCTCCACCAACCGTAGAAGACTTCGTCCAGGCACTGAAGCGTCTGCAACGACGCCTACGTCAGAGCTGGCATCACCAGCTCTCAGGATGCGGGCTCCGATTCGGCCGATCGAATCCGTGCCTATCAATTGGCGGTGGCGCCGCGGTGACCTGAAACTTCGCACGAGCATGATGATACGCGAGAATCTCCTGCCCCAGATCGACGACCTCGGAATCATGCAGGGACTCGGCAGCGACCGGCTTCGCATCGGTCCGATCAAGATGTTCATCGATGGCTCGTTGATCGGACGGACTGCTGCCGTCACCATCCCGTTCCTCGAAGACCCAGCCGAAGACAATCTGGGCCTGACGATGATGTCCGCAGGAACGGCTCGACGGCTATGTGCTCCACGCCCACCGCCTCGGTTATCAGATTGCCATTCATGCCATCGGTGACCGCGGGATCGACATGGTGCTGGACGCCTACGAGCTGGCGCTGACAGAAATGCCGCGCGCTGACCATCGCCACCGCATCGAACACTGCGGTATCTGTCGCCCCGACATCATCGACCGCATTGCGCGGCTCGGAGTTACTGCCCGTTTCGCAGCCAGTGTTCATCAACGAATATGGCGACGGGTTCATCCGCCATCTGGGTCTCGAGCGCATCCAGCTGACCTACCCGTTCCGATCATTTCTCGATCGAGGGCATCCCGCTCGTATTCTCGTCCGACTGTCCGGTCTCAGCATTCAACCCGCTGAAATCGGTCCAGGCGGCGGTTACCGAACGCACCGGATCGGGACAGTCCTATGCGCTGGAAGAAGCGGTCACCGTTGAGGAAGCACTTGAGATGTTCACGACGGCCGGAGCTTTCACAACCTTCGAAGAGCATGAGAAGGGCGCGATTCAACCCGGCATGCTGGCAGATTTCGTGATCCTGGAAGAAGATCCACGCTCGATCGAACCCGAATCGCTAGCCGGGATCTGACAGTCAGCGCAACAATCATTGGCGGCGAATTCGTGTTACGAAGCCTGATAGATCGGGAAAGGAACCAGCATGTCAATCCTTGAACGGGAAGCGGACGAGTGCGTCGGAATCGCGGAGCGCTACGAAGACCGTCAAGCAACCTGCTTCTGGCGGCGAAGGGGAATGGTCACCTCGAATCATCCACTCGGCGTCCATGGCAGGCAACGAGATGTTGATGATCGGCGGCAACGCCGTCGATGCCGCGATCGCCACGATGTTCGCGCTCTCCGTCGTCGAACCGATGATGACGACGATCTTTGGCGCGGGATTCATCGTCATTAGACTTGCGGACGGCACGACGACAACGATCGACAACTATGCAACCGTACCGTCGGCGGCGTCCGACGACATGTTCAACCCCGATTCCCGGCAACCTCGACAACGATGTCGAAGGCGATCTGAACAACACCGGCCATCTCGCGGTTGCCTACAGGAGGCTCGCTCCTGGGATGGGCTACGGCGGTAGAGCGTTACGGTCGGCTTAGCCTCGATCAGGTCGTTGCGCCTGCCGTCCGCTACGCTCGCTCAGGCTTCCGCGTAAGTCCATATCTGCGAGAAATCATCAAGATGACGGCATCCGATCTGGCCCGCTTCCCAGCGACAGCCTGCAGTGTTCCTGCCAGGAGGCGCGCCGCCCGTGTCGACAGTCGATTCTTCAGAGGACGATTACGCAAACACCCTCGAAGCAATCGGACGTGCATGGCGCGGAGTACCTCTATGGCGGACCGCTCGGACGAAGCGATCGCCGACGAAATGGCCGCTAACGGTGGCGTTGCTCACGCTGGACGACATCAACGGATACAGGTCTCACGAACGCGCTCCAGTGACCGGCACCTACCGAGGATACGACATCGTGTCGATGGCGCCGCCCTCCTCCGGTGGCACCCACATCGTCCAGATGCTTAACATTCTGGAGGGTTACGACGTCGGAGAGATGGGCTTCGGTTCACCGCGATCATGTCCATCTGCTTGCAGAGGCGATGAAGATCGCATTTGCGGATCGCTTCGAGCACATGGCCGACCCGTCTTCGACCGATGTACCGGTTGATTGGCTGACATCGAAGGCGTACGCCGACGAGCGTCGCACCAGATCGAACTGTCAACAGCTCGCAGCTATCAGGCGGCGACGCCATCCGATGGCGAATCGGTCTCGACGACCCATTGCTGCGCGATGGACGCGGACGGCAACGTCGTGACGACGACGCAAACGCTGAATGGCGGATTCGGATCCAAAGTCACCGTTCCCGGAACCGGGATGCTACTCAACAACTGCATGCACTTGATGGACCCCAATCCGGGACGGACGAACTCGATAGCGCCCGGCAAGCGCATACTTTCCTCAATGTCGCCCACGATCGTGCTCAAGGACGGCCAGCCCTTACATGGCCCTCGGTACGCCGGGCGGTGTGCGTATTTTTGGCAGCGTCATACAGGCCATCTCCAACGTCATTGACCACGGCATGTCGATGCAGGAAGCTGTGGAAGCTCCGCGGATGTGGGATCGCGGCCCAGAACTTGAGATCGAATCGGGCTATGCGGACTTCGGTGCAGCTCAAAGCCGAACTGGAGTCGCGTGGGCATCTGGTCAATTCGGTGTTCCGCGTTGCTGGCGGCATGAACGGCATTCGATTCGATCCTGAAAGCGGAATGATGGAAGGGTGTCGCCTGCTGGCGTGCAGACGGCGCGCCAATGGGCTTCTCAGGCGGCGACGCGACGCTGCCTGATGGCTCCGACGAAGACGCGATGTGGCGTAGCCATCCGCCGCGTCCTGCCACCCGCATCTGGCTCCAAAGACGTGGTTTGACAAAATGAAGAATCGCCGCCCCGACCGGGGCGGCGATTCTTGTTGTCTATCTTGCGATGGACTAGTAGTCCATGCCGCCCATGCCCGGGGCATCGCCGGCATGCCACCGCCCTCTTCCGGCTTGTCGCTGATGAGCGCGCCGGTCGTGAGGATCATCGCTGCGATTGAGCTGCGTTCTCGACTGCCGAGCGAGTGACCTTGACCGGGTCGGTGATGCCAAGCTCGAACATATCGCCATACTCGCCACGAATGACGTCATAGCCGACGTTCGTGTTGCCCTCTGCCGAGCTTTCGGCGAATCTCGCTAATGATGACCGAGCCATCGAGGCCAGCGTTCTGAGCGATACCGCGCATCGGCTCTTCGAGAGCACGGCGCAGGATCGTTGACGCCGGTGAGCGATATCGCCTTCAGCCTCGACACTCTCCAGGGCCGAAGTCGCCTGGACCAGCGAAACGCCGCCACCTGGTACGAGACCTTCTTCGACAGCAGCGCGTGTAGCCGACAGCGCGTCCTCAACGCGGTGCTTCTTCTCCTTGAGCTCGGTCTCGGTCGCAGCGCCAACCTTGATGACGGCCACGCCACCGCTGAGCTTCGCGAGACGCTCCTGGAGCTTCTCGCGATCGAAGTCGGACGTCGTCGATCTCGATCTGGCTCTTGATCTGCTCGATGCGACCCTTGATCTGGCCTTCGTCGCCGGAGCCTTCGACGATTGTCGTGTCGTCCTTGGTCGAAACGACGCGGCGCGCACGACCGAGATCTTCCAGCGTCGCGCCTTCGAGATTGCGGCCGACTTCTTCTGAGATCACCGTGCCACCGGTCAGAGATCGCGATGTCGCGCAGCATTTCCTTGCGACGGTCGCCGAAGCCCGGGGCCTTGACCGCGAGCACGTTGACGATGCCGCGCAGCTTGTTGACGACCAGCGTGGCGAGCGCTTCGCCGTCGACATCCTCGGCAACGATCACGAAGTTCTTCGTGCCGGTCTGGAGCACCTTCTCGAACACGGGCAGGAGATCCTGGACGCTCGAGATCTTCTTGTCGGTGATGAGAATGATAGGGATCGTCGAGTTCAGCTTCCATGCGCTCCGTGTTGGTCACGAAGTAGGGGGAGATGTAGCCGCGATCGAACTGCATGCCCTCGGTGAACTCGACCTCGTACTCGAGCCCCTTGGACTCTTCGACGGTGATGACACCGTCCTTGCCGACCTTGTCCATGACGTCGGCGATCAGTTCGCCGATCTCATGGTCCGCGGCCGAAATCGAAGCGACCTGGGCGATATCTTCCTTGCCCTGGACGTCGACGGCGAGTCCCTTGAGGTACTCGACAACGCAGCGTCGCGAGCCTGCTCGATACCGTGCTTGATCAGCATCGGATTCGCGCCAGCGGCGACATTGCGCAGGCCTTCGTGAACGATCGCCTGAGCGAGCACTGTCGCAGTGGTCGTGCCGTCACCGGCGACATCGTTCGTCTTGAGGGCAGCTTCCTTGAGCAGCTGTGCGCCCATGTTCTCGAACGGATCTTCGAGTTCGATGTCCTTGGCGACCGTGACACCATCATGGGTGACGGTCGGAGCGCCGAACTTCTTGTCGAGTGCGACGTTGCGGCCCTTCGGGCCGAGGGTCGTCTTGACCGCGTTCGCGAGCGTGTCGACGCCGGCTTTCAGCGAACGACGGGCGTCTTCATTGAATTCAAGCTGTTTTGGCACAGCGTGATTCCCTCCTTTTTGCTGATACTGTAAAACATAGAAGCCAGGCGTGATCTGCCTGGCAGACGCGTTAGTCCTTGAACGATCGCCAGAATGTCCTTCTCGGACAGAATCAGGAACTCATCATCGTCAAGCTTGAATTCGGTCCCGGCGTACTTCGCGAAAAGCACCTTGTCGCCAGCCGACACTTCCATTGGAATGCGATCGCCGTCTTCGTCGAAGCGTCCCTTGCCGACCGCAACGACTTCGCCACGCTGCGGCTTTTCCTTGGCGGTGTCGGGAAGAACGATGCCACTCTTCGTAACTTCGTCGCGGTGCGTCGGTCTCACGACTACGCGATCTCCCAAGCGGTGTCAGATGACCATTCAGTGTCACCTTGACGTACCTCCTCATTTCTCATTTCGAGCCGCGACACGCGCGGCATAGCTACCTTCCCAATATTAGCACTCTCAACCTCAGAGTGCTAATCGACCACGATGATAAACGCTTGGATTTCGTCGCGCAAGCTGTACGGACAAAGAATTGTCCGCAACATCGGATACGGGTCTAGAGTCCGCTTATCCGGACAACTTCCACGCCTATGCGCTTCAACGCTCTGCGACGTACCGGTTGATCCCAACGAGGTCGCTCGCGATGTGCCCGGCAACGATCAGGTTCCCACCTCCGGTTTCCTGAAGTTGGCTGTAACTTCGCCGCCCGCGCAATGGATGTACAGAACCGTGCCCACACCAGCCTCGAAATACGCCGAGCGCTATTCGAGCGCCACCGTTCGTGCCGGCGCCGTGTACGACGGCAACCCGTCCAAGTGGACTATCCAACGTGCCCACCGGCGCCATGATGCGTGTTGGCGCGGTCTGGTATTCCGCAACGTCATCAACCCGTCGATCGCGTCCTGAACGACCGGCGCGCGATCGAGACTCACGAGATGATCGTCGATCGTGGCAACATAATGCGCCTGCCCACCTCATCAAGTGGGAGATGCAGGTTGAGAAAAGGCATGCGAAGGAGCCGGCGAACGAGGGCACACGATCGTGATTCGCGGCTGTGCGCCGCCATCGTCGAGCTCGTGATGAACGGTTGCGCCGCCTCGCGCGCCGCAGTATCCGACACGCCATGGTCGACCATGAAATCAATCTGCTTCTGGAGCACCTCGGGAAAACGCAATGTTGACGCGCCTCCCGCGGGATGGTGCGCGAGCACGGCGTCACATTCCAACTCCCGGGCAAGCAACAACTCGGCTGGACCAATATCGATACCAAACATGATCCGGCTCAGGTTGGACCCACTGATATAGACTGTGCTGTCCGACGGCAAGGCATCCATCTCAGCCATTTCGAGGGCAATATCAACCAACTCTCGGGTTGACGTCGTCATTTCAGCGATCCCTTTCTCTGTTCCGTTCAAAGGGATTCGGCTTTCAGCCCCCGTCCTCTGGTTCAATTAGGCTAGTCGACTTCACAGTCCGGCGCCACATCACAAACGCGCCAGTCAAGCAACCGCGGAATGGCAGCGAACGATGCAGACACGAAATGAGATCAGGCTGACAACACTCTCTTCTCGTGCCGGCTGAGCTTCCAAGCTGGCCCCGGCCGCGCTGGCGCAGGTGCTGCGCCCTCTCGCCACTCGAACTGATCCGAGAATTCTTGTCGGTCTCCAGACGAGCGACGACGCCGCTGTTTTTCAACTCGACGACGAACGCATGCCATCGTCCAGACGGTGGATTTCTTCACCCCCATCGTCGATGATCCGTACATCTATGGCTCCATCGCGGCCGCAAACTCAATGAGCGACGTTTTCGCGATGGGGGCGCGACCCGCTCTTCGCGCTGAACGTTGCCGCCTTTCCGGAGGATCTCGATCTCGCGATCCTCTCCCGGATATTTCGAAGGTGGTGCAGACAAAGCCGCCGAAGCCGGCATTGTTATCGCTGGTGGCCACACGGTGACCGACGCCGAGCCGAAATACGGCCTGATCGTCACTGGCTCAATCGACCCGGCGAAAATACTGACGAAAGCCGGCATTCGTCCGGGCGACGCGCTCTACTTGACCAAGCCTCTTGGCACCGGCGTCGTGACGACCGCCCTCAAGCAGGAGGCGGCGGATCAATCTGACGTCGACGCTGCGATCGCGAGCATGCAGATGCTCAACATGGAGGCAAGTGGCATCGCGAGGGACAACGGCGCGACTGGATGCACGGACATCACTGGCTTCGGACTAATGGGCCATGCAACTGAAATGGCGATCCGAAGCGGCGTCGGCTTGCGCATCATGGCCCAAGACGTTCCACTCTTGCCTGGCGCCGAGCGCTACGCGACCGAAGGTCGCATCCCAGGCGGTGGCCATCGCAATCGCGACTACTATCGCGACCTGCCGGAATGTGGCGTCACAGAGGAGCAGGACGTGCCTCAATGGCTTAGCGCCTTGCTCTTCGGTCCAGAAACTTCTGGAGGGTTGCTGCTTTCCGTGGGTCAAGAATGTGCACCCAGGTTCGAATCGGCGTTTGTCAACGCTGGCCAGGGATTGTGGAGGATTGGAACAGCCACAGAAGGCCAGGGAATCGTTCTTGAGTAGTACTGGACGATCCCCCAGACATCAACTGGCCGGGCTGGGACTTGCGCCCAAGCGCTCTCTCGGCCAGCACTTCCTGCACGACCGGGCGGTGGTCAGGCGCATCGTGGGCGCAGCGGCGCTACCGCCAGATGCTTGCGTCGTTGAAGTTGGTCCGGGGCTCGGTATCCTGACCGAAGAACTTGCGCGGCATGCGCGGTCGGTCATCGCACTTGAGAAGGATCGCGAACTCGTGGCAGCACTTCTGCCTGTTGTGCCCGACGGTGTCAGAGTCATCAATGCCGATGCACTCGAGTTCGATCTGGGACTGCTCCCAGCCGGCGACTACCATCTCGTCGCAAACCTGCCCTACAACGTCGCTTCGGCTGTGCTTCGTCACTTCTTGGATTCCACAAAACGCCCTGCGAGCTGCACCATCATGGTACAGGCTGAGGTTGCTGATCGGATGATCGCTCGACCACCCAACATGAATCTTCTCGCCGTCTCAATGCAATTCCACGGAACCCCTGAGATAGCATTCTTCGTTGGACGGGGAGCCTTCACCCCACCGCCGAAGGTAACTTCGGCCGTCGTGCATGTCGATGTCTGTCAGGAGGCGCCACTCGACCAGAGGGAATTTGAAGAGTTCTTCGCGTTCGTCCGTGCCGGGTTCGCAACACGCAGGAAGCAACTAAAGAACAGCCTCAGGGCAAACTACGGAGCCGACCCCGCGGTTCTGTTGTCGGTGTTCAAGATACTGGGCATTTCAGAGCGGATAAGGCCACAGGAACTAAATGTGGACGACTGGCTCCGGCTGTATCGGTGTATGCAACCCGACACGGTGGCCAGTACATTGTGAGTAGCGTGACAATTCGCACGCCCGCGAAGCTGAACCTCGGGCTGGAAGTCATCGCGCCCCGAACAGACGGATATCACGATCTTTGCACGATCTACCAGGCAATCAGCATCTACGATGAGTTGAAGATCTGCCAACACAACGAGTTCGCATACGTCAGCGACCCGCGAATCCCCGAACATCTGGATCTAGCCCGTTCGGCGATGACCGCGGGCGTTGAAAAGTCCAGCTGGTCCGGCAGGGTTCGGCTAATCAAGTTGATACCGATAGCTGCGGGGCTCGGAGGGGGATCCTCCGACGCTGCCCTGATATTGCGAATGATTAACTCCGACAACACCGGTATCAACCTCAATCGAAAAGCTGCGTCGATTGGCGCAGACGTTCCGTTCTTCGTGATTGGTGGAACGGCGCTCGCAACCGGGATTGGCGACATACTTCAACCGATCGACACACCGAATCTGTGGTTCGTCGTCGTCGTCCCGGATCTCGAAATTGCAGGCAAGACCGCCCGGCTCTTCCAGGGCCTTCAGTCAATCGATTTTTCCGATGGGACCCGCGTGCGCGCCCTCGCTCAGTCGATCAATGAATGGAATTCCGACCTCCCTGCCACGTTCCCGAACGCGTTCGAGCGCCAGATGCGTGAATTCCCCGAAGTCGACGAAGCCTGGAAGCTACTTGATCACATTGCAGGACGTGTTGCTTTGAGTGGGGCAGGGCCAGCAATGTATAGCTGGCACGCCTCTGAAGATGAAGCCCTCAATGTGGCTTCACAATTGGAGCCAAACCACAGGTTCAGGGTGCTTGTGGCGCGAGCAGTTGGTCCTCATTGTGACGATCCAACCTTACGAGCCTTCAAAGGAGTACTGGAGTCCGCCAGTTGAAACGGCCGGGTGTCCCGAGTCAGTAGAATTGGCGCCCTGGAGGGCTGATTGCAACAGGAGTACATTCTTAACGGACGATACCGGCTGACGCAGACCGTCGGCGAGGGTGGCATGGCGGTCGTTTACCTTGCCCGCGATCTGCTGCTCAATCGCGAGGTCGCAGTTAAGGTTCTCCGCGATCAGTATGCCTCCGACGATATGTTTCTTGAGCGGTTTCGACGCGAGGGGCAAATCGCGGCCGGGATGACCCATCCAAACATCGTTAGCGTCTATGACGTCGGAAACGACGGCAACCTCCACTATATCGTCATGGAGCATATTCGCGGCCCAAATCTCAAGGAACTGATCTATCAGCAGGGGCCGTTCTCGGTGGACGGCGCGGTGTTCATCGTCGGGCAAGTTGCCTCTGCGCTTGACTACGCGCACCAACGAGGACTGGTCCACCGCGACATCAAGCCACAGAACATTCTGGTTGACCGGGATGGAAATGCAAAAGTCGTCGACTTCGGCATTGCCAAAGGTCTTCGCGATCCAGGGTTGACCGAAACCGGCACTGGTATGGGCACGGTTCATTACGTGTCGCCCGAACAAGCGCGTGGGCTTGAAATCGGACCGGCGAGCGACCTGTATTCCACCGGGGTTGTGCTCTTCGAAATGCTGACGAAGCAACTCCCTTTCGACGGCGAGACTCCAGTTGCAATAGCTATGAAGCACGTCACCGATGTGCCGCCAACCCCGTCGACGATCAATCCGAAGATACCGCCGCAGATTGACCGGATCATCTTGAAATCTCTGGCAAAGGATCCCAGAGATCGATATCCATCCGGCGCGGCTTTCGAGACGGCACTCCGCTTCTGGCGAGAACCTATCCCAACTCGTCCAGCTCCCTCGCGGGCTAGCCCGAACCGCCCGGTGCGCGCGACGACCGGACGATCAGAACGCGACCGTGCCCGGTCACCGCAACCCCGGGTTCCGGCCGCCCGGCGTCCGCTGCCACGGGCCAATCGGCGGGCGCCAGCGAATGAGCTCGGCTGCGTGACATGGCTCGTCGGCATCCTTCTGCTGCTGGTCATCGTAGCCGTAGTCCTGGCTCTTCTTCAGTGGGGGCCGGATTTGTTCGAATCGGATCGGGCGGCGTCCGCCTCCGGCGACAATCCCGCGGCATCCACGGAACGCTTTTCGCCACCGAGTCCGGCAACGGTTGAGCTGACGCTCGAGCCAACCCAGACAGCTTCCGCACCTACGGCGACCGAAACCCAACCGCCTGCTTCAGCGCAAACGCCGGAGCTTCGAAATCTGCGGGTGAGCGAAGCGCGATCCGCCGTCGCAGGTCGGTGGAATCTCGTCCAGTTCGAAGAGTTCGATCCCACGATAGAACCCGGCGTGATTGTCCGTCAGGATCCGGCGCCCGGTGTCGATCTGAAGTACGGCGAGAATGTTAGCGTTTGGATCAGCGCCGGACCTGCCATCCTCGCTATTCCGCCGGTCGTGGGGCTGACGGAAAGTAGCGCGATTGACCTCCTCGCCGAAGTAGGATTCGATGTTGAGGTTGAAGAGGAATCTAGCGAAACTATTCCCGCCCGTCGAGCGATTCGAACTGAACCCGCAGAGGAAGGTGAACTCGGCGATACTATTGTGTTGTATGTGAGTCTGGGAGATGTCGTCGAGATTCCGGATCTCTTCGGGGAGGATGTCTTGATAGCCCGTGACAAGTTGATTGCGGCGGGTCTGGTCGTCCGAAATGTTATCCCACGCACCTGTGACCTGCTCATGAATCTTAATCCCACGTTCAACTGTGCCGACGTTGAACCAAATGAGGTTGTCGCGATCTCAGGTGGCTCAAGAGCGCTGGACTGGGGCGACATCCTACCCCGTGGAGCTGAGGTCGACCTTGTATATCTCCAGCAGACCTCCACACCGTGATCCACTGAGGCTAACAAGGCGGCACTGGCTTGCAGGCGCTGCTTCCGGCGCTTCCCTGTTCCTGATTCTTGGCTTCTCCGCAGCGCGTGGTCCCTCAACCCCCCAGCTCCACATCGTCCCGACCGGAGATAGCTTGTCCGCGCTACTTCGAGATGGACAGTACAACATTCTCTTCATGAATGCGCAGAGTCCAATGGAAGCCAGATCCTCACTCGGCATCCTCCGCCGGCCCTGGGAGCCGTCTATATCAGTCATAGTCACCGACGCTCAGGATCGCATTGCTCGTGGGATCTGGGAAGTCTTACAAAGATCAAAGCCGGAGCAACTCATTGTTCTCGGCGCGCCCGGAGATTCGGACGATTGGGCGCGCATCGAGCGATTTTGCCGGGACGAACGCATCGAAATCCGCTATCTCGAACGTGCAACCAAGATCCGCCTGACAGCCACCAATCTCACGCTCACGCCAGGGGACATTTCGCGACGTGGGCAGTCTGCCACCTTCGTTGAATTTTCGACCTCGGAAATGCGCATACTGCTTCAAATGGGAGGAACACCACAGACGGGTCGATATCATGCCGCTGTTGCGACATCATCGATTCCGGAGGGGTTGTCATCCGATCTCTTCATCAGAACATCAACGCTCCCGATCCGTCGATCAGGGTCACGTACTCTCTTAGCGAATCCGGGTAGGCGCTTGACGATCGCCCTCGAACCGGCCCGCCTGCGCGTGCGAGGCGGAACGTTGGAAGTCAAGCCCGACGGAAACTAGTGAACGTGCCCGCATACGGGACAAATTCCGATTCCTGGTGGAAGAACGGCGTGGCATGCTTCGCAACGTGTGTATCCCTCAGCGAGGCTCTCAGGGTCAATCTGCGCTTCGGACGCTTCCGGAACCTCGTCAACACTAGATGTCTCATCAGCTACCGGCTCGAATGCGGCGGTATCAACCTTTTCGAGAGAGGGATCGGTATCCCCGATCGCATACCACTCACCTGTCTGGCCGGCTACAACCGGATCAGTCGCGTCCGCGGGAACCTCTTCATCAAACTCGATATCGGCAACGGTTACCGGCCGTGTCTTATCCGTTGGGCGAATTGGGATCGGTTCGGGCTCAGTCTTGTATCCTCCGGACTCCGGATAGGTTTGCGCCGGAACACGCGGCGGGAGAGAGCGGGTCTCGGCCATGTGTGCCGCGGATGCCGCGAACGCCGAGGCTGGAACGCCATACGGTTCGTCCGCGAGGTAGTCATACCCGCCGTCGTAGTCCTCATAGTATTCATCATCGACGTATTCATCCCAGATCTGGAGGTCATAGGCTCGCCTGTGGGTAACCAGTCCATAGATGATCACTACTGGAACCACCGCCAGCGCTCCGAGCATGACCCAACCGATCTCGTTGATCAGGAAACTCACGGTGTAGGACTGTTCCAACGCATCTTCATTGGCGTCTGACAACAGAAACAGACGCACGTACTGAAGGCTGAAAGAGACCAGCAACACACCGT
This sequence comes from uncultured Chloroflexia bacterium, assembly GCA_963709995.1. Lineage (GTDB taxonomy): Bacteria > Chloroflexota > Chloroflexia > Thermomicrobiales > CFX8 > JAUIIK01. The sequence continues at coordinate 172,657 of CAVPYN010000008.1, read as the reverse complement.
TGAACGCCGAGATGGCTGCTCCGGCGATGCGGCCGCGAATCGAGTAAGTCCAGGGCGCAAGCAACAACCCCAGACCATAGCCAGCGATGAACGTAGTCCCCATCAGGAAGCCCATCGCGACGACGAACGCGCCGGGATCGTCGCCGATGTCAAAGTAGTAGTCGAGATCCCGTCCCCAGGGGCGGCTCCAGTACTCCACCATTAGGGCGCCGAAGGTCACGCCCAGCGTCACCAGGAGCTCCTTAATCGGGCCTCTCATGTAGCCGATCGGCGCGAATAGGAGGATCAGCACGACCAGTAGAATGTCGAGGGTCAAGTTCCAGGTCATTCAAGTCCCAGTCCCATTACGGTCAAGCATGACGCTACCCCTATTGCCAGACGCTTCATCTCGGAGTAGCTGGGGCTGCAAAGTGTAGCACGGTTTCGATCGCTTCCCGCGACCGGGAAATACAGCCGGATTCAGATCGTTGATACAATCGACGGAGTAACACCGTCGATTTGGACGGGAGCGAACGCAACGTATTTCCAATGACAGGACGCGCTCGAATTGTCTCGAAATCGTCCCCCCCGGTCTCGCGATCGCCGGGGCCGGGAATCCAAAGACCTGAACTGGTATCGCATTGATCTCCATATTCACACTCCTGCTTCGGCGGATTACCAGGAATCTGGAGTATCCCTTCTCGATATCTTGCGACGGGCCGAGACGCGCTCGGCTGATATCATCGCCCTCACTGACCACAATACCGTGGAGGGCTACGCGACACTGCAGCGTGGGCTGGAAAACCTCGCGCTCCTCGAATCTCTGGGACGGATCACCCAGGACGAACTGGCACAATTGGACGAATACAGACGGCTATTGTCGAAGATTCTTGTGCTCCCAGGGGTCGAATTCACAGCAACTTTCGGATTTCATATCCTGGGGATCTTCCCGCCGGACACGTCCATCCGCAAGCTGGAACACACGCTTCTTGAGCTCAACGTGCCCGAGGAGCAGATCGAAGCTGGAACTGGCGTGGTTGGCGCGACGACGGACGTTCTCAACGCCTACGAGATTCTGTATGACGCCGGGGCAATGGTGATTCCCGCTCACGTGAACTCCACGCACGGCGTCGCCATGCAGAACATGCCATTCGGCGGGCAAACGAAGATTGCCTTCACCCAAAGCCCGTATATCCACGCGCTGGAGGCAACCGATCTTGAAAGCAGCAGTCGCCGCAGCACCCGGAAGTTCTTCAATGGTTCAAAGCCCGACTATCCCCGCAGGATGCACATAATCCAGGGATCGGACGCGCACAGGTTGAATCGGAATCCCGCGCGGGAGAAGGACCTTGGCGTGGGCGATCGAATGACCGAGGTGCTACTGCCAGAGCCGACATTCGAAGCACTCAAAGAACTCTTCGAAACCGAGCAATTCAACCGCACCCGCCCGTATCGTCCTTCTCGTGATCCCTATGATTTCATCCGAACGGCCCGCTCCGAAGGCAATACCTTCGTGCAGTCGTTCCACGCACGGCCGCCCAAGCGCCGGGGGCGATTGAGCCCGGTGCTACGCGACGTCGTCGCCCTGGCCAACGAGAATGGCGGCACGATCTTCCTCGGGCTTTCAGCCAATCCTGGGGAGGATGTCGAAGGCATCAGCGATCCAGCTACCACGAGCCAGGAGGTGCGGGAAGATGTAGCTCGTCATGTTACCCCTCCGTTGACGGTGACGACTGACGTTGGCATGACCGGAGGCAAGAATGTGGTGATCATCACCGTGCCGGCCGGGATCGAAAAACCCTACGCGGTCGCGCCCGGCAACATCTATGTGCGTGAGGAAGGCGAAACGACGCTCGCAATGCGTGATGAGATCGTCGAACTCGTCAAGTCCGGACTTCAGACCGAAGTGAGCGTACTCCCGTTTCTGGAGTCCGACCCGAGCAGTGGTCAAGACACGAATCAGGAACGGGATCAGCAGCAACGCACCCGTAGCCGTCGAGAGCGCCAGCGATCACCTGCCCCGGAGCCTGATAGCGACTCCGGGACGGACTCAGCCGGAGAAATCCCTTTCCCACGAACTGGCGTTGAAATCGTCGAGTCATCCGAACGCGAAGGGGTGATGTATCACTCCATGCGTGACCTGAGGAACCTCAAGGTGGTCCACAATGTGACTCGTGATTCGGCGCGCGCGCTCTGGCGCTATGCGATCACCCAGAAGGAGCAGCACCCTGTTCAGGAAGACGAAGTGACCTGGTCGAATGGCCGCGGGTTCTGGAAGGCCTACAAGCCAAGAAATGCCAGCGAGCGCTTCAACCTGGTCTATCGGCTGGACGGAGATCTAAGGGTGTTCTACGGAGTCACCGAAGACGGACTGGACAGCGAGTGGCGGCAAGTCGTGCCTACCAGCCACCTCGATAGTTAGCCGAGGATCTTTCGGGCGCCGATCAAGTCTCCAACCGTTCGGCGGAGCGGGAGATTCTCTTTCAGAATCCGAGCTATTGTCGCCTGCTTTTCCTTCTTCGACACCTGATCGACGGTCAAGTAGGTCTTTAACATTTCTGAGATCGTCTGAGGGATTTCGTCGAGCAAATGCGGGCGAGCGTGTGCGAAATCGGTGACGTTGCGGATCTTCCACAGATCCTTGAATATGACCGAGTCTTCGAGAAGCTCAACGTAGTAAGACAGCGTCGCGGCCGTGTAATCTCCACGCTCTTTCGCGCAAATGACGGTTTTGCCAGCGAACTTGCCGGATAGCATCGCCAGGTTCGAACCTTCACGATTCACAGGATTCGAGAACATAGCCGCGTCACCCGCGACGAGCGCGCCATCGGCATAGAGTGTCGGCATTGACTGCCATCCGCGCTCGGGAATCAGCTTGGCGGCATACTCGATGACCTCTCCTCCTTCGATCAAGGGAGAAATCGACGGATGCTTTTTGAACCGCTCCAGCATGTCCGAGACGTTGAGACCCGTCTCGCTGAGATCGGAGAGTAGCGCTCCGGTTCCGATACTGATCGTTGACTTGTTGGTGTAAACAAAGCCATACCCGAGCAGGTAGGATGTGGACGCTCCGAAGATCTCCATGGCCACCCCAGCGCCATCTTGAACATTGAAGCGATTGTTTATCGTTTCCTCATCCAACTGGATCAGCTCTTTGGCGACCAGCGCCTGCTGATCCGGACGCCACTCGTCATGGAGCCCAGCCTGCTGGGCGAGAAGTGAATTCGCCCCATCGCAAATCACCACGACGTTGGCGCGTAGGTCGCCATCGGGCATCCCGGTCGACACCCCATCGATCTTCCCGTCACGCCAGAGCAGATCACGCACCACCATTTCGGGGATCAAAAATGCTCCAGCGTCCTCGGCCCTGGAAGCGAACCACTGATCCCAATCCGCCCGGAGTACCGAGTAGGAGTTGGACCCTGAACCGGCGAAGTCCTGCGTTCGGTAGGCCATACCGATGTGATCGCGGTCCGTCAGCAGCCAGTATCGTTGCTCGATGATGGACCTTTCCAGAGGAGCTTCGTCGACGAATCCTGGCACTATCTCCTCAGTCGGTTGGCGGTAGAGAATCCCACCCATCAGGTTCTTCGATCCTGCGAACGCTCCACGCTCGAGAATCACAACCTCGAGACCAGCCTGAGCCATAGTAATCGCGGCAGACACGCCGGCCGGTCCGGCGCCAACAATAACCGCGTCGAACCGTTCGTCTTGCATCTAGGAATCCTTGGTCGCTTGAAGCTCAGCGATGAGAAACGGAACTATCTCGTGGAGATCCCCAACGACGCCGATCTCTGCAAGTTTGAACAAAGGCGCGTCTGGATCACGGTTTATCGCGACGATGGTCTCTGAATTCTGCATGCCCACCGCATGTTGAACGGCACCGCTCACTCCTACGCCGATGTAGAGACGGGGCCGGACGTTGGCTCCAGTCTGTCCAATTTGCTCGTGGTGTGGTCGCCAGCCGAGATCGGTAACAGCCCGTGTCGCGCCAACCGACCCGCCGATTGCCTCCGCCAGGTCAAGGATGATCTGGTAGTTCTCGGCTGACCCGACGCCACGTCCACCGGCCACAACAATGTCGGCATCTTCGAGATGGGTCGCGCCACCCTTCGCCTGGGTCAATCCCCTGAACGTGACCGGCATTGGAATAGCAGAGATGTCCACCGAGAGTTCCCGGATGTCTCCAGGCTCGGCACGATCATCGGGGGCGCTATATGCTCCGCTACGGACAACGATGAACGCCGGTGATTCAGCCGGGATGGAGACGTCTGAGATCATCTTGCCCTGGAACACCGGACGCACCCCGGTATAGGCGCCATCCCCGGCCCCGATTGCAACGCAATCAGTCAGGCACTCGCGACCGTGGATGGCTGCCAGGAAAGGACCGAGATCCCGTCCAGAGGTTGTCCCGGCGATCAGGACGACATCTGCTTCAGATTCTTCAATCGCTGCCTGGATTGCAGCTACGTACGCGGATGTGGAGTAGCGTTCAAAGATCGCGTCGTCCACGAGATAAACGACATCAACCAGGGCCGACAATCTCCGAGCAACTTCGCCGGCATCATGTCCGATGACGATAGACGATATCTCCCCGGGTTCGAGATCCCGTGCCGCGGATGCCAGTTCAATCGATGCTTCGCGCGGCATCCCGGCGCTAGTCTCAACCACGATCAACACTTTGGGCGCAGAAGTCATTGTTGGGATCCCATCCCTATTAGATCAGGTCTCGCTCGCGAAGGAGCGCAACCAACTGCTTCGCGGCGTCCTCCGGATCGGTGTCAATGATGACACCTTGAATCGTGCGTTCTTCCTCACGGAGATCTCCCCACCGCACGTTGCTTGGTTCGACATCGAAGTCCGCAAACGCCATCTCATCGACCGGCTTTCTCCGGGCAGCCATGATGCCCTTCAGGGACGGATAGCGCGGTTCCTCCAGGCCAGAGAGCGCGCACAGAATCAGCGGCAGCTTTGCTTCAACCTGAGCATGCCCGTCCTCGATTTCACGAGTGATCGTCACCGCGCCGTCTTCAGAAAGCTCGAATCCAACCACGTTGCTCACAAACGGGATCCCCAGAAGCGCCGAAAGTTGCGGTCCGATATTGCCGGTGCCACTGTCGCTGGTCTCCTGACCGGCCCAGATCATGTCGTACGATTCTCGCCGGGCGACCTCTACGATCGTGCGGGAAACGGCGAGGGTGCCCGGCACGTCTTCCCCGGTCGTGATCAGGATGCCCTTGTCAGCGCCCATTGCCAACCCACGTGCAACTGCATCCTTGGCCGAAGCAGGACCGATCGAGAGAACAGTGATTTCCACGCTCTCACCTTGAGCCTCTTTGAGCTTCAGCGCAACTTCGAGCCCATATTCGTCATACTCGCTGACGGCCCTTGCCGTGTTCGGAGCAAGCCGCCCCCCGGAGTCAAATCGGACAGCGTTTGGGTCGGGCACCTGTTTCAGGAGAGACAGAATCTTCACGTACTGATTTCACCCATCACTAGTCGCTCATGAACTTGGCGTCGCGCTTTTCAATGAACGCCGCCATGCCTTCCTGTTGCTCATCGCCGCCGAAGAGCAACGCGAACATCTGAGCTTCCTGATCGAGACCTGCGTTGATATCCATGTCGGTGGCCGAGTTCAGGAGTCTCTTCGACGCCCGCACGGCCGAAGGGGAGTTCCGAGCGATTGACTCGGCGAGCTCAATTGCCTTGTCGAGTAGATCTTGTAGTGGATGGACGGCATTGACAAGCCCGATGCGCAATGCTTCTTCCGCCCGAACCCACCGGCCGCTGAGAACCATCTCCGCAGCCATGCCGGGACCGATGGCTCGCGGCAGGCGCTGCGTAGCGCCCCAGCCTGGCGGAATGCCGAGCCCGACTTCAGGCTGCGCGAAAACTGCGTTTTCACTGGCAATCCGAATGTCGCACGCCAGAGCAATCTCGCAGCCGCCGCCGAAGGCATACCCGTTCACCGCGGCAATCCACGGGATTGGCGAGTTGGATAGTGCTCTCCCCACCGAGTGCCCCAGCGACGCGAATTCGAACGCTTCCGCGGGCATCTTCGTGCTCATCTCCTTGATGTCCGCCCCCGCCGCGAACGACCGCTCGCCAGAGCCGGTGAGCACGCCAACCCGTACGCTCTCATCCGCCAGAACCGTTTCGATCGCGCCATGCAACGCCACAAGCTGATCTGAATTGAACGCGTTGAGCGCCTCGCGACGTTCCATCGTCAGGACTGCGACACGTCCCCGTCGATCAATCGATACTCCCATGCCACTCTTACTCGATTCTCTGGGAACGAACGCCGCTAATCCACTCGCAGTACAATCGCGTCACCCTGCGCGCCGCCGGAGCAGATCGCCGCAAGGCCGAGTCCCCCGCCACGCCGCCGGAGCTCGTAGGCGAGTGTCAACACCAGCCGCGCGCCAGAAGCGCCAATCGGATGCCCGAGCGCGACCGCGCCGCCGTTCGGATTAACTTCGTCGGGATCGATGCCAAGGCGACGCGAGCTAATGATCGCCACGCTCGAAAAGGCCTCGTTGATTTCGACGACATCGATATCGTCGATAGATAGGCCAGCCTTCGATAGCGCGGCTTCAGCGGCCAGGTGTGGCGTATATGCCAGGTAAGGCACGTCCCATGCGGACGTCGCGTGAGCAACGATCGTGGCAAGCGGCTTGATTCCCTGGTCCCGGGCCCAATCGCTCGACGTGATCACCATCGCAGCGGCGCCATCGTTCACTCCGGGAGCATTGCCCGCTGTGACACTCCCCGAGGGGTCGAAAACCGGTCGGAGATTGCCCAGCGCCTCGACGGTCGTATCCGGCCGGATTCCTTCATCACGATCGACGATGGTCACCGCCCCTCGACGTCCTGGGACTTCCACCGCCACAAGCTCTTCTTGCATTCGACCGGCATCAAACGCCGCCTGCGCTTTCATGTGGCTTCGATAGGCGAACTCGTCCTGCACTTCGCGACTACATTCGTTTTCGGCGGCCACGTTGGAGCCGTGAATGCCCATGTGGACGTTCGCGACGGCGCAGGTCAGACCGTCGTCGACCATCGAATCGATCAGTTCCCCGTTGCCCATACGATATCCAAACCGGGCATTGCGCAGCAGATATGGAGCGTTGCTCATGCTTTCCGTGCCGCCAGCGATGATCGTCTCGTATTCGCCGGCTCGCACAAGCAGGTCGGCAAGCGTCACCGCGCGCATGCCACTACCGCATACGCGATTGATCGTGTCCGATGTCACCGTGCTGGCAAGCCCGATATTGAACCCGATCTGCCGCGACGGAATCTGTCCCGATCCAGCCTGCAATACCTGACCGATAACCAGATGGTCAACATCGTCCGGCCCTATCCCGGAGCGGCTCACTGCCTCCCGGGCTGCCACGCTTCCGAGGTCGACCGCGGACAGACTAGCGAGACCACCACCCAGCCTACCGAAGGGCGTCCTTGCTCCGTCGAGAATAACTGCTTCACTCATGTTCTGGTCCTTCCGGCTGGTTGGCGCCGCCCCTCCTGGCTGGCATGCGCTTTCGACTCCGAATTGCGCAGCGCCTAGAACGTGCGGAGTTGATCAAGCTGTCCAGCGGCGTCGAAACCCTGGGCCGGCGGCTGCGGGCAGCGCAGTCCGCGATCCTCCCGATCGCCGAGAGCATATCCAGCCTGAATCAACTGGTGAAGCTCCCGCGTTCCCTCGTAGATCACCGCACCCCTGGCGTTGCGCCAGTAACGCTCCACCGGGTACTCATTCGAAAATCCGTACGATCCGTGAATCTGAATCGCTTCGTCCGCGGCGCTCAACGCCTGGTCACAGGCGTACCATTTCGCGAGGGATGTTTCGCGGGTGTTGCGGATCCCATGATTCTTGAGTTGGGCGGCTTTCAGGATCAATCCCTTTGACGCCTCGAGGCCAGCCACCATGTAGGCGATCTTCTGCTGTATCAGTTGAAACTCGCCGATTTTCTGCCCGAAGGCTTCACGTTCATGGCAGTATTTGATGCTCGCGTCGAGACAAGCCTGGATTAGACCAATCGCGCCGGCGCCGACGGTGTAGCGTCCCTGGTCGATGCAGGTCATCGCAATCTTGAAACCTTCGCCCTCTTCACCGACCCGGTTCTCCGCGGGAATGCGCACGTTATTGAAGGCGAGCCAACCGGTGCTCCCGGCACGTACCCCGAGCTTGCCCTTGATCGGGCCCGACGTAAGACCGTCCCATCCTTTTTCAATGATGAATGCCGTCAAGCCGCGATGCCCGGCCGAGCGATCCAATGACGCGAACGTGAGGATATGGTCGGCGGTGTCGGCGAGCGAAATCCACATCTTTTCGCCATTTAGTATGTAGTCGTTGCCATCTCGAACAACAGTTGACTGGATGTTCCCCGCGTCGGTGCCGGCCGCGGGCTCGGTAAGCGCGAAGGTTGACAGCTTGGTCCCTTCAGCCTGGGGGCGCAAATAGCGCTGCTTCTGGTCTTCGTTCGCCCACTGGAGCATGGCGAGGGAGTTCAAGCCAACATGAACGCTCATGACAACCCGAAGGAATGTGTCTACACGTTCGAGTTCGGCGCAGGCCAGCGCAAGCGACACATAGTCAAAGCCGCCACCGCCATACTCCTCGGGAATCGGCAAACCCAGAATCCCGAGTTCGCCCATCTTGAACAGGACCTCAGGATGAAACTCCTGATTGGCTTCCCACTCCTGGATATGCGGAGCGACTTCCCGCTCCGCAAATTCGCGCACCATATCGCGTACTTGAATCTGCTCGTCCGTTAGTGTCAAATCGAGCATGACCGGTTCCGATTCCCTCCCGTGACAACCCTCGCCTCTCCCCCGAATGCGAGAAGCGTTGCATCAATCCCTGAGTATATGGGCTTCTCCAGAAAAGCACCACAGATACGAAGCCCTGCTAATCCCGTCTGAATACATCCAGACCCTGTAATATCCACCCCAGCAGTCGTTCATGTTCGACGCTGTACCCGCCTTCTATACGGAGGCTGGTCGAGTTCTCAACGGCTACCTGAGAAGCTGCCAGGTTCGTGTTGATGCCGATGCCGCAGAGTACCCAGTCGGAGAGATCGCCAGTCGTCTGCGCAATACAGAGAACTCCGGCAAGCTTGCGCCCACCGACTGTGAGGTCGTTCGGAAAGTCGACCTCCACCGGCAGGTCGTAGTGCTCGCGGAGCGCAAGGGAAACGCGTTCGGCAATGGCTGTGGGAAGCTCGACAAGTTCGGCGGACGAGAGACAGCCCTTCAGGATCGATGTGAACATCAGGCAACTCCCGCTTGGAGCGATCCACGAGCGGCCCCGAGTTCCTCGACCTTTATGCTGGAAATCGGCGACGATGACCGTTCCGCTCCCAGCCCCCGCTACTGCGGCTTCCCGGGCTCGATCCATCGTCGATTCCAGCGCGACGTGCCACTCAATCTCCCACGGGGACAGGTCGGAATCAGTGATTATCTGGAACTTCTGCGGCCGCATCCGAAAGCTCAATCTCATCGACCGGCGGATCTACACGCACGCAATGCACTTTTCGTACCCGGCGCCGTTCGACCGTCCTGACGGCAAGCTGCAAGCTATCTCTAACCACATGATCTCCAGGTCGAGGAATGCGTCCGAGTTCGCGCTGAATGAGTCCGGCGACCGTGCCTTGCGCACGTTCTTCCCACTGCAACCCGAGAGCGTCGAGAACGTCCTCTACCAGCAAGCGGCCATCTACCACGATTGCCCCGTCGTCAACATGTTCGATCCGCGGCAATTCCCGGTCAAACTCATCCTCGATCTCGCCGACGATTTCCTCAAGAATGTCTTCGATCGTTACGACGCCAGCGGTCCCGCCATACTCATCTACAACGACTGCGAGATGGACTTTTGACGCCTGAAGCTCGTGCAGCAGTTCATCGACCCGTTTTGACTCGGGAACGAAGTACGCCGGTCGGGTCTGGCTTTCGACTGCCGCTTCGATGCCTTCCTCGCTGACGTACTTGAGAAGATCTTTGGCATAGACTACACCGACAATCTCATCGATGTTCTGCCCATAAACCGGTATCCGCGAATGCCCGGCGCTGATTGCCACATCGACGGTCTCGGAAATGGACGCTGTCCTGGGAACCGCGACAACGTCCAGGCGAGGTACCATGATGTCGTCCGCAGTCGCATTCACGAGCTCCAGAATCCCGGAAATCATCTCGTGTTCATCGGAATCGAGTTCGGCGGCCGCGCTGCCATTCAATTCGACGACCACCTCGACGGTCGATGGTGCGCCGTCATCTTCCGCGCCTACATCTTCACGCCGGGGCGCTACCTTGCCCGGGTATCGTTGAAGCCGCTCGACAGGCCAGACAAGCGGAATGAATAGCCAGCGCAACATCCGTCCAACACGCGCGCTCCAGGCAGGTGTAACCGTCGAAGGAGAACTCACAAGAAAACCGGGCAGGATGCGACCAATGACAATGTGCAGCAATGTTCCGGCAATTACGCCAATGAGGATCGCGCCTTCCATATCAAGATCCAGGGCGACATTCGCAATCAAGGCGGTTGAGACTCCAGCCCCGACCATCTGGATCAACATCATTGCCGCGCGAAGCTGCGTCGTGTCGTCAACTTCAGCCGCCGCGGTCCGGGAAAGCCGGTCGCTCAGCAACTCCCGGATCGTGAGCTCGCGGGCGGTGCCGAGACTCGCCTCGACCCACGCGGCGACGCCGAGAATGAGCAGGAAGAAACCTGCGATGCCAAGCTCAAGAATCGAAACCGTGTCCAATACCCCTCCAGACGGTGTGGCTAGTTGAACAATGCGCTAATTGAAAGATCCTTGTGAATCCGCATGATCGCTTCGGCAAGCAGCGGCGCGACCGTTAGCACCTCGATCCTTTCCGAACGACGATCGTCAGGAATCGGCAAGGTGTCAGTGACGTAGAGCTTTTCGATGGCGGACGATTCGAACCTGGTAGGTGCGTTTCCCGACAGGATCGGATGCACCGCGGCCGCAAACACGCGTTTGGCTCCGCGCTCAATGAGCTTTTCCGCACAATCGAGCATCGTCGTGCCGGATGAAATCAGGTCGTCGACGATAACCGCGGTCTTCCCATCAACGTCGCCGACGACCTCCAAAACTTCCGCCTCTTCTGGCGATGGCCGCTTCTTGGAAGCTATCGCAAGCGATGCTCCGGCCCGCACCCGAAAATCCTCCGCCCGCGCGACGCCACCAGCATCCGGGCTCACGGCAACCAGATCGTCAATACCCATCCGGCGAAAGGTTGCGGCGAGCATTGCCGTTGCTCGCAAATGATCGACCGGAACCTGGAAGAATCCTTCGATTGCGGGCGAGTGCAAATCGAGTGTGACAACGCGATCTACGCCAGCCGTCATGAGCAAGTTGGCAACCAGGCTAGCGCTAATCGGCTCACGGCCCGCCGTCTTCTTCTCCTGTTTGGCGTAGGCGAAGTAGGGAATGACTGCGGTCACGCGCGAGGCTGACGCCCGCTTGATCGCGTCGATCATGATCAGCAATTCCATGAGATGGTGGTTTACGGGTTGACTCAGAGACTGGATCGCGAAGACATCCGAACCCCGAACGTTTTCATCGAGCTTGACCCGGGTCTCGCCGTCGCTCCATTCACTTACGATCGCCCGCCCCAGCGGGGCCTCGAGCACTCGCATGATGTCCGTAGCGAGCTGGCGATTCCCGTTGCCAGAGAACACCTGGAGCCTACCGTCCATGTTCCTCATTCTCCCGTTGCGACAGCCGGGGCTTGCCCGCGACCGCCTGCCTTGCCGGCACCCCTACGACTGTTTTACCGGGCGGTACCGATCTGGTAACGACCGAACCGGCTCCGGTTCTGCTTCCCTCACCAAGCTCAACAGGGGCTACGAGCATCGTGTCGCTGCCAACGAATACATCGTCGCCAATCACTGTCCGGTGCTTGGTCAAGCCATCAAAATTGCAGGTGATCGTCCCGGCCCCAATGTTCACGTTTCGTCCAACCCGGGCATCGCCCACGTAGCTGAAATGGCCGATTCTCGTTCCGGCTCCGATCGACGCCGCTTTGGTTTCCACAAAATTCCCAATATGGACGCCGGAAGAGATCTCAGTTCCTGGCCGGAGGTGAGAGTACGGTCCAAGGTGAACACCATCCTCAACGACCGAATCGGTAACCCAGGAATGGCGTAATACACAATCCGCGCCGACGGTCGAATCTTCAATAATGGAGTAGGGTCCGATCGTCGTCCGGGCGCCAACCCGACTGAAGCCACGGATGATCGATCCCGGTTCAATGCGTGCGTCCGGTCCGATCTGCACATCAGGTTCGACGATCGTCCGGCCAGGATCGGTGATGGTAACGCCCGATTCCATCAACGATCGGAGGACCCTTCGTCGCATGATATCTTCCGCTTCGGCCAGGCGAACCCGGTCATCCACGCCAATGAGATGATTCGGTTCGATTTCGACGGTCGCGATTCTCGTAGTTCCGTCCTTATTGCGAGCGGCCATCCCGATTAGCGATGTCAGGTAATACTCGCCTGAGGCACTGACCGGAACATTGCCGATGGTGTCTTCCAGCCAGGCTCGCTTGAATACATAGACGCCACCGTTAGCCTCGATGATCGGCAAGCCGGTCCTATTGTCGTCCTTCGCCTCGATCAGGCCGGTCACCAGCTCATCCTTGCGTAGCAGGCGTCCGTAGGATGACGTCGGGTCTGCTGGAAAGGTTGCAATCGTCGCCGTAGCCTGTTGTGAGAGGTGGGCGGAAAGAAGTCCGAGAACGTCCGCAGGCACAATCAACGGCACGTCCCCGTTGAGGACCAGAACGCGGTCGATGCCAGGTGAAAGAACGTTCAACCCGACCGCAACGGCATCCGCCGTGCCGATCGGAAGCGGTTGTACGGCGAACGACACTTCGCCAGACAGCCTGGATCGAATCTCCTCCCCATCTACGCCAGTCACCACAACGATCTGGCGGGGTTCAAGAGGTGTCACGGCACGAAGGACATGACTTATGACCGGGATTCCGAGTATAGGATGCAAAACCTTGTTGAGGTTTGACTTCATACGCGTGCCACGGCCAGCGGCGATGACAATCACGCCTACCGGCGTCGACGAAGTCTCGGATTCTTCGGGAACGTCCGAACTCAAGCTAATCCCACCGTGCTCGCGTTCCGTAAACCAAGAAACGAAGTCGGGACGAGCTGGCGGGCCAGGACTCGAACCTGGAACAAAGGCTCCAAAGGCCCTTGTGATACCATTTCACCACCCGCCAATAATCCGAGTCTATCCTACGTTATATTCGAGCGCCAAACGACGACGCCCCTTTGTACGTACACTCACCTTGCCCAAGGCGATGCATTCAGGACGAATATCCCGTTGGATACGGGCGATTCCGGCACTAATCTCTGTATCAGATTCGCGCGCCCGGCGCCCGGTGAGAGGGCGACCGCTCAGTCGACAGGATTGATCATGTCACTACCGCCGCCCCAGACGCAGGAGTTTGTCGATCGATTGACATCGCTCGCCGTTGAATGCCGGGAAGAACTTACCCGCAGTACACAGGCGATCCAGGAAATCGACCTATTGCTCCGCCAGACACAGCAAGAAATCGATAGATTATCCCAGAGAGAGAGCCAACAGAGCGCAAAACTCCGTGAAATGGAATCGAGCCTCGAATCCTTTTCACGATCGGAGATCCGGGATGCGTTCGTCGCGGCCCACGAGGTGCAGATGCGATTGTTCATGATGCGTAGCCAGATCGAACAGCTCGAATCGCGACGCGACTCAATTACCGGCCTCCAGCAGAAGCTCAGGATTCTTCTCGACTTGGCAGAGATCAACCAGGACCAGTTCGAAGTTGAAGCAGGCGAGGATAGGACGCGCATCCTCCCTGGAAGCGGCGGCCCAGCGAATGACTTCGACCTGAATGTACGCGTGATCGAAACCAGAGAACGCGAACGGGCCCGGGTGGCTCAGGACTTGACCGATGGACCAGCCCAGGTAATGTCCAACGTTGTTCTGCGCACCCAAATACTGGAGCGCGTCGCGGAACGGGCGCCGGAACTGCTGGGAGAAGAAATCGCGGCGATCGAGCATCTGGCAAGTGAATCCCTCCTCGACATCCGTCGATCGATCTTTGAGATGCGCCCGCTGGTTATCGATGAACTGGGACTTCTCTCGACACTTCGAAGATATGCGACAGACTTCTCACGGGAAACTGGCGCGAAGATTACCCTCAATGGGACCGATCGGGATGAAGGGCTCGAGGGTCATTTGCGCATTACCCTCTTCAGGTTGATCCAGGGTGGTCTCAGCGCTCTTGTGGCCAGTGGCCAATCGACGGTGGTTGAAATTACTGTGCAATCCGAAGACGCGCAGCTGGTCATTCGTCTCGACGCCACGTCAATCGGTCCGGATGGTCACGCGCGCGTTGGAAGCTTCATCGAGGATTCATACACCGAGGAGACCCTTGACCTGATCAACGCGTCGCTGCAGCGTGAAGCACTGTCAGATGGAGAGCGTCTGAGCATTGTCATACCGCTCATGAACTCCTAGACCGTCGTCCGGAAACAATGAAATCAGAAGATGTCTGGGGCTATCGAAGGGATAGGGCTCGTTCCTGCCCGCGTACGTATGCGGCCTCCGGGCCGGGCAGGGACGAGCCCTATCCCTTCAAGGAATGGCGACCACGAGTCAGCAATTCACCATCAATGTCGTCGTAGAAGAGCGTAATCGACGGGTTGGATCAGGGTCCGAATCGGCAGCGCGCATTGCGCCTACCCAGGTGAGTCAACATCCTCCCCGCCGACCGTAATTGGCTGGGGTCCACCTTGAACGCTGCTTCTTTGCTGGCGTCGCGTCTCTGTTTGTCCTCGGCGCATATCATCGTCCGTTCCATATGCATTCCTCATTCCTGTCCATCTGGCGGGCCCGTAGCTCATGCGTAGTCGATTAGATTGATTTTCATTCCCAGTAGTCGCGACGCGATGCGTCGAACGCAGGCATGGAGCAGCGCTCAGCCCACTGAATTCAAGGACCTCGTACGCTGGTACCAAAGCACGTACAACAATAGGATCTAAGCACTATTCAAGAATTCGGAATTCGATCTTAGAGTGGGAACCGTCAGCGGGGTCGCCCGCAGGCGCCGGAAGAGCGCCAGGACCCAGCGCATTCCGGGACCATTTCTCGGGTCAGGTTGTTTCGCAGTGATCGTGCGCCGACGTACCCTAATTCCGGCGCACCGAAAGGAGCCCATCGTGGTTCAGTATCTTATGGCTTATCTCGACGCTCGCCGCGACGAAGAGGGACAGGGTCTGGTTGAGTACGCGCTCATCATCGCACTCGTCGCAATCGCCGTCATTGGTGGCCTCACGGCGCTGACCGGCGGACTCACCTCCGTCTTCTCGAGCATCACCGGTACTCTCTCCGGCGCGTAGCCGGTACGTCCGATGTCACGGGGAAGCCCTGGTGCCAGGGCTTCCCCGCTTTTTTGGTTTGTTGCCCTGAGGTTCAATTGCCACTAGACATCCTGCACATCCCTTCGGGATCCACCCCTGGCGTCCAAGCCATGACCTCTAAGCTGGAACGACGTTGGAACCTCCGCCTTGCTCAATACTTTCATCTTTGCGTCGCACACTGCGAGTTGCAGCACAGAAGCTTTCATCACACCGTGGATCTCCAAGCGCCTTCACTCGACTCACGAGACATCGACGCAGTTGCCCGTTGCAGAAACAGCTTGCACCCGACCAACGCAGTTGAAGTGACTACAGCCTTTCCTCCCACATGGAGTTCGCGGCAGCTCAACATCGGCGATGCTGCTTCACCCTCTAGGTGGCACCACACCGACACGCGTACCTGGACCTCGTGGTACTACCGGCAACCGGGTAACGGGATCTATGCACTATTCCGGTTTCTCATATCCCGCCATAGAGTGGTAACTGTCAGCGGGTTACTCGCAGACACCGGAGGAGCGTCAAGACCCAGCGCATTCCGGGACCAATTCTCGGGTCAGGTTGTTTCGCAGTGATCGTGCGCCGACGTACCCTAATTCCGGCGCACCGAAAGGAGCCCACCGTGGTTCAGTATCTCATGGCTTATCTCGACGCTCGCCGCGACGAAGAGGGACAGGGCCTGGTTGAGTACGCGCTCATCATCGCTCTGGTTTCGATTGCCGTCATTGGTGGCCTCACGGCGCTGACCGGCGGTCTCACCTCCGTCTTCTCGAGCATCACCGGTACTCTCTCCGGCGCGTAGCCGGTACGGCCCATGCTAGCGTGGGGGAGTCCTGGGACCAGGACTCCCCTTCAGCACAGCATCTCACCGCGAACGCGAGAGGAGGCTGTACATGTGCAGTCGAAAACGGAAGCGCGAGAGCGGGCAAGGACTCGTTGAGTATTCACTCATCATCCTACTTGTAGCTATCGCCGTGGTGGGGGGCGTGACAGCGTTCGGCTCCGCACTTGGTAGCTTGATAGGCAGCTTTGGCTCCGCGTTCTAGTAGGTTTATTGGTTATCCATCTTCGCTGTAGTTGCCTGCGACCATCTCTACATTGGGTCGCAGGCCTTTTCTATTGGCTTGCGCGTCAACGCGTGCCGACCGGACATTGCTAGTGACTGGCTCTTGGATGCCTGGAAACGGACGATTCAGTGGCTCAAACGCAAGCAAAGGTGGAAGTCGGCGGGGACCTTCGCCAGTTTGCCTGGCACATTCTCAGTTCAGCGGTGCCGATGCTCTTGCTCGCGACATTCTGCGTCCTGCACTTCCAGTACTGGCTCGACCATGGACAGCTAAAGGGGCTGGGCTTTGCCATTCAGGAAAGCGTACTCGTTGTCCTCTTCCTCATCCGCCGGCGGCCCAAGACATCGGCAACATCCGCCGGAGCGTGGTTGGCGGCGATTCTAGGAACATTCGGCGCGCTGCTGCTCCGTCCAAACAGCAACGATCTCTTTGGGCTGGACGGGTTCTACGCAGTTCTTGGAGTCGTAGGCGCCGCGCTGTCGATCATCGCCACCGTGTATCTGGGTCGGAGCTTTGGTCTTGTGGCCGCGAATCGTGGGGTTAAGACGACCGGAGCTTACAGCATCGTGCGCCACCCGATTTATGCATCCTACTTCATCAGCTACGTCGCCTACATTCTGGCGTCGTTCTCCATCTGGAATGCGGCCGTGCTCGCCGTGGTCATGACCTTCCAGATTCGAAGGATCTTCGCCGAGGAAACTGTACTGATGGAAGATCCGGAGTATCGCGACTACGCTGCACGCGTGAACTACAGGCTGGTTCCGGGAGTATTCTAACTCCCCGCTCAGGGGCCTAGACGCCCAGGGCATCCTTCACTTTGGAGAAGAATCCACGATCCTTTGGCATTCGCGCCTCGCCCAGGCCGCCCGCCAGTTCCTCGAACAACTCACGCTGTCGCGAGTTCAATTCCGTCGGCACGACGACATGAACCGTAACGAGTTGATCTCCACGACTGCGTCCCCGCATATCCGGCACGCCCTTGCCTCGCAGGCGAAACTGCTGCATCGGTTGCGTTCCCGCCGGAATCGTCAACGCGACCGGTCCCTCTACCGTTGGTACTTCGATCTCCGTGCCCAACGTCGCCTGAGCTACATTCAGAGGCAAGTCGAAGAGAATATTCGTTCCCGATCGTTTCAGTTGCTCGTGCTCGGTGATTCTCAAGGTCACAAGCAGATTGCCCGGAACTCCATCAGCAACCTGTTCACCCTGGCCATTGAGTCGCAGGGTTGACTGTTCGTCGACGCCCGCCGGCACCGAGACCTCGATCGTTGTTGACTTCGGGATCCGGCCGCGTCCAGAGCATGTCTTGCAGGGATCGGTGATCTCGATCCCTGCGCCGCCGCAACGGTCACAGGGCATGGAGGTCATGACTTGCCCGAGGATCGTCTGCTGAACCCTCCGCATCTCTCCCGATCCATTGCACTGTGGACAGCGCGGAGGTGTTGCGCCGCCCTCCATGCGACTACCGCCGCAACTGTCACATGGCTCAAATCGCGTGAATTCGATCTCTTTGTCGACGCCAAAGACTGCTTCTTCAAAGGTCAGATTCAGGGTCGCCCTCACGTCCGCGCCGCGCCGCACGGACTGTCGTCTCGACTGCCGCGCGAATCCGCCGAAAAAAGACTCGAAGATATCTCCGAACGGTGACTGCCCACCAAAATCGAATGGGTCTCCTGCGCGACCACCTGGCTCAAATGCGGCATGACCGAACCGGTCATAGGCCGCCCGGCGGTCCGCGTCACTCAGAATCTCATATGCTTCGGTAACTTCCTTGAATTTGTCTTCGGCGCCTGCGTCGCTGTTGACATCCGGGTGGTACTCCCGAGCTAGTCGCCGGTAGGCACGCCGAATCTCCGCGGTTTCAGCATCGCGGTTGACGCCCAGCACCTGATAATAGTCTCGCTTGGCTGACATGTTCTGATTGCCCTGGATAATCTCGTATGCTTTATCGAAATCAACGCGGCCGAGGCGGAATCCTGCCTCGGCCGCCTGAAAATGATAGCACCCACCAGGTGTGACTCCAGCACGGTCACTCACATGGTCGCTGGACACCGGTGCGGCCCAAGACGAATTGTGCGGTGTAGGCCAATGTCAGAGTCACGCGTCAAACGCATTCTCGACTGGAACGAAATCGAATGGCTTGTTCAGTCCATTCTGGACAAGCTGCCCAGCGATCCATATGACATCGTGCTGGTCATTACTCGCGGCGGGATGGTTCCGGCTTGTCTCATCAGTGAGCGTCTTCACCTGAGAAACATCATGGTGGCGGCCGTACAGTTCCATACCCGGGCCGGCGCATCCCTTGACGAACCGGTGTTCTGGCAGTTTCCGGACGACGACCTCCTGCGTGGCCAGGCCGTCCTGATCGTCGATGACGTCTGGGATAGCGGAAGGACCGCCGTGTCGATTCGGGACCGGGTACAGTCGGTCGCGAGCATCGCGGAAGTCGCCGTGCTTCACTACAAGCCCGGCAGTTCCGAGTTCCGTGATCAACATCCAGATTTCTTCGGTGAGATGACCGACGAGTGGATCATCTATCCCTGGGATGACGCTGAAAGCAGCAATCCGTAGGCTCTCGCGGCGGGAAGAACGTCAAACAGCGATTCGATCACGAGGTGAGCAGCTGAGAGATCGCTGTTTCCAGCATGGTTGTCAGGGACTGCGAAGCAGAACATGCCAGCGCCACGCGCCGCCGCCACACCTTGTGGGGAGTCCTCAAGAACGAGACAGCGGTTCGGAGCTACTCCAAGCAGTTCTCCTGCCATCACAAAAGTCTCGGGGTCAGGCTTGCCTCGCACGACCATCTCGCCCGTCACTTCAACGTCGAATTGCCGGGGTATGCCAGCGCTCTTGCACGCCTCGTCGACGTACCTCCGGTGCCCGGAAGTCGCCAGGGCTATCGGGAATCCGCGCGCGGAAAGAGTGCCCAGCAACTGCAGCGCGCCCGGCTTCGGAGCAATGTTGCCCGTGATCATCTTGAAGAACAACTGGTCGCGCTCTTCGGCAACTTCCCCCGCGGTAAGCGAGAGTCCCAACTCACGGGAAACCAACTCCGACGCTTCAATCAATCTCGTGCCATACATCCTCGCAGTCAGGCTAGCGTTGAGCGTGCGACCATACCGTTTCGCGAATTCATCCCAGGCCGCGAACTGCACCGGCTCAGAATCAACGAGCAAACCATCAAGATCGAATATGACCGCCCCAATCTCGTGCATGGTCAGCGCACATGCAGCTGGAAGTACAGCCCGGCGCGCATCTGAGCGGTGCGAAGCAACGCAGGGGCCGCCATCAACACATACGCCCGCCCTTCCAGCCCATCTACAAGGCGCGGCGGTATCCCCGACGCCCCCACGATTGCGCCAGCGAGACCTCCGGCAAGACCAGCCGTTAGATGGGTTGCGCCGCCCAGCCGCAGCGCTTCGATAATCGACCCTTCGAAGTCCGCCTCCCGTTCGACAACCGCTCGTAGACCCGTGGAAACGACATCGGCAACATCCTCCGGTTCCGAATCGGTCGAGTGTGCTCGTAGCGCGCGGGCCACATCATCCTCGTCGATCATCCCCAGCACCTCGGGAATCAGCATCTTTACAGGAATCTCGTTTCGGATCGCCAACCTGATCGCATGAGCGACTGCCAGTGCGCCATTCACAATTGTTGGATCCACATGGGTTATCAGCACGGACCTCAGCACTTCACGAGTGATCAGGGCGTGGTTCAAATCGGAGAGTGAGTGGGACATCGCGACCGGAATCGCACGTAAGGGCGGGCCTCCAGACCTGGCACCCCCGCGTACGTAGCCGCTCTGAAAGGAATCAGCTTCGACGGCCCGCTCGATAGACTCCCGCTCTCGATCATCGCCAAGATAGACCTCCGGCTGCCGATACGCTCCGCTAAACCTCATCGTGGCGAGTTCGGGGTCCACAAATCCGTCCGACGTTACCAGTGTCTCAAGCAGACACAGCGCAAGCTCGGCGTTGATGCTGAACTGCCCGGCGGGGATCTCAATCTCCCCGGACGAATCGTGACGAACCTCGTACTCCAGAGGGTAATCGGCGGACGAACTCATCGGAGACTGATAGGCATGGGCGGCTCCTAGCGCGTCGCCAATCGCCATCCCCAGCAAGCTTCCCGTGAAGCGATCGATGAAGGCATCCGACTTCACACTCACATCTTCCTCCTCGCGGCCGCCAGGGCGCGGCTGAGCGACGAATTCGCTGAGATTCCGGCTACGTTTGACACGACGTCGTCCGGAAACTAGACTGCTCGCGCTGATTGAATCGAGTTACGATTGGCGGGGCAACCAGATCGATGGATCACTCAGACACCTCACGAAAGGCTCCACGCGGTCTCGGAACAAGGGCTGTCCATGGAGGCGAGCGACCCCCACGGCCACAATTCACGCCAACGGTAACACCAATTTACCCGGGTTCGACATATGTCTATGAAGATGTTGAAGTCATGGACGCAGCCCTGGCCGGGGATGAGTCGAAGTACGTCTACACCCGCTACGGGAATCCGACGACGGCGGCGCTGGAGGAGGTTGTTGCTGATCTCGAAGGCACCGCGTCAGCGATCGCATTTTCCTCTGGCATGGCGGCCCTGCACGCGGCGATCATTACCTCGGTCCAACCAGGCTCCACGATTCTCGCCACACGCGATCTCTATGGCCACACGTTCTCGACCTTGCGGGGCCACTTCACCGACTGGGGTGTCACGACGGAGTTGGTGGATTTTCTCGATCTGGAGGAAACCCGGACCGCGATTCATTCGCTTCGCCCTGAGCTGATTGTTTGCGAAACGATAACCAACCCGCTGATGAAGGTCACGGACATTCCGACGGTCGCCGCCATGGCCCGGGAGGTGGGCGCTACCCTTCTCGTGGATTCCACGTTCACTCCACCCGTGCTGTACCGTCCAGCGGACGACGGCGCGAATCTCGTCGTCCATTCGATGACGAAGTACCTGGCGGGCCACGGGGACGTGACCGGCGGTATTGTTGCCACGACGCGCATGCGGCGACAACGGCTCTCTGATTACGGAAAGCTTGGAGGATCGATCCTCGGCCCGTTCGAGGCATGGCTGGCCCTGCGGGGTATCAAGACATTGCCGCTGCGCTACGAACGGCAGTGCGCCAATGCGATGACCGTCGCCAGGGCTCTCGCGAAGCATCCAGGCGTAGGGCTCGTAAACTATCCCGGGCTCGAGTCGCATCCAAGTCACGACACCGCGAAACGCTTGTACGGCGGTTCCGGGTACGGAGCGATGATCTCGTTCACGATCAAGGACGCCGGTCAGGAGCAGGTGTTCAACTATCTGGAGGCTCTCCATCTGATCGTTCCCGCGACGTCGCTGGGCGACATCTACACGCTCTCGCTCTATCCCGCGATGGCATCCCATCGCTCGATGCCATACGAAGATCGCGAGAGCATCGGCATCGGCGACGATCTCGTCCGCCTGTCGATCGGCATTGAGGACTCGGAAGATATTATCGCCGATCTCGATCAGGCGATTCAGAAGGCACGTCAATCACTGGCATAAGTGAGATGGAAAGAAAGGAACTGTCCTGATGGCCGAATATGGCAACCCACTCGTTCTGGCTGATCTGTCGTGGCCGGAAGTCGGGGCCATCAGAGATCAAGTCGAGACCGTCCTGATTCCGGTTGGGTCGAACGAACAACACGGCCCGAACCTGGCCCTGAAGATGGACATCGTCGGGGCAACCGAATTTTGCCGCCGCGCCAGCGCAATGCGCAATCCCGAACTGATGGTGGCCCCATCGATGCCGTGGGGAGTGTCGTTCCATCACATGAACTTCCCTGGAACGATCACACTGACGGCGGAGACATTTATTCAGACCCTGGTCGAAGTAGTCGGATCGCTCATGGAGCATGGCTTCGAGCGCTTCATGATCGTCAACGGACACGGCGGCAACATCGCGCCACTCGGCAACACCCTCGTCCGAATCAACGAAGAACTCGGTCCAACCTTTGTCGGCGCCGCCACCTACTTCAGCTTCGCCGACCGGGAACTCGGCGCGAAGTTTGGATTCGACAAAGACATCATCGGTCACGCCTGTCAGATGGAAACCTCGGCGGCGATGTTCCTCGCTCCAGAAATCGTCAAGACTGACGCACTCGCGGCTGGAGATATGACCGATCTAACCTATGAGTTTCGGGGCACCCTCCAGCGATATGGCGTCACGGTTCCATATCGTTTCGATGAATACACGCGCAACGGCGCACTTGGAGACGCGCGCAAGTCGACCGCCGAGATCGGCGAGGAAATGATGACCAGCGCGCTCAACAACTTCGTCGCCTTCATGGACGAAATCGTCGAATGGTCGCCCGTCGAAACCGAACCAGCTAGTGTCGGCTCCGTTTCGGACTCTGGCCAGCCGGTCACCGGTCCGCATTGATCATTTCCATTGATGTAGACGGTCCATACGGCGAGATGAACCATCGCGGTCCAGACGACAGCTTCTGGTGATCACAGGCAGAATACGATCTGAACGCCGGGATATGGCGCTTACTGGACTTGATGCGCGACCGCGACATCCAAGGGTCATTCTGTTGGGTTGGACGATGTGTCGAAGATCGCCCTGATGCCGTCGAGCGGGCAGAGAGAGATGGCCACGATCACGCGACCCATTCCTGGGACCATCGATACTACACGCCAATGTCATTCGACGAGCAACTCGCCGACATGTCCCGCACGCGGATATCATCCAGCGAGTGACGGGGCGACCCCCGACTGGCCACAAGACACCAGCATGGCGATACAACGACGTCACCAGCGACGCTGTTCGCAGCCTTGGGCTGCGCTGGCAGATGGACAAGGCCCATGCGACCTGCCTTGGATCGAGCACTCCAAGACCGGCACTCACCGCTTGTTCAGCTCCCACCATCACGCTTCTACGACGACTACACCTTCTTCGTCGACTGGACGGTGAATCCTCGTCACACCGCCGAATACTGGCGAGACGATCTGGACGTCCTCCGGGCGGAGGGCAAGCTCATGTGCCTGACTCTTCATCCATGGGTAAGCGGCCGTCCTGGACCGTCCACCGCGCTTGCCAATCTCCTCGACTACGCCATCAGCCTTGGAGACATCTGGATCGCGCGGGCCGATCACGTCGCGAAGTGGTGGCTCGATAGTCAGTCCGGAGACGCATAGGACGAGATGATCCGGCGCAAGGCAGAGTGGCTCTCTTCCGTCGGGTGACTAAACGGCAGACCTGACGAATCGCCGTCTAGCTACGGGGCTCTTGTACAGTTAATCCTGCAATGCGCTTCTTAAGTGTCGGTTTCAGGAGGCGCGCCGAACTGCTCTTCAATGCGCTGGCGGCGGGTCTTTCGGACGCGGTGTGGCGCGCGTTCGACCTCATCATCGACCAGTTCAGGCTCCCAGGTCAGCTCGGCGCCAGCAATATGCACCGTATCGCCGGGAAGAATTCCCAGGGCTCCAAGTCGGGACGATATCCCGGAAGCTTCGAGAACCCGCTGAAACCTGTCTGCCGCCTCCTCCAGCGAGAAGTCGGTCATCAGCATAGCCCGCTCGATACGCCGCCCGGATACCTGGTAATGATGTTCTGACAGGCGCTCAACGTCCCAGGCATCCTCATCGATATCTTCGAGGGTGTAGATCCTGTGAACGACGCGCCGTTCCGGTTCGACATGGGGAATCTCCGACAATCTCCGGGCAACCGCTTCGAGGAGATCCGCCATACCTTCGCCGGTCACCGCGGAAACCCGATACATCGCTTCGGATTGCCCTTGGAGCTGAGGCTCGACATATTCAAGCAATGACCGGGTTTCACTAAGATCCATCTTGTTAATCACGATGAACAGAGGCTTCTCGGCAAGCTCCGGCGAGTACGCTTCGAGTTCACGTTGAATCAGCTCGAAGTCCTCAACCGGATCACGGCCCTCAAGCCCACCAGAACCATCCAGAACATGGAGCAGCATTCTCGTGCGTTCGACGTGGCGAAGGAACTCGTAGCCGAGGCCAACCCCGTCCGCAGCGCCCTCGATCAGGCCCGGGATATCAGCCATGACGAACGTTGGACCGGCCATCCCACCGATCTGGACGACACCGAGCATCGGCTCCAGGGTTGTGAACGGGTAGTCGGCGATCTTTGGCCGGGCAGCGCTCGCCGCCGACAACAAAGTCGATTTCCCCGCGTTCGGCAGACCTACAAGCCCAACATCGGCTATCAGCTTTAATTCGAGCCGAACCCACGCTTCCTGTCCGGGTTCACCGAGTTCGGCGATGCGTGGAGCCTGATGCTTGGATGATTTGAATCTGGTGTTGCCAGCGCCACCGATTCCTCCACGAAGCACGATGGCTTCTTCGCCCGGTTCCACCAGGTCGGCAAGCACCGCATCCGATTCGTCATCGATGATGACCGTTCCGGGAGGCACGGCGACCCGCGCATCTTCCCCGGCGCGTCCGTGCATCTGGCGGCCAGATCCGGGTTGGCCATTTTCGGCCGCGTAGTGAATCTGGTATCGGAACGGAGTGAGCGTTGCAAGCTGATCGTCGACGAAGAAGACGACATCCCCGCCTTTCCCGCCATCGCCGCCATCCGGCCCGCCGAAAGGCACATACTTTTCGCGCCGGAAGGAAACGATTCCCCGGCCGCCATTGCCGCTTTTGATATGGATCTTTGCTTGATCTTGGAACACTGGCTGTCAGTCTAGAGTAGGTAGTCCCGCAGTTTCTTCGATCTACTTGGATGGCGAAGCTTTCGCAGCGCCTTCGCCTCGATCTGCCGGATACGCTCGCGGGTAACCTCAAACTCGCGCCCGACCTCCTCAAGGGTACGGGTTCTACCGTCCTCGATGCCAAACCGCAGTCTTAGCACCTGCCGCTCGCGCTCGGAAAGCGAGTCAAGCACATCCTCAAGTTGCTGCTGCAACATCTGCTGGGATGCCGCGTCCGCCGGTGCGAGCGCTTTTTCGTCCTCGATGAAATCTCCAAGGCTGGAGTCGTCTTCTTCGCCAACTGGCGTCCAGATCGAGATCGGCTCCTGGGAAAGCTTCATAATCTCGCGGACTCGTTCTGGAGGCATCTCCGACTCGTGCGCGATCTCATCCGAGGTCGGCTCTCGTCCAAGTTCCTGTTGGAGTCTCCGCGAAGTGCGCATCAGCCGGTTGATCGTCTCAACCATGTGCACCGGAATGCGGATCGTTCTTGCCTGGTCAGCGATTGCCCGTGTGATCGCCTGCCGGATCCACCAGGTCGCATAGGTCGAGAACTTGAAGCCCTTGTGATACTGGAACTTCTCGACCGCGCGAATCAGGCCGAGATTGCCTTCCTGAATCAGATCAGACATCGTCATGCCGCGCCCGACGTACTTCTTGGCAACGCTAACGACCAGCCGGAGATTCGCTTCTGTCAGGTGCGCTTGTGCCGTCTCGCCTTCAGCCAGACACCGCAGATGCTGGCGGCGAAGAGAGAGAGCGGAGCGCCCGATCACTCTTCGGAGATCCGTTGGCTCGACCCAGATGTCCGGATCATCGATGGCCTGCTGCAGGCGTTCCGGAAGCAATTCGAATTCGACTCTGCGCACCCGTAGCTGCTCCTCGAGTGCCGCTTCGGTTAACGAAAAACGTGCCGCAACCCGCTGGAACATGCCTTCTTGAAAGACCGTGACCGGAAGCACGCGATCGAGCATTTCAGATCGGCTCCGCAGTTCAGCTTCTGGATAAGCCTCGCAATAGACAGCAACGACGTAGATCCAACCGCGCCGGAACTCCGCGTAGATGTCGGCGATGATGTCGAACGGGCTTCTCTCCGTTGTCTCGTCCTCAGTCTGGCCCATCACCATGAGGAGGTATTGCCTTCGCTCCATCTGCTTCGCGAAGTAGACTTCCTCTTCGGCGGTCAGTAGGTCGACCCGCCCGATTTCACGGAGATACATACGGACTGGATCATCGACGTTCACACTCGCCAGATCATCGATGGCGGACGACGACGAACTCGCCGCGCGGCTCCGAATGGTCGAGGGCGCCGTTCCGTTCGCCGGTTCAATGCGTGAATCGATCAGTTCGTCGCCTTCATCCTCCTCGTCGGGAGTAATGATCAGCGCGCGCGCCGCAAGTTCCGCTTCGAGGAGATCAAACGTTGCCGGATCTCCGTCCGGATCGGCGAATTTCAGGATGTCATCCAGGCTCAGTGGCCCCTGACGAGTGGCGAGCTCAACGACACTGTTGACCAGTCTGCGATCTGGTCCAGCGTCCACATCTTCATCGTCTGGTTCACTTGCTGAGAGATCGGTTTCGGGTACGCTGATCATCGTTTCAGCTTCTCCCCAAAGCTTGCCAACGGCTTTTCGCCATCACGACAAGCTCAGTCGACGTTGACTATTCGGACGACGCTCAAGTTCTACCCCGCTTTACGGTCCAGTCGTTACACCGTCAAGTACTGATTGTCGACGACATCACGCACAATCAAGTCCTCGTAACGTTCACGCCTTTGTACCAGGCGCGCCCGGCCTTGGGAGACCATGACAACAGCCGGGCGAGGCGCCATGTTGTAATTGCTTGCCATTGCCAGACAGTAGGCGCCAGCGGCTGGGACGACGATCAGATCTCCTGGAACAACGTCCGGAAGCGCAACATCGCGAATGAGTATGTCGCCGGATTCACAGAACTTCCCGGCAAGTGTTACTCTCGTCGACCGACCGTCAGAATGCGTTGCGGCAAGCTCCGCTGAGTATACCGCACCGTACAGCGCTGGACGGATATTGTCCGCCATGCCGCCATCGACTGACACATAGGTGCGAACACCCTGAATCGCCTTGCGCGCCTCGACCCGGTACACGGCAACGCCAGCATTGCCAACGATCGATCTGCCCGGCTCGATCACGAGCTGCGGCTGGGCATTGAACGTAGTCCGGGTAATGGCTGACTTGTACGCATGCACCACAGATTCGGCGTAATGCCCGGCACCCGGCGCCGGATCATTCACACTGTATGGAATGCCGAACCCGCCCCCGGGGGAGAGTCGACTCGGAACGACGCCAAAACGGTCAAACATCTGCTGGGCAAAATCGACGACCGCGTTGACGCTGGCTATAAACGGCTCCTCCTCGAAGATCTGAGATCCAATATGTGCGTGATACCCCAGCAGCTCGAGCCCACCGGAGTCGAGCACACGAGCGACCGCACGTCCCGCATCGCCAGACATGACCCCGAGCCCGAACTTCGAGTCGACGATCCCGGTCTTACGATAGTCGTGCGTATGTGCGTCGATCCCCGGATTGATCCGGATCATGACCGGGATGTTCGCCTCGCGGGTGTGTGAGAGATGGTAGAGCCGGTCAATTTCGTCGAAGTTGTCGATGACGATCGCGCCAACGCCGGAATCGATCGCGAACGCTAGCTCATCAATAGATTTGCTATTTCCGTGGAAGGAGATGCGCTCCGCCGGCATTCCGCCCTGAATTGCGACGTATAGCTCTCCTCCCGAGACGACATCAAGCGCAATGTCTTCCTCGACCAGAATCTGAACCAGGGCGCTCGTTAGCCACGCCTTCGCAGCGTAGGCAACCTTGTAGTCCTCAACCGCAACCGATAGCGTTTCTCGAAACATGCGGCACTGATGACGAATCGTGGCTTCATCATAGACGTACACCGGGGTTCCGGCAGCCTCGGCGATCGCTGTGACGCTTACCCCTCCGATATGAAGCTCTCCGAGCTCGTCGCGCTTGGTCGTTACCGGCCAGATCATGTACTCGATTCCCCAGTTGACCGAATCTATAGAAACTTGTGAAGCGCTCGAAGTATAGCGCTCGCACTAGGGTCATCGGAAACGTGCGTGTTATCCTTCAGTGTTTGTAGTTCAGGCATTCCAACCACTGGCGGAGACCATGGCGGCAACGATACTGAGCGTCAACGACCTGACTCAGCGATACGGCGCTGAGCTCATATTTTCAAACGTCAGTTTTCAACTCACCGAGCGCGAGCACGTCGGGCTCGTAGGCGCAAACGGTTCGGGGAAATCATCGCTGCTTAAGATCATTGCAAGGATGATCGAACCGGCGTCGGGGCGCATCGACAAGCTCGGCGGGTTGCGACTCGCCTACCAGGCACAGGAGCCGCGCTTCGAAGGCGGTCGCAGCATGCTTGAAGAGGCGTTTGACGCTTTTTCCGAGGTTCGTCTCATCGGCGAACGGATGTCGGAGCTTGAAAAGCAGATGGCCGTCGCGACAGATGCTGATCTCGAGCATTTGTTCGATGCATACAGCGCCCTATCGACCGAGTTCGAAGCCCGGCATGGCTATGACATGGAGTTCCGCACAGCTCAGGTGCTGAGTGGCCTCGGTTTTCCCGAGTCGATGTTCGACACGCCGGTTCAGCATCTGTCCGGGGGCCAGAAGACGAGAGTGTCGCTCGCGAAAACCCTCCTGTCCGAACCGGATCTCCTCTTACTCGATGAGCCGACGAATCATCTCGATCTCGCCGCCCTCGAATGGCTAGAGGGCTTTCTGCGGGAATGGAGCCATTCCTACATCGTCATCAGCCACGATCGCTACTTCCTTGACCGCGTCACCGACCGGACGCTTGAGATGGCATTCGGATCGCTCGAGGATTACCCGGGAGGGTATCGCCGATATCTGAAGCTTCGGGCGGAGCGCCGCGAGCGCAGGCAAAAGGAATATGAAGCGCAGCAGGCCTTCATCCAGCACACCGAGGAGTTCATCCGTAAGTACAAAGCTGGACAGCGGTCACGTGAAGCGAAGGGTCGCGAAACCCGGCTCGCCCGGCTGGAGCGAATCGAGGCGCCTCAGGATCAAACGCGACTGAATCTGAACATGCGCGCGAACGAGCGATCGGGACAGATCGTCCTGACAACCGACCGACTGACAATCGGCTACCCGCCAACAAACGGCGATGAGCCGGTAGTGCTTGCAACGACACCCGAGCTGATTGTCGAACGGGGAGATCGCGTTGCCATCGTTGGACCGAACGGGAGCGGCAAGACAACGGCCCTGCGGACTATTGTCGGCGAGATTTCGACGATCGAGGGTGAAGTCTTCTTCGGTACCAATGTCAAACCTGCCTACTATGCCCAGGGGCATGAAGGTCTCGAGCGGTCGAGAACCGCGCTTGAGACTATTCTCCACGATCAGCCAATGGGCGAAGAGCATGCGCGAAATCTCCTCGGCCGCTTCCTGTTCTCAAACGACGATGTGTACAAGCGCGTGAGCCAGCTATCCGGTGGCGAGCGCAGCCGGCTGGCGCTCGCACGATTGACCCTCGAACGGGCGAATTTCCTGATTCTCGATGAGCCGACAAACCACCTGGACATTCTTGCGCGTGAGACGCTTGAGGAGGTCTTGAGTGAATACGACGGCACACTCTTGTTCGTATCCCACGACCGCTTCTTCATCGACAGCATCGCGAACAAGATCTGGGCAGTCGAGGACGATCGCATCGTTCCCTACCTCGGCAACTACTCGGATATGTTGCGCGAGCGAGAGCGCACGCGAACCTCTCCGGCACAACCAGTCTCGATTACCCCTGGAAACGGGAAAGAACCGATCGAGCAAGGACGTAAGGGAACTGGACGACCATCACGCAGAAGCCTCGACCGCGATCTGCGGGCTGCGAAGAAACGCCTGGAATCCGCTGAGCGGGCTGTTAGCAAGCTCGAAGAGCGTCTCAACCAGATCAATGATGACATCAATCTGGCAACGACGAACCAGGATGTTGAGCGTCTGAGCACGCTTGGTCTTGAATACGATTCGGTTCAGCTGGAGCTGGAATCGACGTACTCCGAATGGAGTCGTGCCGGAGCCGAGTTTGACGAGTTGACCAGTCAGGCTGAAGCGGTTGAGTCAGGCCGTAGATGACACGCAGGAACTGGGTCATCGGCATTACCGGTAACATCGCGACCGGGAAGACGTCGGTCGTCAAAATGCTTGAGGATCTCGGCGCGGAAGCGATTGACGCCGACCAGCTGGTTCATCAGATGATGGGCCCTGGATCCACGCTTGGCGAGCCGCTCCGCCAGGCGTTCGGTCCGGGCGTCGTCAACCCTGATGGGAGTATCAATCGTCCGGAGCTTGGCCGGATCGTCTTCTCGGACCCTGACAAGCTCGCCGGACTCGAAGAGATCGTCCATCCGATCGTCGTCGAAAGAATGATCGGGGCGATTCACGAACCGGGTCCACCGGTGCTGGTGCTCGACGCAATCAAACTCTTCGAAGCAGGCATTGCCGACCACTGCGATGTCGTCTGGGTCGTTGACGCGGATCGTGAAACACGCATTGACCGGGTTGTGGCCCGCAACAGGGTGGATCGCCAGGAGGCGGAACGTCGATTGAATGCCCAGCCCCCTCAATCAGAAAAGCTGGAGCGCGCCGACATCGTCATCGATAATGGCGGCACGCTGGAAGAGACCAGGCGCCAGGTCGTCGCAGCCTGGACAGCACTAACCGGACGCTAGGTCGCGGCGGACTCCCGGCCCGGAATCCGCGTTCCAATCATCGCAGCCACGACCAGTAGCAACGAAGACGCCATGATCGCCGTCGAGAACCCAAAACTGTCGGCAATCGCTCCAGTGACGGGAATACCAATTCCGCCGGTCACAAAGCCGATCCCCAGAATAAACCCGGATGCCATCCCAATCCGACCTGGCAGGAAGCGCTGCGCCAGGACGAGTGTGATGGAAAGGCTCATATCAGCGACGAAGGTGAATGCCGGCCCCAGCAGAAACGATTGTTTTCCAGGAAATGCGGCGAAGATCACCAGGAGCGGCGTTGAGGCGAGAAGCGAGTAGACAAGCACCCGGCGCTGGCCATGCCGGTCGGCAAGGAACCCTCCAGTCAACGTACCTGCCGCGCCTGCCGCGAGGATGAATGTTTGGAGGATGCTATAGAACCCGGCGCTGTATCCCAGGTCGCTGAACCAGAGTGGGACAAAGCTAACGACCGAGCTATGCACCCAGCTACGTAACATGACGACGATGATTATCGTCAGTAGCGGAGTCCAGGCGACGGCGCCGCGCAGCCCGGCCCCGACTGCAGAGGTCCCGGCGGCAAGACCGAGCCCATGACGGACAAACTGCCTGTATAGCGCAATGGCGACCAGGACGCCGAACGGGAGAAGAACGACTGTCCCAGACCGCCCGAAGAAGAACAGCGCCGATGCTCCGACGATTGGACCCAGGGCGTAGCCCGAGGTGCCCCCGACGGTGTAGAGCGCAAGTGCCGAATTGCGGTTGCGGTCGTCGACGACCGCCGCGGCGTTGGATGCGCCCTGGGGGTGATAGGCTCCCGAACCGAGCCCAGCCAGCACCGCCAGCGTGATGACGGCCGGAAACGCCGGGGCGACGCCGATCAATCCGACCATCACCGCCGACCATGCCATGCTGCCAACCGCCAGATACCGACTGCCCCATCGATCGGCGACGTATCCAAACAGCGGCTGGCTGAGAGATGACGCGGCGGTAAACGCGAGAGCGATGAGACCGACACCGCGATTGCTAAGTCCGAACTCATCCGCGAAAACCGGAAACATGATCGGCAGAATCCCGCCGTACATGTCGACCGTGAAGTGTCCAAGCATGAAGATCAGGAGCGCTCGATTAGCGAGAAGCGGTCGGATTCCCAGTGCGTTGCTCCCCTCGCGCGCTCCTCCGGCGAAGATGATATCCTGCCCAGCCCCGCCGTGCCGCACTGTGGCGCGAAGTGCTAGAATCAAAGATTGATTCTGATGATCTGTCCAGGTTCAGGACGAGTGATGGAACAGAGCACGATAACTATTCTCAGCGACCTCGGCGCACGCCTCGACAGGATTGGGGTGCGTCTTTGACTTGCCCGCGCTTCGACAGCAAATCGTAGAGCTCGAAGAGCTGACAACCGATCCAGAATTCTGGTCCGACAACAATCGGGCTCGTCGCGTCATGCGGCAACTAACAAATCTCAAAGCGCGGGTCGACCACTGGGAGACGATGCGTGGACAGATTCGGGACCTGGTCGAACTCGACGAGTTGATGTCGGACGATCCGGAACTGTCGGCGGAGATTCGCGACGACGTGAGCGAGCTCATGGAGCAGGTTGACGACCTGGAGCTCGAACTGCTGCTTGATGGACCTTATGATGAGAGCAATGCCATCGTCGCCATACACGCCGGCACAGGCGGCGTCGACGCCCAGGACTGGGCCGAAATGCTCGTGCGAATGTATACCCGCTGGGCGGAACGGCGCGGCTTTTCGGTGGAGTTACTCGACCGGAGCGAAGGCGATGAGGCCGGGATCAAGAGCGCCACACTCGAGATGCGCGGTGACTACGCCTATGGCTACACGAAGGGCGAAGCCGGCACCCACCGGCTGGTTCGCCTCTCTCCGTTTGATGCCGCGAATCGCAGGCACACCGCATTTGCGCTCGTTGAGGTGCTGCCCGAGGTCGAAGACGATCTAGAAATTGATCTACGCGATGAAGACATCCGAGTGGACACCTATCGAGCGTCCGGCGCCGGTGGGCAACATGTCAACAAGACGAGTTCGGCGGTGCGACTCACTCACGTCCCGACCGGAATCGTTGTCACCTGCCAGGACGAGCGTTCTCAGCTGCAGAATCGGGCCAGCGCGATGAAGATCCTGCGCGCGAGACTCACTGAGCTCAAGCTGCGCGAGCGCGAGGCGGAACAGGCGGAACTCAAGGGAGATGTCAATGTAGAAGGCTGGGGCAGCCGAATCCGGTCTTACGTGCTCCAGCCATACACAATGGTCACCGACCATCGGTCCGATTTCTCGACCGGCAATGTTAGCGCCGTTCTCGACGGTGATCTCGATCCGCTGGTCGACGCCTACCTTCATCACACGATGGGCACGAACGGTTCCTGAGAAGCCCCGTCGACGCTGACGACGATTCGACACGCATCAGCAGCACCTGGGAATCCCTGTCATTCACCTTTTGCAATCATATTCTTTGACATGAGTCGTGTCAGGTGTTACCATTGCTCCAGCGTTAGCACTCTGAACGTCCGAGTGCTAAAATGGCGAGAATGATGATGAACCAGGAACTGACCAACCGTCAACACTTGATACTGCGATACCTCGTCGACGAGTACGTCGCGAGCGGAAAGCCCGTCGGCTCGAAGACCCTCGTTGAACAGCTTCCACTAAATGTCTCTTCAGCGACGGTCCGCAATGAGATCGCTCTGCTTGACGTAAGACGGCTATATCCAGCACCCGCACCGGTCCGCTGGCGGTGTTCCAACTGACCGAGGCTATCGCGTCTACGTTGAGCGCTATGCGCGCCGCTCTCACCTTTCATCGGTGAGCAACTGATGATTCGTCATCAGTTCAGGCAAGTAGAAACCCAGATCGAAGGGTGGCTTCAGTTGTCGGCAGCGGTACTGGCGGATTTCGCCGGGCACCTGGCCATGGTCACAACGCCACGCCATCGCGTCGATGCGGTTGCGTCACTTCGAACTTCTCTCATTGCAGCCGCGACTGGTCCTGCTGATTATCGTCACCCAGGACAGCGCAGTCACGCAGTCGATGGTGCATGTCGATGAGGAAGTCGACCAATAAACTCTGACTCAGGTTAGCGCCCGGCTCAATGAGCTCCTGGAGAACGCCAGAGGTCGCGGAAATGATTCCTCACCGTGCGACTCACCGGCCTCGAACGCCATCCGGGACCATATGATCGCAACGCTCAGCGCTGGCGAGTCTGGCGCTCGCACCGAATTGGTGCACGACGGCCTGGAATACATGGTTCGTCAACCGGAGTTCCACGCAAGCGAACGGATGCATCGCATCGTGAGCTTGCTGAGGGGCGGAGCATTGTTGACGATGCTGCTACCGCAGATCGACCAGCATGGCGAGGATGTACAGGTATTTATTGGAGAAGAACTGGACGCGGATGTCCTCCAGCCCTACGGAATCGTCGTTGGTTCCTATGGGCTCGGAACCAATGTCACCGGACTTATCGGCATCGTTGGTCCCAGGAGGATGTACTACGAACGCTCAATTTCGACCGTTCGCTACATGGCGGATCTGATGAGCGACATGATGCAGGAGCTTTATTACCGTGACTCACTCGGGTAACGAACAGTCCAATCGATCGGAGTTTGACGATGCGACCGGCGGCGACGAGATATCGACGTTTGAGAGCGATCCATCCGCGGACGATCTCGCGGCTATCGACGCTGAATTCGACGGCCTCGAAGACAGCTCGATGAGGTCGAATAGGCCAGGGCCGAGGCGGCCAGAAATCTCGACAACTACCAGCGAGCGGTTGCGGATCTTGCGAACTATCGCCGTCGAAAAGAGCAGGAAATCTTACGGGTCGGGGATCAGGCCCGACGATCACTCCTGAGACAA
This sequence comes from uncultured Chloroflexia bacterium, assembly GCA_963709995.1. Classification (GTDB taxonomy): domain Bacteria; phylum Chloroflexota; class Chloroflexia; order Thermomicrobiales; family CFX8; genus JAUIIK01. The sequence goes on along the minus strand of CAVPYN010000008.1, from coordinate 137,836 downwards.
TTCCTGCCTGTCGTCGATGATTTTGAACGAGCCGTCAATCGGCGAGCGACGGGGACGGCACGAGCAGTTGGCTTGAAGGTTTCAAGTTGATTGAACGAAAGCTCTGGTCAGTTCTAGACCACGAGGGGGTTCGTCCGATGGAATCAGTCGGCGAACCGTTCGATCCCCAACTCCACGAAGCCGTCCAGGTTCAGGAGGGCGTCTCCAACCCGGACACGGTCATCGAGGAGTTCGCCCGCGGTTATTACCTTGGAGATGAAGTACTGCGGCCCGCAATGGTGAAAGTGGGATCAGGAGGCAACGAATCCTGAACAGACGAATCAAGAAATCAGCGCATTCTGAAGAGACAGCACGAGTCCAGAGTGAAAGGAAGCATTGAACCTGGCACGAACGATCGGCATCGACCTCGGCACCACGAACTCCGTCATGGCGGTGATCGACGCGGGTGAACCTGAAGTGATCCCGAACGCCGAAGGCGAACGAACGACGCCATCCATCGTGGCGATCTCGTCCAGCGGTGAGCGACTGGTCGGAAGGCTGGCCAAGCGCCAGGCGGTGACCAACCCGCATAACACGATCTTCTCGGTGAAGCGATTCATCGGACGTCGATTTGACGATCCAATCGTCCAGCGTGACATCGAACTCGTTCCGTATGAGATCCGCGAGGGCCAGAACGGCGGGGTCGAGATCAAGCTGGGGGATCGCTGGTACACAACCCCGGAAATCTCAGCGATGATTCTCCAGAAACTGAGGGCTGACGCCGAGGCGTTTCTCGGAGAGACGGTCGACAAGGCGGTCATCACCGTCCCTGCCTACTTCGACGATAGCCAGCGGCAGGCGACCAAAGACGCGGGCAAAATCGCTGGACTCGAGGTCTCCGCATCATCAACGAGCCCACCGCATCCGCGCTCGCCTACGGACTTGAGAAGAAAGAAGACGAACAAATCGCGGTGTACGACCTCGGCGGCGGCACCTACGACATATCGATCCTCGATCTCTCAGAGGGCGTCTTTCAGGTCATGGCGACGAACGGTGACACCCACCTGGGCGGCGACGACTTCGATCAGGAGATCATCAACTTCCTGGCAGACGAGTTCAAGCGCTCCGAAGGCATCGAACTCCGGAAAGACCCCATGGCGCTGCAACGTCTCAAGGACGAGGCAGAGAAAGCGAAGATCGAACTTTCGTCGGCTCAACAGACCGATATCAACTTGCCTTTCATCACCGCCGACCAGAATGGTCCAAAGCACCTGAACATCAGCATGACGCGCTCAAAGCTAGAACAGCTTGTTGACGGCCTGGTGAAGCGCACTATCCAGCCGATGGAAGCCGCGCTCAAGGACGCCGAGATCACGAAAGCGGAGATCGACGAGGTACTGCTCGTGGGTGGGCAAACCCGGATGCCGATCGTTCAGAAGACGGTCAATGAGTTCTTCGGCAAACAACCACACCGGGGAATCAATCCGGACGAGGTCGTGGCGATTGGCGCCGCGATTCAGGCTGGTGTGCTCGGCGGGGACGTCAAGGATGTCCTTCTTCTCGACGTTACGCCACTCACCCTCGGCATCGAAACGCTTGGTGGCGTCGCCACGGCACTGATCGAGCGCAACACAACCATCCCGACTCGAAAGAGCCAGATCTTTACAACCGCGGCAGACAATCAGTCTCAGGTTGAGATCCATGTGACTCAGGGCGAGCGGCCAATGTCGAACGACAACAAGACGCTCGCACGCTTCATCCTGGACGGCATCCCCCCATCTCCTCGCGGTGTTCCGAAGATCGAAGTAACGTTCGACATCGATGCGAACGGAATCGTCAACGTCACCGCACGAGATCAGGCAACCGGCCGCGAGCAGAAGGTCACGATTACAGCATCGAGTGGCTTGACTGACCAGGAAATCCAGCAGATGGTAAACGAGGCCGAGCAGCACGCGTCAGAAGACCAGGCTCGCAAGGATGCGGTCGAGCTGAGGAATCTCGCTGATTCAATGGCCTTCCAGGCGGAGAAGACGCTGGATGAGCACGGCGAAGCTATCCCCTCCGAACTGAAACTGGATATCGAGAGCAAGATCAGCGCGGTTCGTGACATCCTTGAAAATGATTCCGAGAACATCGAACGGCTGCGGCCGGCTTACCAGGAGCTAACGCAGACACTGTCGAAGGTCGGAGAGTCGCTGTACCAGGATGCCGGTGCTCCTCAGGACGCCGGACCCAACGGCTTCGAGGGTGAGCCGGAAGCCGAGGCCGAGGAGGACGAATCGACCGTCGAAGGCGAGTTTCGCGAGGTTGGCGACTAACCCGAAAACTTGATTCGAATGGAGAGAGGGTCGGCATCCCCCGACCCTCTTCTCTTTTCTCTTCGCAGACATCACGTTCGGGGGTTCGCTGGCAAGCGATGATCCTGCTGCATCCGTGTTTCAGCGACAAGCGCCCATGAAGTAGACAGCAGAAGGTGCCCACGGCCAGCGACTACGTGCCACTCTGCCATGCGCGGTGCTATCGGCTGTCGGACTGGTGCGAGATCACTTCGTTGAGAGTGGGGAGACTGCTCGTAGTGCCCTTCGTCCTGGTTGCAAGCGCGCCGGCCGTTGCCGCAAATTGAACATCGGTGGCGGTCAGAAATCCATTGTCGACGAATCTGGAGATCGCCGCGGCAAATGATGCGTCGCCGGCGCCGGTCGGATCGACCGGCTCGATTTCTGGCGGGCGAACATGCGCGACGGCCCCGTCGATCTCCGCCCAGCAACCTCGCGCACCGCCGGTGACAATCACCGTCGCCCCATAACACTCCCGGCAATGGCGTAGCACATCCACTGGCTCCGTGGGCCAGCCCAACACCACCGCGTCATCAAGGCTAATCTTCGCGAGTGTACTGTTCCGCAACAGAAACGCCGTGGTGTCGACCATTTGGTCCTGCGAAGTCCAAACCGCTGGTCTCGGGTTGGGATCGGTGAACACCGGGACACCGCTGCGAACCGCGAGCTCAACGGCATATTCCGCGACCTGACAGGAATTCGGATCCGAAAACGGAAGCGAGCCCATATAGATACCTGTGACTTCAGCACCTCGAAGTGCGGCATCGACGTGGTCGCGGGTGAGCCTTGTGTCCGACGTGTCGCTGCCATAGAATCTGAACGGCGCGTAATCATTGCTGTGATCGATCACGGCGAGCCGGGTGGAGGCGCACACGCGCTCAGTTGGTATCCGAACAATGTCCTCAGCGTCAAAGAGCCGGCTCAGCAGATCGCCGAACGCGTCACTCGAAAGCGCGCCGAGAAAACCAGAGGGTACGCCCAATCTACTCAAGCCAATGGCGACGTTGAGTGGCGCGCCGCCAGCCTGAATTTCAACGAACGAACCCGATTTCAAGCCGTCATGACTATCGACGACCAGATCGATAAGCGCTTCGCCAATGCAGACGATCACCGCAGGTTCAATGGTCGCTGGCGGCGCTGACGCTATCCCCGGCCGGAGGGTCGGCTACCTGAAGTGGATTCTCGCGCCGGACGTCGAAAACGTCGCGGAGAGTTTCGAGCTTTTGAAGAACGCGACTCAGTTGACCGACATCGTCGACCGTCGTAGTGATGAGCACGGTTACTGTCTGATCCGGATGGGTCTGGGTGAGCACCGAATCCATATTCAACCCTTCGTCGGAGACGAGGGTCGTCAGGTCTCGGAGCAATCCGACTCTGTCCCAGGCGATGATCCGAACCGTCACCGGATAAGAATCGCGCTCGATACCCCAACTGACATTCACCAGACGCGCATCGTCATCGGGATTCTTGACATTTGGGCAGTCGGTGCGGTGCACGGTGATTCCCCGGCCGCGCGTGGTGTAGCCGATGATCTCGTCGCCGTATACAGGCTTGCAGCAATTGCCCAGGCGCGTATAGAGGTCTCCAACACCCATCACCTGGATGCCGCGGGCGATGAGAGAGCGCTGATCGTTCGTCTTCGGTGCGGGTGGTAGCACTTCTGGTTCCCGCGTTTCGACGAGCTTGGTTGCGATCTGTTGCGGGCTAACTCCGCCATACCCGACGGCTGCAAGGAAGTCATCGGTGCGCTGAAATGACGGGAAGAGTTTCGCGATATCGTCGAACTTCGGGTCGGTTACATTGAGTCGTCGAAGTTCGCGATCGAGGATGTCCCTGCCCTGGGCGATATTTTCGTCACGTTCCTGCCGCCGGAACCACTGGCGGATCTTTTCACGTGCGGACGCGGTCACAACGTAGCCATTGGAAGGCATAAGCCAGTCGCGGCTGGGTCCCGACCTTTGAATTCGAGGTCAAGATACGAACGACGGCTCCGTTTGTCAGTTGGTGATCGAGGGGCACCATCTGATCATTCACCTTCGCGCCCACACATTGATGGCCGACCTCGGTGTGGATGCGATAGGCAAAGTCGACCGGCGTCGCGCCGTCAGGGAGTTCGATGATGTCACCTGCGGGAGTGAAAACGTAAATCATCTCCCGGAAAACATCGGTCTTCAGTGATTCGACGAATTCCTGGGCGTCGGCGATCTCGTCGCGCCAGTCCATAAGATTGCGCAGCCATGCGACCTTGCGCTCGACGTGGTGATCGACCTTGCCCGACTCTTTGTAGCGCCAGTGCGCGGCGATCCCGTACTCGGCTACGCGGTGCATTTCGCTCGGTTCGAATCTGGATCTCGACTGGAGTGCCGCCGGGACCGATTATCGCGGTATGAATTGACTGGTACAGCGACTCTTTTGGCGTCGCGATGTAGTCGTCGAACTCGCCGGGAATTGGATACCAATTGGAATGGATAACACCTAGAGCCGCATAGCAGTTTGGCCGGTCATCGACGATGATTCGAAAACCGAAGACATCATAGATTTCGTCGAAACTGACGTCCTTGCGTTCCATCTTCTTCCAGATCGAGAAGAGATGTTTCTCTCGCTTCTGCAGTTCTGCGTGTGATACCGGCGTCGGCGAAGTGCTCCAGCAGATCTTCTTCCAGGCGGTCCAGGAAGTCGACACGGTCGGTTGTACGCCGGTCGATAGCTCGATCGATCGAAAAGTACTGCTGTGGATTCAGATACCGGAAAGCGAGATCCTCCAGCTCCGAACGAATTTGGGAGATCCCGAGCCGATTAGCGAGCGGAGCAAAAATCTCGATTGTTTCCCGGGCGGAGCGTAGCTGTTTGATCCTCGGGCATGTGCTCCAGGGTGCGCATATTATGGAGTCGGTCCGCGAGCTTGATCAGCACGACGCGAACGTCGTCGACCATCGCCAGGAACATCTTGCGCAGCGATTCCGCCTGGCGTTCTTTCTCCCTCGCGGCTTGCTGGATTCGTCGTGGTCGCTGGCCCAAGCGATCTTGCCGAGTTTCGTAACGCCTGCCACGAGATTCGCGACGGTGCCCCAAACTCTTCCTCGATGTCTTCGGTCGTGATCGGAGTATCTTCGACGACATCGTGAAGAGGGCTGCAATCAGCGCCTCCTGATCGAGCTGCATACGGGCGAGAATCATCGCTACTTCAAGTGGATGGGTAATGAAAAGTTCACCAGAACGCCGGCGTTCGGTGCCGTGGGCCTTTTCTGCGAAATCGTAGGCATTCTCGATGGGAGCGGTATCCATGTCCGGGACTTCGGTACCGACAAGGTCGATCAGTCGCGGTACCAGGTCCGTCAATGGGATGAACTTCTAACCGGTGCCGGCGATTCACTCATCAACGCCAACCCTATATCATTGCCTGCGTCGACCGTCCTGAGGACACGTTCCACATGGAGACTTCCCATCTCCATTATGCCAAATTGCCGTGCCCTACTGCGAGTATCATATCCCGGTGACACACTTCGCCCGAAAGGAATGAACACGTGACAAATCGATCGAATGCTCCACCCCGACGAAGCACGTGCAATCGTCCTGGATACACACGCCACTACGTACCGAGCTGGTCCCTCTCATGGACGCGGGGGACGTGTACTGGCGCATCCGCTCATCGCGTCAGAGTCCCTTCCACCCTTTCGCGCTTCAACGATGGATGGATATGCCGTCGTGAGCGCGGATCTTCAGCGTTGAACGAGAAATCCTCGGAGATGGTCTTGCCGGCAGCGTGCCGACGGACGTTGTCGTACCTGGGACGGCGGCGCAGATCATGACCGGCGCCCCCGTGCCCGAAGGTGCCGACGCCGTCGTTCCAGTTGAGAACACGAGGACGAACGGAGCAAGCGTGTCCATTCTTCAGCCTCCCAGGATGAGCGGAGAGAACATTCGGCCGATTGGTTCCGACATGCTCAAGGGAGAGGTTCTTCTGGAAGCCGGGACGCGGCTCGGTCCAGCCGACATCGGACTGCTCGCCAGCCTGGGCCACGCCAAAGTCAGCGTCGGGCGCAAACCCCGAGTTGCTATCTATTCAACCGGTGACGAGATTGTCCACCCGGCTGAAACTCCCGGCCCGGGCCAGATTCGCGACTCCAACCGATTCTCGTTGGGAGATGCTGCCAGGCGGGCTGGCGCCAGGATAGTGGTCAACAGGCACGTCAAAGACTCCGAAACGGAACTCCGCGAGGCCTTCCAGCACGCGCTCGATGTCGCTGACGTCATCGTAACCAGTGGTGGTGTTTCGATGGGAGATCGTGATCTTGTCAAGGCGCTACTCGGTGAATTTGCAAAGGTGCACTTCCGCCGGGTATTCATGAAACCTGGCAAACCCCTCAATTTCGCCACCGCAGGAGAGAAGCTTGTTTTTGGATTGCCAGGAAATCCAGTATCGTGCCTCGTATCGTTCTATATGTTCGTTGAGCCAGCGCTCAGCGTCCTCGAGGGTGCATCGCCACGCAGCCACGCAATCACGCCGGTACGAACTGAACAGTCGATACGACCCTCCGATCGCATTGAATACCAGCGAGCGCAGGTCGCCGCTGATCCAGATGGGGGTCTCACCGCCCGCACCACCGGTTCGCAGCAATCCGCCCGACTGATGTCTTTCGTAGGGGCAAACGCGTTCCTGATAGTTCCGCCATCCGAGACCGAGATCCCGCCCGGCAGTCTGCTCAACGCCATTCTTTTTGGCCCGCCAGTTGCTAGCTCGTAGCCGCGCGTGATCGAACGTATTGCTCTCCTACTCCTCGCGTTGATAGCAATCATTTCCGGCTACGCCCTGTCCGTGGCAGCCAGCCGTTTCGGGAACGCTACCGAAACCTTCGACGCGATCCAGTTTGATCTTGAGAGCTTCGATTATCAACGTGGTGACGACACCGTAGAGTTTTCGATTCGAGTCACCAACCCGGCAATGAACGACGTCCTGGTGACCTACGTCGAGTATTCCTTTGTGATCAACGGCGTGCTTTCCGGAGGAGGCGATGAACGTCCGGGCATCATCATCCCACCTGGAGAATCGGCTTTGTTGCAGCTTCAGGGACGTATCACCGATATGAACTACGTCAACCGGATTGATCCCGACGAAACGATTTCCTGGCTCGTGAACGCCAGAATACAGATAAGCGTTGACGAGCGGATGGACGCCGTCTTCATCCCATTCTTCTTCCGGACCGAGACACCATGATTGGTTGGTTCAAAGCCGTTCTCGTGGGGATCATGGGCGGCATCAGTGCGGCGGGAGTGTTGACCGCCACCAGTGGCGAACTTGAGCCGCTTTTTGCTTTTGGCGTTCCCGGAGTTCTGCAGATTCCCGCCCTGATTGTGATCGGGTTGCTCATCGGACTCGCTCTGCCCGATCTTGGCCAGACGGGACTTGCCTTCCTGCTCACCATTACCCTCGCCGCGACGATTCACGTCACGCTTTACGCCGTGCCAGGTTTCGACGGACAGAACTACACGGCATCCCGCTTCAACAACGGGTTAACGTCGTCGCTATTCGTGCTGATCTTCGGGGGAGTCTTCGTCCTCATGGGGCAAGCAATCGCGATTGGAATAAACGTCTACGTTCGTGGGCTTCACGATTGACAAGACAGGGAGGGTTGGAAATGGCGAATCGAAGGTTGATCGACGTTGATGATCTCTTTCGGATGAAGATCGTTGACGAACCGGATGTCGACCCATCCGGCAATCTCGTCGCCTTCACCGTTACCCGGCTCGACAAAGAAGCGAACGCCTACCGAGCACAAATCTACGTACACGACCTCAAGACGGGAGACTCGCGACCCCTGACGACGGGCGATAATCGGGATACACAGCCGAAGTGGTCACCAGATGGTCGAACGATCGCATTCATTTCCGACCGCGCAACGCCGGGCAAGAAGCTGCGGCGGATCTGGAACATGCCAGCCAACAGAGGCGAGGCTGTCCCGCTCACCGACCCGGATCTATCGATAGAATCGTTCGAATGGTCGCCAGATAGCCGGAGGATTGCCTTCGTCGCCGCGGTGGGCGAACCGGCTGCATCAAATCCCGTTTCTTCTTCGGATGTCCGGGTCATTGACACAGCTCGTTTCCGGTTCGATGGTCGCGGATTCCTACACGACAAATATCGGCAGATCTTTGTTCTCGATGTAGACACCGGATTCTCCAGACAAGTCACCAGCGGGCGGTTCGAGCACACGCAGGTTTCGTGGTCACCGACCGGCTATGAGCTCGCGTTTGCCGGAAACCGGACCGTCGGGTGGGAGTTCTCGAGGGTCCAGGACATCTATGCCATTCGCTTGCCGGGGGGCGCCATCCGAAAGATCACCGACGGGAACGGCGCTTGGTCCTACCCCTCGTGGTCGCCGTCCGGGCGGTTTCTAGCGTTCTACGGTACCCGACGGCTGCAGGCGCCAAGCCCGAGAACCGAAGTGTTCACTTGCCGGAGCACTGGTAGAGATTTGAAGTCCGTGACTGCGGCTTCCGATCTTCATTTCCAGGATTCAAGCATCAGCGACTGGACGGGATACGCATCGCGCCCGCCAGTCTGGCTCAGTGAGGCTGCGCTCGCATCAGTCGTTAGCGACCGCGGGGCGGTAAGGCTCGCAACTATCGAGGTTGAACATGGCGTGGTGACCACGTTGACTCCAGAGTCCGGACGCGTCGGGGCACCCTGTTCCCTGCCGGATGGGGGCTTCCTGTTCCCGGCAAACAACTTCACGGATCCAGGCGAGCTTCGCCGGTTGACCAACGATCGAGTAATCGAGACGATCACTGGTTTCAACGCCGGGTGGCGAAATCAGGTCGAGATGACCACTCCCGAACCGCTCAGCGCTCGTAGCCCCGATGGCGAGATAGTCCACGGCTGGTTACTCCTTCCAACGAGTTCTCAGCAAACAGATCCAAGTCCGCTGCTCCTGCAGATTCACGGTGGACCGTTTGGGATGTATGCCGACACGATGATGCATGAGTTCCATCTACTCGCGTCGAAAGGGTACGCCGTGGTCTTCTGCAATCCTCGTGGCTCGGCCGGCTATGGCGATCGATTCGCAGCAATCCTGTCGCCCGAATGGGGCGAAAACGATCTTCCGGATCTCCTGGCGATGGTCGACGCCGCGCTCGACCGGGGCGGCCTCGACGAGAATCAGATGGGCGTGTTGGGCGGGTCGTACGGAGGCTTCATGACCAACTGGGTCATGGCGCAAACCGACAGGTTTCGCGCAGCTGTGACGCAGCGAACGCTCTCCGATCTCTACTCAGCATGGGGAACCGACGACATCTTCTTCGCAGACGGGAACACGACCTTCGAAGCCACCCCATGGGAAGATCCAGAACTCTTTCATCGTCTTTCCCCGATCACCTACGTTGAAGAGATGGTAGCGCCAATGCTCATCATCCATTCCGAGCAAGACTACCGCTGCCCTATCGGTCAAGCTGAACAGCTATTTGTCGCATTGAAAAGACTTGGCCGCACGACCGAACTCGTCAGATTTCCCGATGAGAGCCACGGGCTATCCCGAACCGGCAAGCCAGCCCACCGCGTCGAGCGGCTCGCACATATCCTGCGCTGGTTCGCGACCTATCTCCCGCAGACCGATGCGGTTGACAATCAACCACCATCTGACATGGCGCCGGAATAGTCCGCCCCACCACTCGACGCCTCCCGAACCGGTTCGGCCTCGAACCGGTGTTTTCAAAGACATGGCGCGCTATTTGGCAGCGACCAGGGTCTCCCAGGCGAGGGCAACCATGAACCGACAGATCGTGACAACTGACTCGATATCCGCCGATTCGTTGATGTTATGGGCTCCCGACTTCGATGGATCTGAGTCTGGGTGTCCTGGAGTGAACCCGTAGGCGATATCGCCCAGTGGTCGCACGAACGACGAGTCGGTGAATCCAACCGTGATTCCAGGCACGAATTCAACGTCATCCCGGTCAATGGTCCGTTTCGTCATTCTCCGTGTCGCCGCCATGACGTGATCCAGGTACGGATGATCATATGGCGACGCGCTCGGAACCGACGTCTCGATGACTTCGACGCGAACACCGTCGATCCCTTCCAGAATCCGTTCGACCTCGCTCTGAACATAGCCTGCGTTCTGGTGTGGCAGGGACCGAACATCGCAGGTGATCAGGCAGTTTTCAGCGACCGAGTTAGACTTGACGCCGCCATTGATCATCGACGCCACAAGCGTCATGCGGCTTGCTGCTCGGAGGAACGACGCAAGACTTTCCCGCTCATCCCAAAGGTCGGCAATGATCCGGTCGATGTTCTCGTCAGTGACCTGCTCGTTCACACCCGCCAGGGTATCAAGATGTTGGAAGAGTTCGTGCGCGGTGGATACCTCTGGCTCATAGTTGCGAATCCGGCGAACGACCTCTTCGGCTTTATAGATCGCGTTGTCAGCTTTCCACGGTTGAGAGGCGTGAAAGCCCCGTCCCTTGATGTGGATGCGAACTTCCAGACGTCCCTTTTCGCCGGTATTGATTGGATAGATCAAGCGACTGTTGACTTTCATCGGAGCGCCGCCGCCCTCATTGATCGCGTACTCCGCCGTAATCGTCTCTGGATAATGCTGGGCAAGCCAGCCAAACCCATAAGCGCCGCCCGACTCCTCGTCGGCACAGACGGCGAGCTTTAGCGTCCCGTTCAGTTCGACCCCAGCGCGCTTGAGAATGATCATCGCCATCGTCTCGGCCGCGACGGTGCCTTTCATGTCAGCCGCGCCGCGGCCCCAGATGCGGCCCTCGTGGATCTCAGCGCCAAAAGGTGGATACGTCCATTGCGACTCATCCTCGACTGGCACGACATCAATGTGCGACATGTAAAGCAAACTCGTGCCAGCGCCAGCGCCAATCGAAGCGGTGATATTCGCGCGATTTTCCTGGGACTTGAAGATCGTAGAGTCAATGCCGTTCGCCCCGAGTTTGGCGCTCAGCAGTTCGGCACAAGGTAGCTCATCACCGGTCGGCGAATCTCCCTGGAGAATATAGGGCACGATTGGCTCCGCGAACTCTCCTGGTTTCTGCGAAGCTGACCAAGGAGGCTCGTGATTGTGCCCGGTGTTGACGGATGGAATTCGAACCAGTTCCTGCGTCAACTCGATGAGCTCATCCCGCGCCTCATCTACCATGTCGAACAGCTGTTCAAGGGTAACGGTCATCTAAATCCATCCTCATTTCCGCCACTGTCTAAAGAGTCGTTTGCGCGACGCTCGCCGGCAACCATCACCTGGTAGTCGCTCTCACTGCCTATCCAGGCCTCCTCATCAACGTAGAATTCCTTCTTCCAGATCGGCACGATCTCCTTGATTCGCTGGATCGCATAAGCGCTCGCTTCGAAGGCGGCGTCGCGATGCGCCGATGTCACCGCGATAACGACGCTTGCTTCGCCAATCGCGAGCCTGCCGGTACGGTGCTCTATAGCGATGCCCAACAGCGGCCAGCGATCGGACATCTCCTGGCCAACACGCGCGAGCTGCCGCTCCGCCGCCGCGGGGTACGCCTCGTATTCGAGGGCCACGACCCGTCGTCCGCGGGCATTGTCGCGCACGACCCCGGTGAAGACAACCGACGCGCCAGCACCGGGATCATCGACGTTCTTCGCAATAGCAACAGTATCGAGCGGGCGGTCATGAACGCTAAAATGACCACAACGGCTTCCCCCGCTCACCGGCGGAATCACCGCAATCTCATCCCCGTCGGACAATTGCTGCTCAGAATCGACATACTCCTGATTCCGCATGATCATCGAACGATCCAGAAGCGGGGCTAGCTCTGGCGCCCGTCTATTCACATGTTCTCGAACATTCTGGACCGTTGTGCCATCTTGCACCTCGATCACCTCTTCGGACGTGCCAATGACCTCGCGAAACAGCGCGAAGTACTTGATCACCAGCTGCATCTATCTCGACTCTTCCAATCCTGTAGATGACACTTGGAAGCACAAGCGGGAAGCGCGTTCTGCCGGTAAGAACATCCAGTGAAGATCGCGTTGCCTACAATCACCCGGCGGCCCACCCGTCAGCGGTTGATCGCCAAGATCAATTGCCCGCCGTGAACAACCCGAAGGATCTGTTTACACCGACCCGCGCAGTCACCCTGTACAAAATCGTACCCCCGGCAGGACTCGAACCTGCGACATTCGGCTTAGAAGGCCGACGTTCTATCCGCTGAACTACGGGGGCAAAACACCGGCAATTATATGCCTTTAGTCCTGTCGCTGCTGGCGAATACTCAGTCCTTCGGCGCGCAAAGCTTCGGTGTACTCCTTCAGCACGTCCCTTAGCCGCTCTCCCGCTCCGGAGACGGTTACCATCGTTACATTACCTTTCCCGACATTCGTCTGAATCAGCAGCTCAGCATGTACGGCGGGCAATACCCCTTCCCGGCGCCCACGAACAAAGACCTGATTCGGCCTACCTGTGCGACCTGCCTTGTAACCACGCTCCTGAAAGTACGAAATTGCATGGTCCGCCGTCGTCTGAAGGTCTGCGTAAGAAACAGCCTTGCGCTGAAACGCCGTTCGTTTCAGTTCTTCGTCGATTGCCTCGCGAGAATGCGAACCCCCAGTCATTCCGAGGTTCCGATCTCCCAGCTCTCTCCCGGTTTCAGCAGCCTGCATGCTGCCTGCGTCTGCTTCTCCACCTGTGCCTTGAAAGCTCCAGCATCCTGCTCAATAGGCGGAAACGTGTTGTAGTGGCAGGGGATGACAACCTTCGGGCGCAGGAACTTGACGGCCTTTAGCGCATCATCTGGCCCCATCGTGTAGTGATCTCCGATTGGCACCACCGCCAGGTCCAACTCCTCATCTCCGATCAACTGCATATCCATGAAGAGGCAGGTGTCCCCGGCAAAGTACAACGTCTTCCGTTCCCGCCCTTCGCCAAGCTTGATCACCAGGCCAGCCGGAGTGGTCGGCGCGGTCACGGCGCCTGATTCATCGATCCAGGTGGACGTGTGCCAGGCTGGAACGAGTTTGACCGAGCCGCCGTCAAACCGGTATGTGCCTCCCAGGTTGATGTCGATCACGTTGACCCCGCGTTCAACCAGAATGTCGGCAAGTTCGGTGATGCACACCACTGTTGCGCCCGTCCGCTCAGCCAGCCCGATGGTGTCGCCAACGTGATCGTTGTGAGCATGCGTGAGAAAGATGAGATCGGGGGAAATGTCGCTGGCTGTAATCTTCGCTACTGGATTCCCGGTGATGAACGGGTCGATGACGATCAGCAAATCGTCATGTTGTAACGTGAACGCCGAATGGCCTATGTAGCCCAATTTTGTCATAGGTTCGCTCCTAACCTCTTGACCAGTAGTCAATTCGCCGTTCAGATCCTAAACACATCTCTGGTGGTCGGCAAACCGATGGACCGGAATCGGAGAATCGCTCATTCGCTCTAAAACATCGCCCTGCCTAGTCGCGGCTGTAGACGATACTTCCATCGACGATCGTCAAGTCCACGCCAACTTCGGCCATGCTGCCTGGATCGACATCCGGGAGCCGCGTGTCGAACACGACCGCATCGCCGATCATTCCTGGTGAAAGGGCGCCCTTGATATGTTCCTCAAATGACGCATACGCGCCATTGAAGGTATAGGCTCGCAACGCTTCGACGAGCGGCACCGCCTCTTCCTCCCACATTATGTCCCCTTCTTCACTCCTACGTGTCATCATCGTCTGAAGCCCGATCGTCGGCTTGGTGTTGACGACCGGCGCGTCCGTGGATGCCGCGGCGATAATTCCATGTTCGTAAAAGGTGTTCATTCCATAGGCATATCGGATGCGATCCCAGCCCAGATTCTGGATGTAGGCTTTGTTGAAGTAGTACAGAAAGCTCGTTCCGGGAATCGGAACCGCCCCGATTCGCTTGATCCGCTCAACGATCTCCATGTCGATGATCGAGCAGTGTTCGATGCGGTGCCGGTGATCGGGACGCGGGCTACGTTCGAGCGCCTCCTCATAGGAGTCAAGCAGGAGTGAAATAGCAGCATCACCTATCGCGTGAGCGCAGAGCTGGAAACCGGCCAGGTGGGCTCGCAGAAATTTGGCTTTGATATCATCAGGATCGTACATCCAGAGGCCGTAGTTGTCGGCTTCCCCCTCGTAGGGTTGGCTCATTCGCGCGGTTCGACCACCAATCGAGCCGTCCAGAAAGAGCTTGGCCGGGCCTATCCGCAGCCATTCATCACCGAAGCCGGTCTTGATCCCCAGCGATTCCAGGGAATCGAGCGTTTCGTCGATCATCATCATGAGATACGTCCGGACGGGCAGATCGCCAGATGTCGCCAACTCCTCATACGCCAGCATGTGTGTCGAATCGCGAACTCCTGCCTCCGCAACACTCGTCACGCCTTGGGATAGAAATTGCCTGCCAGCGGCACGTAGCGCGTCCTTCGATTGCGCCAGTGTCGGCAGCGGGATGATCTCCCGCACAATGGTCTGTGCGGCTTCCCGCAAAACACCGGTCGGTTGTCCATGTTCATCGCGATCTATCGTGCCCCCGACTGGATCCTGACTAGATTGAGTGATGCCTGCCATACCGAGCGCTACAGAATTCGCGACACCAATATGCCCGCAGGCGCGCACGAGCAGGACGGGATGTCTCGGAGAAACCCCATCGAGGTCGTCACGTGTCGGATGACGTTGATCGCTGAGCCTGGCCTGGTCGTATCCGCGCCCGACAATCCAGTGTCCGTCCGGTGTCGTTCCAACCCTGTCTCGAACACGCTCAACGATGTCGCTAATTGACCGGTTCGGCGGTGTTGAGACGTCAACAGAGGTCAGAGACAGTCCGAGATACAGCGGGTGGCAGTGCGCGTCGTTGAGCCCCGGCGCGACCGTCCTGCCCGCGAGATCCACCTCCGGGATTCCGGCGCGGCGCCAGAACCGAAGGTCGTCGTCGGAGCCGACAGCCGCCACCTTGCCGTTGACGATCGCGACGGCGGTTGACGTCGATTCCCCATACTCGCCGGTCATCACGTTGCCGTTGAGGAGGATCAGGCTTCCAGATCGATCTTTGCCCATGGTTTGGCACTCCAGCTTCGTTCCCACTCCACGCTCTATCTATGGCGATTGTATCTGGAATGGTTCTTACAGTTGCCCCATACCGAGAATTGTGGGACGATTTCGGCCGGATGGAAAAGACTCGGGAGCAATCCGACTACTATCGGTTTCGATCGAAGGAGACGAACAGTGGGCTGGGGGATCGCAGGGGGTGTCGTAGGAATCTTGCTGATGATTGGCGCCTACAAATGGCTGACGAGTTGGGCTGGCGCACACCAAGGGGGTACGTACATTTCAACCATAGGTAGCCGCCCTCGCAGGCTCGCGGGTGTTCCGGAAGAGGCGCCGCCGGACGCGATAGCGCCGCCGGCGATGGAAGTCCTGCGGTACAACTCGGCCCCTGTTGTCATCCCGCCGGATACTACAAGCAGCGACACCGAAGTGGACAATTCCGCCGCTGCGGAGCAACCTGAAGGCGATGACCTCGATGTTGAGACATCTCCCGATGAAGATCGAGATTCATCGCAGGACGATGTGTAAGTCCTAAACTCACCAACCCCTTCCAGTCAGGCAGAAGGGGTTGGATGTTGCGAATCCTGGCTCGGTCGCGAAAGGTCGATCAAGCGCTATTGCACGACTTCGATGTTTGAAATTGGGGCTGATCGTACCGTGGCATCCGACAATCTCACATCAGCCAGTTTACGTTGGAGTCCATATCGATTCGCTCCGGTGTACTGGTCACTGACCGCGACGCCAGGCACCGCGCCTATTCCACTGTCGACTAGCCGCACAACCCGTCCGTTACGAATAAAATCGTCCTGAGTCTGATCCTCACCGGATTCACCTGACAGGTAGATTTCCGGCCTCGCCAGGCTGTCACCGATCTTGACGGCGGCGCTCAAAGATACCGTTTCGCCCTTGTGGCGGTGCAGCACTTCAAAGATGACATCGTTCATCGGGCGTCGACCAAAACCCTCAGTGACAACGATCGCAAGCGGAGTTTCTACGGACGGATTGCTGAAATCCCCGTGTATCCTGGTCATTGGTGACCAGAAATCCACACGATCCATCTGTCCATCGGTCAGAAACCGCCGCAGATCCCCTTCCGGAATCGAACCCATGATCACCGCGGCAGCGCCGATTTCTCGTAGGCGGCCTAGAGTTGGTACGCCAGCAGTCATTCCCGCGAGGACAACGCTTCCTTTCCATTCGCTAGAAACGTAGTCAGAGGTAAGTTCACGGTCAGGACGGTCCGTGCCCGCCACAAGTGGGCCGATCGCTTCACTGCCGAAACCGACGATGCCATACAATCTGGTTCCGGATGTTCTGACGACTACGCCACGACCGGGAACGACCTGTTCAACTTTTCCGTTCACCAGGGAAGAAAGCTCGCGTTTTCCCTTGGACGTTGCCAGTACAACCGTCCCGTTCGACTCATCGATTGAAACGACTGTTCCACTGGTTGGAGCCTTGACCGATGCTGTTCGAAGCCCTCGACGAACCCGGGCAATAATCTCTCCGTTTCTCACTTCCGAGCCAACAGATTTCGTAACGTACTTGCTTATGCTCTTGTTCTCGACATCTAGCTCACTTGCGATGAACATCGTGAGCGTCTGTTCGATTGCGGCTGACTGCGCGACTATCTGGTCAGAGCTGAGATCGTCTCCAACCGCAACCAGCACCTCGCCGGACTGGGGCAACATTCGGTCGATGACGAACGAACCATTCTCTAGCACGACCGGTTCAAGCGTTGGAAAGCTCCACACTGCGATTCACCTCTCTAACACTGAGAAGATTCGGATCAGCCTAGAGCTGAACACCCAACTCCCTGTACCAACTACCGATTGTTTCGCGGTTGGTGGAGCCGCCCCCGGAATGTGCGGAAACCGGCCGTCCCCGAGCGTCAATGATTATCCCGACCTCGCCACCCCGAAGGGGAGTCGAACGACCAAATTCGATTCGCTCACCTGGATTGCTCCCACCGATCGAGAATCCCGCTTCGCAGGTAAGTTCCAGGATACCGGTATCACCGTCCCCGAACTCAAGCCGCTTCAATCGCCCGCAAGGAACATCGAACCCGACGAAATCGCCATCTTCATAGGTCAGGCGCCCGGCGAGCGCGGGCTTGCCCTCGACCCCAGCGCCATCAACGACGATCACCGTGGCTGACGGGCCTAGCAAGTCAAACTCAATCACGTCTGCGGCAACCGAAGGCGCAGTTTCTCCAACTGCGCCCGCCAACGTCAGAAGCCCATCAGGATCGAGATGAATCTCGCATAAGCCGCTCAACGGGGCCGGTTGAAATCCGTTGAGGAGAGCCAGCACACCAACTCCGGGATTATCGTCGAAGCAGTACGCCGGTCCGCCAATTACAATTTCCAGCTGGTCATTCGCGATTCCGGCAAGATCGCTCCAGGCCCGTGCTGTTATCGCGGCCAGAAACGCCCCCTGAATGATTTCGTCCATGTTCGTTGCTGGTGTAACCCTCGGCCGGGCTGCCCTGTTGAGAACCCAGTTCGCGAGATCTTCGCGAGACACCTCCGTCGGAAGCATCGACCAGGCCATTTCGAACATAGAGCCGAACAACGCCCGGGCATTTCGGTTGAGATCGAGATCCGGCCTGCTTTGAGAACCGCCCGCCTGGATGCTTGACCAGCATATTGTGGTTCCGGACGACACATCAATCGAGACCGTATTCCTTTGCTGCCGCCGGGCTATGAATCGAGTAGTCAGATCTCCCGCGCGCAGGCGATTGACGAACACTGGCCTGCGCCTGAGTCCCACATCCGGTGTGATTTCAACGAGCGACTGGTACAGACCAGTCAGCTCCGTTTCAAGAGCCATCGCCACCTCGTGGGGTTCGTACTGGCCAGGATCGAGTCCAGTCACGTTCGCGCCGTCGCCAACGGCGTCGATCACGTGCTGCTGGAACTCGTCTGAGGCGAGGACAACGAGTTGGTCAACGAATCCTTCATTGAGGAGATTCCCGATCGTTGCTACCGCTGAGATCCACTCGGACTGAGCGCGGCTCCCTTCGAGTAGCACTACGACGTGCGGTCGAAATCCGCGAAGCCAGCTCTCAAGGAGGGTGGCCGACATCACACCATCTTCGGTCCGAATCCCGACATCAAGAACGTTAACGATTGATGTCGTCGTCCGGGCGATCGTCTCGAGTGCTGGCAAGATCTGATGTCTACCGGTAGGAACGATAGTAACGCGAATCGGTTTAACCGGCTGACCGGTCAACGAGAAAGTCCCAATGGAATCACCGGCATCTTCGCTTGAAGTGAGCACGACCCCGCACTGGGATTCAATCGCCTGGGCGATTTCCCGTACGGCGACCGAAAGATCACCGATTGGCGGTCCCGCTGTTGAGATCACCTGTGCGCCGGCCACGAACCGTGAATGCCCCTCTACCGAATCGAACAGCGCGCCTCGAACGACGCGCTCATCAGCGTCAATGACCAGAGATGGCTCGACACCCGGATGAGTCCCGACGTCCGCACCGATTCCACCTCCGGGGGCAACATCCACGCCAATGTTCCGGTATGTAACCACTCGACCTCCGATCACCGCAGAACGACTCGCCTGCCGACCATCTACTGATAGCGGGGCAGACTAGAGTACGAACAGCAAGAGCGCGACGATAACCAATATGACTATGAGCAAACCAATTGCCAGGATGGGTATCGGGAGTGTCCTTGAAGACTCGCCTGAACGATCTTCTGCTCCGACTGCTGGCTGTACGCGCTTTTCAAATTCGCCACCTAACGACGCAACGCCGGCTGATGGCTGCGCGGCGGTTCCGGGGTCGGCAGCGCTGACGCCCTTTGCGCCTGCTCCTTCTTCGCGAATCAGAAACCCCTGCGTTGGCGCGTTCGGACCAGAGGATTGCATGACGCTTGGCGATGACTGACTGGCAACGAGCGCGAATAGCGAGGTTGACTCATCCACCCCACGGGCATCGTCCGATGTCGACCAGGCTCGGGAAATGTTGGGCACTGAAAGATGGTCCTCGTTGGCGGCGCTCCCACCACCCGAGCGCGAATGGCCCGCATCTTGCCCGTCTGGCGCAATCGATCGAAGCCACTCAGGCAGGTCGTCCTCGCTAATAAAACTTGAACTGAGGGTCGCCGCCTCGGCCAGCTGCGTGGATCGTGGCGCTTGCTCCACGGCGGGAACAGATGCGCCCGGGGCAGGCAACTCGTGCCCCGCCTCCGCCATCGAATCGATGTCCGGGACAGCAGGTTCCAATTCCGAAGGTTCACCGACAGACGCGGCGAACGCCTGAAGCCAGGCTGGGAGCTCTACGAGACGAACCGCGAGAGTGTCGTGTTCCAGAAAGCTGGGTCCGTGTTCGTACTGTTGGGGGCTACTTGACATCCCGGTGAGTTGGGACGTCGTGCCATTTTCGGACGATTCGCCCTTCGCAATCTGCCGTTCGAACGGAGACGAAGTCACCTGCTCGACCTCCTGGTACCCTAGCGCTCGACCGGATAAATCGTGGGCTGAATCGGGTTTTCTGCCTGTATGTTCACGCCCATTGAACGGACTATAACATAGCGAAATTCGCTAACCTGTAGCCCAGAAGTAACGAAGGACAGTTACCTTCCAGCAACTATCGGGCCCTGTTCAGCCAAGCAATTCATCGCTGTCCAACCAGATCGTAACCGGCCCGTCATTTACCAGCTCAACCTCCATCATCGCCCCGAACACGCCACGTTCCACGGGCACTCCGACAGCTTCAAGCCGCGACACGAAATGATCCAGCAACGGAACTGCAACGACAGGCTCGGCGGCGCGAATGTAAGAAGGGCGGCGTCCCTTTCGGACGTCGGCAAACAGCGTGAATTGGGACACAACCAGGGCCGATCCAGACGTGTCAAGGATAGACTTATTCATCCGGCCGTCAGCATCCGGGAAGATCCGTAGGTTGGCTATCTTTGCTGCCAGGTATTCTGCTTCGCGCTCCGTATCTGTTTTCGAGATACCGACAAGTAGCAGGACTCCCGACGCCACCTGCCCGACAACGTCTCCATCAACCGATACCGACGCTCGGGACACGCGCTGTAGCAGCGCCCTCACGTTACCTCCTCCAGCAGCACAATCGCGACCGCGGCCACTCCTTCACCGCGACCCACCGAACCCAGACGCTCGTTCGTTGTCGCTTTCACGCTGACAGCAGACAGGTCGAGCATCAGTGCCTGCGCCAACCGGGAACGCATCTCCAGCCTTCTCTCTGAAATCTTCGGCCGCTCGGCAACGATCGAAAGATCGACGTTCGATACACGCCAGCACCCTCCGAGCATTGCCTGCACGCGTTCTAAGAGTTCGATGCTGTCGGCCCCCCGCCATGCGGGATCGTCCGGCGGGAAGTGATCCCCGATATCGCCTAATGCCAATGCTCCGAGCAGTGCGTCACAAACGGCATGGGTCGCCACATCCGCGTCCGAATGCCCCTCAAGTCCGGCTTCCCCAGGGAAATGGACGCCGCATAGCAAAAGCGGCCGATCGATCTTGCTGCTGAAAGCATGAATGTCATATCCGATCCCGACGCGCATCAGTTCTGTTCCGGTTCGATACTCAACCATGCCTCTGCAAGCAGAAGGTCTTCGGGAGATGTGATTTTCAGGTTGCGTTGATGCCCCGGCGTGACTTCAACCGGTACGCCGAGCCGAAATAGCGCGGATGTCTCGTCGGTTTCGTCAGGGAACGCGGCCAGCGCTGCTTCGAGCGAAGACCGTTCTGCCGCCTGTGGCGTTTGCACTTCTCTGACCCGGTCGCGCCGGATGTGACCTTCGATCCGGCCGCTCGGGCTCTCGACTAGCAGGGTGCTCGTCACCGGAAGAACGGGGGCTGCTGCGCCCGTTGCCTCGGCACTATTGAGGAGTTGTTGGAGGACGGCCAGGGGCACAAGCGGCCTTGCGGCATCATGCACAATAACAAAATTGATCTGAGGAGGCAGCTTCTCTAGACCTGCACGAACCGATTCGCTGCGCGTCTCTCCTCCGGAACAGAATGCGATATCAACGCTTCCACAACCGTTCTTCAGGAGCGCCTCTGCCCTGGCGGCATTAGCCCGAGAAACGACAACGACAACCGATTGAATGCGCGGCTCCACGAGCAATCTTGCGAGGCTGTTTTCAAGAACCGTGCGCCTGCCCAGAAGAGCAAAGAGCTTGTCGGATTGACCAAATCGCCGGCTGCTGCCCGCGGCGACGAGGATGGCACCCCAAAGAATCTGCGAGGCCATGACTAGACAGTCACCTGGTTGTCTTTTATCTGAGCGAACGCCATCCTACCGGTGCCCGTCTGGAGCGTTCTGGTCACCACAACGACCACGTCGCTGCCAACGAGATTCTTGCCATTCTCGACGACTATGAGCGTCCCATCTTCGAGAAACCCGATCCCCTGACCTGACTCGCGGCCCGGCTGGACGATTTCAATATGCAGTTCCTCACCAGCCACCACTGGTGGTCGCATTGCCTGCGCGAGTGCGTTTACATTGATAACCTGAATGCCCTGAACAAGGGCAACTTTCTCCAGGTTCTGGTCTCCGGTAAAGATACGATATTGGGATAGCGCGGCTAAACGAATGAGCTTGTTATCGACAGTTGCTTCTTCTTCAACATCGACTTCGGTTATTTCGAGTTCAGCAATTTCCTCACGCTGCAATCGCTCGAGTGTGTCGAGCCCCCTTCGCCCTCGAACCTTTCGCGACGGGTCCGACGAGTCGGCGATTCCTTGAAGCTCCCGAAGGACGAACCTGGGCACGGTGAGCGGCATTGTCACGATGCCCAATCGCATTAGCTCAAGTATTCGCCCATCGATGATTACGCTGGTGTCGAGCAGAAGTTTTTCGGTCGGTCGTGCAAGCGTTCCGCGTCGGAACACGAGCGCGGTCAGGTCCCGTTTTCGAAGCACCACGACAAAGACGCTTAGAGAACAGGCAATAACTGCCACCAGGAACGGCAATATCTGGCCGTATGGATTCGGGAGCAATGAAACTGGAAACGCCAGGAGTGAAGAAAAGATCCCGCCAACGATCAACCCAATCCCTGCGGCAACGATATCTATCGCCGGGATTAGAGAAAACTTGTCTCGAACCCAACCGGTCGTTCGCAGAACCGCGTACGGCGCAAGGACAAAGAATAGTCCGCCAACGATTGCCGCGAAGAAGAAAGCCGCGGGTCCCCAAGCGTCGGAACTTTCCCCACCGGAGAAGCGCGCTCCAAGTTGCCAGCCGATGAACACGCCGACAATAAGGCCGGCGTAGCGAATCAGCCGATCTCGCGGTGTCCGCGCTACCTCCCGGGGATTTTCAGACGGCATTTCTACATCCGCAAAGGACTGCAAGCATCTCGCGACGCCAGTAGGGCAACAACCTGGCTACCGACCTCAGTTGACTATTTCCGTAGAAGCAGCTGGCCCGTGTTGCGCCAACCAATCCTTTGCCACCACTGGCAATGATTAAGCGTACTACCCAATCGCGGAAAGAAACGCCTGGAGATGCCGCGACGGTATACACACAGAACCCAGATCGCGCCCCTCCTGTTCGCCCTCGCCGTGGAAGTCGCTTCCACCGGTCACAAGCAGTCCTCGCGACGCTGCTAGAACTGCAAGCGATTCGCGCTGCGGGCCGTCGTACTCGCCATAGTAGGCCTCCAGACCACGCAATCCAGCTTCTACCAGTTGATCGAGTCGCCGTTCGAGTTCAAAGACGCTCAGTGGATGGGCAAGCACGGCGATGCCGCCAGCACGTTCGATAAGTTCGATCGATCGTTCAGCAGTCAGCGTCCGCCGTGGCACAAAGGCCGGCTTGCCAACACCCAGATAACGGTCGAACGCTTCCGAAACTGACGAGACATATCCGGCGCTTTTCAGCGCTCTGGCAATATGGGGGCGTCCCGGAGAGGTTTCCTCATCAACTTCGTGAACGACCATTGGATCAATGGAGACGCCGAGTGCATCAAGCCGTTCGAGGATCGCCGCTCCACGGTCGATCCGCGATCTCCTGAGGGATTCAAGTTCGCAGAGCATCTCCGAGCTAGTCGTGTCGATCCCATATCCGAGGATATGTGTTTCACCACGATATGCTCGCGTCGAGAACTCGATGCCCGGGACGCATAGAATCGATAACGAGTTGGCGACCGAATTCGCTGCTTGAATTCCAGCGACCGTATCGTGATCGGTGATTGCGAGTACGGAAATCCCCCGCTCACTCGCCAATTGGACGAGTGACGCAGGGGAATAGAGACCATCCGACGCACGGGTGTGCGTGTGCAGGTCGGCGATGCCGCAGATCGGACCTGCCGTCAAATCAAGTCCCTATCGAGGCTCAACTATGATCCGGATTGCGGTGCGATCCTCATTATCAATCGTCACGTCGATGAATGCGGGCAAACACACAGCCTCGATGTCGGTTTCTCGCAGGTAGTCACGGGCAATCGCGACCGCCTTAACCGCCTGATTGGTCGCCCCAGCTCCGATTGCCTGGACTTCGGCCCGGCCACTTTCGCGCACGACACCCGCGATCGCCCCTGCGACCGCGCTCGGCCGCGACCGGGCGGATACCTTCAATACGTCTTTGCGCTGCTCCGGCGCTTCGACTTCGATCACATCCTCGACCACATCTTCGACGACTTCGTCGTCGGTCTGAGTCTCCGAACTGGAGGAGGCGTCCAACTCCTCGAACTCTTCATCATCCCAAGCTTGATCCGTGCCATTGTCGTCGTAATCTTCTTCTGTAGGTGGGAACTTCGTCTCGGGTTGGATCTTGATGTCCCGAAGGTCGAGCTTGCTGAAGAATCGGTCCACGTTGTTAACCTCCAACACTGATGTGTGGGTAGCATGCAGATGCAATGCGCGAATCAGAACTCTTAGACTACAAAATTACCGGTAGCGGAAACTAAATTGGTCGCGTAGGTTACGCCGTCCTTCCTCACCTGTTTGCGCCAGGAGCTCGACTCCTCCCAATGTCATTCGTTCACGTTTCCGCGTTTACCGATCCCAAACGCTGGCTGCATCGTGCCAGCTAGTGTCGAGGATCGTCGAATGGCATTTTCCCCGGGTAGTAATCAGCCCTCAATCGTCCAACACGCGCTGCCAGCAGACAGCGCGCGCTTCAGCGATAGTCTTACCACCGGGGCAGGAAGTTGGTCAACATCCGTCTATCCTGGTGTTCGGCCGGAAACAGAAGAGCCGCGGCGATTCCTGCCGCGGCTCTTTGTTTCTGTCTCGATCCTATCTCGCGTAGTTGATTGCGCGAGTCTCACGAATCACCGTGATCTTGATCTGTCCCGGATAGTCGAGATTATCTTCGATCTTACGGGTCACATCGAGGGCGAGCCGGCTTGCGGCAACGTCATCGATACGATCCGGCTGGACCATGATTCTGACTTCGCGACCTGCCTGGATCGCATATGCCCGATCCACTCCATCAAATGACGACGCGACGCTTTCGAGCGCCTCAAGTCGCTTGATATAGGACTCGACCATCTCACGTCTCGCTCCAGGGCGGGCGCCGCTAATCGAATCAGCGGTTGCGACGATGAATGCCTCGACGGTTTGCGGCTCCTCTTCGCCGTGGTGTGCAGCGATCGCGTGAACGATCCGTGCGGACCGACCGAGCCGGCGAGCAATATCAGCTCCGATCAGCGCGTGCGGTCCATCGACCTCGTGATCGACGGCTTTTCCTATATCGTGCAGTAGCCCCGCCGTCTTCGCGACATTCACATCCGCTCCGAGCTCAGCCGCCAGGGCAGCGGAGAGTAGGGACACTTCAAGTGAATGACCTAGGACATTCTGGCCATAGCTTGTCCGGAACTTGAGTCGTCCAAGCAATTTGATCAGATCTGGATGCAGGCCCTGGACGTTCGCCTCATATGCGACACGCTCGCCCTCCTCCCGCATGATCTGCTCAACTTCCAGGCGAGTCTTGTTCACGACCTCCTCGATGCGGGCCGGATGTATCCGCCCGTCCTGAATGAGCTTGGCGAGCGCCCGGCGCGCGACCTCTCGCCTTACGGGATCAAAGCCGGAAAGCGTGACCGCTTCCGGCGTATCATCCACGATCAGATCGATGCCTGTCGCCTGTTCGAGTGCACGGATGTTTCGACCCTCGCGCCCGATAATCCGCCCCTTCATATCGTCGCTCGGTAGCTGCACGACAGAGACAGTCGTTTCGGACACATAGTCGGTGGCAATGCGCTGGAGCGTTGTCGCCAAGACCATCCGGCTGCGATGTTCGGCTTCCGCCTTCATCTCCAAGTCGAGTTCACGGGCTCTCCTTGACAGAAGATCCGCCATCTCCTTCTCCACGCGCTCCAGGAGTATCGACTGCGCCTCTTCGGTAGTGAGCGCCGCTACGCGTTCAAGTTCTTCAACTTGCCGAGCGCGAAAACCTTCGAGTTCCTTTGCTCGCTCCTCGAGATCTCGCTCGGATTCCTGGGCCGACTTCTCCCGTCGCTCCAGCTGCTCCGTCTTACGTTCAAGTTGAGTATCTTTTTGTTCCAGGCGTCGCTCGACCCGTTCCAGGTCTTTACGACGGTTCGAAATCTCCCGGTCTGCTTCGGCACGTAGACGAATGCCTTCGTCCTTTGCCTGAAGCACCATTTCTCGCTTCTCCGCCTCCGCATCCTCGACGATACGTTCAGCCTGCAACCGGGCCTGAGATATCTCAGATTCAGCCCGGTTCAGCAACATCCATCTGGTTACCCACCAGCTTGCGCTGGCGCCGAGAATAAGGGCGACGAGAACTGCGAGAAGAGTAGTAAATTCCATTTACTCCTTCTTCCTCACTATCTTCGTCTGTTGTTAAGGTTCGTGATGATGGCTAACAAGTTGCGAGTATCGGCGTACGTACGATGCACAGTTCCGATTCTGTCAACCTCACCTTCTGAGATGATAATGGCCCGCGGAGAGCAGTGTCAAACTACTGTTTCGATTTCGCGCGCCCACGACGGGCCTGGCCCTGATAGGATCTGACACGACGGGAGGCAAGGATGAGAAAGTTGTTTCGCGCTGCAATCGTCGTCGGGGTGCTGGTTCTCGTCGCGCTGGCGCTCCTGGATCAACTGGTCCGCGATCCGAGATATCGTGACTGGCACGGAGATGTATTCGGCGTGCCCTATGATTTGCGCTTCCCGACCCGGGAGCGGTTGCGAGAGCGAGCGTGGGCCCCGGACAATCCGGCAATCCTCACCCCACACGTATTTGGCGTCGGGTGGTCGATTAACCTCGGAAGAATAGTCTGGCTCATACGCGCGCGGAGCTAATCAGGAACTTCGATCATCCTTCGAAGGCTGCACTATGCGAAGACGGGATATCCGAAGTCCGTCGAGCGACTCAACCTGCAATGATAGATCTTCGACCTGGACGCAATCCCCGATTTCAGGTTTATGTCCGATGAGCTCAAAGACCAGTCCACCTATCGTCTCGACCGTTTCCGAGTGCGTTCTCGTTTCAAAGTGGCGGTTGAATTCCTCAATAACCATCAATCCATCGATGAGCATGCTTCCGTCTGGCTGGACTTCGATTCCAACTTCGGCAACTTCAAACTCATCCTGAATCTGGCCGACGAGTGCCTCAAGCGCATCTTCCACGGTCACGATGCCGGCGAGCCCGCCGTACTCATCGATAACGATCGCAAGATTCACACGCTCGGACTGGAGTGTCGCGAGCAATTCGTCGACGGGAAGCGACTCTGGCACGGGAACGACAGGGCGGATAAGCGAACGTATCTCAAATTGACTTTCAGGGTGTACGGCAGTGGTAACGAGGTCTTTTACGTGGAGGACGCCCACCACCTCGTCTAGTGTATTCTCGTACACCGGATACCGTGAACGATTCGCCTGCCGGATCTGATTGACGATGCCGGCGTAATCGGCGGCTAGGGGGATTCCCACCACCTCGGTACGTGGAACCATTACCTGAGACACAGTAAGTTCCCCAAATCCGAGCGCGCGCTGGACCAGCTCGCGTTCCTGAGGCTCCAGGTGACCGCCCTCTTCGCTGGCCTCGATCAGCATCTCGAGCTCGTCGATCGTGTAGACCATGTGCGCGTCGCTCTGATACTGAAGTCCCAGACGTCTCAGCACTAACTCGGTTGACCAGTAGACGACTGCAATCACCGGACGCAGTAGCACCCCAATGAACTCGGTGAACTGCGCTGTGATCAGAATCGTTGACTCGGCGCGTTGAATAGCGATCATCTTCGGCACCTGTTCACCGATAACCAGATGCAAATACGTGACGATCATGTACGCGATTGCGATTGCAATTGCGTGAGAGGAAAGGAAGACGATCGAACCAGGGAGGATCGGCTCAAGTAGTGGCTCCACAAGACCAGCTATGGCTGGCTCACCGATGAAACCCAGGGCCAGACTGGCCATCGAGATGCCAACCTGGGCAATCGAAATGAAGCGGTTTGGATCGGACATCGAGCGAAGGACCGTCCTGGCAAGCGGACTTCCCTCCTCCGCAAGCTGTTCGATCCGTGTCCTCCTGGCGCTGACGAGCGCGAACTCCGCAGCGACAAAGAATCCGTTGATTGCGACCAATATGAGAACGATGAAGAGGCGGAATGCGATGTCCAGTCCGACAGCATCCATTTCTAAGCGCGAATTCCAAGCCCGTTTCCGCAAGCAGTATACTGATTCGTCGTAGATGCTCGCAGTTGCGGGACCACCAACATTCCACTACAGGAGTTCAACGCCGATGATTCCCCAGACGCTTACCCTGCGCAATTTCTTGAGCTACCGGGGAACCACTACCGTCGACTTTAGACATCTCACCGTAGCATGTCTTTCGGGTGAGAACGGCGCTGGGAAAAGCGCCCTCCTGGACGCTATGACCTGGGCAGTCTGGGGGAAGAGTCGTGCGCAGCGTGACCTAGACCTCATTTCGCTCGGCCAGGACGAAATGGAAGTAACCTTCGTCTTCCGCATGGGGGCACGCGAATATCGGGTCATGCGCCGACGAGCCAGGACGCGACCGACCCTGGAGTTCGATACCCGTGTTGCAGACTCCGAGAACTGGCTGCCGATTGGCGGCGATTCCGTACGGGATACCCAGCAGCGAATAATCCGCGAGCTGCGCCTCGATCACGAGACATTCGTCAATTCAGCATTTCTGGAACAGGGCAATGCCGACCGTTTTCACGCAAAACCCACCAGGCGAACGAAAACGCATACTTGCAGAAATCCTCGATCTGGGAGCCTATGATCGTCTCGCGATTGCATCCCGCGAGCAAGGCAATCGTTTACGCGATCGCATGGGATATCTCCAGGAGCAGGTAGGCAGAATCGAGCTGGAGCTTTCGGACCGGCACGAAATCGAGGTTTCCATCGCTCAGACTGATGAGCAGATCACTCAGAACGATCAACTGCTCGCGAAGGTCCAGTCCGACATTGATTCCCTCCAGTCACGTCTCAATGCCGCCCAAATGGTTGAGGAAATGATTAGACGAGATGAGGTACGTCTGGAACGGGTAACTTCCAACATCTCCACGGCCACGCGGGAACAGGTCAAAACGACGGAGACTCTGACGAGCACCAGCGCAATACTCGCCCAGGAGGAACATATCCGCGCTGCGGCTCGCGAGCTTACTTCATGGCGCCGGATAGTCGAGGACTATTCTTCCAAACTCGCCAGCCGGCAACCGATTGAACGGCGTGTGCATGAAGTCAGCGCCGCGATCGAACGCGAGGAAGCATCACTGCGCGAAAACGCCGCGCTCCGACGCCAGACAATCGAGTCGCTGCTGGCGCGCATTCAGGACGTCGAGAAACGCGGAGAGAAGCTCGTCCTGGCTGAAGCGGAAGCGGCCTCGTTGGCAGCAGAAACCGCGGAATTGCCTGCACGAGCGGACGAACTCGCCCAACTTGAAAGCAGGCTGGCAGGAATAAACGAGGAGAATGCTGCGCTTCGATCGCGCATGGACGATATACAGTCCCGAATATCCAGTCTCCGAGCGGGAGACGCCACCTGTCCGGTATGCCGTCGCCCGCTCGGAACGGGAGATCATGAGCACATACACGAGGAATGGACGGTTGAAGGCAAGGTCCTCGGTGATGCATTTCGAGCGAACAAGGTGGCGGCAGGCGAACTGAGAGCTCAGATTCGAAAGCAGTCGCAAGCAAGTTGAAGCCCTGCAACAGCGTTCAAGAAGACTGGAAGTAATCTCCAGTCAGGTAGCGGACCTCAAAGCACAAATGGTCGAACTTCCCGAGTTGGCGAAGTCTCTTCAAGAAGAACGAGCCAGGCTAAAAGATACTAAGCAGGTAATTGCCGAAAGACGATTTCTGGTGGCTGAGCAGCAGGAGTTGAAGACACTCCGGTCCAACCTTGCGGCAATCAGCTACGACCCCGAAGAACACCAGCAAGCATTGAAGGCGGTCGATCGGCTCAGAGACGCCGATGACAAGCTCGTCGCCGTTGAACAAGCCAAATCCGATCACCGGGCTCTTACGCGCCGACTGGAGGAAATCGATGACCAGATTCAAACCCTCAAGCGCGACCAGACTGAGATCAACGACAACCTGGCGAAAATGCGAGCCTCGCTAGCAGGCGTGGATGAGATCAAACGCTCGCATGAGGAGAAACTGGAGAAACAGCGCGAACTCACGAAGGAACGACAGAGTCTGGAGCAACGGAGCGGATCACTCCGTACACAGCTGGCCCGATTGATCCAGCTCGAACAGGAGAAGATCGAGCTCGAAGTCGAAGCGACAGACCTCGCAGCCCGGATTGACGCTTATCGTGAACTGACAACGGCATTCGGTCGCGACGGCATCCAGGCAATGATCATCGAGAATGTCTTGCCAGAACTCGAAGATGAGGCGAATCGCCTGCTTTCGCGAATGACATCCAAGCAACTTGAAATCCAGTTCCGAACAACCCGCGAAGCGGTGTCGTCTGGTTCAACAATCGAGACGCTCGACATTCTCATCGGCGACGAAGCTGGCCGCAGAGACCTTACCAACTCTTCAGCGGAGGCGAAGCGTTTCGGATCAACTTCGCGATCCGGGTAGCGCTCAGCAAGCTTCTCGCAAGAAGAGCGGGTGCATCGGTAGAAACACTCATTATCGACGAAGGATTCGGCACTCAGGATCAAGAAGGTCGAGATGGACTCATCGAGGCCCTTCAAAGCGTCACCAGTGATTTCGAACTGATTCTTGCTATCACTCACATTGATGAGCTTCGCGACCAATTTCCAAACCGGATCGAAATCGTGAAGACAGAAGAAGGCTCGCGTGCTACGTTGATCTAGCGTTTCGCGAGCATGGACAAGAGGTACACACCATGGCGACAGTCGCCCCGTCAATCCGCATATCTGAACGACCGGCAATTCAAGCTCATCGCTTCGCCGTCTCAAGCGGCCACTATCTCGCCACCGAAGCGGCGATGCGCATCCTTCGCCAGGGCGGCAACGCGATCGATGCCGGCGTCGCCGCTGGTATCTGCATCGACGTGGTTTTGCCCGATCTGTGCAATTTTGGCGGTGTCGCGCCCATCATGATTTCTCACCGCGAGTCAGGTGATCTGGTATCGATCAGCGGGCTCGGAAAATGGGGGCGCGCAACCGATCGCCAACGGTTTGTTACCGACGAGAACGGGCAGATACCGGTTGGCGCAAAGCGATCAGTGGTTCCCGGAGCCCCGGATGCGTGGCTCTCAGCACTTGCACGGTACGGCAAGCTATCCTTCGCCGAGGTTGTCCAACCGGCTATCGAACTCGCCGAAGGCGGATTCGTGGTCTATCCGTCGCTCCACCGCAACCTGGCCCAGGCACGCGTCAATCTTCTGTCCTGGCCCTCCACAGCGGCAATCTTCACTGCCGACGACGAAGTCCATCCTGCTGGAACCGTCCTCAAGCAACCGGATCTTGCCGCCACGTTCCGCCGGATGGCCCGATCCGAAGAAGCGGCGGGAGGCGGACGGGGAGCCGGTGTTGAAGCGGCGCGTGACGAGTTCTATCGCGGGGATATCGGGCGCGAGATCGCGTCGTTCATCCAGTCCGAGGGCGGCACCGTCGATGAGAACGACCTGGCGGAGTTCCACAGCACGGTGGAAACCCCGCCAAGTGTGCAGTACAACGGGGTTGATGTCTTTGTCTCTGGACCATGGTGCCAGGGTCCGGTGCTTGCTGAGGCGCTGAACATCCTGAACGGTTTCGATCTTCGCGATTTGGAACACAACTCAGCCGATTACATCCACGTGGTCACAGAAGCGCTGAATCTTGCGTTCGCCGATCGCGAGCAGTACTACGGTGATCCAGAGTTCGTGGACGTGCCGTTGGAGCGCCTGTTATCCGACGCTCACGCCGCGCAGGTTCGCGCCCGGATCGACATGGGGCGAGCTTTCGGGCAAATGCCGGCTATGAGCGGTTTGGACCTCACGTCCGAAATGAATGCTCGCCTGGGCGCCGGCGCCCATCGCGACCAGGACACCTCGTACGTGTGCGTCGTAGACGAAGACGGAAACGCCTTTTCGGCCACGCCAAGCGATGGGGTCGGAAGCACTCCGATCATCCCCGGTCTAGGGTTGATCTGTTCGGGCAGGGGTTCTCAATCCTGGCTCGAAGCCGATCACCCTTCGGTTGTCGAGCCCGGCAAACGGCCCCGGCTGACGCCGAAATCCCGCAATGGCCTTCAAGGACGGGCAACTGTTCATGCCGTTTGGAACACCTGGTGGAGACATGCAGAGCCAATCGATGCTGCAGACATTCCTCAATATCGTCGTGTTCGAGATGGACGTGCAGCAAGCGATCGAGGCGCCCCGTTTCGGTTCGTTCTCCTTCCCGAATTCGTTCTGGCCACATGAATACGAACCGGGCAAGCTTCGGATCGAATCGCGTATTGCCCGGTCTGTCGGAGAAGATCTCGCCAGTCGAGGGCACGATGTCGAGTGGTGGCCGGATTGGACACGCCAGGCCGGCAACATGTGCGCGATCGTCGTCGACCATGACCGCGAGACGTTGACCGCTGGCGCCGATGCCAGGGCAGAGGCCTACGCGTCCGGCTGGTAAGCTCGAGTCTTACCAGTGCGATTGAGGTCACCAGGTGGAGTCATCTGGGCATCAATGCGCTGGTATCCGCCTGCTGGAGCCCTGCCCGGAGCATCTCTCTGCATTCGTACGCGCTCATAAGTAGAATCACAACCTACGGAATGACGCGACCAGTGGCAGGGAATAGCAACGACAACTCCAGCCCGCAGGCAGTACCTCAAACTGAAGAAACAGCATCCTGGGACGATACTGTTCTTCCGCATGGGTGACTTCTATGAGACGTTCGACGAAGACGCCGAGCTCGTGTCGGAGGTGCTCGACATCGCGCTTACGTCGCGCGAAATGGGCAAGGGAAACCGGATCCCGATGGCCGGCATTCCCTACCATTCCGCCGACGGCTATCTCAGTCGCCTGATTGCGGCCGGTTACCGGGTGGCAATTGCCGAGCAGACCACAGAGCCTACCGGGCGGGGCATCGTCGAGCGCGAAGTCACGCGCATTGTGACGCCGGGAACCCTGACGTCGCCGGAACTCCTGACGACTACCGACAACACATTTGTCGTCGCCGTCTTCGTCGAAGGCGCCCAGGCAGGCATATCGTTCGCTGATGCGTCGACCGGCGAATTCGCTACCACCACCCTGTCGGCGTTCGAGGGCTCCACGATCGAAGATGCCATTCAGCGCGAGATACTCC
The DNA here is from genome assembly GCA_963709995.1 of uncultured Chloroflexia bacterium. GTDB lineage: Bacteria > Chloroflexota > Chloroflexia > Thermomicrobiales > CFX8 > JAUIIK01. The sequence goes on along the minus strand of CAVPYN010000008.1, from coordinate 104,801 downwards.
GGTTGCAGCCGCGAGAATTCGTTACCTGCCCCGACAATCCTGCATCGCGCCTGGCGAACACGCTTGACATCGTCGTGGCAGAGCTCCCGCCGATGCACTGGCGGGAGAACGAAGCCAGGGAACTACTCAGCGACCATTTCGAGACACAATCGCTTGAAGCATTCGGTTGTGCAAACCAGCCGCTCGCCATCCGGGCTTCAGGCGCGCTCCTCGCCTATCTCGAACAGACACAGCTGCGCAATCTGCGGCAGATTACGACGCTGTACACCTACTCCATCGATTCATTCATGACCCTCGATCGCCAGACGCGCAGGAATCTCGATATCGATGCCTCGACTTCACGACGCGATGGACCGTCAATGCTGTCAACGATTGATTCGACACTCTCGCCGATGGGCGGCAGGTTGATTCGGCGATGGCTCGGCCAGCCACTGCTTGATAGAAACAAGATCGAAGAACGTTATGACGGCATAGAGTGGTTCTTGACGCACCCTATTCCACGCGGCGAAGTACGCGGAAAGCTCAGAGGTTTTGCGGATATCGAGCGCATAGTCAATCGCGTCGTCAATCGTCAGGCGGGGCCACGTGAAGTGGCCAGGCTCGGCGACGCTCTGGATCGGCTGCCCGGGCTGGTCGGGGCCCTTTCGTACGACAACCTGCCAACCCTGCTATTGCCGCCGCAGGCGTGCGATGAAGTCGCCAGAGAGATTTCACTGGCGATCGGCGATGACCCGCCCCCATATCTGGGCAACGGACAAGCCATTCGCGCCGGATACAGCCCAGAGCTTGACGGGCTTCGCGAAACGCTCCGGGCAGACCGAGAGTACATCGCTAGCCTGGAAAGCCGCGAAAAACGTGCAACCGGGATCGAACGCATGAAGGTCGGCTACAACAAGGTGTTTGGATACTACCTTGAGGTCTCCAACGCGAATCGAAAGCCTGTCCCCGATCACTACATCCGCAAGCAGACGCTGGTCAATGCCGAGCGGTACATCACCCCTGAGCTGAAGGAGGCGGAGCAACGTGTAGCCGCCGCCGAGGACCGGATAATGGCGGCCGAATCCGATGCCTTCACCGCACTTTTGGGGGCAATTGGCCGGGAAAGTTCGCGCATCCGCGAGGTCGCTCGACGTCTGGCATCGATCGACGTGCTGGCCAGCCTTGCCGAGAACGCAGCTGAACGGGGATATGTTCGCCCGCAACTTGTCGACACTCCCTTGATCGAAATCGATAAGGGCCGGCATCCGATCGTTGAACGTGAGCGTGCGGGAGGGGCGTTCGTACCGAACGACACACGCATGGGTGGCGAGAACGGCACAATCGCGATTGTCACCGGCCCGAACATGGCCGGCAAATCGACGTATCTTCGGCAGGTCGCGCTCCTCGTCCTACTGGCCCAAATAGGCTCGTTCGTTCCCGCCGAAAGGATGCGCCTTGGAGTGGTCGACCGCATCTTCACGCGGATTGGCGCGCAGGACGATTTGGCGAGCGGCGAATCGACGTTTATGGTCGAGATGCTGGAAACCGCCACGATCCTGTAATCACGCCACCAGGCGATCGTTGATAGTCCTGGACGAGATCGGGCGCGGGACCAGCACCTATGATGGAATGGCGATCGCGAAAGCAGTGATCGAGTACATTCACAACATCCCCAGACTCGGAAGCATCACGCTCTTCGCCACCCACTATCACGAATTGACCTCACTGGCGGAGATCCTGCCCGGCATCCGAAATTACCGGGTCGATGTGCTGGAAGCCGGCGATGAAATCACATTTCTGTACCGGCTAGCGCCGGGTGGAGCCGATCGTTCCTTCGGCGTTCACGTCGCCCAGCTAGCCGGGATGCCCCGCGCTGTCGTCCGTCGAGCGGAGGACATTCTCGCCGAGCTCGAACATGACAGCGCCGCGATCCGTGAACGGAACCGAAGCACAATGACCGCGCATTCCGATACGTATCAGATGCAACTATTCGGCGCGAATCACCCGGTCATAGAACGCATACGCGAATTGGAACTTGACGCCATCTCACCGCTGGAAGCGATCACCCGCCTGTACGAGCTCAAGGAGTTGAGTGAGAGCGATTGAAAGCCTTAGACGAATGTCTCTCCCCGGTACACCGGGCTTTCAAGATCCCAGACTTGGCGCAATTCAGTCATCGTAGAACGAAGATCCTCCGTCGCGACGAAGGCTTCTCTCGCGGCTTTGTCAACGTATCTGAAGATCACGAGATACATATCCGGCTGCTCTTCGAGACGCGCATAGTCGACGGAAACGATGCCCGGCTGTCGCCGAAACCGTTGCGCGGCGGCGACCAGCAAACGGTCCACCTGATCCTTCTTGCCCGGTTTTGCGCGCCAGATGTCCACAACAACGTAGCCAGCCGTTTCAGCCACAGATCTTCCTCAATCTCTCATTCACACCGGGCCCAATCGCCCGGCTCCCCATTCGGACCTATCCGCCGTTTGCTATCATAGCGCCCGGGCATTGTGAAGCGGGGCGGTCGCTACCCGCTGATTGTCGCCGTAGAACCTGGAGTGGAACCATCGAAAGCGCGCTCATAGATTTGCTCGACAAACTGCTACTCATCCTCTGGCTCGCGATCATTGGTCGGGCAATCATGTCCTGGTTTGACCGCGGGATGCAGAACCCGATTTCGCAGGCGCTTTACGCGATCACGGAACCATTCATCGCGCCGATTCGCAGGTCCATGCCACGGACGGGATTCATTGACCTATCCCCGCTGATTGCTATCTTGTTGATTTGGTTTATTCGCCAGGCGCTAGACTACTCAGCCGGGTAACCGGGAGCCGCGGCGACAACGTCTTTGTCAGCTTCTACAGCTATACAATTGACCGCTACCGCGGCCACTGCTGTGTCATCGCCAACAGAGCAATGCGAGCCTGGAAGTTTCTTTCAAGATCTTCCACAGCCCTACGGGTAGCACGAAGGGCCTGTAAGATCTCTTGCTCGCTGAGGTCGTTCGCGTAGGCGGCCAGGTCCGCCAGGACACCGGGAAATCCCGACGTGCCCTGTAATCCGGCTTTCAAGAGCAAGGCATCGCGCCAGAGCAGCGTACAAGCTTCCAGAAAACGAAATGTGCGGTCCCGCTCACGGGTATGGTGGGAAGCCATCGGACCGACTATCCTCAAGCGTCCCAGTGGGTCGCGCATGTTTTCAAGCGCATCTCGGAATTCGGACTCCATTTCTTCAAGCAAGTTTGGAGATTGGCGAAGTTCGAATGCCAGCCCAGCCCGTCCCCGTGCTATCGAGACGATGAGCTCAGCTTGCTCAGCCAGCGCACCCATCGCAATCAACTCCGCACTGATAACCGGCGAGTCGACCAGAGAAAGGGGAACATGCCGGCATCGTGATCGAATCGTCTCCGGCATCGCCTCGTAGCTTTCGGCAATCAGGATGATCAGGGCCGAACCAGGAGGCTCTTCTAGCGTCTTGAGGAGAGCATCCGGCGCGACGTCCGACAATTGGTCTGCGCCGTCTACAATCTGGATCTTCCAGCGCCCGAGCACGGGCCGGCTGGCTATGTCCTGGCGGAGCCAACGCACGGAGTCGATAGAGAATCGCTGGCGCGAACGTGAGTCGTCCGCCGTGCGACCGCCAAGAACGTTTGCTTGCCATTCCATATCAGCGACGATGATGTCAGGATGACTCCGGCGATCAGATTCGCGGGCAATCCTGCGACAGGACTCACAGTGCCCACAGGCCGTCCCATCCTGTCGCTCCAGACAGTTCAACGCCCGCGCGAACTCAAGCGCGAACGTTGTCTTTCCAATTCCACTCGGGCCAGTGATGAGGTAAGCGTGTCCAACCCTGCCAGTCCGGATCGCCTGCTGGAGCTGCGCCTTGGCATCGTCATGACCGATGACTTTCCAGCCATCTCCCTTGCTCATGACGGACCGGACACCTTCAGCTTCTTCTTTGGCCGCGACGGTCGAGCTCCGGTTGTCTCGAACTCTTCTCCGACGGTAAGCGCGGAGACGATCGCCGTCCGATCATCGTTTGGCAGCTGGACTTCGGCTCCGATCTCCCGGACCAGTTCAGCGAGTTCTGAAATATGAGCGATGGTCGATTCGGGATCCTTCATCTGGATCTCTACCTCATCGGGCAGAAACACGATAATCCCCTCGATCTCGCCGGCCAGGGTCTCGGTGTCGAAAAGCGCTTCGAGAGTATCCATCTGAAGTTCATTTTCAACCGTCGGATTGCCAAGAGAAGGCGCGCCTAGACTGAAGAATCGCAGGAAGATCAGTTTGTGCTGCCGCCATCGCGGCCCGTCAACCGAAATCCGGCCCGAAACGTCCTTCGGTGTGATCACGACCGAGCCACCGGGCGTAACGACCACATGTTCCGGGCTATTTCTGCCCAGCTCTGGATAGTGAATCAAGGTATTGCGATCATTCAGGCGGCCCAACGCTGTGTCGAGCACTTCGTCAACCCTGGGGCGCCGGCGCCACTTACTGTACTGTTGCGTCCCGTAGATGAATGTGAAGAACCCGATGATCAGCGCGCCATAGGAGACGGCAATCACCGTCGGAGTTCCGTGGACAAGCGGTGAAATGACCGCAAAAGCTAAGAGGGTGATTCCCATCGCTACGAACCAGCGGGTTCTCCGCTGCTTTCGCTTGATGTAGCCGATGTTTCGATGGACTCGCAACGAATTCGCCGTCGTCTCTCGATACAATAACTGACCGATTTGCTGACTAGCATGCCACAAGCGATAGGTGAAAGTGGCGCCAGGAGATATCGATTGCTGTCAATTGTCATCGTTCATTGGAATACACCTGGATTGTTGGCGAATTGCCTCGCATCCATCGACGCCGAACGACGTGACGAGCCAAATGTTGGAGAGGTTGTCGTCGTCGACTGTGCATCGACCGTTGCCGGGCATCGCGAAGTAATTCGTCGTTTCCCGGTCAATGAACTGATCCAGATGCCAGCAAACATCGGGTATGCGGCTGGCTGCAACGCCGGAATGCGAGCGACGACCGGTGACATCGTTTTGTTCTTGAATGCTGACACTGAACTTACTCCGGGATCGCTAAGCGCTTTGCTCGACCCCTTCAGTCTCGCGCCGCATATCGGCCTGGTTGCCCCACTCTTGCTCAACGTGGATGGAACCATCCAGTCCAGCGGCTACCGCTTCCCGGGAATCCTGAACACGATCTGCGATCTCATTCCGGTACCCGCGCGACTCTACGAATCGTCACTCAATGGTCGAATGTCACCCGGTGATGGCCAGTTGCCGTACGCTGTTGACTACGTCCTCGGCGCAGCACTGGCGGTGCGACGGGAGGCTTTCATCCGCGCTCGAGGGTTGGACGAAAGTTACGGAATGTACTGCGAAGAGATCGACTTCGCTCGCCGGCTGGAACAGGCTGGATGGACTCGACTGATTGCGCCAGCGTCCGAAGTGGTCCACATCGGAGGAGCCTCCACCGGACAAATGCCTGTGGAAATGCGGCAGGCGCTCTGGCGCAGCCGGGGGATGTATCACCGGCGTTGGGATTCCCCCGCGCGCCGGAAGGCGCTAACCAATATCGTTACCATGGTTCGCGCAGCGCGACAGGGAGCAGGGACCGGCGGCCGCAACGAACCGGACGTGACGAATCTCGACGTGTTTCTGAAAGGTCTGGGATGCCGGAACTGATTGCCGCGGTACTCGCGCGGGATGAGGAGTCCCACATCGCTGGCTGCATTGAGTCTGCGCTCCCGTTGACCGGCAGTATTCTCGTCATCGACTCCGGCTCCGTCGATCAGACCCGGACTATCGCGCGCAATCTCAGCGCGGAGGTTATCGAACGCTCGTGGAACGGTTTTCCCGCACAACGGAACGCCGCAATCCAGATCGCAAACCACGTCGGCTGGATTCTGTTTCTTGATGCTGATGAGCGGTTGACTCCCAATCTTCGACAGGAGATCCGCGATGCGGTTGAGTCTGCGGACGAGGGCACTTCCGCATTTGCGATCCCACGCCGCAACGTCATGGGGGGACGCGTGATGCGTGGCGGTGGCTGGTGGCCGGATTACCAGGTGAGGCTCATGCGGCCCGGACGATGCGCATATGACGAAACCACTCCAGTTCACGAAACCCCGTTGTGCGAGGGCGCTGTGTTTGCTCTCAACCATGCCATCGTCCATCTCAACTATCCGTCCGGCGGGGCATTTCTTATCGAATTCTTCCGGAAGCAGCTTGCCTATGAGCGCATCGCCGCATCCAGTTCGCCGCCCATGCGTCGACGGGCCTACCTGTCGATGCCGGTGAGAGAGTTCCACAGCCGTTTCATTTCTGATCGGGGTTACCTGGACGGCATCCTGGGCTTCGCCGCATGCTCAATGGTGGCCCTTTCGAAAGTCTACGGCGTGTGGCGATCTCGTCAGGCCGTCACGTGAGTCCGTCGCCCCTGAAGATCTCGGTCGTCGTTGTCAATTACAACGTGCGCCCGCTGCTTGCGGAGTGCCTCGATTCGCTTCGTGAGGCGGTTGCGCGCGGAGAGGCCGTTCAGGTTGTTGTCGTCGACTGTGCGAGCCAGGATCGTAGCCCCGAGTTGGTGCGGGACCGTTTTCCGGATTTCGAACTACTCGAGGTTCAGAATCGCGGCTATGGAGCGGGTGCGAACGCTGGAATCGCCGCTTGTCGCGGGAATGCAATTCTGGTCCTGAATGCCGATACCATTGTTCATCAAGGCGCGATCTCGTTCCTGGCACGAGCGCTACTCCTAGACAGTAACGTTGGGTTAGTTGGACCTCGACTGATCTATCCTGACGGCAGGCGCCAGCCCTCGAAACGACGTTTCCCCGGTCGCTGGACCCCGGCGTTTGAGAGCACAATCATCGAAGAATGGCTTCCCACCAACAAGTGGGTAACTAGCTACAGGATGACCGGCAGTTCGCCAGGTGATTCTCAAGATGTTGATTGGCTGGTCGGAGCCGCCCTGATGGCGCGCACGAGGATGATTGAGGACGTAGGCGGATTCGACGAGCGATTCTGGATGTATGGCGAGGAACTAGAGTGGTGCTATCGCATCCGGCGTCACGGTTGGAGGATTCGGTATCTGGATTGTGCCGTCATCACTCACCATGAAGGCGCCAGTACCAGCCAGGACACGTTGCGCAGCCGCCTCGAATTCGATCGCGGCCGGCTGCGGGCTCAACGGCGATTGTATGGAGTAGCCTCAACCAGAATCGTCGCCATGCTTCTCAGGTTAAACTATGGCCTCCAACTCGCGCGCGAAGCTGCGAAATGGATGATCGGCCACAAGCGCGAGTTGCGCGCAGCGCGCGTCGCCCACTACTGGACCCTGGTTAGATCGGACCTCAATGTCGACTGAGAAAGCGCGCATCCTCTTTGTAACCGGGGAGTATCCGCCACATCGTGGCGGGATTGCCGACTACACGCTGATGCTGCGCACTGAACTCGACAGCGTTGGTTACCAGACATACGTGCTGACCATCGACGGCGCCGAAGGGCCGGGTGTATTCACCATTGGCAACTGGAGCTGGCCGGTTGCCCTCCAGATTCGCGAAATTGTCGCGACGAATCCCATCGACGTCGTTCACATTCAGTACCAAGCAGGCGCGTTCGACATGCATCCGGCGATTAACGCGCTGCCAACAACCCTCTCGGCGTGGCTCCGGCTCCCGGTTGTCACAACATTTCATGACTTGCGGGTACCCTACCTCTTTCCAAAAGCCGGGCGGCTACGCAACGCGGTCATGTTACGCATGGCAAGGGCGTCGACGTCCGTGATCGTGACGAATCCGGGAGACGAGCGGATCCTGAACGCTGCGGAGATACCGACGCGGCGAATCCCGCTCGGTCCGAGCCTCCCGCCTCCCCGCAAATCGAACGGCGCGGCCAAAGACCGGGGCAGGCCCTCCGTCGGCTACTTTGGATTTCCGTCCAGAGAGAAGGGGTTGCTCGACCTGCTCGCGGCGCTCGGGCGATTTAGCGAGACTGAACGACCTACACTCACGCTCGTGGGCGCGCCCAAGCCCGATAGCGGCACTCATCGCTATCTGACCCGGAACGAGCTTGAAAGCTTCGGAGTCGAACAGGGGATCGACATCGACGTGACGGGCTACCTCCCCTCCCAGGAGGCCAGCGACCGGCTGGCAGCGTGCGAGGCCCTCTCGATGCCATTTCCGCATGGGGCAACCCAGCGCAGCAGCGCGCTACTGGCAGCCCTCAACCTGGGCATACCGGTTGTCACCACATCGGACGACCCGGGCAGTGACCTGGATGGGCTTGCCGAATTGCCGCAATTGCGCCTGGTTCCTCCTGGTGATATTGACGCGCTTTATCTTGAACTGCGTCGAGCGCTAACCTCATCGTTCGTGCCAATGCGGCTGCCATCTCAATTCCACTGGCCGGAGATCGCCGAGTGTCATGCGGAAATCTACGATCAGTTGGTGAACCGGCGGAACCCGGTCACAACATGACCGCAGGGCGGCAATCGATGTACGACCGGTGGGCGGGCGCGACTGCCGCTGACAAGCTCCACTTTGCGATTCTCGGGGCGATCATCGCAATTGGCGCATATCTGCGCCTGACTGGTCTCGGGCGACAAAGCCTCTGGTTTGACGAAGCGGATATCGTCGTGCGTGCCCAGCGGTCCTGGTCGGATGTGTTCGCCACATTCTCCACTGCAGGAGAGAACGGGCCCGTCTATAACCTGTTTCTGGCCACCTGGGTACGGATCGCGGGCGTGTCCGAAGTTGCAGTCCGCTTCCCATCGGCGGTTGCTGGCGTGCTCGCGCTGCCTGCTATCTACCTTCTCGCTCGCCGCCTTGCCGGGCCTCAATCGGGCCTGTTCGCTGCCGGGCTTCTCGCCATCTCGCCGTACCATATCTGGTACTCCCAGGAGGCGAAGATGTACTCGCTCGTGGTGTTGCTCTCGATACTCTCCACCCTATGCCTGGTCGAGGCACTGCGCCAGAACCACACAACCCTGTGGATCGTTTACGTAGTCATAACGACGATCATGTTCTACACGCACGTCGCTGCCGTCCTGGTCTTCGTTGCCCAGGCCTTGTTTATCGGGTTGACCTACACCCGCTGGGCTGGCGAGTGGAAACGGATCTTGATCGCTGCGGCAGCATTAACCGTTCCGTACATTCCGATCGCCCTCTGGGCGTTGAGAGTGGTTGGCGGAGGCGTTTCAACCTGGCATGCCGAAGTCGGACTGATCGAAGCAGTTCGTACCGTTGGCGTGAAGTTTGCGACGTTTCGCAGTGAACCATATGTCGAGTTCCGGGCCGGCTGGCTCTACTTCATCATCGCGCTCGCCGGTGTGGTCTGGCTCTCGGCAACCAGGCAAGGGCGACCGGTCGCGATCCTCCTCGCGTCTCTGACCGCGGTGCCCGTTCTCGGCCTCTGGTTCGTTTCGCTCCACAACTCAGTCTTCTCGGATCGATACATCATCGTTGCGTTGCCTCCCTATCTGATCCTTGGCGCGATTGCTCTGAGCGCCCTCAGTTCGACGAAATCCGGCACGATCGTCTCAGCGCTCGTGGCGCTGATCCTCGTCGCTCATACCTGGGTTCCAATCTCCGACGTGAATCGATCAATATCTGCAGAGAAAGAGGACTGGCGCAGCGCATATGCGCGCATCGCAGAGCAGTCCGAGCCTCAAGACGTGCTACTCCTCCATCCGGGCTATATCATCAGCACACTTGCCTACTACGGGCAGCGCGACGCCCGGCTCGGTGGCCATCCCGTCGCGACCGTGCCCGCGTTCGACGCCGACTGGGTCACATCTGAGGTCATGGTCAACATGTTACGCGACAAAATCGGTGGCCATACGCGCATCTGGCTCATCGAGTCGCCGGATCGCGTGGCGCTCGAAGACCGCGACGATGAACTGGAGCGGTGGCTCTCGACCGTGGGCCAATCTATCTGGGAGGATCGGGTTAACGGTGTCCGGATCGTTCTCTACGAACTCCCTGAAGACTGGTAAATGATGGGGATGTCGAGGCTAGATAGTAAGATACGTCGTCTACATTCATCGCGACGTGTTCAGGGAGTATGAGATGAGTCTGACAGCCGCGTACGGCGGTCCCAAATGGTCGCCCCGCGCACGCTCTCACCGAGATGAAATGCCTGACGTCTGGGGCGACTGGGGCTCCGGTTCCGAGCACGGCAGGCTCCGGGCGGTTCTTCTGAGACGGCCAGGCAACGAACTGGATGACATCCGCGATTTCGACGGCATGCAGATGCGTAGCGATCTCCAGCCGGAACTCGCTCGCCAACAGCATGATGCGATGGCGGACGCCTATGAAGCGCACGACGTTCGGGTGTACTACGTCGAAAACGTCGATCCCGGCAAACCCAATGCGATGTTCATGCGCGACTTGATGCTGATGACCCCGGAGGGCGCAATCATTGCCCGGCCCGCTTCTACGGTGAGGGCAGGCGAGGAACGCTACGTCGCCGAGGCGCTCGCCCGGATCGGCGTGCCAATTCTGATGAGCGTCCATGGCACTGGCACATTTGAGGGCGCGGATGTTTCATGGATCAGCGACAAATTCTGTTTTCTGGCCGAGGGCCTTCGCACCAATCGAGAAGGCGCGGATCAGGTCGAGCGGATGCTGCGAGAGATCGGCGTTGAAGACGTGATGCGGGTGCAACTCCCCTGGGGCGCGATGCACCTCGATGGTCTGCTCAACATCCTGGACAACGATCTGGCAGTCGTCTGGCCCCGCCGGACCCCGTATCCGGTCGTCCATTGTTTGATCGAGCGCGGCTTCCGCATCATCGAGATTGAAGATGAGCAAGAAGCGCATCACCGTTTGCCAATGAACTTCGTCACGCTTGCGCCCGGACGAATTCTGATGCCCTCTGGCGCTCCACGCACCAGGGCAAAGTATGAACAGGCCGGCATCGAGTGTGTCGAGGTCGATGTCAGTGAATTGATCAAAGCAGGCGGTGGAATCCACTGTATGACCGGTTATCTCAAACGCGAAGCTCCGGCCTGAGTCCCAGGGATCACTGGAATGCTTGTCGAACTCACGATTCGCAATTTTGCCGTCATCAAGGACACGCGCATCGAGTTCGGTCGCGGTATGAACGCATTGACTGGAGAAACCGGGGCGGGCAAATCAATCGTCCTCGACGCGCTTGGCGCTGTGCTCGGCGAACGCACCTCGACATCCGTCATTCGCGCGGGCGCGAACCGCGCATATGTTGAAGCGATCTTCGATCTCCGGGAAATCGGCGAGAAGAACAGGATCGAGTCCATTCTGTGTGAACTCGGCATGGAGATCGATGAAGGTGGGCTGCTCCTTCTGAGTCGCGAGGTCACGCATAGCAGATCAACAGCGCGAATCGACGGCAGGGCGGTCACGGCAAGCGGGCTTACCACGATTGGGGAAGCGCTGGTTGACATCCACGGCCAGAGCGATCATCTTTCTCTGCTCAGACCTCTCGCCCAACTTGAGATGCTCGACAGCTATGCAAATACCCTGCCGCTCCGAGAGCAGGTGGCCAGTTGTGTGCGGGAGCGAAGGACGATAAGACGACGCATCCAGGATTTCGATCAGCAGCAACGGGAACGCCTGCTGCGCATTGATGGGCTCCGCATTCAACTGGAAGAAATTGACGGCGTCTCGCCAGAGTCAGGCGAGCTCGAATCGCTCGAACAGGAGCGACAGCGTCTCACTCATGCCGAACGGTTGATTGAACTCGCTGGCGCGGCTCGATCGGAGCTGGAGGGCGAAGAATCAGTCGTCGCCGCAGCCCGTGGCTCGCTCGACCAATTGCGGAGCGCCGAATCTAGCCTCGAAGAGATCGCCAGACTGGACCCGAGCGTTGAAGCATATCTGAGTCAACTGCGAGAGGCGCTCTATCCCCTGGAGGAGCTTTCGACGAACCTGCGCGACTACCGGGATTCGATTCAGGCGGATCCGGACCGCCTTGAAGTCGTGAACGAGCGGCTCCAGGGAATCCGCGCCCTTCTTCGAAAATATGGTCGCACAATCGACGAGGTCCATGAGTACGCAGCCGGTCTTCGTTCCCAACTCGACGCATTGCGAGAATCCGATACTGATGTCGAACAACTGCGCACGCGGGAATGCGAACTCACGGAAGAGCTCGTGACGTTGTGCGGCGATCTCTCGAATCGCCGCCAGAGCTCCAGCGCGGAACTTGCGGCAAGCGTCGAAGCCGCTATCCAGGAATTGAACATGGGCTCGGCACAGTTCCGGGTGGGCCTATCCCGCCGCCCCAGCCCCGACGGAATTGAAATCGACGGTGAGCGCGTCACGGTGGATGAAACCGGAATCGACCGGGTGGAATTCATGTTGGCGGCAAATCCAGGTAGCGAAGCCCGGCCGCTGGCCAGGGTCGCCTCGGGCGGGGAAACGGCTCGACTGATGCTCGCCTTGAAATCGATTCTGAGCGCCGCTGATTCGACACCGACGCTCGTCTTCGATGAAATCGACGTTGGCGTTGGAGGTCGAAGTGGGCAGATCGTCGGAGAGAAGCTCTGGAACCTGTCCTCCACTCATCAAGTTATCGTCATCTCTCACCTCCCCCAGGTTGCCGCCTTTGCTGACCGCCACACTGCAATGGTCAAACAGGAATGCGGCGGGGAGACGATCACCGCCGCGATCACGTTGGAGGACGACGAGAGTGTCGACGAAATCGCGACAATGTTCGATGGCAAGCCCGTTTCGCCAGAATCGCGCGCGAGCGCCGAAGCCCTCCTGCGCCGTGTCCACAGCTGGAAGGCAGCCCATCGCCGCTAGGCTGGGGCGCACGGGACGGTTGATATACTCTGATGCCAGGGCGAAGTTAGAGCAGAATTGACAGGAATTTCCAATGGACATGAATCGACTGATGCAGCAAGCCCAGAAAGCGGCTCAACAGATGCAGTCGGCGCAGGAAGAGCTCGCCTCGACCGTCGTCGAGGGAACGGCCGGCGGCGGGATGGTCAGCGTCCAGATGACCGGAGCGCGTGATATTCAGTCGATTTCGATATCCCCGGACGTTGTGGACCCCGACGATGTGGAAATGCTGGAAGATCTCATCGTAGCGGCCCTGCAGGATGCCGCCGCCAAGGCCGAAGAGCTCTCAGCCGACAAGCTCGGAAATCTCGGGCTAGGTGGACTCAATATCCCTGGCCTGACGTAATCACGACGCAGCAGCAATCCGCCAACTTGCCGGTCGCCAGCGAATGCAGCTGGCGGCCGGTCGAGTTAACCTGCATTTATCCGCCGAGAACCGGGGTCGCCGCATGTCCCGCGGCAACGGCTTCGATCACGTCCGACAGGATAGCGCTAGCTGTTGGTTCCGGACCCGCGCCCTGACCGTGCAACCAAACCGGTCCCACGTGATCGCCGACAATCTCAACGGCGTTGAAGTTCCGGACCACACGCGAAAAGAGATCGTCGTTCGAAACGAACTCGGGTTTCACGCTTAGTGTGACCGTGCCTTCACGCTGTATGGTGGCGCTCGCGATAAGTCGGATGGTTCCATTTCTATCGCGGGCATCCCGGAATGAATCCAGCGTCACCTCCCCGATTCCAGTGCGGTCCACCAGATCAGGATGGAGATGGCGTCCAGAAATCAGCGAACCCAGGATCGCGATCTTGTTGCTTGCGTCGAATCCCTCAACGTCAGCCGTGGGATCTGGTTCGGCATACCCCAACTCCTGCGCACCCGCCAGCGCTGTGGGGTAGTCGCATCCTTCGCTTTCCATCCGGTGGAGAATGTAGTTCGTTGTTCCGTTGAGAATCCCGCGCACGCTCGTGACACTATTCGTTGTCATGATCTGGCGCAAGCTCACTACTAGTGGAATGCCGCCGCCAATGCTCGCTTCAAACATGAACGCCGCGTTCCCGTCTCGCGCCGCGGCCAGAATCGCTGGCAGGTTGCGGGCAACTGTCTCTTTGTTGGCGGTGACAACGTGCTTGCCCTGGGAGAGCGCCCGGATCATCAGATTCGCTGCAGGCTGCTCTCCACCGAGCGCCTCGACGACAACATCGACTTCCTCAAGATCCACGACTGAAAAGCCGTCTGGCGTAACTAGGTCAGGCTCGATGCCGGCTCGCACTCCCCGCTCTGGCCCACGATCCATCGCCGCAACCAGACGCAAGTCATAACCAGCCATTGGAGATGCGCCGCCCCCAGAGGCAACACGCCTGGCGACCTCGCCACCAATATTGCCGATTCCCAGAACTGCGATGTTTACTTTTCGCACCTCATACCCTCCCGTTTCTCTAACCCAGTGCCTTGACTCAACATAGTCTCGATTGCTATCGTCTCTGTATACCCGTATCCGTTGCAGGGTATACGATTCTGCCTGGAACGGGCAAAGCATCGGTTGGATCTCAGGAGCGCCGGGTTGATCTTTCAGGGATTTGCCATTTCGACCACTACTACTACTCGCGCCGGTGCGGCGCGTGGTGAGTAGGGGTATCGGCTAACCTCGATCACCAGCGCGTTGAACCGGCAGGAGCACGTTGCTCCTGTTTTTTTGTTTGTACCGGATTGGAAGTAGACGATGGCGGGTGAAGCAAGGCTTGATGTCGCGGTTCTCGGAGCAACGGGCAGCGTTGGACAGCGGTATGTGGAACTCCTTCACGGACATCCAAACCTCCAACTCAAGGAGGTGTTCGGCAGCGAACGAAGCGCGGGCAAAACCTACCGCGAAGCATGCGATTGGCGCATCAGTGCTGCTGCGCCAGCGGATGTCGCAGACCTGACGGTCAAGCATCCAGAGCAACCGATCGAAAGCCAGGTCGTCTTCTGTTCGCTACCTGGCGGCATCGCCAGAGAGACTGAACTCCGGCTTGCCTCCGACGGGCACTATGTCTTTTCAAACGCCAGAGACAATCGGATGGCCGATGATGTGCCGCTCATTATCCCGGAAGTCAATTGGCAACATGCGAAGGCAATCGAGAAGCAACAGAGGGACCGCGGCTTCTCGCGAGGTTTCATCGTTACGAATCCGAACTGCTCGACGATTCATCTGGTTCTGGCGCTCAAGCCGATCTGGGACGCTTTTGGCATCGATCGCTGTTTCGTCACGACCCTCCAGGCAACGTCCGGCGCCGGGTATCCTGGCGTTCCATCGCTTGATTTGATTGACAATGTTGTGCCGTTCATTGGCGGCGAAGAAGAGAAGATCGAATCCGAAACTCGCAAACTCCTCGGCGACTTCGATGGTCAGGAGTTCCAATACGCCAAAGTCGGAATCAGCGCGCAATGCAACCGGGTTCCGGTTCGCCACGGACATCTCGAGACCGTGAATCTCGGTCTCCGCTCCAAAGCTTCACCCGCCGACGTGCGGCAAGTGCTTCGAGCATTCACGAGCCGCCCCCAGGAGCTTGGACTACCGTCCGCCCCGGAGCAACCGATCATCGTTATGGATCAAGAAGACCGGCCACAGCCCGCACTCGATCGAGATGTTGCCAACGGAATGGCCTCGATCGTTGGCAGGGTCCGGGAGTGCAATCTCTTGGACATCCGTTTTGCCGTTCTGGGGCACAACACGATCCGGGGAGCCGCTGGCGCATCGATCTTGAACGCCGAACTACTCATGGCCGATGGTTACATGCCAGCGTAAGATCAATGCCGGTGTAACCAGGCTGGCGGGCTTGATTCGGGCCGCCTACTATAGATACCATCCATAGTAGGCAATGAGCAGTTACTTGATCCAGCCGGTGCCAGGACGGAAGCGTTGGAACGAGACTCCATGACGATGCTGATGCGATGAGGCTCGGGCGCCTGACCCGTCGAACAGCGCTGGGCGCCGCGGTGGCCACAGGTTGGTCGCTATTTTGGGGTTGCAGCCGGCCGCAGCAACAGGATCTCGCTAGCGTTGGCGCGTCAGAGAGCGCCGAAACCTCACTTACTGCGACGGCCCAAGAACGAACGGCGGAAGCCAAGAGGCGAGAGGCGTCTCCCGCCCAACCAACGCTTCTGCCACCCGACCCGAAACCGGCGCGCCCAGAGCCTCGGGAGATCCACATCCCATACGCTGTGATTGTGTCTAGAAAGCTCCAGGTGCGATCAGTTAGCTACGATGAGGCGATCGGACTGTGGCAAGGGGACATACCAAACTGGGGGCAATTGGGCGATCCGCTCGACCCGCCCGTTCGCAGGTACACCCTCTCCAATTCCGTCTTGCCAATAGATCCGTTCGGGGGAGATGTAAGCGTCGAAGACTTCGACCAGCTTGCGGAAGCTCTTTGGAACGACCGTGGCGGAATTGCCCTTGTTCCCACCCGGATGGTGGACTTCCGCGTCAGATCGCTCTTCATTGACGGTGTCGACTTCTTGCGGCAGCCCGAATCTCCAAATCCGCTGACGCTCGAACTCTACGGCGTTCCGGAAGATATCGCCCCCGAGTCGCTCGAACCCCGAAGCCCTACAGCAATGTTGACGTTCGTCGGAGACATTATCTTTGGACGATTCGTTCACAAAGCGCTCGAAGCACGGGGTGATTTCGCCGCTTCATTTCGATCAATCGCGGATGACCTCATCGTTGGCGACCTGACAATTGGCGACCTCGAATGCGTGCTTTCCGACCGGTTTCCACAGCCAGAAAACGAAGATCCGCAAACGTTTCTATTCAAGACCTGGACTGAGGCGGTGTCTGGCCTTCAACTCGCGGATATCGACATACTGGCAAGGGCGAATAACCATTCATTCAACTTCGGTGTCACCGGAATGCAGGACACGACGGACGCGCTGGACGCCGCTGGCATCCAACACTTTGGCATGGGGCACACCCTAGACGAGGCGCGCAAACCGGTCATTGCCCGGGTCGGAGATCTGAGCTTCGCATTGCACGGCTACAACGGCATCTCGGATCAGTGGGACGGCGCGACGCCTGCTTCTGCGGGGACCGCGCCACTCGTCGAGAAGTACGTCGTGGAAGATATCGAGGCGGCCGTGACCGACGGTCATATCGTCATCCCTTACTTCCACTGGGGTACGGAGTACGTCGCGTTGCCGACCAGCCAGCAGCGCCGCCTGGCCCACGTCGCCATCGACGCTGGCGCTGCGATCGTGATCGGAAGTCATCCGCACTGGGTCCAGGCGGTTGAAACGTACAAGGACAAGCCGATCATCTATTCCCTGGGCAATTTCGTCTTCGATCAAGCATGGTCGAGAGAGACAATGGAAGGCATGTTCGCCAATGTGTGGTTCGAAGGCTCAACGGTCAAGCTGCTAGACCTGATTCCGGTGCTAATAGAGGAAGAGCATCGTCCACGGCGAATGAGCGAAGCCGAAGCACTGTCCGTCCTCAACCGCGTTTGGGATGCGACTGAGGATGTTCGAGGTTGGATTTAACAGGCACGCTGTAACCGCTTGACGACAAGCTCGCTCTGGCTGTGGCCGGAGGGAGCTTGCCATGTATACTCAATGGGTGAATAGCCCGGTCGCCAATTCAGGGTGACGGGATGACCAAGGCCTCCGGAAGGGAGATCCCACGGGTGACATACGTCATCGCTGAACCATGCATTTCCGTGAAGGACCAATCCTGTGTTGAAGTTTGCCCAGTCGACTGCATCCATACAGACGACGGGCAGCAGCAATACTTCATCGATCCGGACGAGTGCATAGATTGCGGTGTGTGCGCCGAAGTTTGTCCCGTGGAGGCAATCTTCTTTGAGGATGACCTGCCCGAACAGTGGTCCCGATTCCTGACCCTCAACGCCGAGTACTTCCAGAACCGCTAACAAGAGGTTGTTGAGACGATTTCCTGTCGATTAGTATCGTCGCCCCTGAGTAGTCTGCAGTCGGTCTAACTGTCGCTCGCTACCAATCTCGTCGTGTAGAGTCCATTGCCAGAGAGCAACAGAGCGATGCCAGTGCTTTCGTCTACAACGATGTCCTTGAGGTCATGAAGTTCACTGTCCGCAAGCGGAAGCCCAAACTGCTGGACTAGCGTTCCATCTTCAGAGATCCGCGCGATCCGGCCGTCTGACCGATTCACGATGTAGAAGCCGTTCGCAACCGGAATCAGTGCCGAAGCCGAATCGAAGGCCGGCTGAATCCTCGGGACAATCAACGCGTCAAGGCCACTGAGAAAGAATCTCAGTATCGACCCGTTGGGCACCAGCGCGTAGATGTTACCGTCGATATACAGATCAGTCGCGCTCATCAGTTCCTCTACGGCAACACCAGACGACCAGTCCTCGGGCGGCGCCTCGTAATCGCCGCCAGAAAACTTCGTTATCCGTCCGGCGGTGCCATCAAGCAGATAAAGATTCAGATCGAAGACCCCCAGAGCGCTCACGTCGTCCGTTACTGTTTCACCATCGACCGAACCGAGGATTTCCCAATCCCATTCGCCCCGTGTGTGGTCGTAGACATAGGCTCGCTGAGCGTCGATCGCTAGCGGCGCATCGCCGCGCCAGGTTGCGCCGAGCAGGACGCCTACCGTCGCGCCATCGATTTCATCTCCCGGTGCAAGCAGTTGGACCAGCTGATTGGAGGCCACATCGACTTCGTAAAGCCCGTCGGAGATCAGATATATGCGTCCGCCTCCCTGGAAGAGCTCCGCTACATCCGTCAGTGTCGACATAGGAACCGAACCAACAGGCTGAAGCGCATCGAGCCGCACCATGCGCGCCATACGATCCAGGTCGGACAGAATCGAACGATACTCCGCTTCGACCGCGGCATAATCATCGTCACTGGCATTCGCGAGGATGGTCGCCGCGGCCGTCTCAGCCTCGGTTAGCAGCGCATACCTGGTTGCAGGATCCGAGGAAGCATTTGCGCGTGCATGCAGCGTTACGATTTCTCCCAATCGATCGCTCGAAACTGAGTCTTGAGAAGATGTGAATTGACGCCAACCATAGATCCCACCAACCGCGACCGAGGTAAGGACCAGCACGCCGGCAAGCGCAATGAGAATGCGACCGCCGTCCACGAATGGCATCGCCTCGCGCAGTCCCGCAAACCGGCGCTTCGGGCGAGCGTCCGACCACCGCTGTAGATGTGGAAGGCCTAGAGTCTGACTGTCAATTGGCCCGTGAAGCGGCCGATCTCTGTTCGCGACATGCCAGACACCTACGACCGCAGCGGCGAGCGTCAGGACAAGACCGAACAGAACTTCCATTCAGCTAGTGATCGGCGCAGCTTGGAGCCGCGTAGATACTCCGACAGACCGGGTACTCGACATCAGACCGAAGCACTCCTTCCAGTGTCATCTCAGAAACAAACCCGCGTGGGCCTTCGAGTCACGACGTTCGTACTATTGAGTCTGCATGTGTCCGGACTACCCGTCAAGCACATTTCACCATTAATCGGCAAGTCGGCCACTTCTCTAGTCATTCTGATTCCGCGGCGGTGCTGGCGCCTCGCGAATCGGAAGATCATCCTGAACTTCATCTATCGGGAGCCCGGGCGGGGCAATGCTCGCCAGCAACGCTGACGCGCGATCCGCCAGCGCAAGTTCCTGGAGATCCTCGGCGATGTTGAGTGCCCGATTCAAATGGGCTCTTGCTTCATCATCTCGCTGAATGTCCACGAGGAGCGCCCCCACGTTGAAATGGAGTCGAGCGACCTCGCGTTCGTTCCCGAGTTGCCGGCTCACATCCAAAGCCCGGCGGTACTGTTCCGCCGCCTCATCATAGTCGCCAGCGTCGTCCAGGCTCTCGGCCAGCCCTAATAGCGCCCGAGAACGCAATCGCAGATCGCCAGTGTTCTGCGCCAGCGCCGCTGCCTTGCCATAGAACAGCACAGCGCCTTCGGCATCGTCGATCTGCCGGTGAAGGCGTCCAGCCTGAAGATTCAGCACGCACAAATGCTGATCGTCAGGTTCGCGACTGGCCAGTTCAAGCGCCTCTCGCATGTATCCGACAGCCTCATCCGGTTCGCTGCCTTCCAAAGCAAGGCGCGCCATCAGTGGCAAATAGTGAATGGCGATACTGTCCCGACCATGCTCCCTCGCAATCTGGGTCGCTTCCAGAAAGGATCGTGAAGCTTCCTGCAATCGTCCCTCGACGAGCGCGATTTGCCCCCTCAATCCAGCGATCTGTGCGAGGTAGAGCGGCTCATCGAGAGATCTTGCCAGGCGTGCCGCCCTGTCGACCATGTTCCGGGCTTCCAGCGTCCCGCGAAAGCGCAGCACCGCCTCGGCCGCTCCCAGCAGCCAGTAGACTTCACTGCTGGTGTCATCTATGCGTCTCGACTCCATAACCGCAATTTCAAAAGCGTCGAGCGCCGCGTCACCTTCCCCGCGCACAACCATGAGCGTCCCGAGCAACCCATGCATCCGGATGACCATCGCCGTGGCATCCGATTTGTAAGCAACTTCCCTTGCTTTAGCAAGTGAGCTTAGCGCATCATCATACTTTCGCGCACCTATGGAGATTTCGGCAAGATCACAATATGCCTGACCCAATTCATCCGAATTGCCGATCATGCCCTCAACAGAAACAAGCTGCTCCAGGAGGTCAGCCGCGGCTTCCGAGGAACCGTAATCTCGTTGAGCCGTCGCCAGTCCTCGCAACGCACGGGACTCAAGTGCGAGATCTTCATCCTGCCTGGCGAACGAAAGGGCCGCCCCCAGATTCGAGATCGCTGCGGGATACTCCTCTTCTGTAAGTTGGAGTTCTCCCAATCGGACCGCGACCCTGGAACGAAGGCGCGGGTCCACCGTACGATCGGAAACTTCCTGAGCTTGCTTCAAGATTCGCATCGCCGCCTGGTTATCACCGGAATCGGCTACGATCGACACCTGTCGCAACAGTGCTTCGACGACGATTGAAAACTGCCCCAGCCGTCGACCGGAGCGCGCTGCCCGTTGATAGAGGTCGTGAGCGGTCGTTTTATCGCCATCTTGCATTGCCATATCAGCAAGCAACATCGCAGTTTCAATGTCTTCTGGACTGTCGGCATCTTCGCGGCCGATCGTCAACTGCTCCGCGAGGTACCGCCTGGCTTCTTGATCGTTGTGCTCGAGCGATGCATAGCGCGCCATACGATTCAGTACGCTGCGATAGCCAGACTGGTATGAAACACGTTGCGCCGCTGCCAGCGCCTGGCGAAGGTAGTAGTCGCGCTCCTCGTCCAGCCCGGCTCGCTGGAGCATCTCAACAAGATTGAGACAGAGATCGACATACACTTTCTCAAATCCTTTTGCCCTCGCGGCCGCGACCGTGAGGCGCGCGATCAGGAGGCCGAACTCGAGATTGGTGCGCGCTTCAAAATGAGCCTGACGGTCCAGTTCGATCAGATCTCCGTCAGCGAGATCGGCAACCGCCCGCGGCGATCGAGCCTCGCTGAGCGCCTGATTCCAGGTGATACGTCGATTTGCGACGGCTTCCGCCAGGCGATAGATCGACGTTGCTTGAACGCCTCGTCGACGCCGGAGTAACTGGCTAATGTACTCAACCATCTTCGGCTGAAACCGTCGCTCTCATTCCCTGCCAGCTTTAGGGGCTACCAGGGCTGGTCGGAACACACGGCGCGCTTGACCGTGTCCAGCGTCACGTTGCCGCCGCTCACGATCAACCCGACTCGCTGGCCACGCAACGTCTCTTGGAGTTTTCGCGCGGCAGCGAGAGACGCGGCGCCCGCTCCCTCGACGACGACATGCGCGGCTCCAATGAGCGAAACCATCGCCAAGCGCATCTCCTCCTCAGTAATGAGGACAACGTCATCAACAAGTTCCTGCATCATCTGATACGGCATTTCAAAGGCAACCCGAGTCGCCAGCCCCTCCGCCCAGGTATGGCCGCCCTGGTAGGCAATCAACTTCTTCTGATGGAACGAGTCGTGAACCGCTGGCATGTTCTCGGTTTGAACGGCGATGATCCTCGTTTGGGGTCGCATCGCTCGAAAGACCGTGGCCGTGCCGCAGACGCCCGATCCACCTCCAACCGGAACGATGACAGTGTCAAGATCGGGAACCGACTCGATCAGTTCGAGCGCGTACGTCCCTACCCCGGCGACAAGCAATGGTTCGTTCGCCGGATGGATGTATCGCATCCCGTTCGCCTCGGCATAGTCCAGCGCGGCGTCGTTGCAGCTGTCGAAATCCGGTCCGTGTTCAACGATCTCGCCACCGAGCCTGCGCACCGCCGCGGCTTTGAACGGATTCGGATTTTCGGGCATGAAGATCACCGCGCGGGTGCCGAACAGCTTTGCAGCGTAGGCGATGGATTGGGCGTGGTTCCCCGTCGACGCGCTCACTACGCCGCGAGCGAGTTCGTCCTCACCTAGTTGGCTGAGGAGATTGATACCTCCCCGAATCTTGAACGCTCCGATTGGCTGGAAATTCTCGCACTTGAGAAAGACGTTGAACCCAAGCTCTTCGCTCAATACATCAGGAGCAAGAACGGGCGTTGGAGGGAGATACCGGCTCACTACCTGGCGGGCCATCAGGACATCAGTCACCGTGACTGGCATATCTATGGCTGAAACCGCTTTCATCCTGATTCCTCCCATGGCGGGTCTGTACAATTGCAACGTGAGGATAGCACCAAGCCGCATCCCGAACCGGATACCCGCGGCGAATATTCTGCGCAGGAGGCTCCCAGGCATGGAGAAGTTTCGGAACCGCTGGACTCAGTCAGGCTCAATGCTCTGCGTCGGCCTTGACCCTGTGCTCGATCGAATCCCCACATCGATCCGTAACGGTGCGGCTCCCCTCCGCACGTTCAACCAGGAAATCATACAGGCCACGTCGAAGTTTGCCTGCTGTTACAAGCCCAATCTGGGATTCTATCTTCCATTCGGCGTCGAAGGGATCGAAGCGCTGATGGCGCTGCGCGAGGACGTTCCATCTGATATCCCGCTCCTGCTCGACGCGAAGGTCGGCGATATCGACACGACGTCCGAAGCCTATGCAATAGCCTACTTCGACCGCTGGGGCTTCGACGGAGTAACCGCCCAGGCCTATCTCGGCCATGACTCGCTTGAACCGTTGCTGGCTCGGACCGACAAAGCAGTCTTCGTGCTCGCAAAGACCTCCAATGCCGGTTCCGGCTTTCTCCAGGATATCGAGGTAAATGGGCAGCCAGTGAGTTCGAAGGTCGCGTTGGCGGCATGCGATTGGAACACGGCTGGAAATGTGGGGCTGGTCGTTGGGGCAACCTATCCCGAGCAGCTTGAAACGATCCGCTCACAGATCGGTGATATGCCGGTTCTGGTGCCGGGCATAGGCGCGCAGCAGGGTGACCTCGACGCCGCCATCCGGGCAGGACTGGACTCAAATGGCTACGGGCTCCTGGTGAACGCCAGCCGGGCTATCTGCTTCGCATCCTCCGGCGACGACTTTGCTGAAGCTGCCCACGACGCAGCGCGAAACCTGCGGGATCGAATCGAGCGCGCCCGCACATCAGTCATGGTTGAAATGGTCTGAGCAGCCGCGGCGATAGTTCGTCGACACTACGATTCGCCCAATCTCCGGCGCCCATCTCCGACCACATACGCTCTCCAGCATATTGCAGATTACGACTGACCGCTCGTTCGTCAACGTTCAGCACCGTCTGATCCCGAACTACCCAGACTCCATCGATCATGACGTCTCGAAGATCCTCGGATGTAGCGTTGTACACGATGTTCTTGATCGGGTCTCGAAGCGGCGACATGAATAACGCTTCGGCATCCCAAAACAGCAAGTCGGCCTTCGCGCCTGGGGCGATTCGGCCGAGGTCATCGCGATGCAGCATGCGGGCTGCGTTCACCGTCGCAGCATTGAACACGTCAAGCCCGGTTATTGACTCGGTGGTGCGGTCCATGATCTTTCCGAGCACTGCCGTCCAGCGCAAAGCCTCGATCATGGACTGAGGATTGGTGTCAGTGCCGAGGGTCATGTTTACCCCGCGTCGCGTGTACTCCGGAAATGACTCCATCGCGATCCCACGGCGCGCGAACACCCAGACGCAATGGGCGACCGACGCGCCGTGGTCCGCGAGCAGTTGCAGATCATCCCCACCATACTGTGCCCAGGAACTCCCGGCGATTATGATGACGTGACCCAGGATGTTCCACTCCGACAGGAAATCAATCGAATCTAGCCATTCAACCGGCGTCATCCCGTGCCGCTGTGTAATCGCGTCGAACTCGAACACTGACTGGCTCACATGCAACGCCAGCGGCACACCCATCTCATCTGAAGCCTCCCGGCTCCTTCGAAGCAGTGCTTCCGTGCTGGTGTCCACTTGAAGCGGGGACAGAAAACCACTTATCCGTCCGTTAGCGCGGCCGTCAATGCGCTCGATGAATTCGATTGCAGACTTGAATCCGCGTTCCCCCGCTTCTTCGTCCCATTCATACTCGACGCGCTTCCCATCGCGCGTCAACCAGCGTCCTGATCGGTAACCGTTCGCGATGTAAGCCCGCAACCCGGCCTTGTCGACGGCATCGGCGACATAGTCCCCGATGCCTCCAATTTCCATGACCGTCGTCGTTCCGGTGCGGAGCAATTCAGCCATCGAGTAGTCGACGCAGGCCTCGGACGCCTCCGCATCCATCGCCGCGCCGCGAGCCGGAAGCATCTCCACCAGCCCGCTCATCGACCACTGGCGCTTGCCGACGTCTTCGATAAATGATTTGTCAAGCGGGGAGCCCGCAAGGTGTGAATGGGTATTGATAAACCCCGGAGTGATGACGCGATCGCTGGCGTCGATCACAATCGCGGCTTCGCCATCCCAGTCGGGTCCCACATGAAGAACCGAATCGCCTTCGATGACAACACAGCCGCGCTCCAGCAGGCGATGCTCGCCCTCCTGGAACGCGACGATCATCCCGGCGTCAATCCTTATTCGATCTGCCATTCACCACACCTTCTTTCCAAGACTTGTCGCGCGCTACCGTAGTCGAGGTTGCTCGGTAGTGCAACGACGAGTATGGGACTATTGCTGCGCAGTGTGCTCGACCGGCTCCGGGTCGCCTTTTTTCGGCGGGACGGGGTCGTATCCCCCGGCGTGAAACGGATTGCAGCGCATGATCCTGCGGATCGTAAGGTAACTGCCGCGCACGAATCCATGGGTTTGAAATGCTTCATACCCATACTGTGAGCAGGATGGCTCGAAGCGGCAGGTCGAAGGAAGAAACGGCGAGAGGGCTTTCTGGTAGAACCTGATTCCCATCATTGCCAGACGCCTCACTGGTGGGACTCCTCATCGCTTTCGAGCGAGCGGGAGCGTTGGCGATTATATTCCCGCATGAGCGAGCGCGAAATCACCATCTCTTGTATCTCGTTTGTGCCTTCGTAGATCTGCATGATCTTCGCGTCCCGGTACATCCGCTCGACCGGCGAGCCCTGAATATATCCCGCCCCGCCCCAGAACTGCATGGCGTCCGTCACGACGCTCATCGCCAGATCGGTGCAGATGAGTTTTGCCATTGAAGCAACGGCGTTCAGATCCGGGCTTCCATCGTCCGCAAGCATCGCCGCGTGGTAGGTAAGCTGGCGGGCAGCGGCGATCGAGGCGGCATGACGCGCCAGGCGATGCCTGATTACATCCTTTTCCAGCAACGGGCGTCCGAACTGTATCCGTTCGCCTGTGTAGGCGAGCGTCGCGTCAAGCGCTCCCTGTGCCAGCCCAAGGGCCTGCGCGGCGATCCCCGGGCGTGCGCGGTCCAGAATCGAGAGCGCCAGATGGAAACCTCTACCGGTATCACCAAGCTGGGCGTCCTCCGGGAGTTCGACATCTTCAAAGTCCAAACGTCCGACCGGAACGCCCCGAATACCGGAGAACGGATGAAGGCCCGCGACTTCAAAACCGGACACGCCTGCGGGAACGAGCATCGCAGTCATCTCACTTGACCCGTCTCCGCTGCGCGCGAACACAGTGTAAAGAACCGCCTTCCCGGCGCCGGTGATGTAGTGTTTTTGGCCAGACAGCACAAACGAATCGACGCCCTGACGCACCGTGGTTGTGAGGCTGGCGGCATCCGTACCCGCGTCTGGTTCGGTCAGACAGAAGGACGAGAATTTGCCGGACGCCAGAATGGGCAACCAGTAGTCTCTTTGTGCCTGAGATCCTGCCAGAACCAGGCCCGCGGGCCCAAGGAGTCCGACCGACACGAGCAAACCGACGCCAGCAGAAACACGCGAAATCTCCTCGACTGCCATGCATGTGTCGAGGACCGAGCCTCTCCCGCCGTACTCGCGGGGGATGGCGATCGAGAAGTAGCCTCCCGAGCCGAGATCGTTCCAGAGAGACTCCGGGATGATGTTGGTCGCATCTATTTCGGCGGCAAGAGGAGAAACCAGGTCACGGGCAAACGCCCGGGCGCTCGAGCGCATTTCCAGGGCATGGTCGGGGAGCCCGGCGTCACCGCCATCCACCTGGATGGTCCAGGGATCGTCTGCAAAACGCGCGTACGCTCGTCGCGCGAAGTCGGGCACTGTCATGAGCTCATGCTCCCTCCCGGATTGGCGACGCTCTTCAGCCGCCAGAATCGTTCGACCGGAGTACGATCACCTCGACTACGCCCAAAGCGCAAGAAGCGGTCGCGCGGGTCTTCGATCGCCCTGAACAGCACCGGTAGTTGCGAACGGTAACACTCTATCGCGTTCCACTTCCGATCGAAGTCGATTTGCGACAGGCTGCGCACACACATCGATGCCGCGGTAATCGCGCTGAGCCTGGCGCCCAGAACACCCTTCTCCAACGCGTAAGGAAGATCGGCGTAAAACCACACATTGTGGCCCTTCATGTGCAACGCCTCTCCAGCCCTGAAGACGATCTGGTGATCCACGTGATGCCCAACAGCCAGCGGCACGGCGAAGACGCTGCCGAGCGACGCGAGTTCATGTGCCAACCCGGCCACAAGCCCGTAATCATCGTCCTCCAGATCCCCGAAGAGCGCCTCCTCGGAACCGTAGGAGGGGTTGCGATAGATCGCGTCGGGCAGATCGAACGAAATCGTCCTCACGGATTCACCGAGTTCCCGAGCGGCGCGACGGTCCTCTTTCCTGCGTTCGGCGATCACTTCCTCGTCAGCGAGATTCCATCTGTTGTGCTGCATCTGCGCGAATTCGGAGGGCGGGGCGCTTGGAGAACCGCCACAGACCGTAACGATAAGCGGGGATGAATGCGCCGCCAACTGCGCTACCGTTCCGCCGCAGGACAACGCAACGTCATCGTAGTGTGGCTGCACGAATACGACGTCAGCCACTCCCACGAACCCGTTCATCTCCAGTTCGGCGTGTTACGCGCTGCTCATCGAAATATTCGAGCACTGCCTGCGCGTACTTCCGGCTGGTGTTGAAGTGATCCCGGAATCCGGCGAGCGTGATACTACCGTCCCGGTCAATGATCTCGAGGGTCTCAGCCTCGATCCGGTCGATGACGGCACGACCGAAGACGACGTTCCCGCCGATCGAAACGATATCGCCTTGCGATTCGAGCACGCCAAGAAGCTCTCGATCCAGTCCGAACTCATCCGGCGACGGGGGGCTGTATGCACTCGACGCGAGAGCCTGGATGAAGCGCCCGGCCCGGTCGGACTGTTCCGCGTTGAGAGAGATCCTGAAAGCGGGAAGCGCCAGAACATCATCCACGGCCACAACGCGCCCCTCGCCAGCCAATGATTGAATGATGCGATCAAACCATCGTCCTTCGAGCCTGCTCTGGCTTCGTACTGCCTCCCGTGGCATCCCGCGGCGCAGCGGATACTGTTCGTGATACCCAGACACGGCTTCGACAATCCCAGCTGCGTGTCGACTGTACTGATCGACGTCCATCAAGGGTGCTTCTGGAGTGGGCTCCCCGGTTGTTGGCGCGCCAACGACGCGGACATGCCCGCTGGCAATCGCCTCGCTTGCAGCGCCTCGAGCGGAATCGTCGTCCAACTCCAGGTATCGCGCGACTTCCGCCAGTGTCGCCGGCGACTCGGCCACTCGTTGAGCGAGAAGATCCGCTGGCGTTCCGCTCAGTCGAGTCTCCAACTCGGAGATGACCTCCGGTCTGAAGCGACGATGTCGTTTCGGATGAGCATTGACAACCCGGCCCCCGCCGATCGTCAGACTGGGGGATGCTTGACGGAGGATAAACAGATCGCCCTCTGCCACAGCAACCGGCTCTGGAACTCGAATCTGGACCCAGCCGGAATCACCGGGCTCGATCGCGTCCGCGTCGAGCAGGGTCACCTGCGCCGCGCGCTCGGCCGACCCAACGAAGAGATCGACCGGGTCGTTCTGTTCCAACGCCCTCGGGGCCGTCGCCGCCATTCTGATCCGCGCATCGATCATCGCCGATGGACGCAGCCATCCCGGCACGCTGAGCACGTCCCCGCGCTGTGCCTGGTCGCGATCAATCCCGGTCACATTGACCGCAACCCGCGAACCGGGAACGGCGGTCTCAATCGCTTCACCGTGAGTCTGGAGCCCACGCACCCGCCCGCGCCGGCCGGAGGGCAGCAGTTCGACCTCATCACCGAGCGACAGGGACGAACCAGCGAGCGTGCCGGTAACGACCGTTCCGAAACCCGTGACTGAAAAGACTCGATCCACCGGGAGCCTGGCACGTCCCCGGCCTTGTTTTTCGCCTACGGTGGTGATGACACGCTCCAGCTGATGCAACAACTCATCGCAGCCTTCGCCGGTGGTCGACGAAACCGGCACGATCGGAGCAGACTCCAGTATCGTTCCGGCGACGACTTCACGGGTCTCCTCGATGACGAGATCCAGCCATTCGTCGTCAACGAGATCTCGTTTTGTCAACGCGATGACGCCGGATTCGATTTCGAGAAGGTCGAGAATCGATAGATGTTCGCGAGTCTGGGGCATCGGCCCCTCATCGGCCGCCACTACGAACAAGACCGCGTCGATCCCGCCGACGCCCGCAAGCATGTTTTTGATGAACCGCTCGTGGCCGGGAACGTCTACGATGCTGATCGATTGGCCACCCGGAAGTTCGAGCCAGGCAAAACCAAGGTCGATGGTAAGTTCGCGGTCTTTCTCTTCCTGTAGCCGGTCAGGATCTATCCCGGTCAAGCGTGTCACAAGGGTGGACTTGCCATGATCCACATGCCCGGCGGTGCCGACAACGAATGCTCGAGTCTTCATGATGCTATCTGTATGCTGTTAAATCCGATGAGGTCGCAAGACCTTTGCGCCGTGTACCGGGCGCGACTGAAGAAGTATAGCTGAGGTTGTCGTGCAACAAATTCGTCCCTGGATAGGCAAGCCGCCGATCGCTGACCCGCCGATCATAAGCGGATACCGATTGATCCGAAGTGAACGGATCGATCTCCTCCGCGTCTCTATTCTTGGTGTGCTGCTCGCCCCGATCTGGTGGGTCATGTTCGGAGTTGTGGTTGGTATCCTGAGCGGGCAGCAAGAAGTCAGCGGGTCTATTTCGGTCCTCAATCTCCTCGTTGGCATTTCGTTCGCGGTCATCCTGGTCATCACTCATGAGGTCCTTCATGGCGTTGCCATTCTCGCTGGCGGCAAACGTCCTTCATTCGGCGCGGGGCCAGGCTTCTTCTACACAACCTGTCACGATCCCCTGACCAGGAGGGCCTACGGCATCGTCCTTCTTTTCCCGCTAATCGTCATCAACGGGGGCGCACTGATCGCGGCTTCGATCTGGCCAGCGGTGACCGGCTGGGTACTCTTCCTATCACTCCTGAACACCATGGGAGCGGGCGGGGACATCTGGATGTTCTTCCGCATCCTGAAGGCTCCCCGAACGGCGTTGATTGTGGACCTTGCCAGCGGATTCGCGATTTACGACGTCGATCTGCCTCAAGCGACGACGGCCAGTTCACTTGACTCCTGAATCGCGTTCCGCACTGCTTCCACCGACCGCATCGTCCGTTCGAAGGTTTCCAGGCTGATCGTCTGATCCGCGTCGCTCAACGCATGCAGCGGATCTGGATGCACTTCTATCATCAGTCCGTCCGCGCCTGCGGCAACCCCAGCAAGCGCCATCTGCGGCACCAGATCGCGAATTCCAACACCATGACTCGGGTCGACAATCACCGGGAGATGCGTCAGTCGCTTGACAAGCGGGATGGCATTGAGATCGAGCGTGAAACGGGTGGATGTATCGAACGCTCGAATGCCGCGCTCGCAGAGCACCACCTGATCGTTTCCGCCGGCCAGAACGTACTCCGCGGACATCAGCCATTCGTTGATCGTGGCTGAGAACCCGCGCTTCAGAAGGATCGGCTTGCCAGTGGTGGCAACACGCCGTAACAGCGGGAAGTTCGACATGTTGCGCGAGCCGATCTGGAGCATGTCCGCGTAGGCCGCCACCAATTCGACCTGCTCCGGCTCCATCACCTCGGTCACGATCGGCAGCCCGGTTGCCTCGCGTGCTTCAGCCAGGATCTGAAGGCCCTCTTCACCCAGGCCCTGGAACGAATACGGGGACGTACGAGGTTTGAAAGCGCCGCCGCGGAGCATCTTGGCGCCAGCAGCGGCAATTGATCGTGCGACGGTCAGCGTGACTTCGCGATTCTCGACCGAACACGTCCCGGCCATGACGGTAAGGTCCCCGGCCCCGATGACGATACCGGGATCGCCGCCCACCGGCACCCTGCTGCCACCAGGGCGGGCAGCGCGCTGGGCAAGCATATATGGCTGAGCCGATCGCGACACGAGCGCGACTCCGGCAAGACCTCTGACTTGTTCCACAAGCTCGTCGGATACGACACGGCCGGTCGCGCCTACGACGGTCGGGCCAGCGCCCTCAAGGACGTGCGTCTGAAAACCAAAGTCTCTGAGATGCGACGTCACCCGCGATTTCTGCTCCAGCGTGCAATCTACTGCCATCGTGACAATCATCATGCTCTGCTCCCTGCTCCTGTTAAAACAAAAAGCAGAGGACTTGCGCCTCTGCCTCCGGTCTCGCCTGCGGTTTCTGTGGATCTATTCGGGCTCGCGCCCTTTCGACCCCACCGGCGACACCAGAAGGGTAAAGTAGAAATAGAAGCGCCATCGATTTGCGCCGGGGTCGCCTACTTCAATTTCTCCACAGTCCTCATTCATGGGGGCATCGTATTATGCGAATCATGCCCTGTCAACCTTGACATAGATCTTTCAGCACTTCCGCGGCAGCTAGAGGATCCGGTCCAACTTCAAATCGAAAGACCGGCTGATCGAGCATCCTGCCCCAGATATCGATATCGCCCGCGCTCCGTCGTTCAACAGCGATGCGCGTTTCTTCGTATTGAATCAGCGCGTCTTCGGGCGGCAATGGGTGCAGCACGTTTTGATTTTCCGGCGAGCGTTCGACGAAAACCGTTGGCCCGAGCGAGGCTCGCTGGACAACTTGTCCGCCAAATCGATCTCTGATCTGAACCAGGATTTTGGACTCGCCGTTGTAACGTTCCAGCGGTGGAAGGCCGTCCAGTTCCGGAAAGAAGCTGACCGCATCCGGCTTCAAATAGAGGAGCCAGGGCATGCCGCGCAACTCGACATCATCGCCCGCCCGCCAGGCGAACGCAACGTCTTCGCAAAGCAATGAAAATCCCTGGCGCAACGCCGCGTATGCCAGCGTCGTCTTTCCGGCGTTTGGCTTCCCTCGCAACATGATCGTCGTGTCGCCATATCTCACCGCCGCGCAGTGAATAGCCGAGAGTGATCGCGCGGTTGCCATCCAGAGAAACGGGGATAGCATCATCGTGCTGCGAAGGTGTTCTTCATGACTCGCCTGCCGATCGGATATGAAACCGAAGGCAAAGCCCTTGTTGAGGTCGCCAGCTACAACCGACGCCCTGCTGGCGGCAACATAGAAATGGTCTCCCTGCGCGCGCAGGACTGGCTGGAGCGGCTGCCAGCTGGGGTCTTCCGGGAGATCATGCACGAGCAGCCGCAATGTCACCGGAGACTCAACCGTCACTGCTTCTCCTCGCGGCCCGAATGCTTGCAGCGCCACCTGCTCAATTCGCGGATCATTCGTTTCTAGTCGAAACGGGATTCCTAGCCCTTCAAGTTCCAGGATCCTGTCGGGTTGCTCACCCTCTAGCAGGGGATCGTCCGCGGGCTGTTGATCCCGGACCACGCGCCGTTCGAATTCAACTGTCGACATTTCGCTATTTCTCCAGATCGGGCGCTAGGCCGCGAGCAATCCATCGTTGCCCGACAGCTACAAGGACCAAGACCGGCAACATCGCCAGGAGGGCCATCGGCATCATCAGATGCAGATCCGCGATGTACTGCCCCCGAAAGCTTGCCAGCCCCAGCTGAATCGTGAACTTATCGAGGGTTGACAAGTACACCAGCGGGTCGAGGAAATCATTCCAGGCAATGAGCGTGGCAAACAGGGCAGCAGTAACAAACGCTGGCCGCGCCAGCGGCGTCGCAACCTGAAAATAGAGCGCCCACGGCGAAGCTCCATCGAGTTCGGCGGCGTCAAAGTACTCCTGAGGTATCGCGGAAAAGAACTGCCTGAACAGGAAGATGAAGAACGGAACTCCGAACCAGTACGGTAGAACGATTGGAAGGTAGGAATTCGTCCATCCAAGCTCGCTGAAGATCACGAACCTTGGGATGAGCGTGGCAGTCGGCGGCACCATCATCGTCAGAAGTACGAACAGGAAGAGGACGTCTGCCAGGCGACCACGGTAGCGAGCGATCCCGAACCCAACCAGTGAGGAAGAAAGCAACGTTCCGGCAACGGTTAGCAGGGTAACCACCAGCGTGTTGACAAAGAACCGATCAAAGGGCAGCGCATTCCAGCCAGCGCTGAAGTTCGCCAGCGTCAGGTCCCCGGCGAGCCAGTCAGGGGGGAAGCGGTAGACCAGTTGCCGTGGCTTCAGCGCCGTCGCAATCATCCAGTAGAACGGCAGGAGAAAGAGACAACTCGCCACCGCGAGAACGAGATAGATCCCGACGCGCTCGGCTATCGCTCCGGCACGCCGCAGAGGTCCTCCGGCCGGCCGAGCCATCATCTCGCCCCCAATCCCGCATAGAACACCCATCGCTTCGCCAGGGCGAGCTGGATCAGAGTCAAGATCATTGTCACCAGAATCAGCACGACGGTCAGCGCCGCGCCATAACCGAACTTCTGAAACGTGAACGCGTTCTTGTAGATGTAGAGCGGCAGCGTCAATGTCGCATTGCGAGGACCGCCGTCCGTCAGCACATAGGCCGGGGTGAAGAGCTGCAAGGAACCGATCGTCCCGACGACGAGCAGAAAGAATGTCACCGAGGAGATCATCGGCAGCGTGACATGCTTCGTTGCC
Organism: uncultured Chloroflexia bacterium; assembly: GCA_963709995.1. Lineage (GTDB taxonomy): Bacteria > Chloroflexota > Chloroflexia > Thermomicrobiales > CFX8 > JAUIIK01. The sequence goes on along the minus strand of CAVPYN010000008.1, from coordinate 71,668 downwards.
GCCCAGCGTCCCGCGCCGTCGAGCCGCGCGGCATCATAGAGCTCCCTGGGGATGTTCTGTAAACCGGCGATATAGATCAACATCGTCCCGCCGATTCCCCACAGGCCGAGCACGATCAGCGCCGGCATCGCCCATCTCGGGTCTCCAAACCAGCCCGGCGCGGGGAGGCCGAATTCTCGCAGCGCGGTGTTGATCGCCCCGAAACGAGGATTGAAGAGCCATCCCCAGACCATGGCGATCGAAACACCTGACACAAGCGCGGGCATGAAGAAGATGGTCCTGAACAGGCCCATTCCTCTCCAGGGGCGGCTGAGGACAAGCGCCAATCCAAAGGCAAGCGCAACTCCGACCGGCACGGTGATCGCCGCGTAGTAGGCGGAATTACGCAGTGATGTCCAGAACAGATCATCGGTCATCAGCGTTCGATAGTGATCGGCGCCGCGCCAGGTGGGCGACGAGGTAAACACCCAGTCGGTCATCGACAGCCCAGCCGCCATGAGCATCGGGCCGGCATGGAGAAAGGTGACGCCAAGAACCCAGGGCAGCGCGAACAGGATCAGCCGCCTGCGCTCGCGCTGCCTCCGGGTCCTATGCGGGGCTTGCAAGGCAACCCTCAACTTACTGAGCGACTGCCCCAAAGACCTCGGCGCCAATCGCGTCTATCTCCGTCGTGCCATCTTCAATAGACGTTGCGCCGCTCATCATTGCGATGAAGATGTCCGACGTCTGTCCAAATACCTCGAACGCGCCTGCAGTGTTCGGAATGAAGACCTGGGCGTACTCCAGCGTGTTAAGAATTGCCTCCTGATTCGCGGGTGGATTTTCCGGGTGCAGCACGGCGTCCGATGCCGACTTGCGGGCCGGAATACCATGTCCAGGCTCAGCCCAGACATCCGCCAGGAATTCCGGAGAAGTCAGCTCCTCGATGAGTTGCCAGGCAACGTCCTTATTGCTCGACGTTTCAGCGATAACCCATCCGTTCGTGCTGAGCGGCGTCGCCTTCACGCCGGCTGGTCCGGTCGGTGGCTCCACAACGTCATAGGTGACATCACCAGTATCGTTGAGCACGCCAATCAAGAAGAACCCATTGATGCCCATTGCCGCCACGCCTGCCTGGAAGCCCTCGCCCGGCACTCCAGTCTGGTTCCCCGAGTAGGGATCGGATGGCGCTGCCCCTGCTTGCGCCAGGCCGGCCCAGTACCCGAGCGCATCCTGGACCTCTGGAGACGAGAACTGAAACTCGGTGCAGTCTTCATTAGCGCACGGATCTGCGCCAAACGGCAGCAAGTAGTGTCGCGACCAGATGTTATTGGGGGTGACGCTCAAGCCCCACTGGACAACGCTATCCGGGTCGAAATCTGGATCGTTGGCATCGCGGCCCTCGCTGTCGAACGTGAGTTCCATCGCCAGTTGCTCAAGGTCGTCCATCGTCCAGTCGTCCGTTGGCGGCTCGACACCAGCCGATTCGAACATATCGAGATTGAGATAGACCAGATCCGGCGCGACGATGTTCGGGATACCGTAGATCGTTTCCTGATATTGAAATTGCGCTAGCGCGCCACTCCAGAAGTCCTCAACATCGAATGCGCTTTCATCAGCGTAGGCGCCCAAGTCCGCAAATGCCCCCTGGCGAATCCATGGCTGGGCAAAAAGTCCCTGCACCAACACAACGTCTGGCAGCTCCCCGCTGGCGATCTGGGTATTGATCTTTTCAACCACTCCGTCCTGCGGAGTCTGTTCTAACTGTACGTCCCAGTTCGGATGATCTTGCAGGATCGCCTCTAACCCGACTTCAAAATCGGCCAGTTCCGCTGGAGTCATCGACACGCCGAGCCGCAGCGTGACTTGCTCTTCGGAATCGCCGGACTCCGTCGGGGCGCTCTCGACCTCCGTGGCGGTGGCCCCGGACTCCGAGCCAACGTCCACGGCACTCGTCGGCGTTGGATCATCATCGTCACCAGTACCGCCACACGCCGCGAGTACTCCGGCTAACATTACAAACACGATCAGGATAGTCATCCCTGACGTCTTGAAAACCCTCATCCGTACCTCCTGGAATTAGAAGCCTGGCGACAGCCTTCGCCAGACTCTCCTAGTCGTTTCTACTTCAGCAGCATTTCTAACCATTCGACGGTCGATGATGCTAGTGCATTCCAATGCTGCCGTCTCGTCGAACATAGTCCGCGGCAGCGTCAAGCGCGAAAAAGGACAATGGAACGAGAACGATCGTTGAAACGGCCAGCACGACTACGTTTGGCATTAGATCCGACAATCCTTCTCCTACAAGTAGGGACCTCCTCAATCCGTCCAGCGCATAGTGCAAAGGAAGCACATAAGCAATCCATCGGAGCCAGAGTGGCAGGAGCGCTATCGGAAACAATGCGCCCGAGAAAACTGTTGCGACCATGTTACCCATCGCGGCCACCGCGTCGCCACGTTTAATCACCAGAATCAGGGCCGTTGCGAACAGACCGAGCGCCGTGAACGTGAGCAGACTCAGCACACCGATCGTGATCGCGGCCGGCACATCCACATCAAACGTTACGTCCAGGAACAGCACGCTGATGACGACGCCGATGACAAGCCTCACCGTTGCCACCAGGTAGTCCCACGTGCCCGATAGGAGGAGGACGTGGCGTGGCGCGGTTGCGGTTGTAAACATCGCTTCCAATGTGCCAGTCGTTTGCGCCAGCCGGAGCCTATTCGAAAAGGACCGGAGGCTGGTGTTGAAATAGTCGGAAACGACGAGACCAACCAGGGCAAAGGGAAAGTACGCTCCGCCGTATTCCTGAAGCGATTCCGCGTCACCACCCACAAGAATCCCAATTGCGTAGAAGATGATCAACGTTCCAACGATGCCGAGCAATTGCAGCGCGAACATCCCTCGATAGGAGGTTTCATAGCGCCAATCTCGCTGCAAGAACGCCAGTTGCAAGCGCAGCCCACTCACTCGCGCTCCACCTGACCCCCTACCCGTTCAACCATCGCGACATCGTTGCCTTCGGCGATCAACGCCGACAATTTCGACGAAAGGGCATGCCCGTCACCGAGATCTTCTACTTCCACAACCTCTTGATGTGTAAGATCGCCTCCCACCGGCACGGCAAGCTGAAGCCGGTAGAGAACGGGGGACCGCGCCGCCACGCTCTCCGCGATCCTTCCGGCCACGACACGCTCGACCCGGGTAGCGGTCGCGGCGACCAGTCCCGGATCGTGCGTCGCGACCAGTACAACCTTGCCGGAATCGATCGCCTCAAGGATGAGGTCGATAGTAACGTCCCGGTATTCGGCGTCCAGGTTTGCTGTTGGTTCGTCCAGAAGAATGACCGGCGGCTGATGCAAGAGCGCGCGCGCGAGCCCGAGCCGCTGGCGCATCCCTGCCGAGTAACCTGCAACGCGATTGTTGGCCGCGGCTGACAATCCGACGCGTTCGAGTTGAAGTAGTGCCCCGGCCTGGGCATCGGCATTGCTGAGCCCCGCCAGTTTCCCAAAGAACACCAGGTTTTCCAGCCCGCTCAGCGGCCAGAAGAACGATCGGTCCGAGCCGCCGGCAAATCCTATCTTCACACGCACCAGTCCGGCCTCGTCTACAACGTCGTGGCCACAAATGGTTGCGCTTCCGGACGAGGGGGAAATGAGAGTCGCGAGAACCCGGAGCAAAGTTGACTTCCCGGCGCCATTCGGGCCAATCAGAGCCAGGCAGTCCCCGGACGAAGCTTCGAGACTCACATCGTCGAGCGCCACGGTATGCACGCCAACCTGACGCTGGAACATGCGTCGAGGCGGATTGAATACTCTGGATAGATGTCGTACCTGTACAAGCGTCTCGCGCATCGTCTCTCCAGATAGCCGATCAACGGTGTGTATTCTATCGAGACAACGCCATGCCACCTCCAACAAAATGCGCTACCCTTCGCTCGCGAGTGACGACGGGCTGACCGGATCGGCCCGTCGAAAGAGAGAAAGGTATCTTCTTGAGTCTCACGATCGATCAAATACGAAACATGATGCCGGGTGTAACAGACACGACGTTTCTAAACACCGGCACCTGTGGCCCGCTCCCCAGAATCGCCTACGACGCGATGGTAGCCGAACTTGGAAACGACTTAACCGCCGCACGGATCAATTCCGAACACTTCTACCGATTGTTCGATCTCTGGGGCGAGGCGCGGGAAGCCGTTGCCGGTGTGTTGCACACGAAAGCCGAAAACATCGCCATCACCAACCGCACAACCGACGGCATGTACGTTGCGTTGATGGGATACCCCTGGCAACGAGGGGAAGAGTTGATCACAACGAACATCGAACATCCAGGAGGGTTGATTCCGTCATTCCTGGCCCGGCAACGATTCGGCGTCAGGGTCAAAGTCGCAAACGTCGAACTTGGCGGCGGATCGATTGAAGACACGGTCTCGGCGTTCGAGCGGCTGATCACCCCCCGCACCAGGATGATCGCGCTCTCGCACGTTTCCTACACAACCGGCGCACGCTTGCCGGTAAAGGAAATCGCGCAAATGGCCCATGCGCACGATGTCCTGGTGACGGTGGACGCCGCGCAGTCGTACGGAGCGTTCGACATCGACGTTCACGATCTTGACGTCGATTTCTTCGCCTGTCCGGGACAGAAGTGGCTCTGTGGCCCGGATGGAACGGGGGCGCTCTACGTTCGGCCAGAGTGCCAGGGCGAGCTCAACCAGAATTTTGGCGGAATGCTCGAATGGACCTCGCTGGACTATCAAGGCAAGACATTCCAACCGGCAATGAACGCAAGCCGCTTCGATACCGGCGGCTGGTCGATGGTCCTCCTGGCGGGCCAGATCGCCGCCACGAACTGGATCAAGAACGAAGTAGGGCTCGACTTCGCGTTCGAACGCATCCAACGCCTGAGTTGCGGCGCCTACGACGCGCTTGCCGAAATGGATGGCGTTTCGATGGTGACGCCACGCGACGCGCGCGCTGGACTGATCGCGTTCACATACGACGGGTTCGAGCCACCGGAACTCACCGAGTTGCTCGCCGAGCACCACAACGTAACCATCCGTTATGTCAATAAATACATCAACAATCCTGACGCTGCTCGAATCTCGGTCGGCTTCTACAACAATGAGGAAGACATCGAGAAGCTTCTTACAGGCATGGAAGATGTGCGATCGAAACAGTGCTCGACGTAGACCCTTGATGGCAATGATGGTTTGGGCGAAGTCCCGGCGCCGCTAATTCGTCAGCAGGATGATGACCACGATGACGATCACGATCGCAATCCCGGCGCCGGCGGCCATGGCGATTCGCCCCCGGCTGACCGGACGTTCGCCGACGACTTCGCCGGTGTAGCCATTCACAAGCACGCGGAAGTCCTCGTGCTTGTAGCGGTACCCGTAGATCCATATTGGCAGATGACAGACCGCGGAACGCCTGTTCGAGATATCGGTATCGACACGGGTCAATCGCTCGACTTCTCGCGAGCAGGCATCGCGGGCCATATCGCGTATCTGCCGCTCGCCAGCGATCCAGGCTCCCTCTTCATCGACACCAGGCTCTTCGGCGGAGAACCCAACCAGAAGGTCAGGCGAATAGGTCATCATCGCCTCTTCGGGGAATGGCATGAGTTGGGCGGCTTCCTCATGGGCCAGGCCGGTTGAGCCGGGAACCCAGGTTCTGAACGAGCCGCGATGCTCTCCATTGCGTGGATGCCAGGTCTGGTAGGTTTCGGTCGCCATGTAGCGTTCCGTTCTACCATCCGCATCCGTTCGAGTGCGAGGAACCTGCCGCGTGTGGGTACGGGAGACCTCGCCCTCCCAGGTCGAATGGGTGTCGGCGTCGAATCTCCAGAACGGTACATAGCTTCCCTGGCCTCGATCGAGCGCTGACCGGCTTTTCAGGTCGCACGGTGCCCAGATCGACTCGCCCAGCCACTCCCGAATTAGCGACTGCGAGTCCTCTTTCAGTATCTTGAACGGAAGAACGTACTGGTCAACGGTGATGGATGCAGCCGCGGCTTCGGCTCGAACCGCCAATTGTGTGCCGCAGAACGGGCATCGCAGGGTCGCGGTTCCAGGGTCGAACGACGTCGTCGCGCCGCAATTCTGACATGTGTACGTCTCAACCGCACTTCCACCGACGGACATCCAGTCTCCTTCCTGAATCTATGCCTATCATGCTAGCGTTTGAGCCCTGTTCACGTGACAGCATGTTGAGCATACACCGGATATAGCCGCAAGCATTGGAGTCCTCAAGTGGCGGATATCCCCGCGGATCTCACATCCCAGCCAGTCGTCTGGCGCCCTCGAAGATCTGACATAGAATCGAGCCGGGCGATGCGTTTCGCCCATGCTCACGGGATCGACAACCTCGATGCCCTCGCAGAAATGTCAACGAACGATCCGGAGTGGTACTGGAGGGCAGTCTGCGACGAGCTCGGCATCGTCTGGAACAAGCCATTCGAACGCGTTCTTGACTCGACGGATGGCGTCGCCTGGCCGCGCTGGTTCGTTAGCGGAAGGATGAATTACGTCACCTCCGCGCTGGATCGCCACGTTGAGGCGCACGGCGACGGGCTGGCGCTCTCCTGGGAGGGCGACGATGGCAACGTCAAGAGGCTCACGTTCAGGGATCTCTACCTGGATGTGAATAGGGCGGCCGCTGGCCTGGCGGCAGCCGGAGTCGAATCCGGCACGCGAGTCGGGCTGTTCATGCCGATGCTGATCGAAACCGCAGTGAGTCTTCTCGCCTGCGCCAGGTTGGGCGCGGTCGTCGTTCCAATCTTCTCCGGTTTTGGCGCGGAAGCAGCCGGGCAACGCATCCAAGACGCGGGCGTGTCGCACATCCTCACCGTCGATGGATTCAGGCGCCGGGGGAAGACCATCCCATTGAAGCAAGTTGCCGACAGAGCCGCTGATTTCTCCGACGCCGTGGAGACGATCGTCGTTGTACGCCACACCGAGACAGACGTGCCCTGGGACTCAGATCGCGACATCTGGTGGAGCGACCTGATGGATAAAGGATCAGTTTCCCATGCCGTCGTCGACACTGCGGCGGACGATCCGTACATGATCATCTATACCTCGGGCACGACCGGCCGCCCGAAAGGCGCGGTGCATGTCCACTCCGGGTTTCCGATCAAGGCGGCGCAAGACCTCGCCTTTGCCTTCGACGTCCAGGAGGGTGACGTCCTCTGCTGGCTTACCGATATCGGGTGGATGATGGGGCCCTGGGCGATCATCGGCGGCCTGATCGCTGGCGCGTCTGTCGTGCTATTCGAGGGCACTCCCGACTACCCGCAACCGGATCGCCTCTGGTCGCTGGTGGAGCGTCACGAAATCAGTGTCCTTGGCGTTTCGCCAACCGCCATTCGAGCGTTGATGTCCCACGGCGAAGACTGGGTAGACCGTCACGCGATGCCGTCCCTTAGAGCGATCGGTTCGACCGGCGAGCCCTGGAACCCCGGCCCGTGGAGATGGGCGCACGAAGTTGTCGGGCGCAAACGCTGTCCAATCATCAACTACTCCGGTGGGACCGAGATCAGCGGTGGAATCGTCGTTGCCGACGTCAACCGCCCGCAGAAGCCAGCATCCTTCAGCGGTCCGGTCATTGGCATGGCAGCCGATGTCGTCGACCCGCACGGGAACAGTGTTCGCGGCGAGGTCGGCGAGTTGGTCATCCGTGCCCCCTGGGTCGGGATGACCAACGGATTTCTCGATGACCCGGAGCGCTATCTGGAAACCTATTGGTCGCAAATCCCCGGCATGTGGGTGCACGGTGACTGGGCGTATGTCGATGATGACGGTTTCTGGTACATCCTGGGGCGTTCCGACGACACGATGAACATTGCCGGAAAACGCGTTGGACCGGCTGAAATCGAGTCCGCCGCCGTATCCCACCCCGCCGTGCTTGAAGCTGCCGCGATTGGTGTTCCGCATGAGATCAAAGGCGAAGCAGCGACAGTCTTCGTGATACTCAATCCAGGGTTCGCGGGATCAGAACAACTCGCCACCGAGATTCTAGACACTGTTTCATCCCACCTGGGCCGGCCCCTCAGGCCAGAGGCGATCATATTCGTCGATGACCTTCCCCGGACGCGCAACGCCAAGATCATGCGCCGGGTGATTCGAGCGAAGTATCTGGGACTTGGAAGTATTGGTGACGTTTCCGCGTTGGAAAATCCGGATGCGGTCGAAGCCATAACATCAAAGAGTTAGATAGGCTTGAGCTGATTAGGTTCGACGAGCGCAACCACGCATCGACTCTCGATCTCAGGCTCGCCCAACCACCGTATGCCGAGCTACCTCAGGGAGGAATCATGGCAACTGAAAACCCGCTTCAACGGCTGTCACATTTCGGTCAGAGCGTCTGGAACGATAATCTCAGCCGCAAGTTGATCCGTTCCGGCGAACTCCAGTCGTTGATCGACCGTGACGGCATTGTCGGGATCACCTCAAATCCCTCCATCTTTGACGCCGCAATTTCCGGGTCTGATGACTACAAAGAGCAGATCACGGAACTGGTCAAGGCTGGTCGGTCGGTTGGGGAGATACTCGAATCCCTGATGATCACCGACATTCAGGAAGCATGTGACATCCTGCGTCCTGTCTACGACGCGACAAACGGGCAGGACGGTCTCGTCTCGCTTGAAGTCTCACCTCTGCTTGCCCACGACACCGAAGCTACGATCTCCGAGGCGCGCAGGTTGAACGAACGTGTCGCCCGCCCCAACCTGATGATCAAGATTCCGGGCACTCATGAGGGCGTTCCGGCAATCGAACAGATGCTGTATGAAGGCGTCAACATCAACGTCACCCTCCTCTTCTCTCTCGACGCATATCGAGAAGTCATGGAGGCGTACCTGCGTGCGATGGAACGTCGTGTGTCGGAGAGCCGACCCGTGTCCGGCGTCCTGTCCGTTGCCTCGTTCTTCGTCAGTCGGGTGGATTCCGAGGTCGACACCCGCCTACAGGCGATTATTGACGCAGACCCCAAATCAGATAGCGCGGCAGCCGCCCGCGCGTTGCAGGGACAGGTCGCGGTTGCCAACGCGCGGCTTGCCTATCAGGAGTTCAAGAAGGTGTTCAACTCCGACCGCTTCGCCGACCTCGCGGGATACGGTGTTCGCATTCAGCGCCCGCTCTGGGCTAGCACAAGCACCAAGAACCCGGATTATCCCGACACCCTTTACGTTGACGAGCTGATCGGCCCGAACACTGTTCAAACCCTCGCGCCAGCATCGATCGGAGCGTTTAGGGACCACGGAACGGTCGCCCTGACGATCGAAAAGCACGTCGGACTCGCCAGCGATGTGATACGCACGATGGAGTCCATCGGGATCAGTTACGACGACGTGATCGACATACTGGTTACAGAAGGAGTCGAGAAGTTCGCCGACTCCTACCACTCCCTCGTCGCATCGCTTGAAACAGAAGTGGAGCGCGTCGCCCGGGAAGTTCAGGCCGAGCGTGATCGTTCCCTGGGCGAAATCGCGAAACCGACCAGGACTGCTCTGGACGACCTGGGAAAAGCTGAAGCCGTTTCGGCGCTCCAGCGACTGGACGGTTCGTTCTGGTCGGATGACGCCGAAACGGCGCGCGAAATCAGCGGGTTGCTTGGCTGGCTTCAATCCGTTCCAGAAATGCTTGACTATGCTCGCATTGGGGGGTTCACGAGCCTTGCCCGGGCAGTCGAGCGGCGTGGCTACGATCGAATCATGCTCCTCGGCATGGGCGGCTCGTCGCTCGCGCCGGAGGTAATGGCGTCAATCCTACCCGCGCAACCGGGATTCCCGACGCTGTCCGTACTGGATTCCACCCATCCGGACGCCATCCTGCGCGCGACAGAGAGGATGGCTACTGAACGCACGCTCTTCGTCGTCTCCAGCAAGTCCGGCTCCACGATCGAAACAGCCACGCTGTTTGACTACTTCCTGGGGATAAAGGACGGCAATCCCGATGACTTCATCGTCATCACCGACCCGGGAACCCAGCTCGAAGCGCGCGCCAGATCGATCGGCGTATGGAAGGTCTACACTAATCGGCCGGACATCGGCGGCAGATTCTCTGCTCTCTCGTACTTCGGCCTCGTTCCCGCGGCCGCGGCTGGGATCGATGTTCAGGCGCTGCTTGAGAGCGCGGCGGGCGTCCTGCCTGTCCACGATGAAACCCATCCCGGGGTCGTTATTGGCGCCGCGATTGCGGCAGCATTGCGCGCGGGCCGAAACAAGTTGACGCTGCTCTCATCCGACAAATGGATGGCTTTTGGCGACTGGCTCGAGCAGTTGGTAGCTGAGAGCACCTGCAAACAAGGTACAGGCGTGATTCCTGTGGTTCGGGAGGCGCCGCGTCCCGTTGCAGGCTACGAAAGCGACCGGATATTCGCATTGATCGATGACGGTGACAGCGACGTTCGAACGCTCGCCAGCGCCCTTGCGGACGCCGGCCATCCGATGATCCGCGTCGACCCTGATCTCGGCCAGCTTTTTCTCATCTGGGAGATCGCAACTGCGATACTCGGAAAGCAGTTGGGAATCAATCCGTTCGACCAACCCAATGTTCAAGAGGCGAAGGATCAGACCAACAGAGTGCTTCAGGCGGGTTCAGTCGCCCCGATCACGACGCAGAGTCCGGACAAATGCGTTCGCGCTGTGATCAGCTCGGCGAATCCAGGGGACTACATTGCAATTCAGGCATTCGTCGATCCTGAGCACGACGTCGTAGCCTCGGTTCGCGATCTGGGCGAAGCGCTCGGTACAACTACGGGCCTGGCGACAACGGTCGGCATCGGGCCACGATTCTTGCATTCGACCGGGCAACTCCATAAAGGCGGCCCGGAAACTGGCATCTACCTTCAGATCGTCCAAGAGCCTGCGGAAGACGTTGGGATTCCGGGGCGCGGATTTGGCTTCGGAGATCTATTCAAGGCGCAGGCGGATGGCGACTTTCTGGCCCTTGAGCAAAAAAGTCTGCGCGTGTTCCGTGCGTCGATCGCTGGTGGCATCACAGCCGGAATCCACGCGATGTATGAGGCGGCGACAAGCAAAGTCGCCACAACCTAGGTTTCCGCGGAAGAGGGTCTCGTTGAATCACCAGGAGGCGGTGCAAGATTGAAGTTGGCAATTGTGGGCCTGGGGCGTATGGGCGCGAACATGGCGCGGCGGCTGATTCGAGACGGTCATGAGGTCGTCGTCCATAATCGTAGCCGGGAGCCGATAGACGAGCTCGCGAATGAAGGTGCTATCCCCGCTTATACGTTTGCAGAGATCGTCTCGAACCTCGACACACCGAGAGCGATCTGGTTGATGGTTCCGGCGGGAGCACCGGTCGACGAACAACTTAGCGAGCTTGTGCCCCTGCTCGACCGCGGCGACATCGTTATTGATGGCGGCAACTCGCGCTTTCTCGACACTCTCGAACGGGCTAATCAGCTAGAAGAACAGGGAATCCACTTCGTCGATGCCGGCACCAGCGGCGGGATCTGGGGGCTTGAACTGGGGTTCAACCTGATGGTCGGAGGTGCGGATGATGCAATCGCCGTGATCGAGCCGGCGCTGATTTCTCTCGCCTCCGAAGGCGGATACTTACATGTCGGACCGACTGGCTCCGGGCACTACGTCAAGATGGTTCACAACGGCATCGAATACGGAATGATGCAGGCGTACGCGGAGGGCTTCGAAATCCTGGAGAAGTCCCGATTCGATCTTGATCTCCACGCCATTGCCAACCTCTGGAACAATGGCTCCGTGGTGCGGTCGTGGCTGCTCGAACTGGCCGCGGCGGCCTTCGAAGAAGATCCACACCTCGACGAACTACGTGGATTTGTCAGCGACTCCGGTGAGGGGCGCTGGACAGTTGAGGAAGCAATCGCTCTCGACGTTCCAGCCCCGACCATCTACATGGCGCTTGCTTCACGGTTCTACTCTCGCGATGACAACGCGTTTAGCCACAGAGTGCTCGCAGCTCTTCGCAACCAGTTCGGTGGTCACGCCGTCCGCAAGGCGATCGATACCTAGTCAGGGAGATTCATGCCGCCAGTCGTAACGATGCGCGAACCGCCGGTTGCCAACCCCTTTCGCGAGGGGCTTCAACTGGAGCGCACTCCTTCTCCGGCAACGATTGTGATCTTCGGCGCTTCCGGCGACCTGACCTACCGCAAGCTTATCCCGGCGTTATACGATCTCTCCTGTGAACGCTTGCTGCCGGCAGGATTTAGCATCCTTGGTTTTGCCCATCGCGACTTCGATGATGACTCGTTTCGCGAGCACGTAAAACAGGGCATCATCGAATTCTCACGCAACGCTCTCGACGAGCATATCTGGGTCTCCTTCCGCGAGGGGATCCGGTATGTGCAGGGCGACTTCACTGTCTCCGAAGACTACCAGCGCCTGGCGCGGCGTTTGAATCAGATAGACGCGGACCGGGGGACTATGGGCAACTGCCTGTACTACCTGGCAACACCGCCCGGTTTCTATCGGAATATCATCTCGGCGCTCGATGCCCACCATTTGAATGGCAGCGCAGACGATCGATCCTGGCGCCGGATCATCATCGAGAAACCGTTCGGCAACGATTACGAGAGCGCTCACGAGCTCAACCTGGCGATCAACGGCGTTTTCGACGAGGATGATGTCTATCGGATCGATCACTACCTGGGAAAAGAGACCGTTCGTAACATCCTGGCGTTCCGATTCGGCAACGGCATCTACGAACCGCTCTGGAATCGACAGTTCGTCGATCACGTGCAAATCACCGTGGCTGAATCCATCGGCATCGAATCGCGAGCAAGCTACTACGAGCGCGCCGGGGCGATTCGGGACATGGTGCAGAACCACTTGATGCAACTCTTCTCACTCACCGCGATGGAGGCTCCGGTTTCGCTCGCCGCCGACGCCGTCCGCGACGAAAAGGTGAAGGTGCTCAACGCAGTCCGGCCGTTCCAACCGGATGCCGTCCGGGATATGACCGTGAGAGCCCAGTACGAAGAAGGGTTCGTAAACGGGGAGTCTGTCCCGGGCTACCGTTTGGAACCGGGAGTCGACGGCAAGTCGATGACCGAGACGTATGTTGCGCTGCAACTTTTCGTCGACAACTGGCGATGGGCAGGAGTGCCCTTCTACCTGCGAACTGGCAAACGCATGGCGAGGCGGGTGACCGAAATTGCGATCAGATTCCGCCCGGCACCACAACGTCTCTTTGAAACCGAAGCCGTCTCCCACAACACGGCAAACGAGCTCGTGCTCGAGATCCAACCTGAAGAGGGCATCAACCTGAATTTCAAGGTGAAAGTGCCCGGCCCGACTTTCGACCTCCGACCAGTGAACATGGTCTTTCAATACGGGACAGCGTTCAACATCCAGTTGCCCGAGGCATATGAGCGTTTGCTTCTCGACGCGATGCTGGGCGACCGCACGCTGTTCATCCGCCGTGATGAGGTCGAGGCAGCCTGGAGGATCGTCGATATGATCGTCGATGGTTGGAGACACATGGACCTGACGTCACTTCCAACCTATGTTTCAGGCACCTGGGGGCCTCGCGAAGCAGGCGAATTGATAGGCGCATGCGATCAGGTATGGCGCCGCCCATGACCGCCATCCAGGATGCCCATGCCGAAGGAATCCCGATTTCGGCGATCCGAAGCACTCTCACTCAGGAATGGCAACGGCTCTCCAGTTACGTCGCGGAAGAAACGGGATCGCCTCCTCTGCGGGCGGCAACCTCGACGTTGGTTCTCATTGTCGGCCCGGGTGACGAGTACCAGCGCGCGCGCGAAGCGCTCCATCAACTGGCTTCAGTTGTCCCGTCACGGGCCATCTTGTTCGTTCTCGACGAAGAGCGGTCGACACCTGTCGCACACGTCTGGGCTCACTGCACGATCGGTGATCGCCACCGGCCCCGGTCTTGCTATGACGTGATCGAGATTGAACTGCCGCATAACCGCATTGAAGCCATCCCGAACATGATTGCCGTTCACCGGCTTGGCCAACTCCCCACCTTCGTCATTTGGAACGGCGTGGCTGAGTTCGAATCTTCAGCATTTCACGATATTGCCGTACTGGCCGATCGACTGGTAGTGGACAGCGAGCGTTTTAGCGATCCCCTGAAAGCTCTCCAGCGCTACGCGCGACTTCTCGAATCCGAGGGATCGTCCGTCGTCGGAAGCGATCTCGTCTGGACGCGCCTGTCGACCTGGCGGGAGATCATCGCCCAGTCGTTCGACGCGTCGAATACGAGACGATTCGCCCCCGAGATTCGGGAAATTGACCTCAGTTATGACGCTTCGCAAGCGTCCGGCGCGATCCTCCTTGTAAGCTGGGTCATCTCACGCCTCGGACTAGAACCTCAGGATGTACTGACGACGCCATCGGCGCTGAGCCTGAGAGCCAGGAGTCCGGATGGAAACCGTCAGCTCAACGCGAATCTCCACCAGTCGCGGCTCTCGGGCGCAGGCCTGCGCTCGGTTCGTCTCCTGGCAAGATCCGGCTCAGAGACAGTCAAGATTTCGATCATCAACGACGACCGCGGCCGCAGTATCCATCGAATCGACTGTACCGGCATGCCGCGCCAGGAGAGGGTTGTCCACCATCAGGCGCCACCACGCAATGAGCTCATCGCGGCGGAACTGCTCCGGCATAGCCGCGATTCCGTTTTCGAGAAGTCGTTGGCAGTAGGCGCGCAAATTCAACACATCGCGGAGAGGAACATCTCTTGAATGAGAACTCGCATAGGAATGTCTGCGTCTTCGACGACGCGGAAGAAGTGAGCCAGGCGGCACAGCGCTTCGTTGCGTCACTCCTTCCACCACGACGGTCTATTGATCGTCCAGTCCATCTTGCCCTGGCTGGCGGCTCGACGCCGAAGGCCCTTTACGAACTACTCGCCAGAGATCAGAGCATCGACTGGTCCAGGGTGCACATCTGGTTTGGTGATGAGCGCCCCGTGCCTCCGGGGCATGTCGATTGCAACTACAGTATGGTGGAGGAGACGCTGATCCAACACATCGATATTCGCAAGAACCAGGTCCATCGGATGCGCGGGGAACTCGATCCTACAGTTGCCGCCGCTGAGTACGAGGCCGAGGTTGAGCGACATGTTCTCGAGCAAGTAGAGGGCTGGCCATCATTCGATCTAATTCTGCTTGGCCTGGGTGAAGATGGCCATACCGCATCCCTGTTCCCGGAGACGCCGGCGCTCATCGAATCTACCCGGAGCGTCGTCGAAAACCCGGTTCCACAGTTCGATACGATACGCATCACACTGACCCAACCAGTCCTGAACGCCGCGCAGAATGTCCTGTTTCTCGCCACTGGTGAAGCCAAAGCCCCGGCGCTGGCCGACACGCTTCGCGGCGGCTGCGATGCGCCGCCTGCTTCACTTGTCCGCCCATCGCATGGCAACCTTTACTGGTACGTCGACCGTGCGGCGGCCAGCCTACTCCCATGAAGTCGTAGCTAGCGATGGTCCTTTTCATGTCCGGGCGTATCGACAGGGTCGATCCGGATCGTCCCGTCCTCCGCTATTTCGAAGGTGCGCAAGCCGGCGTAGGATATCCGGTAGTCCTTGACGAACTGAAGTGCTCGATCGCGCTCTTCAACCGGCACGTAGAGAAAGAAGTGGCGCACGCCGGTGTCAGCGATTGGTGGGGCCGTGCGGGATGCCATTGTGATGCGCGGGACAATTTCTGGGCGGATCGTCATTTCCACTTCTCCGACCTCGCGGGCAGCACCGCTCTCATTGACCACAAGAATGTCAGGGTAATACCGGTGGGTTCCGAATTGAGCCGCCGCCTGCGGATTTCCCGCATTGACGATCGTATGGTAGCCTGCCGGCCAGTCGGTCTGGTCCGGGAATGGAAAGCGCGTTTCGGCAATAAACCGGGCCACGCGATCGTGAATCTGCTGCTGTTCCTTACTCATGCTCATCGTTCTCCCCCTGTCGTTCCAGCTGCCTCCGAACGGAAATACCGGTGAATTACCAGGACGCGCTCATCTACTTTCGCGATCGATCCGACTATGATCGTGGGTTCATTAGCAACCCATTTGCCGGAGACGACGCCGCCGCGAACGGGCTTCAAAGAACACGGCTGCTGCTCGACCAACTCGGCGGTCCCGATCGAGCCTATCCGATCATCCATGTCGCGGGCACCAAAGGCAAAGGCTCGACGTGTGCGTTCATCGATTCGATTGCGCGCGCGCTCGGCTTCACGACGGGGATGTTTGTGACACCGCATCTCCACTCGGTGAGGGAACGCATCCATCTGGATGGCAATCCTATCTCGGAACTTACGTTCGCTCGAACGATGGAGATCGTTGCGGCCGCAACGAGCGAGATCGAACAAGCCCGGCCGGAGTTGGGACGGCTGACGGCGTTTGAAATCAGCACAGCGCAGTCACTGCTTGCATTCTCCGAAAATGGGATTGAGATGGCGATAGTGGAGGTTGGGCTCGGCGGGCGGCTCGACGCCACAAACATCGTTACTCCAACCGTCTCGGTCATCACACCAATCTCGTTCGATCACGAAGCGATTCTCGGGAGGACGATCGCCGCCATTGCATCAGAGAAGGCTGGCATCATCAAGCATATGATTCCGGTCGTTTCGGGAGTCCAGGAGCCAGATGCGCTCTCAGTGATTGTCGGGGCCGCAGAAGCACAGGAAGCTCCGCTCGCGGCAGAGGGTCGCAACTGGAATGCTGTCTGGAGCAATGGGCGATCGACGATCACCGGTCCCTGGGGCGAATTCGGCAACGTGCGGCTTGGACTTCGTGGCCCCCACCAGGCACAGAACGCTGGACTGGCGATGGCGGCGCTCTGGACGTTCGACTCCGACCTCTTCGTCAGATCGGCGGCGATTCGTCGCGGCCTGGAGGCGGCGACTTGGCCCGGTCGATTCGAGCAACTCAACGCCAGGCCAATAGTAATCGCCGACGGCGCACACAACGTGGCAGCGATCAACGTCCTGGTCGCGGCGCTGGACGCGGAGTTCGAACCATTGAACATCTCCATTGTTTTTGGCAGTTACAAGGACAAGGATCTGGGGGGAATGCTGTGCGAGCTCGCACCCCTGTCCCCGGAGATCGTCGCCACGCGCTCCAACAGCCCGCGGGCGCGCCAGCCGGAGGACATCGCACTCGCGGCGAGAGAAGCCGGTCTGGTCGCCGATTCCCATCAGACAGTCTCCGCTGCGCTTGACGCAGCAATTGGCGCCGCGAAATCTGGCGACATCATCGTTGTTACCGGCTCGTTGTCGGTTGTCGCCGAAGCCCGCGAGTATTTCGGTCTCGGCCACGTCACCGACCTTGAGCGACATATTCTCGCCGGTTAGCCCGCGCCCGTATATTTGCCGCTATTCCGGAGCGACACACTCCATGTAGACAACATCCCACCGACGGCCGCCCGACCAGTGGGCGCCTGTTCGCCGGCCATATTCCCGAAAACCCGCTTTCTCGTATGCCCGGCCGGCCGCGGGATTGAATTCCATGTAGTACAGGTGAATGTTGTGAAGCCCCAGGTGCTCGAAACCGTATGTCACCATGAGCTTCGTAACTTCGCTTCCGATCCCTCGACCGCGCATTTCGGGTTCGCCGATCATGATCGCGAATTCCGCGGTGCCGTGATGATGGTCGATGTCCTTCAACTCCGTCCAGCCGATTGGTGTCCGGGATTCCTTTTCGTAGATCGTGAACCAGGCGACGTTAGAGCTGGAGCGGACATAGTTCTCGTACCAACCTCGCACGGCATCGATTGTGTCCGGAAGTGGCGCTGGCTCGCCCTGTGTTCTCAAGGTGTCGAAGTCGTTCAACCAGCGATGATAGGTCGGGACCTGCTCAGGGTTCATCGGTCCGAGCAGGACCAGACTGCCAGCGATGCTGACTACCGGTTTGTCAGCCGATTTACACATCTCTGTGGACCTCGATTCCGAATTGAGAACTCACATTGCAGCACTGGCATCCGTACCGGCACCACGCGACCGCTATAGCGCTTCGTAGAATGCGGCGTTCGTTTTAGGAATCCACCACTCTTCGCCCCGAACGGTCTGGATGTATTCAGGCCATCGGAGATCGACCGGCGGAGGAAAGTCTCTACGGAGCAACGGGGCGACCCAATCGCTGCCGCCGATGCCGCCGCCAGTGCGCTGCGCGAACTCCGCCTGACAACGATCCAGTTCGCCCGGAAGAGTAATCAGATCAAGAATCGTGCCGGCAATCGTCTTTCCGGCGACAAACACTCCTGGATCGACTGCCGCTGCGACCCCACCGAGCGCGTTTCGCGCCCAGGCCGGATAGCTAAAACTTGGCTCTGGCGCCCGTAGTGTCGGACGAGCCGTCAAGAGCCGAACCGTCGGCGCATGCCAACAGTATTCGACGTAGTCGTCAGAGGTTGAGTTGAGCTGCCAGGAAGGCAGGCTTCGGCGAATCGCGGCCTCGTACTCTTGCGGATCGAGCAATGTCTCGTTTGAATCGACAAACGGATTCTCCATGGCCTCCAGACCGAGATTCCGTTGAATCTCCCGGCCAAACTCGCGTGCCCCTTCGGGCATTGCCGGCGCGCCAATCAATTGAAGGTTCTTCCAGGTCAAATCGGCGAGGGCGTTGTTAGCTAACCCGACTCTGGTCTTCGTTACCCAACGCACGGATGCCTGACAGCCGGTGACCCCGGCTGCGCTCTTCGCATTGTTCGCCAACACCCGGTAGATCTGTTCCTGGATTCCCAGCGTCGGTGAGCGCCACGAGTATTGAATGGCGCTATAGCGTGGGGGAAGGTTGTCCGAAGTGGCGTCTCCGCCCGCCAGGACGAACTCGTTGAGCGTCCAGGCGCCAGTCTTCGGAAACATTGCCTCCTTAGTGTATTTGGTGTTGGTGTACATCAGCATCAGCGCGTCGATCGCCCCTGGCACCCGGGCAGTTGTATGCGAACTTGCTCCAGGCGGCATCAGGCTGGGATCGACCCATGCTTCGGGCTCAGTGCACTCGAAGACAAAGACCGCGCTCCAGTAGCTGCCACAATGCGTCTCCCAAACACAGGTGTTCGAGCTGTGCGGATGGTAGGCGATGAATGCGTCCACGCCATCGTAGTAGCCTTTGGCGGCGTGAATAGGCTTGGATCCGCAGACCTTCTCAGCAGGCTCTCCGAAGAACTTGAGCGTACCTTGAATTCCATGCTTCTCCATCGAAGCCTTCGCCGCCAGGAAGCCGGAGAGTCCGGCCGTGCCAAGCATCGAGTGAGGGTCGGTATGGCCGGCCGTCCACCGGTGCAGCCCCTCGCGGGGAGCTTCATATGGAACGGCTTGCTGGGAGTTCCCGGGCACGGCATCGTACTCGGCATAACCTCCGACGACTGGCCCGCCACTGCCCCACGAGGCGACGAAGGCAGTCGGCATTTCGCCGGAGCCTACCTCTACGTCCCAGCCATCCTCTCGCAACAGATCCACATAGGCTTCGGCGGACTTGTACTCCCGCCAGGCCGGCTCATGGTAACTCCAAATCCCCATGTCGAAGTCGGAAAGCAACTGGCTGTTCGCGTCGATCCAGTCGAGCGCATCCTGCTTCGCTGCGTAGTTTTCGGCACTCATGACATGCTCCAATCCAGGGAAGTTACAACGATGAACCTGGTTTCAGCCAATGGGGTCAACATCCGCCTGCCGGATCTTCCGGTTGAGGCTTACCAACTCAGTCTCTCTCAACCCTTCCAGTTCGGCCAGATGCTCATTTGCGTATGCCGCAAGATCATCAAACACATCGAAACACTGCTGGGGAGGACGGGCATCACCGAAGGCGACCGTGTCCGCGAGCGAGGCAAACTTCCGGTTGACCATCGGCGGGTAGTTAAAGACATCCGCTCCCCCGGTGCTGCGAGACTCGACCAGCTTGCCTTCAGTCGCTTCCAACTTCGCCAGCAGCTGATCGGCGACTTCGATGACTTCGTCACCTGTGTTCTGTTCTACGAAGCGTTTCTTCCACGACTGTATCTGCTCACGCAGATCCCGGCTGCTCGCAACCGCTTCGTGCACCTCGGAAAGCTTGTCTCGGATGGCGATCAGGAGATCGAATTGGGCCTGGAAATCGTCCTGCGTTGTCTCCAGTCGCGGGTCACTCGCAATCTCAAACGACTGCTCATCGTGATGACCATCGACATCCACCCGCACCGAATATGTCCCCGGCACAGCAACCGGCCCGATCGTGCTGCCACCCCAATAGGCGGACAAGGCGACTTCAGTTCCGGGTAGCTTCGTCGCGCCGGGATAGCGCATGTCCCAGACGAATCGGTGGACACCGGAAGCGGAGTCGACCTTCGGACCCTCGTCATCCAGACTGGAAAAGCTGCGAATGAGGATGCCATCCGAATCGTGGAAACTGATCTTGACTTCATTTCCGGCCGGGTTATCGATTCTGTACTGCACCATGGCTCCAATAGGTGGGTTCTCACCGGCTTCCAAGAGTTCAAGCGCGACCCCTCCCCGGCCATCGGGGATGATTTCAGCCTTGACCTGGTTGCCCCAGGCCGTCACGTACCCCTTGTAGCCAACGCTCCCGCGCGTCGGCCACCGGCGCGTGGGTTTGAGACGCAACGCCTGGCGAGGCGGGAACACCGCCACCGGCGCGTCAGCGTCGACCTGGTCCCACTGGCGAATGGGACTGATGTCATCCACCATCCAGAATGATCGGCCGTGGGTTGCGAGGATCAGATCGTTGTCGTGGATGGTCAGATCGTGAATTGGAACGGTTGGGAGATTCCCACCCATCCGATGCCAGCTAATTCCGCTATTCCAGGAAACAAAAACACCGGATTCTGTGCCGGCATAGAGCAATCCACGCCGGGCAGGATCTTCACGGACTACTCTCGTGAAGTCATCGGGCGCGATGCCGTCGGTGATCAGTTCCCAGGTCTGCCCGAAATCAGTCGTGCGAAGAAGGTAGGGCGTGAAGTCGTCGAGCTTGTAGCGCGTCGCGGCAACAAATGCGGTCGCTGCATCATGCGGTGATGCTTCGATGATGCTGATGAGCGACCAGTCCGGGATGATCTGCGGCGTCGCGTCCTCCCAGGTTTCTCCACCGTTCTTCGAAACATGCACCAGCCCGTCGTCCGAACCTGCCCAGAGCACGCCAGCCTGAACCTTCGATTCGGCGAACGCGAAGACCGTCCCGTAGTACTCGGTGCTGACGTTGTCGAGCGTTATCGGCCCGCCCGACGGTCGCAGCGTCTCCGGATCCCCACGAGTGAGATCGGGACTGATGACTTCGAACCGCTGCCCTCCGGTGCGTGATTTGAAGACATGATTCCCCGCCACATACAGCACATCGGGATCGTGCGGGGAAATCGCGATCGGGAACGTCCACTGGAATCGATACTTCATTGATTCCGCGCCATACCCGATCGGATCATCCGGCCAGACTGTTATGTCCACCTCCTGGCGAGATCGATGATCGTAACGAGTCATCCTCGACGCATATCCGCCAGCGAAGATGATGCTCGGATCATCCGGTCGAACGGCAATGTACCCGCTCTCACTCCCGCCGACCGGATAGGTATCGTCAGCGGATATAACGCCACGGTCGGAGTAACTAGGGATTGAGAGCGTCGTGTTGTCTTGCTGCGCGCCATATATCCGATATGGGAACTGCGTGTCGGTGGTCACATGATAGAACTGCGCCGTTGGCTGATTGTAGATCGTTGACCAGGTAACGCCGCCGTCAAAGGTAAGGCAGGCACCACCATCATTACCTTGCACCATGCGCTTTGTGTTCGCCGGATCGATCCAGAGATCGTGGTTGTCCCCGTGCGGGGTTGGGATGGCCTGATGGGTCGCGCCTCCATCTGTCGAGCGCCACATCTGAAGGTTCAGTGTATAGACCGTTTCCTGATCGACCGGATCAGCGAAGATGTGCATGTAGTACCAGGGACGCTGCATCAGGTCAGCCTTTTTGCTCACCAGTGTCCAGGTGGCGCCAGCGTCGTCAGAGCGGTACAGCCCGCCATTTCTCGATTCGATGAGCGCCCAGACTCGATCCGGTTTCGCTGGAGAGACCGCGATCCCGATCCGGCCCATCAATCCTTCCGGCAGCCCAGGATTGTTGGTAATCTCCACCCAGTTATCCCCGCCATCAGAGGACTTGAAGATACCGCTACCCTCACCGCCGCTGACCAGAGACCAGGGCGAGCGATGCGCCTCCCACAGGGCGGCGTAGAGCACGCGAGGGTTGGTCGGGTCTATCGTCAGGTCGCACGCGCCGGTGCGCTCGTTGCGATGCAGCACCAGTTCCCAGTCGCCGCCTCCATTCTTGGACCGGTAGACACCCCGCGCGGGGTGAGGTCCAAATGCGTGCCCGAATGCCGCCACATAGACGAGTTCCGGATCGCTTGGATGCACGCGCACTCGTGCGATGTGGAGAGTATCGGCAAGGCCCAGGTGGTTCCAGGTCTTGCCGGCATCATTCGAGCGATAGACGCCATCTCCGTGGGTGACATTTCCCCGAATACATGATTCGCCCATGCCCGCATAGATGACGTTGGGATCCGCTTCCGCTATTGCCAGCGCCCCAACCGACGCGGTCTTGAAGAAGCCGTCGGAAACGTTCCGCCAACTCGCGCCACCATCGCGGGTTTTCCACACACCGCCGGAGCATGCTCCAAAGTAGGCGGTCAACGGATCAACCGGATCGCCGGCAACAGCGACGACTCTGCCACCCCGAAACGGCCCGACCAGACGCCAGTTCAGGTTATGCAACAGCACATCGGTATCAGGCATGTTCTGACTTTCCTCTCGCAATGGGCCGATGACTCGAATCGGCAAGCAATTCTGAGTGTGCAACGCATCCAGATATTCCGCCGGAGCGGTTTCGTCAATCGAGTAGCATGGCCCGTAGCGAGCCGTCAACTTCAACGAAAGAGCCCGGGTTGAAGACTCCCGGGCTCCCGCATTGCCAAGCAGTGGTGACGAACTAGTCGAGGGTCATGCTATCGGACTATTGCCGCCTGGCTAGCCGGGGCGACACTCCGACCGAGAGCGGCGGCAATCTGCCCGAGCTGTGGCACCAGTTCGTTGAACCGTTCCGGCTTCAGCGACTGCGCGCCATCGGACATCGCGTGGCCCGGATCGCTATGCACCTCGATGATGAGACCATCCGCGCCGGCCGCAACCGCGGCACATGACATCGCCGGTATCAGGTGCCAGTGACCAGTGCCGTGGCTGGGATCGGCAATGATCGGCAGGTGGCTCAGATCCTTGACGACCGGGATCGCCGTCAGGTCAAAGACATTCCGTGTCAGCGTTTCGAAGCTTCTGATGCCCCGCTCACAGAGCATCACATTGGGATTTCCCTGATTGAGAATGTATTCAGCAAGGAGCAACCACTCCTCATACTGGACTGCCATCCCACGTTTGAGCATCGCTGGTTTGCCACTGCGCCCGACTTCCTCGAGCAGTTCATAGTTCTGGCAGTTTCTGGCGCCAATCTGGAAAACATCAGTGTATTTTCCGACAAGCTCGACGTCGGATGGGGTCATGACTTCGGTGATGATCTTCAGGCCGAATTCCTCGCGGGCCTGCGCAAGGATTCTCAACCCGTCCTCGAAGAGACCGCGAAACTCATATGGCGACGTCCTTGGCTTGAACGCGCCGCCCCGCAGCACTTTCGCGCCCGCCCGGCTGACCTCGCCCGCCACGGTCATCAACTGATCCTCGGACTCGACGGAGCATGGGCCGGCCATGATGACGACCTCGTCACCGCCGATCAACACCCCGTCGCCCAGATCGATGATCGTCGGTTCCGGGTGAAACTCCCGGCTGGCGAGCTTGTAACGCTTCGTTACCCGGAAGACCTGCTCGACGGCCTCACGGGATTCGATCGCCGACTTCAGGCTTTCGGTGATGGGCACCCCGATCACGCCGATGATCGTCGAGCCCTCGCCGACAGAAAGATGAACGTCCAGTCCTTCTTCCCTGACCCGGGCGATGACGTCCTCACGCTGCTCGGGCGTGTGCCCGTGTTTCATAATGATGATCATCTAAGACTTCCCCTATTCCCTGGTATCAACTGTTTGTTCGGAACCGTCGTCAAGAAGCTGGCGAGTGGTTCTCCTGTGCGAGAAAACTGCCTGGCGAGACCGGATCTCGACCCCACTCCGGCCTCAGTTGCGTCGCGTCCCGGAGGTAGACATGCTTCAACTCATCAACCGGCAAGGTTGTGTTGACATGCAGCATCACCCGAACGCACGATCGCAGCGAGCCCGGCACATCCATTTCGTGCGCGCACATCAACGCGACATTGTCTAATCCGAGATCACGAGCGGCGACAGCAGGAAACGTCGCCGTGAGATCGGTCGTCGTGGTGAAGAATGCGCTGATGACGTCTTCAACCGCCATTCGATTAAGGACGAAAATCGTCTCCATCATCTCACGAGTTGCTTCAAGAATGTCTTCCGACGTGTTCGAGCTAGCGGTGGTCGCCCCTCGAATGGCGCGGCATACGGCTGCCAACGTTGTGCTTCCTATTCCTTACGATTGCTCATTGTCGCTCCCCCGGAGCCAGCGAACGTAGCGCTCGGCTTCGTCCGGGAGTTGATCGGAAGGAACTGCTTCAAGGTGATTGAGCATGCCGCTCGCAAAGATGACGCCGTCCACCAATCTCTCCGCCTCCGCCACCTGGGCGGGACTGGAGATCCCGAAACCGAGCGCTAGCGGTAGACTGGTGTGCCTCCGCACCCGCGCGACGTAATCTCCGAGACCTTCCCAGAGTCTGTCGCGCGCCCCGGTAATCCCGACGAGGGAGACGAGGTAGATGAAGCCAGACGCGCGTTCGAGCACAGCCCGAAATCGCTCATCGGTGCTCGTTGGAGCGAGCATGTAGATGAGATGGAGCCCGTTCGCGATACATGCTGCAAGTAGCTCGTCGCTTTCTTCAGGCGGCAGATCGGGAACGATGAAGCCATCGATTCCGGCGTCCCGGGCGTCGGCGGCAATCTGTTCGATGCCGTACGCCAGAAACGGATTGTAATACCCCATCGCGATTAAAGGAACCTCGACGCCCTGACTGGCGCGGAGATCTCGAATCGCGTCGAGAGCCATCGGCACGTTCACGCCATTCTCGAGTGCTTTTTGATTGACCCTCTGGACGGTGGTGCCGTCAGCGATTGGATCGCTAAAGGGCAACCCGACCTCGATCAAATCCGCGCCTCCTCGAACCAGAGCAGGAAACAGACGAGCGGTGTCGTCCAACTCCGGCCAGCCGGCGGTCATGAACGGCATCATGACAATCCGCTGCTCTTCGCGTGCCGACGAGAACAGACGGGTGAGGCGAGTGTCGGACAGCCTACCAGTCACCTTTACCGTCACAGCGTCACCCCCAGTGCTTCAGCTATCGTATGCATGTCCTTGTCGCCGCGACCGGACAGATTGATGATGATCGAATGTGCATCCGGGCGCCGAGCGGCATATCTGCTCCCCAGGAACACCGCATGGGACGACTCAAGAGCTGGAAGGATGCCCTCCGCTCTGGTCAACATCTGGAACCCGTTCAACGCTTCCTCGTCGCTCACCGCCTCAAACGTCGCCCGTCCGGAGTCCTTGAGATATGAGAGCTCCGGGCCAACGCCCGGGTAATCCAGCCCCGCCGAGATTGAATGCGCTTCCTCGATCTGACCGTATTGGTCTTGAAGGATGTAGGTGCGAGCGCCATGCAGCACCCCAACCGAGCCCGCGGTCAGACTCGCGGCGTGCGCGCCAGGTTCCAAACCCAATCCACCTGCCTCGGCTCCGATCAGTGCCACCGACGAATCGTCGCTAAAAGCGTGGAAGATACCCATCGCATTGGAACCGCCGCCAACGCACGCCATAACGGCGTCCGGCAACCGGCCCTCGCGCTCGAGAAACTGCTCCCGCGCCTCACGCCCGATGATCGACTGGAAATCTCGCACCAGCAGCGGATAGGGATGCATGCCGGAAACAGTGCCGATCAGATAGTAGGTGGACTCAACGTTGCCGACCCAGTATCGAATGGCCTCGTTCATCGCGTCTTTCAAGGTACGTGATCCGGAGCTGACCGGGATTACCTCAGCGCCGAGCAGCTTCATCCGAAAGACATTCAACGACTGTCGCCGGATGTCAAGCTCGCCCATGAAGACTTTGCATTCCAGGCCGAGCAGGGCGCAGATGGTCGCCGTGGCCACACCGTGCTGTCCGGCCCCAGTTTCGGCAATGACCTTCTCTTTGCCCATGCGCTGCGCCAGAAGCCCCTGGCCGATCACGTTGTTGATCTTGTGCGCGCCGGTATGCGCCAGGTCTTCTCGCTTGAGGTAGATCTTCGGTCCACCCCACTGCTCCGTTAGATTGGCACAGTAGGTCAGTGGTGTCGGCCTACCAACATACTCTGATTCAAGACGGTCGAATTCCGCCTGAAATGCTGGATCATCACGCGCTTCGAAATACGCCGCTTCGAGCTCGCGTATGGCAGGCATCAGCGTTTCCGGCGCGTAGATTCCGCCAAAACTGCCGAAATCTCCCGAGTCGATCGGGCACGGTGCTCTGGGTCGTTGCGCTCATGATTGGTCACCTCTCTGGCCGCGAGCCGCGGCGATGAATGCTCGTATCTTCTCGTGATCTTTGATCTTGTCCGTCTCAACTCCGCTCGACACGTCAACAACGAACGGCCGTACTTGCTCGACCGCCGCCCGGACATTTCCCACGTCGAGGCCGCCCGCCAGGAACAGCCGGTAGTCCCGGGCTAGATCCCGGGCCAACTCCCAATCACCGACGACGCCGCTGCCGCCCCACATTCCCGGCACAGCGGTATCGAGGTGGACCGCATACGGCTCCTCCTCTACGATTTCGGCGAACCGTTCCCGGGCCGCTGTCGTAGAGTCCGATCCAGCTCGCACCGTTGCCAGGAACGGAATTGATGCGGATCGCAACGCTCGCATATCACTCGCTGGTTCATCGCCGGAGAGTTGCACCAGGTCAAGCCCGGCAGTCTCAACAACCGCCATCACATGTTCGATCGGTTCATTCACAAACAAACCGACGACTTTCGTGTTCGTTGGGCCACCATGTTCACGCGCGGCCTTTGCTATCTCGGACGCCCGTGCTGGGGTGACGTAGCGATGGCTGCCCCGGTAGAAGACAATTCCGACGTAGTTCGCGCCCAGACAGGCGGCGAATCGTGCCGTCGCCGGTTCCGAAACCCCGCAGATCTTGACTCGTCGCTCTTCATTCATACTCCAAGCAACTCGCCGACAGCCTTTGCCCTGTCCCGCTGGCGCATCAGCGACTCGCCGACGAGGACCGCGTCCACGCCCGCCTCTTCGAGCCGTATCACGTCCTCGCGCGTGGCAATGCCACTCTCGCCGACAATCAAAACGCCGTCCGGAACGAGTTGGGCGATCGATTCCGTCGTCGCCAGATCGACTTCGAACGTCCGCAGATCTCGATTGTTGACTCCGATTATCGCTGGAGATATCGCGAGCGCCCGTGATAGCTCCGATTCATCGTGCACCTCGACCAGCGCATCCATCCCATGCTCACGAGCAACCAGGTAGAGATCGCGCAGCTGGTCATCGGAAAGCGCCGCGACGATAAGCAGAATCGCGTCGGCTCCGTGTGCGCGCGCTTCAAGGATTTGATAGGGGGAGATGATGAAATCCTTGCGGAGGACCGGTCGCCGACCGGCTCCAGTGCCAGCGTTCGCCGAAACAATCCTCAGATCATTCAACGAACCCTGAAAGAATCGTTCATCCGTCAAAACCGAAATCGCCGCACATCCTCCTCGGATGTAGTCCGCTGCGACGGCGCCAGGATCGGACGACGCAGCGATGGTTCCCTTTGATGGCGAAGCCCGTTTGAACTCCGCGATGAGTGCAATGGAATCCGATCTCTCCAGCGCCGAGGCGAGGGAGACCGGCGACTCCTGTCCAGCCATTCGGTCGACCAGCACCGGCTCCGGCTGGGCGGACATGCGCTCGCGCAGCTCATTTTCGGTGTTCTCGAGGATGCGATCGAGGTAAGTGCCTGTTTCTGTGAATCTCATCGCGCTAGACCCTGACCGTTTCTCGACTGGTCATCGCAGTCGTTATCTCGACAAGTTCTCTAACCTTCTGGGCGGCTGATCCGCTGTCGATCGAATGCGCTGCCAGCTTGATCCCTTCCTCGATCGACACGGCCGCATCGGCCGCATAGATCGCTGCGCCGGCATTCAGGAGCGTGATCTCACGACGGGCGCCCGGATTCCCGGAGAGCACCTCCTCGGTTATCCGCACATTGTCCTGCACCCCTCCGCCGCGGATGGCGTCCAGGCCGTGTCGGGAAAGCCCGTAACGCTCCGGTTCGACTTCGTAAGAGGTGACCCAGGCGCTTTCTCGCATCAGCATCTCGGCAACGGTGCTCTTGCCTCCGATCCCGAGTTCATCCAAGCCTTCGTGCGCGTGGACGACGAGCGCATGTCTGGAGCCGAGCATACCCATCACCCGCGCGACCCGTTGCGCGGTGTCGCTATCCGGAACGCCGACGACCTGATGGGTTGCGCCCGCGGGATTTACCAGCGGGCCGAGAAGGTTGAAGACCGTCCGGATACCGATTTCCCGTCGCACCGGTCCGGCGAATCGCATCGCGGGATGGAACGCCGGCGCATACATGAAGCCGATTCCGACCCGGTGGATACACTCGGCGACTTGCTCTGGTTCGAGTTCGATCCGGACCCCGAGACCCTCCAGAACATCCGCAGAACCACATCGACTCGTCATGGCGCGATTTCCGTGCTTGGCGACCCTGACGCCCGCTCCAGCAACGACGAACGCGGCCGTCGTTGATATGTTGAACGAATTGCTGATGTCTCCACCTGTTCCACAGGTATCAACCAAGGGCACGGAGCCAACATCAACAGGTACGATGACAGCCTTCCCGCGCATAACATCGGCGAAACCGGCCAGTTCTTCGTCGCTCTCGCCGCGCATTCTCAGCGCGGTCAAAAATGAACCGATCTGTGGCTGGGAGGCTTCCCCGTTCATGATGATCTGCATTGCAGCCGCGGCCTCGTCGCGTGTCATCGACTCCCCGTCAACGATGGCCTGAATTGCGCGTCGCAACATTGCTATCGTCTCCGTTCGCTAGTAACCGACGACGAGATCCGCGGGCGCGGGGCTGCCAATGAACGTCGCCAGTAGCTGGTGGCCGTATTCGGTCAGGATCGATTCGGGGTGGAACTGCACCCCGTACACATCGAACTCACGATGTCGCAGACCCATGATTGTGCCATCCTCGGAGCGGGCGGTGACTTCGAGCACCGGTGGTAAACTGGATTCTTCGACGATGAGCGAGTGATAGCGCGTCGCGGTGAAGGGGCTGGGCAGACCAGCGAAAACACCGCTCGAATCGTGGGTTATCCGGCTCGTCTTGCCGTGCATCACCTCGGCTGCACGCACAATATCCGCCCCGCAAGCCGCGCCAATCGCCTGGTGGCCGAGGCACACCCCGAGAATCGGTATCGAGGGCCCAAGCTCTTTCACGACATCGATCGATATGCCGGCTGACTCTGGCGTGCCTGGACCCGGCGAGATAACGATCGCTTCGGGGGCCATCCGCCGCACATCTTCAACTGTTGCCGCGTCATTTCGCGCGACGACGACCTCGGCCCCCAGTTCGCACAGATACTGGTAGAGGTTGTAGGTAAAGGAGTCGTAATTGTCGATGATCAAGATCACTACCTGTCCTCCGATTTGATTCCAGCCTGCTGGCGGAGTCGCTCATCAAGCTCGATTTCTTCCGCAAGCTCGACCGCGCGCATTGCCGCCGCCATCTTGTTGATCGTTTCCTGATACTCGTAGTCGGCTCGCGAATCGTGGACGATGCCGCCGCCGGCCTGCATGATCACTCTGCCATTGCGCATGCACATCGTCCGCAAAGCAAGCGCCTGATCCATGTTTCCGGTATATGCGAAGTATCCGGCGACGCCGGAATACAGCCCGCGCCGGTCCCGCTCCAGTTCCGCAATGATCTCCATCGCCCGGATCTTTGGAGCTCCGCTGACGGTTCCAGCAGGGAAGCATGCTCGCAATGCGTCAACGCCGCTCATGTCTTCCCGCAGCTGGCCAGTTACGTGGCTGACCAGGTGGACAACGTGCGAGAAACGTTCGGTGCGCATCAGGACGGGTACCCTGACCGTCCCGGGCTTCGCAACCCGGCCAATGTCATTACGCGCCAGGTCCACGAGCATTACGTGCTCCGCGCGCTCCTTCTCGTCGGCGAGCAGGTCGGCTTCAAGGCGCTGATCTTCGGCTTCGTCCGCCCCACGTCGTCGCGTGCCTGCAATCGGATGGGTCGTCAGCAGACCCTCATCCAAACGGATCAGTGCCTCGGGTGACGCCCCGATTACCTGCTCCGCGCCAAGCTGCAGGTAGAACATGAAGGGAGAGGGATTAACGGTTCTAAGCGCTCGATAGACATTGAACGGGTGCGCCGCGGTTTCCAGCTCGATCCGTTGGGAGGGCACCACCTGAAAGATGTCTCCGGCGGAGATGTACTCCTTTGCTCGGTCGATCATGCTGTCGTAATACTCGCGGGTCATGTTGAACTCGGCGCGATCCCGCACGCTGATGTCGGAAACAGGCCTGTCCGATACCGGCGTCGGCGGCCGCTTGGCGTCGAGGCGTGACGCGATTCGTTCGATTCTCTCGACCGCTTCCACGTAGGCTGTCTCCAACGGAACCTCGTCATCCACATGAACGTGAGAGACAACCTTCATCCGGCGTTCGATGTGATCGAATACGACCATCGAATCCACGAACATGTAGACGCCGTCGGGAAAGCCGTTCGCGTCGTTTGGTGCCGTTGGCAAATCCTCGAAATAGCGCACGGCCTCGTACGACAGGTAGCCGACAGCCCCGCCGAGAAAGCGCGGCAGTCCGGCGACATTGACCGGCCGGTAGGGCGAAAGAAAGGACTGGAGCGCGACAAGAGGGTCGTCGTACGGTACTGCCTGCTTGTAGCCAGACTGGTTCGCGTAGGCGACGCCATCCTCCAGCCGCACCGTCAAGTAGGGATCTGCGCCGAGGAACGAATATCGCGCCAGAAGCTGGCCGCCTTCAACGCTCTCGAGCAAGAAGGAATACTGCCCTTCCGCGATCTTCAGATATGCGCTAACCGGAGTTTCGAGATCGGCTATCAGCTCGCGGTAGAGAGGGATCACATTGCCCTGACTGCTGAGTTCCCTCACCTCGTCCAGTGTCAACGAGTAGCGACGTGACGGTTGCTCTTGACGGTCAAGCCTCAGCTCGACCCGTTCTCGTTCGGCTTTTGTTTCAACCATGGACGTCTACTTTCCGTTTCAGTTCAAGCAAGTGCCTCAACGCATGTCACAAGTGAGGTTTGCCAGCGCGCTCGATACAGGCCTGCTGGCGTCCATGTGCGGCGATCACGTGTTGTTCGTTTCATTCGCAGTACGCCCGTTCATCGATTGGCAACAAAAAAAACCTCTCGTCCCTGCAGGGACGGAGGTTCAAATGGCGCAGACTCCGCGGTGCCACCCTGGTTAGCCGCACGGAAGGCGGCCCACTCAGTCAGCTACGAGAAGACGTGCCTTAAGGTCTGGCGTCTTCCGATAACTGGTCCCCTGATAACGGCGGGACGAGCCCGGCGTCGCCTACTGCGCTCCCACGAGCGGTTCGGGACGCAACTCCCGGATCCATTCCACGTATCGCCAGGTACCGGCTTCACACCAGCCGCCGGTTCTCTGTGACCGGTCTCAACGTGTACTTGTTCCGATCAACGTTGTTAACATTGATCTACTGTTCCGTAGCTTATCCGGCGTTTGTCGCCGTGTCAACCACGAGCATCGGGCCGCGTCTAACGACTCTAGCCTTAGATTCCTTAGAGACTGACCAGTAGATCCGCAGCGATAGGCAACGAGACGGGCGCCTTCGCATCAACCTAAGAGGAGTGTCAAGTGGCAACCGAAAATGCCCAACTTCCAGAAGCGCTCGCCGAGATCATCTCCGAGTTCAAGACCGCTGACGATCGTGAGAAGCTCGAAATGCTGCTGGAGTATTCCGACAATTTGCCCGATTTGCCTGAGCGGCTGGAACACCTCAAAGACCAGATGCTGGAGGTGGAGGAGTGCCAGACGCCGGTCAGTATTCACGCGGATAAAGAAAACGGGCACGTTCGCTTCTACTTCGCGATTCCAGAGAGCACCCCAACCGTGCGTGGGTTCGCAAGCATCATGCTCGAAGGCACCGCTGGAGCGACACCGGAGGAGATCCTGAACATTCCCTCGAACTTCTTCCTGGAAATGGGGTTGCAGCGTGTCTTGTCGCCGTTGCGTCTCAACGGCATTGGCGCAATTCTCAATTACATGAAGCGGCTAACGCTGCAGGAAATGAACCCCGATCCCAGCTAGAACGAACCGCGGCATTGGCAATCCGGTTGGTTGTGAAGGCCGGTCAAGGCTGATACCATTCTTTAATTCTGTTTCGCGAGGGGACGGTTGGTGACCAGAACAATCGCAATCGCAAATCAGAAGGGCGGTGTGGGCAAAACGACCACGGCCGTCAACCTCGCGGGCTGGCTGTCCGAATCCGGTTTCGAAGTACTCCTCATTGACTTGGATCCGCAGGGCAATCTTACGAGCTCACTCGGAGTTGATCGCCATTCCCTTGGCACGACTGCCTACGATCTGCTTCTCGGTGAATCGTCATTGGCGGAAGCGACACTTCCCGAGATCCGGCCGGGTCTCGATCTTGTGCCCGCCCGGCGGGAACTCGCTGGCGCGGAAGTCGAACTTGCACAACTAGAGGGAAAGGAACTACGCCTGCGTCAAGCGATCGACGGAAACGTAGATCCTTACGATATCGTTATCGTTGACTGCCCTCCATCACTGGGGGTCCTTACGATCAACGCCCTTTCGGCGGCAAGTGACGTCCTCATCCCTATCCAGTGCGAGTACCTTGCGCTCGAAGGGTTAATGCAACTCGTGAGTTCCCTGGAACTTCTCAAGCGCCGGATCAATCCGGCGCTCAGCATATTGGGCGTTGTCATGACCATGTACGACGCTCGCACACGGCTTTCGGCCGATGTCGTTGAAAGCGTTCGGGCGCACTTCGAGGGTTATAGTTTCAGCACGATCATTCCGCGTTCGGTTAGGCTCGCGGAAGCGCCTTCCTATGGCCAGACGATTATCGAATACGCGCCGGGTTCTCCAGGCGCACAGGCATATCGCGAACTCGCAGCTGAGGTTGCCGGGCGCATCGATCCCAACCAGGC
Source organism: uncultured Chloroflexia bacterium (assembly GCA_963709995.1). GTDB lineage: Bacteria > Chloroflexota > Chloroflexia > Thermomicrobiales > CFX8 > JAUIIK01. The sequence goes on along the minus strand of CAVPYN010000008.1, from coordinate 38,452 downwards.
CGGCGGGCCACGGGCCGACATGGCTGCGAGGCAACAGACCGAAGCTTTATCAACAGGAAATCGTTTCTAGCGGGTGGAAGCAACGTAGCGAAGGGGCGCGATGCAGTGATTGTTGGAGATCCTCGAAACACGCGAATAGTACCGAACACTTCAACCGGCATCGAAGCACAGGATGGCCGGGTCATCGGGATTGGCTTGACATTTGACGACGTCCTGCTGCTGCCCGACGAGTCCAGCACGATGCCGAGCGAGGCGGACACTTCAAGTTTCTTCACGCCTCGAATTCGACTCGCCCTGCCGTTGGTGTCCGCGGCCATGGACACCGTGACCGAAGCGCGCATGGCAATCGCGTTAGCACGTGAAGGCGGTATCGGCGTCATCCATCGCAATCTGTCAATTGAAGATCAAGTGGATGAGGTCGACAAAGTAAAACGCAGCGAATCGGGCATGATCGTGGAGCCGGTTACCCTTGGGCCAAACGATCTCGTGGCCGACGCGCTGGCGGTGATGGAGCGCTATCACATTTCGGGCGTACCGATCACGGATCCCCGGGGTAAGCTTGTCGGCATCCTCACGAACCGTGATCTCCGCTTCGAGATGAACGTCGACCAACCGATCTCAAACCTCATGACCAGGGAGAACCTGGTCACCGTCCCCGTGGGCACGACGCTCGAACAGGCGGAAGATATCCTGCACCAGCACAAAGTTGAGAAGTTGCCGGTCGTCGATGATGACTTCATCCTCAAGGGGTTGATTACGGTCAAAGACATCCAGAAACGGCGCCTCTATCCCTACGCGACGAAGGACGGGAGAGGCAGGCTCTGCGTCGCCGCAGCGGTCGGGGTTGGTGAAGATGGGCTGCGTCGAGCCGAAGCGTTAATCGGCGCGGGAGTGGACGCTGTCGTCGTTGACACCGCCCATGGCTATGCTAAGGCCGTAGCGGAAACAGTGGCGGAGATCAAGTCTCGCTGGGACGTGGACGTCGTCGCCGGCAACGTGGCGTCTGGCAACGCTGCGGAATCGCTAATCAATGCTGGCGCAGACGCAATCAAGGTCGGCGTCGGCCCCGGGTCGATCTGTACGACCCGTGTCGTGGCCGGGATCGGGGTCCCCCAGATCTCAGCAATCCTTGATTGCGCGGCAACCGCGGCACGCCGCGGAGTTCCGTTAATTGCCGACGGAGGGGTGCAGTATTCCGGAGATGTCGCGAAGGCGATTGCGGCTGGCGCCGACACGGTCATGCTCGGCTCGCTGTTTGCTGGCGTTGATGAAAGCCCTGGTGAGGTGATTCTCTACCAGGGAGAACGGTACAAGGAGTACCGGGGCATGGGCTCCATCGGCGCGATGAAGACGCGTTCATTTTCAAAGGATCGCTATTTCCAGCAGGATATTGAAAGCCTGGCCAAGTTCGTCCCAGAGGGCATCGAGGGACGAATCGCTTACAAGGGGCCTCTTTCGAACATCGTCTACCAACTCGTCGGGGGCTTGCGTGCAGCGATGGGCTACTGCGGCACACCAACCATCGGGGAAATGAAGAGTCGTACAAGATTCATCCAGATCACCGGTGCTGGACTGCGCGAAAGTCACCCACACGACGTAATCATTACCAAGGAAGCTCCGAATTACCGGTTCTCCGGCTAGAACCTGACGAGGGAGGCGAAGCGATGGATCTCGGTCTTCGGGGTCAGGTTGCGATTGTCGCGGCATCGAGCAAGGGTCTGGGAAAAGCAACCGCAATCCAGTTTGCCCGCGAAGGCGCTACCGTCGTCATGTGCTCGCGCAGCCAGGAGCGCATCGAGGCGGCGGCGGCAGACGTCAACGCCGAAGCGGTCAGGTTTGAAAACGGTGGAAGCGCCGTGGGCCTTGTAGCGGATGTTCGCCAGCAAGGCGATGTTGACGGACTTGTCGACTTCACCCGCGAACGCTTTGGACGCATCGACATCCTGGTCTGCAATGCTGGCGGTCCGCCGGCCGGCACCTTTGAATCGGTGGACGCCGGGGACTTCCAGCAAGCTGTTGATTTGAATCTCATGAGCACTGTTCGTCTGTGCAAGGCGGTTGTGCCACTGATGAAACAGCAGGGTGGGGGTTCGATCGTCAACATCACGTCAATTGCCGTCAAGCAGCCGATTGAGGGCCTTATCCTCTCCAACACCGCGCGCGCTGGCGTGATTGGACTGGCCAAGTCCATGGCAACCGAGCTTGGAGCCTACGGAATACGCGTGAACAACGTTGGTCCCGGGCCTACCCGAACCGATCGAATTGTCGATCTGGCCCGACAGCGGGCGGTCTCCCATGGACTTCAGCTTGACGACGCCCTGGCCGAGGACGCATCGGCAATTCCTCTGGGCCGGCTCGGTGAACCAGAGGAATTTGCGAACGTCGTCGCATTCCTGGCCTCTCCCGCCGCGAGTTATGTCACTGGAATCACCCTCCAGGTAGACGGCGGGCTCTACCGCGGCTTGCAGTAAACGAGCCGGTCGCGGGTTCGGAGAATGCGGCTATAATCACATCAGGTTCTGGCGCTTCGCAATCGCACAGGCCGAGGTCTACCTTAGAGTGCTCACAGGCAATCAATGAAAATCCTGCAGGTATCACCGTTCGATTTCAATACTCGAGGTGGCGTAAACGAACATGTTACGCAGCTTGATCGCGCCTTCGCTTCGCTGGGGATGCAGACGCGCATATTAGCCGCAGGATCAGCCGACTCCGGCGAGATCGATGACGGCCATGTTTATCGACTTGGGAAGGCCCTGCCGTTTCCATCGAATGGATCGACAGCGCGCGTAACCGTGTCACCCTTTGTCATCTCGAAAGTTCGCGGCTTCCTCGAACGTGAGCGTTTCGACGTCATCCACATGCATGAACCACTTGCGCCAATACTTCCCATGGCCGCGCTTGTCTTTTCAAAGGGGTTGAACGTCGCCACATTTCATGCGGCTAGAGAATTCAACTTCTGGTACCACTACACGAAAGCATTCATGGATCTGTTCCTGGACCGGCTTGACGTGCGGATTGCCGTCTCTGCCGTGGCCAGAGATTCCGTCGACAGCCACTTCCCGGGCGAGTACGAGATCATCCCGAACGGGATCAGTTTGCAGCGCTTCCGGCCCGACGTGACGCCAGTAACCGAGTACCTGGATGGAACGAAGAATATTCTCTTTGTCGGCCGCTATGATGAGCCGCGCAAAGGCTTCATTCACCTGCTGCGCGCCATGCCAATAATCCGCCACCAATTCCCGGATTCACGTCTGATCGTGGTCGGACGGGGGGACATACGCCGCGCAATGCGTCAGGTCGATGATCTAGGGGTGGGAAACGTCGTGTTCGCCGGCGCCGTCCGGGCCAGCGACCTGCCCCGCTACTACGCAACCTGCGATGTCTACTGCGCCCCGTCCACCGGCCGGGAGTCGTTCGGCATCGTGCTGCTGGAAGCACTAGCCGCCGGCGCGCCGGTCGTGGCGTCCAACATTGCTGGCTACGCCGGGGTGATCCGGCATGGAGAGACCGGCCTGCTGACCAACCCGGAAGATCCGCAGGATATCGCGTTGTCCATCGTGCGGATTCTTGCAGATTTGCCGCTCCGGAAGAAGATGGTCGAAGCAGGGCTTCAGGACGTGCGCAAGTACGACTGGCCCGTGGTCGCCCGACAAGTTCTCGAAGTCTATGATCGCGGACTCGTCCATGAACGACCCAGCAGGGCGCCTGCCGCGTTACCGGCGGTGCTCCTGGAGCGCGCTCGTGGTTAGCACCCGATTTGCTGACCGTTTTCGAAGCCGATTCAGTGTCGTTGGAAAAGTGGTCGCCAAGACCAATCTCTCGCCGAATGCCATTACCGTCATCGGACTCTTTCTGAATCTCGCGGTCGCGGCGGTTATCGCTAACGGCAACCTGCTGATCGGCGGAATACTGCTTCTCTTCGCCGGTGGTTTCGATGTCGTCGATGGCGCCGTTGCGCGCGCGACCGGCCAGGTCTCCCGCTTTGGCTCATTCTTCGATAGCACAATCGACCGCTACGCGGACGCTGTCGTGCTTGGCGGGGTACTGCTCTACTTCATCAACGAAGATGCTGGAACCTGGCCGATCATGCTCGTGTTTATCACCGTTGTCGGGTCGCTGATGATTTCCTATACCCGTTCGAAAGCGGAGAGCCTGGGGCTAAAAGGGGATGTTGGATTCGCCCAGCGCGCCGAACGGGTGATCATCCTCTCTGCCGGGCTCATCTTCGGCTATCCAGCATGGGCTATTGGCATCCTCGCGATCCTGACCCAGGTCACGGTACTCCAACGTATGTTTCATGTGTGGCGGGAGCTACAAGACGCCAATCCAGGTGACTGATGCTCGTCTCGCCTGATCGGTCTTCTCGCCGTACCTGGCTTCTGGCCGGCGGGGTGGCAGCAGTCACGTTGTTGCTGGCCTGCATACTCATCCTCCTCGCATCCTCCTTTCTGCCTTCAATTGACATTCTGGAGTCCAGCTCCCCGGGCCCGACCGCGACGACCACCACCGGTCAGAGCGGATCCGCAACCGTCTCCGTCCTCGATGTCGATCAGGGGCAGGCCATCGCGATTATCTCTCCGAACGGACACGCCGCATTGATCGACGCGGGACGATCTCAAACGCGGATCGAAGAGGAAATCGAACCATATCTTCGAACCTACGGGGTCGAATCCATCGCTTTCGTCATTCTGAGCCATCCTGATCAGGATCACGTCGGTGGAATGCCACGCGTCCTCGAGTCGTTTCGGGTTGGTAGCTGGATAGATCCCGCGATCCCGTCCACCAACCAGACCTATGCGGAAACGCTGGAGATCGTCCTGGAGCAGGGGCTTCCAGCCCAGCTAGCCAGGCAAGGGCAACGATTTCAGCTTGGCGGGCAAGTGGACATCGAAATCCTCTGGCCAGTCAACGAGATGATCATGTCCGGGGACGAACCGGATTCGAACGAGAACAGCGTGGTCGTCAGGGTGACCTACGCGGGCGTGGACGTGCTGATCCCTGGTGATCTTGAAGACGGTGGGGAACTGGCACTCGTTGAGCAATTCGGCGCAGAATTACAGTCGGACATCCTTGTGGTCGGCCACCATGGAAGCAACTCTTCGAGCACCGCCGGATTTCTGGACGCCGTAGACTGCGATGTTGCGGTTATCTCCGTTGGTGAGAGCAATCCATATGGCCATCCCCACGGCGAGGTACTGCAGCGCCTCCGGTTCCGTGGAGTAGACATCTATCGCACGGATCTGGATGGAACCGTGGCTATCTCGATTTCAGACGGCAGCTACACGATCAGCAGCGTTGAGACGGGCGTTTCACCATGAATGTTCAGAAGATTGTCCACCTTACTGTGGATGAGATCGAACCAGACAGTGACGGCGAGGCGGTCGCAACTCTAGTTGATCGCGAGGGGAGAGCGGCAGTGATCCCGCTGGCGTTTCTTCCGGCGGATATTCAGATCAACCAGGTGATATTCATCGACTTTCGCATCGACAGCGAAACGACTTCACAACTCCGCCACCGGGTGTCCAATCTCCAGCACCGGCTCTTTCACGAGAGGGGCGATCGAGCATGAAACAGTCGATGCTCGTCGTGATTTTCGTCGCCACCTGCGCCATGGCGATCGCCTGTAGTCCAATTGGCTCTGACACTGAAACCAGCGCGACCAATCCCGTAGATTCCACGGCAACGCCGCACGGAGCGACCCTGGAACCGCTGCGGATAGTCACGCCAACACCAGTCGATCCCCGTCAGATACCCAGCACTCCAACCGTGCCGTCGGAATCGATTACCGTTCCGTCGACCTACGTCGTTGTGGAAGGCGATTCTCTGTACTCGATCGCAATCAAATTCCAGATCGAACTGGCTGAAATCGTCGCCCTCAACGGGCTCAGAGATCCAAACGACATCGTCGTCGGCCAGGAACTGCAGCTACCGGTTCCCGACCAGCCATAGCCCGAGCGTCCCGATTCCACCATTGGGCGTTCAAGATCCATTGACGGAGCTGAAAGCGTGCGGTAGACTCCGACTGTGGTCATTGGCCTTAGATTCAGACCGATCAGGGTGAAGGAGGTGATGCCCAGTAATGAGTAGTCATGGTACTTCGGGCGTCGCCTCGGAGGTAACTGCATAGCAGTTTCACCTTCGAGGTGAACGCCCAAAAAGCCTCAAAACCGGCCTCAAACGGCCGGTTTTGTCTTTGCCGGAGCGCACATCACAGCGTCACAGTGGACCTCCCGTCAGGTATGATCTGAGCACGATCACGAAAAGCGTGGGAAGTCAACGGTGCAGAGTACTCCCTCAGGGTCCAACACCACCTACATCTATCGCGAACTCTGTCAGGAAATTCTCTCACCTGGCGCCGTCGGAGCAATGGAGCAGCTTGAACCTCATATTCTCAACATCTATGGCCTGGATGAGTTACTCGACACTCGGCTGCCTCACATCGACCGGCCAGACCATGCGGACAAGATCACTACTCGATTGTCCCGGCTGACGAAGCTGCTGCCCCCGGATGTGTCCAGCATGCCAAATGAAATCTTCACTGCCATCGAATTCCTCGTGTACGAGATTGAGCAACGCCCGGTGCGCGTCGGAGAAGCCTGGATGAGACTGGAACTGTTGGCGGAGGAGATCCGGGCACGTCCACTCATGCATGATCTGATCACCGGGCTGGCGAACTGATCGAGCGTTACGCAAAAAGCAAGTTTCGCATTGATTGAACGGACCGCTGGAACGATGCTGTTGGTCACGGGTGCCAGCTTCTTCTTCGGCCGCTAGCCCAGCGTTAGGGCCTTGTTCAGACCACGCCGCGCGAACGCAGGTCAGCGATCTCGTCAAAGCTCCTGCCAAGCAGCTCCTGGAGAATCTCATCCGAATGCTGCCCAAGGGTTGGGGGCGGATGCTTGATCGACGCGGGTGTGCGTGAGAGTTCAAACGGGATCCCGGTGAGTTTCGCTGTACCGGCAGTCGGGTGGGACATTTCCTGAATCATGTCCAGCGCAATCGTCTGTGGAGCCTCGAACACTTCCTCGATCGAGCGGATCGCCCCGGATGGGATGATCGCGGCGCGACACTCTTCGAGCCATTCATCGGCGTCTCGCGTCTGAAACGCATCTTGCAGGATCTCGATTAACTCCTGGCGATGTTCGACACGCGCCGAGTTCGTTGCGAATCTGGGATCATCGGCGAGCGACTCGTCCCCGACGATCCGGCAGAGATCTCGAAACTGGCGATCAGTCCCAACGGCAATCGACATGTACTTGTCCCTGGCCCGAAATGCCTGGTAGGGCACGATATTCGCATGGGCATTGCCGTACCGTTTCGCTGGAGCACCGGAAACAAGGTGGTTCGATGCGACGTTTACGAGCCAGCCTATAGCCGATGCATAGAGGTTAGTGTCCACCCGCTGGCCCAGGCCGCTCGTTTCACGTTCCCGCAACGCCGCGCAGATCGCCACTGCGGTGAAGAGTCCGGTTGTCACGTCGACGATAGCGACGCCGACCTTCATCGGCTCGCCGTCAACCTCCCCGGTGATTGCCATAATGCCCGTTTCACCCTGAACGACAAAATCGTATCCAGGCTTGCTGGCATCCGGCCCTCTCCGGCCATACCCGGAAACCGTCGCCCAGATCAGGGAAGGATTGATCTCCCGGATCTGCTCGTATCCGAGCCCCATTCGTTCCAGGCTTCCGTCGCGGAAGTTTTCGACAACGACGTCGCTCTTGCGGGCAAGGTCCCGCACGATCTCCTGGGCTTCTGGCTGTTTCAAGTCGAGGGTCAGGCTGCGCTTGTTCCGGTTGGTCGAAAGGTAGTACGCACTCTCCGTGCCGGCCCATGGCGGTCCCCATGCACGGGTGTCGTCCCCGGAACCGGGGCGCTCAACCTTGATGATGTCCGCGCCGAGATCCCCTAGCACCATCGTGCAGTAGGGTCCGGCCAGGACTCTGGAGAGATCGAGTACCCGGACACCGGTGAGTGGTCCACTCGCCGCACCTTGATGACTGTTCACCGTATTCCCCTCTCCCCTGTTCATCCGCACCGGAGGATCGTACCGCGACGGGCCGGATCTCAGAAGCGAGCGTCTTCCGGCGCCCGGCTCCTTACCAGGGAGATTCAGCGGCGACGCCAGGATTGGTGGGAAAGAGCGGAGTATCAGCTGAGCCCAGAAGTAGATCCAACGCGAATTCCAGTTGGTCATCCTCAATCTCATTGACCGGCGGGGCTGGCTCTCCATCGATCGGCGCGAAGGGCTCCTGCCCCTCGGCCAGAGGCACAATGATGTCTGGGGATATGCCATCCTCGCGAATCATGCTGCCTTCGGGCGTCAACCACAGTTCCACGCCGAGCCAAATCGTCGAACCGTCGCCTAGCTCGAACTGTCGGAGCACAGTGCCGGTACCCACCGACGTTTCACCAATGAGCGTCCCATTGACCGCTTGGCTCTTAATCGAACCGGAAACGATTTCCGACGCCGACGCCGACCCCTGGTCAATCAGAACCACGAGCGGGATTTCTTCGTCAAGATAGACGCTTCCGCGTTCCGCGCGTTGAATTTCCTCGCCGCCATCTCGGGTTTGGCTGATGTATATTGGCGCGTTATCCGGCACGAATAGCGAAGCAATCTGGCGAGCCTCGCGTACCAGCCCACCGGGGTTTCCACGAAGATCAAGAATGATTCCCTTCGCGCCCTGATCCTGAGCTGCCTTCAGGGCGTTCGTCAGGTCATCGCCCGATCGATCCGAAAACTGCTCCAGCCGCAGGATGGCAATGTCATTCTCGAGCATCGTCCACGATACAGCGGAAATTTCGATCTGGCGCCGCTCAAGATCAAACGTGATCTCTTCATTTGTTGATGGCCGCAAGAACGTCAACTCTATCCGCGTGCCCTCGGGTCCACGGATCCGCTGGATAACCTGGTCAAGCGGAAGCTCAGTGATGTCTTCGCCTTCAACGGCGATGAGGACATCATCAGGAGCGATGCCTTCCTCGCTGGCCGAGGAGTTCGGGAAAGTGCGTGTGACGACGATGCCGTCTTCGGTTTCCCGGACTTGAATTCCAACGCCGTAGTAGATTCCGCGGGAGGACTGGCGATCGAGCTCGGTCTCCGCGGCGGTCAGGAAGCGCGTATGCCCATCATCACCAAGGGTTCCAAGCATCCCCTCGATAGCCGCTTCGATCATGGCGTCTTCATCGATCGCCGCTTCGTCAACGTAGCTTTCATGAACGACATCCCATGCGCGCCCAAAGACTGCAACTGACGGGTCGTCCGAGCCAGCGGTCTCCGCCACGACCTGACTTCCAAAGATCGTGCCAGCGCCAAAGGCAACGACCCCAAAGGTCAGCAGGAACACGCCCGCCACAACGAACACGGCAATGCGCTTGGTTCGTGGCGTATCGTTGGCGCTAACCCGAGGTGGCTGGAGCGGCTGGACGTTGAGAGAAGCCTCGCTGGGGCCGGTGTTCGATCGGCTTGCATCAAAATCTGTGTTCATGTTCGTCTCAAGCATTCAGGTCTGATAGTTTCACGCTGATCGGCGGTGGCGCCGTGTAAACACAATATCTGTCACAACGGTAGTGGCCGTCCACCCATTGGGCAGACAAGCCACGTTTTTGAGTATACGTTGCCTAAATGAAGCACACCTGAAACAAATCCGGAAGAACGTGGGAAGAGGTTGACAGCGTGGAATCGAAACGCTTTTACACTGGCCGGGGGGATCAAGGCTACACTGATCTGCTTGGCGCGCGCATCCCAAAGCATCACCCGGTAACCGAGTTGATTGGCGCCCTGGACGAGACTACGTCCCAGTTAGGGATGGCTCGTGCATTAGCCAAATCCGAACGGACTAAAACCGTTCTGCTTGAAATCCAGCGGGATCTCTACAAGATGATGGCCGAACTCGCATTCACGTCAGATGAACTTGCCAACGCATACCGCACAACTGCAGAAGATCTCGCACGGCTGGAGTCGATGACCGATGAAATCGTCGGTGATGTTGAAATTGCGCGTGAGTTCATCGTGCCTGGCGACACAGTTTCCGGCGCAGCGCTTGACGTTGCCAGGGTTGTCACCCGGCGCACCGAACGCCTTGCAACGCGTATGGCACACGCTGCCAACCTTAGAAATGACGTGCTGCTCGCCTACCTCAATCGTTTGTCCTCGCTGCTCTTCGTGCTCGGGAGGCTCGAGGAACAAGAGGAAGGTGTTCGTCCGACGAAGGCAAAGTTGAGCGACTAGATCGCTGCCGCTACGTCCGCAGTATCCTCACCGTAGTCAACGGTGACGGCAGCAACTCGTTCAACCATTCGCTCGACGGCTTCAGATTCCGTCGAGCCGCTGCCAGATACCAAGCGTCTTGTATGCGCGTGGGACCGACCACCTTCAAGGACACTCCCAACGACAAACCAATTGCCCGAGTGGTGCCGTGCCACACAATACTGAATTCGCACGTCGCCTAGCTGCACTTCTCCCTCGTCGAGGGAAGTTCGAGTGTTGCGCTCCATTGCGTACCCCTGTCAAATAACACTGGAGCGACGATCACAATATTGTGATCTTCTTCACAAAGTATACGTTATGTTCGTGGGAAATGGGCGGATCTTCAACGATCAGATCGCGGGATTCGGCGAAATGACCGTCCACTATGTCGCATCGAGAATTCTCTGCGTGTTTACCCGGGCAAGATCTAGCACAAGCGTCAGAGCGTCGCCACCCTGAGCGAAGTAGGCGTACACCCTTGATCCCAGCTGAACGAACACGATAGCCGATGGGACGCCTTCCGCGGTCGAAACGGTGCTGGCCATGGCAAGGTCGCCAAGCTCCGGAGGCGGGTCCACGAATTCATGACCCTGGCTGCCGTTAAGTGATCGGAGCCAGTCCATGGCTTCCCCGGCCTGCTCGCTGCTGCCGTACTCGTTGACCGTCGTGAGGATGTACGTGGGCAGCGGGTCTGCGGCGCCCGAACTTTCGCGTGAAAACTCCCGGAACAGATGCTCCTTGAAGCCCCACTCATTCAGGCGTTCCAGATGGGCGGACGGTTCGCTGTACGAATTTGCCAGGTCCAGAGCCGACAATGAGCCCTGATTCGCCAGGAAGTATCCCGGATCCGGCAGTTGATCGACCGACGGCATCGATGCTTCAAGCCCGAGCGCGAATGACGTCGCCGTTGGCGCAGGTGTCAGGGTCGCGGTGGGAGCAACCGGCGTTCTGGTTGGCGTCGGTTCCGAGGTCGCGGTCGTGGTCGGAGTTGCCAGTTGGCTCGTCGCCGTGGCGGAGATTTGCGCTGCGGGCGGGGTCGATTCCTCAGTTGAATCCGCAGCCGGAGTTTCAACAGCAGGCGAGATTGCTGTCGGGTCGGCGTCGTCACGATCATCGGGACCAGCGCAGGCTACGATCATGACCACCAGGATCGCTATCGAAGCGGACCGAATGATGTACCGCACCTGCCTGCCTTTCAGTGATGCAACCGGCGCTGAATCCAATGCCGCTACGACGAGCCACAGCGCAATTGTATGTAACCTTTGCCAACACCGAGCCTTGCCGGTCAGCCGGCAAAGCACCCAGACCGTCGATTCCAGACGTACTTGGACGTAGCGGGGACCACGCTGGGTACAATCGATACAAGAATCGAATCAATCGTGTCGTACCGCTTCTGGATGGGAAACTGGAACAGTGATTACTGGAATCGACCATATTGTCATCATGGTTTCGGATCTTGACTCAGCGACCGAGCAATGGAGTGATCTGGGATTCAATGTCGTCCAGGGCGGCAAACACCCTCGTGGCACCCATAACTCACTTGTCGCATTCGCAGACGGATCGTATCTCGAACTCATCGCTTTCTGGGAGCCTGATTACGACGCACACAAGTGGCATCGATTCCAGGGAACCGGCGCGGGGCTGATCGACCATGCTCTCGGAAGCGACGATCTCGCCGCCGAAGTCGCCTCGCTGGCCCAACGAGACGTGAGCTACGATGGCCCGAATCCAGGAGCCCGCAGCCGTCCAGATAGCGTCCAGCTCCAGTGGCGCACGGCGCAGCCGGGGGGAGTCCCGGACCACGGCCTTCCATTCTTGATCGACGACGTTACCGATCGGTCCTTGCGCGTCCCACATGGCCCCGATGCCACTCACGAGAACGGCATCCAGGGCATCGACGCCCTCCAGGTTCTCGTCTCCGATATTGCGACCACGGGATCGATGTACGCCCGGCTAACTTCCAGTCAGATGCCGGAAGTGACCGCAAGCTCCCTGGCAGCGGAAGCTACGAATGCGGTAACGCTGAACGCCGGTCCCCACACCATCGAACTCCACCAACCGTCCGGCAATGGAGAGTTGGCCAGCCGTCTGTCAGCACTTGGCGATGGCCCATTCAGCGTTCGCTTTTACGGCGACTCGGCGATCGAAGTTAATCCAGAGCGAATAGATGGCGCGCGCGTTTCCTGCGTCACCCGCTAGCGGCATCATCGTCACCGATTCAACGGCTACTAACCGCAAACAGGAGGAGCAAACATGTCACAGTTCGACGGCCGCCAAGAGCTCGGGAAGACAATTCAAAAAGCGGTGGGTAACGCCTCGGGCGATCTGGGACGGTTGACCGAGACGATTTCCGAAGACGACCGGACTGCTGAGCAACGACAACGGCTGATTGCCGAGATTGTCGACGCGCATGGCTTTGAGATCGAGTGGGGTGCCGGCGGTGTCGAGTCGGCACTACTGGCGCGCCGGTACCGTTGGAACAGCGAGGACATGCGCAAGGGCCTGCGTCACGGGCACGTCGCTTTTTTGACCGCCGCCCATCCGGGAGACACGCCCGATGGGTTCGGCTGGGATCCACTGGATGTTACGGCAACGGTCGCAAGCGCGATCGGACTGGCGGCAACATTAGACGGCATGTACGGGACTGTCAGCCTGATTTCTGTTCCAAGCCCGCAGGATGTAGTCAAACTGATTGACACCGGCATTTTCGAAGAGCCGGACTGCGTGTTTATCCTGAGGGCCGATGTGAGCGGCCACGGATTCCAGCACACCATCAACAACACAGGTGACCATCTCGCATCGATCACCCTTACCATCGATCTGAAACCAGATGCCGAACGGTTTGTGCGGGAACTTCAGGCAGCTGTCCGGTCGATTGTTGACGAGGTCGAAGAGCCGGACGCGTTGGAACCGACGGCGACCGGATTCCTGATCCAGGCGCGTTCTGACATCGTGGCCAACGATCTGGTCGCTCGAATCACCGCTCTTGCCCGCGCTCGCGCGGAGTCCAGCGGGATAGAAATCAAGATCGACCGTTCCAATCAGCGGGCGGAGTTCCAGCCGAGCCGGATTCTTGCCCGGCGCGTAAAGACATTCGCCGACACGTTGAAGGTGTCTCAGGACCGCGTCAAGAAGGAACCAATCGGCGCTCCAACGTTCTGGGGCGGGGTTTCTCGAATCTCCGCTACTGCCAAGATCCGCTTCCCAGTTCCGGGCACTAGCGATAGTTCATCACCAGATCAGAGCATCGCCAATGCGCAGGGGATTGGTGGTGCGACTGCTGCCGCCGGCCTGGATGTTCTCGGCGATATGGAGTTTCGCGGATTCGTCGAAGGCGAGATGATTCGCGGACTGCGAGAAAAGGGCATTGTCCGCACTCCTCGACGCTGGCTCGGTGTTCATCCGGTGATTCCCCGGCAGGGACCACAACCCAAACGCACATCCTTCCCCGATGTGGTCGTGCGTGGCCCGGGCTTGCCCGACCCGGCATGGGACGAAGCGGACGCCGACGACGACGAATCCTGAGTCCAAGCGGGTGCCTTCCCACGAACTACGGAGTTCCCTCTCCTTTGGTGCATTAGGGATTGGAGCCGGAACCACCTTCGATGTGTTCGGGAAGGAGGCCCAGGCTTCGAGAGCATCCCTGGTGCGTCGCGCTCTCGACCGGGACATAGATCTATTCGCGACAGCCCCGTCGCGAGGAGAAGGTGAACGGGTTCTCGCTGCGGCGCTCGTCGATGTCAGGCATCGAGCATTCGTCATGGTGCGCTATGACGATCCCGATGAAGCCGCGGTTCACCGGCAGATCGACCGATCGTTGCATCTGTTCGATGGTTGGATCGACATCCTGGCCATCGATTCCAAGCTGCTATCTGCCACCATGATCCTTGGAATGCAGCGCATGCGCGACACGGAAGAGGCGCTTGCGATTGGCGTTGCCTGTTCGACGTCCACCGAGCTCCAGCGCTCCGTGAAGATCGCGCTCGACCAGGATCTCGATGTCATATCGATCCCTGCGGCGCTGCTTTTCGATGGCGACTGCGACGCTCCACTCGATCAGTTGGCACGCGCAGGATGCGACATCATCTTTCGTGTTCCGGACGGGCTGGAAAACCAGGCGGCAACAGGCGCCCCCGGGTCCCGTGCCCTTAATCTCGCTCGCTATCGCATCAATTGCTACCGCGATCTCTTGCTCAAGGTCGCCACCAGCGATCCTCGGGCCCGGGCAGTCACCGTGCCCATTCGACGAGCCTCCGAGCTCGACACGATAATCGGAGTTACCTCGTCGCCTTGCCTCAGCCGCACTGAGCTGCTGGCAATCCGTAGCGCCTAACCAGAACCGGTTCACATATTTGTTACAACAGGCGTATACATTGAGATGTTCGAGCGCTCGTTCCTGGAACTGCTTGCCCGCTTGGAGTGAATCTAGCGATGTTTGCCGCGCTTCGATCAAAGCTGGTCGTCTCTCACGTTGTCGTGGTCGCTCTGGCCTTCTTTCTGACGGTCGGAATAGCATCGGTTCCGATCCGGCGCGCCCAGGAAGCCAGGTCGCGCGCCAGCCTGGCGCTTAGCGCCGAGTCGGTCTCGCGACAAATTGACCTCGCTCGCCAACTCTCGCTGCGCAACGATGCCATCCAGGATTCGACCACGATCGAGTTCGCCCAGCGCCTGGCTGACAACGAGCACCGTCGCAGCGCCAACAGGATCCTGCTCATCGACGATAGCGGAACGGTGATCGTCGACTCTGATGCGGTTCGGTCGATGGTGGGCGAGAGTCTTCCCCAGATTGCGGATGCCGTCATCGACATATCTACCCAGATCCGATCCTCTCAGCCGGTCTCCCGACCCGGCGGCAGGGTCGCTCTAGCCCTGGACACCAGATCGCTTCGAGCGGGGACGATCGACGGCAGGACAGCCGTTGTCGCGGGTTCAGCCGCATCGGCCACCCGCGACATTGACGGCTTCTATGCGGTCGCGATCGCGCCACATGCAACGCCTCCGGTGTTTGATGACGTCATCCGTCCCCTCACGATTGCGGCCATCATCGGTCTTGGGGCGTCAGTGGTGATTGCGTTGTTGATAGCTCGCACAGTTACCGGGCCTCTACGGGAGCTGACTCAGTCAGCAAGCAGGATTAGTCCCGGAGACCTGAATGAGCGCGTCACGATCGAGGCCGGGGGCGAAATCGGGACGCTGGTCGTCGCCTTCAACCGGATGCTCGACCGTATCGCAACCACATATCAATCACAGCGCGACCTGCTGGCAAACATCGCCCACGAACTTCGCACTCCGTTGACGTCGATTCAGGGCTACTCACACGCGCTTCGAGACAACGTGCTCAAGAACGACCAGGAGCGTGACGGCGCACTAGTCGTAATTTCGGATGAAGCAGCTCGCATGACTGTTCTAGTTGAACAGATCTTGCAGCTGGCACGACTGGAGTCCAGGCAGCTTTCGCTCGATCTTCGGGCCACCAACCTCGGAGACATTTTTGAAGTGATCCAGAATCAGTTCACGCCTTTGGCACGCGAACGGGGAGTTCAACTCCAGATCGAGACTACCAATGTTGAAGTCACCGCCGACTCCGAACTCCTGATTCAGGCCATCGGAAACATCACATCGAACGCGATCCGGCATACCCCGGTCGATGGGCGGGTCGCGGTACGTGCATCACGAGTCATTCGCGCGCGCCAGCCGCCCCGCATCCGAATCGTCATTTCGGACTCGGGTGAAGGCATCGATGAGGAGCATCTCAATCGGGTCTTCGAGCGCTTCTACAGGGCCGGCGACAAAGCGCGGGAAGACGCCAGTTCAAGCTATGGTCTCGGCCTCTCGATAGTGCGCGAGATCGTGGAGCGCCACGGTGGTGAGATCAATGTTGAAAGCGCTCCCGGAACTGGCGCGATGTTCAGTTTGGAGTTCCCTGAGTCCCCGGAAGTTAGCGAAACCCGAACTGGCTAGGGCCATTGTGAGATACGCCCGCTCGATTCGAAGCGTCGCTGGTCCCACTGATCGCTCGCGGCAATCCCTCGCATGGCGAATCCCGTCTTCCATCGCCATGTCACACTCGTGTTGCATTCGACCGATAACCTGCAGATAGCGTGCGCAGTTGACAGCGTGCTGAACGTATCGAATACCCACTTGCCATCGCAGGGGGTTGTGTTTTCGCAGGAGGTTCTACACTATGGATCAGATAATAAACCGCATTCACCCTCGTAGAATTGGCGCAATCGTCGCCATGTTCGCGATCGCGCTCGGCGCTCTGGTGCTCGTCCCGGTCGCCGCGCGTGCTGGGGACCCTGAGAACGATGCGCCAAACCGCCCTCCGTTGACGGTATCGGTCTGCCAGGAACGCGCAGCCGGTGATCATCCGCGCATGGACAGCTTCCTGGATGAGTTGGTAGCCGACCAGGTCATCAACGCGGAACAGGCAGATGAGATCGAAGCCCGTCTTGAAGGAAGGCATCTTGTTCAGTGCGTGGCTCGCATTGTTTTCGAACGAGGGACCGTGATCGAAGCGACCGCTGAGGCTACGAGCACTGAACCACGTGAAGTCATCGGGGCAATGGTCGCGGGACAGAGCCTTGCCGATTTTGCCGCCGAGCATGGAGTCGACGAATCCGCGCTGGTGGTCGCAATCATGGTTGCGCCCTCGGCCAACGCAAGCGGGCTGGTCGCCTCCGGCGCGATTAGCCAGGAAACGGCCGATGAGGCGCTCAGAGCAATCGAGTCACGCGTGAGCGAACTCATACAGTCCACCGAACACCGCCCGAGAAGATTCCACGGCGGGCGTTGGTCGGAGCAGGCGCAGCCTGAAGTGTAGGTAGCACGATCACCGGAGACGACGGCAGAGCGAACGGGCTAGTCAAGGCTGGCCCGTTCGGCATCCGAGGTCAACGTAACCTCAACCGGCGAAACATGGTTAAATTGCGAGGAGGGAGACGCCCCGGGGGTCGAGATAGTGATCGTCTTCCTTGAGGTGAAATAACTCGTTGACGCTGCGTCTTCCCACCTGCTAGGATCGGCGCCCCGCAGGACGGGGAAGCCCCGTTAGTATCCCGCGCAATCCTGCCCTTGCACGGGACTGCGTCGAATCCACGCCATGGAGGAATCATGGGCTATCTCGAACACATCGATGGGCCTGGCGATATCAAGCGGCTATCGATCCCTGAACTCAAGATCCTAGCAACGGAGATTCGACAAGAGGTATACCGGGTTACGAGCATCAACGGAGGGCACTTCGCTTCCAACCTGGGATCGGTCGAGCTTACCCTGGCCCTGCATTATGTCTACGATTCACCAACCGACCAGATCGTCTGGGATGTTGGACATCAGGGCTACCCCCATAAGATCGTCACCGGCCGCCGTGATCAGTTCTCGACGATTCGCAAGGAAGGCGGTCTGTCAGGGTTCCTCCAGCGGGAAGAAAGCGAGCACGATGCATTTGGCGCAGGACACGCCAGCACGAGCATCTCCGCGGGCTTCGGCATGGCCATGGGTAGGTATATCCAGGGCCAGCCTGGGAGAGTGGTCAGCGTCATAGGCGACGGTGCGCTTACCGGCGGCATGGCGTTCGAGGCTCTCAACAACGCGGGTAGTTACGACCTGCCGTTCCTCGTCGTGCTCAACGACAACGAGATGAGCATTGCACCAAATGTTGGAGCGCTTCCGAAGTACCTATCCCGCGTTCGGACCGATGAACGATACGAAAAGGCCAAGCGTCTCTACGAACGCTTGATCAAGAATGCGCCCAAAGGCGACTTCTTCCTCGAACTCAGTAAACGCTCGATGGACGCGTTCAAGGAATTCGTGTATCACACGATGATCTGGGAAGAACTCGGCTTCACCTACGTCGGACCCGTCGACGGTCATGACCTCGACGAGCTGATCAGCACCTTTAGGCATGTACGCGATCTGGACGGCCCAGTGATGGTGCATGCTGTCACCGTCAAGGGCAAGGGATTCGACTGGGCGGAAGATGACCCGTTCCAGCACCATGCCGCCAAAGTGAAATCTTCAGGGGCCGCAGTTCCGACTCCGCCCAAATACCAGGATGTCTTTGGGCAGGCCCTCGCCGCACTGGCCAGGGACGATTCTCGGATCGTGGCGATAACCGCCGCGATGCCGGACGGCACCGGTCTACTCGAATTCGCCGAAGAGCATCCAGAGCGCTTTTTCGATGTCGGGATTGCCGAGCAACACGCGGTGACGTTCGCAGCCGGTCTGGCGACGCGCGGGCTCCGCCCAGTGGCCACGATCTATTCAACATTCCTCCAGCGCGCCTATGATCAGATCATCCATGACGTCTGTATACAGAACCTTCCGGTGGTGTTCGCGATGGACCGTTCCGGATTTGTTGGGGACGATGGACGAACCCACCACGGCGTATTCGATTTTTCCTATTTACGTTGCCTGCCGAATATCGTCATCATGGCGCCAAAGGACGAGATGGAACTCAGGGATATGGTCAAGACCGCCATCGACTACGTCGACGGACCGACTGCCATACGGTATCCACGCGGCAGCGGTGTTGGCACCCAGGATGTCCGGCCCCCAGTTTCCCTGCCAATCGGCCGGGCGGAACTGCTTCGCGACGGCAAGGATGTGGCCATCGTTGCCGTCGGCTCGCGGGTAATCACCGCGGAAAATGCCGCGGCGCTCCTCGCGGAACGCGGCGTGAGCGCCGCCGTCGTCAATGCGCGCTTCGTCAAACCACTTGACGAGGATCTCGTGTTGCGACTCGCGCGTGAGATCGGCGCGCTCATCACCATCGAGGAGAACGTTGCAGCCGGCGGTTTCGGTTCGGCCGTGCTCGAACTATTGGCCAGGGAGGGGTTCCGGATACCGGTCCATACCATCGGCATTCCGGATCGGATCTTTGACCACGCTTCTCAGGAGTCGCTCCGAAAACAGGCTGGCATCGACGTCCAGGATCTTGTGGAAGCCGCGCTTGAGCTGGCCCCTGTTTCACGCGCTCAACCAGTCGGCGATTAGCGCTGGCTCGGGATCATCGCCAAATGACTGTTGATAAGGCGCTCGACGCCCTTGGACTCACGATTCCCAACGAGCAACGGCGCCAGCTTACCTTGTACCGGGATCTCCTGCTCGAGAAGAATCAACGCTTGAATCTCACCGGTGTTCGAGATATCGAGGGGGCCGACTCCCGGTTGATTGCGGAGTCAATCGCTATTCGCCCGCTCTTGCCTTGGAACTCAGGCAAGCTCCTGGATGTCGGAAGCGGGGGTGGAGTGCCCGGCATCCCACTGGCTATCATCATGCCCCAGTTCCAGGTGGACCTGCTTGACGCGACCTCGAAGAAGGTCGAAGCGCTCCGATCAATCTGCGTTCAGCTCGGCCTTCGCAATACGCGAGTGATCCTCGGGCGCGCCGAAGAGCTGGGCCACAACCCCCAAATGCGAGGCGGGTATACTGTGGTGACGGCGCGGGCAGTGGCTCGTTTAGCGACGCTCGTTGAGTACACGCTGCCGTTTCTCGAGCCCGATGGCATGGCGATCCTCCCGAAAGGGGAGAGTGTGATCGACGAAGTATCCGAAGCAGAACAGGCAATGAAGACGCTTGGAGGTCGATTGACCGACGTCTTCCGCAGCCCGGTCAACGGCGCCAGGTTCGTCATCATTGAACAGGATCGTCCCTCTCCATCCGAGTATCCCCGGCGAACTGGAATCCCCTCTCGCGAACCTATCGGCGTCCCGGCGCGCTAACTTCCGCGCGTGGCGGGACCGCAACTACACTGACAACAGCGAACGATCCGCAGGTATCGTAGGGCAGGTACCGTGCCGGGAAGGACCATCACCATGAGAATGAGTACGTTGTTTGTATCGACGTTGAGAGAGTCACCGGCTGGCGCCGACGTTGCCAGCGCCAAATTGCTTACCCGCGCCGGCTTCCAGCGCCAACTGGGGGCCGGGATATATTCGCTTCTTCCCTTTGGAATGCGTAGCGCCAGGAAGATTGAGCAGATCCTACGCGAAGAGATGGAAGCGATCAACTGCCACGAACTGAGCATGCCGTTTGTTCAGCCGGCCGATCTCTGGAAGGAGACCGGGAGGTGGGGGAAGTACGCCGCTGAAATGCTCCGCCTCCAGGACCGCAGCGAGCGTGACATGGTGCTCGCACCAACGCACGAGGAAGTCGCGACCGATCTCGTCCGGAGATCTGTTCGCTCCTACCGGGCCCTGCCGTTTTCGTTCTTCCAGATCCAGACCAAGTTCCGCGATGAGGCCAGGCCCAGGGGCGGGCTTCTCAGATGTCGCGAGTTCACGATGAAAGACGGGTACTCGTTCCACGCGAACTATGAGGATTTCAAGCGGACGTACCTCGAATTCTACCGGGCTTACCTTCGGATCTTTGCCCGCCTGGGGCTGCCAGTCATCGTGATCGAAGCGAGTGGCGGGCAAATGAGCAGCGATATCTCGCATCAGTTCACGCTGGAGTCCGAGGTCGGGGAGGATCTAGTTCTGCTGTCGCCGAACGGGAACTACGCGGTCAACGCTGAGGTAGCCACGACTCGCCTGGAAATACCGGGTGAAGAGCTCCTGCCAGTTGAAGAGGTCGCTACTCCGGATTGCAAGACTATCGAAGATGTGGCGAACTTCCTCGGCGTGCCGGCGAGCCGCACGCTCAAAGCAATGTTCTTCAACGTCCGCGGCGAGCTGGCCTTCGTCGTCATTCGCGGCGATCGCGATGTGAGCATGGAAAAGCTGAGCGAACTGCTGAACGACGACATGCTCGAACTGGCAGACGCCGACCTTATCCGGCCGTCCGGAGCGGTGCCGGGTTACGCTTCGCCGGTCGGGCTGCAAAATGTACGGGTCATCGCCGACGAATCGGCACGCTCTCCGAATCTGGTCGCTGGAGCGAACAAGACGGGCCACCACTTGCTGAACGTCAACCTGGGGCGAGACTACGACGCCGAGATGGTGGCCGACATCACGGCGGTCCGCGGGGGGATGCCGTCGCCGGTGGACGGCGCACCGCTCATCGAGACGCGCGGCATCGAGGTCGGGAATATCTTCTCCCTTGGGACTGACTACTCCGGTCCCCTGAATGCCGCTTACCTTGACGATCATGACCAGGAACATCTGATGATCATGGGTTCCTATGGCATCGGCGTCGGGCGGAACCTGGCAGCCATCGCCGAGCACTACCACGACGACGACGGTCTCCGGTGGCCGATCAGCGTCTCGCCATTCGACGTCCATCTCGTAGCTCTGGGCGATGACCAGGACATCATTCGTGTCGCGGATGACCTCTACAGCAAACTCGCACGGGCCGGTATTGACGTTCTTTACGACGATCGCGACGCATCACCCGGCGTCAAGTTCGCTGACTCGGACCTGATCGGCGTGCCAATCAGGATTACCATCAGCTCTCGTTCGCTGAAGAACGGCGGTGCAGAGATGAAGCGGCGAGATCAGGATCGAAGCGATGCCACGATCATCGAGTTGGAAGAGGCGGTTGAGCGCATCAGATGCGAGCGCGACGACCTGTTGAACGCTCTGATGGCTGCTGCAGATGAAGCCGAAAAGCTCACACCTCAGGAATAATAGGATCTATGCTCAACGAACGGCCACCATTCGGTGGCCGTTCGTTTCCCTCGCGTCCTTGTTAGGCCTCTTCGGGAACTTCGAACTCGAACCATTCATCATCCGGGAAATCCTCCCCGGCCGCTGATCGGTAAAGCATCATCCCGACGATACCGATGACGGCGATGATGACGATCGCTAGAACTGCCTTGCCCATTGTGCGTCCTCCCTGCTTGCATGGTCAGATGACGACTGTCAAGCATTCAGTATAGCAACTGCAGTTGCTATCAGTTCAGCGATACAATCCTGACAAAAGTCGTTTCAGCAATGGTGTGCATTGATGCAGTCTCAATTCCAGGTCGATCAGAATCCATCCCTCCTGAGCGCCGTGCGCCGGTCCCTCGCTCCTACCGGAGGAGCCATTGCCGACGGCACGCGATTGGCCACGATAAACGCACTGTTCATTGTCGGAGCGCTGGCAGCAACATTTATCTTCGCCCTTGTTGCCTGGCTAATCCGCTTCATCTTGCCACTCCCGCACATCAATCCTGGCCTGATGGTCCTCGGCCTGTCGATCGTTTTCGCTCTGGTCTTCTGGTATCGATACGCAAAGGCTTACGGTCAGTTGGCGCAGGCGTCCGGAAATTCAATTAGTCCGAATCGGTTCGGACTGATCGCTGGCGCACCATTTGGAGTTCTCGCCCTCTTCTTGCTCGCATCCGGCGTCTTCGGCCTGGCTATCTCCGCGGTAGGGCTAGATCTTGGCCGTGCGAACGAAGCCGCCGGAAGAATCATCTTCGCTATGCTCTTTGGCGCGCTCGCGTTTGGCTCCGTCCTGATAGCGCGAATTGCGACGCGCGGAAGGTAGGCGTTATGGAAACGATTCGCATACGCCCGTTCGAACCTTCCGACATCGAGGAGTACCAGCGAATTCACAATGATCTGGACGCTGCAAGCGAGCTCCTGCACCCTCCGATGCTCAATTCGGAAGAAGCAAGAGCGCGCGCGACCCACAGGGGGAGTGAGCGCTTGCTCGTTGCCGAGTATCCCAGCGGTGTCGTCGGATTCGGTACATTGAGAATCTTTGCCGGGCGCCGGAGTCATGTCGGCCAAGTTGTCCTCGCGATCGAACCGGAGTCCGGGGTACAACATGCTGGCGCCACGCTCCTCGAAGCGCTGATTGACCTTGCCGAACATTGGTACGGGTTGCGCCGGTTGGAACTGAAGGTATTCGCCTCAAACACCCGGGCTATCGAGCTCTACGAACGCTTCGGGTTCGAGGTCGAGGCAACGCATCACCAGTTCGCCCTTCGAGACGGCGATTACGCAACCGCGTTGTCGATGGCGCGCCTGATGGCAGGCGGCGACCGATGATCGATCGACAAGGAGCAACCACGGTCGAGATTCGAGCCTACAAGAGCGAAACGGATCTGGCTGCATACACAATGATTCACAATCAACGTTCCGTCGTCTACGGAACGCTCCAGATCCCCTACAGCTCTGAGTCGTACTGGGCGGCGCGAGGAGGGAGCGATTGGGCCACGCGGCTACTAACAGCCGTTGTTGACGATCGGATCGTCGGGGCTGCGGGCTTTCATGTCGGACGGGACCGGTTGGCACGATCCGGGACGCTCGGCATGGGCGTGCATGAGGATTTCCAGGGACGAGGCATTGGTACCGCGCTCATGGATGCGATCGTCGACCTGGCGGACAACTGGTACAACCTCCTCCGATTGGATCTAGAGGTCTATGCTGACAACCAGGCGGGGATAGCTCTGTACCGGAAGTTTGGCTTCGAAGCCGAAGGGCTGTACCGTAGATATGCGTTTCGAGATGGACACTATGTTGATGCGCTCCCGATGGCGCGGCTACGTGAAGACCCGTGGTGACTGATCGTACGAGAGGGAAAGTTCTATGGGTGCAGCATTTCCATACTTTGAGCTCAGTGGCAGCCCGCACGAAATCGGCTTCCAGCACGGTAAGAAAGCGGGCGTTCTCGTCCAGCAACACCTGGATATGGCGCTCGGCAAGCTCGCAGCAGCAGGAATCGACCACGAAGAGGCCCGGCGGCGAGCAGCGCTGTACATCCCCCATATCGAACAACACACGCCGAAGTTCTCTCTTGAACTCGAAGGACTTGCCCGTGGCGCTGGAATCCAGGTGACGGACGCCTACATCCTTCAACTTCGCGCCGAGTTGCGGACAACCGGACCTGACGGCGTTGAACCTGCGTCCGCCGCAATGCGGCGCGAAGCGATTGCCAACGAATGCACGACCTTTGCGGTCAGTGGCGACGTAACCGGTGACGGCATCCCGATTGCGGGCCAGAACGCCGACCTCCCGGCGCCCACCCGCGATCTCGGAATTGTCGTCAAAATCACGCCCGATGACGGTCGTCCCACGCTGCTCATGCTGACCCCTGCTGGCCAGATTTCCTACATCGGGATCAACGATCGCGGCCTGGCGGTCTTCGCCAACTTCATCAACACTACCGGTTGGCGTCCGGGGTTCCCGAGATATCTCCTGTCACGCACGATCCTCGAGCTCGATAGCATTGCAGCCGCACGGGAAAGAATTTCAACCATCGAGCGGGCATCTTCTCGCAACGTCATCATCATGGATCGCGATGGGGATGCCGTCGATCTCGAACTTGCCGTTGAGCGTGAGGGCGTGGTCAATCCTGATCGGGGAGTAATCGCCCATGCGAACCACTTCATCGCTCCCGAGGTTCTCGATGAAGAGCAGGCGCAAGGGGATAGGCTTGTCAACAGTTGCACGCGCCTCGAAAGAATGCGCGAATTGATCGAAGAAAGCCGAGGGTCCGTGACACTCCAGGATACGATGGAGTTCTTCCGAGATCGGTCGAACGCCCCGGACGCGATTTGCCGCTATGAAGGTGACGGACCGGGCGACTACATGACCTTTGCATCAGTCATTGCCCGACCATCGCTCGGTGAGCTATACGTGGCGCCAGGGCCACCGGATCAGCATGAGTACGCGCGCTATACCCTGGATCCGCTCTCTGCCTGACCACAGTTGGAACGCGAATCGAGTGTGGCACGAGAGCATCATATTGAGATCCGCTAGGATTGCCATGGCCGTGCGGTCGACACAGCCGGTCCGGACGACGTCGATGGGGTGGAGATGCAGGCTGGACCGGTGACCGATAGGGCCGATGACCTGCCTGAAGAGGTGCTAGATGATGATCCGCGCCGCCTTGGCGCGGCGCTGGGCTATATGTTCACGCCTCTCGTTCCGCTCCTGAATCTGTCGGGCGATGAAGGGTCGGATCCATTCGTCCGGCGGCACGCGAGTCAGGCCATTCTGTGGTCAGTCCCATTTCTGGTACTGCTGATCCTGACAATATTCCTGCTCATTCTGCTTGTACGGGAGAACTTCCTCTATATCTGCCTGCTCCCGGCAGTCATCCTCGTCCCGTTTCTTCCCGGCGCGTATTGGGCACGCAAGGTATATCTTGGGGCCGATGTGACGATACCCCTGATCTATTCACTTTCGCGAAGAATGTCTGGATAGGCGCAACTACCGTTCGGATTCTCGCTCGACCCAGGGTTCGGGCTGGTCGCCAGTGGTCCGCATACGACCCAGCAGAATGAGGCCCAACAGCAACGTCATTGCGACTCGCTCGCGATTCAGGCGTTCTTCAGCAACGTCCCGATCGCGCTGCGCCTCGAATGCACGCACGACGGCATCGTTGAAGGCTCGCTGGTCAGCGAGAGCCTGGTCGACGTACCATCTCGGACCGAGGTTGTTGAAGAAGTTGCGAATCGCGCCGGCCAGCGGAATCCGCGATACGATTCGCTTCCCCTGAACGCTGCGGGTACGGTTGAGGTCTTCGATCGGCACGGTCAGACCCGTGGGACTCAACGGCATCGAATTCGCCGGTGCGGTTCCGTCGAGTAAATCGATCTGGCGCAACAGCAGATCTATGCTCTCCGCGCCAACGACCTCCTCCGGTGACTGGGCGTCGAGCGAGCCAAGATACGCACGCAACCGGCTGAACTCCGCTGGCAGGAAACGACCATTCCACTCCTCCGACGACAGATGCTCCAGGGCATAGAGAATGCGGTTTCGATGGAGATATACGTAGTACTTGCCGCTTTGGCCCAGCGTTACACCTTCATGATGAAGCCCGCGCATTGAAGGGATCAGCTTGACTTCCCACCCACGCTGCCTCATTCGGGAAGCGAGATCAACATCTTCGTAGTAGACCGGCGCGAACCGGGTGTCGAACCCGCCGATCTGCCGGACTGCTTCCATGCGGAGCCCGACCGCCGCTCCAGTCGCGAAATCAATTGGAGTTTCGCGCTCGAACGCTGGCGAGATCTTCTCTCCGCGTCCTAGATGCCCGGTGCTCATATCCGGACCGGTGAAGACGCCCCCTGCGTGCTGTATCGTGACGCCATCAGGATAGAGCAGCAGGGATCCCGCCACACCTAGCCGCTCGTTCTCGACAAACGCCGAAACTACGGCATCTCCGAAATCCGGGTCGAGTTCAACATCAGGATTCATCACGACGGCAACGGTCGTCTCGACGCGCCGCAGTCCGGCGTTCGCGCCACCACTGAAGCCAAGGTTCCGGCGCAGCTTCAGCTCCTCTGCCCGGGGATACCCGTGGAGTTCGAGCATCGAATCGTCGGATGACGCATTGTCGACAACAAACACGGCGCGTGGCTTCAATCGCACCCGCTCAATCGCCGCGAGACATGCGCCCAGAAACGGATCGCCATTATAGTTGACAATGACGGCCGACCAGTCTCCGGTCGAAGAGTTTCGCGTTCGAAAGGATCCGGCGGTAACGATCGTGTCCTCACTTTCTCGCGTGCTTGTTATTTCCGCTGATACGGTCGGCCCCAACATGGCGGGCTCGGGCATACGGTACTGGCACATCGCTGCGGCTGTCGGCGCGCGACAACCGGTTACACTGGCGACGCCCACGCAGCCAGCGATGACGCCGCTTCCGGGTGTAACGATTGTCCCATACGGCCCCGGAACGAGCGACGAACGAGCCAAGCGCCTGGCAGGGTTGATCGAACAACACGAGGTCGTCATTTCCCAGATTCCGCCCTATTTGCACCTTCCGGCCGGGGTTCTTTCCAATCGATACTTTGTCATCGACCTCTACGCTCCGTGGATACTCGAAAAACTCGAATATGCCCGGATCGATCCGGAGCGTGGCGACGCTCAGCGCAAGGATGACCTGGAGATCCTGACGCGCTTGCTTCAAGTTGGCGACTACTTTATCTGCGCTTCAGAACGACAGCGCGATTTCTGGCTTGGAGCGCTGACCGCGGCGGGCCGGCTTTCCGTCAGACAATCCGGCATGGACCCCGAACTTCGCAACCTGATCGACATCGTCCCTTTCGGGCTGCCGGAGCGGAAACCGATTCCAAGCGGTCCGGGTCCCCGGGAAAGGTTCGAGCCAATTGGTGAACGTGATGCGATCGTGCTCTGGAACGGCGGCATCTGGAACTGGCTGGACCCGGAGACAGCCATTCGAGCCATCAAATTGCTTGTTGACGAGCATCGGGATTGCAGGCTCGTGTTCATGGGCACGCGCAGTCCGGGCCATGAAATCGCAGAGATGGCCGCTATCGAGCGCGCAATCGCGCTCTCCGATGAGCTCAAACTGACCGGAGAGCATGTGTTCTTCAATGACTGGGTCCCCTACGCGGAGCGCCAGAACTGGATCATGCAGGCTTCTATGACGTTATCCCTTCATCACCCGACGATCGAATCACGATTCGCGTTCCGCACACGCGTCCTCGACAACCTCTGGTGCCGTGTGCCAGTGGTGGCAACGGGGGGTGACGTGATGGCGGATCTGATCACGGCCGAGCGCATCGGGGAGGTTGTGCCAGCGGCCGATCCACTGGCGGTCGCAAACGCAATCAAGCGCTTGTTGGATCGCGAGCATCAACGCCGGACCCGGCAGCATATCGCGAGAGTAGCGGATCGTTACACCTGGGAAAAGGTCACGCTGCCTCTGACCACTTACTGTGCGGAGCCCTGGAGCAACCGTGATTCGGCAAGTGCTGGAACTGATTATGTCCACAAACTCGAACGCCTCTACACCGAGACGGCGGATTACGCCCGCCATCTCGAACGCGCGGTCGCCGAAAAAGAACAAGCGCTAACCGACTATGAAGGTTCACAGCGAGTTGGCGAGCCATCATGGAAGAGTCGGCTGCGAGCCTGGCGAAACCGAATTTGACAAGCGTCAGGCGAGACGTTCGACTAGCCGGTAACCTACACCGCGCACCGTTGCGATTTCACAGGCGGACCCGGCGATTCGCGTTCGGAGCCTGTTGATGTGTACATCTACGGTGCGGGTATCCACGTCATATTCCCGCCCCCATACCGACTCGAGTAGATTTCCGCGCGTTTGCACGACATTCGGAGCTTCGATCAACGCAAGCAGAAGTTCAAACTCTTTTGCTCGAAGGTCGACCGGACATCCGCTGATGTAGACGGCGCGCTCTTCGGGGCGCATTTCAATATCTCCGAAGACGATTTGACTCACAAGATCGGACGCCCCTCCCGCGCGACGTAGCGCCGCGCGAACTCTGGCCATCAAGACCCGTGGCTCGAAGGGTTTCGTGACGTAGTCGTCGGCGCCGACATCGAGCCCTTCCACCACATCGCGGTCGTCATCCAACGCGGTTAGCATCAGAATCGGGACGGTCGAGCGCTGCCGGATCGCCAGGCAAGCGTCCCGGCCATGAAGACCCGGGAGCATCAAATCCAGAATAACCAGGTCGGGATCTTCCAGGGCAGCGAGACGAACGCCTTTACGGCCATCAAATGCTTGTGTGACATCGTGCCCCTCACTGTCGAGATAGATCCTGAGGAGCTCGGAGATGCGGCGATCGTCCTCGATCACAAGCACACGCGCCATGATGATCCCTTTCCAGGAGAACGAACCTCCGGAAGATGTTATCGTTGCCGATTATTACAGCAGTGTAACCGCGGCATCTCCAATCCCGTTTTCCGACGGAGTTTGCCCGGATTGAGAGGAAATCACGACTGCCACGCCCCACGAACCACCACCATACCGCGTCATTCGCGCCTGGACTAGACCTTGATGCGTACATCAGCGAAATCGATGATATTCGTGATCGCGCTGGCGGCGATCTGTGCAATGCCGGTGAACAGGCGCTGAAGACGCTCGATCTATTCCTCGCAAATCTCGCCGTATTGCACGGTTTTGAAAATGATCGGCCTGGAATGTACGACTCGATCCAGTTCCTGGAGCGGGCAGGTGGCCGATCTCAGAGCATCGCCGCGCAGGCGGAACGCTATCGGACCACGCGCAACGCGCTCGCTCACAATCCAGATCTGACACTTCGCCCGGAAGCGGCATTACGGATCATCCAGGGAGTCGAAAAGATCATTCGCTCGGCTGCACAAACCGCCTATGAGATGGCAAGACGCCCGGTGACGACTGTTTCATCCGACCAACATGGGAAGGCTGCTCGCGACACGATGCTTGCCAAAGGCTTCTCACAACTTGTGGTTGTCGACGCCAAAGGCAAACTGCTTGATCTACTCACCTACCGGGATATCGTCGCCAACGTGGCCGGGCTCGATGAGGAGGGCGGCAACTCACATCCCAGCGTGCTTGACCTGATACAAACCCGCGATTATCTCTGTGTTGCGCCGGTCGCACGGGAATGGGAAATCGGCAGGGTCGCGGACGGGCTAGCTGATGAACAGCTCGTCGCCGCAGTTGTAACCGAGAACGGTCGAACCGGTGAAACACCGCTCGGCATCATCACCCGCGGCGACATTCTGAAACTCCGATGACGCCCGCAATCATATGCGCCTGGAAGGGTACAGGGACGTGACTGACAGAAAACGCCGTATTCCACGCCGCCATCCAAATTGGGTCCCATCGGACGACATGCCATCCAATCTTGCCCTTAACCAGCGAAGCCGCCTTGGTCTCCCAACCGAAGATGAATCACTGCTCCAGCGGGGCAGGGGACCAGAAATCGACTTTCTGCACACTGATCCCTGGCGCGTGCTGCGAATCATGGGCGAGTTTGTGACCGGTTTCGACGAGTTGCAGGCCGTTGCACCCGCCGTAACGATTTTCGGGAGCGCCAGGACCACCGAAGATGACCCGATGTATCAGGCTGCCCGCTCGCTGGCCAGCGAACTCGTGGGCCACGACTTTTCCATTATCACCGGTGGCGGGCCGGGAATCATGGAGGCAGGCAACCGTGGCGCCGTCGAGGGTGGGGGCATCTCCGTCGGCGTCAACATCGAGCTTCCCTTCGAGCAGGGAACCAATCCATACGTCGAAATTTCAGTGGACTTCCGGTACTTCTTCGTGCGCAAGGTCATGTTCCTGAAATATGCCGAGGCGTTCGTCATATTTCCAGGGGGGTATGGAACACTCGACGAGTTGTTCGAGACACTCACCCTGGTGCAGACCGGCAAGGTCCACAACTTCCCGATCGTTCTGTTCGGAAGTGACTACTGGTCCGGCTTGCTCGACTGGCTGCGAGACCATGTCTCGGCGTCAGGTCGAATCAGTCCAGAGGATCTCGATCTCATGCTTCTTACCGACTCGACAACCGAAGCTTGCGCGCATATTGTGCGATGTTTCCAGGACGCAAGTTCAGGACCCGATGGAGTTGATCCAAACAACTGACGTCGTTGCCGGCCGACACAGAAATAACAAAGCCGCCTATCATTCTCACCGGATTCCGCAATTCTCAATCCGGTCAATCATGGGCGCGGCGCACCTTCAATCCGGGACGCGATATGGTACGATTCGTCGTCCAATTGATGGGTCCTGTAGACCATCCGAAGTTCGCCGACGTAGCTCAGTGGTAGAGCAGCTGTTTCGTAAACAGCAGGTCATCAGTTCAAATCTGATCGTCGGCTCCCACGCAAATGACATTCGATTCTTGCGCTGCTTTGTACGGCGCAATGCCCGGATAATGTGTGCGTTGCTGCGGAATCCTGCCGGCGCCATCGCGAAGCCATCTTCTCCGTTCAAGCCTGCTGACCTCGCCGGTTCCGCCCGTTTGTGGATGGTCAGAACGGAAGAGCGTTGTCAGACCGTACGATGTTATCCAGGGTGATTGGCGATTGATGTCCGCCTTCTTGTGGTTTCCCACAGCAGTTATCGATAGCAACAGGTTGCCAATCAGAGGTTTCACCTGTATCGTCAGTCGTCGGATTCGGTACATGGACGACGGGATACGTCGCCCATCTGGAAGGAATGTAACCGCGTGAAGATATCGCTCTGGATTGGCGTGATCTTTCTGCTCTCCGGTCTTGTTCTGGCGGCGTGTGGCGGTGACGACGATCCCGACCCCGAAACCGCGTTCTGCGAAGATCTTGCCGCTTTCGAGAATGTCATCGACGATCTAGTTTCAACCTTGCAGAACCCGAGTACTTCGACGATCGATGACCTGGGCGACATTCGAGGTGAACTGTCAGATGCTTGGGACAGCGTTCTCTCGTCCGGACGAGAACTGGCTGACGTTCAGATAAACGATTTACAGGATGCCTTCAACAATCTCGTCACTGCGATTACGGACATTCCTGATGCGTCAAGCTTGTCCGATGCCATCAATTCAATTCAGCAAGGCGTCGACGGGGTCAGGACATCCTGGGATCAGATCTTCACCAGTCTCGACTGCGAATCAAAGACCTAGGAACGTTGGAGGATGGCGATGATTCGCCTTGTAAAGTGGGTCATTGGCACGGCGATATCGCAGAGTCTCATTTTCGTCATCCTTGCATGGTTGTTGCCAGGGTTTGACGTCAACTCACTCGGTGGCGCGGTTCTCATGGGGCTGATCGCCACCGTCGTCATTGGCGTTAGCTGGCCGGTGATTTATCGAATTTCAAGCATCACCGTGCCGATATTGTTTCCAATCATCTCGTTTGCCCTTTCCGCGCTAATGGTGTTCGTATCGGCGTGGATTGTCGACCGTGTACTGCCTGACAGCGTCAATATCAGTAGCTTCTGGACAGCAATGTGGATAGCCGTCCTTGTGACGTTCGTAAACACTTTTGCTGCAGCCATCTTCTCTTTGAACGACGACGCTGCTTACAATCGTTTCGTCACTAGCCCACTTGTTCGACAGTATCGGAATACTCCCAAGTCCGATGTCCCCGGCATATTCTTTCTGGAAATTGACGGTCTCGCGATCCCGATCCTCAGAAAAGCCCTGAGCGAAGGTTACATGCCGACCCTCAAACAATGGCTGGACGAAGGCAGGTATACGATCACCGGATGGGAACCGGATCTTTCATCTCAAACTTCGGCTAGTCAAGCTGGGATCTTGCTCGGGAGCAACGAAGGCATTCCCGCATTTCGCTGGTATGACAAGGATCGGGGCAAGCTGATGGTCTCAAGCAAGCGGGACACGGCACGAGAGCTCGAAACCCAACTGTCGACCGGGAACGGCCTGCTCGCGCCAGATGGCGCAAGTCGCTGGAATGTTTTTTCTGGTGGCGCTGTTGACTGCCTAGCAACGTTCAGCAAGATTGGCGACCCGTCATCAGCTGGAACAACAAGCTATTTCGCCTACTTCGCAAATCCCTACTCTCTTGCCCGGATGTTCGGCCTGCTCATCGCCGAGGTCTTCCGAGAAATTTGGCAAGCAAACATGCAGAAAGCTAAGAACGTACTGCCTCGTGTTCATCGTGGAATCAAGTACGCGTTCGTGCGTGGCGGCACGAACGTTGTCCTATTGGAAGCTAGCGCCTTTATGGTCATTAGCGACCTGCTCCGGGGTGTGCCGTCGGGCTACTACACCTTGTTCGCTTACGATGAGGTCGCCCATCATTCGGGAATCGATCGAACCGACTCCCTGAAGGTCCTGCGGCTACTGGACACACTGATCGCCAGAGTGGAAGCGGTGCGCGAACATGCGCCACGCCCGTATCACCTCGTCTTCCTTTCCGATCATGGACAGAGTCAGGGAGCGACTTTCCTGCAGCGGTATGGCCAGACCCTGGGCGATCTCACGAACGAACTGGTTGGGGCTGACGCCCAGGTCTCTGAATTGGGCACGTCCGACGAGGGGTACGGAGGACTGAGCGCAGCAATGACCGAAGCCATTCGAGATGACAGCCGCACGGCAGGCCTCGTCCGGCGCACACTCCAATCCCGAACGCAGGACGGAGAAGTTGACCTGGAGCCGGAGTCAGAACTGTCCGATACCGATCTCCAGACGAGTCAGGCTGTTGTGCTTGCCTCAGGAAACCTGGGCCTCATTTCATTCCCGGCCTACGATCAACGCATGACATTCGAACAGATAACAAACGAATATCCTCGACTGTTACCGGGTCTAGTTAATCATGAAGGAATCAGCTTCGTCGTCGTGCGGTCGGAAGAAGAAGGCGACATGGTCATCGCAGCCGATGGTCTGTACTACCTGGATCACGGCTATGCGGTCGAAAACGACCCACTCACGAAGTTCGGCCCTAATGCGGCCCTTCATTTGAAGCGGGAAAGCGGTTTTAGCAACGCCCCGGATATCCTGGTGATGAGCATGTTCGATCCGGAGACGGGGGAAGTCGCGGCCTTCGAAGAACTCGTTGGTTGCCACGGCGGTCTCGGCGGACCACAGGTTCAACCATTTGTGATGCACCCGGTTGAATTGGGCGTGGGCGACGCCGAACCGATAGTCGGGGCCGGCGCATTGCACCAGGTTCTCAAGGGCTGGGTGGAACAAGCCCGGGTTCAGTCCACATCGCCCAACTGACCCGAAAATGCACCCATTACCTGACAGTATGGAATCGACATGTTGAGATCCTGATGACGACGAAGCCCGCCATCCTCGACCGGCTTTTGCCCGGATACGGCACCCGAACGGATATCCGCCTTCGATGGCGAGCAATGCGGTTTGGATTCGCTCTCGCGGCAATCATCCTTAGTCTGACGATCATGCCCACTGGCGCGGCAGCCCAGAAGGAAGGCGACGACGACTCCGCCACGCTGATCAAGATCGACGGGTCAGTAGCGATCCCGGCGGGCGAGCGAATCAATCGGGTGATCGTACTCAATGGCAACGCGGTCATCGATGGGACGGTGGAAACATCCATCTGGATCATCAATGGCGATCTAACCCTGGGCGGGACCGTCGAGGGCGACGTTAATCTCTGGAACGGTCAGCTGGTTCTCTCAGGGGATGCAGAGGTCGGTGGTGACATTGCCCTCTTGAATGCAGAACTCGATCGTGGGCCCGGATCAGTGGTTCTGGGCGAGATCCGCGAAGAGACTCTAGACTCGTATCTAGGCTTGAAACAAAGCGGTTTGGGCTCGCGAGCATGGTACAGCTTTACAGCACTCTGCCTGGTCATTGGCCTCTTGATCGCGAAGATATCCCACACTCAGGTTGACAAACTGGCTACTGTCATCTCAAACCGTCCAATCTTGACGCTTGGGGCGGGTTTAGGCGCGGCGATTGGACTGCCGATCGCCGGAGCCTTGCTCCTCGCGTCATTCCTAACCGTGCTGATCGGGATACTGCTCCTCGTTGTTGCCGTCCCGGCGATTTGGCTGATTGGTTACATCCTCACCGGCATCCTGATAGGACAGGTGGCGCTGGGCAGGTCAATCGGCATCCTGACAGCGCGCGAGATGAATCCGTATGCGTCAGCCGTAGTTGGAATCCTGTTGCTCCAACTCGTGGTCACTCTGCCGCTTGTCGATATTCCGATCGCGTTTGTGGCGATCATCCTCGGTTCAGGCGGATTGCTTGTTAGCCTATTCACATCCGTAGCCATGCCGGAGGAGACGGGAGACGTCAGGGTGTCTTCCGAAACCCCATCATCTTCCATCGCACCGCTTCCACGCTCGCGCTTCGTTCTCCGGGTGATGACGACCTGGTTCTTCAACGCCATCGGATTTCTGCTTATTGCCGATTTCACCGGGTGGGTTCACTTCGACGACGCCACTCCGGCTTTCATCCTCGCGGCGCTATTGGGCCTGGTCAATGCCTTTGTGCGCCCGCTCATTTTGCGGATCGCGATGCCGTTGACGGTACTTACTGCTGGCTTGTTTGTGCTCTATATCGACGCGGTGATGCTCCAGATTACGGAACGGCTTATCCCTGGCGTCAGCGTGGAAGGCTTCTGGGCAGCTCTCGCCACCGGTTTCCTGCTCACGCTGGTCAATGTGGTCGTCGATGGCGTATTCAACCTGGATGACAGCGACTCGTTCTACAGATATGTGGCCCGCAGAATCTCGCGCCAGAGTCGCTCTGCGAGTGCGTCAAACCATCCGACGGTCTTGCTGCTAGAGATCGACGGTCTCAGCGCTCCCGTGCTCGAAGAGGCAATTGCGAACGGCTACGCACCGACGCTGGCACGCTGGATTGAATCTGGATCACACCAGATTCTCGAATACGACTGTGGCCTCCCGGCTCAAACATCCGCTTGCCAGGCTGGAATCCTCTACGGGGACAACTTCGACATCCCGGCCTTCCGCTGGTTCGAAAAAGAGCGCGACACCCTCATGGTGTCCAACAAGCCAGCTGATGCAGCGGAGTTGGATGCCAGGCTCCAGAGCCGGTCTCCAGGACTACTCCATCCAGATGGCAGCAGCATCGGAAACCTCGTGACCGGTGGCGCAAAAGATGCGCCACTGACGATGGCCGCAATCACAACAAAACCGCGTGAGTTTGCGCGGGCCCAGTCCTCAACCTACTTCTACTTCCTCGGACCGTCCAACATGTTTCGCACACTGCTGCTCATGGTGAGAGAAGTGATCGTCGAGCGCTGGGAAGGAACGGCCCAGAGACTCAGAAATGTTGAGCCGCGCGTACACCGAGGATGGTCGTACACCGCCGAACGGGCCGTATCGACCATCCTGATTCGCGACATGGAGACGGCCATCACGCTGCGGGACTTGCACGCGGCCGTGCCAGTCTCCTATACGATGTACGTTGGCTACGATGTCGTTGCCCACCACGCCGGCCCATCTTCTTCCGACGCCCTCAAAGTGCTCAGGAAGATCGACAAGCGTATCCAGACCATCGAGCGAGCCAGTGCAGCCGCGGCACAGCAAGTGCATCTCGTCGTACTTTCCGACCACGGACAAAGCAGCGGCGCAACATTCCTGCAACGGTTTGGCGAGACACTTGAGACCCTTGTGCGCCGTTCTTGCAACGTCGAGGCGCAGATTGATTCGAGCGCCCATGGGGAGAACGAGGGATTCAATCAATTCAATGCGATGCTTTCCGCCGTGGTCAGAAGCGGGACACGGTCTGGTGAATTCATGCTGAAGTTGCTGCGCCGCCGCACGGTGGATGATGCTGTCGACATGAGGCCCGAAAGCGTCCGGGGGAAGGACCTCGATCCCTCAACGGAGATCGTCGTCCTGGCATCCGGGAACCTCGGGCTGATCTATCTCAACAAGATTCCTGGCCGGGCAACCCGTGAGCAGATTCAGCAGGAGTACCCAGAACTGATTGATAGCCTGCTGAACCATCCGGGCATCGGATGTTTGATGGTCTCAACGGAGAACCAGGGCGCAGTCGTGATTGGGGCCAAAGGAACTCATCGATTGCAGGATGGACAGATCGAGGGAGAGGAAGATCCGCTCGCGTCATACGGACCGCTGGCTGCAAACCACTTCCGGCGACTCGACAGCTTCCCGCATGTCGCGGACATCATGGTGAACAGCGCCCTCGATCCCGACTCAGGCGAGGTTCCAGCATTTGAAGAACTTCTCGGCTCGCACGGCGGTCTGGGAGGTTATCAAACCCGGCCTTTCATCCTGCATCCCGCAGAATGGCAGCCACCCACTGAACCAGTTCAGACTGCAAACGACGTCTTCTATGTGCTCCGCAACTGGATCAGAGCGACGAGCGTGACGAAAGAGGTGTGAGCAGGGTTGTAGCTACATGTGAGGCGTACACAGCCCTAGTGCGGCCTCTATGGGGTGGTCTTCCGAAATCTGTCTCGCAAGGATCAAGCATTGTCAAGCGCGCTGGAATGGCTTTTAGTGGCAGTGCTCGCTGCCGCATTCAACGTTACCCCGATTCTTGCACCGCCAACGATGGGGCTGCTCGCTTATTTTCACATCAATGAGGGCATGGGCTTGTTCCCCCTCGCGCTCGTTGGCGCGGCGAGCGCAGCGTTAGGCAAGCTGACACTTGGCCTGCTCTCGCGGGCATTTGGAAGTCGCCTCATTCCTGAAAAGCGACGAGAAAACATTGAGAAAGCCGTTGAAGCGTTGAAGTCGCGGAAATCAATCGGGTTCACTTACCTGGCGCTATTCGCGGTTGGTCCGATTCCAAAAGGCACACTTTTCACCGCCGCCGGGCTCGCCAATCTCCCGCTTGTGCCCGGCGCGATCGTCTTCGGCATCACCCGCTTCGGAATCTATCTTGGTACGATGCTTGTCGCCGCAACCGCCACGTCCTCGCTCGAGAACCTGGCAGGCATGTCCGTCGCCGGCCCGCTGGGGATCGCGGTCCAGCTATTGAGTCTGGTCGGAGTTCTCTTGCTCTTCCGCCTCGACTGGACCAGAGCGGTTTCCGGGCTGACCCGGATCGAGCTCGCGTTTGCACAGTTTCGAGCCCGCGTACGTCCGTCACCAGTTTCGAAGTAGACCTGGGAACTAACGTCTACTCCACTCATCCGTCGACGGGAACGTCCAACGGCGAACGTTCGACATTCCCGTGCTTCTGGATGTCCGCCCTACCCTCGACGTTGCGCCGGTTCTGTTAGCGGCATAGCGCCGCCACGATTCGACGACTGGCGCGCTGGCCAGGAAGCCGCTATTCTGTCTCCTGGCGCGGATCTGGGCAACGTCTGTATCGCACGTGCTTGATCCGCTGGATCAGAATAAGGCAATCCCTCGAAGCTTGACTAAAGGACTACCGATGGCAACAAGGCGCGGTTCTCATTCCGAGCGGCACACATCGTTACAAGTACGCTTCATCGCCACGGCCGCGGTGCTTGCCCTGGTTCTGTTCGGACTACTCATGGTCGCCGCCAGCGCGAGCGTGTTGCTGACATGGGTTCTGGCCTGGACACCGGTCGCATTTGGCCTCTATGGATACGACAAGATGCAAGCCAAGCGGGGAGCATTGCGAGTACCAGAGCTGAGCCTGCTCGTAACCGCTGCGGCGGGCGGCGCGTTCGGAGCGCTTGCCGGAATGCTCGTGTTTCGACATAAGACAACTCGCAAGAAGTTCTGGATTGTTTGTGGCGCGAGCGCTGTCGCCTGGGGTCTGCTATTACTAGGAAGCATCGGATAGCGCCGAATGCGAAGTTCCGCCTCATCGGCCTGGGGGACATCGAAATCATGTTCTCAGAAGCAATCGCGCTGATTACGTCTTGATTGACCTAAAACGTTGGACCCATATGTGCAAGAGCGACTCACCGAGTCGCCGCTACGGAGTCCGGGAACTATGCATGTTGACTTCGTATCATTTGTGTCGTCTTGGGGCTGATTCGGCTAGAGCATTTGAGCATCAAGCGGGCACTGAAGAGTGATCCGTGGCAGCGGCGCTCGACCAGCTCGGCCGATTTACACACCGTTGCTGCCACGGATCACGCAAAAGCGAAACTTCTACTTGGACTCAATCAAGCCCTTCGCCTCGGCAGCTTTGGAAGCTTCCTGAAGCGCTTCAGCCTCAATCAATCCGGCGGCAAC
>CAVPYN010000007.1:0-19203 GCA_963709995.1 uncultured Chloroflexia bacterium | reverse complement strand
TCCCGCGCGGGGCTCGTCGATGCGGCGAGCTGGATCCACGCGCACTTCGCGGGGCGGGTCGAACCCACGGGGTCCCAGGTCCTCGCCTACGACACGCACCGTGGCGTGCGGGATGCGTATCTCGCCTGGGAGGCCGCGAATCCCGGCGTGAAGTCCTTCGGAGGCCATTCCCTCGCCGTGGACTGGACCGAGTATCCCTATCTCCGAGCCGTGTGCGAGGAGATGAAGGACTTCGTCTGGAGCGCAGACCTCGGCGTCGGCGCCGGGGTCGAGGCATATCTTCTCTCGAAGGGGCCGCTGCAGGCCGTGGCGACCTGCGCCATGGCCTCGGGGTCGCCGAACCAGACGGGCACCGGCGGCTGGTCTCCTTCTGGCCGGTAGCCTCGAAGCGCTTCAGCCCACGGTCCATAGGGCGGTGTCGTCGTCAGGTCGTAGCAGCCGCCGGTGAGGACGAGGCAGTCCTGCTCCCGAGCGTGCTGGATGAGATCGGTAACCAGCGTCGTCTTGCCGATGCCGGCCTCGCCATTGATCAGGACGAGCGAACCGTGACCTGCAGTGGCATCCTCAAGGAGGTCTGCGAGCTGAGCGCGTTCGGGGTCACGACCGAACATGAGTGGGCGTTCTCCGCGTTGCCGTGGTCGCTGACGGCTGATCGCCATCGCTTGCCTCGCCTGCGTTGCGTCTCGAAGGAGTGGTCTACGCTCAGTCTATCAGGTGCTAGAGATAGCCAAAGCTCAAGGCTCCCAAGATTGAAGCGACATACCCCAAGTAGTTCAGAATCAGTGGTTGTCGCGAATGCCAGTCGTCTTACTCCTCGGTCAGCTCTTCGAGGACATCGAGTCCGGCCAGCCCGTCGATGCTGACGCGGTTGTTTGCCCGTGCATAGTCCTGTTTCCAACCTGCGCCGTTCTTTCTTCGCTGCACATCCGCCCAGCGAAAAAGCTGCTGACGGTCCTCAATGAATGCCATGCGAGGCACCACAAACCCGCACGAGTCGGTGATACGAGTGACATCAACCACGATGATCGAGCGGAGCACCTCCATGATCTCCGTGTTTGGCTCGAACGCCGTCAACACGGTGTCGGATTCCGGCTGGTCGCGCTGCACCACCCGTCCGCGGCCGTGGAGACGGACGATCTTTGGGGGTCCTTCGAAAGCGCAGAACATCACCACGATACGTCCGTTTTCCCGCAGATGCGCAGCCGTCTCGATGCCGCTGCCCATCAAGTCGAGAAAGGCGACGGTGGTGGGATTGAGGACGCAGAACGTGTCCATTGCTCCCTTTGGCGAGAGATTGAGATGCCCGTCGGCGTCAGTCGGCGCGGTAGCGACGAAGAAGAGACGCTGCTTGGCAATCCAATCAGCCAGGGTGTCGTCGATCGTGTCGTAGAGTCTTCCCATTATCTCCCCCTTCTATCTATTGGCAGCCTGATCGCAGCATGGGGGTTCACAACGGATGCGTCAATCGATGTCTCACAAACGGTCCAGCGTCTTGTAAAAGTCGGTGCTACAGGCGGGCGGCTCTGTACTAAGCTGGGGATTCCAGATGCCTCGGATACGTACCTACCGTTGTGGAGTCCCTGCCATGCTCGGTCCTGCCAAATCGCGCCAACTCGATGGCCCGATCGCCGTTTCGCTTGATGACCTCGTCCCGCAAGATCACTTCTATCGCTATCTCGACACGCACCTCGACCTGTCGTTCGTCCGCGAGTGGGTCCGCGACTACTATCCCGATCGCGGCCGTCCCTCCATCGATCCGGTCATCTTCTTCAAGCTCTATCTCGTCATGGTCTTCGAGGGCATTCGCTCCGAACGTCAGCTGCTGATGCTTGCTGCCGATCGTTTGAGCGTTCGCTGGTACCTGGGCTACAACCTCGATGAACCGCTGCCGGACGCCTCGGCCTTCACCCGACTGCGGCAGCGTGTTGGTCTTCCGATCTTCCGTCGCTTCTTCGAGTATGTCGTCGATCTCTGTGTGGATGCCGGGCTGGTGTGGGGGCAGGAGATCCTGGCCGACGCGACGCGTGTCCCGGCCAACGCTGCGATCGACTCACTCGTACCGCGCCTCCGCACAGTCGTCGATGACCAGTTGGTTGCGCTCTTCGATGGCGACGAAGTCCCGACCGAGGTCGAAGGCGATGGATGATGCGGACACCGACCGCTGGGATCTCTTGGAGACGTGTCGTCTCGATCCACAGCGGCCGGCCTCCGGACCGTATCAGCGCATCTCCAGCCGGAAGATCAGTCGCACCGATCCCGACGCGACACCGATGAAGACCAAGCATGGGCGCGCTGTCCTTGGCTATCAAGACCATTATCTGGTCGATGGTGGCACATCCCGGGTCATCCTGCACGCCTTCGTCACACCAGGTGACGTCTCCGAGAGTCAGGTCCTCCTCGACCAAGTTCGACGCACGCTCTTTCGCCGCAAGCTCCGGCCCCAGCGGCTCATCG
This sequence comes from uncultured Chloroflexia bacterium, assembly GCA_963709995.1. Lineage (GTDB taxonomy): Bacteria > Chloroflexota > Chloroflexia > Thermomicrobiales > CFX8 > JAUIIK01. The sequence continues at coordinate 16,749 of CAVPYN010000007.1, read as the reverse complement.
CGGATGCCGGCTATGGCACCGCCCGCAACGTCCATGCGATCGAGGATTTGGGTATCCGTGCCTACGTCCCGGTGCATGAAGGCGGCACCTCCTCCCCGTACTACCGCCATACACGCTTCACCTACGATCCCGAGCAGGATGTCTTCTATTGCCCACAGGGTGAGGTCCTCCGCTTCCGCCATCGCGACGACAAACACGAGCGTTGGCTGTACCGGGCGAGAGCCTCCGTCTGCAACGCGTGCGCGGTGAAGTCAGCCTGTACATCCAGCAAGCAGGGACGGCTGGTCGGGCGCTCGTTCCATGCTGAGTATCTGGAGCGAGTGCGTTCCTACTCGGACACCCCGGCATACCAGAAGGCGGTGCGGAAACGGAGCGTCTGGGTCATGCCCAGAGGGCACCCAGCTCTTCGCCGAAGCGAAGGAGTGGCATGGCTTGCGGCGGTTCCGACTGCGCGGCTTGGTCAACGTGAACATCGAGGCGTTGCTAATTGCAGCAGGTCAGAATTTGAAGCGCTGGCTCCAGGCGACCGGCTGGGGACGACGACACGGGCCAGCAGGAGCTCTTGCCGTCAGTCCCACGCACTTGTTGCGAGCTTGACGCCCGTTCGCCCCGTTATTGTCCTGTTCGTCTTGAACAACACGTCTCGTCGACACTTGCGCCTGCTCGACTTTCGCAAGACGCTGGTTGGTTTTTGAGACTCAACTCTGATGCAGATTCGGTGGCTGATTTCCGCGGATAAATGGGCCAATACTAGCGTCAGCGTCTCAGATATGACGTTTTTGAGACACTTTCCCTAAAGCACACCCTGAGGATTAAGACTTCAAGCTTCAACTAATCGTACTCGTCGATACAGTCAGTCTAACCGGCGAACACGAGCGACAAACGTAGACCGGCGGGTTCGAACGATAGCCCGCCGGCCAGAGAAGAGGGGGAAGGGATAGGTTAGCCAACAGTCGCTTGCCGGATCGTGCCATGTCGGTAGCGCCACTTGAGGAAGCAAAGCAACTCGTATTCCCGATAGCTCTGGCAGTACTCGCGAGCGGCCTCGTCAGCTGCAGCGGTCTCCTGCTTACCGTTGGTTCATGCTTGTAGTGGGACGAGGCCTGGAATGAAGGGTTCCAGACCTCGTCGAATAGGGAGAGGTTAGGACGGCTGGTTTGGCTGGATCTCGCCGGATTCAGTCGAGTCCGGATGGAGGATCGTGTTCGCCTCAACGAAAGCCATAGTCTCCGTCGCGAGGATTTCCGTTGGCTGCTGATACGCTGGTATGACCAAGTTCATCTCCAGGAAGGCTGTCTCAAGCGCCGGTCGGGTCGCCGCTTGACTGCTGACTTCCGACATGACCGCGTTCAGCCGCATCTCCGCCGCCTCAAGGGAAGGTCGGGCAACCGATTGGCTAACGACATTCGGCATGAGGGTGTCTAGCCGCATTTGTGCTGCCACAAGAGGTCCGGTTGCAACCCTCTGGCCGTCGAACCCGGGGTGATAGAGGTTGGCTTCGCGGAAGTTGTAGCTCTGGACCGGTGCGGGTGCTTCGACGCGACGCTCGATGTGGGTCGATGCGCCCAGTGAAGGCAGTTCGATCGCATCACTGAGGGTGGCTGCTCCGAGCAGGCTGGCGGCCAGGAGGCCGATGCCGAGCGCGGCGGTTGCCAGCGGGTTGCGTCCAAAGGTGCGTGTCGTCTGTGTCTGCATGAAGGATTGTCTTCTTGTCATGTGAGGTTCTCCAAGCATTGTGTGATCCAATTGAGAAGGCGATGAGATATGTACGATCTGCCTGCTCCAAGGTCACTTCTGGCTTCCCCACCCACCACCAATGAGGAGCGGGGAAGCTCGCTAGTCAGACAGATGGTGTCATCCGCCTGCCACGTGGCCTATTGCACCGAGTGCGGCGAGGCTTGAATAGTCGCGCACAGGTTCGGGCCGGTTCCGCGCCCGAGATTGCTACAACCGCCATCGAAGGTGCTGAGCATGTCACTGATCAGGCCGGGGACGGCTGCTCCATGATCGTGGACGGCAAGGTGAATCTCAGCCCCGCCTACGTTCATCAATGGATTACAGGGGAAGTTCACGACCGCTGCTGGAGCAGGAAAGATCGGTCCCAGGTAGCAACCAGCGGTGTCTCCAACCGACAGGTGTCCGCCGAAGTTGCCCTTGCCATTGTTCCCGATCACATGCCCAGTCGCATACATGACCGATGGCTTGACAGTGAGAATACTATTGTTGTCGAAGAGATCTGGCTCACCACAGTGAAACGCCACAATGCAGTTCTCCGGGTAATTGAACACGACCCACCAAATGGTCGCGACACTCCCGGCTTGCAGCTCTGACGTCTTGAGATTCATCGAGACCCCGGAACTGTTTCTTACCAGCTTGGACGACGAGCCAGCGATGGCCTGCCCCCCAAGCGGTGTACCCGGAAACCAGTAGACCGAGTTGGTACTCTGCTGAGCGGGTGCGGCCGAGACACTGAGTGCGCCCGCAAGCAGACCCACGAGAGCGACGAGCATCGAAATGCGCCAGACGCGCTGTCGCAACGGGAACATGGTTCCCTCCTTACGTGAACCGGAACAAAGAAGTAGCCTGTACCGAGGGATCTGCCGGGTGCCGGCGAACGATCTCGTCAACGTCCTGCGAATCCCTCGGCATCTTCTACTGTGAGGCGAGAGAGAGCCTGCCGCATCCGTTGCTTTATGTAATCGAGGTATGTAGTTCTTGGCGGATAGTATGTAGTCGAACCAGAACGCCGATGCTCAGATGAGATTTCGGCTCCAGGCGAAAGCGGTCGCTTCAGCTTTCGAGTGGACATCAATCTTCAAGTAGATATTGGCGATGTGGCGCTCAATGGTGCGCGGACTGAGGGAAAGTTCCTCGGCAATCTGGCGATTGCTCTGGCCCACCGCAATAAGCCGCAATACTTCGAACTCACGCGCTGAAAGCGCGTGTGGAGGCGGAGCGGGCCACACGGCAGGTACGTAAACCGGCACGGAAGCAGCCGCTAGAACATCCTGCGCCACTGCGAGCACTTCCTCCAGCAACATCGCTTGACCTGCCGCCCTCGCCGTTGCATACACGTCCACATCCAAGACCGCGCACACCTCGGAGACAAACCGGTGATGTTGCGAGCGCTCAACGGATGAGAGCTCCATCCCCGTGCGCTCGCGCAGCGCAATCTCCGCCCCAAGAAGCTGTGCGGCGGACACGGGCTGGCCGGTCGCGTGCGCCAAATGCGCGATCCAGTCGAGCTGCTCGGCTAGCTGCCACTGCCACCCACTGGTGACGCTCAGCGCCAGGGTCTCCTCCAGACGTGCAGCAGCCTGGCGATAGTCTCCTCGGTCAAAGGCGATCGAGACGAGACCGGTGAGGCACAGGTGAATCGGGGCCGCGTAGCCGGCCGCTCGCGCGAACGCCAGTGCTTCTTCAGCCATCGTCTGCCTGCGATCGAAGTCGCGCGGGTCAACCGACTGCCGGCTGAGGTTGATCAGCGCCCGCGAGGCGTTCACCTGATCTCCGATCTGTTGCGCTAGCGCCAGGCTTTGCTCCCAATACTGAGTGGCGCGCTCACCTTCTCCCAAGTTCGCGGCCGCGATCCCTAGCGCGATCAACAACCAGGGTTGCGGCTCGCGCTCGTCGAGCGCCTGGTAGATTGCCAGCGCCTCCGTGTTGAGCGGGATGGAACGGGCATCCTTTCCACAATAGATGGCCACCACTCCGGCTGCTGTAAGCGCGTAGGCGCGCGCCGCGGTCGGTTGTTCCGCGCCCGGCAGCGCCAGGACCGACTCCAGCTGGGTACTGGCATCCGCAAACGAACCACGGTGAAACCAGAAACCCCGCAGATCTCCAACCAGCCGCAAGCATTCCTGTGTCGCTTCACATTCGCTCAGCCATGCCAAAGCCGCGCGTAGATTCTCGCGCTCGGGATCCAGCCGATCGAGCCACTGCTGATCGCCGACCTCGACCAACACCGCGGCCTGCTCGGCCAGCGCCAGAAAGAACTCGGCGTGCCGCTGCCACATCGCCGGCTCCTCACCGCTCGCCGACAGCTGTTCCCGGGCGTAGTCGCGTATCGTCTCGAGCATCCCGAAGCGCGGCTCACCATCGGCTTGCGGCGTCTGCTGCACCAGGCTCTGATCCAATAGAGCAATGAGCCCTTCAAGAATCTCGCCGCTGGCTGCCGCGATCCTGCAGTCGTCCGCAACCACTGCCTCGGCGGCATCAACGGTCCAGCCGTTGACAAAGACGGAGAGCTGGCGAAACAGACGTCGCTCATTCGGCGCGAGCAAATCGTAGCTCCAGGCGATCGCAGCGCGCATCGTCTGGAGACGCGCCGGTGCGTCGCGAGGGCCACTGGTGAGCAGTTCCAGACGGTTTCTCAGGCGCGCCAACAGCGCTGGCGGCGATAGCGCCTTGATGCGAACAGCGGCAAGTTCGATCGCCAGCGGCAATCCATCGAGACGCGCGCAGATTTCGGCCACTGCGTCTGCATTCTGTCGCGTCAGCGAAAAGTCCGGTTTCACCGTCCGGGCACGCTGCACGAAGAGCGCCACGGCGGGATTGAGATCCAGATCGATCGCTCTTGCGACTTGTTCGGGCGTCGGCAAGTCCAGCGGAGAGACAGGAAATTCCTGCTCGGCGTGCAGGTGGAGCGGGATGCGACTGGTAACGATGATCTTCAGCTCCGCAGCAGAGCCGAGCAGCTCTCCGATCACCGGGGCTGCCTCCACAACCTGCTCGAAGTTGTCCAGCACCAGCAGTAGCCGGCGCGCCGCAACAAACGAGCGGATCTGTTCCGATAGCGGTTGGCTACCACTATCACGGATGCCCAGAGATTGCGCGATGGTCACAGGAACGAGGTCGGGGTCATGGATGGCCGCCAGCGAGACAAACGCGGCGCCGTCCGGGAAGGCATCAACAAGTTTCTCGGCTGCGGCAAGTGCCAGCCGGGTCTTCCCCGTCCCACCGGGACCGGTCAGCGTAATCAGCGAGATGTCATCACGCTGAACAAGATCAATAATCGCCTCAATCTCACGCTCTCGGCCGATCAGGGGCGTGCGCAGGACAGGCAGACGGGCCATCGGTGGTGGATTGCTGGACGCCGGGATCGTAGCCATGATGTTGCCCTTGTCAATAGAGCATACCGGATGTGTCCATCATACTCGTGGTGTTGATCGGATGCCGCAACCACTCGTAGGTCGGCAAATGTTAAGCGAACTGAGCAAAATGAGATGCGCGAGTGCAATATGACCGACATAGCGGCGAAAGAACTGACGATCGCGACGATCTCTCAGGTCCGGCCCCAAATCGCGCTCTGTCAAAGACGCATTCGTTCGTTTTTGAGACACGTCCGCTGACGGCCTGCAACGCGCCGATTTCCCCGCGATTCCTGTCTCAGAATCGCGTCTCACTATCTATGTCTCAGATGCGGCATCATTGAATGAGTTTTGAAACTCTGGCAACCTGCTCACAACGCTTGCCACTACTTGTCAGATACGAGCAGTGGCGGTGGTGTCCATGACCTATCCAGGACTTCAGGACGCGGTCCGTAGAGCCGCATAGTCAGCCCCAGCGGCCCCAGCGGAGCAGGCAGCCAATTCTTGGTACTCTCCTGGCCGGGATCGCTGTGCCGGATGTAGATATCAAGCGAGCCGTCTGCATTGTAGGTTAGTGCGTCGCGGTCTCCGATCGCATACCGATCGATGGCATTCGGAACCGGAAAACCCTCGGCGTCGTACATCGTCACCGACCAGAACGCCTCCACTGGCGGCAACTCGTCGGCTTTGAAATGGAGGACATAGTTCTTGTCACCACTGGGAACCTCACCGGCACTGTCATAGTACAGAACAGGGTAGACCGCATCCTCCGGGAGATTGGCGCCGAGTCCAACCTTTGCAGCGATCGCCCTTCTCAGGTAATCGGTCCCGTAAACGCCCAGTCCGTGGGTGGGCAGCGACCAGCCATTGACCAGCGGATACATTCTCGGCTCGGCCGCAGTCATCCACTCCTGGGCGGCTGCCGGAGCCGCCTCGATGGCTGTCAGCGTATCGGAGTCGAGTTTGTCCGCGTCGAATGACTCGCCGGGTATCATGCCCATTCTGGACATTCTTGCAAGCATCGGCTGATCGATCAGGTGCGGCGGATGCGTCTTCATGAGTTCGGCACCATACCGGAGAAAGTCACTGCCGGACATCGCCAGCAACTGGTCAAGTGGCGGCGTCGACATATCGACGGTCGAATTGATCTTCTGGTCGCCAGCTGCCGGTCCATTCGGCCACTCTGACAGGGGTGTAGCAACGAAGCCTGCCTGGATTCTATGGACGGCGCCGTAGTCGGCCGGTCCGTTCGTTTGCGTTCTCCCGATGACCCAACCCATTGGCGTCGGGGAATCGATCCGCTCTAGATCCGCAGGCAGATCGCCACCCCAACCCGGAGCGACCAGGGCATAGTGACCCGCGCCGGTTCCGGTCGTCCGCGAGCCGACCAACGCGAACACGTCCGTCCACATGTCCAGCATCGGGAGCATGTAGTAGCGACCACCCGTATCGGGTGCCGACACAATCACGGGTTCATCACGCAGGTCGAACCAGAGAAACGAATAGAGCGTATCGTAGTTCGGGCGAACCACTTCCTTGAAATCACCGGGCAGGAAGGCCTCGAAATGGGAGAAGGAATTCATCGGTCCGAACCCTGGCCGGGCTCCGGCCGGGACGTTTGTGGACACCTTTCGCGTGATATCCATCAGGACCAGCGGAAAGAGATAGATATATGCTTCTTCAGCGATTCTTGACAGATCGGCTGTCGATACGTTGTCGCTGCGCATGAAATCAAATTCCTTACCAGTAGTGCATCTGCATCAATACAACCGAGCGCTTGCTTCGTCAGCGACAAGCGAGACCTCAGTCAATGGATTGCGGTTCGGGAGGCGTCCAGGTCCCATCGAGTACCTGCTGCCGCGGTTTGTACAGCCGGATCGCGTAGTTCCAGCCATCCATGATGTAAACATGGTTCGGCAGGCCGTGGTTCTCCGGCGCCAGATTGAGGGCGACCTTGCCGTCTTTGCCGGCTTCTGCAGTCACGCTATTCTTGCCGAAAGAGTCGTAGGGATTCGCCTCGAAGTAGCCATCGCGGTTGTAGATCGTCAGGGACCAGAACGCGTCGACGGGCACATCCTCGAACGTGAATGTGTAGTGCCCGACGGGACGCGGCTCCGATTCGATGTAATAGTACGCTTCGGATTCGGGTAATCCGCCCCAGCCGAGCGCGGTACCGATCAGGTGACGAACCGGATCAACGTCCTCCTTTTTGCCAAACACCCCGTCTGTGTCGGAAAGGCCTTCGCCGAGTTTCAACAGCGCTTCGCGCGTGGCAGTTAACGACTTCTCGTCATAGGCCGGGTGGGTGAAGGGGCGAGCGGAATTCGATCGAAGTTCAACGGCATCCTGGAGCGCATTGACCTTCGCGACGTCCGCACGATCTGAAGGATCCACGAACGTCCGGATAGACAGATTGACGTATTCGGTTCCGTGATCCGCCATCCGCAGCTGGTGCGTACCCTCTCCGCTCAAGACAGCATTGATGTAGTGCTCTTCGTTCACCACCATCACCGTCATGTACCGGCCCTGACTATCCGGTAGCGTCAACTCTGCGCCTTCGCTGATGTCGACGACCGCCGAACTGTAGAGCGTGTCGCGGTTCATCCTGATAACCGGCTGTCGGTCGATAGGGGTCGGCTCCCGGTAGTGAACCCACTGGTTGACGCCTCCGGTCTGTTTGAGTATGTCATCAAACATCCGGGCCGTCTCTGCACGCACAAAGTTATCTACGTTGACCGGTATTTCTGAACTCATCGATATATCCCTTCCGGCATCCGAGGTGCCACGCTCATCTTCCAAGTTAGTGTCCCGGAAGCAACATCCGCATCGCCTGGATGATTCGAGTCGTTACAGTTCTGCGACAGGTTGCCAGACGAAAAGTACAGGGCGACGGACTCGTCTCCTGCCCGATAGCAGCCAGCGCCAAACGGCCGCAAGGAGCGATCGCGCTTGCGGCTACGTGGTCGGCACGTCGAGTCTCGCCAGGCTCGGAATGCTGCTCCTACTGCACTGCCATCAATCGACGCATCTCGGCTTCCTCGTCAACGATCAGGTCGCCGCTGACGTCGACAGTGACGCTGTTTAACCCGCCTGTGAACGCGAAAGGCGGCTCGTAGATCGTCGCTCATGGGTCTGCGCTCCCAGTCAGATCAACCGTTCGATAATCGGCTGATGATGATCCATCGTCCGGGCTAACCGGTCAGGCCGGTAATCCCACGGAACAGGAAGAAGGTACCGAAGATCACCGACACCGCGATCACGATGACGCGGTTGTTGCGCTCAAGCCACGCTCCGCCACCCTCAAGCAGCTCCGCGGAGCGCTGTGGAGCCACAGCACGCAGGAGAATCGGCGTCAGAATCAGCGTGCTTCCCGCGAAGACGTAGATGAGAAATGCGACGATGCTCGTTGACCGCTTCAGCTCGCCTTCGCCGATGGTGCCGATCGCGCCTAGCGTGAAGACCCACTGTTTGGCTGCAATCACGAGTAGCAGCGCTCCGAACTTGAACGCTTTGAACGGGGTCACGTCACTCATCATCGTCAGCCATCTCGGGGGTGGATCGTCCGGGTCGTCTTCTTTGCGAAGTTTGCGAATCGCCGCAATCCACATCAGCAGGCCGATCACCAATAGCAGCATCGAGGTGACCAGAACTTCATCCTCGTCGCCACCAATATCGCTGAAGATCGGGCCGAACACGACACCCTGGGCAAGCCGAACCAGGATCATGCCACTCACGAAGGCCAGCGCTTTGAGCACCCCTGCCGCCCCGCGCAGCAGGAGCATGACGATGATGGCATGCACCGGCACCACCGCCGCGCCGATGATGAAGGGGACCAACTCGATCAGAACATCACCCACCGCGCCCTCGTCTCGGTAGCTCGCCACCAACCATCGGCAGGACATGGCCGGACCTGGAATCGAGGGCGCCCAGGCGCCGGTTGCAGTACGCGTAAGAGTGTAGCTTGCGCCGGCCCCGGGCGGGTTAGCTTAGCTTGGGTTCGCTTCCGGATCAGCGTCGCCGGGCGCCGGGTCACCGGCGTCCGGCAATCTGCTGTCGAGATGTGCCGAGACGATGATGACCGGCTCGCCGCGGCCAGGCCGCAAGGGTAGTGATTCGAGTGCCGCATCCTCCGAAACCGGCTCGGGTACCGGTGGCAGCGGTTCTTCTGTCGCCAGCTGGGGGATCTCGGGGATGTGCCGGAAGTAGAAGTAGTAGAGACCCATCGCCGCTACCATCGCGACGGCGTAGGTCACGAAGACCGGGCCGTAGCCGGAGCGCACGATCACGCCGCCAGCAATGAACGATGACAGCGAGAACCCCAGGTTCCATGCGGCCGAGCGATACCCGAACACGCTGTACCTGGCGCGCTGCGGCAGGATGTCCGAGATGAAGCTGCTTTCCATCGACCAGCTGACATTAATTGAAATAACCCGGACAAGGTGGGCGAATATCGCGATCGACAGCACCGGTGACACGACCATCAATAGGAACAGAGGAACCGGGACTAGCCGAACGATGACTGACCCCCGCTGGGTTCCAAGCCTTGAAGATATCCAGGGCGACCAGAGGCCGACGACGGCGGCGAGCGACCATGCGCCAGCAAAGATGATGCCGATCAAGGCTGCGCTTGCTCCGATGGACGACAGGTAAACGTTATAGAAGGGAAACACTGCCCCACCGCCGAGGGCCATCAGGCCGCCGACGGCGATGTAGACGATCATTCGATTGCGGATCTCTCGTGGCGGCGCGTTGCTTACCGGTTGCTCATCGTCATCCCTGGCAGCAGTCGCTGGTTTCGCTTGTCGCCGTTGCTGGGTCATCGCGAACAGCGGGATCAGCGCCAGCGACGCGAGGGCGATGCCGAAGATCATCGTGCCGCGATAGGCGGCAACGCTCGGACGGTCGAGCCCGATTGTCAGATGGAGGAGCAGCGGGGTCCAACCTCCGATCAGGCTGCCAAATGTGGTCGAGAGCGAGATCAGCGACATGGTCAAGGCGGCAACTTCCTGCCGTTGTCGCTGGCGCGTAAGCTCGACGATGAATGGCATCACTGGCGTGAAAACCATTGAGGTGCCGGCCCCCCAGAGCGCCGAAAGCACCAGCAACCCGGCGTTGTTGGTGACGATGGCCAGCAACACCGAGGCAACGAGATAGAAGATCAACCCGCCGGCAACCGTCTTCCACAGGCCGAACCGGCTGATAAATTGCCCGAGCAACGCGGCGGTCGCAGCCATCGCCAGCGTTTGAACGGCATTGAAGATGCCGATGAAGTCCTCTTCATAACCAAGCTGGATCAGGTAAAGATTGAAGACAAGAGCGAACACACCGATGGCGATGTTGGCGGAGAGCGTGTACGCCAGGTAGAGTCTGATGTCGCGATCATACCCTCGAATCCGGCGGGCAAACGAATGCATGCTACTCCCCACGTCGCCCGGATCCTGTTTGGAGCGGGCGCGGCGATTATAGCCGTGACCGGAACGGGGTCCAGAGGTAGCCAGCCGGCGGGGTTGGTTGAGATGGCGCTGGGTCGAGCGCTCTGTATGGACAGGATGAGGTTACGGTAGCGGCTTCGTCAGAATCTGGCGCTTGTAGAGCAATCGGAAGCCGCGGCGCTCCATGTTGCGCGGCGACGCGTTGTCGGTGACGGTCTGCGTCGCGGCGAGGACACAGCCCTGCTGCCGCGCATCATGCAGCCGCCGGGCAACGAAATAACTTTGGAACCCTCGACTGCGGAACTCGGGACGGGTAGCCGTTACAAAGAGCTGGCCGGTATCGCCGGAAATGTAGAGGACTGACGCCGCGGCCGGTTCACCGTCGACACGGATCAGATAGTGCCGCCAACCCGGACGCTCGATCGCCGCCGCGTAGACGTGACCGCGAGCATGATCGGCGTCGTAGTTGTGTCCGAGATTGAGCGTTTCGCCCCAGACATCGCGATTCTCCGCCGCCGCAAGCTCGGCGGTGACGCTCCGTCCAAGGTCAGGCAGTTTAACTGGCTCTTCGAGTGGCCGCGCCCAGAAGTACTCCTCGCTGCTGACCTCGAAGCTCCGAAACGCGTTGGGGCTGGACTTCCACCAACGCTCGATCACCGGGTCTCCGTTGATCCCGAGCCGGGGCATCCGACGTTCACGTCCGATCGATTCAAATCGATCGATGGCAGCGTCGAGATCGGGCGCATCGGCGAGGTTGAGGATCACCGAGAAGGCAGGATCAGGATCCTTTGGGTTCCAAACGCCGCGAACGCCCTGAATTTCATCGTGGGCTGTGTTCCATCGTTCGCGCGCCGCCAGGTAGAGATCGACGAAGGCCTCCGATTCCGCGCGGACGGCGCGTTCTGACTGCGCCGGGATATTCACGATTACCTCCTCCGGTCGCGCTTGCGTCGTATGCTCCTACCGTACCACCCGCAAACTTGCGAATGTAGGGTCGGCCAGCCCCGAGATGTACATGCCCGCCGCGACGCCCGCCTGAAGGTACTCGATGACATCCTTGCGGACTCGCTCCCCGGGGGTAATCACCGGAATGCCCGGAGGGTATGGGGTGACGCTCTCGACGCTGATCCGGCCAACTGCCGCTTCTGGAGAGACTGCCTTCGCGCCGGCCGAGAACGCCTCCCGCGGCGTCATCTCCTGCTCGCCGGCAAAGAGCAGATCGCCTGTAGAACGGGGCATTGCCATGGAACGGGATGGCTTGCCGCGACTGGGGAGCGCTTTCAAACCCCGGATCAGGCGTTCGATCGACCGGTCGTCGTCCCCGATCGTGATCAGGAGCAGTATCGAGAGCAAGTCGCTCATCTCCACCATGATGCCATGGTCATCCCGCAGGATTCGTTCGGCGTCGTATCCGGTCAACCCGAGACCGTGGACATCGATCATCACCCGTGTCAGATCAAAACCCGCTCCGGTTCGATGGTCGAGCAGCTCTGGCCCGATCGCATAGAGGTCGTTGATCTCGGCGACGGCGACGCGCACCCGCCAGGCAAGTTCGAGCGTTCGAGAGAGGAGGCGCTCTCCTTCCAACGCCATCTGCCGCCGGTTGGCGTCGAGCGATCCAAAGATCAGCACCGAGGGACTGGTCGTCTGGACCATGTCGACTACGGTGTGGAGCCGTTCAATATCCAGCAGCCCCCGGCGCATCACCAGCGTCGACCCCTGTGTGAGCGCGCCGAGCATCTTGTGAGTGCTCGAGACGCTGGCGTCAGCGCCAGCCTGCATTGCCGACGGCGGCAGGCCCGGGTGAAAGTGGAGGTGCGGCCCCCAGGCTTCGTCCACGAGCAATGGAACGCCCGCCTGACGGCAGAACCGGCTGATGCTCTGGAGATCGCTGGTTACGCCGACATATGAAGGGCTCACCAGCACGACTGCTCTTGCTGACGGGTGTCGCGCTAGCGCACTCTCGACCGCGTCGGGGGTGGTATCGAGTGGGAGATTGTGTTCTCTGACGAGGGCCGGCTTCAGATAGACCGGCCTCGCGCCGCTGAAGACCAGCCCGGCCAGCAGCGACTTGTGGAGCATCCGGCTGATGATGACCTCGTCGCCGGGATTGCAGGTCGCCAGCAGCATCGCCAGATTGCCGGTCGTGCTGCCATTGACCAGAAAGCGTGCGTCATCCGCGCCGTGCGCCGCCGCCGCCAGCCATTCCGCCTGCCGGAGCAGACCGCGGGAGAAATGCGGGGTGTCGACTCCGCCGCCGTGTGGAACGTCCACCCCGAGAGCCGCCCCGAACATCCTACGGCTGGAGCTGTCGAGGGCGTTGCCACGTTTGTGGCCCGGTGTCGAAAACATCACCGCGTCGGAAGCCGCGAAACGTTCCATCGCCTCATAGAAGGGCGCTTGCGTCTGGTCCACTCAATTCACGTCCGCATCCATTAACCAGATCTCGGATCTGTCCGGGAGTCTATCGGGATTCAGTTCAACGACGCCGGCAATTCGCTGGACGTTCTCGTGTCGCGATAACCAGCCCCGCGGCGGCTCGAGCGTCGATTCGGGGGCCGTGATGCCGGGAATCAGATAATGTGCCGGGATGGCGATGCGGGGCTTGAACAGGTCAATGAACCCATCTACCTCGTCGTAGTTCAGCAGATGGCAGGAGTCATCTGCGGGAACGATAAGGACATCCACTCTGCCAATCTGGTCCACGATCTCCGTTGGCGGGGGAAAGCGATTGTCGCCGAGATGACAGACCCGGACCCCGCCTGATTCCAGCATGAAGATGATGTTCGCCAGGCTCTGGCCGCTATGCCCGGCAACGTGCCAATCGGCGAACCCAGTCAAACGCAGATCACGGTAGTCGAGTTCAACCGGATGCCGCACCACCGTCGGCAATCCTCCGGCCCTCCAGACGGCATCATGATCGAAGTGATCGTGCGTCACCACGACCAGGTCTGCCTCGATCAGGGGAAACTCTCGCAGAAACCACCGGCGTCCCTCCGGATTCCGCCAGGGATCGATAACCACCCGCAGACCGGCGCCGGTGGTCAGAAGGAATGCGCTGTGTGCCACGTAGCGGAGTTGAATAACGCTCACCCTCCTGCCCCCCCCCCTCTCGCAGCGCTGCGGCGGAGGCGAGGGGGGAGCAAATGCCAAGGGAACAGGCGATAGACTACAAAGAGCCGCGGAGGGCCTTCCTACAAACTACGACCTTCGACCTACGAACCTCAAACGTACAGATCCCCAAACCCTGTTCCCTACTCCCCCCAGGTCTCGCGCAGCACGCGAACCCAGTTGCCGTGGGCGATCTTGGTGAGTTCGTCGTTGGTGAAACCGCTGTCGGCCAGGGCTTGCATCAGCTTCGGCAACCCGGCGGCATCCTTGAGTTCGGCGGGCATCGTCGCGCCATCGTAGTCCGACCCCAGCGCGACGCAGTCGATGCCCATCTGGTCCACCATGTATTTGACATGCTCAACCATGGCACTGATCGGCGTGTCGGCGTTGTTCGCGCCGTCGTCACGCAGGAACCCGACGTGGAAGTTCAGCCCGGCGACGCCGTTGCTCTCTTTGACCGCCTGCATCTGGCGGTCGGTCAGATTTCGCGGCGAGTTGGAGAGGTTCCATGCGTTGGAGTGGGTGGCGATCAGCGGCGCGTCGGTCATCGCGGCGACATCCCAGAAGCCCTGTTCGGTGATGTGCGAGAGGTCAATCGCAACCTTCTTGCGGTTGAGCTGGCGCACCAGTTCCTTGCCGAGGTCGTTCAGGCCGGGGCCAGTGTCCGGCGCTGCTGGAAACGAGAAGGGCACGCCTTCGGTGAATATGTTGCGGCGGCTGTGGGTCAGGCCGACGGAACGAAGCCCGGCGGCGTAGAAGACTTCGAGCGCGCTGCCGGAAGGATCGAGCGGCTCCGCGCCCTCGAAATGCAGTTCGATTGCGAAGGTTCCATCAGCGATACATTGTTCGATCTCAGAGGCAGTGCGGACGATCTTGACCTGACCTTCGGAATCGCGTTCGAGCTTGAGCAGCGTGCCGAGCATCGCCAGGGCGTTGGTCTGGGCATAGTCGAGCGGCATCGGGTCTGGCCAGTTTGCCTGGTCGGCATACTGCTGGGCATATTCGCCAAGCGCTTCCGTCGGGTCGCGTCCCTCGGATCGGGCCTGTTCCATGATCTCGGCGACGCCGGGGTCGATGATGTAAACCGCGAAGAACCCGCCGATCAGCCCGCCTGACGCGCACGGGGCAGGTCGATATGACCGGTCTCGCTCTTATCGAAGAACGAGCGTTCCCCGCGCACGAGCTGCATGACCGTGTCGTTGTGCCCATCAAATACCAGTGGAAAGCCGTTGCTATTCGCCTACTCTCTCATTTCCCGCTTGGGAGTTCATCGGTTGTCGCGCCATTGTCGCCTGAATGGACGAATCGGGAAAGTCCAGAACCAAGGGGTGGATACACTTGCCACGAAGCGATCGTGTGGATGCGGGCGCTCAGCGTATGATAAACTATTCTATAGCCGTGACAGCCCACCAGGGCGTCTTTCCGTCCAGAAGGGAGGGGCGTCATGTTGAGAGTCCACAACCTCCTGCTGCAAATGCGCTTTGGGTTGGCCGCTACGTTGATCATTGTGACTGGTTCGGCACTCTTTGTCTGGAACTGGGGACCACTCTTTGGCGTCTCGGGCCGGCCGGAGATCGTGCTCGGCGGGTTAGTCGTGACAGCGGCGGGTTTAGCGGGTGTTGAGATGGCGGCTCGCCAACCCAATCCCTACGCCCGCACCTATGCGCTCTACGATCTGCGCGATGTCCCGCCGGCCCGCGACCTGGAAAGCGGCGGCAGTGGCTGGATCATCCAGTCGGTGCCCCTCATTGCCAGCGCCGCTATCCTGGTTGCCATCTTCCTGATCTTCTGATCCGTCTGCGCAATCAAGATCAATCTGCGCATCCCTACGTAGATTGCGCAGGCTGAATCCGGTCGCGAAATCGCCACGATGTGTGGACCGGAAAGCGATCCCTATCCTGAAACCGAGTCACAACAGCGCCGGACGACAAGCTGGCAGGGTCCTCAGGAAGGGACACAGCAATGAACGAGCAACTGTTTTTCGACATCGGTCGGCAGCGCTATAGCGAAGACATCGCAGCGCGCCGAGCGCAACTTCGCGCAGAAAGCCGTCACCGAGATCGAAGCCCGTTCCGCCGGCGACCGCGTCGCCCTTGGACTGGTGAAGCTGGCGGCGAGCTTGCAGCCATCGTTGTCGATTGAGATCCAGCGCCCGGTGGAGCCCGCCGCCGCATGACCGGCGTCGAATTCCCCTACTCTCCTTCATCCCCTCCGGCAGCGAAAACGGAGGGGACTTCCCCGCAAGGTCACTCATCAGCTGACAGGAAGCGGCTACCCCCTCCCGCTAGGTCATTTCGACAAGGCGCCCTATGGGCAGGAGAAATCACTCGTGAACGCCAGCTACCAGCAACCGATGGAACCCACGCCGATCACCAACTCCTCAATGTCCCCTGTCTCAGTGCCTACACTGCTCTCACACAGTCACGCATAAGCCAGACCGAGGCAGACATCCATGTCCAGCAACCTCTGGCGCAGCCGACGCCGTGGGAGCATGCGGTGATCTACGGACGCGACCGCGAGCGTGCCCAGCTGCGCGAATGCTCGACAACGCCGTCGCCGGTCACGGTTCGCTCGTCCTGACCAGCGGTGAAGCGGGCATCGGCAAAACGACCCTGGTCGACGACCTGATGCACGAAGCCGAGCAGCAGGGCTGCCTTGTGTTGTCTGGAGGGTGCTACGACCTGACGACAACACCACCGTACGGTCCGTGGGGTGAGGCCATTCGCGGTTACCAGCCAGCCACGGGGATCAGCCGCCCTTCCCGACTGGTTCGACGATCCCGAAGCGATGGAGCAGATGGGCAGCCAGACCGCGCTCTTCGAAGATGCACGCCGCTTCTTCGCCAAAATCGCCAGCCGCAACCACTCGTCATTGTCCTCGAAGACCTCCACTGGTGCGACCCCGCCAGTCTCGATGCACTGCGCTATCTCGGTCGCGCGCTCGCCGATGCGCCGATCCTGACCATCGCCACCTACCGAGACGACGAGATCACCCTGGCCCAGGCCAACCCCGCTGCTGCTCCCTGCGGACGGTGCGCGAAGCCGGGGCTGTCCGACTTCCTGGTGACTCGACTGGACCAAGACGGACTACGCGATCTGATCGAAGCCGATTTCAAC
>CAVPYN010000006.1:0-55671 GCA_963709995.1 uncultured Chloroflexia bacterium | reverse complement strand
GCATAACGTATACTTACCTGCTGTGACTGGCCCGTCCGATGATGGACGGGCCAAATGCTGTCTGCCGGGATTCTGGCACAGCGCCTTTGAATGGAGCCCCACGATTACTGTGACCGCCAACGCCTCAACCATCCAGCATACGGCCATACGCAACATCGCGATCATCGCCCACGTCGACCACGGCAAGACGACGCTCGTCGACGGCTTGCTCAAACAGGCCAACATTTTCCGTGATCCCGACGCCGCCGGCGAGCTGATCATGGACGCGAACGATCTTGAACGCGAGCGCGGCATCACAATTCTCGTCGAAGAATGCATCGATCACCTACGACGGCGTCAAGATCAACATCATCGACACCCCCGGCCACGCCGATTTTGGTGGTGAAGTCGAACGCGTCCTGAACATGGCCGACGGCGCGCTCCTGCTCGTCGATGCCGTCGAAGGCCCGATGCCGCAGACGCGTACGGTACTGGCTCAGGCTCTGGCGCTGAATCTCAAACCGATCGTCGTCGTCAACAAGGTTGATCGGCCGATCGCCAGCCCGGAAGAGGTCGTCAAACGCACCCAGGATCTCTTTCTTGACCTCGCAACCGAAGTCGACCAGCTCGATTTTCCCGTCATCTACACAATCGCCCGCGATGGCCGCGCAGGCTTCGCCCCCGACGATCTCCAGCACGACCTGCGCCCGCTGCTCGACACCATCCTCGGCACCGTGCCTTCACCGGCCGTCGACCCTGATGGCCCGTTCCAGATGCAGATCGCGTCGCTTGGCTACGACCCGCATCGCGGCAGAATCGCTATCGGCAGGATCGAACGCGGCGGCATTTCGGTCGGCGAGACGATTGCGCACGTCGAGACTGGCCATGATGTGTCGAACCTGAAGGTGACATCGATCAATACCTTTGAAGGGCTCTCACGGCGGTCGGTCGATAGCGCCTCGGCTGGCGATATCGTCGCTATAACCGGCTTTGCCGACGCGAAGATCGGCGCGACGCTCACTGATCCCGGCCACCCCGATGCGCTACCAGCGATTGCCATTCAGGAACCGACGTTGAAGCTGACCTTCGGCGTCAACACATCACCGCTATCGGGGCGTGAGGGTGACTACTCAACCTCGCGACAGCTTGGCGAGCGGCTCTACCGTGAACTTGAGACGAACTACGCGCTGCGCATCGAACGCACCGACCAGGCCGACGTCTTCTCCGTCGCCGGGCGTGGCGAACTGCACCTGTCAATCCTGATCGAGACGATGCGCCGCGAAGGCTACGAGTTCGAAGTTTCGCGACCGGAGGTGATCACGAAGATCATTGATGGCAAGATTGTCGAACCCGATCGAAGAACTCATCATCGACACGACTGAAGAGTACGTCGGACCAGCCACTGAACTGGTCGGCAACCGCCGCGCTCGTATGCTCAACATGGTCAACGATGGCCGGGGCCATGTCCGGCTCGAATTTGCCATCCCGACCCGTGGCCTGATCGGCCTCCGCAACGCCTTCCTGACCGGCACAAAGGGCAACGGTTCGATGGCGTCGCGCCTGATCGGCTACGAGCCCTGGCAGGGCGAGATTACATCCAATCGCTCTGGCGCACTGGTCGCTTCCGAAGGCGGCACAGCGCTAACGCACGGTATCGCCAACGCTCAAGTACGCGGCATGACATTCGTCGAACCGGGGATCCAGGTCTATGAGGGCATGATCGTTGGCTACCATCCGCGCCAGGAGGATCTGCCGGTCAACGTCTGCCGGGCCAAGAAGCTGACCAACATGCGCTCGCAGTCGGCCGATACAGCCGAACGCTTGAGCCCTCCGGTCATCTTCAGCCTCGAACAATCGCTCGACTTCCTCTCCGACGACGAACTGCTTGAAGTCACGCCCCAGAACCTCCGACTGCGCAAGCGCCTGCTCTCCCACACCGACCGCTCCCGCGCCCGCAAGCAGGCATCCCAGGCGTCGATGAACTAGACCGGATTACAAATATTCGGTGTGCCCTGGAAATGGAATGCAGTTGCAATCGTAGATGGTGGAACTTGTCGTCACCTGCGTACGTTTGCATTCCCATGCCGGGCGGAGGCAAGCTCCACCCTGCCCAATCGCTCGATTGCGCGTCATCATCAGCTCAGTTCTTCAACCGCCGCTTGCAGATGTTCGTCCGCAATAGCGTGGTCGCCCCGCTCGAGGCGGATGCGGTGGGCGGTGGCGAGGACATCGCTGACGGTCTTACCGGGCGGCGGCGTGAATTTGTAGACGGCCAGCTCGATGCGGAGTCCGTTGGGGTCGTGGAAGTAGAGCGAATCCATGAAGCCGCGGTCGATTGAGCCGGTGTTCGGGTAGCCAAGCTCCTCCAGACGCCGGGCAGCGCGATCGTGCGTCTCACGGTCGACGGCGAAGGCCAGGTGGTGGACGTTGCCGATGACCTCCGGTACCTCCTCAGGGTCGGTGGCGCGGTCCTCACGGACGAAGAATGTCATCAGACGTCCGTCGCCGGGGTCGAAGTAGAGGTGCGTCTCCTCGGGTACGTCGAGGTTGGGTTGCTCGAAGATGAGCGGCATGCCGAGGATGCCTTCGTAGAAATCGATGGTGTCCTGACGGTTAGAACCAATCAGCGTAATGTGATGCACTCCGGTTGTCGGTATTTCCATTTGTTTTCCCTTTTGCGGCTTCATATCGAGAGCGGCACAGCAATTTGCATGGTGACTCGCTAGCTCTTGTCGTTAGCTATGTTGCTCAACTAGCGGAATGCCCAGCAACTCCGCCGCCTCGGATGCTCTCGTGGCAGCGCTGCCGCTAGCGACGAAGATCGGACCCAGCTCTTCGACGGCGTAGACCTCGCCAACGGTCTGAAATCCGGCCTTGAGAATGCCGCGGCTGGAGGCGACATTGTCCAGGTCATGGCCAACCCAGAAGCGCTCGACATCGGACTCGTGATCGATGAATGCGCGCAGTAACGCCGGGTAAATCCCGCGACCACGGTAGGCGGGCAGGGTCACGAAATCCCAGAGATAGCGGTTGCCGGGTGGCAACTGAAAATCCAGCCCCAGCTCGCCAATCTCCACCCGGCCTCCTGACGACCAACCACTAGCAGCCGGATGTCCGTCGACAAAGCCAGTGACTACCCGGTTCTGGCGCTCATATCGGCGCTCGATCTCGGCGCGCTTCAAGCCGCTGATCGTCCCCAGGATAGAGTGGGCCGGGTCGAGGTCGAGTGTCAGAGCTTCCGGAACCTCAAGATCGGGTAGCATATCGCCCCGCCACCAGGCATAGAAGAGCCCAACTGGTTCTTGCGGGAGCATGTCGATGCTGATGTCGCTTTCAAGCACGGTCGCCGCCTCGCTTCAACAAAAACACGCGCCTGTTGAACTCCTGGGGCTGTCTACCAATACATGGGAACGTACCTCAGCGAGCACCTGTTCCACCGAATCGACTACGAGCATTAGGGCTGGGGCGATTTGATGTCGATTTCGTTGATGGTGGTGCTCCATGCGCAACCACTCTGTCATCCTGAGCGAATTGAAGTGAAGTCGACGGATCTATTCACCGTTCCACGTACTTGTAGCGCAGCTAGAGACTTCGGCTTCGCAAAGCCCCCGCTCAGGATGACGCCTCTCATGGTCAATTTGAAACAGATCCCGAAGCTCATGACGAAATGGGTAGCACGCGTGCACAGCGAACCGCCTCTACCAGCCTCAGACGTTCTCAATCTCTGGCAGCTAGCCAGAATCGTAGCAACAGAACCGCGTCGAACGGCAGATCCCGACAGTTTGCTAGCTCCGCGATCGAATGGTCCGGAATAGTCCGAGCACGAATAGGATTGCGAAGATGCCCGCCATCGTGACGGCTCGGATCGCGATCGCAGAACTGTCGGTGATCGTGATGAAGCGGCTACCGGTCGACGTGATCTCGATGTAGCCGATGGGCTTTACTTCGAGCGCGCCGCCCCCGCCGCCACCTCCACCGCCGCCAGTTGAGGCGCCGGTCTCGTCGGCTGGACCTTCACCGCTGCCGCCGCCGAAGCCGTAGCGGGACGAAACCCGGCCAACCGGCACCACGGTACAGTCGCCACGCTCAACTGCCTCGCCGAAGATGGTTTTGGCATCGGCGTGGCCGAGCGCCTTGCCAATCACATTGTCGGCGATCCGGTCGATGATCGATCCGGAATCCTCATATTCATCCTGATGAGCCGCAATTGCGTCATTCGTCGAAATCATGGCGGACCTCCTTCTATATAGAGCGTATCAGTGTATCAAGGGTCGAACGGAAGTACGATCAATCCTGCACCTGCGCCTCGAACTGCGGGGCTGTTGGATTTTTGCGCGAGAAAGAGGCGGCATCATCCGGAGCCGTCCAGAGTTCCCGGGTCAATAGTGCTATCCCGACCGTCGCAGGAACGAGCACTAACAAAGCGAATGGCTCAGCAGAGGGATCATCTTTGACGACCAACACCAGCGCCATCGAGACGATCGAAAGGAGCATCAATGTGAAAAAGCCCGCTAGCGCGCAGGCGCTACGCGCTGCCGTCGAATTGCCGCGCAACAATCCGACGGCGGTCGCCAGCGCAGCCGGGATGACGAAGGCAAAGTCGAGCGTTCGAATGAGCCAGAATGCGGCCGGATGCTCCAGATACTCCGTCGAGTGGTTCCCAGCCATGACATCGGCTATCTGGCGACTCCAGGTCAGCCCGACGAAGAGCGACACCAGCAGCAAGACACCAGCGGTGGCCCATCGCAATTGACGAGATAGCGGCGGCGCTTCGAGTTTCGCAATCTTTGCCCAGGATGCCACGCTGACGGCGGTGCCAAGGGCAAGGACAGCGACGAAGAGTGGGTAGTAGTTCTCGTTGTTGCCCTCGTAGCGCGCGTAATCAGGAATCAGAATGAAGCCGAGGAACGTGTAGCTGGCGAAGGACGCTGAAGCAATCGCCAGCAGCGGCGCGACCCAGTGGCTCCGTAGCCAGAGATACCCGGAGGCGAGGAGTACTGGCGTAACGACCAGGAGCAGGACGGCGTCGCCACCGATGGTCTGGTTCTCCATGTTGGCGGAGAAGCGGTAGTGGATCGTGTTCGTCACCAGCGGCCCGAGGACGGCGGTCGCGGCGATTCCGAGTCCGAGCAAGAATATCCAGAGGGGGATGACGCGCCGATGAAACATCGTGGAACCTCCTGTCCGCTGATCGCGGGTTGGTTGCACCCCTGCGCCTCGGTCACCTTAAAGTCTAGCGAATCCTCAAACCTCCGTCCCCATCCAAGCGGGTAGTCCGAAGCCGATTCAATGGCTCTGCTGTCAAACCCGGATACATGGCCAGACGCGCTGGCATTGCACTCCACCCAGAGTTACAGGATGTTGCGACACTGTAACTTCGCGTGTCGCCCCGTCCCACTTTCGTAACGACTGCTGGCGGAAACTACAGACAGATGACTTCCGAGCGCCTCAGCCCGAGGCTGGATGATGGAGTGATAGACATGGCTGCCCAATATTCCGTCGACAAAGCACGCGAGATCGGCACGCAGATCGGAATCGACTGGGACAACTCGCCATTCGATGTCGAGCAGTTCCGGATTGGCATGGACGTCGAGCTCGAACACGGCGCGCACGACCCTGAAACTGATGTTACTGGCGACGACCCGGTGTTGACCGGCAAGATCGCATGGGCACACCTGAAGGAGTTCCCCGACTACTACACGCGGCTCGAAGCTATGGAAGAAGAAGCCGAGCGCGAATGGGAGTCGAAAGACGCCTAGCGCGCGCCATCGGGTAGATACCGTGCGAACCAGTCCAGGATACGCTGCTCTCGATCGACGCGGTGGGCTGGTTCGCTGATGCGGTGTCCTTCTCGCGGGTAGCCAACGTATTCGGCCGGGACGCCATGTTTGCGTAGCGCGGTGAACATCTCGAAGCCCTGCGTCGGTGGCGTCGTGCGATCGATCAGGCCGTTGAGGAAGAGCGTCGGCGTTGCGGCCTTGTCGGCGTAGCGAATCGGCGACCACTGCAAGTAGAGATCCAGCGATTCCCAGGGTGTGCCGCGCATGCGCCACTCCCATACATCGGCTGTATACCGGGTGCCGTAGACGCTGAGCAGGTTTGCGACGCTGCCGGAGCTGACTGCCGCTTTGAACCTGTCCGTCTGGGTGATCGTCCAGTTCGTCTTGTAGCCGCCCCAGCTATGGCCAAAGGTCACCAGACGCTCCGGATCGGCGATACCTTGCTCGATGAGGTGATCGACGCCCGCCATGCAGTCCATAAACGCCTCGCCGCCGATGTCCGCCCGGATCGCTTCGGTGAACTCAGCCCCGTAACCGGTGCTGCCGCGGAAGTTGGGCACGAAGACGGCATAGCCTGCCGAAGCCCAGAGCTGCTGCGGTCCACGCCAACCGAGGCCGTAATGGGCCGAATGTCCGCCGTGGTAATGCAGCACCAGCGGCGCAGCCGTTCCAGTCTCGTAACCAGCCGGAAGGACGAGAATGCCTTCCAGTTCCGTCCCATCCCTGGCAGTCCAGTAGAGTGGCTGGCCGGTCCCGAAGTCGTAGCGCTCGACATCGGGATTGACCGTGGTCAACCGCCGGGGAGTCTCGCCATCGACCGCAACCCAGACATCGCCGGGATCGTCGGTTGCTGAGGCAATGAAGGCGAGTACATCGCCGCTGGCACTGGTTGCCGCAGCCTCTATCCAGAGGTCGCCAATCGTGCGGTCGCTGGCTGAACCGGATTCGAGATCGTATTCGACGATGCGCCGCCGAATGCCCTTGTCTGCAATCGCGAAGAGCCGCTGCCCCGATGCTGACCACGCCACGTCATGAAACGTGCTGGCCCCATCCTGCAGGATCTCCTCGCGTCCCGTGCCATCGACGCTCGCTAGATAGAACGTCGGTGCCGGGGCGTTGGTCGATCCTCGCGCGGCGCTGACGGCGAGACGATCTCCATCTGGGGAGAGCATGACATTGCACGACGCGCCGGTAAATTCGAAGCGCTGGGTTGCGCCGTGACCGTCCCAGGAATATTCGAGATAGAGAAAGCTGTCCGGGCGGGCATAGCCTGAGATCGTCCGTTCAATACCGCGCACGAGCGTTCCATCAGGTGACCAGGCCAGGCTCGTCAAGGGTCGCTCGGCCTCGCCAATCTCGACCATCTCTCGTGATTCAAGATCGAAGATGCAAAGACGGATCGCGGGCCCTCCACGTACGAACTCGGTGATTTCGGTGTAATGGACCGGGTCGCCGCTCGGTCGCGGCCCTTCGACACTCAACTCGCCAGGCACGGCCGGGTGCTGCCGCAACATCACCGCCATCGAGCGTCCATCGGGCGACCAGCAGAACCCGCGCCCGCCGGAGATGTCACCGGGCACGAAGCCGTCATCGGCCGAGCTTAGTAGTTGATCGGGAACACCACCGGTAGCCGCAACCAGCATCAGCCGGTCTACACCGTCGTCACCCGTCGCGACATAGGCGATATCCCCACCATCGGGAGCAACCGCCGGTAGCCGTTCGTTGCCACTTCCGGTAGTGAGTGGGACTGTTCGGCCGCTATCGATCGCAGTGCTCCACAGCCGAGTCGAGCGCCTGTTACGAACCAGATCGTTCTCCTCAACGCCATAGATCACACGCGACCCATCCGGCGCGATCTCCAGCTCAAGAATGCGTCGCAGCCCGACCTCATGCTCCGGCCTGAACTCAACCACAACCCGCCCCACTTTCCCTGAATCCGTGCCCGCCGGGTACCTGCCGCCGCTCCTATCGCCCTCTCAAATAACTGCGCTCATTAGAGCACGAGTACTCGCATCAGATTCGATGACAGCTTGCCCCCAGGATCGTCTCTGCGCCAGCCAAAACCATCGTGCGAAACATCCAGGCCCCCTGAATTCAGTGCTCTTCGGAAACTGTAGGGACGAGGCTGGTCTTCACCTGGCCTGTGCATCGCATACCTACGCGAGATATCCGGGAGTTGGAATAGTACGGGTGAGCGACGCTCATCGGACACTATGAGGTGGATATCCGGTTTCAGATGGGCAGGCAGGTCCCTCAAACAAGCGCAGCCTATATGGAACGTTGCCGCGCTACAAACCCGGCAGAACGGGTGGAGGCTGTGGTTCGTACGACCTGAGTTTGCGGAAATTCGCCTATGAAGCAGCTGCAATTCCCCGTTGATACACCCGCTCGAAACTCTCCGCAAGCGTGGTCCAGGAAAAGTCTCGGCGTATCTGGCGATAGGCGTTGTCGGCTCGCCGCCGCCGCTCGATTGGGTTGTTGACGGCCTCGATCAGCGTGGCGGTTAGCGCCTCAATGTCATCGCTTGGGAAGAACCAGCCGTTGGGCGCATCGCCCTCCGTATTGACGAAGGACAGAGGCCCTCCGCTCTCCGAAGCGATCACCGGTAGCCCGGAAGCCATTGCCTCGAGGTAGACCTGGCCGAATGGCTCTTGGTGGGATGGCGCGACCATCACGTCGGCGCAATTGAGCCCCGACGGCAGATCGTCGTGTCCACGCCAGCCAGTGAAGAAGATACCGGAGGCGTCGCCTTCGCCCGTCACTGTGTGCGGGTGAACGCCTTCCCACTCGCCCGGACTCCCGCCCCAAATGATCAACGGCGCGGCGGTGTTGAAGTGGGGTCGTGCCCGCTGATAGGCGCGAATCAGCATCGGCACGCGCTTGAAGTCGAGAAAGCGCCCGACATACAACAGCACGGGCGCCATCCTGCCGGTCGCCGGGTTGACGAAGCTCTTCAGATCTTCCTCCGCATAGCGGACACTACCCGGCACACCACTCTCGTCCCAGCCCTGCGGATCATCGATCAGCCAGTGGCGCAACAGAGCCATGCGCTCATTGGCGGACATACGCCGGCGGTCGAAGACGCCGGTGTCTACTCCGTTCGGCACCCAATCGAACCTGCCGACCTCTTTCCCGAGCAATTTCGTCGCAAGATCCCGGTCGTGCGGAGAGATCACGATCATGCTGTGGCAATGCCGGGCATAAGCTCGCAAGCGCGACTCCCAGAAGTCGCCATAGCGCCACTGCCTCCAGTTTGTCGAGCGGAATATTTCTCCCTGCCCTTGTGAGAGACGGGAGGTCGTGATTTCGTCATCACCGGCAACCAACTCCTCCATATGCTCCAGGTCTGACCCTAGAAGACGGGCAACCTCGCGGCGCTCAATGATGTGCTCGACCATCTTGAGTTCCGTGCCATGCAGATGACCGATGATCGGTGTCTTCGGCCAGAGTTGCGCGACTGCCGCATATTGCGGAGTCAAGTGGTGCAAGTGAAAGACATCCGTCGCATCGAGATCGCTATCGTTGAGCAGTTCCGTCCAGGCCTGGGTGAGGTGGAGTGCCAGAGATGGCGAGACGGCAGTGAAAATACGATCCGGCGCGCCGGTGCGGTCTTCGTACGAAGGATGCAGCGGAGCTTGAGCGGCGATCGGATCAGTCCGCGGGTCGAATTCGTCTATCGCCGCGGTGTAATCCATCACGGCTAGTTGGTCGGCGCCAAAAAAGGTTGTCGCGTTTGACTGTTTCCCCAGTGCGCCGAGCGAGCCGACGGCTAGCGGGACGTTCCAGCCATCAGCAGAGAGGGCCTTCCGGAGATACCGGATGACCTGAGAGGAGCCGCCTCTGGGATAAAAGAGGAGCCCCGACGTGACTTGTTGTGACATGTATGATCTTTCAGTTATGTTAGATCAATCATACATCAGACTTTGCATTCTAGAATGGACAGACATAGCAGCAATTCTGCCTCAACCAACATCCAGGTACCATTCTTCGATTCTCCGACCCCTCCAGAATCAGCGCCATTGGATCGTCTCGTCCATCAGATTCAGGCGGCGCTCGCGCTGCTTGGCCGGGCAATGTACCGAGCCCCATGAACAAAATACGCAGCAGTCGCCAGCATTGGGCCTGAGTTGCTGCCCGCACCGCGAGCAGAGGTAAGAGATTACTCAGCCATCTTCCGGCATCGTCTCGCGCTTTGCGAAGCCGCAATGCGGGCAGGTAATCGTCGAATCAAAGATGATCTCGTCCACCTTCACTCCATTCAACTACCTCCGTCGGCCGGGCCACCCCACATCAGTTTGCACCCAATCCGGGCCAAGCCTCAGCAAGCATTGCTGGAATGTCCCGTCTTTCATCTCCCACTCCGGGCTGTTCTCTGAACAAGGTCAGCCGGTGACAATCCGGGCGGCTCGCTCGAGAGATGAGAGGGCTTGCTCGAACGAATTGGGACGTTGAAGTTACAAACTTCTGATCGGCTCGGATGGTTTCCATGCGGTCTACCGGCGACGGGGATCAGCTACAGGACATTACCCTCGTTGCCAAGCTCCGGTTGCGAAAGATCGAAGACCACATCACGTGCGCGTTCATAGGCAACGATCATGCGCCTGAATTCCGGATGTCGTTCGCGCAGTTCGTCGAGCGTCTCACAGGCGCGATCCTTGTCCCAGGTCGTCTGCAAAAGGCGCGTCGCCTTCACCAGCGTATCCTCGGCCTGCACGAGCTGCTGGAGGCGGACATGCTCTTCCATCGCCCACTTATGGGCGGCGGTCGCGAATTGCTGAGCCGCCTGATGATCGCCGCGACCCCGCGCGGAAACTGAAAGCTCAATCAAAGAATGGTAATAGCGTGCGCTCGGCGAGTTAGCCATCTCAGGAGCGGTGATGTTCGGCAAGTATCCCACGATCGACTCCTTGTTCAACCGCACAACTGTGAGAGCAGTTTGACGAAATGCGACCGTATGCTTCAACCAGCATACGCTAGGCATGCAACAAGCCGCAGGGCCAAGAACCTGCCAGGCGCGTGGCGTCGGCGCCGATTCCTCCCGCGCTTCAGGTTGAGCGCCAACAAGTGCCCAGGATACATCTCGGCGGGGTAGGCGCACTTTGGGCATGGTCAGCGGTTAGACAGCCCAGACGGCGTTATCGACGGCTAATTGATCGGGGAGGTTCTAGTCCATGCTAAGCCCCGCCTCTCTACTCCCCAGTTTCCTCCGCCCGCTCCAATTTCAGCGCCAGCAACCGCCGAGGGATCGCCTCGTCGTCCGTCTCGGACGGGTTTTCAGGCCAACCGTATGCGGCCCAGATGGCGTGGTCGGGGGTCTGGTGGAGCCAGGTGGGGCGGGCGTGTAGAGGTTGGTAAGGGTGCGCTTCTTAAGTTCGGCTTCGCTAGCGTCGTCGGGATTAAGTCGAGTTTCTCGCAATTCGTTCAGCTGCTGCGCCGCCGCCGCGATGGCCCCGCGATGTTCCTCGCTTGGCCGGGGTCTGCATCCCGAGGACGTGGCAATGGTCAATGAATTGCTCCTGCGACGCCGCGCTCCCCTTCAGTCCGACATTGCTCCCATTGGCCTTGAAATCCTGATAGGAGGCTTTGCGCAGTGAAGGGGCTAGCTACAGCCGGGCCAAACGAGTGGGACACTAAATCCCTCGTCGCCTCGGGATGCCACGGCGGAGGCGCGTCTCTACAAGCGTCGGGTAAATAGCCGCTCAGGGTCAGGGCAGGTCGCGGAGGGTGACGGTGGGGTTTTCCTTGCTGAAGTACGTCGGGGCACGTTCGGAGTCGAAGAGCAGAATGATGCGCTCGTCACGGTCAGCGACGCGTTCGCTGTTGTAGCTGGGCCATTTCACGCGGGCAAGCTGCTCGGAACTGGCGTCGACCCAGCGCGCCATACGGTACGGCAGCAGTTGAATCCGCGTCGCCACGCTGTATTCATTCTCCAGGCGGGCCATGATGACATCGAACTGCAGGTCGCCGACCGCGCCGAGGACAACGTCTCGGGCCGCGCCGTCAATCGAGTGGAAGACCTGAATCGCGCCTTCCTCATCGAGCTGGGTCAAGCCCTTCTGAAGCTGCTTGGTGCGCGAGACATCGCTGCTGATCAGTCGGGCGAAGCGTTCGGGCTGGAAACGGGGGATAGCATGGTACTGGATCTCGTCACCGGTGTAGACGGTGTCGCCAATCGCGAACACTCCGGGATTGACCAGTCCGACGACATCTCCCGGGTAGGCTGATTCGACGGTCTCACGCTCCTGAGCAAAGAGCCGGTGCGGGCGCGAAAGGCGGATGTCCTTGCCAGAACGCGGGTGATGGACCAGCACGCCCTTCTCAAAGCGGCCGGAGCAAACCCGCAGGAAGGCCATGCAGTCGCGATGGCGTGGGTCCATATTGGCCTGGATCTTGAAGATGAAGCCTGAAAATTCTTCGTGAGTCGGCTCGACGATGCCCTGGTCGCTGGCCCGTGCCTGAGGCGGCGGAGCCAGGTCGATGAGGGCATCGAGGAAGGACTCGACGCCGAAATTCGTCAGGGCGCTGCCGAAGAAAACCGGCGCGAGATCGCCGCTCCTGAAGCGCTCGAAATCAAAATCCTCGCCAGCTACGGAGAGTAATTCGACATCCTCTTGTAGCTGCTCGGCCGCCTGCGCGCCGACGAGCCCTGCCAGCTCCGGACCATCGAGCGTCGCGACCTGCACTGGCGCGCGCTTCTGGCCGTGGGCAGTGCGGCTGAACTGCAGCACCTGCTGTTTACGCAGATCGTAGATGCCCTGGAAGGTCGGGCCATTGCCAATCGGCCAGTTGAGCGGGGCAGCGCCGATGTTGAGGACACTCTCGATCTCATCCAGCAAACCCAGCGGTTCCTGGCTTGGGTGGTCGAGCTTGTTGACAAAGACGAGGATCGGGATATTGCGCTGGCGACAGACATCAAAGAGTTTCCTCGTTTGAGCCTCAATGCCCCTGGCGGCGTCAATGACCATGACGGCGCTATCGACTGCCATGAGGGTGCGATAGGTGTCCTCGGAGAAATCCTCGTGGCCGGGGGTGTCGAGCAAATTCAGCCGCACACCCTTCCATTCGAACTGCAACGCTGTCGCCGTGACCGAGATACCGCGCTGTCGCTCCATCTCCATCCAGTCGCTGGTCGTCTGCCGCTGGTTTCTACGCGCCCGCACCGATCCGGCCAGCTCTATGGCGCCGCCATATAGTAGAAGCTTCTCCGTGAGCGTCGTCTTTCCGGCATCGGGGTGTGAGATGATAGCGAAGGTGCGTCGCCGCGCCACCTCCTGAGCGAGTTCCGCCGGGCGAGTTACAAGCGCGTTCGTCAACGTTTCTCCTCAATGCTCCGTAGCCACACAATAAAACATCCGGCGCTTCATGTCCCAGGCGCCAACCGGACATCCCACCATAGCCTACCGCGAATGGGCATTCCGCGTGATACATCAGTGCATAAAGTGATGCATTGCATGTGCGGGGGATTGACTTATACCGTCGCAAGCACCATGCTGAGAACAGCTTCAATAACTCATTAATTCAAAGGAGACAGGGATGGTTGAGACCCACGAAATCCGTGCGGGGGCCCGAGTCACAGGCGGCCAGGGCGGTCGATTCGGCGTTGTTGAATCGATCAGATCCGACCAGGCCAGCGGCGCACCGCATAGCTTCGTCATCAAGACAGGTTTCTGGCCGCTTCAGAAGCGCAAACTGCTGAGCGTCGACGTCATCCGGCAAGTGAACAACAATCCCGACACGATCATTGTGAACGTCACGAAGAAAGAGTTTCGCGGAGCGCCCGCAGTCAAAGCCTGAAGTCATGGAACAGGTTACAGGTGACAGGAGCTAGCAGCAACGTCACAAACGCAGCTGCCTCTGCTACACCCTGTAACCTGCTCCCCATCCATTCCCTATTCCCTATTCCCTAATCCCTATTCCCTAAACTCTCCGCCCTAAAGTTCCTCCGCTACCCGCCGATGATGGGTAGTGAAAGGAGCTTTCTTTCCCGTCACACGGCGGGACAGTTCGGGTCAACCGGGTGCAGGCGCCGATACCGCCGCGGTGAGTGGTTATGTGAAAGCTTCATAAAACTCTAGACAT
The DNA here is from genome assembly GCA_963709995.1 of uncultured Chloroflexia bacterium. Taxonomy (GTDB): domain Bacteria; phylum Chloroflexota; class Chloroflexia; order Thermomicrobiales; family CFX8; genus JAUIIK01. Next base: position 41,833 of record CAVPYN010000006.1, on the reverse strand, counting down.
GTTCCAAGCGCATGGATGCGCGACTTGGACAGTTGGCACAGGAGGCCCGTCCATCATGAGAATTAACACCAATGTCGAAGCGCTGAATGCTCAGCGCAACTTGAAGTGTCACCGGTGGATGTATGCCAAGTCGATCGAGAAACTCTCGAGCGGCATGCGCATCAACCGCGCCGCAGACGACGCGGCCGGACTTTCGATCTCAGAGAAACTGCGCTCGCAGGTGCGCGGCGTCAATCAGGCGATCCGCAACTCGCAAGACGGCATCTCGATGATCCAGACGGCGGAAGGTGCCCTCAATGAGGTGCAAGACATCACCCAGCGCATGCGTGAACTATCTGTCCAGGCAGGTAACGATACGCTGAGCTCAGCCGACCGTGTCGCCATCGGCGATGAACTGACCCAGCTCCGTGACGAGATCGACGGCATCGCAACTCGCGCACCAACTTCAACGGCAAGAGCGCTGCTTGACGGCAGCCTCGCGGTTGCCCAGGACACTGGCACGAGCACGTTGAACATCGGCACCGCTGTCGGCACGACGGCGATCACCGGCCCTTAACGTCTCGGGTGCGGCCGCAGGCGAGACCTACACCGCATCCTACGATGCAACTGGCGACAACCTTACACTCACCCGCGGTTCTGACAGCGTTGCCCAGACCGTTAGCGTTGCCGACGATTCCCAGACCTTCGCCTTCAGCGAACTGGGCATCTCCTTCACAGTGACCGGTACTGACGTCGCTGATGACATCGGCGCGGCCCTCGCGGCCGGACGATCGTCACAAGTGCAGGTTCCGGCGCTGCAACCTTCCAGATCGGCGCCGACACCGGCCAGACGATCAGCGCCGCGTTCAATGCCATGGCCGCCGACGCCATTGGCGGCGGCAGTGGCACCACGGTCGATGCCGCCGTCACGGCCTACGCGGCCCTGACGTCCAGCAGCACCGACGCGGAATTCAAGGCCGCGGCGAACACCCTGCGTGACTCGCTCGACTCGGCTCTCCAGGACATCTCGGCCCAGCGCTCCGAGCTCGGTTCGGTTCAGAACCGCCTCGAGCACACGGTCAAGAACCTGGGTGTCGCATCTGAGAATCTGTCAGCTTCAGAAGCCCGCATCCGCGACGCCGACATGGCTGCGGAGACGGTCGCCTTCACCAAGGCCCAGATCCTGCAGCAGGCTGGCACGGCGATCCTCGCCCAGGCCAACCAGGCCCCGCAGTCAGTCCTCGGACTCCTCCGGTAGTCCCGGTCCCGACCGCAACCCCGAACTGATCCTTGACGCCGGCTCCTTCGGGAGCCGGCGTTCTTTGGGTTGTATTGCGCAGTGTGTAGGTTGTAGTAGGGCAAAAGTGCCGCTCCGCTACTGGCTGACAACTACAAACTACGTACTTCAACCTACAACCTTTCTACGGTCCCTCTAAAGTTCCTCACCCAACCCGCCGATGATGATGAAGAGAAGCATCGTTGGGCGTGATGGAACACGCAGGCTAGATGACAGGAAGGAGGCTCAGATGGCAGACTCGATCCATACGGTCCACAATCTCGACAATGCTGGCCGAGACCTCCCCGGTGTTTCCGGTTCAGCAGGCAAAACAGGCCGAGGCGCGCCACCAACGGGCCCAAAGCCAGGTCGCGCAAGCGCCGAAATCGCCATTCAACGTCGAAGACAAGGTTGAACTGCAGCTCGAACCGGCAGCTATCCGCCAGCTCAACCCCAACACTCACCTGAAGTTCGTCACGAGCGAAGACAGCAGCCGGGTCGTCGTCCAGATCATTCAGAGCGACACCAACGAAGTCCTGCGTGAAGTCCCGCCCAAGAGCCTCTCCGAAGCTCTGGCCGCGCTCAATGGCAGCTTTGCCAAGAAGATCCGTTAGGAGTAGCGCATGTCGGCAGGAATCGGCTTCAACGGACTCATCTCCGGGCTCGACACCGGGCTCATCATCGAAGCACTGCTCCAGGCTGATCGCGCTCCGCTGACGACGCTGGCCAACAAGCGCGAGGACATCGTCAAACGCAATGAGGCCGTCAGCACGATCAAGAGTCGTCTGTCGGCGCTCCAGGGCTCCTTGACCAGCCTCAAGCTCGAATCGTCACTCAACGGCCGCTCCGTTTCGCTCAGCGGCGCAGACAGCGCGGCCGTTTCGGTCAGCGCCAACTCCAAAGCGGCACTCGGCAGCTACACCATCGGCGTCGAACGGCTGGCTACGGCGACGAGGACGACCTCGGCCGCCCCTATCGGCCAGGCCATCGACGCTGGCGAGATCATTGAGGACGCCAATTTCAGCACGGCGCTCACCAGCGGATCATTCAAGATCAACGGTGTCGCCATCTCCATCGATACCGCCGCCGACACACTCAACGATGTCATCAACCGGATCAACAGCAGCGGCGCGGGAGTCACCGCGTCGATCGTCAATGACAGCCACGGACGCGCGAACATCCTCCAGATCGACGCAAACGCTCCCGGCGGAGCGATTCAGCTTGGCGCAGGCAGCGACACGAGCAATTTCCTCTCGGCGACGAAGATCGACGCCGCTCCACGCGTTGGCGATGCCATCACCGCTTCTGGCGGGTTGGGCGGCCTACGCACCAGCGTGCCGCTCAACCAGGCGGATCTCACAACTCCCTGTCGCGGCAGCTGGCACACTGACGGTAAACGGAGTCGACATTGCCTACGACCCGGCGACGGACTCTCTCAACGACATCATCTCCCGGATCAATGGCTCAGACTCCGGCGTCACCGCAAGCTACGACTCTGCCAGCGACGCTCTCGTATTGACGAGCCGGACGCAGGGAGGCACGCTCATCGATCTCGCGGACAGCGGAGATTTTCTGGCCGCCGCCGGCATCGACGATCCAGCCGACCAGGTGCTCGGCCAATCGGCCAAGTTCACCGTCAACGGTACGACGTACTACGCAAACTCGAACAACGTCTCGACGGCGGTCCCCGGCCTGACGCTGACGCTCAAGGCTGCAGACGACCTCGAACGTAACCGCCAATGTCGCCAATGACACCAGCGGCGCGATCACCAAGATGAAGAATTTCGTTGAGAAGTACAACGAGGCGCTCGGCCATATCACCTTTCAGACTCGCGTGGACGTTGACGGTGACGGAGATCTCTAGCCGGCGACGGCACGATCCGCTCGATTCGCGACAGTGCCCGACGCTTCCTGACGAGCCCTGCTGAGGGTCTCACCGGCAATTACACGACCTTCGCGTCGGTCGGGCTCAGTTTCGGCGCGGTCGGCAGCGCTCCCGGCACAACCGATGACCTCAAGTTCGATGAGGCAAAGTTCCGCGAGGCGCTCGAAAAGAACCCGACTGCCGTGCATGACCTTCTGGCGGCCAAGACCAAAGGCGTACTCTCGGCACCGGGAGACATCACCAAGGCCACCGGCACGCCGAACGAATACGACGTCAGCGGCACGTACCAGATCGACTCGGACGGCGCAGGTAATTTCACTGTCACCTTCACCGATGCGAATAGCGTTGTCTACCCATCGCGCAACGTCACGGTCGCGCCGGGAGCCAGCAGCACAGAACTGATCCCCGGCATGACGATTGAAACGTCAGTTAGCCCGACCAGTGCGAGTTCGACAATTTCTGTGAGCCACCGTCAAGGCATCATCGAACATGTCGATAGTTATCTAAAGGGGCTACTCGGTTCAAGTGGAATCTTCGCCGCCCGGGAGGGGCAGGTAAGCAGCCAGCTTTCGGCGATCGATGACCAGATCGCTCGGCAGGAGGATCGTATCGCAGATCGGGAGACGAGCCTCCAGCGGCGCTTCAGTGCCCTGGAAGTCAGCCTCGCAAGGCTGCAATCGCAGAGTTCGGCGCTGACGTCCTCGCTCTCGGCACTGCAGTTCAGCGGGTCGAATCGAAATTAGGCAACCGGATCGTAGTACCGGCGCTAGGATGGCGACCGGCAGGAAAGAAGGATCGGAATGCTCGCACAGAATCCATACGCACGCTACCGACAGATCGAAACTGAGACGGCCGATGGCCTGGACCTGGTCATCATGCTCTACCGCGGAGCTATCCGCATGCTTGGCCAGGCGGAAGAATCGATCAACAGTGGATCGAACAGCGATGCCCACAACTGGTTAGTGCGCGTCCAGGATATCGTCAACGAGCTGAGCCTGACCCTCAACATGGACGCCGGTGACGTCGCCCTGAACCTGCGCCGCCTCTATGAGTACATGCTCGAGCGGCTCGTCGATGCCAACATCACCAAGGATCGCCAACCAATTCAGGAAGTCAAAGCGCTACTCAACGATCTCCTCGGGGCGTGGCTCGATACACGCGGCAACGTCGCATCACCGAGCGCCCAGCCGGCAACCTTCGCAGCAGCGTAGGCGCGGACGGGCATTAAGATGACAATCACGGAGATCGCCAACCAGATCGTGCTTCTGATCGACCGTCAGGCGGCAGCCATTGCCAATGACGATTTCAACGAACTTGAAGCGCTCACCGCCGAGACCGGACGCCTGCTTCAGTCACTCGATGCGCAGGTGGAGAGCCTAACGCCAGGCGAGCGGGACCAGCTGGTGGGATCCTTCAACCGGCCAGCGACCAATCCGTCGATCTCATCGATACTGCCGACGCGCGTCTCTCGCATACACGCGAAGAGATGCAGGAGCTGCGCCATGGTCGTTCTGCCACGATCGCCTACCGTCAGTCCGTTCCGAGAGAAGCTGCCATCAGCTACTCCCGACACGGTTAGAGCGGTCGAATGAAGATCCCTCTATATCTCAGGATCAAGCGATTTAGAAGTCGAATAGCAACCTCACCAGCCCCGAAGGCTCTCTACTACATGGGAGGGGCGCTGCTCGCGCTCATCGTTGCCGCCTGTGGTAACCCCGTCCAGAGTGAAACGCCGACGCAGGCCCAGCGTCCGAATGTCTCTTCTATCCAGCGCATGGAGGCGACACCGGGTCCATCGCGAGCTGATGAATACCGGGCTACAGCCGCCGCCTATGAAGCGCAACGTACTGCAAACGAAGCCCAGGCCACCTCGGCCGCGCCCGACACAAGCGAGTACGGTGAAATCTTCCAGATCCTGCGTATGCCGGCTGCCAATCGCATCCAGATCGCCGATCTGGATATCGATGCTCCCGTTGAGGATGTCGGAACAGAGATCAAGAACGGGCTACTCGTCTGGGAAGTCATCGAGAACATCGTCGGCCACCATCGCGCATCGGCCAACCCCGGCGAACCCGGCAACGTCGTGTTGACCGGTCACGTCGAAAGTCGCAGCAGCGGAAATATCTTCCTCAACCTGCCGAACATTCAAGTTGGCACGGAGATCACGGTCAGTTCCGCCGCAGGCGACTTCATCTACGTCGTCACCGCAGTCGACATCCGGCACGAGTCGGAAATCCGAGTGCTTAGTGCTGGCTACGAAGAGAAGCTGACGCTCATCACCTGCGTCCCCGACGGCATCTACGATCGCCGCGTCATCGTGACCGCACTCCCGATTGAACTCATCGCCTCCAGTTAAGCGGCGTTCGAACACCTCTGTGGTCTGAACCAGAAGGATCACGAGCAGCTTCCAGCTAGACGCAGGTCGCGAGCCTAGCGGCTCTCGACTTCGTCGCCGGTGTTGCGCGGGTAACGTGGAGCCCAGTCGGTTCCGGGGATGGCGCGGTCTCCGCGCTCCAGCTTACCTGCGGCGCGCAGGCGTACGCGGCGCTCGTAGGGATCGCTGGCCGGGTCGACCAGTTCGGTGAGCACGGGACCGTGCCACGATTCGAACTCGCCACCGTACGGCAAGCATTGCAAATAGAGCACCTTGCCGGCGGCCTCGGCGATGGCGCTGCGGGCATCGGTATCTTCAACAATGATCTCGCCGCGCCACTCGTCGAGCGGCTCAAACTTGACACCGGTGTCGTAGGCGAGAATGCACCATCCACTGGCGATCGTTTCGCCCCCACGCTCTGCAACAATCGTTCCCGGCAACGTGCGCGTTTCTAGCGGCATGTGTATTCTCCCTCTGTCACGCTCAATCTATTGCCAGTTCGCTGGCGTGCTGCAATCCTAGCCGAATTCCGCTCCTGATAGACAACGCCATCCGGCCGCGTGCTATCGTCGCCAGATCTCGGAATATCAGCAGAATGGAGTCCCGCATGCCACATGTCAAGCCGTTGACCCAGGCGCAATTACCGCAGTTCGCAGAACGATTCGCCCACTACGAAGGCACCCGCGGCTTCCTCCCGAACAGCATCCTGACGATGGGCCGGCGACCCGCCATCGCCGAGGCTTTCATGCAGCTCAATCAGGCGGTGCTCTACGAAGGCACGGTCTCAGAAGAGCTAAAGATGCTCGTTGCCCTCATCGCCAGCCAGGCCTCCGGCTGCCTCTATTGCCAGGCCCACATGGCCAATCTTTCGAGTATCTACAGCGCGTCCGACGACAAGATCCGGGCCGTTTGGGAATACGCGACGAGTCCGCTCTTCAGCGACCCCGAACGAGCTGCACTGCGCCTCGCTCATCACGCCGCGCTGGTTCCAAATCAGACGTCGGCGGAAGATTTTGCGGAGCTTTCGAACTATTTCGATGATGGACAGATCGTCGAGATTGTGGCTGCGATCTCGCTATTCGGCTATCTCAACCGCTGGAATGACACTATGGCCACGGCCCTCGAAGGTCCTGCGGTGACCGTCGCTGAACGCAGCATCGGCCCACGCGGCTGGGAACCGGGCAAGCATGGAGGTTTGTAGTACGGAGGTTGTAGAAAGATCAAAAACTGCTGTCTCTATGGCTGTTCACTACACCCTGCGTATACAACCTGCAAACTCAGCCTAGCCGGGCGGCGAACTGAGTTGTGATGGCCAGGATGGCGATAACGGCGAAGAGCACGGCGCTGTCGATGCCAGGCAGGAATCGCGTCTGGAAGGCGGGCGCAAGACCAAGTGCCGCCAGCGTGATCAAACCCAGAACGGGGTGATACCACGGCACGCCAGACAGGCCGTCGACGCTAATAAGCACGATGCCGAGGAGGACCTGGAGCATCAGGAGCCCGTGAGCGACGCCGTAAAGCCAGGAGGGAGGTTTAGACTCGCGCCGACTATATATAACCGCGACGATCATCGCCAGCAGGTAAACGACAAAGAGTCCTTCACCGAGACCACGATGAAACGAACTCAACTGATCCATGCGCTGATTCCCTCTCCCCATACCGCCGCAGTGCGGCAGGCTCCATGATACAGCCTCAGCGGCTACGATTTTCCAATCTCAACGGGAATGACATGGACTCGCTCTGGAGGAATCGCCAGGCGTATCCGCCTGCCGGGTGTCAAGCGCAAGTTTGACGCCGCTGTCGGAGAGAGCGTCACAAGCACCTGTCCAGCTCCAACGGTTGAGGTAACCGATGTCAGTGCACCGTGGTCGGCCACCTCATCGATTACGCCATGAAGGACCGTCGCATCAGCAAAGCGTTCGGTGCCACGATCGTCTCGAAGCACTCGAATCCCTTCCGGGCCGCACAACCGCCGTCACTTCTCGACTGAGTTCCAGCGCCGGCGCCAAAAAGTTCAACGCTCCGACCTGCGTCTCGACCACTCTTTGGCCGTCGCACTCGGCAATCCGCCCGGAAAAGAGATTGCCGGATTGGGTCAATACCGCGACTTCGCGATCAGCAGGCGCATCGAGAATTTCTCGCGTCTTTCCAATCTGGCGAACTTCACCGGCGACCATGATTGCGATCCGATCTCCGACGACTGCGGCTTCTTCTATATCGTGCGTGATGAAGATCGTCGGGATTCCAAGTTCACGCTGAAAACGGCGAAATTCCCGTCGCAGTTCAGTGCGCACCGGGCCATCGAGCGCCGCGAATGGCTCATCAACGAGCAGGATATCGGGTTGCAGCGCCATCACCCGAGCCAGTGCCACCCGTTGCAGCTCGCCACCCGACATCTGAGCCGGATATGCGTTCGCGCGCTGTTGTAGCCCAAAGCGACCGAGAAGCTCCTGAGAACGCTCGTCAGCCTCGTGTCTGGGCAAGCGCAGCTTCCCGCGCCGGAGCGGCAGCGAGATATTGTCGAGGGCTGTCAGATGGGGGAAGACGCCCGACCGCTGAGGGACGTAACCGGCATTGCGCTGTTGGGGCGAAACGTTGACACCAGCGTCGGCATCATAGACGGTCCGTCCGGCAATTCGGATTCTGCCCCGGTCCGGGCGTTGCAACCCTGCCGTCATCTTGATCGTCAGTGTCTTGCCTGCCCCGGATGGACCGAAGAGAACGACGATCTCATTCTCAACTTCCAGGTCGACGTTGACGTGTATCGCCGGCAGAACTAGCGTGGCAGAAATGTCAAGCATCTAGCGTGCCGCCGTCAGGGATGAACGCGTCAGGAGTTGGAAGATCACCAGGACGCTGAACGAGACGATGATGAGAATCCCTGAGAGCGCGATCGCCGTGCTCAGATCGCCGCCTTCGAGCGACTGATAGATTGCCAGCGGCATTGTCTGCGTACGTCCGATGAAATTCCCGGCGAACATGATCGTCGCCCCAAACTCGCCGAGTGCCCGTGCCCAGGTCAGAACAGCACCGCTCAACAGCGCAGGCAGGGTCATTGGCAGCGTGACCGAGCGGAAGATCGTGAAGGGTGACAGTCCCATCGTTGCCGCAATCTGCAGGTACTCATCGTCGATGGTCTCAAAACCCGCCCGGGCCGAACGCACATAGAGCGGCATGGCAACGAACGTCTGGGCGATGACGACGGCAGCCATCGTGAAGGGCAGTTCGATGCCGAAAAGGTCGGAAAGTGTCGGCCCAAGCAAGCCGCGCCGTCCAAACGCGATCAGCAACGCGATCCCGGCCACCGCCGGCGGCAAGACCATCGGCAAATCAATCAACGTCGACACGACCGAACGTCCCCGAAAACGGCGACGCGCCAGGAGATACGCTGTCGGTGTCCCGAACGCTATTGAGAGAAAAAGCGCAATGGCAGTCGTGATGAGCGACAGCGTGAGCGCCTCTCGAACAACCGGGTCATCGAGTGGCCGAAATATCTGCCAGCCCTCCACCCCGCGTATGAAGATTGCCAACAGCGGGACCAGGATGAACGCCAGCAGGACACCCATCGACAGCCAGAGGAACCAATCGGGCGCGAGTTGTCCTCGGACACCGGACCGGGCTGGCCGGTCGGAGCCAGCATCAACGACGGGTGGACGGATGGTTGTCACTGGCTATCGCCGGGGAGAAAACCCCAGGAAGCCATGATTCGCTGGCCTTCGTCTGAAAGCAGGAAGTCGATGAACTCGGAGGCAAGACTGGCATCGCCTGCCGCCATCACGGTAATAGGATAGGCAGCGATGACATTCAACGCGTCGGGAATCGGGATCATTTCGACCTCTTTTGCGACCTCGGGAGTCACGTCCGTCGCGTAAACGATACCCGCATCGGCTTCTCCAAGACGCACCCGCGTAATGACGTGGTTCACATTCGTCTCGTTGGAGACGATATGGAACGTTGAAAAGCTGGGGAATTGTTCTCGAAACTCGGTTGCTGCGCTCAGAGCAGCCAGCATCTCGCGGGCGTATCGCCCGACCGGCACTTCCTCGGCAGCAAGCACCAGATTCAGATCGGGCTCCCCGAGATCATTCGGGGCCTGCACACCAGCGGGATTTTTGGAAGGGACAATAATCACGAGCTGATTGCGGGCGAAAATAATCGGTGCTTCGCCGTTAAGATCTGCCTCGACGACACGCTCCATCTGGGCGGTGTTGGCGGAAGCAAAGATGTCGGCCGATGCCCCCTCGACCAACTGAGTCGCCAACGCCTGCGAACCGGCGAAGTTGAACTCGACAGTGACGCCCTCGTTGGCGGCTTCAAACCCTTCGCCTATCTCACTAAAGGATGCAGTAAGCGACGCCGCCGCGAAAATCGTCAACTTGTCACCGTTACCGGATGCATCCGTCTCCGCAGGCCGTAATGAGCGTAAGTACCAACAATATGGCCGCCAGGCAGCATACGCAATTGATGGGCCGTTGTGTTGCCACCCCGACCCGTCCACGCCCAGAAGGCACCAGGCCTAAGGAAGGCTTCACAGAGATCTCTCAACGGAACAAGACAAGAGCGTCACCCTGAGATTTCTAACACCCGCAAGCAGGTACCCGGTTCGAAATGGCATATCTTCCCGTTCGCCATTTCCATCGAATAGAGTGACTAGTTGGCCGAGGCGGCGAAGATCAGTCCGAACTTGCAGCTGCGTTTTCAATGCGCCGTGCCCGTTCGAGCCACTGGGCCAGCGCGCGATTCTGTGCCAGACGCATCTCGAGCACCAGCAAGCGGAACTCGTCTTCTTCTTCACCTATTTGGGCCTCCAGCGATTCGACGAACTGCTCGCAAAGCGCCTGCTGTTCGCGTACCAGACGCGCTACCCGCTCTGGCTCCGTTTGATAAGCCAGATAGAGCTTAAGCAAGAACTCCAACCGAATATCGCGAGTCTTATCAACCGGTTCGGAAAGCCATCGGTGCAGTTCCTCTCTGCCTTCGGATGTGAGAGCAAAGACCTTGCGGGCGGGCCTGGCTTCCTGCGGCTCAAGTTCCGAGCCGACCCAGCCGCGCCGTTCCAGCTTCTTCAAGTGGGCATAGAGCATTCCCGATTCGAGATGGACGATGTCACCCATCACCCTGTCCTGGCTGAACTCCTTGGAAAGCTCATAGCCGTGACGCGGCTCGATCGAGAGAAGGCCCAGCACAGCATGCTCAATAGCCATCGCGACACTCTCCAATCAACCTATGTAGAAGCATGGTATTCAATCATTGAATAGGTTGCGATCAACGGTACTTAAACGCCGCTTTCAGTGTCAATGGGCAGCCGTCTTGACGCAACCGCTGATTTGGGCCATCGTTGCCAGAAGTGAGGCCTGTAGATTCGGCTCGAAAACCGTCGTGCACTAGCGGAGAGGTCACCCAACGATGTCAGCAAGTGAGACGCGCCAGTGGGGCGGGCATTCGATGGTCTGGCCGCTCGAACGGGTGCTCGTCTACCCACCGGTTCCGCCTTCCCCCGAAACATCGTGGGAGGAATTCGGCTACCTCCGACCGATGAGGCACCTTCAGGCGCTTGAGGAGCACACAGCATTCCGGGCGATCCTCCGCGAAGCGGGCGTTGAGGTGCTGAGTGGCGAAATCGACGACTCGATGCTCCAGGATGCGATCTTTCCCTTTGACCCGGTCTTCACGACGGACGCAGGCGCCGTCCTCTGCCGCATGGGCAAGCCATTGCGAGATGCCGAGGTTGATCTCGCCGAGCGGACAATGAGCGAGTTGAACATCCCGATCGCCGGGCGCATCGAATCGCCGGGCATGCTCGAAGGCGGCGATTGTCTCTGGATTGACGAGCGCACACTCGCAATCGGCTGCGGCTACCGCACCAACGACTCAGGCATCGAACAAATGACAGCCATCATGAACGCTCAGGGTGTGGAAGTGGTCCGCGTCGGGCTGCCACACTGGAATGGCCCGGCCGAGTGCCTGCATCTGCTGTCCCTGATCAGCATGATCGACGAGGATCTGGCGGTCGTTCATCCACCGCTCATGGAGGTCAGCTTCATCGAGTTACTGCGTGATCGCGGTATTGAGATGCTTGAAATTCCGGAGAACGAGTTCGCGACACAGGCCCCTAACGTGCTCGTCACCGCGCCGCGCAAATGCATCATGCTGAAGGAAAATCCGCTGACGGCCGCTATGTTGGAGCGAGCGGGATGCCAGGTGACGCGCTACAGCGGCAACGAGATTTCTCACAATCGCACCGGCGGACCAACATGCCTGACGCGCCCATTGCTACGACGGAGATCCTGAGAGCGATTGCTACGGCGTCTGCAAACTTCTTCAGACGGTCGACGAAAGCTCTGTCACCAGACCATCGTATGCAAGTTCCACATTTTCGGGGAGTTCAGTGCTCACATCGGCATGGGTTCCCATCTCGTGGGAAACGTGAACGATGTAGGCCCGCTCCGGCCCGATCTCGTCGATGACAGCGAGCGCCTCTGAGAGCGCCAGATGGACTGGGTGTGGCGCATGGCGCAGGGCGTTGATGACGAGGAGTCTTGCACCCCGCATCGCGTCCATCGAGGCTTCCGGGATTACCTTCGCATCTGTCAAGTAGACAAGCTCACCAAATCGAAATCCGTTGACGACCCAGCGTCCATGGCCTACCTGAAACGGCACAACGGCGACGCCCAGGACGTCGAAAGGGCCATCGAAAACGTGCATATCCAGATCCGGCTTGCCGCCGAAGAATGGGAATGGGTGTTCAAACGCGTACGCGAATCGTTCGCGGATGTTCCCGGCCGTCAATGCGTCGGTATAGACCGGCAGCCGCGCCTGGTTGATCTGATTGAAGCGCCGCAAATCGTCAAAACCGCCGACGTGATCAGCATGAGGATGTGTGAAAAGCACGGCATCGACGCGATCAAGGCCAGCAGCGACCGCCTGTAAGCGCAACTCAGGGGAAGCATCGATCAGGATGCGGCGACCCTCGACTTCGACAACTGCTGAAGTTCGCGTTCTTTTGTCCCTGATATCGCCCGAGGTGCAGACCGGACAGGTGCAACCAATAACCGGGATGCCGTTGCTTGTACCAGTTCCGAGAAAGGTCAATTTCATACTGTGAGCCTACGCGCCAAGACCGAAGTCCTGCAAGCCCGAGCTGCAAACTCGGGCATTCCGCGTCAATCCGGGGAAAGACGGTACCAATAGGGTACGCCTAGGCTGTTGTTCAAGTGTCTGTGATCTCTATTATTGATATGGAGTTCGATCATGGTTTAGTTACGACCGGTGCGCCAATCGCTCCCGTCTCTTTCGAACACCTTATGGCGAGAAGGATTAGCTATTGCAGACGGCCTGGGAAAACACGACGGCGAATGGTCCTCCCGAAACCGTGGCGCTCGCATCGCCGACGGGGGATGACCCATCGCTTGTCAGCCTGCTCGCTCGGTTAGCGCTATTGGCGGCTAGCCCTGATTTCAGGAGGCTACCGGACGAGGTCGTCGCCGCTGCCACGACCATCCTCGATACGGATATCGCCATTGTCCGAACTCTCTCGCCAGACGGACAAAGTTTCGTGGTGACCGCAGCCGGCGGCCCGTCGCCGGTCATGACCCAGGGACTGCTCGGCACCTACACGCCAGTGACGAGTTCGATGGAGTGCGTCGAAGCCGGGCATGGACTGGTCATCGACCTTGCCCGGGATGAGGGCCATTCTGACTACCTCGTCTCCAACGAGTACTGGATGTTCGAGCAACTTGGTGTCAAACGGGTTCTGGTCATTCCGCTCTTTGCGGGCGGCAAGCTCGTTGGGCGTTTTGATCTTGCGCGCATCAGCGACACAGCGTTCAGTAGAGAGATCGAAGGTCGCGCAGGATTGCTCGCAGCGGTGCTGGCATCATCGCTCGAGGTCGATCGTCTGACATCCGAATCGCGTGACGCCACGATCCACCGGGCCGTCTTTGGCCTCTACCAGCAGATAGAGCATTTGGCCGATCCGCGCACTATCCTGCAGGCGGCAGTTGAGCTAACCCGGCGTGAGCCGGGCTGTGATCGCTCGTACGCCATGCTCTGGAATGATGATCGGCGCGAATTTGTCCCGATTGCAGTCTCCGGCATTGAACCGCAACTGGTTGAGATGCTCAAGATGATCAGCCTCTCCCCCCAGATCGTGCCAGCGATCGACCGGATGATGCATAGTGGCGAGACGATCATCGTAAACGACGCAGTGACGTCGACGATGGTCCCGCGTTCGCTCGTCGATGCTCTTGGGATTCGAGCGGCGATGTTTATTCCGCTACGTGGCCGTCGCCATCGCACACTCGGCTTCCTCCTGCTCGACTATACGTCCGAAGGATCGCGCTTCAACGAAGCCGACGAGCAGGTGATGGCGGGTATGGCTCCACCGCTCTCGACGATGATCGAGAATGCGATGCTCTACGAGGACGTTGTCGCATCGTCGGACAGCCTTGCGGTCATCAATGAGATCGGCATCCAGCTGGCGATGTTGACCGACGAGGAGAGCCTCTTTCGCCAGCTCCATCACCAGGTCGGATCGGTCGTCGACGCAACATATTTTGCCCTGGGGTTGCTCGATGAAAGCCGCCGCGACTTCGATCTCAGAGTTGCTGCTGACGGGGAGTTCAGCCGCTACCGAACCCATTTTGCTCCCGGTAGCGATGCTATTGCCAGGGCGATTCAGCTGGGACGCAGTTCGATCCACGGCACGCGCGAATCAGCGGCGAGCGACCAGTGGGCGGCACGCATTGAAGGCTCGAAGCTCTGCCATTCTCAGATGACGGTGCCTATTACCGTCGGGCGCAACGTTGTTGGAGCAATGACGGTTCGGACTCCGTTCCGACACGCCTACGGACCACATGATCTCTCCGTCTTTGGCTCAATCGCGGTGCATACTGGCGTCGCCCTCGAAAATGCGCGTCTCTATCGCATTGTTCAGGAGCGCGGCGACCGCAGAGCCGCAGTCCTCGATCAAGTCCTCCAGCAGCAAGAGACCGAGCGCAAAGAGCTTGTTGACGACATTCACGACAACACCCTCCAGACTCTGGCAGCCTGTCTCTATAGCCTGGACAACGCTCACCGCCTGGTAGAAGAGAATAAGGACACGGATGAGCTCATCGTCCAGATCGAGCATGTTCGCACGCAACTGGCCAGCAATATCGACCGCCTTCGCAAACGCATCTTTGCCGTGCGGCCGTCGACGCTGGATCTCCTGGGTCTCAAACCTGCACTCAAGGAGCTAATTGAAGCCCTCGAAGAGCAGAGCGACGTTCAGGTGAACTTGGATGTGCGACTGCCGGGCCGGCTCGCCCCCCCTGTTGAAACAGCTATCTACCGGCTTATTCAAGATGCTCTTTCGATGCATATGGTGCCGGACCGAGTGGGCATAATCACTGTGCGGGTACGCAGTAACGCCGGTCAGGTGACGGTCACAATCACCGATTTCCAGGGCAGGCCTGCGAGCGCTGGCACTGAGGATGAGCACGACATCACCATGTTGGCGCTCATCGAACGAACCGAACTCCTGGGCGGCTCAATCCGCCGAAATGGAACAAGCGAGCGAGGGTCGTCGCTGCAGATAACCCTGCCACTCGACGAATCAGGTCCCACAACCGGACCAACCACACATGCCACAGATCCTGAAGCGGCAATTCGAACCGGAGGCGGCACATCATGACCGATCAATTCGAGCGTGGGTTCAAGGAGCGCTATTTGCGCACACCCCTCGCAAGTTTTCCCTTCGACCTCCAGTCACGGTTGGTCGACGCCACATCAGTGCAGGACGTGTACGAAATTGGCGTCGCGATCCTGGCACGCATCCCGGCAACGGTCTGCATTCGCATTTTTCAGCGTGATGATGCCGGCCAGATGGTGCTTGTGCACGCCTGGCAGTCGCCACTCTCTGACCCATCAGGAGTAACTCCCGACGACTTAGGTAAAGCCGTCCATCAGCGCTGGATCTCAACTCACCGCGTAGGTAGCAACACACTCGAATTTGCCCGACCATTTATCCACCCCAGCCATCCAGCCTGGTTGATCGTGCCGTTGATGGCGAGCGACGAATTGATCGGCGCGATCGCCGCCGAACGCCGCGATGGACAGACCTTCCAGTATGCACCGGAAGACATCATCGCCTTTGCAGCGTGCGCGGCAGGCATGTCGTGGGGCATCCAGTCTCTGTTTCTACGCGACCGGACCGACCGTCTGGGGCGCCAAAACCAGGACTCGATCGAGGAGATTATCGCCCGGGAACGTCGCGAGATTGGCCGGGAGCTACACGACAACGTCGTACAGAATCTGGCCTATCTCAATATGAAGATGGAGATCGTTTCACGTTATGTGAACGACAATCCAGAGATCGCACAGAATGAGATAAAGGCAGTCCAGGATCTGGTCGACAAGACCGTTATAGAATTGCGCCGGACGATTGGCGAGATGCGCCGACCAGCGCCAGCTCGACGTGGCATCACCGGCCAACTACGCTCCATCGCACGCAATATCGAGATTGATGCGTCCGAATTTGAGATGGACATCAAGCAGGTATCCGGTATCCAACTCATTCCGGAAGTTGAGCGCGCCGCGATCGGAATCGTCCGGGAGGCGCTGCAGAATGTGCGTAAACACGCCTCTGCCACTTCGGTGCGATTGGAAGTAACGCACCGGGAAGGCGAGCTCCTCGTCCATGTCATTGACGATGGTGTTGGAATAAAAGATCCCGCCGTATTACCACTCGATCACTTCGGCATGGTTCAGATGCGGGAACTCGCAGAAGATCTCGGCGGCGAGATTTCGATCTCTTCGGAGCCTGGAGAAGGCACACGTGTGGAAGCCCGACTCCCGCTCGTAATGCCGGCAGGTGGCGGGACAATCCAGTATCCAGGGTTCTGGACTCAGCGCCAGCGAATACCTCTCCCAACCGCCTCCAGAACCAGCGGATCTGGCACGGGCCGGTGGGCGTTTTGACGCGGGGGAATGACCAAATTGAACAAGAAGTTTCGGACACGAGAAAATTCACCCGCAGTGAGAAGGACGGCCAGTAGATGTTACGTGTAGTCATTGCTGACGATCACGATCTGTTTCGCGAAGGACTCCGGCAACTCCTGGCATCAGTCGATGACATCGACGTTGCGGGCGAAGCGAGCGACGGCAAACAAGCCGTCGAACTCGTCAAGCTTCATAGCCCGGATGTCGTGTTGATGGATATCAGCATGCCGGAGATGGATGGTATTCAGGCGACGGAGATGATCGTCAAGAACTATCCCAGTACCCACGTCGTCGTCCTCACGATGTACGCCGACGATGAGTATGCGATCCATGCGATCCGGGCTGGTGCCAAGGGGTATCTGCTCAAGAACACACGCTCGAATGAAGTCATCCGCGCAATTCGGCTGGCCGCCGCCGGCGGTTCGAGCATCGACCCCGCACTCGGGCCGGTACTGATGCGCGAGTTCCAGCGATTGCTCAATAGCTCACCCGGCAACAGCCGGCAGCAACTGTCGGAGCGTGAGCTGCGCTTTCTGGAGCTGCTTTCACGCGGACGTAACAATCGCCAAATTGCCGATGATCTCGATCTGGCCGAAAGCACAGTCAAGAATAATCTCAGCGCCCTCTTCCAGAAGATCGGCGTACGAGACCGCACCCAAGCAGTGCTCTATGCCTTCCAGAACGGACTCGTCGCACCGCCGACGGATGCACGGCGAGTATAGGCGCGGCTTTCCTCTAGCCCCTCTTTCGTGCCTCGGGAGAGGGGTCTGTCTTCGATTTCCAGCGTGACTCCAAATATTAGTCAGGCTCCATCCCGTAGCTATCCGGGTCAGGGCAGTTGGCCAAAGGTCCTATGACACGCAGTCCATGTGTCTATTCGGACCCTAACCTGATGCTGCCCTAGTGCGGACCTAGCGGGGATAGTTTCTGGAGTGCTACGGAAATAAGCTTGACTCAGTTCTGCACTGCCCTCGCGCACTCAACGTCTAGCTATTGGAGTTCCGAATGACGTTCTTCCGCCGCATAGCAGCCCGCGCGTCCAAGAACCACGTTCTGGGAGAAGTCGCATGGGCCCAGCGCTTTATCCTGAGCGTGCTCATCCTGACTAGCGTCATGCTGAGTGTCACTGCGCTGACGTTGCCCTCTGGATCAAACTCTCCGATCATTCTGGGGATCGCGTTCGGACTCCTCGTGGCCAGCTGTTGGCGCTGGATCGCGTGGATACGAGGCGCGCAATGCCATCTCATCGACATTGGACTCGAGACACTCACGATAATCACCATAGCAATAGCCCTCGGCGATCCATTGCCGGTACTCGGGATCGTCCATACATCCTTCTTTTACCGCCCATTTTTCAGTTCATCCCGTCTGGCCATAGCAGGTGGTTTCATGGCTATCGTCGGATTCTATGCGGGCGCTTTTGTCGTAAACCATCCAACGTATTCAGTTACTTCGGCTAGCGTTGCCGGACAGGCGCCGATGCTAGTTTTGGTCGCGTTACTCGGTTTCATCATGGCTTATACATTCAAAAAGCAACGGGCCCTAACCGATGAGCTTTCGAATGCAGAGGCGCGATATCGGTCGCTCATAGAGCAACTACCGGAAGTAGTCCTCACCCGTTCCACAGACGGTGTTGTCACTTATATGAGCCCACAAGCTGACCGTGTCCTGGGCTATGCAGCGGACAGAATTGTCGGCATGACGACGACGGCTTTTGCGGATCGCGTTCATCCAGCAGATCGCACACGTCTTCACGCTTCGCATAACGCCATGCGCCACAGTACTGAACCATTCATGCTCGAATACCGCTTTGCAACTGAGGACGGTAAATACCGTTGGCTACAGGACCAGGGCCGTGCAATCGCCGGACCAGATGGCAGCATTTCGCACTGGCTCGGAACGCTCAGTGATATTAGCGAGCGTAAACAACTCGAAGACCAGATTGCTTTCCAGGCCTTCCACGACAATCTCACCAGCCTGCCGAACCGCAGCCTCCTGCGAGACCGGCTCGAACACGCCATCGCTCGCAGCGAACGCACGGACCAGCCGCTGGCGGTCCTCTTCCTTGACCTGGACAATTTCAAGATCGTCAATGACAGCCTTGGTCACAATGCTGGTGATGAGCTGATCCAAGCAGTTGCGAAGCGACTGCAAAAGGTTGTGCGCAACGCCGATACTGTTGCGCGAATTGGCGGGGATGAGTTCGTGATCTTGCTCGAAGATCTGAGCGACGAAGCGGAAGCAATCGAGACGGCCGAGCGCCTCCTCCGAGCGTTGTCCGCTGAGCTGCTACTTAAAGGCCAGGCACTGAACATATCGGCGAGCATCGGGGTCGCCTGTGAAACCGGCGCGCGGGCGAACGCCGACGACATGATCCGGCACGCCGATCTTGCGATGTATGCGGCTAAACGGCAGGGTCGTTCCGGCTATCAAGTCTATTCGCCAGAGATGGGCACCGAGGCGATCGAGCGGCTTGAAATCGAAACCGGCCTCCGCCGCGCGCTCGATCAGGATCAACTCGTCGTGCATTTCCAACCGGTCGTCGATCTCCGTACCGGCAAGATCACTGAAATGGAAGGGCTCGTGCGCTGGCAGCATCCCAAACGGGGGTTGTTGTTGCCAGCCGCATTCCTCGACGTGGCCGAAGAAACCGGCATGATCCGCGCCATCGACCTCTGGGTACTGCGAGAATCCTGCATCCAGGTACGCGCATGGCAGCAAGCATGGCCGCACCTCGAGAATCTGATCGCGAGCGTCAATCTCTCACCGTCACAATTGCGTGAAGTGAAGCTGAGCGAGCAGGTTGCCGCCGTACTCGAAGAAACCGGCCTTCAACCTCGGCACCTGAAGTTGGAGATCACGGAGCGTGCCATGGTCCAGGATGTGCGGCAGGCGAGGGAGGCGCTCGTCCAGCTGGCCGCGCTTGGGGTCAAACTGGCGCTTGACGATTTCGGCACCGGCAACTCGGCCCTGAATTATTTACGCGAATTCCCAATCGATACGCTGAAGATCGACCGCTCCTTCGTCACTGGCATGAGCCAGGGCGCAGGTGACGTCGATATGGTGCAAGCGCTGATAACGCTCGCACAATCACTTGGATTGGATGTCACAGCCGAGGGCATCGAAGGTGACGAATACCGCGATCTGCTGCGCTACGGTTGTGATCACGGCCAGGGCTACCACTTCGCCCGGCCGCAGCATGCCAGCGTGCTGGAGTACATCGTCCGGCAGCCGACTCTCAACATCGGAGCATACGAAGAAACAGTCACGGCGGCTGGCTAACCGGCTACAAGAGCCGTCCGGTCTCAGCGACGCGCTCCATCCAGTGCCGCTCTGTACCGATAGTCGTTGCGATGCCGTGGCCGGGATAGACGACGGTATCGTCGGGCAGATCCAGCAGGCGGCGGATAGTTTCGACGGTCGTCTCGGCGCTGGCGTCGGGGATCTCGATCGTGCCATAGCCGCCGGGGAAAAGCGTGTCGCCGCCGAGCATGATCTTCTCGTCCGCGTTGTAAAGCGAGATCTGACCCGGTGAGTGCCCCGGCGTGTGCAACACCTCGAAGACGATGTCGCCCAGCTGGACCTGATCGCCCGCTGCAACGATCCGATCCGGGCTGAATCCCTCAATGTCTCCATAGGTAGGATGCTCCAGCTTGTGCTGATCTTCGGCGTGCACGAGCAATGGCACGTTGAATTTCTGACGCAACGCATCAGCGTCCGCAATGTGATCCCAGTGACCGTGCGTTATCACGATCAACTCCGGCTGCAGACCACGGTCATTTATCTCGCTGACCGTCGCATCGAAGCTATCAGGTGGACCGTCGATCAGCATCGTTTTCCTGGACGCTTTCTCAACAACCAGAAACAAGTTCGTTTCGATCGGACCGGCGACGATTTGGACGATTTCCAGGTGTGGGGTTTCAGACACGGTGTCTCCTCAGTTCTCTGCTTCCTGCTCCATAGCCGCACTCTACCACCCCAGAAACGTTGCGGTCGTTCCCCGGCTTCTATGCTAGCGTTGGCATGGTTACACAACTTGTCGTGCCAATTGAGAGCACCGAAGTCCGCACTTAGCCGGGAGACAGACCGTGGCAGGATTCAGCCAGGAGATACTCGCAGCCGCTCAAGGCGAACACGAGATCGAATTCGAGACATTCGGGCGCGTTACAGGCGCATCCTCAAAAGTCATCATCTGGATCACACGTATGGACGATAGCCTCTTTATTCGTTCCGGCGGCGGGATGAGCCGTGACTGGCCACGAAACCTGCAACACCATGGCCATGGTGTCCTCCATCTCTCCGGCCATTCAATTCCGGTAGCCGCCCGGCATGTCGAAGATATCGCGGAAGCCAAGCGCATCACGCGCGCCGTACAGGGCAAGTACGCCGCCGGAGCCGATGGCCACGATCAGCCGGAAGATGCACCACCCGTTCCCGCCGAGCTCGCAACGTTTGAGTTATTGCCCGCTGGCTGAGATCGCAGCGCACAAATCCACACTACCCTGACGAGCACCTGGCGGAGCTAGAAGCATCCGAGAAGCGTCATCGACACACCGCTCAGCCATCGCCTTGCACACAACCCAGTCACTGATATAATGGGTGTACGTACACCTGTACGTACTATGGTATTCGAGAGGAGCGACCGTGAGCCTCTTCGAAAGTATGCGCGTAAGCGTCTCCGGTTTGAGCGCCCAGCGAGTCCGCATGGATGTTATCGCAAGTAACATCGCGAACGTCGACACGCTCGCCACGGAAGATGGCGGTCCATACATCCGCAAACGCGTGCGCTTTGAAACGACGAATCCGGATACCGGTGACGTCGTGAGAGTCAGCGCTTTCAACGATGTGCTGGCCCAACGCGCAGTTGGGAACGGCGTGCGCGTCTCGGCGATCGAAGACGACGAGGCGGCCCTGGAGCTGGTCTACGAACCGGACAACCCGAACGCTGACGAAGATGGCTTCGTCCTGCGCCCTGACATTGACGTCGTTACCGAGATGACCGACATGCTCTCAGCGACACGTGCTTACGAGGCAAACATCACGGTGCTCAATGCGCTCAAGGCGATGGCGATGCAGGCGCTAGACATCGCTCGCTAGAGACAGCAAGCACGGCGCAAGGCTCTAACCATGCATAATTGAAAGCCGAGGACGAATATGCAATTGACACCACCCCAGGGAGCAACCGCAGCCGGACTGGGCTCAGCCTCCGGGCTCACCCCGGCCGCGTCGAAAACGGCATCGCCATTCGACGATTTCGCCCAGCTTGCCGCCCAGGCAGCAGGCAACGTCGAGGCGTCGCTGGCCAATGCAGATCAGTTCGCAACGCGGCTGGCAGTCGGAGAAGATGTCGACATCCATTCAGCGATTCTGGCGATGGAACAGGCATCGATTGCCGTCGACATGACCCTCCAGATACGCAACCGCGCGATGGAAGCCTATCGCGAGATCATTTCGATGCAGGTCTAAGGCGCGAGCGAACGCCAGGGCGAATCTTTCAAGCGGGAGTTGCACGGATAGCAGGTGAGTAAGCGTGAATGAGGGCATGACCAACCAGTTCCAACGAGTTCGAGAACTCATTGGTCAAATGAGCAGCGGCATGCAAGTCGCGGCTGTTGGCCTGCTCGTTGCGGCCATCGCCAGCGTCCTTTTCTTCGCTACCCGTAGCGAGCCCTCTCGCATGGAAGTCGCCTTCTCCGGCCTCGTCACCGAAGATGCCGCTCAGATCGTCGATGTTCTGAGAGATAACAACGTCGAGTACGAAGTTTCGTCCGACGGCTCAACGATTCGCGTGCCATCTGACCAGGTCGCGGACGCGCGCCTGATGGCCGCCAGCAACGGCCTGCCCGAGGGCGGCACGGTCGGGTTTGAACTGTTCGACAACACATCATTCGGCATAACGAACTTTCAGCAACGCGTGAATTACCAGCGCGCGCTGGAAGGCGAGTTGGCACGCACAATCAATCGCCTCGAAGCGGTCCAGAGCTCGCGGGTTATGTTGGCGATGCCCGAGGAGACGGTCTTCATCGACGACCAGAAACCGACGACCGCTTCGGCGGTGTTGCGCTTTAAGAATGGACAGTCGCTCGCGCCGGATCAACTGCGAGGCATCAGTCATCTGATTGCCGGCAGCGTCGAAGGGCTCGATACTGAGGACATCACCATCGTCAGCACCGACGGGGCGATGCTCTGGGATGGCGCCGCGGTCGCCCAAACGCCAATGTCCGGTTTGGATGACCAGTTCACCGCCCAGCGTTCATTTGAAGTCGGGCTGGAGCGCTCGATCCAGGAGATTGTCGAGCGGGTCGTTGGACCGGGTGGCTCGTCGGTCACCGTCCAGGCTGTCATGGACTGGGATCAGCGTACGGTTCAGAATGAGACATTCTCGCCAGATGGCCTCGAACCACAGGTCCGTAGCCAACAAGAGACCCTACGGTCAACCGCGAATAGTACTGACGGGGCTGGCGGCATTCCGGGCACCGACACTAACATTCCTACAGATCAGGAGGGTGAAGCAGCAGCTGGCACGAACGACATCGATACCTTCAGCGATACAGTGACGAATTTCGAGATTTCGTCGAGCCTGGAGTCGATTGTCGAAGCACCGGGCGATTTGCAGCGGCTTTCCGTCGCGGTCGTCCTCGATCAGGAACGTGTCGATCCCGAAGTTGTCCTCACGATCGAAGATCTCGTGCGTAGCGCAGTCGGTCTGGAAGACGCGCGAGGTGACCAGATGACAGTTGCCGCAGTTCCGTTTAGCGAAGAAGGATTACTGAGCGCAGTGGAACTGCCGGGCCCGTCGTTACTCGATCAGATATTGCCGCTGGCCTCTATTGCGGTGATGATCTTGATCCCCGGCGCGCTCTTGTTCCTGCTCTACCGGATGTTGTCTAAAACGGATGAGGAAGCCGTTCTTGCACCGGTCGTACTCGGAGACCTCACACCACAACGCGCAGCACCGGCAGGCGATGCACGCGTCGATTTCCGCATGGAGGAGATTGCACCAGTCGAACTCGACGGATCGGTATCCAACCCTTCGGCACGCCGCCAGCAGATTCTCCGGCTGGCTGAGAACGATCCCGTCCAAATGTCCGCGCTCGTGCGCTCATGGTTGGCAGAGGACAAGAGCTGATGTCCGGATCTAGAGCACATACATTAGGCGGACGGCAAAAGGCGGCAGCCCTCTTCATCGGGCTTGGCCCGGACGTGTCGGCTGAGGTGATGAAACATCTCCGGCCTGAAGAGGTCGAAGCTATCACCCGTGAGATTCTTCGTATGGATCAGATTGATGACCATACGAAGGAAGATGTTTTTCGCGAACTGTACGACATGGCGCTGGCGCACAGCTTCATCTCAACTGGTGGAGCCGACTATGCCCGCGATATGCTCCACACCGCCTTTGGCGAGGAGCATGGCGACGACATCCTGCGCAAGGTTGGGCAAACGATCCCCGCCAAGCCATTCGAATTCCTGAAACGTTCCGATCCACGGCAGCTCGCGAATTTTCTCCAGAATGAGCAGCCTCAGACGATTGCGCTGATTCTCTCCCACCTCCCCGCCACGCAGTCGGCCGAAGTGATCTCCTCGTTTCCCGAGGAAGTCCAGGTCGACGTGTCGCTACGGATCGCAACCATGGATCGGACCCCGCCCGACATCGTGAAGCGTGTCGAAGATATTCTCCAGGTGCGCATGTCTTCCGTCATTTCTCAGGAATACACGACCGTCGGAGGAACTTCCTATCTCGTCGAAGTGCTCTCATCCGTTGATCGCTCAACCGAACGGGAGATTCTGGATCGTTTGGAAGACGAGGACGCTGAGATCGCTGATGAAGTGCGGAAACTCATGTTCACCTTCGAGGACATCATCGGCCTCGACGCGCGCTCGGTGCAGCGTGTACTGCGCGAAGTTCAGATGAAAGACCTGGCACTGGCGCTCAAAGCAGCTCGCGACGATCTCAAGGAACACATCTATTCCAACATGTCCCAACGAGCTGCGGAGATGCTGCGTGAAGAGATTGAAATATCCGGTCCGGCGCGCATCCGCACTATTGAAGATGCCCAATTGAGGATCGTCGCCATCGTTCGCCGTCTCGAAGATCAGGAAGAAATCATCATTTCACGGGGAGGAGAAGTGCTTGTCTAGACCCACTCGTCTCGTCCGTGACTGGTCCAATGTCGGGGAAACGGTGCGTTTGATTAGCGACGGTGCGGCCCAACCAACGCTCCAGTCAGTTCCGAGGGCTGGTTCGGGAGTTGAAGTCGATCAGACGATTGCCGACGCACAGCACCAGATTGAACTGCTGCAACGTCAGGCAGCGGCCGAACTCGAAGCTCAACGCGATCAGATGTATGCCGCGGCCCTCGATCAAGCGCGACAGGAAATCCAGAACGAATTCGAAGCGCTGGTCGATGCGAGTTTTGAACGTTTCAACAAGATCGTCGCTCAAGCGAACGCCGACCAGGAACGCATCGTTCATGCTGCCGAAAAGGATCTCATCGAGATTGCAATCGCGATCGCGTCCGAAGCCCTCGGTGAGCCCCCGTCGAACGAAGCCATCGAGCGGCGCATTCGTCAGGGCCTCGATTTCCTGGCGTCGAGTGAAGTGACGACGATCCTCCTGAACCCGGACGATATTGCCCTCGTCACTCCGTGGCTCGAACGCTGGCAGGCAGCGGAAGGAGTTCAGGTCGAGATTGTGCCCGAACGCAGCGTGGAACGCGGTGGCTGCGAAGTCGTCGCCCGAAGCGCTATTCACGACTTCGGTCCGCATGCCCGCCTACAGATGATTGCAGACGCCTTGCGCGAGCATGGAATTAGCGAATAGAGCATATGCCAGTCGTCGATCTCCGCCATTATCACGACGTTTTGGGTGAGATACCCGCTGCACGCCGCGAAGGAAGAGTGAGAGAAGCTGTTGGCATCGCCCTTGAAGCTGAAGGACTTGATGTCAGCATCGGCGAACTCTGTCATATTCACCCTCGCCGGCAAAAGTCGGGGCAATCGGGAAGCGATATCCCGGCCGAGGTCGTCGGTTTCCGAGGCGACCGCTTTGTACTGGTGCCTTTGACCGACGTGCGCGGCATTGGCCCGGAGAGCCGGGTAACGGCCACGGGGCGCACATTCCGCGTACCTGTTGGTGACGCGATGCTGGGCCGGGTCCTGGACGGCCTGGGGCGTCCTATCGATGGCCAGGGACCGTTACGAGTGCAGCATACCTACGAACCGTCGTTACACCCCCCTTCCCCTCTCGGTCGTCAGCCGATTTCGCGCCAGATGCAAACCGGTGTGCGCGCCATCGACACGGCGATCGCCTGCGCTGAGGGCCAGCGCATGGGTATCTTCGCCGGATCTGGCGTTGGCAAGAGCACATTGATCGGGATGATCTGCCGCAACATTGAGGCGGATGTGCGGGTCATCGCGCTCATCGGTGAACGTGGCCGCGAGGTGCGCAATTTCATTGAGAATGATCTCGGCCCCGAGGGACTGGCAAGATCGGTTGTCATCGTGACGACCTCCGATCAACCGGCGATGCTACGCCTCAAAGCCGCCTGGGTCGCCACCTCCGTCGCTGAATATTTCCGTGACGCCGGATTGCGAACCGCGTTGCTTATGGACTCGGTTACGCGCCTGGCCATGGCCCAGCGTGAGATCGGGCTGGCCGCTGGAGAACCGCCGACATCGCGCGGATACACGCCGTCTGTCTTCAGCTTGCTTCCGAAGGTGCTGGAGCGGGCTGGAATGGGCGAAGTGGGTAGTATCACCGCCTTTTACACTGTGCTTGTCGACGGCGACGATTTCAACGAACCGGTGACCGACGCGGTGCGAGGTATCCTCGACGGTCACATCTACCTCTCGCGTGATCTCGCGAATGAGAATCACTTTCCAGCCATAGATGTGCTTGGAAGCGTCAGCCGTGTGATGCGTGACATCGTCGACGAACGGCATTACCGTCTCGCCGATGACCTGCGTCACATCATGGCGACCTATCACCATGCGCGTGACATGATCGACATTGGGGCATACAGTTCCGGTTCGAATCCGAAGATCGATCGCGCTGTTCGCTTGATGGGGCAAATCAACTCATTCTTGCAGCAGGTTCCCGATGATCTGTCACCAATACAGCGTAGCCTTGAACGCATCGAGGGAATTCTCAATGCCCCGGATGATGCGCCGCTGACCAAGATCGGTAGGTCGTCGTGAGCGCGCCGCGCGGGTTTGTCTTTCGCCTGCAGGCACTGTTGGATCACCGTCAGCAGCTCGTGGACGACGCCGAACAGATTCTGGCCCAGCACGAAGCGAAGATCGCCCAGTTCCAACGCGGGCTGGAGTTCGTCGCCCAGCGCCGCCAACAGATGAACGCCTACCAGGGTGCTCTTCAGGTCCAACCGTCGATCGACATAGAAGCACTCGAATCCGTCACCGGCTACGACCGGGTGCTCAATAGCGAGGCGAAAGAGATCCGCTCGCGCCTGTTGGAAGCTGAGCGCAACGCGCGCGAAGCTCGCGAAGCCGTTGTCAAATGCCGGATTGATTTAGAGGCTATCGAAAAGCTACGCGAACGCGACCTCAAGCGCTTCGTCGCCGAGCAACAAGCGAAGGAAGATCGCGTGCTCGACGAACTCGCTTCGTCCGCGTTCGCCCGCAATATGGGAGCAGCGCGAGGACTGCGCCCCACAGGGGATACTCCATGGAAGGAACAGGACTCGACCTCTCGCGCGTCTCGCAGCAACTCATAGAATCACGCCAGCTTCAGGTTGGCGGTTGGTTGCGAGGTTCACAAACCACGTCCACAGGCGGAACGCCTTCGTTTTCCGACGCTCTCACGAATGCGCTATCTGGTTCATCGCCAATCGTCAATCCGGGCTTGAGCTCCGGCTCTGGTTCGCTGGCTTCGACGATTCCATTTGGCGACCTTATCGAAGCGGCCGCAACAACACACGGCATACCCTCGGCGCTTATCGCTGCCGTCATCCAGGCTGAGTCGAATTTCAATCCGAACGCCGTCTCACCAGCCGGTGCCAAGGGATTGATGCAGCTCATGGATGGCACTGCGGCGGGGCTTGGCGTCACCGATTCCTTTGATCCGCGCCAGAACATCCTCGGCGGATCGAGCTACCTCACCTCCATGCTGAACCGTTACGACGGCAATGTCGCTATGGCGCTGGCGGCCTACAACGCAGGCCCGGGCGCGGTCGATGAATATCAGGGGGTGCCGCCGTACGCAGAAACGCAGAATTATGTACCAGCAGTCCTACGGCTGTTCGAGCAGTACCAGGACCGGTCCTAGATGGGAGTCAGACTCTCGGAGGGGGCGTTACAGGACCAGGGTCGCTTTAGTAAATCCTCCTACTGCAATACGCTTTAACTGGAAGGGTTGAGGAACAAACGTGGCAAGAATCGACGCCGCAGAGGTTCTCCAGCAATCGCTCGATGGCCTGAGCATGCGACAGCGTGCGTCGGCCAACAACATTGCGAATGTCGATACGCCTGGGTACAAGGCAACGCAAGTCTCCTTCGAGTCTCAGCTTGCACAGGCAGTCGATCAGCAGTTGTTAGCGAAAAGCGGTGTGCAAATGGTGACAACGAGTCCCGCACACCTCTCAGCCGGTCCGCAGCAGATGGACCATGTTGAACCGGTAGTCAGCCGGCTGGACACGGTCAGCTATCGGAACGATGGCAATAGCGTCGATATCGAGCGCGAAATGGCCCTCCTGGCCGAAACGCAGTTGCGCTACTCGACACTAAGCAGTCTCGTCAGCCGTCGGTTGGCGATTCATCGCAACATCGTCCGAGCGGGCAACTAGCCGGGACATGATGCAGGCAGCAGCAAGGATGCGTAGTAGCGTGCAGGACGTATTTCACATGGGATTCACCGCAAAAGACTCCGCAGCAACCGCCGCTCCCGAGCGGGCTGCACGGCAGTCGCGACGCTCCAGCCGCTCCTCCGAGCAAGAAGACACGCCGAACTTCGATGCGATCCTTGCGCTTGCGGCAAGCCCCGCTCCATTGCCTGTCAATTCAGTAGACCGGCATTCGAAAGGCCCAATGGATTTGAATCAGAAAGCATCTGGATCTCGGCAAGAGAGTGCAAGCGGCGCAGTTGAGTCCGAGCAAGCCGGCGACCCTGGTCGAACTCGCTCTCTTGGTTTCAGTGAGTCGCTGCCGCCGCAAACCCCGGGACAAATTTCAGATGGCGGGGTAGACAGCTCCACGGCGATCAAAGACTTGCTTCACCGTTTCGCAAATCGCACGAATGACGAAGAAGCACTACAAATCCATCGGCCAGCAGCGTCCGCAGCAGGAACCGACACGCAGATTGATTCGGCCACCACAATTCCGCTCGACTACCGATCATCCGCACGTCGCATTGCTATCGCCACAGAGCCGCCAGAGAGCAAGGCATCTTTCGGTGTTCAGATCGAAGGCGAGGGGTTGGGCCAATGGTGGAACCCCGACAATCGGGCGACGCTCGGTCGCATTGATCCATCGATGCAACGCATGTCTCCGCCGATACCATTCGGAGACGCCAGCCCAGTTTCACCCATCGACGGTGGCGGGCTGGATATTCAAGGATTGCGCATCGTAGCGCGCAATGACAATCCAGCCGCATTGGGTTTTAGCAACCTCCCGAGCCCCGGTCTGCAGCTCGTCGAGCTGGACTCTGAATCAGCAGCTTTACAACCCTCCGAAGACCTGCTTACGCGGCTATCCGGCAGTTGGGAGACTTCATTCTTTGCTGCTGACGAAGATACTTCAGAAGTCGATGGGGTTAACCAGGCTGAAGATACGATGATCACGCGGCCCAATTTTCCGGATCATCGACCCAGTGCCTCGTCGGACACTGACGATGCTAATACGGGCCAGGATTCCAGTTCGGATCTGACGACGCAACTCCAAGCGCAGGAAGGCACGTCGTCTACTTCGGGAAACCCATCGAGTGCCGCCCCGATACCTCTGTTCAACGACTTGCTGCCAATGGAGGCGCCCTCGACAGTAGCTAGCGGCGACACGACGCTGCCTCTACGTCAGGCGGCATTGGAGATAGCAAGCGAACTACGTCACCTGCAGAATACCGGCGGGACAGAGCTATCCTTCGTGTTGCGGCTGCATCCAGAGCATCTCGGCCCGGTTGATGTCAATATTCAGCGCGTCGACAACATTTGGACTATTTCGATCATGACCGCTCACGACGAAGCAACCAGAGCGCTCGCGAGCGAGATAAACCGCCTCGAAAATCGCTTCCGCGAAAGTAGTCTCACACTCGACGCCATCAGCGTCGTGACAAAGGCGCAGGCCGAAGCCATCAGTGGACCGGCAGCGGCGGAACGGTCGAGCGCATCTCACTTCGAGGGCGGCGGCCAACGGGGCTACGAAGACGGCACAAACCGGGACCAAAGCGGGTGGCGGAATCGTGAGCCAGGACGGATACTTGGTTTTGACTCACGTCTCAAGGGTGAACTGGCGCAAGACTTGACCAGCAGTCACAGCACGGGGAATGACACGGGAATCGACATCAAAGCATGATCGCCAACAACGGATTCGGGAGCACGCAGTGGTAGACCGCATTCAAGATCTCATTATCGATCCGAACCCAGGACCGAAGATCATTTCTGAACAGCCTGGCCTCGGCCAGGAAGCGTTCCTGGAATTGCTCGTCGCCCAGCTTCAGAATCAGAATCCGCTTGACCCGATCGATAACTTCGAATTCATTAGTCAGGTGGCTCAATTCAGCACGCTTGAGCAGATGACGTCGCTGAACGCTGCCCTTTCCGGATTTGCGGAATTCGCAGCGCTTGGGCAGCTAGCTTCGATGATCGGCAAGGAAGTCACAATCATCGACGTCAATGCAGGCATAGATGTGACTGGCATCGTTTCAGCCGTCACATTCGATTCCGGCTCACCGCGCGTCCTGGTCGGCGGTCAAGCCTACGACCTTGCAAACATCACCAGCATTGGACTGCCCGCAGGAGGCGGCGCAGAAGCGCCGTAAGGACACGGCACAGGAAGGATCTAACGCGTCATGTTGAGATCAATGTTCTCGGCCGTCACCGGCCTCCGCAATCATCAGACCTGGATGGACGTCATTGGCAACAACATCGCCAACGTCAACACCAGCGGTTATAAGTACGCCCGCGTCAATTTTCAGGACACCCTGAGCCAGACGGTTAGCGGTCCGACTGCGCCGGGAACGCCACTCGGCGGTACCAATCCGCGCCAGATCGGGCTGGGCTCCAACCTCGGTGCAATCGATACCGTCCACACCCAGGGCAGCCTCCTGACGACCGATCGCGTGCTGGATCTCGCAGTCCAGGGCAACGGCTTCTTCGCAGTCAGTGACACGCTCGGAACCTACTACACGCGAGATGGCGCATTTAGCCTGGATGCCGATGGTTTTCTCGTCGTCCCTTCGACCGGCTTTTATGTACTCGACGATACTGGCGCTCAGATTCAACTGCCGGTGACCGCGACAGCACCCGCACTGGAGACGATAACTATCGGTCGAGACGGCGGAGTGACCGGCTTCTTCGACGACGGTACGACCTCATTGGTGGCGACCATCGGTCTCGCACGCTTCCCGAATGCTGACGGATTGCTCCGCATCGGCGACAACATGTTTCGGGAAACGCCTAATTCGGGCGTGGCAGATCTCGGGGTCCCACAAATCGACGGCCGCGGCTCGATCAGCAGCGGTTTCATCGAAACATCGAATGTTGATCTGGCCCAGCAGTTCACCTTCATGATCATGGCCGAACGTGGTTTCCAGGCCAACTCGCGGGTCATAACGACAGCCGACGAGATGCTCCAGGATCTGGTGAACATCAAGCGGTAGGTTAGCCAACGAATTTAGCGATTGACGAGAGGGACGCGCTTGACAGCGCGTCCCTCTTTCGTTTGCACAATCAAGATACTTCCGCGATGATGCCAATCTAGAACTGAAGACGCTGCTAGAAGATTGGCACGCTGCGATGAGCGCTTCCCGCTACCTCTCTGTTGATGTTCTACTCGGTATGTCCTCCCCCGGCGACGCGCAGATTCACCCGAATGGTGAGCGTGTTGCCTACACTCGCTCAAGTGCAGTCGGCGAAAAGGGCAACCATGCTGGAAGTTCTGAAGTCTGGCTGGCTAGCAGCCAGAGCGACGACCATCGACTGACCGCCCGAGGAACTCACGCCCGCCAGCCCCGCTGGTCACCCAGCGGCGACAAGCTCGCCTACCTCGGGAAGCTCAAGGGTAACGCTCACCATCAGCTTTGTCTCCTCAAACAGGATTGGGGCGAAGCTCGCGTGCTGACCAGCTTGAAAGCAGGCGTATCCCGTTTCTCATGGGCACCAGATGGCGACGCCCTGATTCTACTGGCCACGGACCCCGAACCGGAAGAACTCAAAGAGCGCAAGAAGGATGGAAGAGACTGGGTCGAATACGAGGAGAATCATCGCTTCGCCCGCCTCTGGCGCTACGACATCGAGTCCGGTGACACCGCACAAGTGACGGATCAGAATCTGCACATCTACGAATTCGCCTCGTCGCCCGACGGCTCGAAGATCGCAGCAATAGCCGCAGATCAGCCTTACGCCTGGGCCTGGTACGGAGCACGTCTCGTCGTAATTGATGTCGCGAGCGGAGCCGTCTCAACACTCTATGCGCCTGACAAACAGCTCGCCCGCCCAGCCTGGTCACCGGATGGTGCGACGATTTCGGTCATCAGCTGCATCTTCAGTGATGAAGGCATGACTGGCGGCGACGTGATCCTGATCGACCCTGACAGCGGCGATGGGCGCAATATCACGGCACGGGCATCCGCGCTCCTATCTCGAATGCCACTGGTCAGCAGATTCGGCCTCGATCCTGACTCCTGCTATCGAGGACGGGGCAGCATCGATCTACAGGCTACAGTTCGACGGCACATGCGAGAAGCTCTGGTTCGAGCGGTCCAACCTGGCGACCTATGGCGGCCAGGCTCTGAGTCAAAGCCTCGACGGCCAGCAGGTTGCAATCGTCACTTCGACGCCAGCCAGCCCACCGAATGTTCAACTCGGCCACGTCGGTGAACACAATATCGACTGGACGGCATTGACGACTATCGCCAATGACGAGGTTCAAGGAGTCACTGGCAACGTCACAACCATCTACTGGCAGAGCTTCGACGAACGTGAGATCCAGGGGTTACTGCTGTGGCCAGACGATCCGGCCCGTCAGATGACCCGCTACCAATGATCGTCCTCGTCCACGGTGGTCCTACCGGGCTCTCTGGCTACGGCTTCCCGGACACTCGCTCGATGGGTTGGGCGCATCTGCTTGCCGAGCGCGGCTATCTCTGTTTCTTCCCCAACTATCGCGGCAGTATGGGTTTCGGGACCGAATTCGCCGAGCTGAACAACCGCGATCTTGGCGGCGGAGACATGGAAGATGTCCTGCGCGGCGTCGATTACTGCGTCGAGCAAGGCTGGGCCGATCCGGATCGTCTTGGCATCGGTGGTTGGAGCTATGGCGGCTACATCACGCCCTGGGCGATTACCCAGACACCGCGCTTCAAGGCGGCGGTCTCCGGCGCGTCGATCACCAACTGGACCTCATTCCATGGCGTCAGCCCGATCAAGGGCTTCGACGAGACCTTCAACCGGTCCGACCCGCACAACGCTGACGGCTTCTACACCTTCCGCTCGCCGATCTACAACCTGGACAGCGTCCAGACACCAACGCTCTTCCTGCACGGCGAAGAGGACCCGGTCTGCCCCGTTGGCCAGGCCTACGAGATGTGGCGCGGGCTTGAAGGAACGCAACGTCGAAACAGAGCTCGTCGTCTATCCGCGTGAACACCACGGCTTTCGCGAGCGTGAACACGTCCGCGACATGCTCACCCGCCTTGTCGAATGGTTCAGCGAACGGGTGTAGTCCTGTTATTGGACTGGCCAGATGATACTTACGCCTGCATTCTGGAATACAGAATCGGATTAGACATCCGGCATCTCAAACTGAAAGGCAGCTCCTTGATGACACGACCGAGATCCGTGGTTGATTCCGTTCTCGATACCATCGGCAATACCTCCGTTGTGAGACTATCTCGCGTTGTGCCAGATGGTGGCGCAGACATCTACGTGAAAATCGAAGGCGGGAATCCAACCGGTTCGTACAAGGACCGCATGGCGCTGGCAAAGATCGAGGCCGCAGAAGCGCGCGGCGAACTCCGGCCGGGTATGACCGTCGTTGAATTCACCGGAGGCAGCACCGGTTCCTCGCTGGCCTTCGTCTGTGCCGTCAAAGGCTACCGCTTCAATGTCGTCTCTTCTGATGCGTTCTCGAAAGAGAAACTGGCGACGATGGCGGCCTTTGGCGCTGATGTCACCATCGTCCCCAGTCATGGCAAGGGCATCAATGCCGAGTTGATGGCCGAGATGCGCAAGATCGTTGAGGAGATGGCGGCACAGCGATGATGTGTTCTGGACACGCCAGTTCGAGAACACCGATTCCCTGGACGGCTACGCGAAAATCGGCCAGGAACTCGTCCAGCAGATTGATGGACCGGTTGACGCCTTCTGCGGTGGCATCGGAACGGCAGGGATGTTGATGGGCGTTTCGCGAGCGCTTCGGGCCGCTGGCCAGAATACCCGGATAACCGTCGTCGAACCAGCGACTTCACCGATTATCAGCCAGGGTATCTCTGGCTCCCACGGCATAGAAGGAGTTGGTGTCGGGTTCGTGCCACCGTTGTTGGACGAGGACTACTACGACGCGGTGATGGCGATTGACGAAGCAGATGCCAGAGAGATGGCCCGGCGCTTGGCGCGGGAGGAGGGCATCTTCTGCGGCATTTCGAGCGGCATGAACGTCACTGCCGCGATACAGATCGCAACTCAACTCGGCCCGGACCATGCCGTCGCCACAGTGGCTTGTGACACAGGCCTCAAATACCTCGCGGGAAATCTCTTCGACGGGTAGCGGCTACCGGCCAGGAGCGAGTGTGCGCGACTCGATCGCGCGCACTCGCCACCGCCCAACCCGACGCGTCCTAACGTGTCGCAGCCGCGATGCCTTGCGGGCTGTTGAATGGCGCCAGGCCCGGAACCGGAGCTTCCCCACGAGTCGAGGAGAGAACCATTACTGTCATAGCGGTTGATCACGGCATTGATCTTGTCAATGGCGTAGATTGAACCAGTTGGCCGCGTAGACGATATCCGCCGTGGCGGTCACATCGCCGGGGTCTCCAAAGATATCCAGCAGACCACCGTCTGAGTCGAACTTGTATATGCGAATCGACGTCACGTACGAGTTCCCCAGACTGTCCACTGCGACGCTGTCAGGGAAGCCCCAGAGATCCGCTTCCTGATCGTCCGCGTTCCACTGATCCAGATAGATGCCGTTCGACGTGAACTTCTGAATGCGGTTGTTATTACGGTCGGCTACGTAGACGTTGCCTTGCTCATCGACGTCGATGCCAGTTGGGCTGTCAAGCTGCCCAATCCCTGCGCCCAGCCCACCCCACTGCGTGATGAACGCGCCGCTGGGCCCGTATTTCAGGACGCTGGAGTTGGCGGTGTCTGTCATGTAGAAGTTGCCCTGACTATCGATGGCGATATCCCAGGCGTTGATACTTGTGCCCCAACTCCCGAGGAAGCGTCCACGCTGATCGTATTTCTCGATACGCCCGAGGGCATTGACATAGACGAAATTCTGACTGTCAACGGCGATCGCTTGTGGACGGGCACTCGGTCCATCAAGGTCGTAATCACCAACCCACTGGCAGACGAAATTGCCGTCGCCGTCGAACTTCTGGATACGGTCATTCAATTCGTCAGCAACATAGATGTATGTTCCAGGCGGCGAATCTGGGCATGGCGCAGGACCAGCGTCAGCGATGACCCATGCATCGTAGTGCTGTCCGATATTGCCCCACTCGATGCGGAACGGATCACTGTTGCTGGCGGTGTAGGTCAGCACGCGTCGCTCGAAAAGTTGCACGAGGACCCGCTTGGTGATGCCGCCAACGGTCGCATCAATCCAATAAGGCTCACTGATCGGCAACCCGGCGACGTACACCCAGTCCACGCCTACGTCCGGTCGAAAGCCGCTGGATGGGCTGTTGAACCAGTCCCAAAAGACGCTGGCGATATTGTGACCGGTCGCGCTCTCGTAGCGCGCCAGCGTGACCCCGCTGCTCTCGGTTGATGTCAACTGCCCGGACCCGGACATGAAGGCAGTTACCGTCTGGCCGGTCATGTCGGTCGCGCGAAACGGGTTCGCGCCTGCTGTGACGAACGGCGCAAAGGTCGCATAGCGCGGCGTACCGGGGTTATTGCTCTGGTCGCCGGCGACATACTGCTGTGCCGCTTCACGCTGTTCGAATGCGCCGGGCGCGTTCCCGCGTTTAAGCTGGCCCGTTACCAGTTCAACGGTCAGCAGTCCGTTGGTGACGTAGTAGATGTTGCTCAGATCACCAGCCGGATCGTTGATCTCCATCCGGCTTTTATCATATTAACGGACCTCACTTAGCCCGCCGGGACTGTCGGAGTACGACTCAAAGCGCTGAGTCAGAACCGAAGGCCCCCAGAACCACGAATAGCTCGCGGAGCCGTTCGGCGACCGCCTGGTCGGTCGTGGCCCAGACACCGTCAAACGCTTCTTCCGACGTAATCGCCAGGGCAACCGACTGGAGACCCAGCACAGCGGGAGTAGATAAGGCGACAATTAGTAGAACTTTCGTCCGCAGCATAGACGTGCTCCCTCCTTCAGGTCGACGCATTCGACCTATCCGCGAGTTTCTTGTGTCCTCGAGCCGGTTCGCTGGCATCCCTGGCTCAATACGTTTGCACCTGCGTCCTCTATTCCGGCCGGAATACCTGTACCCGATAGCCACCCGGCTCTGTCACGTAGACGTGGCCCTTGGAATCGACGGCAATTCCCCAGGGAGCATTCAACTCGCCCACATTGCCACCGCTGCTGCCCCATGTCGCGACGAACGCGCCCTCAGCATTGAACTTCTGGATACGGCCGTTGCCGTGATCGACGATGTAGACGTAATTGCTGCTGTCAACCGCTACGCCAAACGGGCGATCAAACTGACCGTTGCTGGCCCCCATCTCGCCCCACTGGAAGAGGAAATCCCCGTTGCGTTCGAAGACCTGTACCCGATTGTTGCTCGTATCGGTCACGTATACGCGTTGCCCTGCGATGTAGACGTCGGACGGTCCGTCGAACTGCCCATCTCCGGTGCCAAAGCCACCCCAGAGATCGAGAAACACGCCGTTGGCGTCGAACTTCTGTACACGGTTGTTTCCGGCATCGACGACGTAGACGTTGCCATCTTCATCAAGCGCTACGCCTTGCGGGTTACTAAATTGCCCCGGCCCCGCGCCGAGCGTGCCCCAGGACAGGACGTACTCTCGGCCAGTGTTGACGCGCACAATGCGATTATTGCCACTATCTGCGATGTATCGATCGCCGCTGGCTGCTATCGCGACACTTGTCGGGTCGCGTAGTGGTCCGATCGCGGAAGGAAGATCATAGATTGCCGCCTCCAGCTGGACGCCATTGTCGACGTAGGTGACGATGCGCGGGAAGTCGGCGAAGTTATCGACCACGACCAGTCTGCCTTCCGAGTCGAGCGCAATATCCATGGGGCTGCTAAAGCGCCCATAACCAGTGTCGTTGATGGCAAAAATGAATGTTCCCGTGTCGCTGAACGTCTGAATCCGGCGATTGCCAGAATCGGCAACATAGAGTTTGCCCTGGTTTCCAAGTATGAAGTTGAGAGGTACTCTGAGCTGTCCTAGATTGGATCCGCCCTCTACCCATACGTCCAGAAAAGCACCGTCGGGAGCAAACCGGAGGATACGACCATCGTCGTAGCTCAGAACATACACAACGCCATCAGCGTCGATATCTACCGCGATTGAGACGTTAATCTGACCGGGCTCGCCTGCGGGGCTACCGAACTGACTCATGAACACGCCGTTGATGTCGAACTTCTGTACCCGCGAATTGAGGGTGTCAGCAACGTAGATCTTGCCGTCGGTGTCTATCGCCATTCCCCAGGGTTCGTTAAATTGGCCGGGCCCACTTCCAATCGCGCCCCATTGATCAACATAGTCACCGCCGAGCGAGAAGCGTTGTATACGATGGTTGAAGGTGTCGCACACATAGACAAGGTCGCTATGCACAGCAGCACACTTGGGTCCATTGAACTGGCCATTGGCCGTACCGAGCGCACCCCACTGGAGTAGATAGTCACCATCGGCGTTGAACTTCTGGATACGATTGTTGTTGGTATCGGCGACGTAGATGTTGCCAGCTGCATCGAAGTCGACGCTGAAGGCCCCATCAAACTGGCCATCTCCACTGCCATGACTTCCAAACGACCGCAGAAATACTCCATTGGCATCAAATTCCAACAGCGTCGATGACTCATCCAGTGCCCAGAGATTTCCCTGGTTATCGACGCCAAGTCCGATTGGACCGATCTGCGAGATCGAAACTGCGCTTCCACCCCAGACACCGATAGGCACGTAATCTATTGCGGTATCCGGCGTCGCTGGCGCGGTCGGCGATGATGATATGGGCAGGGTCGCACTTGCCGTCCCGCTTGCCACTGGCGACGCACTCGCCGTTGGAGTGGTCGCTGGGTCGGGCTGCGCGTAGCGCCAGTCGTGGTAGTGCCTTCCGACGTTTCCCGCCTCCACTCGCCATTCGGTGGCGTTGCCCGGGTTGAAGGTCAAACAGCGCCGCTCGAAACATTGGATGAGCACATCCTGGTAGGTTCCAGCGACTTTGATCCGTGCCCAGTACCCTTCAGTGATCGGTCGGCCCGTCGCGAAGTAGGCGTTCTCGAAGAGCGGGGCGCTGACATATGCGGCACCGTCCCAGATCGTTCCAGTCGAGGTCATGAAGCGCCAGAAGGGCGTGGCGATGGCATGGCCAGTCACGTCGTCCACCAGAGCGATCTCAACACTAAGACTTGCCAGCGCCGGATCGGAGAAGACATTCCCGCTTCGGTCCACGCGCTCGATTATCGGCTGGTTAAGGGTGTGCAGGGTTGTCGAGAAGCGAGCCGAAGCTGGCATAGGTGGGACCCGTCGGATCGTCCGCGTCGCCGCCGACGTTGACGTTTGCAGGCGTCCGTGGGCTGAAAGTCGCATCGCCGACTTGCATCTGGCCGCTAATCAACTCGACGACCAGCAACCCGTTGGTGACGTACCAGATCGAGCCGGGGTCGCTGGCGGTCGGCTGGGTGATCTCCATGCGCGCTTTGTCGAAATACTGGACGCTACGTTGTCCGTTCGGCGACTCGCTGTAGGGCTCCTGGAGTTCATCAGTGAAGGCGTCCGGCCCCCACATCCAGGTGCGACTGATCTGACCGGTAGAGACCGGTTGGTCGGTGCGAGCCCAGCTACGCTGGAAGTGCTGGTTGCCCGGCGCGACTGCGCCCGCCTGCAAGATGCTCATCAGCAGCAGCGTGGTCCCGGCTAATGCCACCAGACCGCCGACAGTTAAACGACGCATGGTCGAACTCCTTTGTGGCATTTAGTTCATGGGTCTAAAGCTCTGCACTCGATTTCCGCCGGCTTCGGTGACAAAGACATAGCCACGTGTATCGACAGCAATGCCCCAGGGGGCGTTCAGCTGTCCCGGAGCATTGCCTTCGCTACCCCACGTTGCAACGAATTGACCGTTGGCCGCGAACTTCTGGATTCGGCCGTTACCGTGGTCAACGACATAGAGATACCCGTCACTATCCGCTGCAATCCCGATCGGGTTATTGAATTCGCCGTTGCCAGCGCCCTGACTCCCCCACTTACCGACGTAGTCTCCGGCACGGTCGAAGACCTGGATACGAGCGTTGTTGCTATCGGTTACGTAGAGCAGGGCACCGAAGGCAGCGATGAACGACGGTGACTCGAACTGTCCATCGCCGCTTCCAGCAGATCCCCACATAGTTAGAAGGTTCCCGGCTGCGTCGAACTTCTGGATGCGATTGTTGCCGGTATCAACTACGTAGACATTGCCATCAGCGTCGGTCGCTATGCCCTGTGGAGAAACAAACTGACCGGTCCAAAGGCCGATATACTCCCAGCTTGAATTGAAGTAGCGGATGACGTTGCCGTCGACAACGTACCGGTTGCCATTCGGACCAATGGCAACATCCACCGGCATCGACATGGCGGCCGGAGCGCTAGACGGGCTCACCTCGTTGATCGGAGTACCGTCATTTTCATAGATCTGAATACGAGGGTAGCCGCTGAGCCCATCGGGTACGAGCACCCGGCCCTGCTCGTCGACTTCGATACCTGCCAGTATCCCAAAGCGCCCACGCCGGTTATCGCCTAGCTCGTAGACGAAGGCGCCCTCGATTGTGAACTTCAGAACCTGGCTATCCTTGGAATCGACCACATAGACGTGGGAGTCGCCATCCCAGGCGACACTCCGAGCAGACCGGAAATTGCCTGGTTGCGTCCCGTCGCCAGCCCATTTCCGGAGGTAGTCGCCGTTAGCAGAAAACACTTGAATGCGATTGTTTCCCGCCTCGGCAACATAGATAGTGCCGTCACCTGCCGTATCTATCCCCCATGGCCCGTTGAATTGCCCATCTGACGAACCGAGGCTTCCGAACTGCCCAAGATAGATGCCGGTGGGATCGAATTTTTGAATGCGGTTGTTTCCCCAATCTGCGACCAGGACACTCCCGCCGGGAGCAACATCGATGCCGACCGGATAGTTGAAATTGGTGTTCCCCGAGCCAGCTACGCCCCAGGAACCCCGAAATGTTCCATCCAGGTCAAAGAACTGGACCCGGTGGTTGTTGTACTCGGTTACGTAGACGGTATCGCCCGAGACGGCTATCCCAGCAGGCTTGTCGAATTGCCCGAGTGCTGCGCCATAGACGCCCCAGGTCTTGATGAAGCTCCCGTCAGCAGCGATCTTCTGTACGCGATAGCCTTCGAACTCCGCAACGTAGATGTTTCCGTCTGAATCGAAGGCCACATCGAATGGACGTTTGAACTGGAGGGGCCCGGAACCTTCTGTCCCAATCGCTCGTAGCTGGATGCCATCCTCATCGAATTCAACGATCCGGTTGTTGTTGGTGTCCGCCACCCAGTAATGTCCAGATTGATCGACTTCGACCCCAATCGGGTTATAGAGGTGCAGGTCTGGGATGAACGGCTGCCCCCACGTACCAGCAGACTCATAGCTTGTGGCCGTATCGGGAGTTGCCATCGCGGTCGCCGTTAAGGTGGCGCTGGCCGCTGAAGTCGGCGACGGAACCACCGTTCCGGTGGAAGTCGATGTAGAGGTGACGGATTCGTTCGCGGTGCTCGTAGCCGTCGCTGATGATGTCGGGGTGGGCGAATCTGCTGGTCGGTCGTAGCGCCAGGCATAGTAGTGGCGACCGACGTTGCCTGCTTCAACCTGCCATTCCGGCGCATTGTCCGGATTGTAGGTCAGACAGCGCCGCTCGAAGCACTGCATCAGCACATCCTGATAGCTTCCGCCGACCTTGACGTTCGCCCAGTACGCCTCAGTGATCGGCCGGCCGGTCGCGAAATAGGGATTCTCGAAGAGCGGTGCCTGCGCGCTAGCACCATCTTCGTTGACGACGCCGACCGAGTTCATGAACGCCCAGAATGGCCGGGCTATCGAATGGTTCGTGATCTCATCAAGGTGGGCCGTTCCGATACCGTAGTTGGCCCAGTGCAAGTCCTCAATCACTGCTCCGCTTCGGCTGATCGATTGAGCGATGACATGGGGTGCGCCGGGCGCTCCGATCGGCAACGGCTGCGCGTTGAGTACATTGCCGAAACTGGCATAGGTTGGGCCGGTCGGGTCGTCGGAGTCGCCAGCAACGTTCACCGTGGCAGGCTGGCGCTGATTGAAGCTCGCGTCGCCAATCTGCAACTGGCCCGAGATCAACTCGACGACCAGGAGTCCGTTCGTGACGTACCAGATCGAACCGGTGTCGCCGCTCGGATTCGTGATCTCCATACGTGCTTTGTCGAAATACTGAACGGCCCGCTGTCCACCTGGAGATTCGGCGTATGGCTCATCAATTTCTCCGGTGAAGCCATCGGGGCCCCACATCCAGGTACGACTGACCTGTCCAGATGAGACGGGCAGATCGGTTCGCGCCCAGGTGCGCTGAAAGTGCTCGTTGGAAGGAGCGACAGCGCTGACTCGAAAAGCGCTTCCAAGTAACAAAGCTGTAGCTATAACGGCGAGAAGCATTGGGCCAGTCCGACGACGCATGTCCCCGCTCTTTCTGTGCGGCAACTGGACGCCCGGACATCAGCATCCTTATCTGGTTGCTAGCCTTCCGGTAGGACCATGATAGGGCATCGTGGCCCAATAGCAATGA
>CAVPYN010000005.1:0-249958 GCA_963709995.1 uncultured Chloroflexia bacterium | reverse complement strand
AGCTGGACGCTGGGCAATCGCAGTATCTCCCGCCCACCACGCAGAATCTGCGTGATACGGATGTTCGGCGCACGCAGCATCAACTTGTGCAGCTCCCAGCCCACCGCCGCACTGCTCTCATGCAGCTCCAGCGCCGCATCGAAGAAGCGCGGTGTCGCAGGTGGCGCTTTGCCAATCGTGTGCGGCAACAGTCGGGGCACAACAAACAGCAGGTAGGGCAGGGCGATGGCGGCCGCAATAGCGACAATGCGCGCGAACTCAAACAGGCCAAAGGCGGGCACGCCCAAGTCGACTGCAATCCCAACAACAAGCAGGTTGGTGGACGTACCAATGGTTGTGGCCATGCCGCCGATCAGCATGGCGTAGTTCATTGGCAGCAACGTGCGCGTCGGGCTGGTGTCGGTACGGGTGGCAACCGAAACCAGTACCGGGATCAGCAGGATGACAACGGCCGTATTGTTGAGCAGGCCACTGATGGCCATGCAGAACACCAGCAGCAACATGAACGCCAGCGTCGGTGCAATGGCCCACAGTCGCGCCAGCTGGCGAACGAAGGGCTCCAGTGCGCCAGTGGCACCGAGTCCGCGACCCAGCACCATCAGGAAACAGATGGTGACCAGAGCAGTGTGGCCGAAGCCGGCCAGGAATTGTTCCGGTCCCAGCGGGTGGATGCCATCGTCGTAGGGAAACAGGCCGAACAGCAGCATCAGCGCCAGAAGCGCCAGCAAAGCCGTGCTCTGGATGGGCAACCGCTCCTGCGCAAACAGCCAGAAAGTCACGCCAGTTATCGCCAGCACCGCTACTGCGTGCCAGTCAATCTGCCACAGAAATTCCAAGTCCATCGGGACAGTCTACTTGAGGCGCGGGTGGCTCAGGACAGGACGGCGGGGATGTAGTGATCCACCAGCAGCGCAGCGAACAGCACGGCGAGGTAGGTAATGGAGTAGCGGAAAGTGCGCATGGGCAGGTCCGGGCGCGTTGAATGGCGCAGCCGCCAGGCGTGGCGCAGGAACAGGCCATCGAGCACCAGCGCCACAATCAGGTAGGGCAGCCCCGCCATGCCGGTCAGGAAGGGAAGCACCGTCACTACGGTGAGCAGCAGCGTGTAGTACCAGACCTGCGCCTTGGTGTACTCGATGCCATGAGTGACCGGCAGCATCGGGATGCCGACGCGTGCGTATTCGTCGCGCCGTGCTATGGCCAGCGCCCAGAAGTGCGGCGGTGTCCACACGAAGATGATCAGGAACAGCAGCAGGGCATCGGAGTGTACTTCGCCGGTGATGGCAGTCCAGCCCAGCACCGGGGGCGCCGCACCGGCGGCGCCACCAATGACGATGTTCTGTGGCGTAGCACGCTTGAGCCACACGGTGTAGATCACCGCATAGCCGATCAGCGAAAAGAAGGTGAGGATCGCGGTCAGCGCATTCACCAGCAGCGCCAGGATCAGCATCGAGCCTGCACCCAGCACGAAGGCAAACGACAGCGCATAGGCCTCGGACACCGTGCCCTGCGGCAGCGGCCGGTGGCGGGTGCGCGCCATCTCGGCGTCAATGCGTCGATCCAGTACGTGGTTTATCGCCGCCGCCGAAGCAGCCGCCAGCGCGATGCCCAGCGTGCCCCAAAGTGCGGGGGCCAGCGGCGGCCAACCCGGCACGGCGAGGAACATGCCGACCACGGCGGTGAACACGATAAGCGAGACGACCCGCGGCTTGGTCAGCTCGAAGTAATCCCGCGCCAGCGACGGCGTCGCGGCGGGGTTGATCTCGGTGCTGCCGTCCTGGGTGCTCACGGCAGCGGATGCTAGCACAGGCTTTTCGTCGGGCCACCGCATGCGACTACAGCCGCAACCGGGTATGGCCACCCTCGGGCCGTGGATGCAACTGCCGCAGCATGGCGATCAGCGACAGCACCACCAGCGCCGCGCCGGCGTTATGGGCCGTGCCCAGCCACAGTGGCCAGCCCTGCCAGATCAGGTTCATGCCGATCAGCGCCTGCAGGGCCGTGGCTATGGCCAGAGCCAGGCCGGTGCGGCGCAAGGCTGCAGTCTGCCCGCGGCGCCACACGCCCAGCACCAGCAGGAACACCGCCAGCAGGGTCACGTAAGCGCCGATGCGGTGCAGGTAATGGATGGCAACGCGGGCCGGCGCATCCAGCACGCCGCCTTCGTAGTCAACGCCCAGCCCGCGCCACAGCACGAAGGCGTTCCTGTAATCCATGTCCGGCCACCAGCTACCCTGACAGCTGGGGAATTCGCTGCAGGCCGCGGCTGCGTAGTTGGTGCTGGTCCAGCCACCGAGAGCGATCTGGGCAATCACGATGCCCAGGACCAGCCAGGTCATGCGCCGCAGCGGCCGTTCTGCCGCCTTCAGTTCCCGCCGCTCGGGCCGCAGCGCCAGCCACCACAGCAGCGACAGCGTGGTCAGCCCACCGAGCAGGTGCAGGGTCACGATCAGCGGTTTCACCAGCAGGGTGACGGTCCACATGCCAAGCAGGCCCTGGGTGATGACAGTCGCCAGCAGGATCCATGGCAATACACGCGGTTGCGCCGGGTCACGCCGGTTCCACAGCGCCATGCCTGCCAGGGCGACACACAGGAGACCAAGGGTGCTCGCGATATAGCGATGCACCATCTCGTTCAATGCCTTCTGGTAGTTAAAGGGGCGGTCCGGGAAGGCGGCATTG
Organism: uncultured Chloroflexia bacterium; assembly: GCA_963709995.1. Classification (GTDB taxonomy): domain Bacteria; phylum Chloroflexota; class Chloroflexia; order Thermomicrobiales; family CFX8; genus JAUIIK01. Next base: position 247,276 of record CAVPYN010000005.1, on the reverse strand, counting down.
ATCTCGGCCACCTTGTCTTCCAGCTGGGCCGGATGCACATGGCCATAACAACCCGGCCAGTCGGGGCAACCCAGACCCGCATCGGTGAGGCGCACCCAGGCGCCGACAACAACTACGATGGTGCACAGTGCGGCAGCGGCCAGGGCGATGCGCCGGAACCAGTTCATTCTTGAGCTTGCGGTCATACGGAACCCTGTTGCAGGAAAGTTGAGCCAGTCCTAACCAATCTGCGACAAGCGCAGCAGACGCTCGAGGTCCTTGAGCATGCTGTTCGCCGGTGTGCCGGCGGCGTAAGCCATCATCAGGTTGCCCAGCGGATCGACGATATAGGTTCCGCCGATCACCACACCGGCCGCAACCAGTTCTACCTGCAGCGCGGTGGCGCCGGGATCATCCAGGCTGGCGGCCAGCAGGCCGGCCTGCTCACCCCGCAGCCAGGCATCATCACAACATGCGCCATGGTAGAGGAAGACGCGGCGCAGGCGCGATGCGTCCTTGTCCAGCGCGCGGCGGACCTGCTGCAGGCTGGCCAGCCGCTGGCGGCAATCTGGGTCGCAGCTGCCGTCACCGATGTACAGCAGCGTCCAGGCGCCACGCAGGAAGCCAGCAGGAGTCTGCCCGCCGCCTGCCATCGGCAGGCCGGCCAGAGGTAACGGCCGTGGCGGCTGGATCAGTTCGCCGCGTGACACCGAACCCGGTGGGCGCCAGCCAGTTAGCCCATACAGCCACGCCGCCAGCAGCATTGGTGCAACAAACAGCCCCGCCAGTAACAGCAACCTGCCGCGCCCCCGGCCAGCCGCTGTGGTGTTCATGCTTTCCGCTCACGCAGGTGCAGCCCCATGACGATCCAGGCACCCAGTACCGTTGCGCCCAGCGCATACCACTGCATGGCGTAGCCGAAGTGCCGCTCCGGCGGCATGCCCGGTGGCTTCCACTGGCGCACATAGCCGTCAGGCTCGGGCGCATCCAGCAGCAGCACCTGCGGGTGCACCTCGCGCCCCAGCCATTCGGACAGCTGTTCCATGCGCGGGAAATTGACGATGCGCGGCCATCCCACTGGCGGCGGCGCGATCAGGTCTATGGGCGGGCGTGGGATCAAGTCCATGCGACCGCGGACACGCCGCAATTCCGTGGCGACAGCCATATCGGGAATGGCGCCGCGGTGGGCCCCAGCGGCACCCAGCCGCGATTGACGATGACCATACTCCCGTCATTGAGGAACAGCGGCGTGAGCACGTGAAAGCCGGGCCGCCCCTGCTCGATCATGTTGTCCAGCAGGAACTGCCGTGCCGCGTCATAGCGACCCATGATCTCGACGCGCTGGTAGCGTTCCGGGGTGGCGAAGCCGGGCGACAGTACGACGGCTGGTGTGTCGCCGGCAGCAAAGCCGGCAAACAGCACGCGCTTTTCCTCAGCGCGCCCGAGCTGCCACTGCGCCAGCATGACGCAGGCGACGATGCCAGCGGTCGCCAGCAGCGTGGAGCCGAGCGATGGCGCAAAGCGCCACTTGGAGGTCGCCGGCATCTGGCTATACTCCGGGCAGCATCCAGCCTGAGGGGGCCGACATGTCGATGCTTATGGTAGTGGTAGTCGTCATTTTCGTGGCCATTCTGCTGAGCCTGGCCGTGGCCCTGTATCACCTGGTGATGGGTTCCAGGGGCAACTCCAGGGGCATGGTGCGGGCGCTCACTGTACGCATAGCGTTGTCTGTGGTGCTGTTCATCCTGCTGTTTGTCGCCTGGAAGGCCGGCTGGATCGAGCCCCACGCTCTCGGCAGCTGAGGCGCTTTCTAGCACCTCGCGACTGCCCGGTCAGTCGGTGTTTTCCTCCAGCGCGCGAATCTCGAGCAAGTTGCGCCAGCAACCTTCCACGTCCATGCCGAAGCCGAACACGAACAGGTTCGGCACGGTTACACCGACGAAATCCGCCTGCAGTGCGGGGGGTTCGCCACGATCCTTCAGGGCAAAGGCTGCGGTCAGCACTTCCTTCGCGCCCAGCTTCATCAGGCGATCGTGAATTGCTGCGAGGGTACGGCCTTCGTCCAGGATGTCATCCAGCAACAGCACGGTGCGGCCGGTCACTGACTCGTGTGGCCCGGCCACCCACACCAGCTCACCGCCGTGAGTCTCGTGGCCATAGCGCCGCACATGCACGTAGTCCACTTCCAGGCAAAACGGCAGGCGCGGCAGCAGGTGGCCGGCGAATACCAGACCGCCATTCATGACGGTAATGACCAGCGGGTTGCTGTCGGCCAGGCGCGTGGTGATTTCGGTTGCCATCCGGTCCAGCGCGGCGCTGATCTCGGCGGCGGAGGTGAGGTTGTGCGAGCGGGGTAGCAATTTCACAGGTACTTCTCTATGCGGTCAAAAAGGTCGACCCGGTCTACCAGGTCGGTGAGGTAATCCAGCTTGTTGGTCTCCAGCACCAGCACCGGCGACAGGTTATAGCGCTTGAACCAGCCCTCATACAGGCGATTCAGGCGCCGCAGGTAGGCCAGTGGAATCTCCTGCTCCATCTCGCGGCCGCGTGAGTGTATGCGCTTGCGCAGCGCGGCCACCGGGCAACGCAGATAGATCATCAGGTCAGGCGGGCGCAGCGTGGCGCTGACTGAGCGGTACAGGTCCCAGTAAGTGTTGAAGTCGCGCTTGCTGATAAAACGCTGCTGGTGCAGGTTGCGCGCAAATATCTCTGCATCCTCGTAGATCGTGCGGTCCTGCACCACCGTACCTGGTTCGTCCTGCAGTTCCTGGTGCAGGCGGAACTTGTGGGTCAGGAAGAAGACCTGCGAGCGGAATGCCCAGGTCTTCATGTCGGCATAGAAGTCGGCGAGGTAGGGGTTCTGCTCGTTAGGCTCGTAAAATGGCTTGATGTCGTAGCGGCGGCACAGGAACTCGGTCAGTTCGGTCTTGCCCGCACCGATGTTGCCGGCGATTGCGATGAAGCGCTTGCCTGCGGCGGGTGCGGCTCCCACGCTCGGCTCAGAGCCAGTACACGAAGATGAACAGGCCCAGCCACACCACGTCGACGAAGTGCCAGTACCAGGCCACTGCCTCGAAGGCGAAATGCCGCTCCGGCGTGAAGTGACCCCTGAGGCAGCGCAGCAGGATCACCAGCAGCATGATCGCGCCCACCGTGACGTGCAGGCCGTGAAAGCCGGTCAGCATGAAGAAGGTAGAGCCATAGACGCCAGTGCCGAGCTGCAGACCGAGGTCGCTGTAGGCATGGGCGTATTCGTAGGCCTGCACACCGAGGAAGATAAAGCCCAGCAGCACAGTGAGTCCCAGGAACAGGTTCAGCACGCCGCGCTTGCCGCCCTGCAATGCGTGGTGGGCCACGGTAAGTGTCAGGCCGGAGGTCAGCAGCAACGCTGTGTTGATGGCCGGCAGGCCCCAGGGACCCATGACCTCAAAGCTGCCATCGGCGCGCGGGCTCAGCGCGCCCGGGCCGTTGCTCGGCCAGCCAGCTTCGAACTCCGGCCACAGCAGGCCGCTGAGGGCCTTGTCACCTTCGCCGCCAAGCCAGGTCACCGAAAACTGGCGCACGTAAAACAGCGCGCCGAAGAAGGCGGCGAAGAACATGATTTCCGAGAAGATGAACCACATCATGCCCATGCGGAAGGAGCGGTCCACCTGCTGGTTGTACAGGCCAGCCTGGCTTTCGCGCACGACCTGGCTGAACCAGGCGTAGAACGTGATGAACAGCAGCAGCAGGCCGGCACCCATCAACCAGCTGCCGAAACCGGCGCCGTTCAACATCGCGGCTGTGCCTGCCATCAGGATGAATAGCGTGGCCGAGGCGAACAGCGGCAGCTTGCTGCCATGCGGGAAGTAGTACTGCTTGGAGTCGTGGGCGTGCTCGGCCATCGGCATCATCCTTCCAGGGGCGTCGGTTTGGCGTCGTAGAAAGCGTAGGACAGCGTCAGCCGGTCAATGCCTGGGGGCAGGTCGCGACTAACGATGAATCGTACCGGCAGTTCACGCTGTTCGCCGGCCTCGAAGTGCTGTGGTGTAAAGCAGAAGCACTCGGTCTTGCTGAAGTACGCCTGGGCGCGCGTCGGCGAGACACTGGGCACGGCCAGGCCGGTGGCTGCGACTTGCGCAAGGTTCCGCGCCAGGAAGTGCGCCTCAGTCAGCGCGCCAGGATGGACCTCAACCGAGCTCACCACCGGGGCCAGCGTCCATTGGCCCGTCACCGAGGCGGTGAATTCCACCGTGACAGTGCGCTCGCTATCCACCGTGCCGGCCACCGTACTACCCGCCTGTGACAGGCGCTCGCGCGAGCCGACGCCGGTGATCTCGCAGAACACGTCGTACAGCGGCACCAGGGCAAAGCCGAAGGCAAAGCTACCCGCCACCATGAGCAGCAGACGCGCTACCAGGTTGCGGTGCGGTCGCGCGCTCATGCGCCGGCCTCCGCCAGCTTCAGCAGCGCGAAGGTGACGTAGAAGGCCAGCGCCAGGGCACCCAGCAATAGCGCCAGGCGCAGGTTGCGCCGCCCTTGGCCGCTGTCATCCTGCGGGCTCATACGCTCACTTGACCTCGGGCGCCTTCTCGAAAGTGTGGTAGGGCGCCGGTGAGGGAACGGTCCACTCCAGGCCGAAGGGCTGGTCCCAGACCTGCGCAGTTGCGCGTTCGCCGCCGCGGGCGCAGCGGATCAGCAGCCACACGAACAGGAGTTGCGACAGACCGAAGCCGAATGCGCCCACGCTGGAGACCATGTTCCAGTCGGTGAACTGGGTGGCGTAGTCGGGGATGCGCCGCGGCATGCCGGCCAGGCCGAGGAAATGCTGCGGGAAGAACAGGATGTTGACGAAGATGGTGGACAGCCAGAAGTGCCACTTGGCCAGCGCCATGCTGTACATGTGGCCGGTCCACTTGGGCAGCCAGTAATACACGCCCGCCATGATGGCAAACACCGCGCCTGGCACCAGCACGTAGTGGAAGTGCGCCACCACGAAGTAAGTGTCGTGGTACTGGTAGTCGGCCGGCACGATGGCCAGCATCAGGCCGGAGAAGCCGCCGATGGTGAACAGGAACAGGAAGGCCAGCGCGAACAGCATGGGCGGCTCGAAGCTGATGGAGCCGCGCCACAGCGTGGCTGCCCAGTTGAACACCTTCACCCCGGTGGGCACGGCGATCAGCATGGTGGCCAGCATGAAGAACATCTGTGCCACCAGCGGCATGCCCACGGTGAACATGTGGTGGGCCCAGACGATGAACGACAGGAAGGCGATCGAGGCGATGGCGTAGACCATGGCCTCGTAGCCGAAGATCGGCTTGCGCGAGAAGGTCTGGATCACTTCCGACACCAGGCCAAAGGCCGGCAGGATCATGATGTAGACCTCGGGATGGCCGAAGAACCAGAACACGTGCTGGTACAGCACCGGGTCGCCGCCGCCAGCCGGGTTGAAGAAGCTGGTATGGAAGAAGTAATCCGTCAGCAGCATGGTCACGCCACCGGCGAATACCGGCATCACCGCGATCAGCAGGTAGGCGGTGATTAGCCAGGACCAGGAAAACAGCGGCATCTTCAGCAGCGTCATGCCGGGTGCGCGCATGTTGAGGATGGTGACGATGACGTTGATCGCACCCATGATTGACGAGGCACCCATCAGGTGAATGGCAAAGATCGCCATCGGAAAGGCCTGGCCACTCTGCAGCACCAAGGGCGGGTACAGCGTCCAGCCCGAGGCCGGTGCGCCGCCCGGCATGAACAGCGTCGCGACTAGCAGCACGAAGGCGAAGAACAGCAGCCAGAAGCTGAACAGGTTCATCCGTGGCAGCGCCATGTCGGCCGCGCCGATCTGCAGCGGGATCATCCAGTTGGCCAGGCCAACGGTAGCCGGCATCACCGCGCCGAACACCATCACCAGGGCGTGCACCGTGATCATCTGGTTGAAGAAGCCGGGATCGATCAGTTGCAGGCCGGGCTGGAACAGCTCGGCGCGGATCAGCAGCGCCATGGCGCCACCGACCAGGAACATGCACAGCGCGAACACCAGGTACATCGTGCCGATGTCCTTGTGGTTCGTGGTGGTCAGCCAGCGCGTAATGCCCTTTGGCTTCCCGTCGTGGTTGTCGTGGGCCATGTGTTTCACTCCGCCTTCTGTGCTTGCAGCCAGGCATCAAACTCGTCGCGCGGCTTGGCAATGACGACGATGGGCATGAAGCCATGATCGGCACCGCACAACTCGGCGCACTGGCCGCGGTAGGTGCCTGGCTTGTCGGCATCCACCGATATCCACATCTCGTTCATGAACCCGGGAATGGCATCGCGCTTCATGCCGAAGTCCGGTACCCACCAGGCATGGATCACATCCTGAGCGGTGAGCAGCAGGCGGATCTTGGTGCCGGTTGGCACTACCAGCGGCTTGTCGACTTCCAGCAGGTAGTTCGGCACGGTCGCCGGATCAATGCCCGAGCCCAGCTGGCGGGCGGCATCGCTGGCGCGATCCAGGCGGCTGTAGAAGGACACGCCGCTGCCCAGGTACTCGTAATGCCATTGCCACTGGGAGCCGGTGACCTTGATGGTCAGCTCCGAATGGCTGGTGTCCTCGATCTTGATCAGCTTGGCCAATGCCGGTAGCGCCATGCCCACCAGGATCAGCACCGGGATGATGGTCCACACCGCCTCAAGCCTGGCGCTGTGCAGCATGCTGGTGTCAGCCACTGCGCCCTTCGACTTGCGGAACTTCACCAGCGACCAGATCATGGCGCCGAAGGTGAACACGGCGATGATCAGGCAGATCCACAGCATGATCATGTGCATGTCGTAGATTTCGCGCGATAGTTCGCTGACTCCGCGCGGCATGTTCAGCAGGCCCCAGTCGGCCCAGGCAGGGGTGGTGACAAGCGCCAGCCCGATGCCGGGCGCGACCCCGTGCTTGATCTTCAGCTTAGCCATGAAAATCCCATGCTCCATTCAAATTCCGGCCAGTTGTGAGAGGCGCGCATCGTAAGGGACGCCAAGGCCCACCGCAACACGCATTACCCCGGGAATTATGCTCAGGCCAGCGGTAATATCGCCCGGCAATCAAGCGCTTGCGCGTGGACGGAAACCGCAGGCTGGGCCTGCCAGGGAACCACCCCCAGGCAGGGCGCCGCCAGCCAGTGTTGCAGCGTCGCCAGGTTGGCGTCGCGGCGTTCCATATCGGGGTTTACGGCATTGCCGACCCACGCCGCCAGGCGGAGGCCGCGCTGGCGGACGGCTTCGGCAGTGAGCAGGGCATGGTTCAGGCAGCCCAGTCGCAGCCCGACCACCAGGATGACCTCCAGGCCCAGTTGCCCGGGCAGTTCGGACAGCAGTTGATGCTGGTCCATGGGCACCAGGAAACCACCAGCACCCTCGACGATGACGCAATCGCTGGCCGACTGCTGCTGGTGAAAAGCTTGAACGATCTGCGCCATATCAATGGGCTGGCCGCACTCAGCTGCCGCCAGGTGTGGCGCGATGGCTGGTTCGTACAGGCAGGGGTTGACCAGCGCGTATGGCTGGGCGGTACTGGATTCGGCCTGCAGCAGCAGTGCATCTTCATTGCCACGCTGGTTACCAGCGCTGGCGAGCCCAGCGGCCACGGGCTTCATGCCCGCCACCTGCAATCCTGCTTTTCGCAGGCCGCGCAACAGTGCCGCTGCAACCAGTGTCTTGCCCACGCCCGTATCCGTGCCGGTTACAAAGAAGTCGCGACGCATGTCAGGGACTCCGTCGGCTGATGCTGCCGGGTGCAATGGTGAATTCGCCGCGGCGCTGCGAGCGCAGCGGCGGCCGGCTGCCGGGTGACCAGGCCTGGCCGAAGATCACTTCATAGCTGACGGGCAAGGTGCCGTTCAGGCGGCGGTCCTCATAGGCTGCGGTGGCCGCTGCCAGGCGGCGACGCCCGGTCAGGCCGCGCGGCCTGCCGGTGGTGGCGTTGTTGGCGCCGATGGCCTTGAGGTCGCGCATCAGGCTGTTCATGTCGGGGTATTGCAGGGTGATTCGCTCAACATCCAGCACCGGCTCTGCCAGCCCGGCGCGAACCAGGCCATCGCCAATATCGTGCATGTCGGCAAAGGGGCTGACGTGGCTGTAGTCATCTGCCACTGCCCAGGCGGCGCGCAGCTCATGCAGGGTGGCCGGGCCAAAGGTGGTGAAGGACAGCAGGCCGCGCGGGCGCAGCACACGGCGGAATTCGCGGAAGGCGGCATCGAGGTCGTCACACCACTGCAGCATCAGGTTGGAAAACAGCAGATCCACGCTGGCATCGGCCAGGGGCAGGGCCACGGCGTCCGCACAGACACGGTCAAAGCGGCGGAACCAGCCCTGGCGGCGCTTGCTCTCGCGCAGCATGCCCGGCACCACATCGATGCCGATGACACGCGCATCACGCCAGCGATCGCGCAGCGCCCGGGTGGCATGGCCGGTACCGCAGCCGAGATCGACCACGGTGTTGGGGGTATAGGCCAGCCAGTCCAGTCGCGAGAGCAGCTGCTCGCGGACGGTGGTCTGCAGGGCCGCGGAGGCGTCGTAGCCGGCACTCGCGCGCTCGAAGGAGCGGCGTATGGCACGTTTCTCAAGGCGTTCGTTATCAGACATTTATGCTATGAATCGCTGCAGTTCGGAGATGAAACCAGCACGATCGGAGCAGAATGGCGCATGTGAGGCGTCGCTGAAGGTCACTAACCTGGCGTTTGGCAGCCGAGCGGCCAGGAATTCCACCGCCACCAGTGGCACCAGGGCATCGCGCGCCCCGGCCACGACCAGGGTGGGAATGTCCAGATCGCCCAGCCGGGAGCGCAGGTCAGATTGCGCGAGCACAGCCAGGCTCGCCTGCAGCTGCGCATCGCTGATTGCAGCGGCATCTGCCAGGTTCGCGTCGAGCTCGCGCAGGACCCGGCGCTGGTTCACATCGCCGCGTGCCTGCAATGCGGCAAACCGGTGCAGCGCGCGCAAGCGATTTTCCCGCACCGACCCGGCGAACTCGTCGAACTGCGCAGCGGGCATGCCGTGTGGCCAATCGGTGGTAGCGATAAAACGTGGCGTGGCACCCACCAGTACCAGGCGCTGCAAACGCTGTGGGTGGGCATGGGCGAAGGCCATGGCCAGCGTCGCGCCCAGCGACCAGCCGAGCAGGTTGCAGCGCAGTGGCAGGCGCCGCGCAATCTCGATTACCCAATCGCCCAGCTTGCCTTCAGTCGGCAGGTCCAGCGCCTGGCTGCCCAGGCCTGCCAGCACACTCGCGCGCATACCAAAGCCGGGCAGGGCGATAAGCGGCAAGGCACTCACGGCCGCAGCCCGGCGAGGATCTTGGCCAGGGCCGTGACCAGGCGGGTCACTTGCGCTGCGCTGTGCAGGGTCGAGAGCGTCACGCGCAGGCGCGAGGAACCCGCGGGCACGGTGGGAGGGCGAATCGCGCTCAGCAGCAGGCCGTGCTGCAGCAGCAGCGTGCTGGCCTGCGCGGCGCTTGCGGCATCGCCCACCATCACCGGCTGTATCGGCGTTAGCGATGGCATGAGCGGCAACTGCGCAGCCGTGGCCTCGCGCCGAAACTGCGCAATGCGCTCATTCAGTTGGTCACGCCGCCAGGTTTCTTCGCGTACCGCCCGCAGCGCGGCACGCGTGGCGGCGGCGATCGCAGGCGGCAGCGCGGTGGTGTAGATGTAGCTGCGCGCGCGCTGGATCAGGGTCTCGATCATCACGGTATCGCCAGCGACAAAAGCGCCAAAGGTACCGAAGGCCTTACCCAGAGTGCCGACCAGCACCGGCACATCGCTGGGGCTCAAGCCGAAGTGCTCGGCAGTGCCGCCGCCGGTCCTGCCCAGCACGCCCAGGCCATGGGCGTCATCCACCAGCAGCAGGGCATTGTGCTTGCGACAGGCGGCAGCCAGCGCCGGTAGCGGCGCGAGGTCACCATCCATGCTGAACACGCCATCGGTCACGACCAGCGAGTGGCGGCCAGGTTGGCTGGCCAGGCGTGTGGCCACGCTGGTCGCATCGCCGTGCGGGTAGCGCCACAGGCGGGCCTGGCTCAGCAGGCCGGCATCCAGCAGCGAGGCATGGTTGAGGCGGTCTTCATGCACCATGCCGCCGCGCCCGGCCAGCGCAGTCACGGCGCCAAGGTTGGCCATGTAACCGGTGCTGAACAGCAGGGCGCGCTCGCGCCCGGTGAACTGTGCCAGCTCAATTTCCAGCGCTGCATGTTCCGGGTGATGGCCGCTGACCAGGTGCGCGGCGCGCGCACCCACGCCATGCGCCTCAGCTGCGGCGCGGAAGGCTGCGGTGACAGCCGGATGGTTGGCCAGGCCCAGGTAATCGTTGCTGCAGAAATCAATGCAGCGGATGCCATCGACATTGACCAGGGCGTGCGCCTCCGTGCCGGACTCGCGCTCAACGCTGCGACGCGAACGCAGCATGCCCTCCGCCTGCAGTGCCTGCAGGCGCTCAGCCATTGCCCGGGCATCAAGGCCTGGCATGGCCGTTCAGTGGCTGGGTGCGGGCGCCGTTTCCGGGCGGATGCCCAGGCGCTGGAACAGCCGCTGGTCGTGCTTGGTATCGGGGTTGCCGGTGGTCAGCAGCCGCTCGCCATAAAAAATGGAGTTGGCGCCCGCCAGGAAGCACAGGGCCTGGGTCTCGTCGCTCATGTCGCTGCGACCGGCCGACAGGCGCACATGTGCCTTCGGCATCAGGATCCGCGCAACTGCTACCAGGCGCACAAAGTCCAGCGGATCCAGCGCCACGCTATCGCCCAGCGGCGTGCCGGCTACTGGCACCAGATGGTTGATAGGCACGCTCTGCGGGTGCTCGGGCAGCGTGGCGAGCGTGTGCAGCAGGCTGATGCGGTCACTCGCCGCCTCGCCCATGCCGAGAATGCCGCCGCAGCAGACATTGATTCCGGCCTCGCGTACCGCAGTGAGGGTATCGAGGCGATCCTGGTAGCTGCGGGTGGTGACCACCTTGTCGTAGTAGGCCTCGGAAGTGTCGAGGTTGTGGTTGTAGTAATCGAGACCTGCTTCCTTCAGCCGGGCCGCTTGCGCAGGCGTCAGCATGCCGAGCGTCGCGCAGGTCTCCAGTCCCAAAGCGCGCACTGCGCGCACCATCTCGGCAATCACTGCGAGGTCGCGATCCTTGGGGCCACGATAGGCCGCGCCCATGCAGAAGCGGGTAGCGCCGCTGGCCTTGGCCGCACTCGCTCGCTCGAGCACCTCGTCCACCTGCAACAGTGCCTCGCGCGTGAGGCCCGTGTCGTGTCGCACGCTCTGCGAGCAGTAACCGCAATCCTCGGGGCAGGCGCCGGTCTTGATGGACAGCAGGGTCGAGATCTGCACTGCGTTGGGATCGAAGTTGTCGCGATGCACCCGCTGTGCGTGATGCATCAGATCGGCAAAGGGCAGGGCGTGCAATGCCCGCACTTCCTCCACTGTCCAGTCGTTGCGCACTTCACCCAGGCGGCAGGGTTTGAGGCTCATATTTTATCCAGTAAGTGCCGGGAATTCGGCCGAACAGCGGCGGCTGCACCAAGGCAGGCTGCTACGGTGCGCGAGTATTGGAGTCCCACCCGGCCCTGTCAACCTGGCGCCAGGTCGCAGGTTTACCAGTGGCTGGAAGCGCTTGCGGTTGCGGTATTTCCGCCCAGTTGCGTGCTGTGCCTGGATCCGGGCCAACCACCGGCGCTCGACTTGTGTGCCGACTGCGAAGCTGACCTGCCCTGGCTGAAGGATTCTTGCCCACGTTGCGCCCTGGCAGGCACCGCCGGGCGCCTGTGCCGGCAATGTCGGCGGCACCCGCCACCGTTTGATGCAGCGATTGCCGCCTTTCACTATGGATTTCCTGTGGCGGAACTGGTGCGCGACCTGAAGTTCGGCGGTGATATTTCCCGCGGCAGGATCCTCGGCACCCTGCTATCGCGCGCTGTTGCCGCGCACGGCAGCCGCGCTGAAGCGGCGCTGCCGGTGCCGCTGCATCGCCAGCGCGAGCTCAAACGCGGCTATAACCAGGCGCTGGAAATTGCCCGTTACGCCGCCCGGCCACTGGGCGTGGTGCTCTGCCACGACCGGGTAACGCGCCCGCTCGCAACCCAGGAACAGGCGGGTCTGGGGCGGCGCGCAAGGCGCAGGAACCTGCAACACGCCTTCCAGGTAAGCGCGGGGGGCCTGCCCGCGCGAGTGGCCATAGTCGATGATGTGCTGACAACGGGAGCCACTGCCGCTTCACTGGCCCTGACCCTGCGCGCCGCAGGGGTGGAATGGATCGAGTTGTGGGCGGTGGCGCGGGCCTGAAGTGCCGCGCTAGCGGTAGCAGGTAATCCAGCGCCAGGCCTATGAAGACCACCAGGCCGAAGTAATGGTTGTTGTTGAAAGCCTGGAAGCAACGCGCTGGATCGCGCTGGCGGATCAACTGCTGCTGGTAGAGAAAGACTGCGCCGCCGGCCATTACGCCACTGCGATACCACGCCCCCAGCCCCGCTTCGTCACCCACCAGCCACAGCGACATGATCACCATGGCCTGCATTACCGCGATGATCAGTCTGTCAGCGTCACCGAACAGGATGGCGGTGGACTTCACCCCAGCGGCGAGGTCGTCTTCACGATCCACCATGGCATACATGGTGTCGTAGACCGCGGCCCACAGCACTACGGTGGCGAGGATCAGCCAGCCCACCCTGGGCACGCTGCCGGTCAGGGCCACGAATGCCATGGGGGAAGACCAGCCAAAGGCGACGCCAAGATAGAACTGCGGCAGGTGCACCCAGCGCTTGAGGAAGGGATAGGTCACCGTCAGCAGGCCACCGGCCGCCGCAAACATCTGTGCCAGCGGTTCCAGTTGCAGTGCCAACCACACGGCGAGCAGGCCCAGGGCGATAAACAGGATCAACGCCTCGCCGGGGCTCACACGACCCGCCGCCAGTGGTCGTTGGCGTGTGCGCTCCACGCGCGGGTCGAGGTCGCGATCGGCATAGTCGTTGATTACGCAGCCGGCGGAGCGCATCACCAGCACGCCGGCCATGAAAATCAGGAAGATGTTCGCCGCCGGGCGGCCGTCGCCGGCAATCCACAGCGCCCACAGCGTGGGCCACAGCAACAGCCAGATGCCGATGGGCCGGTGCAGGCGCATCAGCAGGGCGTACTCCTGCAGTGTGCGACCGAGCGCGAGCCCGGCGGCGTGCAGCGGCCGCGGCTGCCACTTCGGTTTGTAGCTGGGGTCGCGCCGCGGGCGGCGCTCTGGCGCGGGGCGGAACTCTTCGCTCATGACACTGCCGCTGGCAGGAACACTTCCTGCACCAGCAAGCGATCCTCGCCGATGGCAAACCAGGAACGCCGCGCCCACACCCGCACGGCGACCGAGGCGAGGCCACGCAGCGCATGGTCATAAAGCTGGTTGCCAGGCAGCAGTTCAGCAAATTCGAGCGGGCCGCGGCGGATACCCGGGACATCGGCCAGGCGCGCGCCCAGCGCCGAGCTGCCGAGCGTCGTGAGCCAGGGCTGGCGCGCCAGGGTGCGCTCCGGGATCAGGGTCTGGGCGAAGACCCAGGCCTTGCCAGCGCAGGTGAGCTCTACCTCGCGCAGGTGGCCGGCGCTGGAGTCCGTCTGCAGCACGGCCTGTGCCTCAGGTGACAGATCGGTGGGCTGCTGGGTGATGACGACGAGGCCGGCGCAGCCCGTGCACCTGGCACGCAGGCGCTCGGGTCAGCAGTCCGGGTTCTGCCAGCCAGCCTTGCGCGGCGGCATTGCTGGCTGCCGGCAGGGTGCTGGACCAGTGTTCGGTGGTGGGCACGTTCATACTTTACCGTAGCGGCTGGCTGCGCCGATCCAGCGACGCTTGAGCGGCGCAATGTTAGCTGCATGCGCGTCCAGCATCACCTCTGCTGCCTGCTGTACCCGTGGCAGCAGGTCGGCATCGCGCATCAGGTCGGCCACCCGCAGCTGCAGCAGGCCGGTCTGGCGCGTACCCAGCAACTCACCCGGTCCGCGCAGTTCCAGGTCCCGCCGTGCTACTTCGAAGCCATCACGGGTGGCGCGCATGACAGCCAGGCGCTCGCGTGCCAGCGCCGACAACGGCGCGCGATACATCAGCACGCAGTGGCTCTCGGCTGCGCCGCGGCCGATGCGCCCGCGCAGCTGGTGCAATTGCGCCAGGCCCATGCGTTCGGCGTTCTCGATCACCATCAGACTGGCGTTGGCAACGTCCACGCCCACCTCGATGACGGTGGTCGCCACCAGCAACTGGATGGTGCCGGCCTTGAATCTGGCCATGGCCTTTTCCTTGGCCGTCGCCGGCATGCGCCCATGCACCAGGGCCACCGTGACGTCGGGCAGTGCTTCAGCCAGCGTGGCAGCAGTGTCCTCTGCAGCCTGGGCTTCCAGCGCAGCAGATTCCTCGATCAAGGGGCAGACCCAGTAGGCCTGGCGTCCCTCGCGGCAGGCGGCCTCGATGCGCTGCACCACTTCGTCGCGCCGGCTGTCAGGGATGACCGCCGTGCTGACCGGCGGACGCCCCGGCGGTAACTCATCTATTACCGAGACATCAAGGTCGGCATAGGCCGTCATCGCCAGGGTGCGCGGGATGGGTGTTGCGGTCATCACCAGCTGGTGGGGAAACGCCCGCTGGCTGTGCCCTTGTTGCGCAGGGCCAGGCGCTGGTGCACGCCGAAGCGGTGCTGCTCGTCGACGATCACCAGGGCAAGCCGGCTGGAATTCCACGCCCTCCTGGAACAGGGCGTGGGTTCCGATCAGCAATGCGACTTCGCCTGAGGCAATGGCAGCGAGTGCCTGGTTACGGGCGCGGCCGGTGAGGCGCCCGGTCAACAACAGGGAGCGCAGGCCCAGCGGCGCCAGCCAACGCTCGAAGTTCTGCGCGTGCTGCTCGGCCAGCAGTTCAGTGGGCGCCATCAGCGCGGCCTGGGCGCCACATTCGATGGCGCTAAGCGCGGCCAGCGCTGCGACCACGGTCTTGCCGGAGCCGACATCACCCTGTACCAGGCGCAGCATCGGATGTTCACGCCGCAGGTCGGCATCAATCTCACGGGCAACACGCTGCTGTGCCGCAGTCAGTGCGAAGCCAATGGATCCCAGCATTTGCCTGGCTAGCACACCTGGCGCCGCCAGCGGCCAGGCCGGATCGGCCTGGGCCTCGCGCCTGAGCTGGCGCAGTGTGAGCTGGTGCGCCAGAAGTTCCTCGAAAGCCAGGCGCAGCTGGGCCGGATGGCGGCCTTGCTCCAGCAGCGCGAGTTCGGCCTCAGGTGGCGGGCGATGCACGTAGTCCAGCGCCTCGGCCAGCGTCGGCAAGTCGAGTTCCTGCAGCAGGGAGGCCGGCATCCAGTCGGTCAGGCCCTGGTTGTCGAGTGCAGCCAGCGCCTGGGCCGTCAGCATCCGCAAGCGCCCCTGCTGCACGCCTTCGGTAGCCGGATAGATCGGCGTGAGGGAGTCCTCCACCGCCTGGGCATCGGGCTGGTCGGCCAGCCGATACTCGGGGTGCACGATCTCCAGCCCCAGCGGCCCGCGGCGCGCCTCACCAAAACAGCGCAAACGCACGCCGCGCACAAGTTGCTGCTGCTGCGCACCGCTGAAGTGGAAGAAGCGCAGGGTGATGAAGCCGGTGCCATCACCCAGGCGCAGCAGCAGCGAGCGCCGCTTGCGGATGGTGACTTCAGCGAGCTGGATCTCGCCCTCGATGACCGAACGATCGCCTGGTTGCAGGCTGCCGATGGGCGCGATGCGGGTGCGATCCTCGTAGCGTGCCGGCAGCAGGAACAGCAGGTCTTCGACCGTCTCAATGCCCAGGCGCAGCAGGCGGGCCGCCAGCGACGGGCCCACGCCCCGCAGCAGGGTGACGGGGCGCCCGGCGAGGGTCACGGGACCAGGATGCAGTCGATCTCGACCTGCGCGCCGCGTGGCAACGCAGAAACACCGATGGTGACCCGCGCCGGGTACGGGACCGTGAAGTACTCAGCCATTACGCTGTTGACCACCGGGAACTGGCCGAGATCGGTGAGGTAGATGGTGAGCCGCACGGCATCGTCCAGCCGGCTGTTTGCCGCAGTGGCGACGGCCTTGAGGTTTTCAAAGACACGACGCGCCTCGGTCTCAAACCCGCCCGTCACCAGTTCACCAGTAGCCGGGTCCAGCGGCGTCTGCCCGGACAGGTAGATCGTGCCGCCGACCTGGACTGCCTGCGAGTAGGGGCCAATGGCCTTGGGCGCCTGGTCGGAATGAATAATGCGTCGGGACATCGGAAGCTCCGTGTTGCGAACCGGTTGGGCAGGATAGCGGCCTCAGGCCAGTGTGCGCTCGACCTTCTGGACTTCAGGCATGGCGCGTATGGCGCGGATCAGGCGCGCCAGGTGCGAACGGTCCTGCACCTGGACCTCGAACAGGATGACCGAGGTGTCTTCGGAAGCAGAATCGACATTCACGTGGCTGATATTGCTCTTCTCGGCGGCAATCTGCGCGGCGACGGCAGCCAGCATGCCCATGCGGTTTTCGACGTCAACGCGCAGTTCTGAACTGAACAGCCGGGTCTGCTCCTTGTGCCAGGTGGCGGAGATCCACTTGTCGGGCTGCTTGCTGTAGCCGGTGATGTTGGCGCAGTTCTCACGGTGGATGACCACGCCACGGCCGCTGGACAGGAAGGCCACCACCGCGTCGTAGGGAATCGGGAAGCAGCAGCGCGCGTAGCTGACCACCAGACCCTCGGTGCCGGCGATGCTGAGTGGTTCCAGCGTGCCGCCGGTGGGCGGTTCGACATCGCGTGGCAGCAGGCGCCGCGCCACCAGGCGCGCGATGCGCTCGCCCAGGCCGATGCGCTCCAGCAACTCGCGCCCGTCACGCAGGTTCAGTGCGACGGCCACTTCGTCCATGCGGCCGTCAGGCAGGCCCTTTACTGCCAGCTTGAACTCGCCCAGGGCCTGGTTGAGCATGCGCGTGCCCAGGCTGACCGCCTCGCCGCGCTTGAGCGTCCGCAGGTAGTGACGGATGGTGGAGCGCGCCTTGGCCGACACCACGAAGTTGGCCCAGGCGGGATTGGGCTGCGCGCCCTTGGCGGTGATGATCTCGACTGTCTGGCCATTGCGCAGCACCGTACGCAGCGGTACCAGGCGGCGGTCCACCTTGGCGGCAACGCAGCGCTGGCCAACACCCGTGTGCACGGCGAAGGCAAAGTCCACGCAGGTGGCGCCGCGCGGCAGGCGCATGATGTCGCCGCGTGGCGTGAATACGTAGACCTTGTCCGGGAACAGGTCCACCTTGACGCCTTCCAGCAGTTCCTCAGCGGTACCCTCCTGCAGCTGCATGACGCTTTGCAGCCACTCCCGCGCGCGGCTCTGCTGTCCTTCCGTGGCGTTGTCGCCCGTCTTGTACTTCCAGTGCGCGGCGATTCCGGACTCGGCCATCTGGTGCATTTCGCGGGTACGGATCTGTACCTCGATGGGAATACCGTTGGGTCCGAACAGTGTGGTGTGCAGTGACTGGTAGCCATTGACGCGCGGGATGGCGATGTAGTCCTTGAAGCGCCCGGGCATCGGGCGGTACTGGCCGTGCACCACCCCCAGTACGCGGTAGCAGTCATCCAGTGACTCGACCACGATGCGCAGGCCAAACACGTCGATGATCTGCGCCAGCGGCAGCAGCTTGCGCCGCATCTTGGCGTAGATGCTGTAGAGGTGCTTCTCGCGGGCCTCGACCGTGGCCTTTACGCCAGCGGCCTCCAGCCCCTTGCCCAGCGTCTTGGTGATCTTCGGCAGGAATTCCTTCTGGTTGCCGCGCGCGCGCTTGAGCTCGCGCTCAATGACTCGGTAACGCTGCGGGTAGAGGGTCCGAAAGCCGATATCCTCCAGCTCGAGCTTGATCGAGTGGATGCCCAGGCGATTGGCGATGGGCGCGTAGATGTCCAGCGTCTCGCGCGCGACCGCGCGGCGCTTCTGCGGCGGCATCGAGGCCAGCGTACGCATGTTGTGCGTACGATCGGCGAGCTTGACCATGATGACGCGGATATCGCGCACCATCGCCAGGATCATCTTGCGGAAGCTCTCCGCCTGCGCTTCCTTGCGGCTCTTGAACTGGATCTGGTCGAGCTTGGTGACGCCGTCGACGATCTCGGCGACTTCGCGGCCGAAGCGTTCGGCGATCTCGGCCGCCGAGGAGGGCGTGTCCTCGACCACGTCATGCAGCAGCGCAGCGGCCAGCGTGGCGCCATCCATGTGCAGGTCGGCAAGGATGTCCGCAACTGCGATCGGATGGGTGATGTAGGCCTCGCCGGACTGGCGCTTCTGGCCCTGGTGCGCGCTGGCGGCGAACTCATGCGCCTCGCGCAGGCGATCCACCTGGTCGGGCGGGAGGTAGGTCTCGACCTTGGCGAGTAACTGGGGAAGGCCGGCAGCGCGTCTCCCACCCGGCAGCAGCCCGAGGATGGAAGACGCGTAGTTCATGGCCGGCGAGGCCCCGGGGTCAGTCCCCCAGGCCGAGCTGCGGTGCGCGGAATTCCGCGTCCAGATCCATCGGTGGCTCGATGATGAGTTCCGGCTCCGGATCCGGATCCGGTTCGCTCAGCAACTCCATCGTCACCTTGCCCTCCGCGATTTCACGCAGCGCCACCACCGTGGGCTTGTCGTTCTCCCACTCCACGCGGGCCTCGGCGCCGTTGGCCAGCTGGCGCGAACGCTTGGAAGCAAGGAGGACCAGGTCGAACAGGTTATCGACGCTGTGCATGCAATCTTCGACGGTGATGCGAGCCATGGGAAAAGACCATTAATTCAGGCAATTGGGCCGGAAATCATACCGGATCCAGGGGCCCCGCGGCCAGTGTCGCGTAATAAGGCTCAATCTTCCGGCAAGCGACGCCGGTTCGGCCCCCTGCGGCGCTCGCTGGTTGGCTTCTTCGGCGCCTGAAAGCGGTCGTTTTCCTCGGCCCGACGCCCGTCGCCGGCGCGGCGGTCGGCATGGTGCTGGTAAACGCAGCTGCAGTGCCCAGGCTGTTGGCAGTCCTTCAGCGGAAGCACCGGCGCATCCTTGGAAAGCCAGCGTTTGTGCTTGAGTTCCTGAACTGCCTTGCAGCCACTGCGGCCGGGTTTGACCGACACCGAGTGCCACTTCTTGCCATCCCTGGTTTGCATCCGGAAACCCCTCCCGTGACGCGCGCATCCTAGCCAAAGACCGGACTGGAGACTACGCCTTTCCGTCGCTCCCGGCCGGTGCGGGTCCGGTGAGCTCGCGCATTAGCGCACTCAGCCCCGGGCGGTCGCTGCGCGAGGTCGAGCCCTGTCCTGAAAAGATGGCTTCGAGCTCGGCCAGAGAGGTGTCGAAGTCCTGGTTGACGACAACGTAGTCATATTCGAGCCAGTGGCCCATTTCCTCCACTGAATCGGCCAGACGTCGCGCGATGGCGGCCTCGCTGTCGGTGCGGCGGCTGCGCAGGCGCTGCTCCAGGACCTGGCGCGAGGGCGGCAGGATAAAGACGTGGATCGCCTCCGGCAGTCGCTCGCGCACCTGGCGCGCACCCTGCCAGTCAATCTCCAGGATCAGGTCGCGGCCTTCGGCCAGTGCAGCCTCGACCTGCTCGCGCAGGGTGCCGTAGAGGTTACCGAAGACCTCGGCGTGCTCGATGAACGCACCTGCGGCCACGCGGCGCTGGAATTCCTCATGGCTGACAAAGAAGTAGTCATGCCCGTCCACTTCGTTCGCGCGCGCGCCACGGGTGGTGCAGGAGACAGAGAATGACAGTTTCGGCAGGCGTTGCATCAGCGCCCGCATCAGGCTGGTCTTGCCGGCGCCAGAAGGCGCTGCGACTACAAACAAGTGGCCGCGAGTCATTCGGGACAGATGCAGGGACAAGGATCGCGCGGGGCGATGCTGGCGTGCCGCGCGATTGGCAGTGTTATCAGGTGAGGTCCCTGGTCATGGCGCCAAGAGCGCTGCGCTTGACCGAGGCAATGCCGTCTTGGAGAGAGGAGGTGGAGCGGTACATCTCGCTCTTGCCAATGATCTCGCCGTTGGCGGCCTGCAATACGAAATAGGGTGATCCGTCCCTGGCTCTGCGCCGGTCAAAGCTACCGGGGCGGGCGGCTTCCTTGCTGTTGTAGTTCTCGCTGGTCAGCACCACCTGATGGTTGCCGGCCTTCAGGTTGAAGCGGTAGCCACCACTCGTGGACTTCTTGCACTCGAAATATCCTGGCATCGTACTGATTCCTCTCTGATTGCTGACGGGGTGTTGCAAGGAGTTGCTGCACCAGTTGCGTCGGTTGTCGCACGGCGAGCAGGGCATCGAATATCGCATTCACGGCGAGTTGATCACCGGCGGCCTGGTGGGCGGCGTGCCCTTCGACCGCAAAGGTCAAATCGAATGGCCGCTCGGCCCTGCCGGCCGTAGCGTTCAGTTTTAAGGGGCACCGGCGCGGTCGTGGCGGGTCGGAAAAAGGGCGAAAGATTTTTCGCCCCTACGGCGGTGTCACCGAGGAACATTCAAACGGCGCGCCAGTAGGGCGAATAATCATTCGCCCTTCCCTCGCCGCATACCGCGATGCCATTTGACCCTCGTCCCACGCCATTCACGCCGGCTGGCCGTGCGTGCTGCGTTGCTGGTCGAGGCGTTGCGTCAGGTCTGCTGCGTTGAGCGGGCGGCTGCACAGATAGCCCTGATAGCCGTCGCAGCGCCATTCGCGCAGCATCTGCAGTTGCGCTTCGGTTTCCACGCCTTCGGCCAGTACGTCGATGCGCAGGGTGTGCGCCATGGCGATGATGGTTCGCGCGATGGTGGCATCGTCCGGCTCGGTTTCGATGTCGGAAATGAATGATCGGTCAATCTTCAGCCGGTCGATGCGAAAGCGCCGCAGGTAGGCGAGGCTCGAGTAGCCGGTGCCGAAATCGTCGATGCAGATGAGCATGCCCATGCGCTTGCTCGCCTCGAGCAATTCGGCGGCCAGCAGCGGGTTGCGCATGATCAGCGTTTCGGTCAGTTCGAGTTCCAGCCGCGCCGGCGGCAGGCCGCTCTCGTCGAGCACCTGCGCGATGGTGTCGAGCAGCGTGTGCTCGTCGAACTGTCGCGCCGACAGATTGACGGCCACCGGCACGTCGAGCAGCCCCGCTTTGCGCCAGGCCTGGTTTTGCATGCACGCTGTGCGCAGCATCCAGTTTCCCAGCGGCACGATGAGGCCGCTGTCTTCGGCGACCGGAATGAAGTTGTCGGGGAGCACCAGGCCATGCTCGGGGTCGTTCCAGCGCAGCAGCGCCTCGACACCGATATAGGCGCCGCTCAGGGTGTCGACCTGCAACTGGTAGGCGAGCGTGAATTCGTCGCGCTCGAGCGCCCGGCGCATGCGGTTCTCGAGCACCAGCCGCGCCGACACGCGCGTGGACAGGCGCGATTCGTAGAACTGGTAATTGTTGCGCCCGCGTTCCTTGGCGTGATACATCGCCGCGTCGGCATGCTTGACGAGCAGATCGGCGCTGCCGCCGTGCTCCGGATAGACGGCAATGCCGATACTTGGCGTGACGGTGAGGCGGTGACCCTTGATGTCGAACGGCGCCGCCAGCGCTTCGATGATGCGCGTGGCGACCTCGGCAGCGTGGTCGGGTCCGTCGATCTCCGGCAGCAGGACGATGAACTCGTCGCCGCCCATGCGCGCCAGCCGTGTCCTGCTCGCGCACGCAATGGCGGAAGCGCCCCGATACCGCCTGGAGCAGTGCATCGCCCGCCTGATGACCGAGCGAGTGCCGTAGACGTTTTTGAAGCGATCAAGATCGAGGAACAGCAGCGCCAGCGGTTGGTCGCAGGTCTCGGCAAATTCGAGCGCGGACTCCAGCCGGCTATGCAACAGGCTGCGGTTCGGCAGGTCGGTCAGGGCGTCGAAATGGGCAAGATGCACGATGCGCGCTTCGGTCGCTCGGCGTTGTGTGATGTCGGCGGCGATGGCCAGATAGCCGGTGATCGCACCCGTCGTGGCATCGACCAGCGGCGAAATCGACACCGAGGCCGGTACGGGATTGCCGTCCGCCCGGCACAAATCCATTTCCACCGGTTCGGTGGAGGTGAACTGGCGGGTGGCGGCGAGCACCGCGGCCACGCCGCGCTCGCCGGTGCGCGCCTCCATTGCGGCCAGATCGGTGGTGGCGATGAAATCCACGGGGGTGAAATGGCCGACTGCTTTGTCGGCGCTGCAACCCAGCATGCGCTCGGCCGCGGGGTTAAACACGCGGATCGTGCCGCTGGTGTCGGTGAGCACGATGGCATGGTCGGCGCTGTGCAGGATGGCTTGCTGCAGCGTCGTGCTCTCGCGCAGCGCGGCCTCCGACCGGGTGCGCTGCCGTACCTCGGCCTCGAGCGTCGCGTTGGCGTCGGCCAGCATCTGATTGGTGCGCGCCAGCTCTGCCGTGCGCCGCGCCACGTGACCCCGAATCACCTGATTGCGTGTTTGCAGGAAGCTGACGATCAGCGTCGCCAGCAGCGCAATCGCCCAGCCCGCGTAGCGTTGGCGCTGCGCCACCTGGGACGGTTCGAGCAGGTAGTGCCCGGGCGTCGGCGAGGCGACCACCAGCCAGCGCTGTGTGCCGAAGATGAGCGCCTCGACATGGGCGGTGTCGAAATCGTTGCCGAGCGTATCGCGATAGATCTCGATCGCGCTGCGCGCATCGGCGGTGACGTCTAGCACGGTGAAGGCCATGTCGCGCGAATCCGGGTCCATGCCCGACCACAAGGTACTCTCCGCAAGCCGGCTCAGATGCACGTACATTGCCGCGATGCCCGTTCCCGCGGGCGAGAACACGCGCACGCCATCGCTGGCATTCGCCTGCTTGCCGAGCAGCGGCGTCGCCACGGTTTCATGACGTTTCCACGCTGCTCGCAGCGCGGTGCGTGCCTCGGCACTCTCCTGCGCCAGATCGGTGCCGGGTGTCGGCCAGCCGCGGCGCGCCACGATGTGGCGCGCCACGAAGTGCTGCGGCGATTTTTCGTCGGCATTGACTGTGGCAAAGACGATCGCGGTGATGAAATCATGGCTGCGCATCAGCGGCGTGGCAAAGCGTGCGAAATCCTCGCTCGAGCCCGGTCCAGCCACATCGATATGCTTGCCGAGCAGGCCTTGAAGATTGAGAACCGTGTCGATGCGCTTGCGCAGCGCATTGATGCGATACGCCGCGGCAAGCTGAAATTCGCTATACACGCTATCGCGCTGTGCCTTGAGCGAATTCTGGTAGACCGCTTCGCCGGCGACAAGAAACAGCGCGGCGACGGCGAGCGGCAGGCCGACGCGCTGCAACAGGTAGAGCGGTCGCTGCAGGCGCCGGCGCATCAGGTGGCGACCAGAAAGACGCTGGCAATCATGAAGGCCGCCACGGCGAGACGCGCGTCAGCCCCCGCGATCAGCGCCGCGCCGCTGATCAGCCCGATAAAGCCGAGCACGAGCAACGGTGCGCGTTGCCAAGGTGTGAGATCAGTCGTCATCGGGCGTCCAGCCGAAACGTGCCTTGGCCTCGTCGTTCATCCACCGCCGCCCGCTCCCGTGACGGGTTGAGGACGCCCATAGCCGCTGAAGCTGTCGAGCGCCTCGCGCATCTGCGCGGCATCGAGCAGCGACGGTTCGCCCAACGCGCGGGCGCGCCAGTAGTGTTCGCACAGCACTTCGAATTCCTCGGCGCGCGCCAGCGCCTCGCTGGCCGATTCGCACAGCACGATCATGCCGTGGTTGGCCATCAGGCAGGCGCTGCGCCCGGCCAGCGCGGCGAGCACGGCGTCGGACAAGGCCTGTGTGCCGAAGGTGGCGTAATCGGCGCAACGGATCGAGTCGCCGCCGAAGCGCGCGATCATGTAATGAAAGGGCGGAATGGCGCGGCCATGGCAGGCCAGCGCGGTGGCGAACGGCGCGTGCGCATGAAGGACGGCGTTCACATCCGCGCGCGCGGCGTAGATATCGCGGTGCATGCGCCATTCGCTCGACGGTGCATATCTGCCCTGCGCCGCGCCGTCGGGCGTCATCGCTACCATGTCGTCGGGCGTGCAGTCCGCCGGTGGCATGCCCGTTGGCGTGACGATGAAGCCGTGCCCGGTGCGCAAGCTCACGTTGCCGGCACTTCCCACCGATAGACGGCGCGACTGCATGCCGCGCGCGATGTCGAGCAGCGTGT
This sequence comes from uncultured Chloroflexia bacterium, assembly GCA_963709995.1. Lineage (GTDB taxonomy): Bacteria > Chloroflexota > Chloroflexia > Thermomicrobiales > CFX8 > JAUIIK01. Next base: position 223,196 of record CAVPYN010000005.1, on the reverse strand, counting down.
GGGCGGCGTCGTTCATGCCGCGACTCGCTGCAGGGCACCGAGCGCAGCGGGGGCGCTGAGCCCATGCTCGGTGAGGATGCCGGTGATCAGGCGTGCCGGGGTGACGTCGAAGGCCGGATTGCCGACCGGCGTGTCCGATGCGGCAATCGTGAGCTGCGCCGGCCGTCCCGCCGCGTCGAGACCGCTTACTTCTCGCACTTCAGCCTCGTCGCGCGCTTCGATCGGGATGGCGGCGCCGTCGCGGCAATCGAAATCGATCGTTCAACATCGGCGCTGCAATATAGAAGGGCACGCCGGTGTCGTGCGCGGCGAGCGCTTTCAGATAGGTGCCGATCTTGTTGGCGCTGTCGCCGTTGGCGGCGACGCGATCGGCGCCGGTAATCACCAGGTCGACCTCGCCGCGCATCATCAGCAGGCCGGCCGCGTTGTCGGCAATGAGGCGATGCGAAACCCCCGATTCGCGCAATTCCCAAGCGGTGAGCAGGCCCTGATTGCGCGGCCGGGTTTCGCTTACCCACACCTCGACAGCGAGTTTCGCCGCATGCGCGGCGTAGATCGGCGCGAGTGCCGTGCCGTGGCCAAGCGTCGCCAGCCAGCCGGCGTTGCAGTGCGTCATGACGCGCAGCGGGCCGTCGCGCTCCGCGGCCAGCGCGCGAAGCAGGGCGAGGCCGTGTTCGCCGATGCGCGCATTGACGGCAAGGTCTTCAGCCATGATGGCGCGCGCTTCGGATTCGGCGGCGTCGGTGCGCGCGGCGGAGGGTAACGGGCGCAACACGCGCGCCATGCGCGTCAGCGCCCAGTGCAGGTTGACTGCGGTGGGCCGGGTCGCTGCAAGTATCGACAGGGCGCGTTCCAGCGCGACGTCACTGGCGTCCGTCGCCACCGCAATCGCCACGCCACACGCCGCCGTGGCACCGATCAACGGCGCGCCACGCACCTGCATGTGGCGGATCGCGTCGGCCACCGCGTCGAGCGAGCGCAGCGTCAGCGTGTGCCGCGCGTGGGGCAGGCGGGTCTGATCGAGAATGGTCAGTTGCGTTCGATCGAACTGCAGGATCGGCGAGTGAATCATGGGACAGGGCGCGTGGGCAGACAGTACATTCTAGCGCGCTGCCCCCGTCGCTCGTCGCACATGCACAAAACAATCGGGCGACCCGCAGGCCGCCCGATCTTTACCGTGTCGCCGGCGCGTCAGATCTGCGCGCGCCGACGGCGCGCGATGGCGCCAATCAGTCCGAGTCCGGCGAGCATCATCAGGTACTGCTCGGGTTCGGGGATGGCGGCGATGGTGATGTTGTCGGCGTTGTAGATCACGTCGAGTACCACGCCTCCGCCGAATCCGTTCCAGACGACATTGTCAAAGGTTTGATCGTTGATCGAATCGGCGAAGGTGATGATCTGGAAGCTGTCGTTGATCGACGGCATGAAGCCGGCGAGACTGTTGATTTCGAGCGTGCCGCCGACGGTGCGACCTGGGCTAGCTGCCGGATTTCGTTCTGCGGCCCGCCGCCCGGGATCACGTCGCAGAGGTTGTGATTCAGGTTCTCTTCCACGCAAGCGTGTTTAGTCAGGTCCCCACGCAGGTCGATGAAGAAGATCGGCGGACCGAAGGGACAGTTCATCCCAACGGTCGCGTGATGCGCCTGGCTGGTGTAGGGATTCATGCAGACGGCGAACGACGACGAACCGTCTACCACGACGTACGCGTAGCTTCGCACACACGTGTCACCCGGCAGATCGTCCATCATCGCGCGAGTGTACGCCGAGTAACAGTAGTCGAAGGGCAACGAGGTCGAGATCGTAACGAGCTCGAAGTTCCCTGGACAGGCGGGGCTGAACGCTACATAGAAGTGCAAGGTGGATGGGGATTTGCAGAGGTAATCGCTCTCAACTGGCGCAGCCATCAGGTCCGCTTGGGTCTCGTTGCTCTCGCTTGCCGTCTCCTGCCCCGCTAGTGCGGGAGAGGCGAGCAATCCCGAACCCAGGAGCAGCAACACGATCATTGTCACGAAGGAGGATTTTGTCCGGCGTTCGGCCATGAGGTCTCTTTTGCCCTTTCCAGTTGGATAACACAAGGCATCAGCGCCTGGCTGACTCTCTGACCACGCTAATCCGCCGCCGCCGCATCCGTATAGAAGAAATCCAACAGGGTCTGGTACAAAACGAACCTGATCTCCGGGGAATTTCTCAATCTCATTCTTTGTTCTCGTCGTTGGCACACCCCGCCAGGCTGCCGCGAGGGCGTAAACAGAGGACGGGGTCGCCGGAGCGTTGCCGGTGTGCTACGTTCCGCGCGGTTGTGTTGCGACTTCCGACGACTGAAAAGGATCCGGGGTACTTCCGAGTGAAGCTATATGACACGCTGGGCGCTGAGAAGCGCGAATTCGAGCCAGCGGACGGGCGCACCGTTCGCATGTACGTCTGCGGGGTCACGCCGTACGACGTCGGACATATCGGCCACTGCATGACCTATTTGACCTTCGACGTGTTGAATCGCTACTGCCAGTATCTGGGCTGGCGGGTGAAGTACGTTCAGAATGTCACCGACATCGATGACGACATCGTCCGCAAGTCTAAGGAGGTTGGGATCGACTGGGATCTACTAGGTGACCGCTTTACCCGGCACTTCGTTGAGGACCTTTCGGCGCTCAACGTGCTCTGGCCGCAGGTTTTCCCCCGCGCCAGTGAAGAAGTGGACATGATCCTCGAGATCAACGAGAAGTTGATCGCCGATGGTTACGCTTACGCGGTTGATGGCAACGTCTATTTCCGCACCGAGGCCGACGAAGATTACGGCGCGCTTGGCAAGTACACCAGCCAGCAGATGATCGACTTCTCACGCGAGCGCGGTGCGGATCCGGACGACCCCCGGAAAGAGAATCCGCTTGACTTCATTCTCTGGCAGGCATGGCAGCCCGGCGAGCCATTCTGGGAGAGCCCCTGGGGACGTGGCCGCCCCGGCTGGCACATCGAATGTACGGCCATGTCGATGCGCTATTTGGGCGAGACGATCGACATCCACGGCGGCGGCAGTGATCTGATCTACCCGCATCACGAGTGTGAGATCGCTCAGGCGCAACACTTCTCCGGCAAGACGCCGTTCACCCGCTTCTGGATGCATATCGGCATGGTCGAGTACCAGGGTGAGAAGATGAGCAAGTCGCTCGGCAATCTGGTCCTTGCTCGGGACGTGCTCCAGTATCACACACCAGACGCCTTGCGGCTCTACCTGCACAGTCATCACTATCGCACGGCGTGGGAGTACGTCGACGGCGGTCCAGCCCGGTACGAAGGCCTCGCTAGCCTCCTCAAGGAAGCCGTCCATGTCCCGAATCCAGGAGGGGACCACGCCATCGACCCTGCGCCCTACACCGCAAGGATGCGCGCCGCGCTCGATGACGATCTCAACACTCCGGAAGCGGTCATAGTCCTGGAGGACATGTCCTCTACAATCGTCAGGGCGGCGGGCAACGGCGGCGAGATCGCCGATGCGCAGGCGGAGTTGCGGACGCTATCTCGCCTGCTCGGCGTGATGTCCTGGCGGGGATAGGAGGGGAGGAGGTTGCAGGAGTTTCGGCTGCTCCCTCTCATGCGCAGCTAGCCGGGTATCCCGACCCTCTCCGACCGAGCGTGTGGTGGTCGTTAGGGAGAGTCTCGGGATCTTCCTGCGAACTACTCATAGAATGAGTTCCATGCTGCTCGCAATCGACATCGGCAACTCGAACATTAAGTTCGGCATCCACAACGGCGCCGATTGGGCGCACTTCTGGCCCATCGAGACCGTTCGCAGCCGGATGCCCGATGAATATGCCGTTCTGCTGCGTTCGTTTCTTGCTGAAGCCGGGCTGGTTGGAAGACACATCGAGCGCGCGATCATGAGCAGCGTCGTCCCGCAGCTCACCGTCGGCATGCTCGACATGCTGGAGCGGCAGATCGGGAAGCGCCCACTGCTGCTGCGCCACGGGCTCGACACCGGGCTGGCGATCAAGACGGACCAGCCAGAGAGCGTCGGGACCGATCTGATCGCCAACGCAATCGCTGGCTATCACCGTTTCCAGAGCAACTGCATTGTCGTCAACTTTGGCACCGCGACGACGCTGGCGGCCGTCGCCGCGCCAGGTGAATTTCTCGGCGCGTCGATTGCGGCCGGGCTGGCGGTGACGGCCAACGCTCTCGTCGGCGGGGCGGCCCAGCTTTCTCACGTCGAGCTCACTGCCCCGCCGTCGGTGATCGGGGCAAACACTCGTCACGCGATGCAGTCCGGCCTGGTCCTCGGCCACGTCGCGATGATTGAGGGATTGATCGCTCGAATGCGGCACGATCTTCCCGGCGCGCAGGTCATCGCGACGGGCGGCCTGGCGCCGGTCCTCGCCCCGCTTACTAACGCCTTCGACGCCGTCGATCCGATGCTCACCCTCGAAGGCCTGCGAATTGTCTCCGAGCGCAACGAATAAACCGCCGCAGCTAATCGGAATGTATCTTTCGCTACATTGATCCACGTCTGGCGTGGGCGTATTCTCCGATTGTTCCCGGCGGAGGTCGCCGGGCCGAGCGGCCGGATGGAGGCCGCGGCCACAATGATGTGGCGCACATAGCCCAGGATGGACAAGAAAGGATACACCAATGACGGTGTCGTTTGATGTCAAGCCGCATGTTGCAGCATGCAATGAAGCCCCGCGCTACGAATTCTTTGGCGCCATGGCGAAGATTCTGGCCAGTGGTGCGGAAACCAATGGCGTCTACTCGCTTAGCGAGCACCTCGCCCCATCCGGCGCAGGCACTCCACCCCACATCCACCACAACGACGACGAAGCCTTCTACGTTCTCGAAGGCGAGGTATCGATTAGCTGCGCTGGCGAGTCTTACGTCGCGAGGGCTGGAGACTTCGCGTTCCTGCCGCGAGGTGTGCGTCACAACTGGGCAAACACCGGCGCCGGAAACGTCCGCATGCTCGTCTTGACCAACTCGTCTGGATTCGAGCAGTTCGTCGCTGAAGCTGGCGTGCCAACGCGCAGCAACGAGATTCCCCCGATGCCTGCGTTATCTGAGCTCGAGTACGTGATGAAGGAGATCGCTCCAAAGTACGGCATCGAGCAGGTCGACTAACCTACCCGAGTGCGCATTGACAAGGAGACGTTGATGATGACCACCACGCCCCTTAGTCACGACGCAGCGACGCCCGGAAGTTTCTCGCTTCCGGGCATTCGGATCGCGCCAAAAGTGCGCGCCAGCGAGACTGGCGGGCACTTTTCGATGGTGCAAGCGGTCGTTGAGACGGGGGGCGAAGTGCCAGCACAGATTGGTCGTGAGACGAAGGTCTTCTACGTCGTTTCCGGCGAGTTCGACTTCCTGCTCGGCACTTCCATGCGCCACAGTTCAGATGGGGATACCATCGTTGTGCCTGCGGGGGCGATTCATCGCTTCGCGAATGCAGGCACGGAACCGGGCAAACTCTTCGTACTCTTCAGCCCCGGTGGCCACGAGGACTTCCTGCGAGAGTTGAGCGACCTGTACCAGGACGAAACAGTGCGCCTGGAGGATGTTCAGGCGATCAATCGCTGTTATGGTGTTGAGATGATTGGCTAGGGGAAGTGCGCCAGAGTCCCTTCCGGGCACACGCCTGAAAGGGACTCTATTCGTTCCAGGCGGCGCAGCGTGTAACAGTATTACAATTTCCTGATGGACATCGTGCTTTCAAGTTGGTCCACCCAGATGATGATCGCGCTCATGCACGCCCCTGGCCACCCTCGAAGCAAGGGACACGTTTATGCCGGCTAATCGCATGCATGAGGATGAAGTCGAAACAGACCCTTCTCTCGTGCGCCGGCTGCTCACGTCGCAATTCCCTGGATGGGCGCGCTTGCCGATCGAACGGGTTGAATCTGCAGGAACCGATAATGCGCTTTATCGTCTCGGCGACGACATGGTTGTGCGACTTCCTCGCATTGAATGGGCCGTGGGGCAGGTAGCGAAGGAGTATCGTTGGTTGCCGAGCCTGGCCCCGCATCTTCCGCTGGCGATTCCGAAACCGCTCGCAAAAGGGAATCCCGGCGAAGGCTATCGCTGGCATTGGTCGGTCTACCAGTGGCTGGACGGAGAGAATGCAACGATCGAGCGCATCGCTGATCCAGGTCAGGCCGCGACGGATCTCGCGCGGTTCATCGCGGCGATGCAGCAGATTGACACGACCGGCGGGCCGCGCTCCGGACAGGACAACTCTTCGCGCGGCGTGCCGCTGGCGATGCGAGACGCGCCTACAAGGGCGGCCATCACCGCCCTGGAGGGCATAATCGACACCGAGGCGGCAACTGATGCGTGGGAAGCGGCTCTCCGGGCTCCTGCCTGGCAGTGTGATCCAGTCTGGATTCATGGGGACCTGCAATCAGGAAATCTGCTGGCCCGGCAGGGCAGGATCAACGCTGTCATCGACTTCGGCTGCCTGGGGGTGGGCGATCCCGCGGGCGATTTGATAGTTGCCTGGAACCTCTTCTCCGCAGAAACCCGTGAGATATTCCGCGCCGAACTGCCGGTCGATGACGCAACCTGGGCGCGAGGACGTGGCTGGGCGTTATCCGTCGGGCTGATCGCCTTGCCCTATTACCAGGCGACCAATCCCGCGCTCGCCGAAATCTCCCGATACGCGATCGATCAGGTCCTCGCCGACCACAGACAAAGCCTATGATTCGAAACGCCGATTGAGCCACCGCGATGCTGCGTCGTGCTTGCATCGCTCCCGCCTGTTCAGCCACGCGGCTAACCCGGATGATTCACCGGCGTCACTACAGAAATCGGCCCATCTTCTCCGCGAATGTTCCAGGTTACCTGCCTGCCACTTCGCCACCAAGAAGACTTCCGACCTGGTCAATGACTATCTCGCCAATGCGTGCCTTGCTTGTGAGATCAATGTTCGTGCGCTGGCCCTCCTGGTCGAGCAGGATGACCCGATTCGTCTCGGCGCGGAATCCGGCGTCTCCTGCTGAAACATCATTGGCGACGATCAAATCCAGTGCCTTGCGCTCGAGTTTTGACGCGGCATTTTCTATCAGATCGTTCGTTTCCGCGGCGAAACCGACGACGACGCGGGGGCGGCCGGTACGTTCCTTCAGCTTCTTCACCTCCAGCAAGATATCTGGATTGCGGGCGAGTTCGATCGTCATGCCGGCGTTTGGATCGTCGGATTTCTTGATCTTCCTTTCAGCGAACGTTGCCGGGCGGTAATCGGCCACAGCCGCCGACATGATCAGCGCGTCCGGAGCGGAGGGGCTGATCATGCCGGTCACCGCCTCCAGCAGCTCGAGCGCGCTTTCAACATCCACGCGCTCCGCGCCAACGGGTGCTTCTAGATCGCGGGCCATTGTTATCAGTGTGACTCGCGCGCCAGCGTCGAGCGCTGCCTGGGCGATCGCGTGACCCTGGCGGCCACTGGAGTGGTTGGTGATGTATCGCACCGGATCCAGCGATTCGCGAGTCGCTCCCGCGGTTATCAGGATGAGCGTGCCGGCAAGCGGTCCGCCGCGGCCCAGAACCTGCCGTAAACGGCCAGTCAATGCGGGCGTTTCGGGCAGCCTGCCCCGGCCGGTCAGCCCGGATGCAAACCGCCCGGTGTCGGGCTCGATGACGTCGACGCCGCGATCACGCAGCACTTCGATGTTCGCCTGTGTCGCTGGATGCTCGTACATCCCGCCATCCATTGCCGGGGCGACGACAATCGGGCAGCGCGCCGCCAAAGCCGTGACGCTGATCAGGTCGTCACCGCGACCCTGCGCCAGCCGCGCGATGCTGTCGGCTGTTGCCGGTGCGATCAGCAATACATCCGCTGCCTCGGCCAGGCCAACGTGGGCGATATGGGTTGGCAGCCCTTCACCGGCCGGCGCGTCCCACATGCCGGTGTAGACCGCACGACCGGTCACAGCCTGGAAGGTCAGTGGCGTCACGAACCGGCGGGATGCTTCAGTCATAATGACGTCGACGAGCGCTCCCGCCTGGGTGAGTTTGCTTGCCAGATCGACTGCCTTATAGGCGGCGATGCTGCCAGTGACTCCGAGCATTATGCGCTTGCCATCGAGTATTGTGATCCGGGTTGGGCACATTTGGTGATTCCTTCATGTATTCGGGGGCGTTTAGGCTCGTGTACAGCGTAACCGTGAGAGGCAAGGCTGAAAAGACAGCCGGAACGATAGCGCTTCGTGTTCGTTGTTACCTGGGGAGCGGGCGGCATCGATTGCTCAAGGAGATTGTTGACATGACGCGAGCCATCAACCCGATCAGGGTGGTTTTGTCGCTCGCTATTCTGGCGGCAATCCTCAGCGCCACTCCGCAGTATGAGGCTCAAGCTCAGAGCAGCGAAGCGATGTACTTCAAAGAAACCGGATTCTGGGTAGATCCGGCGTTCGCCGATTTCTGGCGCACGCGCGGCGGGTTGATGACCTTTGGCTATCCGATCTCACGCGTATTCTATGAAAATGGTCTGCACCGACAGTATTTCGAACGGGCGATTCTTGAGCATCACGAGGACAAGCCCTTCCCGCTGAACGTCCTGCCGGTCCGGCTCGGCGCGGGGATCACGCTTGAACAACGGCAGCGCGGCGATGAGCCGTTCCAGTTCCAGAATATGCAGGACCCGCTGCCGGCCGGGGCCCTCTACTTCCATGAAACCGGTCACTATCTTTCAGGGATATTCCGTGAGTACTGGGATGCGAACGGGGGAATCGTGACATTCGGTTACCCTTTGTCAGAGCCGTTGCAGGAGCCGGATATCTATACCGGCAAGCTTCACACCGTCCAGTATTTCGAGCGCGCTCGCATGGAATATCATCCCGAAGAGAAGCCAGGCTTCGAGATACTGCTCGGACATCTGGGAATCCAGGAGCTTGCGAACCACCCCGTCCCGGATCTGGCGACGACACCACAGCGTCAAACGATCGCTGACCGAGATGCCGATCCTATCGGCCCGATCCCTCTTTACCCCGAAAACAAAGTCGCCTGTGGCTTCAACATGTCCTTCTGGTCTCACGCCGATCAGGATCAACTCAATCGCGAGGCATCTCGATCTGGCGGCCGCAAGTGGCTGTACCTGGATTCGCCTCCAATTCACCTGGACAGGGCTTCAGCCTGAGCCGGACTCGGATGTCGAATACTACGTCTGGCCCTACATCCACATCGTGAACATTGCGAAAGAGCGGAATCTCAAGATCCTAGTCAATGTTTCTCATGCTCCGGACTGGGCGCGCCCTGAAGATCCCACGCTGCCGGGTGATCCAGAAGCGTTCGGCCGCTTCCTGCGGCGACCTCGTGCCCTACTTTGCCGGCAAGGTCGATGCCTGGCAGATCTGGAATGAGCCGAACCTGATCGATCACCGGGGGCGAATCATCGATCCGGCAGGCTACCTGCGCATGGTTCGCGAGGCCGTTCCAGCTATCCGGAAGGCCGATCCGGCGGCGCGCGTTGTTTCCCCGGGATGGCGCCGAACAGCATGATGTACGAGGATCTGGCGCTCGACGATGACTGGTATTTCGAGACGCTGTTCGGCCTGAACGGCGGCGAGGCGGCCGGCTACTTCGATGTTATCTCCGTTCACGCCTACGGTGCCGGCAACTCGCCCGACAACTACTGGCCCAGTAAACCGGCTGACAATCCTGGCTGGAACGATGCGCCAGAGTTCTATTTCCGCCATGTCGAGGAGTATCGACGCATCCTGGAAGGACTTGGCCTGGGCGACAGGCCGGTCTGGTTCACTGAGATGGGTTGGCCGACTCCAAATGCCTCGAGGATTACGCATACGGAGAGTGGATGACCGAAGAACTCCAGGCGCAATACCTGGAACGCGCCTTCGAGATCGTCCGCACCGAATGGCCCTGGGTCGAGATGGTCTTTGTCTGGCATTTGAATGCGATGGCTTACGCCGGACAAGATAGCAAGTTTGCCGGGTTCTCAGTCACCGATGTCAAAGCTGAACCACGCCCAGCCTACCTGGCAATACAGGAGTTCGTTGCCAGGGATCTGACCGAGCAAGTCGAGTAGTCGCCGTTGGTTCCCGTCGCACTATACTGCTCCCACTTGGACTGCCCGTTGGGGAGAGTGAAGGAGCGAGCCTCATGGCGGTGACGATCAATCCGAGACCGGCTTCCACGGTGACAGCCGAACAGATTTTGCAACTCCAGCGCATCCCGCCGGCGACGATCGGTCACATGCTCGACTTCGGCTTCATGGCGAATGACCTGCGGCCAATCGGCAGGGAACGTGGATTCACCTTGTGTGGACCAGCGGTTACGATCCGCACATCCGCGCTCGACAGCGCTGTCGTCCATCATGCAATCGACATTGCAGAGCCAGGCGACGTGCTGGTCATCGACCGCAATGGCGATCAAAAGCATGCCTGTTGGGGGGAGTTGACCTCGCTCGCAGCGAAGCTCCGTGGTCTTGCGGGCACGATCATCGATGGCCCGGCCACTGATATCCCCGAGATCTGGGAAATGGAATACCTGACTTTCTGCCGCGGCGTTGCGCCGATCACCAGCCGTTCGAGCGGGACATCCGGGGAGATCAATACCCTTGTCCAGTGTGGAGGAGTCGCGGTGTCGCCCGGCGACATCATTCTCGCGGACGACAACGGTATCCTGGTCGTACCGGCGGATCGCGTCGACGAGATCATCAAGCATTGCGGACCCCGCGTCGAGCACGAGGCGATGATTCGCCGGCGCTTGCACGCTGGCGAAAAGCTGGGAGTCATCACCGGCGCGAGCGACCGTCTGGCGCAGAACACCGGCATTTAGAGGCCTGGCACATGAGCCAAACAGACTCGCCGCCGGGAGAGCCCCGGCGGCGAAACATGCGGTTCGATGCAGCCGGCGGCTAGGCTTCGTCCGCGTTTGCGGCCTCGCCGGCACTGATGTTCAAGGTGATGCGATTATGGGTGACTGTATGGACCGCTGAGACCGGAATCTTCGTATTGTGGGTGAAGATGTGTCCCGACTCGACGGTGAAGGAACTGGCGCGTGCATTCTCATCGTATACGATCTTGTCGAGGTGCCCAATATGCTGATCATCCTTGTCGTACACCTGTGACTTATGGGTCAGGACGACTGCGCCCCAGGGAACTGTTCCAGGCCGCGTAACCAGTTTGACTTCCCCTCCGCCATCAAAGTAGCCAGCGTAGACCGGTGTACTGTCGGCGTGGATAAAGGGCGTTAGCTCGGCGACCTGACTCTCGGTGATCTTGAGGTTCACGGTGTGGTCGTCATCAACGCTTTCTACGTCCACAACATCGACAATTCGCTCAACCGGGCGGATATGACCCTCGTGAACGACGAATTCCCGTACTCTCATATGATCAGCGTCGAAAATAATCCGCCGGACCGTCCCGACGTCTACACCGTCGCTCGTCCTTACATGGCTGTCCAGGTCGAGTAGCATGACCGCTCCCCCTCACTCAAACAGACGAAAGTCGCCTGCACCATCATAACCGTGTCTCGTCACAATCGCACCGTCTGGGCATAGCCTCTTACAACGATAGCGCAAAATCGATCATATCGTCAGCGTGATCTGGCGGGAATAGCGGCAAGAACTACGCCAGTTAACTAGGCGCCGGCACAGCGCGGCTCGATCGGTCTGGCTTGCACCGGACTCGACAGGACGATTGATGTGACGTGATCGCCGAACGGGCGCAGGCAGTCGAGAACCGCTTCGAGGTGCTCCACCGAACGCACGAGCACGGTCATCACCAGATCATCCGAGCCAGTCACATGATGGCATTCCACAACTTCCGGAATCTCTGCAACCGAGGATCTGACCCGTTCGTAGCTCTGGAGATTTGCCTTCATCCGGATGATCGCCCGGATCGGTAGTCCGACTGCCGCCGGGTCGATCGTGGCGTGGTAGCCGGTGATGATGCCTGCATCTTCCATCCTCCGCACTCGCTCGGCAACCGCTGGTGTCGAGAGATGCACCCTGCGGCCAAGCTCAGCGAACGAGAGCCGGGCATCTCGCTGCAATTCTCCGATGATCTTCCAGCCGATCTGATCCAGAAGGCGCTGGTTCTCGGCTGCCACGATTCCACACCCTCCTTCCCATATGTTTCCCCTCATCCCGCACGCTGTTCCGGCCGGGGATTGTGACACAGAACCGGTAGCCAGCCTCAACATACAGCGATGAACTTTACGAATGAAAAGAAATTTCTGCTGATGGCGACAGATCTTACTGACAATCGTTCATTCTTCGGGTGATCCGCTATCCAATCTAGCCCTCGATACCACTATCCTACAGGTGTACGCGTTCGAATAGAACCGGAAGGAGCAAGCAGTTGGACAGGATCGAGCGGGATGAACTGATCGCACAATACCAGCGCGGATATGACACGATTCTCTCGGCGATCGATGGAATGGGCGAAGCCGAATGGGAAGCGCGGGAAGCACCGGGTGAATGGTGCCCACGCGAGGTAATCCACCACCTTGCGGACAGCGAGATGACGTCGGCAATCCGCATCCGCCGCTTGATTGTTGAGCACGAACCCGAGATTCAGGCATATGACCAGGAGGAATTCGCGAGACGTCTGCACTACGAGCGGCCGATTGAGAACTCGCTGCTTGCTCTCCAGGGCGCACGCGCTTCAACCAGCGAGTTGCTCGTTCTGATGACGGAGGAAGAGTGGCAATCTGCCGGAGCTCACACCGAAATCCGGTCACTTTTCGGCCCTCGACTGGCTGCGCGCCTACGCTATCCATTGCGACGAACACGCTGACCAGATCCGCCGAGCGCGGGAAGCCCTCACCCTCTAACCCCTTCTCGGGGTGCCCTTTGGGCCCCCGGGAGAGGGGGGCTGATCAGAATAGGCATCCTCCCTTTTGTTCTCAATCCATGCGGAGAGGGACGTTGAGACCTGAAATCCAGACTGGAGTGACACATTCCTGGTTTCCGAGGAGTGCGATGAAATCGTGAGGCAAGTCCCGAGCCGCTGTTTCTCAGCTTCAGGGATATAGCTCGAAATAGCGATCGTAGATCCGGCGGGCGACCGGGGCAGCGGAGCCGGAGCCGGTGACGCCGTGCTCCACGAAGGCGGCGATTGTGATCCGGGGATTGTCGGTGGGGGCGAAGGAACCGAACGAACCGTGGTCGGCTTCACCTTCGATGCCGGTTTCGGCTGTTCCGGTCTTGCCAGAGACGGAGTAGGGCGCGCCCGAGAACGCGGCGACGGCTGTGCCATCGCTGGCATGAACGACGTCGTACATCGCGTCGGTAAGGATCTTCAGTTGCTCGGGGGAGAGCGGGAGCTTGCCCGCCTCGGTCGGTTCGCCCTTGTAGACGATGTTGCCCTGGCGGTCGACGACGTCCAGGATCATATAGGGTTCATACAGCGTGCCACCGTTTGTGATCGCGGCGTAGGCACGGGCCAGTTGCAGAGGCGTGGCGGAGAAGAATCCCTGACCAATCGCGAAGTTGACGGCATCCCCGCGCGCCCAGGCATCGTTCAGGTTGTCTAGCTTCCACTGGGGATCGGGCACGGTTCCGGCCACTTCGTAGAGCGCATCGATCCCGGTCGGCTGGCCAAACCCGTAGGCCCGGGCCATGTTCGGGAGGAGCATCTCGTCCTGCTCATCGAGTGCCTGTCCGATCTGATAGAAGACGGTGTTGCAGGATCGATAGATGCCCCGGTGCAGGTTCATCTCGCCCTGACCGCCTGGCACCCAGTCTGACCAGACCTGATCCGCCCCCTCCAGAGAAAACGTGCCGGGGCAGTTGAACCAGGTGTCGGCGGTGTAGCCCAGATTGACGATTCCCGCCGACGCCGTGACAACTTTGAACGTCGAACCGGTCGGGTAGACCGCGGCGGTGGCCCGGTTGACGAGCGGGCGCGCCTCGGGATCGTTGAGCCGGGCCCAATCGTCACCGCTCAGTCCCAGGATGAATTGATTGGGATCGAATGTCGGGCGGCTAGCTATCGCAAGCACCTGTCCAGTCCAGGGATCCATGACAACCGCCGCGCCGACCTGATCGCCGATCGAAGCATCTGCCGCAATCTGGAGGTCGATGTCGATTGTCAGCACGACATCCTTCGCCTCCTCAGGCTGAACCTCGCCGAGCACCCGGATGAGCGTACCGTCGCGTTGTAGGAGCGACAGTGTGCCGCCTCGCTTGCCGCCGAGCCAATCCTCGGCGAACGCTTCGACGCCGCCCCGGCCGATCATGTCGCCTGCCTCATAGCCTCTCTTCGAGAGTTCTGGCAGTTCCTCGGCGGTGATCTCGCTCATGTATCCGGTAATGTGGGCGGCGGCGGAACTGTATGGATAGACCCGGGCTGGCCACTTCTGGATCACGACGCCGTCGATAGCGCCAAGCTGATCAATCAACCCCTGGTCAATGCTGTCAGGGTAGTCCTTGACCGGCATGAACCAGTTTGGCTGTCCATTGACATACCGCGCCTGAATCGTCTCCCGGCTCATTTCCAGCAGGCCGGTCAGCCGGTTGAGCATATCTTCTTCGTTGGTGATCTGCCCGGGGATAATACCGACACGGCTAATGAAGCCGGTTTCGGCTAGTGCGCGTCCTTTGCGATCGAGGATACGGCCACGGGCTGGAGTATCGCTCGTCCAATCGACGTAACCGTCGCCAAGGCCGGCAAAGATCAGGGACGGAGTCCAGTCGACCCGGAACTCGCCGCCGTCCCGGCTAATGGGTATCTGATTCTCATCGGTGAAGTTCCCGATGCGGGACGATTCGAAATCGACTTTGATCGAGAAGATGCGGTCGTCGTCTTTGCCGGAGACGACCTTGGCGTCAAGGGAGATGATCCCTGCCTCGACGGCGATCGCCTCATACCGGGCGACGAACTCTTCTTTGGTTATCTGCTCCTGGGCAGAGTTGGTGATCAGGTCGTACATCTGGCTATATGCCCCGTGAGACCATGCTTCGACGTAGATCTCGGCCGTTCGCTTGGGCGCTGTGAGCAGGCCAGCCGGAATTGCAGTCGGTGTTGCGGTTGGAGCGGCGGTCGGGGTAGCGACACCCGGAGGAAGCGGGGCAGTCGGGAGAATGGAGTCACTATTCTCGGTGGCGCTTGCCGTTGCGGCGCCCGCGGGTTGAGATGTGCTGGTTTCGACGACGGCTACCTGGCCGTCATCCTGGCCGCCCTCTTCATCACCATCGCCGCCGAGCGCTCCAGCAACGAAGATTGATCCACCGAGAATAACGACGAGGATGACGCCGACGAGGAGAATCTTCGGCCAGATGCGTTCTCTGCGGCCATATGGCGACCAGCTTGAGCCGCCAGACCACTCTTTTCTCCCGCGCGCACGAGGACGCCCACCGAGCTTTCTACCCGTTGCGCTGGGTGGAAGGTCTCGAGAGCGACTTGAGAATGGCGCCGGGCGGCGTGGATCGCGGCGTGACACGGTGCCCTTTTATACCCCTGCCGGATGCAATGCGGTGCTTCGACCGTGGACATCTCAAGTGTACGGACTTGCCCAAACGGTGCCAAGCAGTCATAGGCTGGATCTCTCGATCCCAGCCACCGTTCAGAATCCCCTTGCCGGTTGTCTGGTCACGCTGTTCTCCGCGCAGTTGCGCAAGACAAGCGGGACGCTGGGACGAAGATCGAGCGACGGAAGCTCTACGCTCGCGAAATGAATCTCAATGAGCGGTGAAGCTCCATAGACGAACTCGACGAGTCTTGAGCTGGCCAGTTGTTCGGCGAAAGTCGACCATTCCGCTACTTGTGGAGCGGTGACGATCACTCGCTCGACCGTTCTACTACTCGCGGCGAGTGACGATCCACTCACGGGAACGACCATGTAGAGCGGCTCGCTTCGATCTGCTTTGATGACTTTCCAGGCGTTCTCGGGATCGAAAGGCGGCCGGTAGAGCCAGGTCTCGAATGGTTGAGATTGTTCCTGCTCCATCTGAACGACGATGCCAAAAGGACTCGACCCGTTCTCTCGCCATCGCCAGCGTTCGGCGAAACCGATGGCGCCGAGCGCGGCGATCTCGTCTGGATCGATTGGATATGCAAGCTCCAGAAGCACTGCGCCGAGGCGATAGACGACGTTGCCGGTGCCCCCGCCGCGATGCGGTCCATGCCGGACAATCGGAAAGCCCTGGCTGGCTGGTTGCAGCGCATGATCTTCCGCATCGGTCAACACAAAGAGATGGTCCAAGTAGGGCGCCATGCTTCCTCGTTCCAGCCTGCTGGTTATTCGATTCGCTTCAACCGCGCATTTCTGTAAGGATAGCCCGGTACATTGAAGGGATTCGAGGGCGAAGAATGCGCCACCATACGATGATCGGTTTCATGGCCCTGATTCTGCTCGGCCTTGCGGCGGCCGGGTCATTCGCGGTTATCGCACGCGATAGCGACTCTGGCGGCGAAGTGTCCGGACACTCCAGTGGGCTCCCGTATGAGATTGAAGGCTACAAGTTCACCCATACGATTGGCGGGCCTCTGATTCCGACCTCGCCGGTGGATGTCGCCATCGCTCCGGACGGGCGGATCTTTGTTGCGGACATCGGATTGAACCGTGTGCTGGCTTTCACTCCCGATGGAGCGCTGGACACGTCCTGGGGCGCATCCGGGATGTCCGAGCGGCTTGTGTTTCCGAGCGGGGTCGCAATCGGTCCGGCTGGCTCGCTGTTTGTCTTGCAGATCAGCAATGCGGAAGTCCATGTGCTTGATGATGATGGGAAGGCGCTGGCTGAGTGGCGCATCGGTGGCGACCAGAACACGACGAGCACCGTGGTCCCGACATCGATCGCCGTTGGAGACGACGGCGTCATTTACATCCCCGACCAGCGCGCCAAGGAGATCCGGCGCTTCGAGCGCGACGGCACGGCGCTTGTCTCATGGGCGCTGCCGCAGGTTGGCGATGGGATCGGCAATATCTGGCCGAGGGATGTCGCCGTAATCGGTGGAGATGTCCTGCTCACTTATCAGCATGGAACCGGCCCTGGTGGGGGGATTTTGCGCTTCAACTCGAATGGCGAAGCGAGCGAAGCCGCGGGACTCGTCGTCGTGCCACCGGATGAGCTTGGGGCGCGCTCGCCGGGCAGCATCGCTGGTACCACGGATGGGCAGGTCGTACTGCTCTATCTCCATGATGAGGACGACGTTCCACCGCTGATCGCGACGGCGACGTCTTTCTGGGAACCGGAGGGGATTCCCTCGTTGTCGATGATCAATGGACTGGTCGTCCCTGGTATCGCAGTCGATTCCAACGGGCGAATTCTGGTTGCCGATCCGTCCCGGCAGCAGATCCGTATCTATGGTCAGGATGGTGACGTTGTCGGAGAGATTCGATCGCCTGAGGATGCCGGACTATTCGCCGGGTTAGATGAGGTAGCCATCGGACCAGGCGACACCCTCTATGCCGCCGACCCCCTGCGTGGCCGGGTGATTGCGCTTTCCCCCGACGGAATAGAACAGGGAATCTACCAGCTCTCAGGAACCGGCACGACCGAGACAAATACGGGATTCACCCGCCTGCGGATGCGCGCGGCAGTGGACGACGAGGGCGCAGTGTATGCGCTCGATGAGACGACGGCGCAGATCGCCAAGTTCGACGCTGGTGGAGACCTTTTGTCAGCGGATTGGTTGGGGAACGCGGAATCCGCCGAACCTGTTGTTCCCTTGCTCTTCAGCGCTGGCTCTGGAGACAGGATCTATCTTGTCGACGTGCATGAGCAGGACCGGCTGCGGGTCTATTCCACGGATGGAGTCGATCAAGGACTGCTTGCCGAGCCAGCGAGTCAGAGTGTCATTCAAGATGTTGCGGCCTCGGGCGATGTCGTGTACACGATTGAGCTGGGCATTGGAACTTCCCCGCTGCGCGCGTTCTCATCCGGCGGTGAGTTGCTCGATGTAGAGGCGGACCTGAGTCGCGGGCGTGGCAACGAGAACCGCACCGGATTTGCGATTGCTCCAGATCAACGCGGAGGAATGCTCGTCGCGGCGGTCAATGTTCGCAGCGGACCTGAGTTCGAGTATCTCTTGCTCCGCGTCGATGCCGGCGGGGAAATCGAGCAACTCGGAACTCTTGACATCCCATACACCACTTTGCCTGACATCGCAGTTGACAGCGCCGGACGGCTCTACATCGCCGCGCCGAACGACCAGCGGATCTACGTCTATGACCCTGTTTCGTAGAAGGCCGGATGCGACGGCGGAACCACTCGACACCCGCTAGGAGTCGGCGTATCTCTCCAGACCAGCGCTCGCAAGGTCCTCGGGGAGCATGGCTACCCGATATTTCACTGTGGCGTTGAAGCCAAGCATGAAAGGCTCGGTCACATGCGGAGCCTGGGAAGCGTCTGCCAGGTCAACGACCATGAGGCATCCACGGCCGACGCCGCTATCGGTGAAATAGACCATTTCGGGCTTGATGGCTTCGAGGGTCTCTCCGATTTTCTGTCCGATGACGTCTCCGCGAACGTATGTATTGAACGGTTCATGAGGAAACGACACCTCGACGATGAACTTCATGGAACTTGCCCCTTTTTGTGGCGTATCAGTAGCGCTATTGATGATTCCATCAGCACTGCGCTACCGGCGACACCCATCATAGTTCAATCAACGATCGAGATCTCATACGGAGTCAACAGGCATCGTTCCCGGAATCCGTAGCAGCGACCCGGCGAGTCGCCTGTGCATGGAGGCGTCAATCCTTCCAGGGCAATCCAGATGTAATCAACGCAAATTCGGACCAGTTGTCGGTTGATTCATTTGGCGTTTCGCGACGCCCTGGCTGAGCCCGCAAGCGCCTCGGACAACCGCCGCAATACGAAATCAACGCTAGATGACCGATTCCATCTCGAGCAGCCGATCATCTTCGATAACTTCGATTGCCTGGTCGAGTCGCAGTGACAGAACCCTCGAGACGCTGTCCTCGCCCATCGTGATGCCATAGAGCGTGTCCGCGCCCTCGATCGTCCCACGGTTGTGGGTGATGACGATGTACTGGGTCTCTTGCGCGAGATCACGCAACTCCTGGCGGAAGCGAATGACGTTTGATTCGTCGAGGGCGGCATCCACCTCGTCGAGCAGGCAGAATGGACTCGGGTTGACGCGCTGGATTGCGATGAGCAACGCGACCGCGGTCAACGCCCGCTCCCCGCCAGAAAGCTGGTTCAGTCCTTGAAGGCGCTTTCCGGGTGGCTGGGCCACGATATCGATGCCTCCGGGGTCCGAGCCATCCATTTCGTGTGCAAGCCGGGCTGAGCCGCCGCCGAAGAGTCGCTTGAAGGTCGACTCGAACTCGGTCGCGACTTCATCGAACGTTTGCCCGAATCTTGTGTTCATCTGTCGCCGGAGATCGGTCAGGACGTCCCGCAGCGATTCCGCCGCCCCGGCGATGTCCTCCAGTTGCTTCGTGAGGTGGTCGAGCCGCTGCGATTCCTCCCGGTATTCCTCGATCACATCTTCACCGACCGAGCCGATTCTCCGCAGTTGGTCGCGCAGGCGACGAATCCGGTCTTCGGCATCCGGCGCCGGTCCGCCTGTATCGACTGCGATGGCTGACGGATCTTCAATCTCCAGTTCGTCAAGGATCCTGGAGCGCAGAAATGACGCGGCGTCATCAGCCCGGGACATCTCCAAAACTGCCCGGTCGTGTGCTCGTTCGGCATCACGGAGATCGCTTGATACCTGATCGAGCGCCTGTTCTCCCCGGCGGATAGCGCTCTTGAGACACCCGAGCCGTTCTTCAAGAGGTTCCGTCCCGGATCGAGCGTCGGACAGTTGCCCTTCGAGGCGCTTGATCTCATCTTCGACCCCGACAGCTCGATTAACTAGTGCTGACTGCCGGGCTTCGATGTCTTCGATTTCGCTGGTTCGTTCAAGGATCACTTGCTCGCTCGCCGCGAATTGCCGTGCAAGTGTTTCCTGCTCCCGTTCCGCCGCTCGGATCCGCTCGTTGAGGGCGGCGAGTTCAGCCGACATCGTCGCAAGTTGCAGGCCGTCCAAGGGGGCAAGAGCCGCGAACTGGCGATCAATTTCATCGCTGGTGTTCTTCAGAACGGCGATTTCTTCCTCAAGCTCCAGCTTGCTCGTTTCCAGCTGTTGCGCACGTTCAGCCAGATCGGCAAGACTCGTCGAGACGATTGCCCGCTCGCGCTCCAGGCGCTCAAGTTCGCTCTTCTCGGCTGCCAGCTCACGATCACGGCTGGATATGTGTTCACGTGCCGCGCGCTCATCGGTTCTCGCGCGCGCGAGTTCCTGGTCCAGGCGGTCGAGCTGGCGCACCTGGCGTTCCTGAATCTGTAACCGGGCAGCGCTTGCTGTTTGCTTCTCCTCGATGCGCTTTTCCAGACTGGCGATTGTCACCGGGAGTTCCCGGCGCTCCCGTTCTCGTGCCAGCAACCCGCTCCCCCGAGTGCGAGTTCCCCCGGTGACGCTGCCCGTTGGAGCGATGAGTTCGCCCTGGAGGGTCACGATGGTCCAACCTTCCGTCTGCCGGGCGATCCGACGGGCGGCGTCTAGATCCGTGGCCACGAGGGTACGTCCGAGTACCTGAGCGATCACTGGTTCGACTTCGGGGTCGTAGGTGACGAGTTTTGCGGCGCGGTCGATCAGCCCCGAGATGGGTGAATCGAGCGACCGCGGGCGGCCCGGTCGGATTGCATCGAGAGGCTGGAAGCGTGCCCGGCCGGCTTTCGTCTGCTTGAGATAGGAGATACCGCGTTCAGCATCATCCCATGCGCGAACGATGATGTCCTGTAAATGACCGCCGAGGGCCACCTCGATGGCCGTTTCGACGTCAGCTGGCACGTCGATCACCTCCGCGACCGTCCCGATCAGGCCGCCCAGGGAGATCTCTCCGCTCCGGGCGGCTCGAAGGACAGCGCGAACGCCAGCGTGCAGACCTTCGCCTTCTGCCCAGATCCTGCCGAGCAGGTCCAGCCGGCCCTTCAGGCGCTCAAGTTCGCGCTCAAGTTCGATGACCTCGTTCCCACGTACGCGGATGTCTCGTTCCAGATCATCGAGCGCGCGCTCGGCGGAGTCGCGGGCTTCTCGCTTCTCGCGCGCGTCAATCTCCACGGATTCCAGGCGGGCTGAAGCCTCGATGATTTCCTGATCCAGCAGGCGAATCCGTTCCGTGACGACTCCGGCACGGCGCGTGAGATCTTCACTCGAACGGTTCAGGACAACTTGCCGCTCCGAGATTCCTGCGAGCTGTGCCTCGATCTGGCTATTGGCCTGCCGTTTGACCGCGGTCCGTTGATCGATTTCCCGCCGCCGAGTTTCAAGTTCGGCTCGCTGTTGGTGGGCGGATTCCGAGTGGGCGGACGCTTCGGTGTGGCGGGCGACGAGCAACTCGTGTTCGGCGAGCATTTCCGAAATACTCTTCTCCAGCGTCGCCAGCGACGCGCGTCGCTCCGCTTGCTCAGACTCGATGCGCGTGCGGACAGCCAACTGATCAGCAACTCTGTCCTTGGCGGCGCGCATCTCCGCGCGGGTCAGATCGAGGCTGTGACGGGCGCCGGAGATCTCGGATTCAAGGCGGTTGACCTGTTG
The DNA here is from genome assembly GCA_963709995.1 of uncultured Chloroflexia bacterium. GTDB lineage: Bacteria > Chloroflexota > Chloroflexia > Thermomicrobiales > CFX8 > JAUIIK01. The sequence continues at coordinate 201,702 of CAVPYN010000005.1, read as the reverse complement.
CGCTATCTCAGCGCGTTTTCCGGTGATCTCGCGTTCGCTTGCGCGCAGACTCTCCAGTTGGTCCCGTTCTCTGGCCTGGTTCTTTTCCTGCTCTCGGACGTTGGCTGCCGCCGCGTCGAGCGCATGCGCCGCTTCTTCTCGTCGTTTCTCCGCTGTGAACCACAATGCGCCGTAGTATTCCCGCTGGCGCTGGACGAGCTGCTCCCGGACCGTCTCATATTGCTCGGCTTGACGCGCCCTGCGCGCCAGTGACCGGACGCGCGGTTCGAGCTCGCTGACGATGTCACGCAACCGTTGCGTGTTTTCCTCAGCTTCCAGGAGGCCACGTTCGGCGGAGACCGACTGCATCCGCAGTCCGGTGATGCCGGCTGCGTGTTCGAACAGCCCGCGACGATCTTCCGGCCGTTGGCTCAGCACGGCATCGACGAGTCCTTGACCAACGATGGTGTGTGCCTGGCCGAGCGGCGCGGTGAGTTGCTGCACGTCCTTGAGGCGCACCCGATTGCCGTTGATGAGATACTGGTTTTCTCCGGTACGATGGGCCCGGCGGGTGATGCTGACCTCGTTGAACTCAATTGGCAACGCGCCGGAGCTGTTATCGATCGTCAACGTCACCTCGGCCATGCCCATACGGCCGCGGCGCTCGGACCCGGCGAAGATGACATCCTCGGTTCTGCGGCCGCGCAGATTTGAGTATTGCTGCTCGCCAAGCACCCAGCGAAGCGCTTCGGAGATGTTCGATTTTCCGGACCCGTTTGGACCGATAATCGCGGTCACGCCACGGTCGAAGAAGAACGACGTCTGGTTGGCGAAGCTCTTGAACCCGGAAACATCCAGTTGCGTGAGGTGAGCCAAGCGGAACCCTGTCAGGTGATCACAACGTTGCGACACCGGCGACCGGACCTCGGTGTCGTTTTCGCACAGCACTCGATGCTACCACTTCATTCTCAAGGCAGCAGCCAACTATGGGGTTGGAGAGTATCATTCATTTTCGTCCTGGAATGGAGAGTACGATGCCTGAGATTGTCTGGTGGAGCGTCCTGCCCACATCGCTCGGAACTTTCGGCTTTGCCAGTTCGGAAACTGGATTGTTGACGCTGCTCCTGCCCAATGCAGTCGGCGATCGTGATCGGATTGTTGACCGGCTTGCGCCCGGCGCCAGGCTGCTTCCCGACACCGCGCAGAATCAGGCTGCGACCGAACAGCTCGACGAGTATCTGGAGAGCAAGCGCAAGTCCTTTGATCTCACACTTGACCAGCGCGGCACTGAGTTTCAGATCGAGGTCTGGAATGCGGTCTATGCAGTCCCGTGGGGGGAAACTCGCTCGTATGCGGAGATCGCCCGCACGATTGGCCGCCCGAACGCGGTGCGAGCCGTTGGAGCGGCGAATGGCGCGAATCCACACCCGATCATCGTGCCCTGCCATCGCATCGTCGGCTCCGATGGTTCCTTGACCGGCTATGGTGGTGGACTTGAGCTAAAACGGCAACTGCTCGCGCTGGAAGGCGTTCCGGACCAGCAGCGTCTAACCCTCGTCTGATCCGCCAAGGGTGGGGTTAGCCCTACCGTCCATTTTCCAGCCATCCTCGTAGGCGGAATTCGCGGTCTGAAGGAAGATCAAATCCGGAACGACGATGGATTGTCGCGAACAACGGCGTTCGCGGCGCTGGAACTGGAAGGAACCAGACTCAATGGCCGAGATAACCCTGACCGACATGGCAGTCGGGCGTCGAACCCCCCTGCGCAACCCATTGCGCTTGTTTTTTTCCGCGGAACCCTGGCTGGCGCTGATTTTCATGTTCTTGAGCTTCGCACTCGGTGTCGCCTGGTTTACTGTCCTGGTGACGCTCCTCGCGACCGGCTTCGGCATGGCGATAACCCTTGTCGGCATACCGCTCCTTGCCGGCACGATGTTCGTCTGGATCTACGGCGCGAAGTTCGAACGATTGCGGGTACGGGCGCTCCTCGGTGTCGAGATCCCCGACCCCTACAAGCCGTATCCGGAGGACGCCAATTGGTGGGGCAAGCTACAGATGCGCGCTCTGGATCGCTATGTCTGGCAGGATCTGATCTACCTGTTCCTCTTGTTTCCAATCGGAACGGCTCAGTTCATTATCGCAGTCACACTCTTATCGTTCGTCTCAGCCGGAATCAGCGCGCCGGTGTGGTACGCGTTTGGCGGCAACGTTGAGATCGATGGAACCCCGGTAGACACATGGATGTGGACAGTGCTGTTTTGCGTTGTCGGATTGCTCCTGCTCGTCGCGTTACCGTATATCCTGGTCGGTATCGGGCGCGGGCATGCCTGGTTCGCGCAGCATTTGCTTGGCAAGGATCGTGAGGCTGAACTGGAGAGTCGCGTCGGTGAACTGACGACGAGCCGGTCTCTTGCTTACGACGCGGCTGTCGACGATCTGCGGCGTATCGAACGAGATCTCCACGATGGCGCTCAACAGCGTCTGGTGAAACTTTCGATGGATCTTGGACTGGCGCGAGAGATGTTTGACTCCGACCCGGAAGGCGCCCGCAGGCTCATTGACGAGGCGCATGGCGAGTCCAAACGAGCCATGCAAGAGATTCGTGACCTGGCGCGCGGGATCCACCCGGCGGTGCTCACTGATCGCGGACTCGGTCCAGCGGTCTCGGCTCTGGCGGCTCGGTCTACGGTGCCAGTCAAGCTCGACATCGAGCTTGACGAACGCTTGCCGGAGCACATCGAATCCAGCGCATACTTTATTATTGCCGAGGCATTGACCAACGTGGCTCGCCACAGCAATGCCAGCAGCGCGGCGGTGACGATTCGTCGTTCAAGTGACCTGCTTATGATCGACATCAACGATGACGGCGCCGGCGGCGCGGATCCCGATCGAGGAACAGGACTGGCTGGAATTGGTGACCGGGCGGCGGCGCTCGAAGGGCAGGCGAGAATAGATAGCCCAACCGGGAAAGGGACGGCGATACACGTGGAGCTTCCTTGCGGGTTGTGATCGCCGAGGACGCGGTCCTCTTGCGTGAAGGGCTAGCGCGTCTGCTCTTGCATGCCGGCCACGAAGTCGTCGCATTGGTAGAGACTGGTCCGGACCTCGTTGAAGCCATCGTTGATAACAACCCTGACGTCTCGATCGTCGACGTTCGTATGCCGCCTACCTACCGGGATGAAGGACTCCGGGCGGCGATCGAGGCCCGTCAACGGGCGCCCGGTAGCCCAGTCGTGATCCTGTCTCAGTACGTTGAAGAACAATACGCAAGCGAACTGCTGGAAGGCGGCGCTGAAGGCGTCGGCTATTTGCTCAAGGATCGAGTAGCCGATGTGTCTGAGTTTCTCGCGGCGCTGAGGCAGGTGGCGTCGGGTGGAACGGTTCTCGATCCCGAGGTGGTATCACAGCTGTTCAGCCGGCAACGGCGAGACCAGAGGCTCTCGGCTCTTACACCCCGGGAACTGGAAGTGCTTGGCCTCATGGCCGAGGGAAAATCGAACACCGCGATTGGCGATCAGTTGTTTATTGGTGAGAGCACCGTTGAGAAGCACATCAGCAACATCTTTAGCAAGCTGGATCTAGCCGCGGCGACCGACCAGCACCGCCGCGTTCTGGCTGTCCTGGCCTATCTTCGAGCCTGAGTGCGGCGCTCTGTCGAAACGGGGATTCCCTGGCGTTAAGAGTTGGCAGTTACCTCGTCGCCCTGACTCCCCGTGAAATCGTCTTTGACCTGGAGAGGACCGCTCGATGAAGAGCAACTTCGATGGCAGTGATGCCCATTCTGGAGGATTGCGGAGACCAATCGACCGCCGTCGCTTTCTTGCGCTCTGCGGGGTCGCCGCCGCGACGCTGGTCGTCGCAAGTTGTGGAAACGCGGACTCCGGGCCCGAGGTCGAACAGGTCAGTTTCACAAACGGACAGATTCCAGTTGATGGCGGCGAGCCAATTCACAGTGAAGAAGGTCGCGTCTATCTGATCCACAACGACGAACGGTTGCTAGCGCTCTATTCAAGATGCACCCATCAGGGATGCACCGTCCAATGGAAAAGCGACAGGCAGGTGTTCGCGTGCCCTTGCCATGGGAGTACATTTGACCGCAACGGCGTGCGCATGGATGGACCCGCCAAGCGACCGCTCGATCTGATGGCCGTGCGGCCGCAACCGGATGGAAGCGTGGTGATCGACACCGGCGATATCACTCGGCGCGAGGAGTGACGCTCGGCTCGGTCGGTTTGTTCTCTATACCAGTGTCGTTTCATGTCGTGTCAAAGTTGGCTGTTTCATCACCCACCTGGATCGACATGTGCGCGTCTCTGTTCATTCGTACGAGAACGTGGGGATGCTCACGAATCTTGAGGCACAATGTCAGGTTTGCAGCCTGTAAGGTAGCAGCCCAGCAGTAGAAGAAGACGCGCAGATGAGCTACCGATGCCTCTACAGACATCAGACCATTGCCGGCGGCGGCGGAACAGTGAAATAGACGAAGACCGCTCTCACCGAGCGGTCTTCTGGGATCGTGTCTGATCGCGCGGAAGAGTCAGGAATCCCTACATCAGGAGCGCAGATCCTTGAGGAGCTTCATCGTTTCCTCGCGATGGGTGGTTTCGTCCCGGATGATGTCTTCCAGTTGGACTCTTAGGCCGATGTCGCCGATCTGGTCGGCCTGATCGAGACGTTCGCTGTAGTTCGCGATAGCTTGCGTTTCGGCTTCGAGGACCGCCTGGAGTAACGCGCGATTCGAGCCGCCGATTTCGACCTTGTCCGGTGATGTTGTCGGTGTGCCGCCAAGCGCCGTGATCTTGTCGGCCAGAAAGCGCGCGTGTCCCAGTTCATCTACGACCTCGGCCTGGAAGAACGCAACGAGTTGCGGGCGCTCAACGCCGCTAGCCACCGCGGAGTAGGTCGTGTACTGGATGACCGCTCCCAGTTCTCCCGCCAGATCCCTGTTCAGTCCGTCAATTAGCTCCGCGACATTCTTGTCAGTCATCTTCTCCTTCAATCCCTTTCCTGGGAGTCTCGAGACTCCACTGAGTATATGGTTGTGCCGGTTTGTGATCCGACTGCCGGGACACAGGCTGGCGATACGTTTCGGGATGGAAACCGCATATCAGGTCAGTTCATTGCTCGCTCGCAAGCGCCCTACGATTTCGTTAATGTCGCAGGATGCGTCGCGGTTGTATGGCAGCTTGCTCAGCACCTTCGCCATCGTGCAGGAGTCGGTCAGCGCTGAATAGGACAATCCCGCGCCGACGGCGAGCGCTAGCAGCATCAGCGGGGTCCAGATGAGCAGCCCGCCGATTGCGCCCAGAACGACCAGTGCCCCGGCGACACCACGGACCTGCCGCTCCAGGCCCCACTTCTGGCGGCCACGACGGACTTCCCTGCCAGACGATTCCCAGGCGAGCATGCCCCCTTCGAGAATGTGGAGATGGGTCATCCCGGTCTCTCGGAGCACCGTTTCAGCCTGGCGGGCGCGGGCGCCGCTCCGGCAGACGAGGATAGCAGGCCCCGAAATCGCGGAGCCAATGTCCTGCCGGTGCTCGGGCAAGGTATCCAGCGGGACGTTGTAGCTTCCCGGTATATGCATGGACTCGAACTCGGCTGGCGTACGGACGTCAATCAGCCTGATATCCGGGTGAGCCTCGATGATTTCGGCGACCGCGGCGGTGTCCATGACCGGCGGCAGCAATGCTTGATTCAGCAAGGTTCCTTCCTTATCTACATCCACCTACAGGTATCTTTCCAATGCCTGTCGAACCTGTCGAGAGCGCTCGTTAGCGCCCGTTATAGATGTAGATGCAGATTGGAGATCGGGGGTTACATCGAACCGGTGGCGCGGCCAGCAAACTGGTCATGGGTTGTCGGGGCTGCCGGAAAGCGTTTCCACGCCACGATGTTCGAGTGCCTCGCGCAGTGCCGTGCGAGCGCGGTGAAGGCGGACCTTGGCCGCCGACTCGCTGATGTTGAGGGTCTGCGCCGTCTCTCGGGTCGAGAGCCCCTCATACTCCCGTAGAACGAGGGTTGTGCGCAGGCTTTCGGGCAACTCCATGACGGCCTGGCTCAATTCATCGCTGAGCTCGCTCGCGAGGACGGCGTCGAGGGGCTGATCGCCATTCCCAACGAGCATGGCTGGCACATGCGCATATTCGATGCCCTCTTCGATGGTCAACCGGTCTGGTCGACGCTTCCGGAGGCGCATGAGAGCGGTGTTGACGACGATCCGGTGCAGCCAGGTTCGGAGAGAGCTATCGCCCCTGAATGTGTCCATCTTCGAACATGCGGCGATGAAGCTGTCCTGGACGACGCCTTCCGCTTCGTCGGGGTCGCCGACCATGCGGAGGGCCAGCCGGGTCATCGTGGGTGCGTACCACTTCATGAAGCAGGTGCATGCGAGTTCGTCGCCCTCGCGCAAACCGCTGAGCAATTCCCGATCATCCTCATAGATGGAGATTTCGATGTCCCACGGTTTTTGCGTTGCTGGCATGAATCTCACCGGCCTGGCTCTATATGCTGGCTCAACGTGTAACCAACGTCGGAGTAATCGCATCTACTATAGCGAAACGAGCTGTACAACCTCGTGGATTGACGAGATTGGCCGGACACAACGACAATAGAGGCGAAAGATATCGAATGGGACTGGCCGAGGGATTGCGCCTCGACTGTAACCAGGAAGATCCTGTTCACGCTAGTCGCCGATTTGTGCACAATAAGGAGGAGCACCATGCTACTACGACTGCTCTACGATGAGAACCTCGCGCAGGCAAGTTACTTCGTCGGTTGTCAGGCGACCGGCGAGGCGCTCGTCATCGACCCGAGCCGGAGCATCGAACAGTACCTGCATCTGGCCGACAGCGAAGGCATGAGCATCACCGCTGTCACCGAGACGCATATCCACGCCGATTTCGTATCCGGCTCGCGTGAGCTCGGGGCGGCTACCGGAGCAACGCTTTATCTCTCGGACGAAGGCGACGAGAACTGGAAGTATCAGTACGCCGAAGAAGCTGGCGCGACGCTCGTCTACGACGGGGATGAGTTCTGGGTTGGGAACATCAGGCTACAGGTTATGCATTCGCCTGGACATACTCCCGAACACATCTCTTTCATATTGACCGACACCGCTGGCGCGTCCCAGCCCATGGGCATTTTCACCGGTGACTTCGTCTTCGTTGGCGATGTGGGGCGCCCGGATCTCCTCGAGACTGCCGCTGGATTCGTCGGAACGATGGAAGCTGGCGCGCGCACGCTCTATCGATCCCTCCAGCGTTTCAAGGAATTGCCTGATTACCTCCAGCTCTGGCCGGGACACGGGGCCGGGAGCGCCTGTGGGAAAGCCCTGGGGGCGGTTCCCCAGTCAACGGTCGGATACGAGAAGCTCTTCAACTGGGCGTTGACCGTCGAGACTGAAGATGAGTTCGTATCCGTCGTCCTCGAAGGCCAGCCCGAACCTCCCTTCTATTTCAAGGAGATGAAGCGGGTCAACAAAGAAGGACCGGCGCTCGTCATTGACAAGCCGCTCCCGCATCGTTTCGCGCCAGCCTCCATCGATCAGCACATCGCTGACGGGATGCCGGTAGCCGATATGCGCTCACAGCTTGCCTTTGCCGGTGGTCATATCCCGGGCACGCTGAACATTCCATACTCTCGCTCATACCTGACCTGGGCCGGTTGGCTGCTGCCGTATGACCGCCCATTCGCGCTGATAGTAGACGAACGAGATCTCGAGTCTACGATCAAGGACTTGCAGCGCATCGGCCTAGACGATGTGGCAGGGTTCTGGGCGCCGGATGTGATCGATTCCTGGGTGGACACGCGGCCCGGGCACGGGCTCGAAACCGTGTCCCAGGTTTCGGCTGCCGATGTCGAGGCGGCGCTAGCTCAGGGCAGCGCGAATATCCTGGATGTGCGTGGCTCATCCGAATACCAGGAGGGGCATCTGCCTGGTGCAATCAGCGTACCGCTTGGCTATATCCCCGGGCGAATAGACGAGATCCCAACCGACAAACCGCTGATCGTCCATTGTCAGACCGGAGTGCGCTCCTCGATCGCCACAAGCGTGCTGCAGCGGCTCGGACGCAAGGATGTCCTGAATTACATGGGCAGCTTCGCCGAATGGTCCAGTGCTGGCAAGCCGGTCGAGCTCGGCGCGACGGCGCGGGAAGCAGTCCCAGCCGACTAGCGACGCTCCACAAACCGGATGGCGCTCCATGAGGCGCGCCATCCGGCTAGCTTTTCACTCATCCGAAACGAAGAACCCGATCCCGCGAGCGCAGAACCGCGCTCGCACTGGGTCGGTCATTCCGGAAACTGGACGGTATGAATAGCCAGGCCGACTCCGCAACAAGACAGCAGACCTTTGCTCGCTATGTGCCAGCCTTCAACTGGCTGCGGTCGTACCGTGGTGGCGACCTGTCAGGAGATCTCACTGCGGGAGTGATTGTGGCCGTAATGCTGATTCCTCAGGGAATGGCATACGCTACGCTTGCTGGACTGCCGCCGGTTACCGGCCTCTACGCCTCGACGATCCCGCTTATCCTCTATGCCCTGTTTGGCTCCTCACGCCAGCTTGCCGTCGGGCCGGTTGCGATCGTGTCGTTGATGACCCTTGCCGGGGTCGAACAGCTTGCCGAGCCTGGTTCGGCGGGTTTCGCGGGCTACGCGCTTCTTCTCGCGCTGATGGTCGGGGTGCTTCAGCTTGGCCTTGGGCTGGTCCGGGGTGGCGTCGTTGTGAAATTCATGTCGCACGCAGTCATCAGTGGCTTTACTTCGGCGGCGGCGATCATCATCGCGTTGAGCCAGGTGAAGAACCTGGCCGGTATTGAAGTCGGTCGCCATGAGAACGCTTTCTGGCTGTTGAATGATGTTGGCCGCAATGTCCTTGAAGCGCATCTGCTCACTGTGCTCATCGGGGCAGCGAGTATCGCGGCGTTGGTTCTACTCCGTCGTTGGAACAGGCGCATTCCCGGCGCTTTGATCGTTGTCGCTGTTTCGACAGCCGCTGTCTACCTGTTTGGGCTCGACGCCGATGGGGTCCGAATCGTTGGTGACGTTCCGTCTGGCCTACCGGTGCTCAGCGCTCCGGACGTCAACTTCTCGGTCGCACGCGTGCTCCTGCCAGCGGCCCTTGCCATTTCATTCGTCGGCTACATGGAGTCGATCGCCGTTGCCCAGTCGATCGCGGCGCGGGAGAAGCAGCGTGTTGGACCCAACCAGGAACTGAGAGCCCTCGGAATCGCCAATCTGGGCGCATCATTCTTCGGCGGCTATCCGGTCACTGGCGGCTTCTCTCGGTCGGCGGTGAATTACCAGGCCGGAGCGCGCACCGGCCTCGCCTCGATCATCACCGCTGGCCTGATTCTGGTGACACTCCTCCTGTTCACGGACCTGTTCTACTACCTGCCAAGCGCGGTGCTCGGCGCGATCGTCGTCGTCGCGGTTGCCGGGCTCATCGACGTTCGAGAGCCGTTGCGCCTCTACCGCGTCCGGCGTACTGATGCGGCGTCGCTCGTGCTCACGTTCGTCGCAACGCTCACTATCGGGATCGAGCTGGGAATTCTGGTTGGCGTTGCTTTCTCGTTGCTCGTCTTCATCTGGCGCTCCGCTCATCCCCACGCCGCCGAGATGGGCTATCTTCCCGATGAGAACGTCTTTCGCAACGTCCGCCGGTATCCTGACGCGCAGACCTTTCCCGACGCGGTGATTCTGCGGATCGATGAATCGCTCTATTTCGCAAACAGCGGTTTTCTGGAGGACCGCATCAGGGATGCGCTGAGCGCCCGTCCCGACGTGCGCTGGATCATCCTCGACTTTTGGTCGGTGAACGACATTGACGCCGTGGCGCTGGAGACGCTTGAAGAGTTGATGGCGCAGTACAGGATAAGTGGGCGACGGTTCATGTTTGCTGGTGTCAAGGGACCGGTGAGGGATCTCATGCTACGGGCTGGATGGGGTACGTCTGTTGGTCCCGACATGTGGCATCTCTCGATCCAGCATGCTCTGGAATCGGCTGGCATCGATTACCGTGGCCGGACCGGGCAGGGCGAACCACTTGATGTTGTCGAAGATCTAGCCAGGCGATAGCGAATCGCTTCCCCAGGCAGTACCCTGTAGCGGCGTTGAGTGGCTGTGATGCGCCTCCGCGATCCGTCGCAGAAAGAAGATCGCCGTCAGCGATGAGTGAAATGACCGGTGCCAGAACCGATTAGCCACCGCACTCAATCGATAACCCTGGATCAGCGCCTGGCGCGCCTGATTCCCGGGCTGGTCTGGATGCGCACCTACGAGCGTAGAAATCTCAGCGCCGACATCAGCGCCGGTTTCATCCTCACGGTGATGTTGGTGCCACAGAGTATGGCGTTCGCCCTGCTCGCCGGGCTACCAGCCAGCAGTGGCCTCTACGCCGCCACGATTCCCGCCTTCGTCTACGCGCTCTTCGGCACCTCGCGGCATGTCAACGTCGGTCCGGCGGCGATCATCTCACTACTCACGTTTGCCGGCGTTTCGTCGCTTGCCGAGCCGGGAACCAGCGACTATATCGGCTTCACGGTGCTGTTGATGCTCATGATCGGTGTCATCCAGCTGGGCTTGGGACTGATTCGTGCCGGTTTCATCGCTCGCTTCTTCTCGCAAGCGGTCCTCAGCGGGTTCACTTCTGCCGCAGCAATCGTCATCGCCTTGACTCAGATCGATGACCTTCTTGGGCTAGACGTTAACTCGGGGGGATCGGCATTTTCGTCCGCGGTCGGCGTTGGGCGTGAGATACAGGGCATTCAGTGGGAAACCGCGGCTATTGGACTGGCCAGCATCGCCGTGCTCCTCTCATACAGGTACCTGGTGCCGCGCCTTCCGATCCATTTGCTGCTTATCGCTGCCCGCATCCCGGCCCCGTTGATACTGGTGATCGTCGGCTCGTTGCTCGTATGGGGGCTGGGGCTGGATGCGGACGGTGTTCAGGTCGTCGGTGACGTTCCTAGAGGCCTGCCGCAGCCGTCGATTCCGACCTTTGACCCTGAGGCGATCGCAACTCTGGTGCCGGGAGCGCTGACGATCACCTTTATCGGATACGTGCAGTCAATTTCGATCGCCAGGACAATCGCCGCGCGCGAAAAGGACCCGGTCGACGCGAACCAGGAGCTTTACGCGCTCGGCTTTGCGAACGTCGCTGGCTCGCTCTTTTCGGGTTTTCCGGTGACCGGCAGTTTTGCCCGTACCGCGGTCAACTACCAGGCCGGGGCACGGACTCAATTGTCGGGCATTGTCGCCGCGTGCCTGATCATTCTGACCCTGCTGATCCTCACTCCATTGTTCTATTACCTGCCAACTGCTGTCCTTGCCGCGACGATCATCATCGCGGTGTCCGGACTGATCAACGTGCGTGAAGCGCGGCGCTTCTACAGGGTGCGGCGCCTCGATGGTCTCACCGTTGCGATCACCTTTGCCGCAACGCTGATTGTCGGCGTGGAGTGGGGTGTGATCGTAGGGCTCATCTTCTCACTGCTTGTCTTTCTCTGGCGGAGCACAGATCCACACACAGTCGAAGTTGGCTACGACGAGCTTTTGGGACACTTTCGGAGTCTGGACCGGTATCCAGAGACAATCGCCTATCCACGCACCCTTATCCTCCAGATCGCAGCGCCGCTCTACTTCGCGAACATTGAAGAGCTGGAGCGACAAATTGAGGCCGCGGCGACCGAACGAGAAGACCTGGCCTGGGTAGTCCTTGACTTCGCGGGCGTTGCGGATATCGATGCTGTCGCTGTTGGCATGCTAGAGGACCTCCTGCGCAGCTACCGTGCCGCTGGCATCACGGTGTTGCTGACTGGGGTCCGAAGTCATGTGCGTGACGTCTTTGACCGCGCCGGTTGGCCCGAGCGATTCCCTCAGGCGCTCCATCATCCAACGGTCCAGATGGCCCTTGAATCACTCGGGCTCATGAGCCGCTATTCCGGAGATGCGGCTGGGGGACGGATCGGTCTCTTTGGCGCGCTTCCACAGGAGGACGTCGTGCCCGGAATGGAAGGCGACCAAACGCTGGTCAGGGAACGAACAACCAGAGATCATTGAGTAGCCCATCCTCTCCCCTGCCACCGAAGACGAGCATTGCCCTGCCTTCATCCAACCAGACGGCGTCGTGGCTATCTCGTGCAGGTGCGGCGGCGCCATTCTCTGTGTTGACCTCCTCATCGCTCCATGCGTCCGTTTCGACGTCAAAAGTCCAGATATCATCGAGCTTGCCGCCAGCGGACGCGCCAGCGAAGAGCATCAGATTTCCGTTGTCTGAGCGCCGGACCAGGGAGTAGAGGTTGCGTGCCTCTGGGTTATCGGTGTCGAGGTCGGCCCAACTGCGCGCGACCGTGTCGAATGCCCACAGATCGCCGAGGTAGGGTGAGCTATTGGATTGCCCGCCGAAGAGAAGCAGGCGTTCCCGGCCGGGATCGCCAGCCATTCTCACCAGGCATCGAGGCTCCGGGCGTTCACCGTTGGCAGGCGAGACATCGGTCCAGGCTCCGGTTTGGAGATCGTAGAGCCACGTGTCATCGAAACGCCCGTCGCTGGTGAAGCCGTGGGAGATGAACATCGCGCTACCCTCAGCACGAGGCGCGGCTGCCGCGCCGTAGCGTGGCGTGGGGGCGTCCTCCTCGTCGCCCGCCGAGAGCATGGCCCAGGCGTTGGTGACCGGATCGTAAGCCCAGACATCGTTGAAGAATTCGGGCCCTGCCTGGCCGCCGAAGATGATCATCAGTTGTTGGGCATCGTCGAAGATCGCGTTGTGGCCGAAGCGAGCCTGCGGCGCTTCGCCAGCTGGCTCAAGCGGTGTCCAGCGGTTGCCTCTTGATTCATAGACCCAGAGATCCTGAAACTGGCCAGCATTGCCGCGCCCGCCGAAGAGGTAGACGCGCTCACCGGTCTGGTCCGTGGCAAGCGAATGATCGCGCCGCGCGGCTGGCAACTCCCCGGAAGGTTCCAACTGCGTCCATCCTGCGACTGGCAACGGGGTGGCGGTTGGTTCGATGGTCGGAGAGGGCTCGATCGTAGGTGACGGCTCCGGGGTGGCCGTCGCCGTTGGCTCCTCGGTTGCGGTAGGCTCGAAGGTCGGGCTTGCCACTGGCTCGACTGCGGGTGTCTGGGTTGGTGGCTCGGGTTCGGTGGTGGCGGTCGGTTGGAGGGTTTCGGTCGGCGAGGGAAGTGGCGCTTCGGTTGTTGTGGCCAGGCCCATGCCGCCATCGTCGTCGCCGTCGTCTCGCAGTACGATGACGAGTACTGTGGCCGCCGCTGCGCCAACGATGCCCACAGCGCCCGCGAGCACGGCACGGCGTGAGATCCGGATATCCTCATCGTTGTTGTCGTAAACGTTGTAATCTGGATCTCGCCCGCCGGGCGGATAACGATTGCTCATGATTCGGGGCCCCTCTAGAACCATCCTGCATCAAGATGACAGATCGATCGAACAGGAATGATGGCAAGTACACCTGATACCGACAATTCCGGCGAGTACCCGTGGGTACTGGATGAACTCGCGGCGGCCATCGCCGTCTTCAGTCACGCAAATGTGCGCGGCAGCCGGGGAGGCCGGGCGCTGCGTGAAGCGATGACCGCGCTGCTGCGTCCCTCCGATCTGGCGACCCAGACGATCGATCGCTTGCAGCTTTGCGTCTATCGAGAAGACGGCCGCTTGCGGGATCTCTCCGACCTGGTCGGCGAGCTGGAAGCCGCGAATCCGCCACACGCTGACTACTGGCGCATCTTCGGAATCCAGTCTGGCGCAACGATCGCTCAACTTGTGCGCTACGGCGCCGAGACGCTGCGCAATCTGGCGGCACAGGTTCGGGAGAGTCAAGACAGGGAATTGCTCCTCGCCGATACGCGGGAACTTGTAGGCAAGCCGCCGCGCTACAATCGCCTGAATCGATCGAAGATGAACCTGAAGGGTAAGCACGGTGGTTGAAACGCGACACGACCTCGAAGTGATCGAAACTGACAAGGCGGCCAAGCCGATCGGCCCCTACTCACAGGCGGTACGCGCCAACGGATTCATCTTCGTTGCTGGTGAGAAGGGCATTGACCCGACGACAAACGAGATCGTTCCAGGCGGCATTGCCGCGGAAACTCGCCAGACGCTCGAGAACGTTAAGAACATCCTCGAAGCGGCCGGCTCCGGCATGGACCGGGCTGTCGACAGCCGTCTACATGACTGATCTCAGCAAGTTCGGCGAGATGAACGAAGTCTACGCTGAGTATTTCGTCTCCAACCCGCCCGGCCGCACGACCGTCGGCGTCACCTCGCTGCCGGCCGGCGCTCAGGTTGAGATCACCGTCACGGCGCTGGAGTAGGGAAGAGGGAACAGGACAAGCAAAGGTCCCGGGCGGGCTGGCGAAGGGCTTCACACGTAAGCCGTAGAAGACTCCGAAATTCGCGGCTGGCGATTGAAGTCCAAGCGTTGGAGAACCTTCCTTGCATGAAAGAAGGCCCTATTGAGCGTTTCATTTGATTTCTCGGGTCGCGTTGTCATCGTGACCGGCGCCGCACGGGGTGTTGGTCGTGCGATGGCCAGCAATTTAACGCGGCTGGCGCGTTTCTACTGGCGGCTGATCGTGATGCTGAGGGACTTGCGGTAACGTGCCAGGACCTCGATTCAGAGCGGGTGCTCTCCTTCGTTGGCGATGTGAGCACCGACGAGGGTGCGGCCAGTATCGTCAACGCGGCCGTCGAGCGCTTTGGCAAGCTCGATATCTGCGTGAACAATGCCGCCGTTGCACCGCATGCATCCATCTTCGACGAACGCTCCGAGGTCTGGGACACGGTCTATTCAGTCAATACGCGCGGCACGTTCCTGATGACTCGCGCGGCGGCGAAAGCGATGATCGACGCTGGCAACGGTGGCAGGATCATCAACTTCTCTTCGGGCGTCACTACGCGCGGTTCGGCTGGTGCCGGCGCGTACGCGTCAAGCCGGGCGGCCACAGAATCTTTCTCACGCGTCGCCGCGATCGAGCTTGCCCCGCACAATATCCTGGTCAACGTCGTTAGTCCCGGTTTGATCGATACTCAGCCGAAGCCGCTGCCGCCGCGCATGGCCGAAGGGCTTGGGAAGCGCATTCCGAACCTGCCACTGGCCCGGCCCGGCGAGTCCGAAGAGGTCGGTATCGGTCGTCATGTTCCTTGCGTCAGACGCCTCGAGCTATGTCACCGGTGCCGTCTGGAACGTCGACGGCGGCGCCGGCATCGGCACCCGCTCGACCGCCCCGATCATCGACGACGACATACGCTATGACTGGGTGACGGGTAAAGTCAGGGAATAGGCTAGGACAACCGGCACTCCAGACGGGGCGAGAAAACAGGTGGTTTAGCGTTCCGAGATAACCGCGCTTTCCTCAGCGTAGCAAGCCAGGCCACGGTCTAACGCATGGTTCCCGCATGGTTCCAGCATTTTATTGGACGGCTCTAGCTTGATTGCAGAGCCGTCCCGGTTGAATGTGCTTCAGTTACTACTCGTCGAGGGGCATGTCGACCCAGCGATCCTCACGAAACGAAAGTTCAACGGCGTTGATTGCTTCCTGCACCCACGCGCCGTCGTCGAAGTTCGCCTGATTCTCTTCGCCCGCCGTCCTGGATCTCGTCGATGAACTCTCGGATCAGATTGCCGTAGAAGAGCGAGCGCCAGGATTCTCCAGGATGGCCACCGACCGGGTAGAACTGCATCAGGAATCTCCAGTTCACGGAACTCGACATCATCCGGGGTCGCTACTTTGATCGTCTCGGCAACACCAAATTCCTCCACCATGCGGCAGATGATTGCGCCCTTGTCGCCGTAGATGCGCGCTTCGGTTCCCGAATAGTTGCCAATCGTCGACATAGCTCGTCTGAATCGAACCGTGGCTCCGTTCGCGTACTCGGTAAGGAAGACCGTCGCATCGTCGACATTGATTCGTGTCATACGGTTGTCGAGATCTCGCACCCGTCCGGACGGGAATAAAGTTATGCATCGTGCCGATGACCCGCGACTGTAATCAGCGCCCACCCACCAGTGCCCGATATCCATGATCGAAGCGCCGTAGCCCTCTAGCGACCTAACCTGGAGGACGTTCGGGTCGGCGTCGACTCGACCTGGCGGAGCGGGACGTCTCGGGTCGAGCCACTGGGAGTTCTGGTCGTACCCATCGAAGATGAAGGGCGTGCCGACGAACCCATCCTGTATCAGCGACCACGCGTAGCGCACTCCGGGGCTGTAACGAAAGGTGAAGCCGAGCTTTGTCTTTAGGCCCTTGCCGCGCGCGAACTCTGCTGCTCGCCGGGTTTCACGGTAGTCGGATGACACCGGCTTCTCGCAGAGCACGTGTTTCCCTGCCTCTAGCGCCGCCCAGGCAAGGTCGAAATGTGTCCGGGATGGCGTGCAAACATCAATGACATCTACGTTGCCGCGGGATACTGTTGCCTGCCAGTCGTCACTGAACTCAGGAACATCGAATTTGCGAGCGAACGCCTCCGCCCGTTCGAGGATCGGGTCGCATATTGCGACGATCTCGGCGCGAGGGTCGCGGATCCAGCCCGGAATGTGGGCTTCTTCTGCCCACTTGCCTGCGCCAAGCACCGCCACTTGCAGTGTGCTTTCACTCATCTGATCAGTTCCTTTTGATTGAAAGTCCTCGATGCTCCGCTGGTTGAGGCTGCTCCTTTACCACATGACGTCGCCGCCATTTGGGGAGAGCGTCTGGCCGGTGCAGTAGGCAGCTTCGTCGGATGCCAGGTAGACATAAGCCCAGGCTATCTCGTCCGGTTCTCCAACCCGGGGAATCGGCAGCGAGTCAATCAGGGCCCGTCGCGTATCCTCGCTGCCGGATATGCGCCACATCGGCGTGTCGGTCGGTCCGGGACAAACGGTGTTGACGGTGATGCCGTGCTGTCCGACTTCTTGAGCCACCGAGACCGTCAACGCAACGACGGCGGCTTTCGACGCCGAGTAGGGAGCGTTGCGCGGGCGTGGCTTGTGAGCCAGTTGGGATGCAGTATTGATGATCCGGCCATAGCCACGCTCCAGCATATGCGGCACGGCATACTTTATGCCGAAGTAGACGCCGCGCACATTGACCTTCATCACCTCGTCGAAATCCTCGGTCGTCTCTTCATGGATCGCGAATTTGTTGCCAGCGATGCCTGCGTTGTTGACGATGATGTCGAGATGCCCGAAGCGCTGGATCGCTGCGCCGATCGCGGCCTTCACCTGGCCCTCGTCCCGTACGTCGACTTCAATCGCGAAGGCGTCACGTCCCAGACCTTGAAGCTCGGAGACGAGCGTGTTCTTGTGATCGTCCTGGCCGTAGTCGGCGACGGCAATATCTGCGCCCTCCGCTGCGAACGCCTGGCACACGGCTCGCCCGATCCCCGTGCCCGCGCCAATCACCAGAGCAGTCTTGCCCTGCAGCCTGTTCATCGCTAACCCCCCCCACCTCTCGACACCCTTTACGCTGTATTCGCCATCGTCGCACATCAGACTCCCCGGTTGCGAGAGCAGCCGCCAGGCTGCCGGCGCCGATACACGTGATGAATTGCCGCAGCGTAGAGAGGGGTGTTCCCTCAGATCGCTCTCATGCCGAAGTCAGGTCGAGGACGACCGACCCGGTCAGGCGACCCTCTCGTAGCGTCGCCAGAGCTTCGTTCGCCCGGTTGAGCGGGAACGTCTGGACTTCCGTCCGGACCGGAATCCTGCTCGCCAGCGGAATGAACTCTTCGCCGTCTCGCCTGGTCAGATTGGCCACCGAACGCAGAACACGCTCGCCCCAAAGCAGCGCATAGGGCATGTTCGGGATGTCGCTCATGTGAATGCCGGCGCAAACGACGGTGCCGCCTTTGCCGGTGGCGCGGAGGGCAGCCGGCACGAGTGCTCCGACGGGCGCGAAGATGATCGCGGAGTCAACTTCGCCAGGCGGTTGCTCGTCCGAACTACCGGCCCAGACAGCGCCCAGCTCGCGGGCAAAGCGCTGGGCTTCCGTGTCGCCGGTTCTGGTGAATGCATACACCTCCCAGCCTTGATGTAGGGCCACCTGGATGACGATGTGAGCCGCGGCGCCGAAGCCATAGAGGCCCAACCGCCGGCCCTCCCCGGCCATCACCAGCGAGCGGTACCCGATCAGGCCGGCACACAGCAGCGGAGCAGCTTGCAAATCGGAGAAATCGGGTGGAAGCGGGAAGCAGTATCGCGCGTCGGCAACGACATACTCGGCGTACCCGCCATCGAGGTTGTAGCCGGTATAGAGGGCCCGGTCGCAGAGATTCTCCCGTCCGGTGCGACAGAACCGGCATTCACCGCAAGTCCAGCCAAGCCAGGGCACGCCAGCTCGGGCGCCGATTTCGAACTGATCGACACCAGGGCCCAACTTCTCTACAAGCCCGACGATCTGATGGCCGGGAATCAGCGGGAGTTTCGGGTCCGAAAGCTCGCCGTCGACAATATGGAGATCGGTCCGGCAGACCCCGCAGGCGCGGACGCGTAACAAGACCTGTCCCTCGCCTGGCTCGGGGCGCGGGACATCACGAAGGCGCAATGCTTCTCCGGGAGACTCCAGCACCATCGCCTTCATCGTGAGCCCTCCAGACAGCTCGATGGTCAGGCTATTCGCCGTACCGAGCGATGATCTCATCCTTGCTCTTGCCGAGGATGTCGTACTTCTCGCCTATCTTCGTAAACGCCGGCGATCGCTCGGTCGATGTGGTCATCATCGTGGGCCGCGCTGAGCTGAACGCGAATGCGGGCCTGCCCGCGCGGCACGACCGGGAAGGAGAAGCCGATGACATAGATGCCCTCGGCGTACAGGTCGCGGGCGATATCCTGGCTCAGTTGTGCGTTGTAGAGCATGATCGGGACGATCGGATGTATTCCGGGCCGGATGTCGAATCCGGCCGCGGTCATGCGCTTCGCGGAAGCGCATCGTATTGGCCATCAGCTTGTCGCGCAGCTCGGTGCTCTGGGAGAGCAAGTCGAGCACGCGCGAGCGTGGCCCCACGATCGATCGGCGCGAGGGTATTGCTGAAGAGATAGGGACGCGAACGCTGGCGCAGCAGCTCGATGATCTCCTTGCGGCCCGACGTGAAGCCGCCCGAAGCGCCGCCCAGCGCTTTGCCGAGCGTCGACGTGATGATGTCGACCCGTCCCATCACGTTGCAGTACTCGTGCGAGCCGCGGCCGGTCTTGCCCAGGAAGCCGGTGCAGTGGGCGTCGTCGACCATCACCAGCGCGTCGTAGCGTTCGGCAAGGTCGCAGATCTCGTCCAGCTGGGCGATGTCGCCATCCATGCTGAATGCGCCGTCGGTGGCGATCATTCGGTAGCGCGCATCTTGCGCCTCCTGTAGCTTCGCTTCGAGATCGGCCATGTCGTTGTGCTGGTAGATGTAGCGTGTTGCCCGGCACAGGCGGACGCCGTCGATGATCGAGGCGTGGTTGAGCGCGTCGGAGATGATCGCATCCTCGTCTCCCAGTAGCGGCTCGAAGACGCCGCCGTTGGCGTCGAAGCAGGCCGCATAGAGGATCGTGTCCTCGGTCCCGAGGAATTCGCTGATCCTGCGCCTCGAGCTCCTTGTGGATGTCCTGGGTGCCGCAGATGAAGCGGACGCTGCTCATGCCGTAGCCGTGCGTATCGAGCGCCGCCCGGGCCGCCTCGAGCACCTTTGGATGGGAGCTCAGCCCCAGATAGTTGTTCGCGCAGAAGTTGATCACCTCACGCGGCGGGTTGCCCTCGGGATAGACGACCCGGATGTCCGCGCCCTGGGGCGTCAGAATCTGTCGTTCCTCCTTGTAGAGTCCAGCTTCGTGAATCTCCGCTATCTCCCGTTGCAGCGCTTGCCGCATTGCTCCGTACATGACGCCTCCCTTAGTGCTAGGAACGGATCAAAGATAGAGCCGGCCCTCACTATGGCGTTGGGTTAGCTCCTCAAGCATGTCCTTCGTCATTGTTTCCAGATCGTACTTTGGCGACCAGCCCCACTCATCCCGGGCAGCAGCGTCGTCAATCGAGCGCGGCCAGGAGTCGGCGATCTGCTGGCGATAGTCCGGCGCGTAGGTCACCTCGAAATCGGGAATGTGTGCCCGGATTGACGCCGCCAGCTCGCCGGCGCTAAAGCTCATCGCCGCGAGGTTGTAGTCGCCGTGATGATTGAGCCGGTCAAAATCAGCTTGCAT
This sequence comes from uncultured Chloroflexia bacterium, assembly GCA_963709995.1. GTDB lineage: Bacteria > Chloroflexota > Chloroflexia > Thermomicrobiales > CFX8 > JAUIIK01. The sequence goes on along the minus strand of CAVPYN010000005.1, from coordinate 181,555 downwards.
CAGATCGATCGTGGCCTTGATGCAATCGGGCATATACATCATCGGAAGGCGTGTGTCCTCCCGGACGAAGCAGGAATAGCGGCCTTCCTCGACTGCTTTGTAGAACATGTCCACCGCGAAATCCGTCGTGCCGCCGCCCGGCAACGCGACTGACGAGATGATGCCGGGATAGCGTAGACCGCGAGCGTCAACGCCATAACGGTGAACGTAGTAGTCGGCGAGGCGTTCCCCGGCGACCTTGGTGATTCCGTACATCGTTGTTGGTTTGAGAATGGTGTCTTGGGGCGTGTTGTCGCGCGGCGTGCCGGGACCAAACACGGCGATCGAGCTCGGGCTCATCACCTGCACGAGACCGAGTTCGCGCGCGACTTCGAGACAGTTGAGGAGCCCGCCAACGTTGACGTTCCAGGCTACTTGCGGATTCGCTTCGCCCTCAGCCGACAGCAGCGCTGCCATGTTGACGATCGTGTCGATGTTGTGGCGTTGGCAAAGCTCTCGGATAGCATCCCGGTCAGTGACGTCGAGCCACTCGAACGGGCCCGACTCCGCGAGCTCTGATTGTGGCTTCGCCGAATGACCGCAGGCGACGACATTTTCGTTGCCATAGCTGCGTCGCAACTCCAACGTCAGTTCGGAACCAATTTGTCCGGTCGAGCCGGTAACCAATATCCGCTTGATATCTGGACTGGTCATTCCGAACGTGCTTTCTTGGGTGGAATCTGGCGAACGAGATGTACGATGTCCATTCGACGGCTCGTTTCAACATAGCAGCAATTCGCCTGAAAATGCCAGCAGCCCTGGGTGCGCCTATTCTGCCCCGGGGCCGGTTGCCCATGCGCCACGAGTCGCTGGAATGCCTCGGTTATGTGGCTCCGAACCTCTGGAGAGCGTCGAGGGCGAGTGTGTAGAACGAGGTCCCGCCGCCGTGGCCCGCGTCATCGAGGATATGGAGTTCGCTGGTTTCCCAACCCTGGTGTAGCCGCCAGGCAGTCACCAGCGGCCCGCTGACGTCGTAGCGACCGTGGATCAGGACGCCAGGGATGCCGTTCAGCTTGGAGACGTCGCGGATCAACTGTTCTTCCTCAAGGAAAGCCGCATTCCGCCAGTAGTGGGTGACGAGCCGGGCAAACCGGAGACGAAACTCCGGGTCTTCGTAGCGCGAGCTTGGGCCGGAGCCAGGGGTGAGCGATACGTGCGCGTCTTCCCAGGCGCACCACTCGAGTGCTGCGCGTTCACGGACGGCTGGATCGGGATCGAAGAGCATTTCGGCGTAGGCGTCGACCAAGGGCAAATGACGCAAGCCTTCGGGTACCGCCGCCGCAAAACGATCCCATTCCCGCGGGAAGATTCGCCCGACACCCTCCGTAATCCAGCGCACCTCACTGCTGGAAGTTGTCGTCACAAACCCGAGTACGAGCGCGTTGACTCGCTCCGGATAGGTCTGGGCGTAGGCCAGGGCGAGCGTCGTGCCCCAGGAGAGCCCCAGGATGACGGCCCAGTGCTCGATTCCAAGATGCTCGCGCAGTTGCTCGATGTCGGCGATCAGGTGGTGAGTCGTGTTGACGCTCAGATCGGCGTCAGGTTCGCTTGCCAGCGGGCGGCTGCGTCCACAGCCTCGCTGGTCGAAGATCACAGCCCGATACAGGTCCGGATCGAAGAATCGCCGTTGTCCGGGCGACGCGCCGGACCCGGGGCCGCCATGGAGGTAGAGCGCCGCTTTGCCCACGGGATTTCCACAGCACTCCCAGTAGACTTGATGCCCGTCACCGACATCCAGCATTCCGCCGCTATATGGATCGATAGGTGGAAACTGTGCTGACATAGGTCATCCCTTCGTATCCTGGGAGTTCTGATGGCGAAGTCTAGTTGGACCGAAGGTGCGTGGCCAGAGAGAACGAGTCACGCTTGTGACCGGCTGGCCGGACCATGCCCGCCAGTCGCCGCCATCGTGCTGGGTGTGGATGATCGGCCCAGGGAAATCCAAAGCCAAGCCGGCATGACGTGTGCGAATGGCTCTCCGTCCGGATTGACGCAGGGTTGACACATTTGCTCCCTAGGTCCGGACGATCTCAGCCAGATAGCGGTCACGATCGCGCGGGTCCGGGCCGATGCGAGATCGCACGGGCGTGTCGCCAGTGACAGGTGTGTTTCGCAAGAACCTTGACTCCCAACTGCCTTCACCGTGACTGAGGCGCGGCAGCTGTTGCTCGATTGCCGGGAGCTCGGCGGTTGGGATCTCGCAGAAGATGCGATGATACGCGCCTTCAGGGAGCGTGTCTTGGATTGTCCCGCGGGCTTTTACCAGCGCTCCACAGACCGCGCCGACGGCCTCTTCCGGGATATCGATTTCAAGTTGCTCGACTGGTTCGCAGACCTGGGTCCCTGCGGCAGCGAGTGCCTGCATCACCACAAGAGGCGTTAGCTTGCGGAAGTCTCCGGCTGTGCTCGTCGGAGATGAATACTGGACGGTGCGCGCCTCGGTGAGGGTGACGATGCAGTCGGTCACTTCCCAACCGAACAGCCCCTGGCCCAACGTCTCCAACACAGACTCTTCAACAGCCCTGTAGTGAGCTGGGGGCATTGATCCCATCTCGCGAACGACATAACGAATGCCGCTTCCCATCTCGGCCGCGGCGATGCTGACTCCGACGGTTGCCCAGAACGGATTTCCATTTTCACCCATTAATTCGAGATGCTCGCCCGCGCCGATTGGACGCTCGATGCAGATCGTCTGACTGGCTCCGAAGGTCGCTTCAACGTCGTAGTCGCGCAGTAGCGTCTCTTGAATGACCTCCTTTTGCACCTCGCCGAAGAGCCGAACTGAGATCTCGCCCTCCTCGTTGCGCTGTCGCAGCGAGATCAGTGGGTCTTGCTCTGCCAGCTCTTCCAGTGCCGCTCGGAGTTGCATGATTTTCCCGGGATCGGCGGCGTTGACGACGCTTTCGAGGGCTGGAGCCGGGAACGTCGTTTCCATCTCGCGCAGATCGATCTGCTCATCGCCGATGACGTCTCCGATACGCGCCGAGCGAAGGCCATGGAGAGCTGCGATGTCGCCGGCATGGACGGCATCGACTCGGTCAGTCGAACCCGCCGCGAAACCGTCGACGCCGGTGATGCGTTCCTCGATGAGTTCAACTCCGTTGAAGCGGTTGCGACGCTGGATCTTCACCTGCTGCCGCACTGCCAGGGCACCGCTGGAGACGCGGACATACACGAGTTTCTCGCCTGATGACTGGCGAGAGATTTTGAAGACGGGTGCCGTGGTGGGTCTATCGGTCCTCTCAGGTGCGGTTGGCAACCAGGCTTCGATGCCTTCGAGGATCTCGGGAACGCCAGCTCCGGTCATTGCCGATCCAAAGAAGACGGGAACAACCTGGGTTGCCCCTATCTGTCCGCGGAGTTCGCCGTCCAGAAAGGATCTGGTCAAGTTGCCACCGGTGAGTTCGAACTCCTCAATAACCAGTTCGTTTTGTTCGGCAAGGAGATCAATCAGTTGGTCCCGCCAACCTGGATTCTCGAATCCCCGGGGCACAACCTGGGCGGCGCGTGACCCGGTATCGAATGCTCGGTTCATCGCTACGACAGACAGGCCGAGCTTGGCGCGGATGTCCTCGAGTACCGCATCAGTACGCGCACCAACCCGGTCGATCTTGTTAACGAAGATTAGCATCGGCAGGTTGGCTGATCGAATCGCCCGCGCGAGGCGGCGCGTCTGGGATTGCACGCCTTCGACGGACGAGACGACGAGCACGACGCCATCGAGCACCTTCAACGACCGTTCGACCTCGGCAACGAAATCACCGTGCCCGGGAGTATCGATCAGATTGACCTTGAGGTCGCCAAGCTGAAACGAGACGACCGCGGACTTGATCGTGATGCCGCGCGCTCGTTCAAGCTCCATCGTGTCGGTTTGTGTTGTGCCTTTGTCGACGCTACCGATTGACTGGATGACGCCAGTCTCAAAGAGAATGCGTTCGGTGAGACTTGTCTTACCGGCGTCTACATGCGCCAGAATTCCGATGTTGACAGTTGCCATGCGAGATACTTTCGTTGAAGAAATGTCCTGCTGCTAGGTTCTTCAACGACTGCCGCATGCGTCTCTCCTCTGGCGATAGGCGTGCCCGCCCGCTTGCGGCGGCTCCGCCCATGGGGTGTATCGCATCGAATCCTATCAAAGCGACATCACGCGTCGCTATCCGAGGCGAGTCGTCCACGTGTTCTACGCCTTGGGGATCCATCGAAACCGATCGCCGTGCTGAATGAGTTCCCCCCAGCCAGGAAAATCTGCATGGCTGAACGTAGCGATGGCGTTCTCAGACGCAACGCGGGGGAGCAGTTTCCTTCTCGTGGCCACCATCGCGTCCAGGTCGCGACCCTCGTCTTCTGAAATGATCCATTCCATATGCTCGAACTCGAACCAGTAGTGGACGAGATCACCGAGATGATAGAAGACCTCACCTTCCGACTCGACCCGCACCACGTAATGCCCTGGTGACTCACCGGGAGCAGTCAGCAGGGTGACACCCGGCCCCACGGTAAATGGTCCCTGGACCAGCTTCAACAAGCCAGCATCGCGCACGACATCCAGCCGTGGCCACATCTTCTCAACCGTCCAGCGAAAGAAGTCTTCATCAGTGCCTGGCGGCGGCGTAGCCGGGCGCTCGGCGGGCTCCAGCCAGTCGGCCGCTCTAAGGATGTGGCGAGCCGTTGGAAATCGCGGCTGCTTCGTCCCATCTCACTCGACTGTCAGACCGAGACAATGATCGAAGTGGGCATGGGTGATGACAACATCCGAAACATCGTCATTGGCGATTTTCAGCAGGTTGAGCGCTGCCTGGAGGCCAGGACTGCTCGTCCAGTGCGGGTAGTCATCCTCGACCTCGTCGCGCAGGCGCGATCCCGGATCGTCGATGACCGGGTCGACGACGATGACTGCCTCATCCGTCTTGATTACAGCCGATGCCATGCTAAACGGAACCGACTCTGTCGCCGCCAGTTCCGGTACCGCCGGGCGCCAGGTTGCCTCATCGATGTTGAGCGCAATCGGCGAAGGGCCGGACATCGCGCAGACCAGCGAGATCGTCACATTGCCGGCCTTCTGGGTTGAGATGAAGTCAGCAGGAGAGCAGGGCACGTCACCCTCCTTTACATCAATTGCCATGAAGATCGACAACCGCTATCATCAGTCCCACGTCATCGGCTTCTGGCCTATCGAAAGAATCAACGGCATGAGTCAGCAAACCCCGGTTACGCCGATTATCTAGCACCCTAACAACAGCACACCTGATCGTAGCCTGTTGAACTATCCGGGCGGGGGTTTGTTGCCGTGCAGCGCGCCTGCCCGCGAGAGGCTGATGCACTATGAACGACGGACTGATCGATACGTTCCAATACAACGCTTGGGCGAACCGCGAAATCCTCGCCGTCTGCCAGGAACTGAGCGACTATCAGCTTGAGGAGAGCGTGCCCGGGATCTACGGCAGCATCATCGCGACGCTGCGGCACTACATGGCGTCCGAAGCGGGCTACCAGGCTCGCCTGATGGGCGAGGAGCCAAGCTGGGACCGCCAGGCCAACGACACGCCGGATGTCGCGCGGCTCGCGGAGCGTCATGAGGAGCTTGCGGTGCGCTGGCATCGCTTCCTGGAGACGCCCTTCGATGCCGAGCGGACCTTCCTGATCCCTTGGCACGACGGCATTGCCCGTGACGTGCCGGCTGGCGTCATCCTGACCCAGGCAGTGATCCATGCCCACGAGCATCGCTCCCAGATCTGCACGATCCTGACGACGATCGGGATCGCACCGCCTGACTACGGCGGCGGCTTCGGCGCCTGGGATTACGCGGAGGTCTCCGGCCGTGCGCCGCATCATAACCAGTAGAGATCCATTGGCCTGAAGTTGAGTTTGCGAACGGGCCGCTGGCTGACCAGGCTGCGGCCCGTTCGCCACGGATTGATAGCGGGCTGTTGCCAACAAGCTGGCCATGTTGCCATTCCAAGCGAATTCACTTACGCTAGACTCGAACACATGTTCGCTGAACGTACATCCTCTCAATTCGGGCGTGATATGGAGGAAGCCATATGGATCTTCTCGACCGCATGTTGGGGCATGACCGCTGGGCGACGAATCAGTTCCTGGATATGTGCCGGGAGCTGCCGGATGAGCAACTCGATCAAGAATTTGATATCGGTCACCGCACGTTGCGCGCGACCCTCGATCATATGACCTGGGTAGTCGGCTTTTGGGCCGGGTTGATGGTTGGTGAACCGAGTGATGAGCTGCGGGATGACCTGTCCTTGGAGGCGCTGACCGGGCGCCACGAGCGCAGCTCTGATCGCTTTGCGAACCTTGCGCGGCAACTGGTCGTGGAAGATCGGCTAGACCAAACGTTCGTCGATCACTACGACTATCGACAATCAATGGGCGCGACGATTCTCCAGGTCTGCTATCACAACGCGCAACATCGCAGCGAGCTGCGTCATATTCTCGTCCGTCTCGGCGTGGAGATCCGCGGCGACTACGATCCCCAGGAATGGGAACACCATGTGAACCTCGTCTAGACTGCCTGCCGGCACGGGGCAGCATAAGGTTGGCACGATATCTGGCCTGGCGCCGGCCTCATCTCCGTGATTGCCCGGACGGTACGGCAACGGTTGTTTGCCGAATAGCCTGGCCGTTCTCAAACGCCGATGTTCATAGTTAGCGCCATGCATTCGCGCGTGCCCCTTTCGCTTTTCGCAACTCAGCTAGGAACGATCGCTAAACTCAGCGCTGCACCAACTGGAAAACAGCTTGCGTGCATAGAACACAACGACATCGCTACGGATAGGTTGATTCTCGACCGAGCGTCGTACCGCTCAGTGGAACCTTGTGATGAACCTGACGTTCGACGGCCCGGCGTATCACGGCGCCATCCTTGAGTCGTGGTCGAATCGCTCGTCATCTGGTTGAACTGGGATTCAAAGTGCGATACATTGAATATCCTGCTCGAATCAGTGACGTTCCGGATGGCCTATTCCGCTGGTATGCGTTATGCGTATTGGAGGGCTGTCAATGACGATCGAGATTGCTCTTGCGTTCGGCATACTCTTATTCGCCCTCGCGCAGGTCCTTCTCGACTGGTTTTCTGGAGACTTCGTTGCGATTGTGACGATGGCGACGATCCTTGCCCTGGGTCCAATCCTTGATGCCAGCCCTCAAGAAGCCATCTCCGGTTTCAGCAACCCGGCAACGATCACGGTTGTCTTCGTCTTCGTTCTGAGCGCGGCCGTCGAGCGAACCGGGATCGTCAACACCCTGGCTCAACGGATGATCCAGTGAGGTGGCAGGAGCGAGCGCTGGCAGATCTCAACGATATGCGCCGTTTCTGGTCCGCTATCGGCATTCATCAACAACACCGCAGCAGTTGCGATCATGATCCCGGCGGTCATTCGCATGGGGACCGAAGTCAAACGTGCTCCATCCAAGTTGCTGATTCCTCTCTCCTACGCCTCGCAGCTGGCCGGCGTCGTAACGCTTATCGGCACGTCAACCAACATCCTAGCGAGCACGTTGTCCGACGAAGCGGGCTATGGGGCGTTTTCAATGTTCGAGTTCTCCGCGATCGGTCTGGGAATCTTCGGCGTCGGCCTGGTGTACCTCGTCTTCTTCGCGTCGCGGCTGCTCCCGGATCGCGCCAATGAGGAAGAGCCGAGACTCAGCGAGCAGGTTGATATTACGGTGATCGAGGTCGTTGTCGGCCCGGAGTCCGACCTGATCGGAGGGACTGTCGTTTCGACGAACTTCCGAAACCGCTTTCAGAGCACCATCATTGCTATTCGTCATCACGGCCAGCTAGTGCGCCAGGGTTGCGTGAAATCGAGTTCGAGGCCGGTGACATCTTGCTGGTTGAAGGAGAACAGGAAGCGATCGACCGCATGCGCGACGATCCAGAGTTGATCGTTCTCGAGGAGTTCGATCTACAGGTCATGGATGTCGTGATTGGACCGAACTCGGATCTGATCGGCGGTACGCTCATTTCGACGAACTTCCGCAATCGTTTCCGGGCGACGGTGATGGCAATTAGAAAAGGGGGCGAGTTGATTCGTCGAAACTTCAGTGACGTTCGCCTGGAGTTCGGGGACACATTGCTGCTGGAAGGAACAGCTGCGTCTTTCGAACAAATCCGGCGTGACCCGGGCCTTATCGTGACCGAGGGCGCGCCACTTCCGGAGTACCGTCCCAACAAGATACCGTATGCTCTGGGGATTCTGGCCGCGGTCGTCATCTCGGCCTCATTCGGCTTCTCGATTCTCGTTGCCGTTGTCATCGGCAGCGTCCTGATGGTGGTAACTGGCTGTCTCACAGTGACTGAGTTTCGTGACGCGATTCGATGGGATGTGATCCTGTTGCTGGCCGGCATGATCCCGCTGGGCGTCATGTTGCAGAATACCGGCGCGGCGCAGTATCTGGCGGATATCGCGAACGATGTGGCCGGACAGTTGTCAGCGGTCGGGGCGCTCTTCGTCTTCTATCTGGTGACGACGCTCCTCACGTCGGCCATTTCAAACAACGGCGCCGTTGTCCTGATGGTGCCGATCGGAATCGCCTCGGCAGTGTCACTCGACTACGATCCGAAAGCCTTCATTCTGGTGATCATGTTCGCCGCCTCGTCAAGTTTCATCACCCCGATGAGTTATCAGACCAACACCATGGTGCTCGGCTCCGGCGGCTATAGGTTCGTGGATTTTCTCCTGGCTGGCGGCCCGCTCAACATCATCCTAGCGTTTGTCACGCCGGTGCTGATCTATTTCCTCTGGGGAGTGTGACACGGACAATGGCACAACGGACCGGGCAGACCGTGTTAGACACCCCTGCTGCGCGCGATTTCCACAATGGAGACCTCTACTCAAGCAAGCGGCGGCCGAGACGTCGATGTGCCCCAGTCTGGCTAGGTCAAATCAGTGTCCGACCGATTTCGTTGCTCATGATCTTGAGATCGACCTTCCAACGAGCAGAATGCAACGCTATCTGATGGGGCCAGAGTGCTACGCATTTATAGGCCAGGTGTTTCATGAACCTGAGACGACGCAAAGGTCAGAGCTTGAGAACGGAGCTCAGATCCAGCGTCAGATGATGAGTATCTTACGTCGACTAAGAAGACGCGGTATACTGGGTACGATCGTTCAGATCACAATTTACAATCGATTCCCCCGGCACGACTGCTGCCGTTGAGCAGGCCGGACGATTTAGGCCCTTGGATAAGGAGCGGATGAGTCATGGCAGAAACACGCACGAGATCGCGAGCAACAACGGAAGATCAGGTTGGAGAGACGGCGCGCGATTCCGAGGGTCTCACGCGGACAGAACTTGTCACTGAATTTGGCAAGACAACGATCAATGAACTTGTCGTGGGTAAGATCGCTGGGATTGCTGCCAGAGAAGTCTCTGGGGTGTATGAACTCGTTGCACGTCGCACGACGGAAGCACTCGCCGGGATGACGCAACGGATATCTGGCCCCCGATACCATCATGGCGTCGATGTCGAGGTTGGTCAGCGTGAAGCAGCGATCGATATGTCGCTGACAGTCGAGTACGGCGTAAACATCCCGCAAGTGTCAGAAGCTGTTCGCCAGAATGTCATCGCCCGAGTACAGGAGATGACCGGCTTGGCCGTCAAAGAAGTGAACATTGATGTTACCGATGTTCACGTTGCTGGCGACGATGAGCCGCGACGAGTGGAATAGACACTTCGAATAGGTCGGTTCGATTTGCGAGACCCTCCGGCTAAGGCAGCTTTGCAGCCGATAATCATTGCGCGTCTGATACAAGAAGCCGTACGACAGTTACCCGGCGTGGCTCGGATCGGTGTATCTGATCGAACGGCCATCGCGACCTATGGCCCCGGGGAATCAATCCCTGGAATCTCTGTCTTCATGCACGAGGGTGCGTTCGACGTTGTGATCGAGATCTGCGCGGTGTATGACCTGCACACCAATTTCCAGTTCGTCGGCGCGCAGATTCGACGCGTATCGGAGCAAGCGATTTCTCAGGCGTTCCCTGAAGCTGCCATTCGGACTATTGATGTCACGATTGCCGATATCCAGGCAGGATAGGTATAGGACGTGAGTTACTTCAACCGCATCCTGGTGATCATCATGGCTTTCGTGATGATCGGTGCTGCCAGCGTCATCCTGCTTGTGACATCCGGCGCGATAGACCCCGATCAGGTTGCCTTTTCAGGCTGGTTTGAAGAGCAGCTTGAGCAGTTTGTCGATTTGAACAACAGCGATCTCGCCTGGACGATCGGGATCTGTTTGCTCCTGCTTCTCCTCGGGGTTATCCTGCTATTTCTCGAAATCCGACCAGTTTCCGGGAGGCACGACCGTCTGATCATACGGAGAGACGACCTGGGACAGATAACGATTGCCGAGAAGGGCATAAAGACGCTCGTTGCCCATGAGTCACTCCTGATTCAGGGGGTCACTGGCGTCACCACCCGAGTGGACGAGGGGCCAGAAGGGATCGTCCTGCGCTGTCGGGTCAGGGTCACACCGGGCCGAAGCGTATCCGAAATCGCGCAAGAACTGCAGGACAAGATTGAGGTGTCGGTTGCTCATCACCTCGATCAGTCGGTGGCATCGGTCCAAATCGACATTGATGTCGACGCGAAAGAAGCGCGACGGCGAGTGTATTAGCGTGAAAGGCTGGTTGTAGTGCGGCTTCAAGAAGCTCTGCTGGATTTCATCAGCCGTGTAGGCGTGATCATTACGCTTGTCCTTGTTTCGGCCCTGATCATTCTTGGTGTCCTCGTACTCATCAACCCTGATCTGGTTGCTTGGCTTGTCGGCATCGGACTCGTGCTTGGTGGAATTGCGTTGCTAGCAGCACTCATCATGTTCCTGACTGGACGTTCCTAGTCGAATCCCACGCTTCGACGTTCAATGCGTACTTATCCGCTGGTTCTTCTATATTGTTAATGCTGCGTTGGCAAATGAGTGGATATCGGGTCGAAGCCCGGGCAAACCGGTCGATCCTAGCCAGGACCAGCCGCATACGCACAGCGATACGAAGTTGATCCGCCACCAGCGTTTTGGGAACTACCGCTCTAATACTGGGCTGATTGCATTAGAATTTCGACGACGATATGGCCATCAACGTGATGTCTGCCACAAGTGATGCTGCGCGGCCAGCGCCAGGACTGCAATAGGTCGCCTGCCATCGACGACGATCGAGAATATCACAGTCCCCGAATGAAACAGCTTGTGTACATCGTACCCTTCAGCCACCCGACACAATCCGATCTTTCGATTCGAGCCCTGTGATGAGAGCAAGGCAGCCTCCAATAGCGGCCATAGTTACGAGCAGGTCGAGAATAAGAAGCTCGATGCGGACCATTTCCCTGGATTGCACGCGTTCGCTAGTTGCTCTGTTCACCCTTCTGAATGGTAGAAGCTAGGGGGCGTATCGGGTGCGAACCCGACACGCGGTAGCATTGCATACGCAATCGTTTGTGGAAGGCATCACTGAAAGCCCTTGTGACAAAGCAATAGAGTAGGGGGCGTCGTCAGGTCCTCGAGTTGTTCGCAACGAGCCTGATGCCAGCGGCCCCGGGCTAGATCATGATTCTCTGGCCGGAGCGTGCCAGGCCCTGGATCTTGACTCCTCGCCGGGCAGTTACTGCCTTGGGTTGCCGTCTTTCCGACGTACGTGGCCAATCCACAACATTGCCCCCAGGGTAATGATGACTGCCGCCGTTGCAAGCCCGTATTCGAGGATTTCGTCGCCTTTGTTCCAGGTAACCGCTTGACTCACGAAGAGCACGCCGAGCAGAACGACGATCACTTCGATCAGTGATTCCTTTAGCTCGGACAGTTCGCGGAAGCGCAACCACTCGGGCACGGGTAGATCTGGTTCGAAGAAGAGCTCGTAAAGACCGAGCGCGATGATATACAGCACGGTGCCAAGCAGAATCGAGTCGATTACACCCAGAAACTCAACCGCCAAATGCTCGATCGCGTGACTCCCGACATCGCCGTCAGCTATCGATTCCCAACTGATCTGGATAACGGTGAGAGCGCTCTGGATTAGCAGGACGACTGACGCTAGCAGCGAGGCAAATGCTCCAAAGAGGATGACGACACGAGTTTGGCCCAGGAGTTTCACAAATCTTGCGCTTGTGAAAGGATGCGAGAAAGGTGAGGAGTCGCCGGTTGTCTCGTTTCCCCGGTTGACTTCTTGATCCGCAGAGGGCTCAGACATCATCAACTCCAGTCAGTGTGCAGAGCGCCAGCGTTCGCTACTTCGTCTGAGGAGCTTTATAACATAGTACTCATCGCGTACGCACGAAGCTTGCCAGCGTCTGGATTGTGAGGCAATCGGTGTGCTGCACCTCATCTATCGACGAATGATGGGTCGGAACACCACCCATACGAGCGCTACGGCAGTAAGTCCGCTTACCGCTTCGCCTGTGCGATGACGCCTGCTGTTTCCAGCCGCTCCATCTCAGCCTGGCTGATGCCAAGCTCTTTCAGGACATCGTTAGTGTGCTGGCCGAGGAGTGGTGGAGCGAGGATCTGCCCGGGAGTGCCGGAGAGTTTCACCGGCAGACCCAGTAGGCGGGCGACGCCAATCGTGGGGTGATCTACCTCCACCACCATCTCGCGGTGCTGGATTTGCGGATGCTCCAGCGCCTGCTCGATGTCGTAGATCGGGCCGGACGGAAGACCATCGCGGTTGAAGATCTCAACCCACTCGTCGACGGTCTTCGTCTGAAGCTTCTCGCTAATCAAGTCGGCCAGCAACTCCCGGTGCTCGTACCGTCCGCCGTTGTCCTGGAAGCGCTCATCCTCAAGGAGCTCGGGCGCGTCGATGATCGCGCACATCTGCGGCCAGCGTTTCCCTCCGGCCGCGCCAAGCGTGATGTAACCGTCCTTGGCCCGGAAGACGCCGTAGGGCGCGTTGATCGGATGATGATTGCCAGCGGGTGGCGGAACGCCAGCGCCGTTGAGGTAGCGGGTTGCCTGGAACGCCAGCATCCCGACCATGCTCTCCAGCAACGAGGTTTCAACTCTCTGCCCCTTGCCGGTGCGCTCGCGGGCTTGCAGTGCGGCCAGCACGCCGTATGCGCCGAACAGGCCGGTCAGCAAATCTGCGATCGGGATGCCGACCCGAACCGGCGGCCCACCCTCGAACCCTGTGACACTCATCAACCCAGAGAATCCCTGAATGATCTGATCGAGCCCGGGACGGTCGGCAACTGGTCCATCAGCGCCAAAGCCGGAGATCGAAAGGTAGATAATGCCAGGGTTCGTCTCAGATATCCGGTCAAAGCCGATGTTGAGTGCTTCCATGACTCCCGGGCGAAAGTTTTCGATCACGACATCTGCGGTCGCCGCAAGCTTTCGGAAGATCTCCTGGCCCTCGGGGACCTTGCAATCGACGACGACCGAGCGCTTGTTGCGATTGGCCGAAATGAAGAAGGCGCTCTCCCCGTCGAAGAAGGGTGGTCCTGCCCCGCGCCCGTGATCGCCGTGGGGTGGCCACTCGACCTTGATGACGTCGGCGCCGAGATCGCCGAGCCACATCCCTGCAGTCGGGCCCGCCAGGTGCCGCCCGAGGTCGAGAACGCGGATTCCGGATAGCGGCATGGTATCAGTCATACTAGTCTCCCCTGCGAGGTTTAGCCGTTCAGTTACTCGTTAAGAAATCATCGAGTATGGGCACATCGATTTCCACCAGCTTGCGTTATCGTAGACCGTCCGTACCAAATGCCGAAGCCCCGGACGCGATCAATGCTGCTACCTGGAGAGCATCTGCCAGCTGAATGCTATGGTTGGCGCGTAATCCCGTCGCCAGCAACGCCCGCGACCGATCGACATCAACCAACCCCAGTCCTGGCATTGGGGCTAGGACCAACTCATAGCCTCGCGCCATCCTGAGGTCGGACATCCAGATTGGCGCGACACCAATTCGGCGAGCGCAATACAACGGAGGTGACGCCAAAAAGACGTTCCGGGCAGCGCCTGCCAGCGATCCAGGCCCCTCAAAGTGGTGGATGAACACCTGCACATCGATTCCAAGCATTCGATGATGCCGGCGTTTAGACGCTAATCCGGGCATGCCCCGCACTCTCGCCAGATGCGCCAGCCCAAGCCCCTTGTATGCTCAACCGAATCATCGGGCTCGCGTGCCGTGACGATAACACCGTCGTAGAGTGAAACGATCAGCCGGTCTCCCGGCCCAACGCCGAGATCCTCGCGCACTTCGGCCAGGACCACGATCTGATTTCGGCTGTTGACCTTTACTGAACTGGTCACTGGCTCGCTCCTGGCAGGGTGATCCTGTTTGCTGTCCTAAGCAAACCGTAGCATCCGCTTAGCGACCCTTCCATTCCGGTTTGCGTTTCTCCAGAAACGAATGGACGCCTTCCATGAAATCTTCGCTCATGTATGCCTTGAGGATCAGGTCTTCGTAGCGTTCCGGGCCGCGCTCGTCCAGAATGCGCCGAACGGTTTCCTTGAAGGTCTGGATCGTCAGTGGCGCGTGGCTGGCAATCGTCCTGGCCAGTTCGTGGACGCTCATAGTGAAGGACTCCGGCTCGAAGATATCGTTGACCAGGCCCGCCCCATACGCCGTCTCGGCGTCGATCATCCGCGCGGTGAAGATGATCTCCTTGGCCCGTGCCGGTCCGAGCAGGTCAATCATGCGAGCGACGCCACTGGCGGCGAGCGTGTTCCCGAGCGTCCGGGCGATTGGCACGCCGAACTTCGCGTCGGGCGTGCAGACTCTGAGATCGCAAGCCAGGGCGATCTGCGCCCCTCCGCCGACCGCGTAGCCTCGAATCGCTGCGATCGTTGGACGCGGGAAGCGCTCCAGGGTGTCCGTCACCATGCTGATGCGTTGCTCGTAGTCGATCGCGTGCTGGCGGTCGGTGAACTCTTTGAACTGGTTGATGTCCGTTCCCGCGACGAACGCCCGGTCGCCAGCGCCGGTCAGCACCAGGACACGGAAGTCAGGATCGCTGGCGAGTTCATCGCAGACTCGAGCCAGTTCCTCCCACATCTCGAAGGTCAGGGCATTTCGTGCCTGGGGCCGGTTGAAGGTAAGCCAGGCGACACTGTCTTCCCGTTGGAAGAGGATGTCGCCTCCAAGGCGCTGCTCGACTTCGGTTGTCATCATTGTGGTCATCTGGACCTCCCTGGGAGTGTTGTTTCTGATCTTTCGGTTGATCTTAGTCCAGATGGTGACCAGAAGGACTCCTCTTTCTCCACCTACTACAGCCTCGTTTACGACATTCTTCCGATGGGCAATGCCGCTCAGCGGGAATAGGATGATAGATATCGAGATAGGCGCGGACGCAGCTACAAAAAGGGTGAGGGAGCCTTCCGATGACCGCGACGACTTCACAAAACGCTACATCCCAGAAATTCGTGGAGGTAGGTAGGCTTGATGGTTTGAAGAGCCCAACGGTCGTGTCTGGAGGAAGGCATGGAATCGCTGTCTTTCTCAGCGAGGGAGAGCCCTACGCGGTCGACAATCGTTGCCCACACATGGGTTTCCCGCTCGACCGCGGCACGGTTCGGGACGGTATCCTGACCTGTCACTGGCACCATGCCCGTTTCGACCTGGAAAGCGGGGGCACATTCGACCCGTTTGCCAATGATGTTCAGGTCTACGAGACGAAGGTCGAGGATGGCATTGTCTGCGTCAACATCATCCCACCGGCCACAGACTGGAAATCCCGCTGGCTTGCCCGCCTACATGATGGTCTGGAACAGGACCTGAACTTGCTATCGGTCAAGGCTGTGCTTGCGCTCCATGAAGGTGGAGTCGATTCGAAGGAGATCGTCGCGGTTGGCGGCGAGTTCGGCGCGCGCTACCGTTCAGCTGGTTGGCGATCCGGATTGACGATTCTCTCCGCAATGAACAACATGCTGCCGCACCTCAAGTCCGACGATCAAGTGCTCGCTCTCTACCACGGGATGGTCAATGTTGCCGACGACTGCGCCGGTCAACCGCCCCACTTCCAGCTCGACGAACTACCAACGACCGACATCCCGTCCGAGCGGCTGAAGACCTGGTTCCGCTACTTCGTCGAAGTGCGGGATCGGGATGGCGCTGAACGGGCGCTACTTACGGCGATTCATGGCGGTCTGGAGTCGGAGCAAATTGCCGACATGATGGCCGCCGCCGCGACTGATCACTACTTCCTGGATGGCGGCCATAGCTTCGACTTCATCAACAAAGCGTGTGAGATGCTCGATTCGATTGGCTGGGATCGAGCCGGGTCAATCCTGCCGAGCATCATCCCATCATTGACCAATGCGACCCGCTCCGAGGAACTCAACTCCTGGCGCTATCCGATCGATCTCATTGAACTCGTCGAGAATTCGCTCGAAGGCATCGATGACGCCCTCGCCAGGCCGCGCGATGAAAGCTGGATCGACGGGATGCAGGATCTGGCGGATACGTTGCTCGGCGACGATCCGCGGGCCAGCGTTGATGCTGTCCGGAACGCAATCGAGGCCGGGGCGCCGCTGACTGATCTGACGCTGACGCTTAGCTATGCGTCGGCGCTACGCATCGCCCGCTTCCACACCTCGAACGAGTTCTCCGACTGGATAACCGTGCTCCATACCTTTACCTACAACAATGCGGTACACCAGATGATGCAGCGCGCGCCATCCACGGAACTGGCGCGCGGCATCTTCCATGGGGCGATGAGCATCTACCTCGACCGGTTCTTGAATATGCCCTCGGCGCGCCTTCCGGAAAACCGGAACATCGAGCGCGAGCCGGCGGGCGCGGATGAGTTGCTGGCGAAACTGCTCGAATTGACTGACATCGAGCAACGCGTTGATGAGTCCGCCGTCGTGGTCTGGCGCTATCTGACTCAGGGACACGACCCGAAGCCGTTGATCGCGACGCTTGGTCACGTGCTGCTGCGTGAGGATGGCGAATTTCACTCCTATCAGATGCTTGAGGCCGGCACGCAGCTATTCCATGAGCTGCGCGATTTCCAGCCAGAGGCCGCTAACCGGGTGATGGTTGCGATGGCGCGCTATCTCGCGGCCAAGGCCCCTACCTCCAGATCGATGCTGCAGACCGCCAGAACGGCAATCCGGCTGCATCGCGGCGACAACATTTATGAGTCGGAGGAGGACAGCGCCGTCATGGCCGCGGCTGGAGGCGATTAGCCGGTAGTCACTCGATCATTACTCCTTTCCCACCCACCCCTTTCCGGAGCGCTGGCCGCAAGGCTGGCGCTCCGGCTTTGTGCGTTCGAAGTGGGTTCGTTGGCACAGCTTCGGTATGATGCGTCGAGTGTTTGTGGAGGAGGGGGAGATGACTACAGCGGATGTCGTCGTCATTGGTGGCGGGGTGAATGGTGTCAGCACGGCATTCAACCTCGCCCGCCTTGGAGCCGGCAAGATCATCCTGGTCGAGCAAGGACAACTCGGCTCAGGGGCGTCCGGCAAGTCCGGCGCGCTGGTCAGGATGCATTACACCAACCCATACGAATCGAAGCTGGCTTACGAAAGCCTGAAGATCTTCCAGAACTGGGCGGATGAGGTTGGCGGGGACTGTGGCTGGGAATCGCCGGGCTTCGTCGAGGTCGTCGCTCCAGGTTTCGAAGAAGACCTCGCCGCGAATGTTCGCGAACAACAGGAGATCGGGATCAACACCCGGATCGTTTCAACCGCTTATCTGCAGGATCTGTTTCCTGAGATGTACATCGATGACATCGGTGCGGCCGCCTACGAGCCAGAAAGCGGCTGGGCCGACCCGAACGCAACCACTGCCGCCTTCGCGGAGGCGGCGACTCGATTGGGTGTCGAGATCAGGACGAACTGCGGCGCTCGATCAATTCTCATCGAGAATGGGAGCGTGGCTGGAGTGGAGACGACCGACGGGCGCATTGCCACCGGGACAGTCGTTGCAGCGCCCGGCATAGGGGCCAGTCGCCTGCTTGATCCGCTCGGTCTGAATCTGGGGTTGTATCCCCAGCGCACGAAAGTTGCGCTCTTCCGCCAGCCGCCGGGTTTTCGGGGTTCACAGCCGGTCGTGATCGATGCGATCAATGACGCCTGGATGCGCGCCGACGGTGGCGGGCTGACCTTGATCGGGGCCGAATCCGGCTCGCTTCGCGGAAACCCTGATGAATTCGATCAGACGATCGACAACGCCTATGTCGATGTTGCCCGCCGGTCGTTGAGCAACCGCTTCCCAATCTACCGCGAGGCGATCATGCGCGGAGGTTGGGCGGGACTCTATTCCATGAGCCCCGATCACCGTCCGGTCATTGACCAGCCTGAGTCCGTCCCGGGGCTCTACATCATGGTTGGCGACTCGGGGAGTTCATTCAAGACCGCGCCAGCGATCGGCAAGTGCCTGGCGGAGTGGATCGTCCAGGGAGAACCGCAAACCGCCGACCTCTCGCCTTTCTCCGTATCCCGGTTTGATGGTGAGAATCCCTGGCTGGCAGATACTAATTACGGGCGCAGAGGTCGGACGATCTCGCGCTAACGAGCAGACTGGAGGATTCATAATGCGTCGATTGACGCTCTTGTTCACGTTCTTCATTCTCGGTTCGCTGCTCATTGTGGCCTGTGGTGGCGACGATGATGACAGCGAATCTAGCGCAACCTCCAATGAATCGGCGGCTGGTCAGGCGGTGACCGTGGCGACATCGACTCCTGCGGGATCATCCCCGACGGAGGCGGAGACGCCTACGCCCCCATCCTCACCAGCAGCGACCAGTGCCACTTCCCTCGCCGCTGCCCTGGTCATCCCCCCGCCCAGGGATCCGGACATCCCGCAGAACGGCAGGGTGCTTGGTGATCCGGACGCTTCGGTGGCGATCGTCGAATACGGAGATTTCAAATGACCGGGCTGCCAGCAGTTCGCCCGTGTGGTCGAACCAGTTATTGAAGAGCAGTTTGTGGCGACCGGTATCGCGACCTTCGAGTATCGTGACTACGCTTTCCTGGGCGACGGCTCGGTGATGGCTGCCGAGGCGCTTAGTTGCGCTGGGGATCAGGGCAAATTCTGGGAGTACCATGACCTGATGTACTTCAACGTTGACAATCCGGCGCTGCCGGGGCTCAGTCGTCCCTCGTTCGATCTCTTCGCCGAACAGCTGGAACTGGATATGGCGGTTTTCGGCGCCTGCCTGGACAATCACACCCATCTCGAAGCGGTAAACAGGTCGAAAGAAGAAGGCACTGTTCTCGGCGTGAAGGGAACCCCGGCCATCCTGATTAACGGTGAACTCGTTACCGGCATCGAGACCTACGATGACCTGTTCCGGATGATCGAGGAGGCCGCCGCCAGCAGCTAGCGTGATCGAAGGACGGCGCGCTCAGCAGGATACGACGGCCTGTTCCCGATCTCGGGGACGCGTGTTCGGGTTCGCTTCCGAATGCTCAACCCTGGCCGATGATCTGGGAAATGTCACGTAGACCTTCACGGTCCATGAACGTGGACAGGTCGCGGAGGATCATGCCGGGAAGCGCCGGTCCGTCGTAGATGAAGGCGGTGTAGAGCTGGACGAGGCTCGCGCCGGATCGCATTCTCTCGATCACGTCTTCGGCGTTGGAGATCCCGCCAGCGCCGATGATCGGCAGCCGTCCACCTACCATGCCGTGGAGCGTTCGGACGACGCTGTTGGCGCGCTCTTTCAATGGAGGTCCGCTAAGGCCGCCCGGTAGATTCGCGTATTTCTCCGGGATGCCCTGCCGGCTGATTGTCGTGTTGGTCGCGATGATCCCGTCCGCGCCGCCAGCTTCCGCCGCCCCGGCAATCGACTCGATTTCCTCCGTCTCAAGATCCGGCGCGATTTTGACCAGCACCGGCCGGGGCAGTTGCTGGCGAACGATGGCGACTTCCTGGTTCGCGGAGGTGACGGCTTCGAGGATCGCGCCGAGTTCGTTCGCCATCTGGAGCGAACGCAGCCCCGGCGTATTGGGTGACGAGACGTTGACCGCGATGTACATCCCGGCATCACCGGCGGCCCTGACGAGGTCGGCGTAGGCTTCGGCGGCATCCGCGGATGGGATATCCCGGTTCTTCCCGATATTGATCCCGATGACACCAGCCGGGCGGAGCTTGATCAGCCGGTTGCGGACTGCGGCCGCGCCATCACTGGGGAAGCCCAGCGCGTTGATGACCGCGCGCTCCTCAGGCACGCGCCAAAGTCGTGGGGAGTCGTTGCCGGGTTGCGGTCGCAGGGTTACGGTGCCCACCTCGACGTGGCCGAACCCCAGAGCGATCAGCGATTCGACGGCGACGCCGTTCTTGTCCATGCCCGCGGCAACTCCGAGCGGGTTCGCGAACGGCAACCCCCAGATACGCTGTCTCAGGCGTTCATCCTGTTCCGGCGCGAAGCGCGCCAGGGCCCGGAGTCCGCCCGGTGTTTTGCCGGCCGTGGCGAGCGCGCGCAGGGCGAGCGCATGCGCCCGCTCCGGATCGATCTTGCGCATTGCGCGGCGATCCAGCCGTTGGTAGTGGTTGGTCATCGTTGTTTCCAGGCTCTGGCCACGAGTGTCTGCTTGTCCTTCCCCCAGCGGGTGCTGATTCTCGGAACAATGCTATCAACGCACAGGGCAGGCTCGATTGCCATGCGCAGGGATGCTTCACTGAAGAACCGTTTCTGATGGCCGGGCCGCACTTCGAAGAACTCGGGCTCGATTTCCGGGCCCCGGCCATAGTCGAAATGTGCATCGCCAACCCGGTTCACCCGGCAGAGGAACCAACCCCCAGCTCGTAGCACGCGCGCGACCTCCCCGACAATCCGGCGCGTTGTTGTCCAGTCGAAGTAGTGGATCGCGAGACTCGAAACGACCAGATCGAACGACCCGTCCGCGAATGGCAGCCCGGTTCTCATGTCGCATCGTACCAATCGCGCTTCCGGCGCTCGTCGCCGGGTTCGGCGAAGCTGATTGAGTGACTGGTCCAACGCGACGACGTTCAATCCCATTTCGATCAACTCCCGGGTGTCTTCGCCACTGCCGCAACCAAGCTCAAGGACGGTGCAACCAGGCTGCAAGATGTCGGCATGCTCCTGGAGCCAGGGGTCGGAAGGGCGCTCGTCCATTTCGGGTTGATCGGTCGTCATACCGGCTCCAGTCGTTCCGCCGGGATCGTGCGACTGATGCTAGCATCACCGGGCTCTACGAAGGAGGATCGAGATGACCGGCGGGGGACAACGGAACTGGGCAAGACGAGTGCGGGCGCTCAACGATCGCAAAACACGGGCGGACGAGGGGGTCGTGTTTGTCGAGGGCATCCGGCAGGTCATCGACGCCTTTGAGGGCGGGCACAGCCTGGAAGCGATCCTCGTCGACCCGACGCGGCTGCGCAGCGAGCTCGCCTGGCAATTCATCGATGCCGCGGGCCAGCAGGGCGTCGAGGTCGCCCAACTCAGCCCGGCCGAGTTCGAACGCCTGTCGAGCCGCGATAATCCGGTTGGCCTGGCGGCGACGGTGCGCTGGGCGCCCGAAGACCTGCGCAACGTTGGGATCGATGCCGGGGGCGTCTACATCGCAACGGATGATGTCCGCGATCCCGGCAACCTGGGAACGATCATCCGGGCGGCGGACGCGTTCGGCGTCGCTGGCGTGGTCGTCCATCGCGGGACGGACCCGGGCCATCCGGCGGCGCTCAGAGCCAGCCTGGGGTCGGTCTTCCATGTCCCGATCCTGACCACGCCGACCCTCAACGAGTTGTTCTACTGGGCGCAACACCATGGCGCGGCGGTGCTGGGGTCGACGGCTTCCGCGAAGGTCGAGTTACAGGACGCGCCGATCCCGGTTCCGGTCGTGCTGATGGTTGGCAATGAGGCGACCGGGCTCGACCGGGAGACGCTCGAACGCTGCGACGGGCAGGTCAGGATTTCGATGGGCGGCTCGGGCACATCACTGAATGTCGCCGTGGCGGCGGGGATCCTGCTCTACGAGGTCCACCGGCGCATGGCCCAGTTGGGTGGCTGAGGAGCCGCGACCGGGGGCATTCGAGGCGCTGAAGTCCCGGGCATATCGCCGTTACTTCGGCGCGAGCGCCCTGACCAGTGCCGGGCGAGCCTTGCAGATGACCGTCTTCGGCTTCATCGTCTTCGAACAGACCGCGAGTAATTTTCTTCTCGGGCTGTTTTCGTTCATGCAGATGGCGCCGGCACTCGTCCTCGCGCCACTCGTTGGGGTGGTCGTCGACGCGTTCGAGCGCAGGCGCATCCTGGCTTTGATCTTCACCGTCCAGTCGGCGGGATTTCTCATCCTTACGATCCTCCAGTTCCTCGGCGCGTTGACCGTCCCGTTGATCGGGGTGATGGTCGTGATCATGGGCATCGCCATGGCCTTCACCTTTCCGGCTAGCTCGGCGTTGTTGCCGGGACTGATTCCCCGCAGGGCGTTGCAGAGCGCGATCGCCACCAATTCGATGCTGATGAATACCTCCCGGATCGCCGCGCCAGCGCTGGCAGGTTTCGCGATCAGCGCATTCGGCATCGGCTTCGTGCTGGCGAGCGGGGTTGGACTCTATCTCCCGGCCGTCTTCATCATCCTGAGCATTCCCCTCGCGGCGGCGTTGACAGTCGCGCCAGCCGGAGGCGCGCCGGCTCGCGGCCCGGCGAAGTTCTTCGCAGATCTGCGCGAAGCGCTCGGCTACATGCGCCGCAACGCGATGCTGCGGGCCTCGCTGGTGAACGACATCGTGCCCTTCGCCTTCGGCATGGCCTACATCGCCCTGTTGCCGTCGCTGGCGCTCGATGTGCTGGGTGGTGGCGCCGGGATGCTCGGCCTGCTCTATGGCGTCGGCGGGGCGGGTTCCCTCGCTGGCACATTCACCGGCGCGGCGATCGCCGGTCGTGTGCCGCGCGGGCTGGTGATCTGGGGTGGCATGGTTGGCTGGGGCGCCGGGATGATGCTGATCGCCGTCAGTTCGTCCTTTGCCGTCGTTGTCGTTGCGCTGGTGCTGACCGGATTCTTCCAGACGCTCTATGTCGTCCAGAACGACACCCTGGTGCAGACGTTCGCGGAAGATCGCTACCGGGGGCGAGTGATCGCGGCGCAGTCGATGATCAACGCGTTGCGAACGATCGGCTTCCTGGCGATTGGCAGTCTTGCGGAGCTGTTTTCGGTGCCATTTGCGATCGGTCTCTTCGGCGCGGCGGTGGTCGCGATGGGCATTGTGACCTTGCTGTTCCGCCCCGCGATGCGGGATCTGCGCTAGCGAACGTCTGAAACCCCCTGCAATCCCGGATTACCCCTTGACAACCAGTCAGGGGGGGGGCGTAGGCTGTGCACGGACACCAGGCAACGACACGACTCCAGACGAAGTGTGTCCCCTTTGGGGAAGGGTGATTGGGGTAACCATGTCTGCGTTCAATCCGTGGCGGCGCTCGACCCTACGGGCCATCCTCCTCGCCCTGGTCATCCTGCTCCCCGGCACGCCCTACATTGTCTCCGCCGAGCACGCCAACGAGAGCTTCCTCCGTCTCGGCGCCCTCCAAGCCGGCCAGGTGGCCAGCGACGACGAGTCGCCACGCAGCGGCGCGCCACCCGACGAGGACGAGCTGCGCAGCCTGAGCCAGACGCCGTCCCTCTCCGGCGCCAACCCGCCCTACCCCCGCAACCACGTCCTCGATGGCGTTTCGCAGCCGCTCGGCACGCCGCCCGCCAACCACAGCTTTGAGAGCAGCCCAACCACCACCGGCACGCCACCGGCGAACCACGACCTCGAAGCCGCTCCGTCGAGTGTCGGCACACCACCTACCAACAACGATTTCGAGAGCGGCGACCTGAGCGGCTGGGCCACGAGTGGCTCGGTGGTGATTGAGAGCGATACGCCACATGGCTATTACGCCAAGCTCAGTGGCGGCAACGCCACCCTGATCAGCGACGCCTTCACCGTCGACAGCGCGACCCAGGTCTTCCGCTTCGATGCTGGCTGGCTGACGACCAACAACTACAGCTGGGTCAAGGTCTACGTCCTCAGCGGTACGGGCTACAGCACCCAGACCGAGGTGTTGAGCAAGAACTGTTTCAGTTGTGCCGCATGGGAGCCGGTCACGGTGAACGCCAGCGCCTGGCTGGGACAGACGATCAAGCTGAAGTTCTGGCGCTACTTCGGGGATATCGGGATCGACGCCGTCGAGATGGTCGAGCTGCTGCCAGCGATGACGCTCACTGGTGGAGCTGGGCGTCTCGAGGAGGGCGGCGCCACCTTCGCCACCTTGCCGCTGGGGGCGACGCTGACGACGAGCGCCTTCACGGTGGCCAGCGACGCCCAGCAGGGCTCCGTCGATCTGATGGGCCGGACCGCCTTCGGCGACCAGTACAAGGTCGAAGTGCTCAGCGGGGCGAGCTACCAGACGGCGACGACGGTGGCCAGCGGGACGGTGGCCGACAGCTGGACGACGGTCTTGTATATGCTGGCCGACTGGCAGGGGCAGGCGGTCAAGCTGCGAGTAACCGGGCAGTACGCGACGATCGGGGTGGACAACCTTGGCCTGCAGGCGATCGAGCTGGCGGAGTGGGAGCTGGGTGGTGGCGCCCAGATCGCGCGGGTCGATGCTGGCGGCGAGCATCATGCCCGGCTGGCGCAGGGGACGCTGACCAGCGCGCCCTTCACCCTGGACGCCGCAATCCAGCAGGTGACGCTGCGCTACCGGGCGGGCAGCGCCGCCAGCCAGTTCCGGGTGTACCTGCTGTCTGGGAGCAACTACAGCCAGGCGACCAACCTGGATCTGGATGGGATAGTCGGGACCAGCGATCAGGTCAACTGGCAGACCTTCACCGCGGCAGTCGATGGTTGGGCCGGCGAGTCAGTGAAACTGAAGATCGAGCAGCATTTTGGTTGGGGCGAGTACGACCTGGTGGGGCTGGGCGGATCGCTGTTGCCGGGCTGGACGCAGGGGACGCTGGACGCGATCGCGGTTGGCGAGGACAGTGGCGGCAGCTATGTGACCGGAGTGAGCGGCGGCAATGGCAGTGGGAACTTCGTGCTGGAGTCGAGCCTGATCTCAACCGGGATCATCGACAGTCCGGCGGTGGAGCAACGCTACTACGCGGTGGCCTACGACATCGGCTACCGGACGGGCGCGTTGTTGCGGGTGAGCTGGCACGAGGAAGGGACGAGCCAGAGCTGGGTGGTCCATCAGGTTGCCAGCAACACGCCGACGGGCTACACGGTGGATTACTTCTGGCTGGCTGATTTCATGGGGGCAGATGGCCACTTCACGGTCGAGCTGCTTGACGATGGCGGCAAGTTCTATGCGATTGCCGACAACATTGCCCGGGTGCAGCTGAGTGAACCCTTCAGCGAGCAGGTTGGCTACAACATTGACACCAGCACCGGCAGCTTCGGTTACCAGGAGACGGATATCCGTACCGATGGCCGTCTGCCGTTGAGTTTCACCCGCTACTACGCGGGCCATAGCGACCACTACGGCGCCATGGGATTCCGCTGGCGCCATACCTATGATATTCGGCTCGTCGTGACAGCAGACGATGACGCCGGGGTCATCTACGGCAGCGGCCGGGAAGTCTTCTTCGATGAGCAGAACGGCAATGGGCTCTTCCTGCCTGCCGACGCCCGCGTGCATGATGAGCTCGTCAAGAATCAGGACGACACCTACACTTATACGACGTCCACAAATCTCATCTACGACTTTGATGCGAACGGTGTGTTGCAGACGATTACCGATCTGAATGGCAACCAGATCACGCTGAGCTACAACGGCAGTGGGCAGCTGACGACGATCACCGGGCTCGGCAACCAGATTATCTCCTTGAGCTATGACGGCAGTGGCCGGCTGAGCACGGTGACCGACCCCGAGAGCGATGTCTGGACCTACACCTACGACGTCAATGTGGACCTGATCACCGTCACCGCGCCCGACCTTGGCGAACGCGACTACCAGTACAGTCGACACCGGCTGACCAAGGCGATCAACCCGCTGGGCAATCCGCTCTTCGAGAATGTCTTCGACGACTGGCACCGGGTCGTCCAGCAGAAAGACGCCGACCAGAATGTCCTCGCACTGGACTATGACACGCCGGGTGCCGGGGCGACGGAAGTGACCGATCCGGAGAACAACACCGCGACCTACTACTTTGATCAGCACCAGCGCACGACCGACCTCGTCGACCCGCTTGGACACACGATCTCTCGGACCTATGACGGTGAGGGGAATCTCATCCGGGTCATCGATCCGGCGCTCTACCAATGGAACTTCACCTATAGCACCGGCGGCGACCTGACATCGCTCGAAGATCCGCTCGGGAACGACCTGCAGATCGTCTATAACGCCGAGCATCTCCCGACGACGATCACCGATGCACGGGGAAATGTGACGACCTATGCCTATGACGCCAACGGTAATGTCACCACACGCACCAACCCGCTCAACAATACCTGGACCTTCACCTACGATGTCAACGGGAACGCCCTGACCGAGACGGACCCGCTCAACAACACAACGACCTATACCTACGATGCGTCCGGCAACGTCCTGACCGAGACAGACCCGCTGAACAACACCTGGACCTACACGTACGACAACCGCGGACGCATGCTCACGAAGACGGACCCGCTCAACAACACGACCACCTATACCTATAACTGGGCGGGCTGGCTCGTCAAAGAGACCAATGCGCTCGGCCATGATGTCAACTACAGCTACAGCCTCTGGGGCGATCTCCTGGAGCGGAAAGACGAGCTCGGGAACACCGTCAGCTGGACCTATGACAGCAACGGCTGGGTGACCTCACGCACGGACGAAGCCGGTTTCACCACCACCTACAGCTACGACGCCAACGGCAACGCAATCGCCATCACGAATGCCCTGAACGAAACCACGAGCTACACCTACGATGAGAACAACCGCGTCATCTCGATCACCGATCCGTTCAACAACACGACCACCTATGCCTATGACGCGAACGGCAAGCTGGCAAGCGAGACTGACCCCCTGGGCCGGACGACGAGCTATGGCTACGACGATAGCGGACGTTTGACGAGCCGGACGCTGCCGAACCTCGGTGTCTGGAGCTACAGCTACGACGCCAACGGAAATCTGACCTCGATTACCGACCCGCTGAGCAACGTGACATCGATCGCCTATGACGCGAACAATCGTCGAACCTCTGTCACGGATCCACGCAACCACACGACCAGCTACGGGTACGATGCCGCCGGGCGGCTGACGTCCATTACCGATCCGCTGAACAACACCCAGACCATCGTCTACGACGCGGCTGGACGTCGCATTAGTCAAACTGATGCGCTCAACAACACCTGGACGACGACCTACGATGCTGTGGGACGGTCGGTGACGAGTACGGATCCGCTTAATAGGACCGTGACGCGGAGCTATGATGCCGTTGGACAGCTGACATCCTTCACCGATCCGCTGAACAACACGACCTCCTATACCTATGATGCCGCTGGTCAGCGAACCCAGATCGCGCGACCATCGCTCAGCACGGTGAGCTATGGCTATGATCCGCGCGGACTGCTCACAAGCATCACTGATCCGCTGAACAATACACGGACGTTCACGTACGACGCCACTGGCCAGCGTGTCTCGATGACCGACCGGCGCAACAACACGACGAGCTACGGCTTTGACGCCGCTGGACGGATCACGACGATGACCGATGCCCTCAGTGGCGTGGTGACGTTCGGCTTTGACGCTGCTGGGCAGATGACGAGCGTCACGAATCCAAATAGCAACACCTGGACCTATACCTACGACGATCTTGGGAATCGACTGACGGAAACCAATCCGCTCAGTCAGACATCGACGTTCAGCTACGACCTGCTCGGTCGCTTGGTGAGCAGCACCGATCCGCGCAACACGACCGTGAGTTACAGCTACGACGCCAATAGTAATCTGACAGGCGTAACCTATCCTGGTGGTTCGATCTCGCACAGCTATGATGCGCTCAATCGCCGGACCTCGATGCTCGACTCGACCGGCACGACGACCTGGAGCTACGACGCAAACGGCCAAGTGACGAGTGTTGCCGCGGCGAATGGCACGGTTGGCTACGGCTACAACGCCGCTGGTCAGCGCGCGACGATGACCTTGCCGGGCAGCCGGACCTTGGCCTACGCCTATGATGGCGCTGGCCGCACCAGCTCGGTCACCGACTGGCTGAGCAACACGATCTCCTTCGGCTATGACGTCGATGGACAGCGGACATCGATCACGCGTCCGAACGGGGTAACCAGCAACTACAGCTACGACGCCGCTGGTCGGGTCACGCTCATCGACCACAGTGGGATTAACTGCCAGTGTACGCTCCAGAGTTTCACTTCTACCTACGATGCCGAAGGCAATCGCACCTCGGTGACGACCGCCGCCGGCACGGAGAGCTACACGCTCGACGCTCTCAACCGGCTGACCCAGGTGGTGTATCCGAATAACGATACGGTCGACTACACCTACGACGCCAATGGCAATCGGTTGACGACGACGCTCAATGGCAATCAGATTGCGACCTATTCCTACAACGCTGCCGACCAGCTTCTGTCGGACGGGTCGATCTCCTATAGCTATGATGCGGCAGGTAATCTGACGACCGCTGGTGCCAATACATACACCTGGGACTGGGCGAGCCGGCTGAGCAGCGCCACGGTCAATGGCACGACCGAGAGTTATGCCTACGACGGTGATGGCGTACGGGTCAGCTCTACCGTCGGTGGGGTGACGACTCCGTATGTTTGGGATCGCCTCGGAGATGTCGAGTTGCTGGTCGATGACGGCGCCAACGCCTACATCAATGTCGATGGATTCATGGCGGAGATCGATAGCGGCAATACCGTCACCTATCCGCTGCTCGACGGGCTGGGCTCAGTACGTGGATTGACCGATCCGAATGAGAACCTGGTTGGGACAGCAGACTACAGCGTCTTCGGGTCGATCTCAAGTCAGACCGGCGCGACGAGCATCTTCGGTTTCACGGGTGAGCAACATGATGCAGTGACCAGTCAGATCTATCTCCGGGCACGCTATCTGGTGCCGGACATTGGACGGTTTAGTGCCGCGGACACAGTCCAACCGAACGCGCCGGGGACGCAGGGATATAACCGCTATGCCTATGTCGCCAACAATCCGACGACCTGGATCGATCCGACGGGGCACAATGCGACTACCGCCACAACGGCCCTGAGACTCTCTCCATTCTGGTTCCCCATTGCGATAGCGATCGCGGAGTTCTTCCTCGCAGCAGCGTGTGCAACGGGATGTATTGTTGTGCTCGTAGCGATCATTATCATCGCTTTGATCGTGGCTGCCTGAGCTCTTGGAGCCTTTGGGCATGCCTGCTACATGTCCGTAACGCAGCCTGAAGTTGAGAAGCGAACAATCCCACGCGATGTGACTCAAGAAGATCCGGCACCGGATCCAAGACCTCATGAAGACCCCAAACCAGGTCCCGTTGCTCCTAATCCGGATGAGAGTCAGAAGCGTTCAACATGTGCGCAAGACTTTCCGAATACCATCCGATGCAATGACCTCCCTAGTTCCTATCGATATAGGAGTGAGGAAGATGCCCTCGATCAGATCAAGTTAGAATCAGGTGAAGGTGGCGCACGTTTTCATTCACGAGGTGCTCCTGCTACCGGTGGTCCATGCCCTGTCGGCGGTTGGTCGTTTCCGCCTGGGAGACATACTAACGTACGGGTTGGAGGGAACCAACTAGCTTCAATAGTTTCATGTCCCTGTTGCAGCGATGCCAGAGGGCAGGCAATGCTTGAGTCGCGATGCGCGATTGTCAATCGGCGATATGATGTGCCTGACTACCTCGTTGATCCGTACTAGTAGTCTGGGGACGTTATGGATGTATCGCTCGAAAGCAGCAAGATCTGGATCATGACATCGGTGGTCGAGGCACGAGCACCTGTCGTGTGGTTGGCGTATGAGAACCGTGGTGAAATCTTCAATCTTGTGGATCCCGGTTTCACGGTGTCAGAACTCGTCGATAGCTTTGTGGACTTAACACGTCGTGGAGATCTGGAACTGGTCCGAAACGACGGGAACCTTCGGTCGTCAGGCACTACTCGACAGGTCGTTGAAAGCCTATTTGAGTATCGTGACGGTTTCGGGCCATATAGTGGATATTTTGGCTTGACGGTACGAGGTGGGAGACGATGGGAATCACTCACGAATCCGAGGTGGGAGAACTACGTTAGTCGTTGGACGGACGCGGATTTGAGCGAATCTGGGATTGAGACACGTGATCGTGGTCTCGCACTCGAAGTTCTTCAGGCTTGGCCTTACCTGACCTGGGGTGATTTGATCCTGCCCGGGACGGAGCAGTGGCGCGTCGAGCGTCCATGGAAGCCTACATACTGGAAGGAGTTGGAGCTAGGATACATCGTGGAGTTTCGTACGAAGCGTGATACGTCGAAAGAATTTATGTACTGGGTTGAAGCACCCAGACATGTGAATGAGTTGCAAGATACGATGTCTAATTGGTACTCACGACCATGGCTTTGACTGAGTTATCCGGCATAGCGAGCGACATATCCCGGTAATATCTCCCTCCGACCGAAGAATCTATCTTGGCCCACACAACCCCGTTGCAAAAACGGTCCGACCCGCTGAACAACACGACCAGCTACACCTATGATGCGAATAATCGCTTGCTCACCGTCACCGATGCTCGGAACAACACGACGACGTATATCTATGACGCGGCCGGGCGAAGGGTATCTGTGACCGATCCGCTCAACAACACGACCAACTATGGGTATGACGCGGTCGGGCAACTGACCTCAGTGACTGATCCGCTCAACAACACGACCAGCTACATCTACGACGATGCCGGTCGACGGACCGGCCTGACCAACCCGCTCAACAACAGTTGGACGTTCGGCTACGATGGCCTGGGACAGCGCACATCGACGACCGATCCACTCAACAACACCACGACGACGAGCTATGACCCGAACGGCCGTATCAGCCAGGTCGTGCGCCCCTCGGGCGCCACAACGGCGTATACCTACGATCCGCGCGGTCTGGTATTGACGATCGTGGACCCGCTCAACAACACGACTAGCTACGCCTACGACGATATTGGTCGCCGCACGAGCGTAACCGATCGGCGCAATAACACGACCAGCTATACCTATGACGACGCAGGCCGGATGACGGCGATGACGGACGCGCTTAGTGGCGTGGTGAGTTTCGGCTACGACGCTGCCGGGCAGCGCACGAGTCTGACCAACCCGAACAACCAGACGACGACCTACACCTACGATGCAATCGGCAACCTGCTGACACAGACCGATTCGCTCAATCGCACGACGTCGTACACCTACAACCTTGCTGGCATGCCGACCAACATGACTGGCCCGCGATCGGTGAGCGTCGGCTATGGCTACGACGCCAACGGCAACCGCACCTCGACGACCTATCCGGGCGGCTCGATCAACACGGCCTATGACGCTAACAACCGCCGAACGTCGATGACCGATAGCACCGGACAGACGACGTGGTCCTATAACGCAGCCGGACAGATCACATCGGTGGCTGCTCCGAACGGAACGGTGAGCTACACCTACGATGCGGCCGGCCAGTGCGCGACGATGACGTTGCCGGGCAGCCGCACCTATACCTATGCATAGGACGCGGCCGGCCAGACCAGTTCGATCGTCGACTGGTTGAGCCAGACTATTGTCTTCGGGTACGACGTCGATGGACGGCGGACGTCCATCACGCGGCAGAATGGTGTCACGAGCACCTACAGCTATGATGCCGCCGGTCAGATCACGGCGATCGATCACTCGGGCGTCGGATGTCAGTGCACGCTGCAGAGTTACAGCTATACCTACGATGCCGAGGGTAATCGGACATCGATGACGACGGCGGCCGGGACAGAGAGCTACACGCTTGACGCGCTCAACCGGCTGACGAACGTTACCTATCCAAACAATGACACAGAAGCGTTTGCCTATGACGCTGCCGGCAACCGGCTGACGCATACCTTCAATGGCAACCCCGTCGCGACCTACAGCTACGACCCGGCGGGGCAGCTGACCTCCGACGGGACGATCTCGTACACCCACGATGCCGCTGGCAACATGACGGCCGCGGGTGCGGATAGTTTCTCCTGGGACTGGGCCAATCAGCTGACGAGCGCCACCGTCGGCGGTACGACCGAGAGCTATACCTACGACGGTGATGGTGCGCGAACGAGCTCAACGACCGGTGGGGTTACGAGCCCGTACCTGTGGGATCGTGAGGGACCGGTCGAGTATCTGATAGACGATGGGTCGCGAGCCTATCTCCACGAGCAGGGACTCCTGAGCGAAACCGATGGTAACAACGTCACGACCTACCACCTTACCGACGGTTTGGGTTCCGTTCGTGGGTTGGCCGATCCGAACGAGAATCTCATCGGTACGGCCGCCTACAGCGTTTTTGGGACGAGCCGGGGCCAGACAGGGGCAGCGAGCCTCTTTGGATTCGCTGGTGAGCAGCATGACGTGGTCACCGGTAACCAGTACCTGCGGGCACGCTACTTCGCGCCGGTGACTGGCCGCTTCCTGAGCGCCGACACGGTGCAGCCGAACGCGCCGGGGACGCAGGGCTACAACCGCTACAGCTATACCGCCAACAACCCGGCCACCTGGACCGATCCGACCGGACATTTCGCTGCCATCATCGGTGGTATATTGGCGGGTTCCGGGGCCGGAGGGCTTGCCGTTCTGGCGCTGTTCGTCATTATCGTGTTCATCATCGTCTACCTGTGCCTGACTCAAGTCATCTGTCCGCCGATCGACAACGTGGCGTTGCCAGGAGGTTACAGCCCGAGCCCATCCAATCCACCGTTTGGGAAACCGTCGGATTGGTCGCTACCTTCGTTGCCCTCATGGCCCCCGAGTCTCACACCCGCCATTCCGCCCGCCCTCGGAAACACGCCGCTTGACGGGCCCACCATTTCTCCTACTGATGGCTCGTCCGATGGGAGTACGATTACACCGCCGCCTGGCTTCGATTGGCCAGCGAACCCGGATCGATGGGATCCAACGGTCCCACCTTTTCCTGATTGGACTTGGAGACCCGAAGGCTCAGTGCCAGGGATCGATCCTGGCGGGTGGGTTTCGCCCGATGGGAATGAGTCGTTATCTCCGGATCTTGATCACGCACCACCAAAGGGAGCACACTGGGACTGGAATCGGAAGCTCAAGCGACCAAAACAGATCGAACTTTATCCAGACGGTACTGCAAAACCGAAATAATGACCGAAACGTAGGTGACCTCTTTGGAAAGCCGTAACGTGAGCGTCGAATTGGGAGATGAGGCTGCCGCCCATATCGAGCAGTATCTTCAGAACTGTTCTGCACTCCTAACGAAGGTGCTCGAGGTGTTCGAGCATCGGCCAGGGGTGATCTCGACACGCGTACCGGCCTCGCTATCGTCCGGAGAAGTTGATCTGACCCGCTTCCGAGAGTCGATCCTGATGTACCTTGACGAGATCCGGGGACCCGACTTGATAGACGATCTGGTCAGCGTGATTTCGAGGCACCTGGAGAAGGAATCTCATGTTTGCTTGATGCAGGAAACGTTGACAGTTGACGGTGGCAGCGTATCTCCGCTGGAGCCCGAGCTCGCTTATCTCCATTGTGGGCGAGAGCGCTACTTCTTGTTGACTCATCGAGATGCTGGAGATCTACCGCGTATCGTGCATGCCGTGGAATCAGCTATGTTCACGATATGGCAGTTCGGCGGAGTCCTTACGCGTATGCCGCAAGACCGGCTATCGAATTCGTCAGGTCAACTGTCACCTCAAGATATCGAAAACCTGGCTGCTGAGGCCAGCGCGCTCTTCGTTGGGGCCTACGATGGAGAGGGCTACGTTATCTGAGAGTGCGACTTAGTTTAGCAGGTTGTATGTCACACTGGCGTCGCTGTATACGACGCAAATTGACAATAAGGGGGCTCCGGACGGAATCGCGGCGCTAGGCTGCAGGTTAGGCGTACCGGCCATCCCCAATTTGGCCTTACTCAGTATCTTTGTCTGGACCGGAGGCGATGACCATATATCGAAGCCCACTGCTGGCGCACTGCTCTTGGCCGGAGTCCTACTATTGCTTACCGCAGTACTTTTCAGTCAACTTGCAGATTTCGGCAACATACTCTGGAGGCAGGTGGGTGGAGATAAGTATGGCAGAGATGCGGCCTGTGCGATATTCGGTGAGGGTGGACCACTATATGGCGGCGAGCCTTCAGCTACGCAGCCTGGGCTTGGTGGACCAAGTGCGACAGATGCTTCTTCTCTTACCAGCTTCGATCCAAGTCTGGTTCCAACGATTCCATCGGTGAGATAGAACCGGAATGGAATGGATCTTGTTGGATTACTCTGAAACCAGCGGCGCGGCTTGGCGAGTTTGTCATCTTCGAGGTAATGCGTTGTGAAGCATGTAGCATTAGAGGTCGCTTGGTATGCGGGTGTCATGGTCTTGGTCAGTGCCCTAGCTTGGCTATCTGTTGAGGTTCTCACAGTTAGTAGGCTCGAGATGCTCTTTGCAGATGTCTTCATCGCAGCGGCGCTGGCGAGCCTAGTCGCCTTAGTTGCCCAACGGCCCCTTCCTTTTGGGCCGATTGCAATGGCCAGCACACGCACTAGCCATTGCGTTGTGGTACGTATCTTTGGTGCTGATTCTCGGTGATACTGATTCGACACTCCCCCCAACCCTTGTTGGAGTCATTTTGAGTTCGTTGCTGGTATATGGTCGCCCCTTAGTAACTCGATAACTCGTTTGAGTCTGCTGGTTTCGGACGTCGACGTAGCTGAGGGGGCGTTTGTAGAGTGGCAAAACATCGAGGGGCGGATGAAGTTGGTCCGTAGGGTCTTGCGAGGCGGCATTTCGTCCCCCCCACTCCGTTCCAACGACTCCGCCATCTCTTCCAGCGACGGCTGGGTATAGATCGCCGTCGTCTCCAACCGGCGCTGTCCGAGCAGCCGGTTGAGCATGACGAGGTCACCGGACTCGTCAAGGAAGCGTCGCGAGTGGATGGGCCAATCGGAGGGCGTCAGGCCCGCTTGTCTCAGATAGTGGGGGTATTTCCCAATCAACTTCTGGACCGCTCATGGCGGCGAAGGTCGCCCTCTGAACTGTTCGCTCTAGACAAGCCATCCGGCTGCCTCGGTGCGACCGGCGTACGTCCATGCCATTGGTCCTGCGAAGTGGACGCAATGGTGCGACTTTTTCGCTGGCTGTCCCGGACATCTCCGAGACTATCGGGGTGTTGCCCGGACGGGCGGGCTTGCGGAAACTGAAAGGGTAGTTGGAGGCCGCAACCGCGTTGGGATGTGGCCCGGCGTCGTGGAGGATGCAATGGATAGTGACCGAACCACAAGTCGTGTATTGCTGGTTGATGATGACCCGGGGTTCGTCGCCCGCGCGACGTCGATTCTCGCGACCGTCGCCGATTTCCGCGCGGTGTCCGACGCCGATTCCGCCCTGGAGATGAACCGCTCCTGGCGGCCGGATCTGATCATCTTCGACTCCCTCTTTGGCGCTGGCGACACCTTCTCCCTGCTAGACATGTTGCGCTACTCCAGGGTCGGCGATCGCTTCGGGGTCGTCTGCCTGGCGCGGGGCCGCGGCGCATTGAATCACATCGAACTCTCCGGCGACGGCCTGTTCGGGATGCTACACCGTGAACTGGATGACGACGTGCTCCGCGACGAGGTTCTGAAAGCAGTGCGAGCCACCGACCGGCTGGTCCTGCAAGCTGCCTGACCTTGCTTCTCCCGGCAAAAGTTGGTTTCGACGACCCGCCTGCGCCATACTCTAGTGTCCGCTGGCGCGCGCTGGCGGTCGCGGAGCAATTGAATTAGCACGCGGGGAGCACCCATCCATGGCCTCCCAGGCCGTTGAGATCTTCAATTACCGGAGCCTGCTCTACAACCTTGTCACCAAGGACCTGAAGGTTCGCTACAAGAACTCGGTCCTCGGTTTCGTCTGGTCCTTGCTCAATCCCCTGCTGATGACGATCGTCTTCACCATCGTCTTTACCCAGTTGCTCGGGCAAACCATCGAGAACTTCGGCGTCTTCGTGATGACCGGGTTGCTGGCCTGGAACTGGACCGCCGCGAGCGTTTCGACCGGCACGAAATCGCTGATCGAGAACGCCCCGTTGATCAACAAGGTCTATTTCCCGAGAGTCGTCCTGCCTACATCGGTTGTCTTCGCCAACATGGCGCACTACCTGCTTGCCTTCCCGGTGATCTTCATCTTCATGGGGATCGATCAGATGACGTTTACCCCCTGGATCCTCTACATCCCGGTCATCTGGGTGGTCCAGGCGATCTTCCTGATCGGCCTGACGCTGATCCTGGCCGCGATGTACGTCTATTTCCGCGACACCAGCGTGTTGATCGAGGTCGGCCTGACGGCATGGTTCTTCCTGACGCCGATCTTCTACCGGGTTGAGGACGTCGCGCCGGATTACGAGCAACTGATGTACTGGCTGAACCCGATGGCCTCGATCATCGCCGAGTTGCATACGATTCTCTACTACGGCGGCGTGCCCGACCCGCTCTTCATGTTGCGGACGTTGATCCAGAGCCTGATCCTGGTGATTATCGGCGTGCTGCTCTTCAACCGGGTAAGCCCGCACCTCGGAGAGCACATCTAATGGCCCAGCGCGAGAACGGCAACTATGCGATCGAGTTCCAGGATGTCTCCCGTCGCTTCATCCTCCACCACGAACGGCGCTCGTCCTTCCAGGACTGGTTCATCGGGCTGTTCCGCACCCGAGGACGTGCCGAGGAGTTCTGGGCGTTGCGCAATGTCACCTTCGGGATCCGTCAGGGCGAGACGTTTGGTCTGGTCGGGCGCAACGGCGCAGGCAAGTCGACGCTGTTGAAGCTGGTGACGCGCATTCTGGAACCCTCCGAAGGGAAGGTCATCGTCAATGGCCGCACCTATGCAATGCTCGAGCTGGGCGCCGGTTTCCACCCGGAGCTATCCGGTCGCGACAACATCTTTCTGAACGGTAGCCTCTACGGGTTTTCCCGGAAGGACATGCGGCGCAAGTACGAGGAGATCGTCCGTTTCGCCGAACTGGAGCGCTTCGTCGACACTCCGGTGAAGCATTACTCCTCGGGCATGTTTGCCCGGCTCGGCTTCGGCATCGCCGTCAACATGGACCCCTCGATTCTGGTCATCGATGAGGTGCTGGCGGTCGGTGATTCCGCGTTCCAGCAAAAGTGCTTCCAAGCGCTGGATGGTTTGAAGTCGAGAGGCACGACGATCCTCTTCGTCTCCCACGACGCCGACATCGTCCGTGATTTCTGCGACCGCGCGGCGCTGATCGTCGATGGCCACCTGACCGACATTGGCGCGGCGAACGATGTGATCGACCATTACGAGCAGATGCTCCACACTGGCGACCAGCCCTTCCGGCTGCTGCGGGTACGCGCGCTGGACGAGTACCGTTTCGCGACTGAAGAGGTCGTGGGCGGGCAGCCGCTCAGGGTCGAGGCGCTGATCCGCGTGCCGGCGGGCCGGTCGCCGGCCGGGCTGACGTTGCAGATCGACCTCGACCGGATTGGCGGCACGAACCTCTGGTCGTCAAGCTCCGTCCTGCCGGATAGCCTGCCGGTCGCCGAACATGCCCTGCGACGGGACGGCGATGACGCGCCTGATAGCCGCATGGCCCGGCTGCTGATCGACCGCCTGCCGCTTGGCCGCGGCCAGTTGAGGCTCGTCGCCAGCCTCCATGACGCCGCAGGTCAGCTGATCGATCGCGCCGAAACGCTCGTCGACGTCCGTCCCTCCGATCTTGGCCAGTCCGGCCTCCTGGCGCTCGAACATGCCTGGGAGTTGGAAGAGCCATCCGATCCGGTTTCGTCCGCGCAACTGGATGATGCCGACGTTCTACGCCGGTAGGCGACGATAGACTACTCGCGTCAGTTGCTTCTGGCATCAGGTATCGGCTGCCATTCAAGTATCTCCAGCGGGCCATCACCGCACTGGATAAGCAATGCGCCGTTATCACGCCGATCGATCACGCTGCCGGGCGGTAGGTCATGCGACATCTCGCGGACCAGTTTCGTGGCGGTGATCAAGTAGCGCTGACCATCGATGTCGCCAAACGCGACGTGACCGCGGCGCGATAGCCATGCCAGGCGCGTACCTTGATAAATGTCTTTCGCGCTGGTTGTGCCCAATCGATCTCCCGAAATTCCGGCTCGAACTCTCCACCTGCGAAGGTGACTTGCGACTCGTCCTGGGGCCTCCCTGGGTCACCGGCCGCAATGCGTGCGAGAGTCTCCGCGAAGCTCTCTTCGATAGCCCGGACAAGACGAGGCTGGAGTAGTGATGTAGCATCTGGCCAGGACGTCAGGGCGAAGGGTGTGGCAGGGCTGCCTGCTGCGTATGGCACCCTGGATAAGACGGGTGAGACGCTCTGGCGGTTAGTTCATCTATCGAGCCGGATCTCACTCAAGATGCTGATCCCGCCGTCAGGTGTCACCGGTCCGTCGGGGGCGGTGAGCGCGGCAACCGTTTGAGAGAATTCCGGATCGCTGTTGCGATTCTGCCAGGCCTGTCCGAAGTCGGCCATATCGGCGAATTCGCCGGTCACGGCTACGGCGCCGGTGGCCGGACCGCCAACGATCGCCTGTCCGTGGCGGATACGCAAAGCACCGTGCCTCATCGCGAGGTCGTTGAGCTTGCCGAGCATGCCGATGTAGTCCTGATATCTTCCGGGCTTGACCCGCCCGATGCTTGCCTGCATAACCGACCCGGCGCGGTCGCCGGAAGCTTCGAAGATCTCCGCCCAGACGGTGCGCGCCATCAGTTCGGCGGGTGCGTCGGGACCCGACCCCTGGGCTACCAGCGCGTTGAAGTCCGGATCTGCCGCTTCACGCTCGACTGTTGTCGCCCAGTCGGTGAGGCTGTCATAGGTGAACGTCGCCAGCACATCGCCGGTTAGCGGCCCGCCGACCACGCGCCGCCAGTAGCGGTGCTCGTTCAGTCCTGTCGCAAGGCGCAGGATAACCTCTTGCGCCTGACTTGCGTTTGTCAGGAAATCGTCCATGCGTCCCGGTTTCACCCGCCAGGTCACGACTGACATGACTGTCACTGGCCTTTCCTCTCAGGTAGAAGCTAGATGATGCAAGTTGAAATTCAGTTCTGCCAAGGCGTCAACTGCCCGGCGTGATGTCGGTCATCAGCATGATCGACTGGGTGATGGCTGGCGAATCCGGGCCGTTGAACCAGGCCAGGAATTCGAGCCACTCTTCGTCATTCTGTGCCCGGTCGAAGCAGTCGCCGAAGCCGGCCATGTTCTGGAAATCGGTGACGAAGACGACCGTGCCACTCAGCGCGCCTCCGACCGTCGTTCGCAGGATCTGGGAACGGCTGCCCCAGACACGTTCGGCAAGTGGGCCCTTCTCCGCGATCGTGTTCAGCAACTCGCCCATCTTGCCCGGCTTCACCTCAACGCTCCAGATCGACCGCACCATTCGTCCGTTCGAAGTCGACATCGATTCTGTCCCTTCTTCTACTGTTCCCTGTTGCCTATTCCTTGCTCTCTACACCATGACCTCAATGTGAAGACTGGCGTCCACCTGTTCGGCGATTTCTCCCAATTGACTCGTAAGGTCGCTGATCGCGGGTTTCGACGAAAGGTCGTCGATGTAGCGACCAAAGGCTGGCATGTCGGGCAACTCGACGACCTGGCTTGTCTGGCCGGTGAAGCGTCCACTGAGGCCCTGTAGGATGCGCAAGCGAGCGTTGTGCTGGTCGGCGTAGCCCGCCAGTTCGCTGGCGAGCGCGACGTATTTTTCGAGGTGTTCGGGGGCGATCCGGAAGGTGCGGATGATCTCGACACAACCGGGAGTGCTCTCGGTTCGCTTGCAGAGATCGGCAAGCACTTCGATAAGCGCCATTTCGTAGCGATTGACTGGCCCGTCGCTGGAGTAGAATTGCTCGATGACTCGCCAGACTTCTTCATCAGCCTGCATGTTGCCGATGACCCGGCCGTGCGACTCAAGATCAGCGAATTCGATCTCGCCGTAGGCGATGCCGCTTCCAGGCCCGCCGATGGCTGTGCGCATGAGCCGGGGTGACGCGCCGCCGTGCCTCCGAATCATTGGTTTCATCTTCCGGGCGAACTCATGGACCTCGTTCATCCGTCCCGCCCGTATGGCCCAGGCATCGGCACGAATAATCGTCATGGGGACTCCTTTCTAGTACGTGACGACGCGGACGATCGTCGCGCCCAGCATGCGCGGTGGATGATCCAGGTTCGCAACTCCGGCTATCAGTTCGGCAACCCGCGGATTGCGGCGCATGTCGTCGCTGTACGCTCCAAGTTCGGTCATATTCGGGAAAACCGCAGCGGTAAGCACTTGCGGGCCGCCCACCGTGCCGGCGGCAAGCACATCCCAGACGTTCCAGTGACCGTTCGTATGGCCGTAGAGGTTGGCAACCCTTTCGATATTGTCGGTTACAACGGAATGCTGGCCGGGGGCAACGGCCCAGGATCGTACGATCGCGGCGACGCCAGGCTGGTTGAGCGGTTCTTCGGCGCCGAACGCGCCCAGTTTGACCATTTGTGACGAACCCGCGGAGACCGCCGGAGCATCTTCGGCGAAGAGCGCGGCAAACGTTGCCTGGACTTGTTCGTCCTGCATGGCCGCGTCCGTGAATGCGCCATAGGCTTCCATTGATTCCCAGTCGGCGAAGGCGTGGTAAGCGCCCGCTTCCAGACCTCCCGAGCTCGTCC
Source organism: uncultured Chloroflexia bacterium (assembly GCA_963709995.1). Classification (GTDB taxonomy): domain Bacteria; phylum Chloroflexota; class Chloroflexia; order Thermomicrobiales; family CFX8; genus JAUIIK01. The sequence goes on along the minus strand of CAVPYN010000005.1, from coordinate 140,817 downwards.
GGAGCAGGGTGACCGGCGCCACGCCGTGGGACTTGGCGGCGTCCGCGAATGCTGCGATCCGTGCGGTGAATGCCTGAAACTGGCCCGGTTTCACCTGCCAACTATCAACTCGTCGTACCGTCATGCTCTCTTCCCTCCTGTCATACGGGTTGTTCTATGAGGCGATCGTTGTCGCGATGTGGGTCCCGACGATCTGGCCGGTCGGCGTCGCGCTCCTGAACGAAGCGGCGACCTCCTGGATCTCTGGATCGTTGTTCAGCCGGTCGAGGAACTGTCCGAGGCCGGCCCAGTTAGGGAAGGTGTGGGAGACGATCGCGTTCGGCCCGCCAGATAGTCCGGTTACCGGGCGCATGACCTGGAAGTGCCCGCCAAGTTCTTCCGCATGCTTGTTCACGACTGCTCCAGCAGCCCTCGCGACCTCGTCCATTCCCGGAGCGATCTTCCAGGCACGCACCAGAGTGACCGATCCGGTAGCGGGTGGGGCTGGCGCGCCGCCTTCGTTGAACCTGTGCAGCAGTCCGGTTCCCCGGTGCGCGACCGGCGACGTCTGGCTGTGCAGCCCGCTCCAGATTTGCTGAATAGCGTCGTCGGAACTGGCGGCATCAAGAAAGTTTCCGTACGCTTCACCGGTTTCGAAATCAGCGACGGCAAGGCAATGGCCGGTCGTCAGACCCGGTGGTCCAGCCTGACCGTGGCTGACGAGCATCAGTCGGACGATCGGATCCACATGTGCCCCGATCGCCTGCTTCAGGTCGTTGAATGCTTCAACGAACTCGCCCCTTCTTCCCGGCTTCACCTCCCAGAAGTCTGTTCTTCTGATTGTCATTGGTCTGTGTTCTCCTCTTGGTGATGACTTCGACTCCTATGCACCTGTCCTACACCGGCACCTCAACGCTGATCGCCATGCCCAGCAGCCGTGCCGGGCTGTCCGAGCCAAACGCTTGAGCCTGGAGGCGCAGTAGTTCAGCGTCGTGCTCCAGCCGATCCATGTAGGCGCCGAGGCTTGCCATGCTGTTGAGCGCGCCAGCGGTCACGACCTGCCCGGAGAGTTCCCCGCCAAGGTTGATTCTCGACACCGCGACATGCAAATTGGGCTCGTTGCTGGCCCGAACGACCTCCTCGACGAGGCTCAGGAACTCGTCCATCCGCCCCGGCTGGACCTGCCAGCGACGGACGAGCGCGACATCCCCGAAGACGTCGGAACCGAATCTCGCGAGCGTTGACGTTTGCAGCATCGAAATGCCCGGCAGCGGGGAATCGGCCGCGGTGATCCGGGCGACAAACTGCTGAAACGCCGGGTCGGCATTGATCGAGGCCGCGTAGTCGCCGTAGGCGCTCATCGAGTCGAAACTGATCATCGCCTGATGCACGCCTGCGATCTGTCCGCCGACAACGAATCTGCGTACGTGGACATCGCTCGCGCCGTGCTTCAGTGCGAGATGTTTGCCCTCCGCGAAGAGCTCGATGGCGGCCCCGAGCTTTCCGGGAACAACGCGATGCTGCGGAATGATTGTGATGGTCAATGGATCCTCCCTCACTAGTCGTGTCCTAACGGGCTGTCTGTGACGTCGGCCTCCTCTCGTGGCAAGCATGAGATAGCTAATCGTTGGCGGATGCCAGCCGACCCCGGCTGAGCAGTTCAACTGGCGCTGGTCTCCAGACGAGCGAGGCTGCCAGGAAGGCGAACCCCATCAGGCCAAGACCGAGGGTGGCATAGCCGCCAATTGCCAGGAGCAGCCCTCCACAGAGCCCGCCGAACGCTGATCCGATCTGGAACATGGCGGCGTTCAGCGACATCGTCGTGCCCTGACCAGCCGGTGAACTGCTTGAAACCAGCGTTACCAGGGCGACCCAACCGAATCCGCCAGCGATCGCCGCGAGTGCGATGATGCCAATGGCCGTTGCCGCTCCAACTGGCAGCGAGACCGCCAGGCCGAGCAAGACTCCCATGGCAATCGTGCCGATCCCATATATCGCCTTGAGATCGTGCCCGCCCAGCCGTCCGCCAGCGATCTTCGTTCCAATGAAGTAACCGCCGCCGCCGGCCATGTACGCCCAGCCGATCTCGGACGTCTCCAGCCCAAGCTCGTCTCCAAGATACGCGCCGATATAGGTCAGGATGCCGACCCAGCCGACGGCCCGGAGCACCGTAGATCCATAGAGACGAAGCATCGTGCGGTTGTGCATCAGTGGCCGGTAGGCGGCCAGGATCTTTCTGGCCCGCAGACGACCGCCGTCCGCGGCGTCGTTCGGGAGCTGGAGCTTGATCAGCAGTATCCAGAGGAGCGCAACGGCACTGACGACGGCGTAGGCCCCACGCCACGATGAGAGCGACGCGACGATCGTGAGAAATGGAATGCCGACGATCGCCCCGGCGGCCATCCCGGACGCGATCCAACTCATCACCCGGCGGCGCGCGTCGCCCTCGAAGATGGTCCCGGCCATGGCCAGCGTCGTACCAGCCAGAATTCCGCCGCTGACCGACGAGATCATCCGGGTGGCAAGCAGCCAGCCGTAGTCAGGCGCGAGCATTGTTCCGAAGGCGCTGGTGGCGACGGCACAAAGCCCGATGACGAGTAGCCGTCGCTTGCCGTACAGATCTGCCAGCGGTCCGGAAAAGATGCTGATCATTGCCGCGCCGATGAAGGTCACTGTCGTGATCTGGCCGAGAAGCGGCACAGAAACATTGAGGTCGTCGGAGATGTCCGGCATGAACGCGCCGAGCGACGCCATATTGACCATCCCGAGCATCGCCGCGAGGGCGAGAATCAGCGGCACTCGTCGCTCGGACATGCCCGACCGCTTTGCTGCCGTTGTTGAAGCCGGCATTGGTACTTCCCCCGTCGTTTGAATAGGTGGTTAGCGTCCATTCGCAAGATCCTCGATACCAGGGCCGAGGTCCGTCACGGTCTTCTGGACGAATCTGCGCTGGTTCCAGGTCGCGCTGAGCTCGATGTCAGCTGGACTCGGGATCCGTTTCAGCGCCCGCGCGAGCTTGCGGTCGCGCTTGACGAGATAGGCGTAGAGATCGGGGAATCCCTCGCGGAGCTGGGTAGCCTGAGATTCGAGCGTGGCGGGACGAACGGTCTGGACGGTCATCGCCGTCTCCTTTCCGGGATGGAAACGCTACCTACCCGGTTAGTGGCCGGGCAGAGGAGCTGCGCATAAGTTGTGTATGTCTTGATGGTAGAGGGTTCTCAGGTTCCTGGCATCGTGAGATATACGTATTTGGGTCTCAGGCTTCCCGACTCAGTCAAACTACGTAGCTGATACGAATCGTGGCGCCCCACTGGGGCACAGCGAGACAGGAATGTATCGCCAAAGAGCGCGGGCGGTACTCGACTCAAGAGAATCAGAGAAGCGACTAGCCCGGATTTTTTACGGAGATGATGGCCTGATCTCGGTAGAGACGCCGCCGCTGGCGCGTCTCAGGACCACCATCAACGCTGGCCCGGGGACCCAACGGAAACTTGACCAAGAAGCGCCAGCAGCAGCGCCTTTAAGAATGAAGACGCTGCTGAACGATCTGAATTAGGCAACGTCTGTCACCGTCAGGCTCGATTGCCGCGTCCGGATCCAGATGGCTGACGCTCATGGTCAGACATCGACGCCGTAGTCGCGCCGGGCCTGGGCAGGTGTGATGACCTCGTCCTCAATGTCCTGGAGGATCTGGTCGGGAGACCGTTCGCCCGTCGGGCCATAGCCACCCGAACCAGCAGTCTGGATCGTGATGACGTCGCCGGATTCGAGCAACGTCGGAATGCCGGTGTCCTCGTAGTGACTTCCATCTGGCCGGTCCAGGGAGATCAATGCTCTCGCTCCTGGCAGCCCGCCATCCAGCCCCCATGGTGAACTGAGCCGCCGGCTGGTCGAGCCACCGAAGGCCGCCTGATGATTGAGGACACGGACCGAACGGCGTAGCGCCATGCCGCCACGATGCCGTCCCGAGCCGCCAGTTCCGGAAGCAAGCTCGTAGCGCTCGACGATGATCGGGTACTCCTGTTCGAGGCTTTCGACCGGCAGATTGCTGGTATTCGTGACATGCGTCTGGACCCCGTCGAGCCCGTCTTTCGTCGCCCGTGCCCCGAATCCCCCACCGAGCGTTTCCAGGTAGGAGTAGTAGATTCCGGTGCGTGGGTCGATGCCGGAGAAGGTGATCGACGAGTTTGATCCGGTGCAGGCGGCGATAACCCGTTCGGGGACGGCCTGTGCCAGCGCGCCGAGGATCAGATCGACGACTCGCTGGCAGGTCTGGGTGCGTCCATTGATCGCCGCTGGTTCTGAGCAGTTCAGGATGCTATCCGGTTCAGCGGCGACGTGGATCGGGCGGTACATGCCGGCGTTCGGCAGGATCGTCGGGTCGACGACGATCTTGACCGCGTAGTAGCAGGTCGCAAGCAGGGCCGTCCAGACCATGTTGAGCCCGGCTCTGACCTGTGGTGGGTTGCCGGTGAAGTCAAGTTGGATCTCATCGCCGTCGACGGTGACCGCAACCTGGAACTCCAGCTCTTGATCGCCAAGGCCCTCGCAGTCAAAGAAATCGGTGAAGCGGTAGATTCCGTCCGGAATCTGGGCGATGCCAGCGCGAGTTTGACGCTCCGCGTAATCGAGCAGGGCATCGCCGGCAAGCTGGACCGTTTCGACGCCATAGCGCTCGCAGAGCCGCTGCATCCGCCTCACTCCGAGTCGGTTCGCCGCGAACTGGGCTCGAAGATCTCCCAACCGCTCGCGCGGCACCTGGCAGTTGAGGAGGATGAACTCGAGGATGTCCTCACGCAGTTCTCCGCGGTCGAAGATCTTGACCGGCGGGATCCGCAGTCCCTCCTGGTAGATGTGCGCGTGCCCGCGGTCGACGAAATCGGCATGATGGGAGAGATTGCTGACGAACCCGACGATCTTTCCATCGACGAACACCGGCGACAGGACGACGATATCCGGCAGGTGTGTACCGCCGCCGGTGTAGGCATCGTTCCCGATGAACATGTCTCCGGGGTCGATCGACTCCAGGTCGTGTCGCCGCAGGATTTCCTCAACGAGCCCCATCAGCGAGCCGAGATGGATGGGGATGTGTTCGGCTTGAGCGAGAGTGCGTCCCTGTGCATCGAAGAGGATCGTCGAACAATCCCTCCGCTCCTTGATGTTTGTCGAATAGGAAGCGCGAATCAGGCTGGTTCCCATTTCTTCTACGAGTGACCTGAATGCCGATCCAATCACTTCAACGGTGATCGGGTCGAGGGCTCGTCCGGCAGTTATCATGTGCTACCGGCTCCCTTCGTGAAACATCAGATTGCCGATGCGGTCGACTTCGACGAACTGTCCCTCAAGAACGAGTGTCGTCGAGTCCATCTGCTCGATGATTGCCGGTCCTTCGAAGGTCTGACCCGCTAGAAGGATCTCCCGCTGGTAGACCGGCGCGTCAACCATCCCGCCAGCAGATGCCAGATAGAGCGGGCGGATGTCGGGGGCGTTTGGAGTGCCGGTCCCGCGTGGGATCTCCTGGAACTCTGGTGTGGGTACTAGGCCACGAGCTTCGAGACGCAGCGTCACGAATTGTGCTGGTTCGCCGGGCGCGCCGTAGCCGTAGGCTCGATCATGCTCGGCGTGGAAGCGATCGAGGATGGAATCGAGCGCCTGTTCATCGAGGGAGTCCCCGGGAACGTCGATAGCGAGTTCGTAATTCTGCCCAACATAGCGCATGTCGGTGATTCTGCGCAGGCGCCGATTGTCTGGATCGATGGCTTCCCTGTCGAGCCACGCCATCGCCTCTCGTTCCAGTTCCTCATATCCCTGTTGCAAGGCATCCAGACTACTCGCGTCCGCAGAACTCGTCAGCGTTCGTGAGAAGTCCGTTCTCAGATCTGATAGCAGCAGGCCCAGAGCGCAAAGCGCGCCGGGGACGGTTGGAACGAGCACTGCTGGAATCTCCAATTCGCGTGCCAATCGCGCTGCGTGAAGCGGTCCCGCGCCGCCGAAGGCGACCAGCGTGAAATCACGCGGATCGTAGCCGCGTTCGATCGAGACGACCCGGATGGCACGGCCCATATTGACGCTGACGATTGAGAGGATGCCCTCAGCTACCGCCATCGGGTCGAGACCGAGTTCATCGGCGAGCTTTTCGATAGCAGTATCGGCAGCCGCGGCGTTGACCTTCATTCGCCCGCCCAACAGGCTCTCGCGATTGAGGATGCCGAGTGCAAGGTTGGCGTCGGTCACGGTCGCGTCGAGCCCCCCGCGGCCATAGCCTGCCGGTCCGGGTTCAGCGCCGGCGCTGCGCGGACCGACCTTGAGGTGGCCGCCGGAGTCGATCCAGGCAATCGAGCCGCCACCTGCCCCGACGGTGTTGATGTCGATCATCGGGGCGCGAATCGGATAACCGGCCACGCTGGAGTCGATGCCGATTTGCGCCATCCCGTTCGAGATAAGCGAGACATCGGTGCTGGTGCCGCCCATGTCAAAGCTGATGACATTGGCCAGCCCCGCCGCGGCCGCAACGCTTCCCGCCCCGACGACGCCAGCGGCCGGGCCTGAGAGAACGGTGCGAACCGGAAGTTCGCGGGCCACATCCAGGGAGATCAGGCCCCCGTTCGACTGGGTGATGTACGGCGACGCCGGCATGCCGAGTCCCTCGAGTTGCTCTTTCAGTCGAACGATGTATCCGGCCATGACCGGGCCGACGTAGGCGTTGACGACCGTCGTGGAGAGTCGCTCATACTCGCGGAATTCGGCGAGAACCTGGTGGGAAACGCTCGAGTAGATCTCCGGGGCTTCCTGTCTAAGCAATGCCAGCACTCGTCGTTCGTGCTCGGGATAGAGGTAGCTATAGAGAAAACAGACCGCGATCGCCTCCAGACCGCGATCGCGCAACACTCGAATGGCGTTTATGGCCGCCTGCTCGTCAAGTGGTTGCTCGACCGTACCGTCGTAGAGCATCCGCTCGGGAACCTCGGTCCTGTCGCGGCGTCGGACGAGCGTCGGCGGTTTCTCCACTTGCAGATCGTAAAGATCCGGGCGTTCCTGGCGACCGATCTCCAGCAGGTCGCGAAATCCCGCCGAGGTGATCACGCCGGTCCTTGCGCCGCGACCTTCGAGCAGCGTGTTGGTCGCGACGGTCGTGCCGTGGCCGAAATAGCTCACGGCCGATGGCTGCACGCCGGCAATCTGGAAACCCTCGATCGCGCCACTCAGAATGGACCGGCTTGGATCATCCGGCGTTGATGGGAGTTTGTGAATCGTCAGCCGACCCTCAGTGTCGATAATGCAGACATCCGTGAACGTCCCGCCGGTGTCAATCCCAATTCTGGCTGTCACTGTTCTTTCCGCGCCTGCCGTTCCTTGCTTCTACCGCGTTGCTATCTCGTATATCTCTGATATATTAGGAGTATTCTAGCCGATGTGGGGGAATGGCCGGTTTGTGCCGCGGGCTCACGATCAATATCGAGAAAAGAAGCACGTACCGAGCGCTCGCTTGCGGCGATCTGGCCAGGTGGTATCGATGAATGGCGCTGGGTTGCCCAAGCCGCGAAAGGCGGATGAGGCCTATCGCCTGCTGAAAGATCTGATCCTGACCGGCGAGCTTACTCCCGGCACGATGCTCGATGAGCGTCAGATGATGGAGGCGCTCGACGTTGGCCGGACGCCGTTGCGGGAGGCGATTCAACGACTGGCGCACGAGCGGCTGGTGGTGATCGCGCCGCGCAAGGGAAGTTGGGTTTCGGAGCTCTCGCTTTCCGATCTCCAGGAGCTTATCGCGGCCCGGGAACTCGTCGAGCCGCCGGTGGCGGCCGCGGCGGCAATGCGTGTTTCACCCGAAGAGATCGAGGAGCTGCGACGGCTGGTCGACGAAGCAAGTGCAGCCATCGCCGCTGGCGATTTCCTTACGGCGATCCAGACCGATCGGACCTTCCATCGCGTGCTGGCCGGGATAAGCGGCAACGCCTATCTTGCCCGGGTCGTCGACGACATCAACACGTCCATGCTGCGCTACTGGCACCTTTCGTTCATACATGCCGGCGACCTTACTCAGACCTACAACCATCACCATGAAATCGTCAACCGATTGGAGGAGGGGGAGGCAGATCAAGTTCGAGAGGCTCTTGAAGAACACATCGCAATCTTCCGCAGCCGGATGCAGCAGGTGCTGGGCGGCGGGATGTAAAGCGACGCCCCAGAGAGTGACGGAGCGCGCCAGCGACCAGCGATTAGACTCCAGCCTGGCGCGGTAGAGCGGAGAGGAAGAAGACGGATGGATACGATGCGCGTCGCGCTCGTGCAGATCAATAGCAGGGATGACAAAGAGGCGAACATTAGCCGGGCGGAGGAGATGATTGACCAGGCCGCCGCCACCGGCGCGCGGATCGTCGCCCTGCCGGAATACGTCAACTATCTTGGTGCGCGGGATGGTCACGAAGAAGCCGCGGAATCAATTCCCGGCCCGATCACTGAACGCCTGGGCGCTAAAGCCCGCGAACATGGCATCTACCTGCTTGGCGGCTCGATACACGAACGCAGCGGCACGCCGGGCAAGTACTACAACACCTCGGTGCTCTTCGATCCGAACGGCGATATCCTGGCGGCATATCGCAAGATCCACCTGTTTGACATCGACCTGACCGGCAATGTCAGCGCCAATGAGTCGGAGACGATTCTGCCCGGGGATGAGATTGTCACCGCCAACGTCGATGGGCACAGGGTCGGGCTCTCGATCTGCTACGACCTGCGCTTCCCGGAGTTGTACCGGTTGCTTGCCCTTGAAGGCGCGGAGATTCTGTTCGTTCCTGCGGCCTTTACGATGTTCACCGGCAAGGACCACTGGCACACGCTGCTGAAGGCGCGTGCTATCGAGAATCAGGCCTTTGTCATTGCGCCCGGACAGGTCGGCGCTCACGAACCGAACGATGCGCGTTGCTACGGGCACAGCCTGGTCGTTGATCCATGGGGCACCGTCCTTGCGGACTCTCCTGACCAGGAAGGCATCGTCACCGCGGATCTTGATTTCGAGTACCTGCGAAAAATCCGCAAGCAGCTCCCGTCACTTGCGAACCGCCGGCCAAGCGCCTATCGTGAACGCGCGGCCGTACTGGCTGATTAGAGACTGACCCAGGATCAAGCGCGCGTCCGGGGAGACGGCGCGCTTCCGAGGAGGAAAGACAAGATGACTCAGAACGTTCCTGAAGGATTGAACGAAGAGGCCCAGGCGTCCAGCCTGCTGACGCGCATTCCTGCGCTTTCGCGGCGCCGGTTGCTGCGGATGGCCGCTGGAGTATCGGCGCTGACCGTTGCCTCGGGCTTGCTCGCAGCCTGCGGTGGCGATGACGATGATGACGACGACTCCGGCAGCGGTGGTGGTGCGGAAGATGCTACCGCGACCGAGGCGGATGCTGGCGGCGGAGACGCCACTCCGACCGAAGCCGCCGGTGATGACGCCACAGCCACCGGGGGCGATGGCGGTGGTGATGCGACGGCGACGGAGGGAGAATCCAGCTCGAGTGGCGGTGATGATGCCGCGTACGAAGCCTGCGCTATTGGTGGCACATTGACCTACGCGCTCTCGTCAGACCCTCCGAACATGGACCCGCACATCGGAACCGGTTCGGCAGCAGCCAATGTCAAAATGCAGCTCTACACCGGTCTGACTCGATTCTGGTTGGGCGGCGAGATCGAGCCCGATCTTGCCGAAAGTGTTGAGATCTCCGATGACGGAGTGACCTACACCTTTGCGTTGCGCGAAGGCGTCACGTTTCACAATGGAGACCCATTCACGAGCGCAGACGTAAAAACGTCTTACGAGCGTATCCTGGACGAGGCGACCGGTGCGACATCGTTCGCTGAGCTCTCCGCGATCGATACCATCGACACGCCGGATGACCAGACTGTCGTCCTCAACCTTTCACAGGCCAGCGCCCCGCTTCTCTCTTATCTGGCGGATGTGTCTACCGCGATCCTGTCGGCCGCCTTCCTTGAGGCGGGTGGCGATCCCAACACCGAGTCGATTGGCACCGGCCCGTTCGTGCTCGAGTCGCGAGAGCCAGGTGTCCGGGTGGTTGTTGTTCGAAACGAGAACTACTACCGCGAAGGTCTGCCCTATCTCGATCAGATCGACTTCATCCCCTACGCCGACGAGAACACGCGCATGGCGGCTGCCCTGGGCGGCGAAGTTTCCCTGGCAGAGTACGTGCCGTGGAAGGATTATGAAGCGATCCGTGCCGATGATGCGCTGGTTCTCCAGCCTGGAGATGCCGCGGCCTTCATGTGCGTCATGTATCACATGGAAAAGGAGCCGTTCAACGATCAGGCGGTGCGCTACGCGCTCAACTTCGCCTACGATCGTGATTCGATCATCGACATCGTCTTCTTTGGCGAGGGATCGGCGATCACTGGCGGCCTGGTGCCGCCCGGCCTCTGGGGGCATGATGAATCCCTGGATGGCACGTTCTACTACGATCCTGAGAAAGCCAAGGAACTGCTGGCAGAGGCAGGCTATCCAGATGGATTCGACTGCACGTTGATGTCCACCTCCCAGTACGGAATGCACCAGGGCACGGCCGAGATCGTCCAGCAGAATCTCAGCGATATCGGGATCAACTGCGAGCTCGAATTGTATGACTGGCCAACGGTCGTCGAACGCTATGCACAGGGTGACTTCCAGTTCCGGATTCACGGTCTGGGCACCGGCGGCGTCGACCCGGACACCACGCTGACCCAGTATTTCGATAGCCAGGCCGCAGCCGCGAAGAACATCGCGTTCCAGGACGATGAAGTCGATCGTCTACTCGCGGAAGCGCGCTCGCTCGTCGATCAGGGCGAGCGCAAGCCGCTCTACGATCAGGTTCAGCAGCGTCTCGCCGAGCTGTCTCCATTCTCGTTCCTGACCTACCGTGTTCAGGCTGAGGTAACGACAGCGGACGTGCTTGGATACGAGCACTTCCCCGGTGGGCTCGGGTTCCAGTCCGCCAGAACCCTCGAAGTGGTGAAAGTGAACTGCAGCTAGTTACTTCGCCGACGGCAGGCGTGATCCCTTCACGCCTGCCGTCCCTCGCCTGACGGAGCCATTATGGGACGCTACGTCATCCGCCGCTTGATACAGGCCGGCATCATGATCTTGATCGTCGCAACGCTTGTGGCGGTCTTCATCCATTTCATCCCCGGCGACCCGGCGTATGTCATTCTGGGTGAAGAACGGGCAACGGAGGATCGCGTTCAGGCCATCCGCGAAGATCTGGGCCTCAACCGACCGATCTACGTGCAGTACGTGGAGTGGCTTGGCGGGGTCGTGACCGGAGATCTGGGTGAGTCGCTGATCTCAGGGAGACCGATCGCCACCGACCTGAAACTTCGTATTCCGCGCACATTCGAACTTGGAGGAGCAGCGGTCATCATCTCGGTGATTGTGGGTGTTCCGCTTGGCGTTATCTCCGCTCAATATCGCAACCGCGCGCCCGACTTCATGGCGACAACGTTCGCAATTCTGGGATTGTCGATTCCAGTGTTTGTGGTTGGCCCATTGCTGGTGCTGTTGCTCAGTGTCCGGACGAACATTCTCCCGGCATCAGGCTATGTGCCGTTCAACGAAGACCCCGTGGAGCATGTAAAGCGACTTCTCCTGCCGGCGGTGACGCTCGGCATTCTTTCGTCGGCAACGATTATCCGCATGACACGCTCTTCGGTGCTGGAGGTGCTTGGAGAGGATTACGTGCGCGCGGCGAGGTCTAAGGGGATCAATGAGCGTACCGTGCTCTTTACTCACGCGCTGCGAAACGCGCTCATCCCGGTTATCACGATCATCGGGCTGCAAATGGGCACGCTGCTCGGCAGTTCGGTCCTGGTGGAGTACATCTTCAACTGGCCGGGCGTTAGCACCTATCTGATAGATGGAATCAACCGGCGTGATTATCCGATCGTCCAGGCGGTCATCCTGGTCATCGCGGTGACATTCATCCTCTTGAATCTGCTGACAGATCTGATCTACGCCTGGATCGACCCGAGGATCAAATATGAATAGCGGAGAGCAAGCCCAGGCAGCTGCGGAGACTGCAATTTCTGAGGATCAGGATGAGCAGAGCCGCGGCCTGCGCCAACTTACACGCTCCATTCGCCCGCGAACACCAACATGGCGAACCCTCCTGCAAAACCCCCGGGTGACGATTCCGGGAGCCATCATCCTCCTGCTTTTGCTCGTGGCGCTCTTCGCTCCCTGGCTCGCGCCGAGGGATCCACTGAAGATAAACGCGGATCTCAGGCTTCAAGGACCCGGCAAAGAAACCCTGATTGGAACCGACGAAAACGGCCGGGATCTGCTAAGCCGCATCATTGTCGGATCGCGCACATCGATGGTCGTCGCGATCTTGTCGGTAGCGATGGCGACGTTCGTCGGAGTTGGTTTCGGGCTGATTGGCGGCTACTTTGGAGGTTTCTGGGAGATCATGACGATGCGCAGCGTCGACGTGCTACTCGTCTTCCCGCCGATCCTCCTGGCGATTTCGGTGGTCGCCTTTCTTGGACCAAGCACGCCCAATTTGATACTGGTCATCGGGTTCCTGTATATGACGCGCTTTGCGCGCATTACCTATGGCTCCGTCGTCCAGGTGAAATCGCTCGAGTACGTCGAGGCGGGAAGGGTCCTAGGCGCTGGCAATTTCCGCATTCTTGGCCGCTACATCCTGCCAAACATCATGGCGCCGATCTTCGTGCAGATTTCCCTGAGCCTTGGATTTGCCATCCTGCTGGAGTCGGGATTGTCGTTCCTGGGCCTGGGAACGCCACCCCCGAATCCGTCCTGGGGCAACATGATCGGAGCCTCGCGTGGTTACCTGCAGCAGAACGCGTGGTTCGTCTTCTGGCCATCGATCGTCATTTCGCTCGCCATCCTGAGCTTCAACACGCTTGGAGACGGTCTAAGAGATTCGCTTGATCCGCGACTTCGCCGGTAACGATCTTGTGTGAGCTGAGAAAGGAACGGAACGACTGGGAATCTGGGCAGTTTGATCGCGGGACTGCGGGAAGCGAAATGCCGGAACGGAATGGATGAGCGCTGCGATGCAGGGTTCGTTGGAAGACAATAGCCTGGCGGCCGAACGCCGCACAGCTGGGAAGGGAAGCACACGGTGGTAGATACCCGCTTTATGAACTGGGTCGATTTCGAGACGCTCCTCGAGGAGACTGATCTTGTCCTGATGCCATTTGGCGCGGTCGAGGTCTATGGCCCCCATCTGCCGATGGGAGCGGACGGGATCTCGACGATGGCGTTGGCTGAAGGCGTGGCTTCGGAGGAGAAAGCCTTCATCGCGCCGCTGATTCCGGTCGGCTATTCGAAGATGCTGGCGGACTTCCCGGGCACACTTAACGTTCGTCCGTCCTCATTGGTTGCATACGCCCGAGATGTTGCCGAGAGCTACATTGGCTGGGGTTGCAAGCGCATCCTCTTCATCAATGGCCACGCCGGAAACGTGGCGTATCTCGCGGAGCTTGCCGCGGAGTTGGAGGATGAATTCGGCGTGAAGGTGGCCCAGATCGATTGGTGGCGCTATATCCAGCCGCTGGTCGAGGACATGGTGGAAGCCGACATCCTTCCCCACGGGCACGCCTCAGAGTTTGGCACCAGCGTGATGCTGTATCTCGCCGCGGAGCATGTCAAGATGGATCGCGCGGTTCGCACCGAGCCGAAACGCGTCGATCCCTTCCCTGATTTTATCCGCCCGCGACGGTATCGGGACGCGACGGACACCGGTGTCGTCGGAGACGGCACGCTCGGAACCGCAGAAAAAGGTGAAGAGACGATGCGTCGCGCGGTCGCGCGGACGCTCGAGTTCATACGGAGCGACGAATTCTCGCCGCCCAAATAGCAGCGCCTGGTCGTCAACGATCTTGGACCCTTACGCTGTTCCGTCCCCCGGCGCAATGCCAGTCGGGAGGGCGGTCGTTTCGATAACCTCGCGATAGGCTGAACGTTCATCGGCGCTACTGTCGACGGTCCGGTAGTCGCTCGCCATCGTAGCAGCGGCCTCGTCGACAGTGGCGAACCAGCCTGCGCCGGTTGCGGCAAGGGCCGCTACGCCGAGCAGACCGGCTTCGCCTGCCGGAATCTGGATCGGGGAGGCGAGGCAGGCGCTGGTGATCCTCATCAGAAGTTCGTTATCTGTCGCGCCGCCAGTTGCGAAGAACCGGGTAGGCTTTGTGCCCGCCTGGCGAGCCTGTCGTTCAAGGCCAGCAAAGCCGAGCGCGATAGCCTCGAGCGCGGCTCGATAGATGGCAGCGAACCCAAGCCGGCTTACCAACGCCTGTTCGACGGTCAGTCCGGGGCTATCCGGAAAGAGCTTCAAGTAGAGGCCTCTAGCGCCTATTGGGACTTCCGCTGCCCGGAAAGTCAACTCACGATGCTGGTCTGGCGTCACTGGTTCGTTCTGGTCAAGGATCTTCTTAACAACGGTATCGAGTAGTAGCGCGAGATCGGGGAGATCGCGGACAAGCGCCCAGCGACCGCTCGTGATCGTGTAGCCGAAGCGAGCCGGAATCCGATCTCGAGTCACGACCCGTAGAACGCCGTTCGTGCCAAAGGTCAGACATGAGTCACCGGGATGCAGCGCGCCAGCGCCGATGTTTGCCGCCGCGCCGTCGTGGGTGCCGGCGACGACCGGGATGCCCTCCGGAAGACCGAGTTCGCCTGCTGCCTGTGGAAGAAGTGGACCAAGCACGTCGCGGTCGGCAACAACCTCCGGGTACGCCGCTGGCGCAAGAGATGTCAGGGCGCGGACCGTATCGGGCCAGGCGGAGAGCACCGGGCCACCAGCGTGACTCGTCGCCCACCGGCCGGTGAGGCGGTAGAGAATCCAGCTATGAAGGATTCCGGCCCGCCTGACCCTAGACCATTCCTTAGGCCGATTACGCCAGAGCCAGCGTGTGTTGCCGATCAGATCGAGGCCGTAACCATAGGCAAATGGGTCGTCATCTCCCCAGGCTGGCGATCGGTAGCAGGCGTCGATATCGTCTTGTCTGATCGTCGAGACAACATTTTGGGACAAGCCGACCGCTTCACTATTGTCGTCGAGCCAGATTCCAGGCGCTTTGCGCGCGGCGACAGCGAACGTCGCCGGAGAGTCGCCGCCGATCTGGTCGTTTGCCACGTCAATGGCTTTTCGGATACCTTGCCAGATGTGGGCGAGCGCGGCCTCATCGTGGGCAAATCGACGATGATCGCGAACCCATGCTTGTCCGCTTGCCACCGTCCTTCCGGCGCGGTCGATATAGGCAGCCTTGCACCAGGTCGATCCAACATCGAGCGCTAAGACAAGCTCAGGAGCGTTCATGAGAGTTAGCGTCCTCAGCTCCGCTGGCGCCGCCAGCCATCAGATGATTGCTACTTGGGAAGACGATTCGGACGACTGTGCCCACACCCGCCTCACTCTCGATCACGATCGTAGCGTTGTGTTGATCGACGATCCAGCGAGCGATGCTGAGCCCCAGTCCGGTGCCGCCCGGATCGCGCGACCGTGCGGTGTCGGCGCGGTAGAGTCGTTCGAAGACATGTGGCAAGTCCGCTTCGGGAATTCCGACGCCATCATCCTGGACGGACACTTCCGGCCCGATCGGGGTCCGAATGAGCGACACCTGGATCGTGCCCCCGTCACCGGTGTACTTGATCGCATTGTCCAGGAGAATTATCAGGAGTTGAAGGAGCCGGTCGCGGTTCCCATTCACCATACTGGGTGCAAGGCTGACGATGGCCAGGTTTCGATCGTTCGCCAGTCCGCGCACTTCGTTCAGCGCATCGAGGAGGACGCGGTCAAGCTCGACTGGCTCCAGATCGAGCCCGGCTCCCGCGTCGGCACGGGCCAGTGCCAGGAGATCGTTGACCAGAAGGGTCAATCGACGGATCTCGACGGTGGATGATTTCACGATCTGATCGCGCATATCATTGTTCATTCCGGGATGACTCTGAAGAAGTTGCAGATTGGCCTGGATCGCGGTCAGTGGTGTTCGTAGCTCATGCGAGGCATCGCCGACGAATCGCAACTCGCGCCGGTACGTTTCTTCGAGGTTGTCGAGCATCTCATTGAATGTCGCCGCAAGGCGCCCAATCTCGTCGGAGCTTTCAACCTGTACCCGGCGGTCGAATGCGCGATCGTGGGCGATGGACGCCGCGGTCGCGGTGACGGCAGCCACCGGCTTGAGCGCCATGCCCGCCAGGAGCCACCCGCCGCCAACGGTGACGATGCCGCCAATCGTTAGCAAGACGATGACGAGAAGCCGGAAGAGGTCGAGAGATGCGTCTAGTCGTGCGAGGTTGGCGGCTGTGACGACGTAGCCATCGCCATTCCCAAGCGGGGCGACATAAACACGCCAGCGGTCCCCTGAGCCATCTCTAACGATTCCGAACTCACCGCTCGCCTGGTCGATATCGATCAGCGAAAAGGGCAACGCCCGGGTCATCCATTCGTAAGCCGGCCCGGAGGGGTTGGCAAGGACTTCTGCTGGATTGAACGGAGGGATTAGCACCCCATCCTCTGATGCGGAGATTGCTTCTCCGGACGCGTTATAGAGCCGGACAGCAAGTGTTGGATGCCCGATACCGAGATCTTCAGTGTTTCCGAGAGATGCCGCTTCGATATAGGTTCGTCCAACGTCCGCCAGTCGGCGATCGACGTCTTCGTAATGGGCGCGAACGTGTCCCACATAGGTGAGCGACGCGACGAGGATTGCGACCACTCCCGTCAGTACCCCGAACCAGATGGTAAGACGCAGGCGCAGCGGCATAGTTAGTAACCGGCTACGGTTCGCGCAGGACGTAGCCGACGCCGTGGACAGTGTGGATTACTCGTGGTTCGCCTCCGGCTTCGAGTTTCTGGCGCAATTGTTTGACATAGGTTTCAAGCACATTCGTGCCGCCGACCGGTTCGTAACCCCACACGCGCTCCATGAGAAGCTCGCGAGGCATCACCCGTCCGGCATGGAGAAGAAATTCGCGCAGCAGGTCGTATTCTGTCGGGGTGAGCGAGATTTCGCGATCGCTGCGGGTCGCTAACCGTGTGGCCTTACTTAGTGCCAGGTCGCCAAGGCGCAGCATTTCTTCAGATCGAGAATTGGAGCGGCGGAGCAGGGCGCGAACTCGTGCGATCAATACGTCCCAGTCAAACGGCTTAATGACATAATCATCAGCGCCGGTCTGGAGTCCGAGCGTCTCATCTCCCGGCGCATCGCGGGCAGTCAGCATCAGGATCGGAAGGTTGGCGTCGACCTGTCGTATTCGCCGTAGGACTTCGAATCCGTCCATCTCCGGCATCATGACGTCGAGAATGATCAGATTCGGGGCCTGATCCCGATACCGCCTCAGCCCTTCCTGTCCCGAATTCGCCGCGTCGACCGCAAACCCCTCAAGTCCAAGGCCACGACCCAGCGCATCGGTAACTGACCGGTCATCGTCGATCACAAGAATTCGGTCCACAGCTGCTCCCGCATTACCCCTCAGTTGAACCTCGTCAATTCTACGCGTGGGCTTCCAGCTAGCGTCCGGGCGTTCGACCGCTCAGCACCTCGTCAGACGATCCTCAGATCTTCCTCAGGACTTGAACCGATAATCTGGATCAGTAGATGAGTGAGAGATTTCACAAAGTCATTTGACGGAGGACAGAATGAACGCAAACAGCCTGGAACGTGTCACATCCGCTCGCATGGGTCGCCGCTCCCTACTGAAGCGCGCCGGTGCTATCGGTCTAGCCCTTCCAACGGCTGGGGCGTTGTTGAGCGCATGCATGGGTTCTGATGATGACGACGGCGCAATCTCCAAGGAAGCGCTCGCCGCCGAGTCGAATGACGTTGCCCAGGCAACGGGAACGCAGGAAATCACCGTCACTGCCTTTGACCTGGGTTTCCGGCCAGGCGAGGTGATGGCTGAAGCTGGAAAGACCATACGATTGACCTTCTTCAATGAAGGCGCGATGGAGCACGATATCGAGATCACCGGCCTCGAATCGACCGGAATCAAGACGATTGAGGAACCGGGCGATTTGAGCGATCGCGCCCAGGATCTCCTCGCCGAGAATACCGAGAATGGAATTCCGTACGCGGCTGCCGGAGCGGGCGAGACGATGGTGATCGAGTTCCTACCAAGCGTCGAGGGGCAATACGAAATGATCTGCCTGGTGCCCGGACACGCTGAGGCAGGAATGCGCGGCCCGTTTACAGTCGGCGTAGCAGCCGCAGCCGAGCCGACGGAAGAAGAGAGCCACGACTCGGGCAGCACGGACGCAACCCCTGGCACTCCGTATGAAGCAGAGCGCCTGCCGAACCCAGCCGTTGCCCCGCCGGTTGGCAGTCGTGAACCAGAGCTGGTCACAGTCGAGTTGGAGGCGCGCGAAGTCATCGGGATGGTCGATGAGGGCGTTGCCTACGAATTCTGGACCTTCGATGGAACCGTCCCGGGCACGATGATTCGCTGCCGTGTCGATGACACCGTCGAGCTTACCTTGAAGAATTCGGCCAACAGCCGGATGACCCACAACATTGACCTCCATGCTGTTACCGGACCGGGTGGCGGCGCAAAAGCCACCGTCGTTGCCCCGGGCGAGTCGGCGACGATTCGCTTCAAGGCTCGAAACCCCGGCGTGTATGTCTATCACTGTGCTGTCGCGCCGATTCCTCATCACATTTCTTCCGGGATGTATGGCTTGATCGTGGTCGAGCCTGAGGGTGGGCTGCCCGAGGTCGATCGCGAGTTCTACATGATGCAAGGGGATCTCTATTTCGAGGGCGCGCGCGGCGAGCTTGGACTGCGGCAGTTCTCGATGGACAAGATGCTCGATGAGCATCCCGACTACATCGTCTTCAACGGCTCAGTAGGCGCGATTGCCGGGGAGCGGGCGTTCCAGGCAGAGGTGGGAGACACTGTCCGGATCTTCTTCGGCGTGGGTGGACCGAACATTGTATCCAGCTACCACGTCATCGGGGAGATCTTCGACCGGGTGATGCCGGAAGGCGCGAGCGAATGGCACACGAACGTTCAGACCACGCTCGTGCCAGCCGGAGGAGCCACGGTCGTAGAGTTCACCTGCGAGGTTCCAGGCACCTACGTGATGGTCGATCACAGCCTTGGACGTCTAGCGAAGGGGGCCGCGGGGATGATCGAAGTGACTGGTGACGAGAACCCGGACGTCTTCGAAGTCGTTTCGACACCGGGAGCGTAAGGCGGGACGTTCCGGGCACAACTCCGCGGGGTAGAGGGTCGCGCGGCCGCGCGACCCTCTACTTTGTTGGCCGCCGCTCGCGATCGCCGCGACTCCTCGGAGCCGGCCGTGCATAGAAATCAACTTCTCGATCGTCGTCACGGCCCCGAAGCCAAATCGTGGTTGAGGCCGGTCGCAAGTTAGCGGAAAATGTCGGTGAGAGGAACCTGGAAGCCGGGGAGGACAACTCCACCATCGAGGTTGTCACTTTCAAGCAGGAGTCGCGCTGACCGATCTTCGTGGTAGACGGTCACGGTACGTCGCCTTGGCTCTACAACCCAGACGAGTCGTGTCCCAGCTTCCAGGTACTCCGTCACCTTTGCAGTGATGTCGGCAACGCGATCTGATGGCGAAACCACTTCGACGGCGATATCGGGAGCGCCCGGGAAGAAGCCTTCGGGCAAACTGTCTGGAGTCTTCTCTCGTCGGACGAAGGAAGCGTCAGGGCAAAGAACCACCGGCGGGTCGGTGTTCAATACATAACCTGTTTCGGCAATCGGCGTCTCTCCAGAATCGTCAGGTGCAGCCGCGATACTTAGGGCGGCGGCAATCCGCGAAGCGTAAACGCCGTGGCGAATACCCGTTGGAGACGTCTCCAATAGCTCCCCTCGAATCAAGTCAAAGCGTCCCGCTTCCGAAATGGCGGCGAATTCTTCGATGGTCATGGTTTGTTGGATAGCTGCCATGTCTCTGCTGCCGATGGTCGAATCAATGTCTATCCGAATGATACGCGAATCTGAATCGATCTCACGTCATGTCAGAGATCCGGAAGGAAATGAGCAACCGGGGCTGGAGCTCGACTCTGCGTGCTGTTGTGTCGATGAGCGCGTGCGCAACATAGTGTTTGCCAGGATCTCCCGATGGCGAGCGCCGACACGGCCAAACACCGCTCCGGCATGTGCGTCTTCAAGCCGGAGCGGTGTTTGGAGCTACGGTTTCGGGCTATCCGTTCAGGGCGCCCCAGACCTTCTGGGCAGTGAACGGGATATCGAGATGTGTGATCCCATGTGGCCTAAGGGCATCGACAACAGCGTTGGCGACGGCAGGTGTCGAACCGATCGTCGCCGCTTCGCCGATCCCTTTCGCGCCGAGCGGGTTCAACGGCGAGGTCGTCACCGTGCGGTCCAGCTCGAACATCGGGAAGAGATCAGCCTTCGGAATGGCGTAGTCCATCAATGTTGCGGTGATGAGCTGGCCGCTCTCGTCGTAGACAGCTTCTTCGGTCAACGCCTGGGCGATCCCCTGAGCGAGCCCACCATGAACCTGCCCCTCCAGGAGCATCGGGCTGATGACGTTGCCACAGTCGTCAATCGAAACGTACTTCGTCAGTTTTACCTCGTAGGTGTCGGGGTCGATTTCGACAACCGCGATATGCGTGCCGAACGGGAATGTCTCGTCGTCCGGGCTGAAATAGTCGACCGTCTCGAGCCCGGCTTCCATGCCAGCGGGAACGTTTGCGCCATAGGCCGCGCCGGCGATGTCGGTCAGGGTGACGTAGGGATCGGGCGCGCCCGCGGCGTGGTAGTGCCCGTCCTCCATCACGATGTCTTTGGCATCGACTTCCAGAAGATGACCAGCGATCTTGTCCGATTTGTCACGCAGCTTGTCGAGCGACAGCACCAGCGCGCTTCCGCCGACCACCAGACCGCGACTGCCACCGGTCCCGTTACCCTGGGCAGTGTTGTCGGTGTCACCGTGATGGACGATGACATCTTCGAAGTTGGCTCCGATGCGGTCGGCTACGATCTGGGCAAAAGTCGTCTCCTGGCCCTGTCCGTGTGGTGAGATGCCAGTGTAGACGCTGACCGCGCCGCTCGGTTCGACCTTGACAATGCTGGATTCCCAGGGACCAAAACCGCAGATTTCCACGTAGCTTGCCATGCCGATGCCGATAATCCGGCCCTCAGCACGTGCTTCAGCCTGCATCTTCCGCAGATCGCTGTAACCGGCGACCTCCAAAGCTTTGTCGAGGGCTTTGGCGTACTCGCCGGTGTCGTACTTCTCGCCGGTTGCCGTGGTGACCGGGAAGGCGGCCGGGTCGATGAAATTCTTGCGCCGCAGCTCGGCGGGGTCCATGTCCAGCTTGTCGGCCAGAATATCGACGGCGCGCTCGATGTAGTAAGCCGCCTCCGGGCGCCCTGCCCCGCGATATGCGCCGATCGGCGTCGTGGTGGTGTAAACGGCGCTGATGTCCAGATCGACGGCCGGGATGTCGTAGCAACCGACCGCCATCGTTGCTGTCAGGTATGCCAGGTCGAGCCCCTTCGGATAGGATCCGGCATCCTGGATGACTTTGAGCTTCAGGCCGGTGATCTTGCCGTCATTCGTCGCGGCGAGCTCGATGTCGGCGATCTGGGCACGCCCATGATTGGTGACCAGGAAGTTTTCGCTCCGGTTTTCGATCCAGCGCACCGGACGTCGCAGATGCTTGGCTAGCGCGGAAACCGTCAATTCCTCGTGATAGACACCGAATTTGCTGCCAAACCCGCCGCCAACCTCTGGAGCGATCACTCGCAGATTCGATTGGGTTAATCCGAGCTTCGGCGCGGCCTCGTTGCGCCAGCCATGTGGCGCCTGAGTCGATACCCAGACAGTCAGTCCACCGGTCAGCGGATCGGGCGCGGCCGCGCAGGCACGCCCCTCCATCGCCAGGGGCACGAGCCGCTGGGAAAGGATTCGCTCCGCGATCGTGACATCGGCGCTGGCAAACGCGCCCTCGACATCGCCACTCGAACGCTGGTGGGCCATGCCGACATTGCCGGGGACCTCGTCCCAGACGAGTGGGGCGCCCTCGTCTGTCGCCGCCTCGAAATCGACAACCGCCGGGAGAACGTCGTAGCTAACCTGGATCATCTCGGCGGCGTCGCGGCCAAGCTCCTCGCTATCGGCCAGAACGACGGCAATCGGTTCGCCCACCCAGCGCACTTTGTCCTGGGCGAGCGTCTGGACAGCCGGGATCGGTATGCCAGTATCAACTTCGATGTCGGCGTCTCCGCTGGATCCGGTGCCGCCCAGAGGTTCGGCCAGTTTCACGATGTCCTCGTTGGTGTAGACGCTGTGTACCCCGTGCATATTCTTCGCCGCCGCCGTATCGATGGACCGAATTCGAGCGTGGGCGTGTGGCGACCGCAGGAAGCTCGCGTGGAGCATACCGGCAAGTTGGAGATCGCCTACATACATCGAGCTTCCGGTGATCAGCCTGGGATCTTCTTTGCGCTTGATCCGTGCGCCCATCATCTGGCTGCGTACCATGATTGGCCCCTTTCTATTATTGGATTGCCGATCGTGTCGGCTTCAGGCAGCCTAGCATCTTCCATTACTCCGCGAAAGCGGGCCAGTTCCCGCGTTTTGATTCTGGTGGGCGCAGGCTCCATCCGGGCGTCACGGTGTAGGAGCCAGTTCTAGGATTGTGAAATGGTCGACATTTCTGGTATTCAGGTGGTCGCCGATCGTCCTGATTCAGCCGCGCGCGTTCCTTTCCTGCCCGGAAAGTGATTGATCTGATGGTATCCTTCGCGGCTGTGCGCCGCCGGGTCCTTGCTGGCCCCCGGGGGCGCCGGGCGGCCGCCGACAGCATCAATTCCTTGGAGTATGTAGCGCATGCGCTCCTGGCGCGTCTGGCTCGGATTCCTGATCAGCTTCGTCTTCCTGTACCTCGCCTTTCGAGGACAGGACTTTGCGATGATCTGGGATTCAATTCGATCGGCAGACTATATCTGGCTCGTGCCTGCGGTCGCCGTCTACTTCGCCGGGGTCGGGGTGCGGGCCGTTCGTTGGGACTATTTGCTTCGCGGAGTTGCGCGCATTCGCGCTATCGAACTGTTTCCGGTCGTTGTCATCGGCTTCATGGCAAACAATGTGCTGCCATTCCGAGCCGGGGAACTAGTCAGATCGTACGCACTGTCGACACGACATAACATCCGCAAGAGCGCGTCGCTCGCTACGATCGGCGTCGAGCGGATATTCGACGGTCTGACGATGCTCCTCTTCTTTGCCATCGCATCGGTGTCGATCTCGCTGACGAGTGATCTGCGAGCCGTCGCCACGGTCGCGTCGGTGCTCTTCGCCGCGCTTGTGGTTGGCGTGCTGACGTTCGTGTTCGCGCCCTCCTACCGTGATCGGATGCTGTCGGCGGTCATTTCTCGCCTGCCGGCGCGACTGAGTGAGCGATTTGAGCCGATGGTTCATGCGTTTGTTGATGGTCTGAGCATCGTGCGCCGCCGAAATGATCTTCTGAGCGTCGCGCTGTCCTCGATCCTAGTCTGGTTGCTTGAAGCGTCCGTCTACCTGCTGGTTGCCCAGGCGTTTCACATGGATATCTCGCTCTTTGGCATTCTGATGATTACCGCGGTCGCGAACCTCGCGACCTTGATTCCATCCTCACCGGGCTATGTCGGCGCGTTCGAGGTGGGAGTGATGCTGGTCGTGGCCGACGCGCTCGGTTTCAGCCGCGAGTTGGCGCTTTCCTACGCGGTTGTGCTTCATGCAGTGCTTTACCTGCCGGTGACGCTGCTGGGCCTGGTCTTCTGGTGGCGAGAGAATCTCTCCTGGGGGTCTGTCCGGGAAATTGAGAAGGCGGCAAGTTAGTTTTGGAGTTGTTCCAGGCCGTCGTGCTCGGAATCGTCCAGGGACTCACCGAGTTTCTCCCGGTCTCCTCTTCGGCGCACCTGATCATCGTTCCCTGGCTCCTCGGCTGGGATGCGTTCGGATTGGCGTTCGATGTCTCGCTGCATCTTGGCACGCTCGCGGCGATACTCGGCTACTTCCGGCACGACCTGATTGCCATTCCGCGTGGCTTGATCGCGGAGCGTGGCGCGCTAACGCAGCGGCAGTTGCCCGTCGACCCAATGGCCAGGCTCGGCATCTACATTCTCGTTGCGAGCATTCCAGCGGCATTCGTCGGGCTTGTCGCTGAGGACGCCATTGACCGGACCTTTCATTCCATCCCGGTCTCTGACGCCGCGATCGCGGCAATTGCCGTCGTGCTGATCATTGGCGGCATGCTTCTTGAAGTCGCCGACAGGCGCATGATGCGCATGACCCGTTCGCCGGGAACAGAGGCGGTCAGTTTCCGCCAGGCAATGATTGTCGGCCTCGCCCAGACCCTCTCGCTGATTCCCGGAGCGTCGCGTTCTGGCACAACAATCACCGCTGGCCTGTTCGTTGGGCTGAGCCGGCCGGATGCCGCGCGTTTTTCGTTCCTGCTCGGCGTGCCGCTGATCGCTGGCGCTGGGGCTGTGCAGATGGCTGATCTGGCGGTGAATGGTCTCGGAAGCGTCAGCTTGAGCGTCTTCATTGTCGGGATGCTCACCGCAGCCCTGACTGGATATCTCGCTATTGCTGGGCTTCTGCGCTTTCTCCAGCATCACTCCGTCACTGTTTTCGTCGTGTACCGGATCGGGCTGGGGGTTGGACTATTAGTTCTGCTGGCGGCTGGATTCAGCGGATAGCGTCAGTTGAATATCTGGGGTCCAAAGGATCCCGAAACGCTGATCTGGCACAGGATTCCATACTGTCGAGCCGTCGATCTGGTGATCCATCGATCAGCGTCTGCGCTACGCAACCCGTGCAACCTGACGAATGCGAGCGGCGGCGGCCGCGACCTTTTCTTCGTCCACACCGGTTTCGATGCCGAGTCCGTGGAGGAGCCGGACAAGCTTCTCGGTGGCGAGGTTGCCGGGCGCGCCAGGAGCGAAGGGGCAGCCTCCGAGTCCGCCAGCCGCGCCGTCAAAGACGGTAATTCCTGCTTCGAGGCCGAGCATGACATTTGGCAGGGCAAGATCGTAGGTGTCGTGCAGGTGTAAGGCGAGCTTGTCCACTGGCAATTGGTCGACCGCCAGCGCAAGGACGGCGTCCATGTCAAGCGGCGTAGCCCGTCCTACGGTGTCGGAGATCGCCACCTCGTCGACTCCGAGATCGAGCAGGCGCGCTGAAACGGCGATTGCTTTCTCGGGCGCAATGTCCCCTTCATATGGGCAGTGAAACGCCATCGAGACGTAGCCACGCACCCAGACATCGTGCGCCCTCGCCATCGCGACGACCGGCTCGAACCGCTCGAAGGTCTCATCGATCGTCGCCCGGACATTTGCCCGACTGAACTCTTCCGAAGCGGCGGTGAAGACGCAGATGGCGTCGACTCCGGACTCCAGGGCCCGCTCCATCCCGTGCTCGTTCGGGACGAGCACGGGATAACGTGTGCCCAGCCTTCGGCTGATTCCAGCCATGACCACGGCCGCGTCAGCAAGCTGTGGAACCGCTTTCGGGTGGACGAACGACGTCGTTTCGATCCAGGGTAGTCCGGCGTCGGCGAGGGCATTGACGAACGCGATCTTGTCAGCGGCAGGAATCTCCACCGATTCGTTCTGGAGACCGTCTCGTGGTCCAACCTCAAAGACGGTGACCTGCCCGGGCATCGATCGCAGCAGATTGCTCATTCCTGATCACTTTCAGCATTCAAGCCTCTCGGAGCTTGCTCGATCGTGACGATTGCCTGGCGAAGCCCAACCAGGTCGCCCGGGTTAGCGCTCACTGTAGAGACGACACCGGCAAAAGGTGCCGCCAGTCTGATTTCGATCTTCATTGCTTCCATGACGGCCACGACGTCGCCCTCGTCCACGCTCTGTCCGGACGCGACAGCAACATCGAGCAGTTTGCCGGGCATCGGCGCGCGAATGTGGCCATCTAAAGCCGCGCTCGCGCCACTGGCAGACGGTTTCGGCCCGATCTGGACGATCCACCGGCCACGCGGCGCTACTACCTCCCAGCCATCTTCAAGATCAGTGACAGATCTCCCCGCGCCTCCGTCTACGAGTTCGTGCGCCGAAGTGCTGCGCTGCCAACCTCCAGCTTCGTCTCCATGAAATGTGAATATTGCTGGTTCGACTATCCGGAATGGGCCGGTGGCAGACCATGCTCCGATCCCCCGCTCAATCGCGTTGCCGGAGATCAGGCCAGGGAGCGGGAACAGGTCGGCGACCTCCGGTGGCCGTTCTTCAATCTGGATCGTGGCGGCCGTCGTCAGATCGTGCTGGTTGGCGTGAAACGCCGAGCCGTTCTCGATCGCCGCGAGCAGCCAGGGACGATTGGTTGCGATTCCCGAGACCTCGATCGTCTCAAGCGCCCCGGCAAGAGCATCCACGGCCGATTTGCGGGTTTCGCCATGAACGATGATCTTCGCGATCATTGGATCGTAGTTTCCTGGGACGGCATCGCCGCTCGCATACCCCGCATCGATCCGTAGCCGGGCGGGCAGGATCCTCATCTCATCGGGAAACACCAGTTGGTGGATCCGCCCAGGGTGTGGCAGGAACTGGTTGAACGGGTCTTCGGCATAGAGCCGCGCCTGAATTGCATGGCCGTGTGGCGCGACTGGGACGGGCAATTCGCCGCCAATCGCGAGGTCGAGCTGGAGCGCGACCAGATCCAGCCCGGTGACCTCTTCGGTGACGGTATGCTCGACCTGCAATCGCGGATTGATCTCCATGAAGAAGTACTGATCGTCACCCTCGACAAGAAACTCGATGGTTGCAAGGTTCAATAGCGCAATCGCTTCGGCGAGCTGGACCGCCGCCGCATGTATCTGATTGCGCAACCCGGCTGGAAGTCCGGGCGCGGGCGCTTCTTCGACGACCTTTTGATGGCGGCGCTGCAACGAACAGTCGCGGTCTCCGAGGACGATCGTCCGCTGTCCATCTCCGGCTACCTGCACTTCAACGTGACGCGCACCCTCCAGGTAGTGTTCGAGGAAGATATCCGTGCCCGCTCCCGATCCGCCAGCCTCGTTCAATGCCGATCGAATCGCCGTTTCGAGCTCTTCGGCTTCTCGCGCGACCCGGAGTCCTCGACCCCCGCCCGCCCCGGCAACTTTGGCGATGACCGGATATCCCACCAGATCGGCGGCTTTGCGCCATTTGTCAGGATCATCTGGAGCAAGCGCCGTGCTTGCCGGGACGACCGGGATGTTGCACTGGACGGCAACCTCGCGCGTGCGGATTTTGTCGCCAGCGAGGCGCAAGGTCTCGGGAGACGGCCCGATAAAGGTTATTCGCGCTTCGGCGCAACGGTTCGAAAGGCCGGCTCTCTCGCTGAGGAAGCCGTATCCGGGGTGGAGCGCTGTGGCTCCGGCCATGATCGCAGCCTCCACGACGGCGTCGATGTCGAGTTCGGCGCCATTCCGCAGCCGGTAGACCTGTCCGACCTGTCGTTCTGCGAAGCCGCCCCAATCAGCCTGGCCAAGCAGTGCCACCGGGATCCAGCCCTGGCGGCTGGCGGTGCGTGCGATGCGTATCGCGATTTCCGCACGATTGGCGATGGCCAGTACCGGCGCGGCCACTAGCGTTCCTGGCTTTCGTTCGCCGCCCATCCGGGCTTGCGCTTTTCAAGGAACGACCGCAACCCTTCTTGCCCTTCCACGCTTGCCCTCCGATCCGCGGCGAGGTTCAGAATCATCGAGCGACGGCCCTCCGGCGTCACCGGCGTGTGCGTCAGCGTGTGCAGCAGTCGCTTGATGTCGGCCAACGCCCCGGGCGCGCCGGATCGAATCTGGGCGATCACTTCAGCGATTGCCTCGTCGATGTCGGGGGCTGGAACGACGTCCTGAATCAACCCCATCTGGAGCGCTTCGTCCGTCCCGAAAGGTTCCGAGCGCAGCATCAACTGGCGCGTATTTCTGGGGCCAAGCGAGGTCAGAACAGCTTCGCTGATGACCGCGGGAACGATCCCGAGCCTCGCTTCAGAGAGGGAGAATCGCGTGCCATCTCCGGCGATCGCGAAGTCGCTCGCGCAGATCAGGCCGATCGCGCCGCCGAAGGCCGCCCGTTGCACCCGGGCGATGATCGGCAGCGGGCAGCGCATCATGTAGTCCAGCAGGTCATAGAGCAGCGCTCCGTCTTGCATGACCAGGCGGCGGTCGGAGACTTGTCGATACTGATTGACGTCGGCTCCGGCGCAGAAGACCGGGTCGGCTCCAGCAAGGACGACTGCCCTGGCCCGACCTTCGGTCGCAGCGCGCACGAGGGCGGCGTGGATGGCGCTGATGTGCTCGCGGGAAAGCGCGTTTCGAACCTCCGGCCGGTTCATAGTGAGCCAGACAGCGTCGCCGCGAGCTTCATAGAGGATGAGATCGGACATCTGTGTGGATCCTTATCGACGGTCCCATGATCTTCGGACCAACAGGATAACCTGAAAATGCCTGCCAGCGCCCGGACGTCCGACTGGCTGATCGTATGAAAGCCGTAATCTTTCAACCGTAAGCTCCGAACGTAACCGGGCACACGGTTTCTGGAGCGAGTGCTGGTTAGACTTCTGGCAGGTGGGATCTGGGGAGCGGGAGCTTGCAATAGTGGCGATCGTATTCAATCGAATTTGGCGGGCGCTGGCGCTTACGCTGAGTGCTGGCTTGATCCTGATTGCCTGTGGCGGGAGCGATGCTGACCAGGCTGGGCAGGGGACTGCCTCCACCGCTCAGATGCCAACAAGCACACAGCCGCCAGTGGCAACTGAGCCGGGCGCCAGCGTGACCCCTTCACAAGAACCTGAAAGCCAATCCCAGTCCGACTCCGCGGTGTCAGTGACCGCAGGCGAGATCGAGCCAGCCACGGAGCAATCCGTTCAAAGTGAACCGTCTCCTACGATGGAGTCTGCATCAGAACCGACTTCCGAAGCATTTCCGGAGCCTGAGAACCCGGCGCCAGCACTTGGATCGATCGATTCGTGGCATAACAGCCCGCCGCTGATCCTGGCGGAGTTGCGCGGCTCGCCGGTGCTGCTCGTTTTCTGGGCGGATTACTGACCTACATGCCGGTCGGAGGTTCCGACCCTGATCGAGTGGCAGGAGCAGTATGGTGCTCAAGGGTTGAAGATCATCGCTGTTAGCCAGTTCCTGACGCGCGGGCCCATGGAGAACACGATTAGCGAACTTGGCATCACCTATCCGGTGGCGGTTGATGAAGACCGGGACACCTGGGACGCCTATGACATGCGCTTCTACCCTTCCTGGGCGATCATCGGCGCAAACGGAGAACTCGTTCATCGTCAGGTTGGCAAAGTGACTGTTGATCAGGCGATTCAACTCATTGAGCTCGAACTTGCGCGAGATTCATGACATACCTGGAGACGAAAGGCAGCCTGAGAAGTGCGTAACCATCTACTACGCTGGGTAGGACTGGCATCGATTGCGGTGCTTGTTCTTGCGAGTCTCGCCGCCTGCGGTGGTAGCGACGATGCTCCTGAAGAATCTGAATCAACGTCGGAGCAGACCGCAACAAACCCGAGCGGCGGCGCGGCGGTGGATGTTGACTTTGCGCCGGAGATTGGAAGTATCGACAACTGGTACAACGGCAGCGCGACGACGCTAGCCGAGCTGAGGGGTTCTCCTGTTCTTCTCGTCTTCTGGGCGGACTACTGATCGACATGCCGGTCGGAGGTTCCGACCCTGAATGCGTGGCACGATCAGTATGGGCCGGAAGGGCTGAAGGTGATCGGCGTCAGTCGTCAGACTGTCCTTGGCCCGCTTGGAAACACGATCAATGAACTGGGCATCACCTATCTTGTTGCGGAGGATAGCGATCGTGATACCTGGGAAGCCTACGGGATTCGCGCCTACCCATCCTGGGCGTTCATCAACCCGGATGGCTCGCTGGGCGCGCGTGGGGTAGGCAAGGTCACGAATGGCCAGGCCCTGGAACTCATCGAAAAATCCATCGGAGTCTAGGAATATCCCGGATGCTGCAACGTTGGCTGAAGGAGCAAGGAGCCCGATCGTCAGGCGTGTTCCCTGTGGACCAGATTACGACATGATTCCCTGCAACGTGCGACGATCTAATGGGGGTGCGGTCGGTTGCGACCGTCAATTGACGGCATGGTATTGACGAGGAACAAGCGATGACGATTACCGAAGCCCCACTCCTGTTCGCGGCGTTCATCGCCGTTATCGGTGGCTTGCTCTCGTTTCTCTCGCCCTGCGTCCTGCCGCTGGTGCCGGGTTATCTTGGTTATCTGACCGGAACGGTTGTGAACGACGCCTCGGCGCCGCCTCGCCGGTTGCTGCTCCTGCACTCGGTCGCATTCGTGCTTGGCTTTGCGGCGCTATTCACGGTATTCGGAATCGCTGTCGGCCAGTTTCTTGAGCGATGGCAGACCGGTCTGGACTATATCCGTTGGTTCGGCGGGATAGCCATCATTATTCTCGGAATCCATACCATCGGTATTGTCCGGATCCCGTTTCTCGATCGTCAAGCCAAGGTTTCAGCAGAGGACCGGCTGCCGCGTGGACGGCTTGGGTCCTCGTTCCTGCTCGGCGTTTTCTTCGCCGCTGGTTGGAGTCCCTGTGTCGGCGCGATTCTTTCGGGCATTTTCGCGATCGCGGCAACCCAGGGAACCAGGGCCGGAGTGCTCTTCTTCTTTTACGCTTTGGGGCTCGGCATCCCCTTCATTGTCACTGCCCTGGCGTTTGGCTGGTTCACACCGCTGCTGCGGAAGATGAACCAGCACCTTGGTCTGGTTTCGGCCCTATCGGGCGTATTCCTGATATTTGTCGGGGTGCTGTTGCTGACCAATCAGTTTGAGCGCCTGGCGCGATTTGCGCCGGTCGTTGACGAACCCGAGTTTCTAACGCGGTCGGTTAGCCTGGCGATAGCGATGATTTGATCTGAGTTTTGTACCTCAATCGTCTGCCTGAGTGGAATCCCCAACTCGATTTCACTGGAATCGACCAACGAACGAGCGCGCCATTTCGAGCAAGGCGGAGGCAGTGCGACGCAACGTCGAGAGATCTCAGCGTAGCGCTGCGGGATTCTCTGGCTCTCGTGTCTTGCCCGGCGCTTTGCGATCTGGTCTAACGATCCAGAATCTCCAGCACATCTCCGAACCGCTCGATGCTCTGGATGGTGTTTGGCACGAAGTAAAGCTGGATATGGCTGATACCTTCCGCGGCAAACGCCCGGATTCCGTCGGCGATATCTTCCGGGGAGCCTCCCAACGGTTCAGCGGTATCCGGGCCCATGCTCGCGCCGATCTCTCGAGTGCCGGTCTGATCGACCATGATCGACACCGAGCGCTCAAGGGTGGCTGGATCGCGGCCAACCTCCCGGCAGGCGGCGTCGATCTGATCGCGCATAGCCGGAATTTCATCGGGGTGGCTGCGGCCCCCAGATAGCCATGCATTCCACATCTCAACGTGGGGGAGCGTCGCCCGGAGCATCCGGGGTCCTCTCGAACCGATCATGATGGGAGGGCCGCCCGGTCTCGGACCACGTGGCCGCAGCTCGCACTCTCGGGCGGAATAGTATGTTCCCTCGAAGTCGACGCTGCCCTTGCGGAGCAGGCTGTGAATGATGTCGAAGGCCTCTTCAAATCGAGACACCCGGTGGTCGTACGGGAATCCGAACGCCTGGTACTCATCCTCGTGCCAGCCAGCACCGATCCCAAGAATAATCCGGCCGTTTGAGATCTCCTCAACGGTATCGACCATCTTGGCGAAGAGAGCCGGATTGCGGAATGAGGTCGGGGTCACGAGTGGCCCGAGTTCGACCCGCTCGGTAATGGCAGCCAGGGCAGCCAGAATTGTCCAGCATTCCCAGACGCCCTGCTGCTCCGCGGCCGTGGCGTCGCCACGGTAGAGCAGGTGATCGACGAACCAGACGGAATCGAACCCCATTTCTTCGGCAAGCATCGCCATCGCAACGTAGTTGTTCCAGCGCGGAGTTTCCCCGCCCATATCGAACTCCGCCTCGGGAAGAATGACACCAAGCTTGCACGGTCTGCCGCTCGTTGCGGAAATCATCGCGGACTGTCCTTTCTTTTCCTGGAAAGTATTCATGGCGCAGACTAACACCCCGGTCTATCTGCTTACCGGCACGATTCCCCTCACCGCCCAGGCCCGCGCGATGAGATGGATCGAGCCATCCTCCCGCACCGGAAGGCGCGATCTGATGCGATCCCTCAACACAGCGCGATCGGACTCTGTCAGCGACATAGCGAAGGTGGGAGCAGAGCCCTGCCCGCCAAGAAACGGAGACCAATAGTCATCGAAGTCCCGTAGGATGGTTGGAACGTCAATGGCCCGGACTTCGACCAGTTCCAGGCCCGCCGCTTCCCAGAGCCGGGTCAGCCCTTCGGGATTGCAGATAGAGAAGCGAGCGGCTTCGTCCAGTTCGGCCGCTTCAGGGAACAGATCCACGGCTGCGTCCCAGAAATAGCGCATGATCTCCATCTTTTCGGCATAGTCCCAGACATATGCGGCGACGCACCCACCTGGTTTCGCAACGCGGCTCATGGCCCCGACAGCCTGAGCGGGTTCCGGGACGAAGTTGAGCATCAGGCCGGAAACGACTGCGTCGTATGCATTGACCTTCTCTTCTTCCAGGCGGGCCGCATCGGCAATCCGAAAGCTGGTTCGCGCGTCTACAAACCGACCGCTCGCAAATGCGACGTATTCGGGCGAGAGATCGACTCCACGAATGACTCGTGGCGAGCTTCGGTCGAGAATGACCGCCGCCAGATCACCGGCTCCACAGCCGACGTCCAACCAAACGCCACCGTCAGGTTGGTCGAGCCACTCGATAAACGTTGGCGCGACGAGCGCGCTCCACCGGCCGACGTAGCGACGATATGCCCCGGCGTTAGACCAGCGCTCCAGATCAGGATTAGACATTGTGCTCCCTCACACTCGTTGCGCCGCAAGGCATTCTCTGGTGAGGCTTGATGGTAGCGTGATTTGTCTACC
This sequence comes from uncultured Chloroflexia bacterium, assembly GCA_963709995.1. Classification (GTDB taxonomy): domain Bacteria; phylum Chloroflexota; class Chloroflexia; order Thermomicrobiales; family CFX8; genus JAUIIK01. The sequence goes on along the minus strand of CAVPYN010000005.1, from coordinate 107,883 downwards.
GATAGACATCGTCGTGGCTGCCGATATCGTGGATGAGATCCTTGACGTTCTCATAGCGAGTCGACCGGTCAGCAGTGAGATCTTCCGATGATTTGATATACCTTGCGACAATTGCTTCATCTTTGGCTTCCACCGGAGCGCGGTAACGTGCCTCGGTCAAGATAACGTTGCGTGGTTCGCTGAAAAGGATCAACATGACGATCAGCGGAGTTCTGGCCTGGCACCCGGAAGTCGACATGAGTGGCCCAGAAATCGATGACTTCCTGTCGGGGCGCTGGGTAGCGCGGCTGGCGACAAACGGTCGGGATGGTTACCCTGCGGTGACTCCTCTCTGGTACTACTGGGACGGCGAATGCCTCTACTTCAACATCGCCCGTACCCGTCTGACCCTTCGCAACCTGACTCGTGATCCACGTTGTTCCGTTGTGATCGACATGGACGACCGCCCGCTGATGGGCATGCGCGCCAATATGGCCAAAGCGGTCATGGTGGTGGGGGACGCTGAGTTGTTCCCAGTCGGTTCGGGTCGGAAAGTTCGGATTGAGGCAGGGCCGTTTGCGGGAGAGCAGCAACCGGAGCAGGCTTTGTCCAAGATACTGACCCGTTACAGCTTGACCGAGCGAGACGGCGCAGTCGGTTTCAGCCGCGAGGCGATGGGAAGACTGTATCGAACCGATGAGATCGAAGGCAGCCGGTTGCAAGAGGACAACGCTGATCGGGTGCTGATCAAAGTCATCCCACGACGTATCCGTGCCTGGGATTTCTCGAAGGCGCCGATTGGCTATCTCCGAGAAGACAGCTAACGTCGATTGAGGAGACGTGAATCAAACGTGAGAAGGTGCGATACTGGAAACATCCTGCCGCCCTCACCCCTTCTATGCTCAGTTAGTACGGTGCAACGCCCAGCTTTTAGCCTGCAAAAGGCGACATTCCGGGCGTTGAGTGAGGTCAATAGGTAGCGACACCTCTAATTGCGCTACAGGCGAATGCGGGACATGCCGGTGAAGTAAGCCCCGCGCATCGTCAGGGAGCCAGCATCATGCGGTCGTGTGACTGCGTCGAGAGAACATATCCAAGGGCAATCCATGCTATGCCGAATGGGACGCCAAACCAGACCAATTGATTGGTGTCGTTCATCATGAACATCAAGCCCGACGATGCAATGAGTGCCCCGGGGCTCCAGCGTTGTACGCGCTGCAGGTTAAGCATGCCCAGTCCGCTCAGGCACGAACCAACGAGTAACCCGTAGACTCCGGCGATGATGAACCACCAGGCGCCAGTTAACACGCCAAGGAGGAAGCAAACTGCGCCGAAACCACCAAACAATGCTCCAGATAGCGCGAGCTTCGGTGTCGCAAACCCTCCTTGGGCCGCGATGGCGATGAGGCATCCGGCGATGGCAACAGATGCAATCAGAAAAACTGGCTCGATGGAATCAATGCCATTTGTCGATAGCGCCACGATAGCCATCGCGCCGGCCCAGAGAAGCCCGCCGAGGATAGCCAGAGGTCCGCTGTAGCGAACAAGGTTCGTCGTCGTCACGATCTGCTCCAGTCGTTCAAATGCTGCTGTTCGACCAAGATCACTAAACAAAGCGGTCCAAAACATCAGGCGCTCGACTGCTCCGTCAGGTTGCTCGTCGCGTAGCCGATCGCGGATCATTTGGACCAACGCTCCACCGTACTCGAGCCGGAAATCTCGCGGGCATAGCCAGAGCAGCATCTCGTATACGCGTTCCGCGGCGGATGGTCGGCTGCCCGAGCGATACCGGTTCACGAGGTCTCTCGCTGGCGTGGTGCCAATACCGGATTGAGGGCACGCTGCTTGGCCGCGGCGAGCAAGCGGCTGAGCCGATGGGTTTCGGCCGCGAGCACCTGCTGGCCGAATGCCGTCAACCGGTAATAGCGCCTGCGTTCGTCATCGAGGGAAGGATCCGGACGCTCGTCTGAATTCTCGATCAAGCCATCTTCAAGCATGCGCTTGATCGAGCGATAGAGCGTGCCTGGCGCAAGCCGCATGGTTCCCTCGCTCAGTTCATCGACCTCCTGCATGATCGCGTAGCCGTGTCTTTCCCCCGCGGCTAGCGCGAGTAGGATGTGCATCACGGCTGGCGACAGCGGCAACAGGTCGTCCGGAGATCGACTCATACCTGACCTTTCCTTCGTGACCCCGAAAGGTGAACTTGGATATATCCACTCTGTCTATACCCATAAGGGATATATACAGGTTGGATATAAAAATGTCAAGCGATCTTGACACGTGATCGATGGATTGAGATCCTGTCGGTCAGCCGCCGAATCCCGGTGGGGCCTGAAAGCCGCCATAGTGTTCGCAGACAAGCCCGGCGAACCTGATCGTTGTCCGATCTTCGAGGTACGGGCCAATCGCCTGTAGCCCGAGTGGCAGACCTTCCCTGTTCAGCCCGACCGGGAAGTTGGTAGCCGGTTGTCCCGTAAGCGTTGCGAACGAAGGATAGGCGGAGAGCAGGTCATAGTGGGCAGGCTGGCCATTGACATCCAGCTTGCGGTCGAGCCAGCGCTCGGTTGTATGCGGGTATGCCGGACAGAGCGTGACAGGCGACAGGATCAGATCCCAATCGCGGAAGAATTCTCGATACTTTCGCCGGTAAACTTCCCGCTGATCGATCCAGTTGATGTAGTCGGCGATCGATGCTTCCATGCCGCGAGCTTTAGCGAGGCTGATCAGATCACCGCTATCTTTCAGGCGTTGGGCTGCGCGCTCGCGTGGCTCTTCCGGCAGGTTGCGGGTCACCATCGCGTTGAGTAGAGAAAGATAGGTCAGATAGTACTCCTGGAGATCGCCGAAACCGTCGGGAATCATCTCCTCGACCGTCGCGCCGGTAGCGCTAAGCTGAATCGCCAATTGCTCCTGTGCTGCGAGTGTCTCATCGTCGCAGGGCAGCCAATCGAGCCGTGGTAGGACGGCAACCCGGAAATCTCTCAGCGAAGTCCCACGAGCCTGCGGGATCGTTAGTCGCCATCCGATATCTTCGCCTTCGACGGGTCCTGCCATGATGTTGAGGGCGAATTCCAGGTCTTGAGTAGATCGGGCGAGCGGCCCCTGGACGGTTAGCGGCACAGCTGGATTTGGCATGCTGCCCTTCGGCATTGCCGTCTCGCTCGGCTTGTGTCCCAAAATTCCGCAATACGCGGCTGGAATCCGTACCGAGCCACCGATGTCGCTGCCGAGTTCCAGTGGGCTCATGCCCGTCGCGACGGCCGCCGCGCCTCCTGTGCTGCCACCGGATGTGCGCTCGACGTTCCATGGGTTGTTGGTGCGCCCGAAGAGCGGGTTGTTCGCTTGCCAGTCGCCGGACGCTGGAACGTTTGTCTTCCCCAGAACAATTGCCCCCGCCGCGCGGAGTCGCGCCACGTTTGGCGCATCCTCGCTCGCCCGGTGCGTCGCGCGCTCCGGATTCCCGCCGGTGGTTCGCATTCCAGCCACGTCGATCTGATCTTTAATCGTAACCGGCAGTCCACTCAACGGCAGCCCGCGACCTTCACGCCGGTTACGGTCGGCCAGATCCGCGGACTGGCGAGCCAGATCGAACGCCTCGGTCACGATCACGTTGATGGCCGGATTGAATTTGGTGATACGGTCGATGTGTGTTTCGACTAGTTCTTTCGCGCTCAATGTTCGGGATTCGAGTGCTTCCAGCATCTCGGTTGCGCTCGAGAACGGACTAATGTCAATAGCCATCAACTTCCCCGGTCGTTCATGGATAGGCATCGCTTGCGCTACATCGTAGCGCGACAGACGAGATGCCGCCGTCCGGAGACATCTGTTGTGCGACTACTGCTCCGTGGGAGGTGGGCTAAGGCTGATGACAGCGTTCGCGAGCCCGTCCGTGACAAGCAATTGGAGTCCGTCGGCAGTGACTACCATGTCATACGGCCGCAGCAAAGCAGCGCCGCTGATCGGACCCAGTGGTTCGCCGGACGGCGAAAAGACTGCAATTTGACCGCTGGTCGAGTCGCTGGCATAAACTCTGCCGTCCGGCCCAACGGCCACGTACGGCTCGAAGAACTGCTGGCCCTCCCAGAGATCGACCGGCCACGGATCCAGCGCTTCGCCGTCAATCGAGAAGCGAGCCAGCCTGCCATTGTGTGAGTCGGCGACGAAGACGACCCCGTCGTCGGAGACGGCGATACCCACCGGCTCGATCAGTTGACCGGTTCCAGAACCAATCTCGCCAAAGCTGCGCACGAACTGGCCCTCCAGGTCAAACACCTGGACACGCTCGTTGCCAGTGTCGGTGACGTAGAGCAGGCCGTCGTGGATCGCGACGTCGCGCGGCCCGTAGAACAACCCGGGCTCCTGGTCGGCTCGCGCCGGATCATCCTGAGCGTCGAAAAAGCTACCCCAGGAGCGCAGGAGTTCGCCAGACGGAGAGAATACCTTGATTTGATGATTCCAGGTGTCGGCGACGTACAGGTTGCCGTCTTCGTCGAGCGCCATGCCTCCCGCGCCGCCTTGCCCGCCGGGGAAGAGGGCGAGCGTCCCCTCGCCGATGAAGCGGTCAAAATTGCCCGCCGCGTCGAAGTGCTGGATTCGCGCGTTGCCAGCATCGACGACGTACACACCGCCGGCGCCGTCGATCGCGATGCCGCGCGGCTGATTGAATTGTCCGGCTGATGTGCCGATACCAGCACGTTCGTTGAGGTTGTACGGACCTGTTGACACCGCGAAGCGCTCGGCGATCAGTGGGATGGCTAGGAGCTGGAACTCATCCGCTGTGACTGGTTGCTCTGTTTCCCGATTGATGACAAATGAGACGAACTGCCGCCAGCTATCGAGGCTGAACGCGTCACCGATCATGTCTCCCCAGTCAGGAGACGAAACATAAGCAGGCTCATCGTACTGGAGCAGGTAGGTCTCACCCGCCATACCTGGCGCTACACTCTCACCATCTTTCGAGCCATCCAGTATCACGACTTGGGTGCCCTCTGGCGGGCTTTCAGTATCTGGATCGAATACGGTCAGGTTCGGATACTCCCGGAAATACCAGGCGAAGGGTTGTTCGATCGCTTCATCCAGGGCGATGCGTAATCCGACGCCACCGACGGGCATCCGGGCGTCGCGCTCTTTTCGGGTGACGTCGCGGGAGATGCGGTGCAGTCTGTCGATAATGACCGGAAGGCCATCGCTCATGGCCTGGCTCGATAACAGGTTGCCCGGCGTGGCCGGCCACGTGGTGACGGTGAGTACCGAAGATCGTACCGTGATGGCTCCAAGCAGGACGCTCATAGCAAGGAACGCGAGCGCAATGCGCTGGCCACGCACACGGTCTCCAATGCGGGTGAGCAGGAATCCAATTGGAATGATGACGACGATGACGACGAGAAGAAACCGGACGGCGCTCTGACCCGTCGTTCGTCCAGGATCCGGCGTGGCCAGGCCGATGATGCTCACAAAGGCAAACACCAGAATAAGGATGCTCGTGACGAACGCGGCGGGCCAACCCCAACGCTGTCCGGGATTTATAACCCTGGTGAGGACCTCAATCGCTCCGATACCCGCGAGCAGTCCGAGCGGCAGCAACGTCAGGCCAAACCCGCCCGCCCCGGCGTCTCCGAGCAGACTCACGATGACGAGCGCGATAGCTGACCACATTGCCAGCCCACGCACAATGTCGGAGTCCTTCCGCCAGACGAGTCCGAGGATCGCCAGGAGCAGTATCAGTGGTTCGTTGATAATCAGGTTCAGAACTGGAAGATGAAGACCATCGCCAATGTTGCTGAGATAGCTGTCCCAGAGCAAGCGTAGCGACTCTGCTGGCGCTTCGATGATGCTTGATGGTTGGGTGAGGAGTGCGCTGGCGGAAAGGATGAACGCAGCTGCGAATCCCGCGCCAGCCGCGATGATTTGTGAACGTGACGGCAAATCCAGATCACGTCGCAACAGCACGAACCCGAGGACAACGAGGATCGCAGCCGGTAGCCCGAGAGGGCCGGAGAGGAGAAGCAGGGCAAGAGCGACGCCGGTCAGTGCCGGGGCGGCGAGGAGTTCCGAGTCGAGTAACCAGTAGAGGCTTGCGAGCAACAAAATGCTCAACGAGAAGACGAGCACATTGCCGTCCACAGCCCGGGAGGCGCTCACAAGCGTTGGCGACATCGCCAACAGCAGCATCGTGGCGGCAATCGCTCCCGCGGCGAAGTCCTTTTTCAGGCCGAGGAGGGCGATGATGCCAGCGATTCCTGCAACCGCCATCGATACGCGGGCGACCGACAGCGTTGTATCGCCCAGAAACATGAAGAGCGCGACCCATTCGATGACGAAAGGTTGACCGAGCATGCCGTCTGGCAAGGTGTTGCCACGGACAAGATCGCGAGCCGCCAGGGCAATTGCGCCTTCTTCCGGACTAAATGCCCAACGATCAAGCTCCGGGAGACGAAGCATCACCGCAACAATGACGGAGACTGTGGCTACCAGCACGCCAAGCGTCAGCGGAAGGCTAATCCCGCGGTCGAGGAGCGACGGTTGCCCGGCAGGGTCGACGCCGTCGTCTGTTTCGATAGCCCTCGCGTCGGAATCCACTCTCACCCCATAACCGCCGGCTTCACCTGGATGGCGCCGGACCACCCGCTTCAGCGCTAGTAGCGCGCCTCATTCCAGATATCGACGAGATCATTGCGTACATATACGCGGAAATCAAAGTCAGACCGAATCTGATCCCAGAGTTCGCGATAGGCCACGAGTCGGAACATCTTCGCCTGTTGTTGCGGCTCGCGCAATGACCAGAGTGAACTGCCGACGCTCGAAGCACATCGGCGACGGAGTAGGGCCCGTCTTCATCCGTCTGGTGATTCTGATCTGCCGGGTTATTCAGTTCCGGCGCGATGGCGAAGCGACGATAGATCGGGTCTTCCGGGAAGAACCAGCGCATCGTGTAGTCCTGATAGGTGTAGCCGGTCAGCATTGCGTCGTTCTCGCCCAGTTATCCTGCGAGATCAAGACCACCTCGGCGTTCGGCGGGCTGTCGATCGTGGTGCCGTAAAAGCGTCGATTTGGATAATCACGCAGATACCACTGGAAAGGCCAGGATGTGCCGGTGTCGTACCAGATAGCGATGTCCTCTCCGCCCGAGCTGGCGCGAATCTCGCCGAGGTCGTCCATGACGCGCTCGACGTCCGGGGATGCCTGGCTATACATGAGCATATCGACGGCGACATCGCCTTCCGTGTAGGTGAAGCGGTAGCTTACATGTGCCTGCCCGACGATCATCGACGGCCAACGATTGCCACGCGCCAGCCGCGAGCGCGAGTTTCGGACCAAGTCGGCGGATGCCGTAGCCAACCAGCGCGACGAGCGCGACCAGAGCGGGACGTAGAGGATCCAGGGATGGTCGGCGGCAAAGGGGCGTAAGTGGCGGACGTAGTTACCGATCTCGTCGCTGAAGACCCACGGTCCGGCGCTTGCCCAGGCCCAGAGCAAGAACCATGCGCTGGAAATGAGGACGATGCCCGATACCAGCGCCAGTGTCGTCCTTCGCGCGGTCCGATCCTCGCGCAACCGGGCTTCGATAAGACTCAAGCGCTTCACCGGCATAGGATGCCGCGAGCAAGATCATCGGCAAGACGACGTGGACACTGAGCCAGGGCATCTTCTCACCAGCCCAGGAGAGCACTGCCAGCATCATGCACAGCCCAGAACAGAAAGAATCCCGCATGTAGTGACGTCCGCCCGACCTCACCGCCAAGGGGGTAGTTGGCCGCCTCGAATCCGCTTGAGAACTGCGCCAGCATGTCAACGACTGCTGCAATGGGGAATACGACGACCGCGACGAACTCATACTGCGGCAGCAGCAGCAGATAGTAGAACCAGGGCTGTGCTCCGCGCTGCACATCCTGCTGGCCGAGCCAGTAGCCGAGAGCGCCGAACGTGCGCTGGCAAGACCACCAAAGTTGGTGAAGATGTCGTGTAAAGGATCGTACAAAGATTGCAACGCGACTGCAACGCCGATGACAGGCCCCGGTAGTCGCGCAACGCCAGGTACGAGGAATGGGCGGTTGTGTGGACCGGCGTCTGGCCCACAACATCGTCGAGCCATTTACCGTCCCTGGTGCGTAATCGATCGGCGACGATCAGCGCGGCGACGATCGTCAAGCCGAGCACACCAAGCCCCGCCAGGACATAGGGATGCTCCGCGAGATCAATTGCCGAACTCGCTGACGTTTCGTTGGGAAGGGTCTTCCCAGGGTATGCCCGGTAGTGGCGCGACGCCGAGCGCGCGGAGCACGGCGATCGTCCCCAGCAAGACCACACCCGCGCCGACCAGCACGCCAAACATCGCCCGGTGAATCTGCCAGCTGACGATCGACCGCAAGAAATGTCACGACGATGAATGCCACGATAAACGATACCTCTTTCGTCGTGAAAAGGAACGCTGTAGAGACCGCGGCAATGATGATCCACCGTCGTTCGGGTCGCTCCAGGTAACGCAGCGCGGCGATGACAATCGCGAAGGTCGCGAAGAGTGTGTAGACGTCGTGGCGGATGAAGCGTGAGTAGTAGAGGATCGATGGAGAAAACAGCAGCACCGAGGACGCGATGAGCGCTCCCCAGCGCCCAAGGAGACGTGGGCTGCGCAAGAGTGCCGGCATCAAGACGATCATCGTTCCGAAGAACGCCGGCACGATTCGCGCGGTGACGTCATTATCGCCAAAGAGAAAGTAGCTCAGCGCATTCAGATGGAAAAGCGCCGGCCCGTGCATCAGCGGATCGTGGGTGTAGCGGTACTCGTCATAGAGAAGCCACGAGAAATAGGTGTGCAGGCTCTCGTCATGGTTCATCGCGCGGGAACCGAGATCCCAGAACCGGGTAAGCACCGCGAGGACGAAGATCACAGGTAGGCGAGCCCCTTCAGGTTAGCCGGAATCGCCGGTAGATGCGGTGCGCGGCCGAACGCGCTCCAGCCGCGGACTGGCATCGTCGCCGCTGGACCGTCCAAGCAGACGGAGGCGGCAAGTTCACTCTCGCTCGTCTCTCGAGTTCGATCTCGCCATCGGCAGGTCAACGTTCCAGTCGTCGTTGAAGGTCAACTATCCGCGAGACTCGCCCTCAGGATTCGCGCAGGTAGTGTACAACCCGGAAATCGGACTGGTCTTCCGGCCGGTCTGAAGAGATATCTTCGACTGAGATATCGGTAAGCATGAACTCGGCTACGCCGAATTGGATAGGATCAAGCGTCATCCGACGGAGCAATGACGGGCCACGGCAGGCAATCATAGTACCCGCTCGGGAGGACACAGCGACGGGGGATTCCCGGACGATCGGCGACGCTCTTCATCGTTTCGGATGGCGGTGGCGCAACGGCTGATGCGGCGGTGAACGCCGCGACTGCCCAGTTCCCCGGTGTCGCGTTTCGCGTCAATCGACGCCCCGGCATCCGCACCCGCGAGCAGGTGCTGCGAGTTGTCCGCGAGGCGACGGCTAGCGAAGCGATCGTCGTCCACACCATCGTTGTCCAAGATCTTCGCAACCTGCTGGTGCGTGAGTGCCGTCTGCGGCTCATCCCGCACGTCGATCTAATCGGCCCGCTGATCGGCTATATCGAGCCAGGAAGTCGGGCGCAAAGCCGATCCTCCAGCCTGGCGTTTCCCAGGCTCCAGCCGATGACTATTTCGAGCGCATCGACGCGATCCAGTTCACGGTCCAGCACGACGACGGCCAGAGTCTCGACGACCTCGATCAGGCCGATTGCGTGCTTGTCGGCGTCTCGCGCACGTCAAAGACGCCGTCTATCGATCTATCTCTCGATGCGCGGCTGGCGAGTGGCGAACGTTCCGATCATTCTCGGCGTCGAACCGCCGTCGATTCTGGAACAGATCGAGCAGCAGAAGATCGTCGCGCTGACGATCGAAGCAAACCATCTGGAGCGGATTCGCCGGGCGCGTCTGGAATCGCTGGATCAACTGCTCGATGGAGAATACGCGGATCCCGAAAGATTCGCGAGGAGATCGCGCATTTTCGACGCATCGTCCGTCGCGGCTACCCCTGGCCGATCATCGACATCACCGGCAAGTCGATCGAAGAATCTGCCAAAGAGATCATCGCGATCTTCGAGAGCTTCCGCCAGACTACCGACCTCAGCCGCACCGGGCGTCCAGTGCGGGAAATCATCGCGCCGAAGAAGTTCGAGCCCTGATCTGGTGGCGGAACGCAAACTATGCTCCGATCTCGCTCAGGAGTTGATCTCGGAAGTCGAGAAGATAGGCCACCCGATCGATCGCCAGCTGGCGAGCGGCATTGGTGTGCATCAATTCTGGGAGTTTGAGCAGTTTGGTGGCGATGTGGTCAAGTGCGTACCTCTTGTCGTCAAGTGGACGATGTTCCGCCAGCGGATCGTCGGAATGGTAGAGCTGAGACCGGAGGTTTCCGGCGACGACGAACAGCCGGGCAAGGCCGATTGCCCCGAGGGCGTCAAGCCGGTCGGCATCCTGAACGATCGCGGCTTCAATCGATGCTGGTGGTTCGCCTCCAGAGTAGCTGTGAGTTCGGACTGCGTTGGCCACATGGTCGGCGCGTTGGGGGGCGATGTTCAGAGTTTCCAGCAAGGTTCGGGCCCGGGCGGCGGACAGGCGTGCGGATTCACCGGGCGGTCCTGAACCCTTCGGCAGCTGAACGATATCGTGGAGCCAGCAGGCGCATTCAACGACGAACTGGTCGATAGATCCTTCTGTCACAGGCTCACGGGCCAGGATCATCCGGGCATTCCTGACAACCCGCTGGACATGGGCCGCGTCGTGGGCTGGATCGTGGGTTTCGCACAAGGTTCGAGCGTGATGCTCGATGCACTGGAGTTGCCGGCGTTCAGCTTGCTCCATTGATCGAGACGACGCGGGCCTTCAGAATCGCCGCCGGAGTGCGAATATCAACCTGATCGCCAGCCTTGCGCCCGAGAAGCGCCTTCCCGATCGGGGACTCGTTCGAAATCTTGCCCTGAGCAGGCCGCGCTTCGACGGCGCCAACGATGGTGTAGGTTTCTTCTTCTCCATCGATCTCGACGGTGACTGTCGTGCCAACCTGTACCGAGGTCGCGTTGGTCGGGTCGATGACGACCGCCCTGCGAATGCGGTCCTCAATGTCGAGGATGCGGCGCTCGTTTATTGCCTGGTCGTTGCGCGCGGCGTCGTAGCCCGCATTTTCTCGCAGGTCTCCTTCTTCGCGCGCGGCCGCGATTGCTTTGATAATGCCCGGCCTGCGGACTTTCACAAGTTGGTCGAGCTCCGACTTGAGACGCTCTAGCCCTTCTTCGGTTATCGGGATCTTTTCAGCCATTGGAATACCTCATGAAGCTTCGACAATTCTGGCCCGAAGGCCCATGCCCTAACGGGCGCGGAACTTGATAGTACGGCGGCAGATTATATCGCGTCTGGAGCGCTGGCGCACCCTTTAGACAGCAAGTAACCGGTCAGGACGCTGGCCGGTGCTGATTGAGGATCATCCACTTCATGAATCGCAAGCGTTCGAGTTCCTGGCGAGAGTCGAGGAATTCCAGATAAGGGTAGCTGCCGCGCATCGCCTCAAGCACCTCAATCTGATCATCAATGAATCCGGCATCCAGTAGCACACGCCGGTCGATGGTGGTCCTTTGCTGGACGAGAGTATCCACGGATGGCTGTCCCCTTCGAATCATCGTCGTCGCACCGGCGCTAGTACGCTTCCGGCTGCTTACTAGCAATTATCTAGAGACGGCTTACAAGGAACAATGGGAGCGAAGTGCGAAACACTCCGCTCCCATATAGTTCATCCGCACGGTCGAAAGAGGTGGATCCTGGCTAACTTGCCCCAGAGTTCTCCGCTGGATCTTCAGCCTTGACCTCAACTTCATCGCCGTCAACCGGGGAACCGCCGACAACGAGCAGTTGCTCTTCCTGGCTGCGCATTCGCCGCCGCTGTTCGAGCCGGCGTTCTCGACGTTCGGACTTCTTGCGACGAGGGCTGTCGTCTGCTCGTTCGAGTCGATTCATGAAGCGCTCAACCTGGCCAGCCGTGTCGACGATGCGCTGCTGGCCCGTGTAAAACGGGTGACAGTTGCTGCACAATTCGACGCGGATTGCTGGCTTCGTCGAGCGGGTTTCCCATTCTGTGCCGCAGGAGACACAGGTGATCGTTGCATCAACGTATTCCGGATGAATTCCAGTTTTCATAATCTCTATCGTGCTCCAATACTATCCGGATGAGCCGTGGCGGGAAGAACTAATCGCCCGACGCAACAGCGCCTTCGTATGGATAGACGCTGACCCTGCGCTTCGACCGGCTTATCGGCTCGAACTTCACGAGCCCGTCGATCGTTGCGAAAAGGGTGTGGTCTTTCCCCATGCCAACGTTGCTGCCCGGGTAAATACGGGTGCCGCGTTGCCGGACGATGATGCCGCCCGCGCGAACCGCGTTGCCATCGAAGAGCTTGACTCCCAAGCGCTTGCTATTGCTGTCACGGCCATTGCGTGTGCTACCGCCGCCCTTTTTATGTGCCATGGAGATGCTCGCTTCCCACTTAATTCAACGCTCGAATCGTCCTGTTATTCCCGCCAGTGCGGTCAAACGCTAGTTAGCTTCGATCGCATCAATCTTTATACGAGTTAGTTCCTGGCGGTGGCCGGTCTTGCGACGATATCGCTTTTTTGGCTTGTACTTGAAGACGGTAATCTTCGGCCCACGGATCTGCCCGGTGACCGTTGCGACGACCTTCGCGCCGTCAACCACCGGTTTGCCGATCGAAACGCCGGATTCACCCGACACCATGACGACTTCATCGAGTTCGATCTGGTCGCCGACCTCGACGTTCAGTCGCTGCACCTCAAGCACATCGCCCACCTCTACGCGGTGGTGAGTTCCGCCAGTCTTGACGACCGCGTACATGTGGACCTCCAGCCAGTTCGGCGGCGACAAATCGCAATTGCGCCGCCCACGCATGCAAAAACAGGACGCTACCAGCGCCCGGACCGACTGTCGATTGTACTCAGCCCATGCCTCTCCGTCAACAATCGAGTTTCAGAATCGGGTCTCTGGGGCGTAGACTAACCAGGTACGCCCGACCGGCAGTGATCGGAGATCCAGTTGAACCCCCCACCTCAACTTAAGACGATGCGAATTGGCACCCGCGGCAGCGTGCTGGCCCAGCTTCAAGCCAGTCGAATCAAGGACCGCCTTGAAGCGGCGTTCGCGGACATGACCTGCGAGATCGTGATCGTCAGCACCGCCGGGGATCGGGACAAAGAGACGCCGCTGACGGTTATTGGTGGCCAGGGTGTCTTCGCCAAAGACCTCCAACTCGCGCTCTTCGATGATCGAATTGATTGCGCCGTCCACAGCCTGAAGGATCTGCCATCCCGCTTGCCTGAAGGGCTCGTCCTGGCGGCAGCGCTTGAACGGGATGACCCTCACGATGTGTTCCTTTCCCCAGATGGGCGGACGCTGGACCGGCTGGCACCAGGATCGCGGGTTGGCACGAGTAGCCGGCGGCGGATGGCTCAGCTGCGACATACTCGTCCGGATCTCCAGGTAGTTGAGTTGCGTGGCAATGTGGACACCCGGGTTGCGAAGGTGATGCACGATCCCAATCGAGGCTATGACGGAGCTGTGCTCGCCGCGGCCGGCATCAAACGCATGGGTTACCAGGACATGATTGCGGAGTCGCTCGATCTTGACCGCTTCACGCCAGCTCCGGGCCAGGCCGCCCTGGGTATCGAATGCCGCGCGGACGATGACGCCACGCTGGCAATCTTCCGGGAACTCGCGGATCCGGAGACGGCGATCACGACTGGCGCCGAGCGAGCTTTTCTCCGCGAATTCGGTGGCGGGTGCACGATGCCGATCGGGGCGCACGCCACGCTTGAGGACGAACAGGTCACGCTACGGGTGATGGTGGCGTCGGAGGATCTATCTGGAATCCAGGTAGATCGTCTGGTTGCCAGACCGGCGAAAATCAACGCGGTCGCTGCACAACGTGCCCGGGAACTGGCTGCGGGTCGCCAGATATGACGTCCGGGAATCTTGCCGGCCTTCGTGTCGTCGTCACGCGCGAGGAGTCAGATGGGGAATCCTTTGCAAACGCGATTCGGGCGCTTCAGGGCGTTCCGATTGCCTGCCCATCGATAGAGATCCGATTTCGCAATCCGCCTGGGTTTGATGAAGCGCTCCAACAGCTATGGCGATTTGACTGGATCGTATTTACCAGCAGGAATTCCTTGCGAGCCGTATTGAGCCGTCTTGACAAGCTCGGGTTGGAGCCGGTTGAGGCGTTGAGCAAAATAGCGGTAGCCGCGGTTGGAGTTTCGACGGCCAGGGAACTGGAAAGCGCCGGGATTGTCGTTGATCTTGTCCCGGCTTGCCACTCAGCAAGCTCGCTCGGCCGTGAGATCGTCGAACGGGGTGTTGAGGGAGCGCTGATTCTCTTTCCAGCATCGACCATTGCCCGGAGAGATCTTCCAGGCTTGCTGCGCGGGGCTGGCGCCGGGGTTGTGGAGTTCGGTGTTTACGAAACAGGCAGACTCTCCGACCTCCCGGCAGGCTGTCGAACGGCGCTTTGTCACGGCGAAGCCGATGTGCTGACCTTCTTCTCGCCCTCGTCCGTGCGAAACTTCTACCAGCTGGCTGGCGAGGCCATGGCGCGGTCGCTGCCCGCCATTTGCATCGGCGCAACGACCGCGAACGCGCTAGTTGACCTCGGCGTGGCGGATCCGATCATCGCCAGCGAGGCTTCAGTTCCGGGCATGACCCGGGCGCTACTGGAATTCGGGCCGCGAATCATGACGCGCGGTAAAACAGAGAACTAGCTGGAGAAGAGGACACATGAGCACATTTCGAAGGTATCGTCGCCTGCGACAGTCCAAAGGTCTGCGACGGATGGTTCGAGAGACGCGGCTCAGCGCTGATGATTTCATCTATCCGCTCTTCGTCACGCATGGAGTTAATGTGCGCCTCGAAGTCCCGTCGATGCCAGATGTCTACCAGATCTCCGTTGATCAACTTCCGGCAGAGATCGACGCGCTACGAGATCTAGGAATCGGCGCGACGATTCTTTTTGGCATCCCGGAGACAAAGGATGCGCGGGGTTCTGACGCCTACAGTCCGGATGGCGTTATCCAGCGGGCGATTCGGGCGATCAAAGATCACGATCCTGATTTCGTGGTCATTGGCGATGTCTGCCTTTGCGAGTACACTGATCACGGACATTGCGGCCTGCTTGACGGCGAACGCATCTTGAACGATGAGACGACTGGAACTGCTGGCCCGGACCGCCGTGGCCCAGGCGGACGCCGGGGTTGACGTTGTCGCGCCGTCGGACATGATGGATGGCCGGGTCGCGGCGATTCGGGATGCCCTCGATAGCGCTGGCTTCCTCGAAACTCCCATCCTTGCCTATTCCGCCAAGTACGCGTCGGCGTTCTACGGCCCGTTCCGGGACGCCGCGCAGTCCGTCCCATCATTTGGAGATCGCCGCAGTCATCAGATGGATCCGTCCAATGCCCGCGAGGCCTATCGCGAGATCGCAACCGATATCGAAGAGGGCGCCGACGCGATCATGATCAAGCCAGCGCTCAACTACCTCGACGTAATCGCCGGCACTCGTGAACGCTTTGAGGTCCCGATCTTCGCCTACAACGTGAGCGGAGAGTACTCGATGCTTCGCGCGGCCGGCCGCAACGGCTGGATTGACGAGCGCCGGGCAACCCTGGAGACCCTCACCTCGATCAAGCGCGCTGGAGCAGGGCAGATCATTACTTATCATGCCAAGCAGGCAGCGCGTTGGCTTGAGGAGGAACGTCAGGAAGCCAGCCGGGGAACTCCTGTGCCAGTCGTTACTGGATGACCGACTTTGGTGTCGCCGTGAGCCGGGTGATGACCATCTTTTCTCGATCGAGCATGTCGGGAATTTTCGGCGCGATGTCGTTCTTCCAGGTGTCGCTCTCGTAGACGGCGGCGTAAAGCTGCTCGCGCTGCTCTTCGCTCTCGAAACGTCGAATCCAGTAGTAGATCGAATCATCCTGCTCGCCGACGAAGCTACCGATGACGACCATGCCCATCTTTGTCTGGTAGGGGATGATCTCTTCTTCCATACACTTCACCCAGGCCGCTTGCTGTCCAGGTCGAACGTGATATTGCCGCAGTTCGAAAAACATGGAGCGTTCCTCTTTCTTGAGTGCCTCGAAATCCGAAGCCGCCATATCGTAGACGAGGCTGACTCATCTGTGGATGCAACGGCCGTTTGTCCGCGGGGGCCGAATCGCACCGTAGTATATTTGGGGTGCCTGATCCGATCGGTGCGGTCGGCTGTTATTGTGGAGGAATTGTGAACTACTACCTGAAAACCGACCGCGGCGTGGATGCCGAAACGATTGATGAGAAGTCGGCTACGAATATCCTCAAGCGACTACGATTCCATGGCCGCAAGCTGACCGAAATCTACGTTCTCGAAGATGACGGCGGCATCGACCGCTACCAGGAACGTACCCGCCGGCGTCTCGGGTCAAACGCCATCGCTTCGCGCACCTGGCTCTGCGAGTCGCTCGGCGATGGCGACTGGGAAGATGGCCGCTACATTCCCGAACCACAGGAGGCGATCGACGAGATGGACCCGCAACCAACGGCGGTCGTCCTCGTCCTGCAGGGCGCGGAAGCCCCCGAAGAGATCGTCCCACAGCTCGGCGGGATGGTCGTCGTGCAGTAATCGACTCCACGCGAGATGGTCCGTTGAAATGGCTTTTGGGGAAGGGACGCCTGCGGTTGCGTCCCTTCTGCCTGTGGACAGGAAACCGATAGGAGGCGCTAGACTCCCGCAGGGTCGAGCGCAACCAGCGACGCGTAGCATGGGATTGAGGACGCTGTGACTCCAGTTTGTGAAATGCGGGATGCGATCGACCAGGAGGTTGATGCCCGCCGCGAGCCGGCAATTGCGCTGCTGAAGAGCCTCGTTGCCGTGCCATCCGTGACCGGCGATGAGGGAGCGGTCCAGGATCTGATCGAAAGGGAACTGAGCCAGCGGGGCTTACGGGTGGATCGCTGGGAGACGACACCCGAAGAGATCGCGCCCTATCGCTGGCACGTCGGCGACGAAACTCGATTCGAGCATCGACCGAATCTTGCCGCCATGCGCTCGGGAACCGGTGGTGGACGCTCGATTCTGTTAAATGCCCACATCGACACAGTGGACAACGGCGATCCGGCGCTCTGGACTTACCCGCCGCTTTCTGGCCAGATCGAGGGCGATCTACTCTACGGCCGGGGCTCCTGTGACATGAAGGGTGGGCTGGTCAGCTATCTGACGGCACTCGATGTTTTGCAGGCCTTGGATGTCCAGTTGGCGGGAGATGTAACGGTCAACACGACCGTTGGTGAAGAAGATGGCGGGGTTGGCGCGCTCTCGACGGTCTTGCGGGGCTACCGGGCCGACGCGGCGCTAATCACCGAACCCACCCGGCTTGCGCTCGTTCCCGCTCAGGGGGGCTCGCTCGTCTTGCGGCTAACCGTGCCCGGCAAGTCGGCACACGGCGCGGTGCGTGACGAAGGCGTGTCAGCACTAGAGAAGTTCATTCCCATCTTTCAGGATCTACTGGCCTGGGAAGATGAGCGCAACCGGACCCTCGACCACCCGCTCTACCGACATCTCTCGAACAAAGCGCCATTCAGCATCGGCGTCGTCCGGGCCGGCACGTGGGCTTCGACCGTGCCCGAGTCGCTGGTGGCCGAGGGGCGGCTCGGATTGCTGCCCGGCGAAGATGTCGATCAGTTCCGGCAAGCGGTCCATGACCGGATCGATGGCGTCGCCCGCGAAGATCCCTGGTTGCGAGATCACCCGCCAACGATTGACTGGTTCGGCGGGCAATTCGCCCCTGCAGAAACCCCGATCGAGGCCCCTATCTCGCAGGCCGTGATCCGGGCACATCGTGCCGCGACCGGTGTCGAACCGGTAATAGAAGGCGTGCCATATGGCGCTGATATGCGGCTCTTCACGCTGCTTGGCGGGATGGATTGCGTGATGTACGGCGCGGGGGATGTGCGGGTCGCCCATCAACATGACGAACACATCTCGATTGGCGAACTGCTGACGGCAACGAAGACCATCGCGAACTTGTTGGTCGACTGGTGTGGGGCGACGAAATGAAAGATCTGCTCAAAGGACTCCGCATCATTGCCGTCGAGCAATTCGGGGCCGGGCCGTTCGGGACGCTTCATTTAGCGGATCTCGGCGCGGAGGTGATCAAGATCGAGAACCCGCACGTTGGCGGCGACATCTCGCGATCGGTGCCACCCTTCACCGGCGATCAGGATAGCCTCTACTTCCAGTCCTTCAACCGCAACAAGCGCAGTCTGACGCTCGACCTGAAACACCCCGAAGGTCGTGCGATCTTCGAGGATCTGGTGCGCGTCTCCGAAGCCGTCTTCTCCAGCCTGCGTGGCGACCAGCCGGAGGCGCTGGGACTTACCTACGGCGATCTGAAAGACATCAATCCGAAGATCGTTTGCTGCGCGTTGACCGGCTACGGGATGACTGGTCCGCGGAAGGCTGAGCCCGCCTACGACTATCTGATGCAGGCGTACGCTGGCTGGATGAGTTTGACCGGCGAACCCGGTTCGCCGCCGGCGAAGAGCGCCTTTTCTGTCGTCGACTTTTCGGCAGGGTTGGTTGCCATGACCGGCATGCTCTCGGGGATCATCCGGGCGCGGGAGACTGGCATTGGTTGTGATGTAGATGTCAGCCTGCTCGACACCGCCGTTTCCATGCTCAATTACGTCGCCATCTGGACGCTCAATCGGGACTACGCACCCGAACGGCTCTCGGCTTCGGCTCACCCGAGCATCGTACCCTCGCAAGTCTTCGAGACCGCCAATGGCTGGATCGTCGTTTTCTGCGCCAAGGAGAAGTTCTGGCTCGATCTGGCCGTGGCGATGGACGCCCAGGACCTGATCGACGATCCGCGTTTCCAGGGTTTCCCCGGGCGACTCGAACACCGCAACGAGTTAGGCGATGAGCTGGCGACTCGGTTCAAATGCCGCTCCACTGACGACTGGCTTGCCGTCTTGAGAGGTAAGGTGCCCTGTGCGCCGGTCAACGATATCCAGCAGGCATTGGCAGACGAGCAAGTTCAAGCCCGCCAGATGATCCTCGAAGTCGACCACCCCGATTTCGGCCCGCTAAAGCAGACTGCTACGGCGATCAAGGTATCCGGCGGCATCGAGACCAACGAAGATCGTCGAGGCCCCCGGCTCGGCGAGGATAGCGCGGCGATTCTCAGCGAATTGCTTGGCTATCCGGTGGATCGCATACGCGAACTTCAGAATGCCAGGGTGATCTGAAGAGAGAAGGGGATGCAAGGGCAATCTGGCACCCTCTGTACTTTTTGTATCCAGATAGCACGTTGCGATGACGGGCTGAAAGTCTGGATTCTGGAATTGAACGTGCCGGCGACGAGTACATGCCTGCCGGGTCGACCTCAATACCGTGCGGGTTCGCGAACTGGCCACGGCAACGCCAGTGGGGCGATCTTGGTTCGTCCGGAGTGCCAGGACCAGCAGCACCCTGACGGCTGGGCACCAGACCACACATAGAAATGACCCCTCCTTGAAAAAGTAGGAGGGGTCAGGAGTGAGGAGCGCTCTTACTTCTTGACGGAGGGCAACTCGTCTCCAGCGAAGCCACGGACGCCGCCGCCGGGCTGCTCGCCAGCATCGCCCGGAACATCGTCGCGAACTATATCGCTGCCGGGGACCTTGGCGAGCACATCGTCGATACGCTCAGAAGCTACCTGCTCAGCGACAACATCGGAGACGGAGTCGCCACGGGATGAGAACATCCCTTTGAGCTTGCCGATAAGCCCACTCAGCGCTAGGCCTCTTTCTTGTCGTCGAGTTGCTCTCCGGCATCGCGGATAGCGCCGGCGGCTTTCTCGCCGACATTGTCTGGTACCTTGTCGGCGACCTTGTCAGCGCCAGGGATTTTGCTGGCTACCTGATCGACCCGCTCGTCGGTGACGTTCTTCTCGACTGCGTCGGCAACCTGATTCGCTTGCTCCGAACTGAACATGGACTTGATCTTATCGATGATCCCACTCATGGCCTGCTCCTTTC
This sequence comes from uncultured Chloroflexia bacterium, assembly GCA_963709995.1. Taxonomy (GTDB): domain Bacteria; phylum Chloroflexota; class Chloroflexia; order Thermomicrobiales; family CFX8; genus JAUIIK01. Next base: position 87,789 of record CAVPYN010000005.1, on the reverse strand, counting down.
CGGTGAGGGCTCATGCTGCTAGTGTACTTCACGCGGTTCGGAATCTTGTGGCGCAACCGAACGGGCGGCTCGAAACGACAGCCGGGTAAACAGAAACGCGGCGATGCCAACGAACCCAAGAAAGACAGCAAGGCCCCCGAACCCGACCTGATCGACGATCAGCCCGCCAGCAGCGGCGCCGATGACGCCCGAGATCGCGGCGCCGATCTCGTTGAGAGAGGTAGCCGCGCCGCGGTCATCGGGCGCGAGCCGAAGGATGACGCCTAGTGCGCCGTTTTCCTGAATACTGATCAGACTGCCGCCGATCATGAGCGCCGCGCCGGTGACGAGTCCCGGATTGCCTGGGACAAAGGCTACGAATAGCGCTCCGGCCAGGATCAGTCCACCGGGCAGCATTACCCGGCGCAAGCCAAGCCGGTTGATCAGCATTCCGCTGGCGAAAGCCGCCAGCAGGAACACCAGGGAGCCAAGGCCAAAATAGACGCCGGTGCGGGCGTCCGACAGGTTGTACTGCTCAATCAGGAATGCCGCCGTGTAGGCGATCAGGACCGTGAGGAGCGTGAAGCGCATCACGTTGCCGAGCAGGATCATTGTCAAACCTGGTTTTCGGGTGAGCATCCGCAGGTGAGCCAGCGTTGAGCCTGACCTGGTTCCGGTTGGCGATGTTTTTGGCAGCAGCAGGGCAATCAGCAGGACACCGAGCAACGCGATACTGACGTTGATCAGATAAGCCTGCCGCCAGCCGAACTCGTCCGAGATGATGCCCGCCAGCGGCACGATGACGAAGCCCGGCAGGCCGAACGCGCCGATGACGAAGCCGTTGGCCCGGTCGAGACCTGGACCGGAGACATAGTCGCTTGCCGCCGCCAGGAGCATCGCGAAGAGGATGACGTCGGCGGCTCCGGCGAACAAGTAGTAACCCATAAACCAGGCGAGGTCCGGCGCGGTCAGGGCGAAGATCGCCGAGATGAGCATACAGGCCAGCCCGACCATGATCAGGTACTTCCTCGGGTACTGGTCCGCCACCCGGCTCAGTGGGAAAGCGGTGATGAAGGCAACCGTCGCCGAGACGGCCCGCATGCCGCCCATGAGTCCCACCGACCGGTCGAATTCCTCGGCGATCGAGGTCAGCAACAACCCGGTGACGTTCGTATTCGTCGTCGCCGCCATCCCACCGACCATCAACGCGATGACGATCGGGAGCGGGAGCGCCTGTCTCAAACTGCCATGCCCGGTTTGAATCGGAACCTTCCTTGTCCCTGGCCGAAACCGCCGCGGCGCATATCTCATAGCAGATTCGGCAGAGCTTGCGAATGCTCGTAGAGTGAGAGCGCGTTCTTCTAGCGGAATGAAGACGCGAACCGCGACCCTCCCGGCTCCCTGCCTCTATGCCAGGGAATCGGGAGGGTGATATTGGACGCGCCGCGGTCTTCATGTGACCGTAATGGACAAGATGTCAGATGAACATCCGCGGCGGCCAGATGTTCGATCTGCGATTAGTCCCAGTAGCCGGGCCAGAGTCCGAGGTTGCCGGTACGGTAGTCGAGCAACACGGCCGGGCCGTCAACGACGATGCCGACGCCGGGACAGTAGATCTTGATGTCGACCGAATCCGGATCTAGCGGCGTGGTTTCGAGGGTTTCCAGACAGCCTTCCCACGACCCAGCCGGCGCCTCGATGTTCTGGTTCTCAGCGGTGATCTCGGCGCGGTCGAGCGCGGAACCGGGCGCGATCTCCTGGTAGTAGCGAGCGCCGAGAATCGGGAGGCTGGGCATATAGAGGCCGTAGCGCGCGCCGTCGGTCCCTGACAGCCATGCGCCTTCGTGCCCGACGATGGCGCCATCCTCGTAGAAATCGACTTCTTCACCGAAGTAGAAGACGCTGTTGTTCTGCAGGCACATCGAATAGAAGTTTCGTGAAACCTCGTCGATGATGCCGTTGGTGTAGTGCCGTTCTTCGATGACACGGGTCGCCGCGCCGTCGACGATCCGCGTTTGGTGGAGCACGGTGGCGACGGTTCGGATCGTGTCTCCATCCTCTTCACCTTCAAGGACGTGTTGCGTTCCCGGTGCGAGGCTGAAGAACGCATTTTGACCGATTGCGACCCAGGTGCAGTGCTCGGTGTTGAACGTCGTCGAGTAATTGTCCCCCTCTTCGCCGCCCTGCTGGGCAAGGACTGGTACAGCCGCGCCGAGAATCAGGAGCGCGATAAATGCTGGCATCGCAAACATTCGACATCGAATCGTTCTTCGTGGTGATGGCATTGATTCGCCTTTCTCTGTATTGTGTCGCACCGTTTCGAGACAGCTTCATTCTGGGCATCGCGGGGCGCGGCAGGACCCCTTCATCTGGTACCGGATTCACTGTGTCGACGGTCACCGTGAGAGGCGCTTGCCGGATGCTTTCGACATTGCTTCCCAGGCATCGTCATCGGGTCCAATTTCGCGCGAAGTCCGGACCAATCGGACGCGATCGCGAATCCTGAGACTGTGCCAACCCCGGCGGCAAAGCGCCGCCGTTCCTGGCCTCCTACTCCCATGTTGTCTCGATACTCACAGAGGTACCGGCCAACTGCCAGATTCCGATGCCCGAATCCTGACAGGCAGGGATAAAATCTGGATGAACAGTGAGGGATGGATTGCATGGCGCAAGGGCTTCCCAGTCGTGACTACTTGAGCGGGGGATTCGAACTCGCCGCGATCGAACAGGTTGATGGATCTTTTCGCTCGGGCCGCTGCCATGAGTTACCTATTTGTTATGCGTAGCAAATGTCAGGAACGCTGATATACTCAGCATCCTGACGTTAAATCCTGGTGTGGCTGTGGGATCCAGGCGAAGGCGACCTTGGGCAAGCCACAGATGGTTGCGTGTTAGCTCGTTCGATTGCCGTGTTCGGTGGTCTAGTTGCCTGGCCAGGTGATGTGTCGTCAGGATAGGAGTCATGTATGAAAGGATCGACGTATTGGCAAAGTTCATGATTCAGGGTTCTTATACCCCAGAGGCCTGGGCGGCTCAGATCAGTAGCCCTTCCGATCGAATGAGTGCCGTAAGCGCCATGATGGCGTCGATCGGCGTGACTTTCGAACACTCCTGGTACTCGTTCGGCGAGTATGACTTTGTGATCATCGCCGACGGCCCTGGCAATGCCGAGGCAGCAGCCGCTTCGCTTGCGGCGACGGCAGGCGGCGCGGTGACATCCCTCAAGACCACGGTGCTAATGACGACCGATGAGATGATTGACGCACTCGGCAAAGCCGGCAAGGTGCAGTACTCGGCGCCGTCGGGGGATTAGCTCTCGCACGCTGTTGACAGGCAGCCGCCGGGGTATCCGCATTGTCGGACCCTGGTAACCGATCGACAGTGATAGAAAACATCGGGTCGGGACTCAACAGCCCCGACCCGAACTCGTTGCTTACGAGTCGCTGAACGTCTCCTCACAAGAGTCGGAGCGCGGTATTCGGTCTTGGTCATGAGCGGTTTGTAGCCGTCGGTGACGCCCGGGGCCGGCTGTAGAGCCAGTCAGCCCTGGATCTCCACTTGTGAGAAGCGTGAGTCAGTTGCGGACCACGCCGCTTCGACCCGGCTGAGAAATCGTTCAACCGCTTGCATATACTGGTCAGGCTGCTCGACGAAACTCAGATGTGATGCATCTTCGAGTACCACGAGCTCCGAGTTTGGGAGGCCGCGCTGGAGTTCCTCTGCGAGAGCCGGTGTCGCCTCGTCATACTGACCACAGATCACGAGGGCGGGAACGTCGATCTCTCCAAGTCGATCCGTGATGTCCCAGTTGCGCAGCAAGCCGTTCGCGGTGAATTCGTTCGGACCCCACATCGTGCCGTAGACATCGTGGTTCATGTTTGCGAAAGCATCGAGAACTTCCTCGGGCCAGGTATCAGCTCGGCAGACGTGTCGCTGGTAGAAGGCCATCGTCGCCTCCTCATAGGCCGGGTCGTCAGTCGTTCCGGATTCCTCGTGGTGCCGCAGTGTCTGCTGCACCTCCTTCGGTAGTTCCGAACGCAACCGGTGCGCCTCGCGCATCCAGTAAGGGATGCTGGCGGCCGTGTTGCTGAGGATCAGGCTGGTCAGCCCCGCTGGCCGGGTGAGCGCGTACTCCATCGCCAGCATCCCGCCCCACGACTGGCCCAGGATGTGGACATCGTCGAGGCCGAGCGCCGCACGGACCTCGCGCAGCTCGTCGATGAAGAGATCAACCGAGCAGAGCGACTTTTCAGGGAGACGGTCAGATTTTCCGCAGCCGATCTGATCGTAGAAGATGACGCGCCGGCCTGTCTCGGCGAGAGCTCCGATTGCCGAGATATAGCCATGAGGAGCGCCGGGACCACCGTGGAGGCAGAGCAGTGGCTGCTTACCCGGCTCCTCGCCGTCGCCGATGATCCTGTACCATGTCTGCATCCCACGAAACGGGATAAAACCTTCTTGCTGAGTTGCCGTTGTCGACATGAATTGCTCCGATCGGTCGAAAGAGATTGTCGTTGGAATCCGCTGCATGCTGCGATAGGCAGAGTCTAGCGCCAGCCGCGCCAGCGGTAAATCCTCTCGATCAAAGAGCGGTGGCAGGGCGCGCTAACCCGGAAGCCCGGGCCTACTTAGCCCAGGCTTTAGACGAGAAAATAAGGTGGCCAGCCATGCGCCTACGCCCCCTTGAACGTTTTCTCGCGGGAGTTGGAGCGCATGAAGGCGAGGCTGGTCATGGGCGGCTCGCGGATGTCTTTGGTTCTCCCTATTCTGAGACCCGGCTAGGTTCGTTGGCTGAACCTTGCGAGGTCCCGCAATATATGGAACCGGGTGTGGACTAGAACTCGCCAGGCACTTGGACTCTCGGCGGCGGCGCGCTCGACTCGTTTCCAGAGGTCACCGAGCAGATCTTCCGGCATGTTCAGCGCCGGGGTCAGTCGCACATTGCTCTTGGCATTGAGGGCGAGACAAGCTTCGACTCCCGCATTGTGAAGAAGCTCGAGGCCGAGTACGCCGCTGAGTTCTCCGACCAGCTCGCTCTGTGATCGGGCCCAACTGATGGGGATAAGCGGCTGGAACTGCAGCGCGAAGAGCATGCCCGCACCACGCACGTCGGCTAACAGGTGCGGATGGCGCGCCTGAATGCTCTTTAGCCGATCGAGTCCCTGTGCTCCAAGCGTCGCCGCTCGCGCCGGCAAGTCTTCCTCCACGATCGTTTCCAGCGACTTCAGCGCGACGGCGGCTGAGAGTGAGTTGCCGCCGAACGTGCTGGAGTTTCTTCCGCAGCCGAACCGACTGTACGCGGCTTCCCAATAGGCCCGGCGGGCGATGGTAACCCCGATCGGTACGATCCCGCCACCGAGCGGCTTGGCGAGGGTGATGATATCGGGTTCCAGCCCCTGTGCCAGGCTCTCGAATCAGTGCCCGGTACGTCCCAATCCTGTCTGGATCTCATCCGCCACAACGAGGATGCCGTGTGCGCGGCAGATCTCACCCATCTCGGCCAGGAAACCCGGTGGAGGGATGATGACTCCTGCCTCGCCTTGAATCGGTTCAGCGATGACCGCCGCAACGTTTTCTGGTCCTAGCGTGGAGATCTGCTCGCGAAAGGCGTCCAGGTCGCCGAACGGAAGCGTGACGATATCGGGCAGCAGTGGCCGAAACAGATTCTGATAGTCGTGGCTGGCCGTGAGACTCAGCGCCATCCACGTCAAGCCGTGGTAGGCGCCGTCAAAGTTGATGATGTAGCGAGCGCCCGGCCGGGCGGCCCGTACGAACTTGATCGCCGCTTCGACCGCTTCGGCACCGCTGTTGGAGAGGAACACTCGCGAATCCGCATGCGATGGAGCGTGGTCTGCAAGCAAGCTAATGAGGTTGTGTTGCAATGCGGCGCGCCACACTGAGGCCGACTGCTGGGGCAGGCCGATGCTCTGATCGCGTTCGAGATACTCGTGGAGAAAGGCGATCAGCCCCGGGTGGCGGTCTCCGATCGGCACTGCAGAATATCCCGACGCGTTGATGCGACGGATTCCATGTTCATCTTCGATCTCCCACGGGCTGACGGCGTTGTAGGGTCCGGCCATCTCGAGAATCGACATGGCCTCGATCAGGTCTGCGTTGCCGTAGCGCTTGTCCAGTTCGGCGGCTCGCTGTGGCGTGAGTTTCCCGGAGAGAATGTCCTCGGTGCCGATGAAGGCGTGCTGAGCGTTCACGGTGATCCCTCCGATCTGGGCGCAACGACTTCTACCTATGGACGAGGTGACCCGCAGAGCTACAGGTACGGCCGGCGATCCACTCGCATGAGAACTCTACTGAGCGGCAACCAGCGTACTGCATCTATCGCGAGGGTTCGAGGGCCGTGCTGCGCCTATCTCACTCCCCTTTGAAGGTCTCATCGCGAGAGTTGGAGCGCATGAAGGCGAGGTACTCGTCCTTGGTCATGATCGGTTCGTAGCCGTCGAGGAGTGCTTTAGCACCCTTAGCCTCGCCGGCCAGCAGGTCGATGACGGTCATGGCCATGAGCTTCGCCGGCAGGACGTAGGCCTGGTACTTGTCGTTGATGGCCCAGTTGCTGCCGTGGCCGGTGCCTGAGAACCCGTTCACGTAGGGGTGCAGCGCTGGCATGATGTAGGAGACGTCGCCCATGTCGGTCGAGCCGGTGCGGTGACCGCTCTGCTCCCACTCATCCTCGCCGTACATCGTCAGGAAGTTGTCCTTGAAGAGCCCGGCCATCTCCGGGTTGTTGACCAGCGGCATGTAGCCCGGCAGGGTCGTGATTTCGACCTCGGCGCCGAGCGCCATCGCACCAGCCTTGAGGGCGCGATCAACCTTCATTGCCGCATCGTCGATCGCCTCAGCCGTCTTGCCACGCACCATCGTCTCGAAGCGGACATCGTTCGGTATGACGTTGACCAGGTCTCCGCCACGGGTCAGGATCGGGTGGATGCGGACGGTGTCCTCGTCTTTGAAGGTCTCGCGCTGGGCGTTGATCGCCGAGAGGGCGATGTTGGCGGCGTAGAGCGCGTTGATCCCGTCGTGCGGCGCGCCACCGGCGTGGGCCGCTTTGCCGACGAAGCGAGCCTGTTTGCCAATGAAGCCGTTGTTCGAGGCGCTCATCCCGGCGATGGCTTCCATGCGGTCGATGCTCGCGCCGTGGACCATCATCGCCATGTCGACGTCGTCGAATGCGCCGAGCTTGATGAACTCCGCCTTACCGCCCAGGAATTCCAGCTTGCCCTCTCGCCGTAGCCCATCGCGGTAGGCGATCTCGACGAACTCCTCGGCCGGGACGGCGATGAAGGTCACCCGCCCGGCCAGTTCATCGAGGACGCCCGACTTGAGCAGCCCGTTGGCGACGCCGAGCATCGTCGTGATCTGGGCGTTGTGGCCGCAGCAGTGGGCCGCGCCGGTCTCAGGGTTGGCGAACTCGTGGTCGGCCACCAGTACCGAGTCCAGTTCGCCGATGACGGCAATATTCGGGCCGGAGCCGCCCCCGGCCGAGACGGTCGTCTTCAGGCCGGTGATCGCGATCGCTTCGTCGTAAGCCAACCCGAGGCGGCTGAACTCACGGCCAACGATCTTCGCGGTCTTGAACTCCTTGAAGCCCAGCTCCGGATCGCGGTAGACCGGATCGCCGACGTTTTCGATCAGATGGTCGGCGTTGCGGTCGATCTCTTCGAGGACGCGTTGTTTCAGTTCTTCAAAGGCCACTGTCTGTCTCCCGTGGTGTGTGTTTCAATCGATCTTGACCGGGGCATGATGACCGAGCGGCGTAAAGGTGTCAATCACGCTATCCACCGCACCGTGATAACCCAGCGAGGACTTCATCCGATGAACATGCAACGGCCTTCATGCTTGTATGATGTCGAATGAAGGGACGTGCGATGGACCCGCGAGCCTGGATCGACGCATATGGCAGGTCCGGACTCTTCGCGAACGATGACATCTATCGCCCGTCGCCACTTCGAGCGCCGTGCGACGGGAGGGTTGCGAATCAGGCTTGGGCGGAGGGCTCGATCATTTTGCCGATCACACTGCCGGCCTGCCCGATTCTGCGCTTCACCGCCGAGGAATTTCGCGAGAGAATGGGCGAGAACTGCCACGATGGCGCTGCAATTTCGCTGCTCGGGGGTTGGGGAGGGTGAGCGAAAGGCTGCCCTACCTGGCACTTCCCGCGAACGGCTCCGGGCCTCCTGTTTTGCTCATCCACTCCTGGTGGGGCTTGACTCCTGGCTTCACGGTCTATGCCGGCAGGCTGGCGGAGCACGGCTATGTGGTTGGCTGCGCCGACCTCTTCGACGGGCGCATCGCGGCGAGCGAGTCAGAAGCACGCAGCCTGCGGGTGGCGCGGCGCCGCGAGCCCATGTATAAGACGCTTCAGCGCTGCCTGGACGAACTCTCGGACGTAGGTGGCGTCACCCGTCCCGATGCGGCGCTGGTTGGCTTCTCGATGGGCGGGCACTGGGCCGTCTGGCTGACCCAGCATCCACCGCCGGTGATACGGGGAACAGTGCTCTACTATGCCGCGCGGGCGGGCGATTTCAGCCGGGCAACCTCCCCGCTGCTCGCCCACTTTGCCGGGACCGATGACTTCGTTTCGACCTCGTCTCGCCGCAACATGGAGCGCGCGATCAGGCGCTCTGGCTTGGACTACACCGCATACGACTACCCTGGTGCCGGGCACTGGTTCGCCGAATCCGACCAACCGACGTACCACCCGGTTGCCGCCGATTCAGCGTTTGAGCGGACGGTAGCCTTCCTCGATGGCCTGGGGTAGTCCGGAAACGCGTGTGTTGGCTCGCCCGTAAGGGCCCCTCTATCATCGGATTACGCATGCTCTCGCGGGGTTGCCTGCCCGTAGACCGCTATGATTCCTCTGGGAGTTCGCTCGCGTCTCGTGGAAAGGCACCTGGTCATGGCATCGACGGTGATCCTGCCGCTGGATCGTTCGGAGGTCTCGGAGCAAGCCATACCGGCCGCACGCGAGTTGGCCGGGCGGACCGCGTCGACACTCGTCCTTGTCTCGGTCATCGAAGCTCCCGGCCATCTGGCGGAGTGGGCGGCTACACGTGATTCTGCTGGCGAGGTCATCGACCACTGGACGAAGCAGCACGACGAAGCCGACGCGTATCTGGCCGGCATTGCCGCTGGTCTCCAGGGAGTCACGGTCGAGACGAGCACAACGGCCGGCAATCCGGTCCGCCAGATCAACGAGCTGGCTCATCACGTCGAGAGCCCGGTCATTGTCATGGCGAGCCACGGTCATTCGGACCTGCAACGCAGGCGTTTGGGCAGTGTCGCGGCTGGGATCGTCCAGAGCGCGTTGTGCCCAGTGATCATCGTCCGCGCTGGCCGGCAACTTCCCGCGAGACCATTTGGCCGGCTGCTGGTCGCGCTGGATGGATCCGAATTTGCCGGGGAAGCGCTCGGCGCGGTCCAGGCGGTATTCGGGATGAGCGAACTTGACCTCCATCTCCTGCGGGTCGTTGAAACGGCCACGATTGTCGGCGGCGAGTTCAGGTCGTTTCGCGACAGTGGCATCGATTACTACATCGACGCGATGCAGTCGGAGGCGGCGGAGTACCTGGAAGCGCTAGCCAGGGAACTTTCCGCTGCCGTGCGGCGAGTGACCTGGGAAGTGCGCGTGGGAGCTGCCGCGGAAGAGATCGAGCGGTCTGCCGTGGAGCACGACGCCGGGCTCGTCGTGCTGTCGACGCACGGTCTTGGTGGGCTACACCATGTCCTGCTCGGCTCGGTCGCGGATCGTCTCGTTCGTCACTCGCAGATCCCCCTGTTCGTCGTCCGGCCCCAGCTGATGCTTGCGGAAGGGGCAACGGAGTCTCCGGCGCTCTGAAGCGCGGCGGCAAATGCTCGACGCTCCATGTCAGGTCCGGTTATCGGGTGAAATGGATCCTGGCGCCGGGCTCACCAGAGTCCATTGCCGGGTCGCGAAGCCGTGAACGGCGCAGATCAGCAACAGGAAAAACGACCCCCAGAGGAAGCCTCCAAGCACGTCGCTCGGCCAATGAGCGCCGGAATAGATCCGCGACCAACCGACGATCAGGACCATTGCTATCGAGGCGATTTGGACCGCAACCCGGATCCCTGTTGATGCTATATAGACCTGAGCGATGTAGATCAGTCCGCCGTAAAACAGGACCGACCCGGAGACATGACCGCTAGGGAAACCCATTGTCGCCGGGTCGGAGGTGGCGTTGGCGGCGACGTGCACCAGATCGCTTGTTGGCCTCGGGCTGTCGATGAGTCGCTTGAGCAAGGGATTGATGATCCTGGCAGCCAGTACGAGTGCGATCAGGAGTGTCGCGCTCCAGCGCCTCTTGAAAAGCAACAGCAAAGAGGCGACAGTGCCAACCAGCAGACATCCCAGCAGGCTGCCCCCGTGGTAGCCGGCGCGCTCGACGACGTCATCTCCGGGAAACGTGAATTCCTGGATCGACGTTGTGATGGCGACGTCGCCGGGAAGAATGTTGTCACCGCTAGCTGTCAGGGAAAGCAGGATCGCTGCCATCAGGCAGAGGGCGGCGATGACGGCGAAATGGTTTGCGCGGGCGGATACAGAGCGCTGTGAATGCACGGCTGGGCCCCCGGGCGCGGAAGCAGGATCGCTGCTCACCGATTCGTCGAACCCGCATTATCGGTTAGCAAGCTCACGGTAACAATCGTTCCTGACTCTGGTGTGCTCTGGATCTCGATCATCCCACCGTGTGCCTCAACGATCGCTTTCGATATTGACAATCCGAGTCCGATGCCCCCACGACGCCGGCCGCGATCGGACTCCACACGGTAGAAGCGCTCGAAGATGTGCGGCAAATCTTCGGGCGGGATGCCTGGCCCTTCGTCGGCCACCCAGATCCGAACGCGTTCCTGGCCCGCGCGACAGCCCAGTGTGATCTGCGTTCCGCCGGGTGAATGCCGCAGCGCGTTGTCAAGCAGGTTGACCAGCACCTGGATGATCTGATCCTGGTCAGCGACGATGGTCGCGCGGGAGGTATCCAGAACGATGCTGATTCGGGCTTCCCCAGCAACTGGCGCGTATTGCTCGGCGAGCAAATCGAGAAGATCCGGCAGGTCGATCTCCCCTACTGTCAGTTGAATGCCGGCCGCGTCGCTTCGCGCAAGGGACAACAGGCTGGTTGCCATCCGGGCCAGACGATCGACGTCGTCTCCGAGCGCTTCGAGCGTATCCTGGTCGATTGCCGGATCGCGTTCCGCTTGCAGGGCCACATCGATCTGGCTACGCATCAGCGCGAGCGGGGTCCGCAGCTCGTGGGCAGCGTCGGAGGTGAAGCGGCGCTGGCGTGAAAAAGCGTCTTCGATGCGGTCGAGCATTGCATTGAACGTCGCCGCCAGCCTGCCCACCTCGTCATCTGGCAAGGCCTCGTCGATTCTTCTCGAGAGGTCGCGCTCTTCGATTGTCGCGGCCGTGCGGGTGATACGGTCAATCGGATTGAGCGCTCTCCCGGCTAGCCACCAACCACCTGCGCCAGCGAAGAGGAGGATGGCTGGAATCGAGATCGCGATCGTCCGTGCGGCAAAGCTCAGCGACTCTTTGGCATCTGTTTCCCGGCCAACTTCGAGCACACCTGCAAATTCATCGCCGTTCTGGATCGGTTCAGCGAGAATGCGTACATCGTCGTCACCCGTGTTGAGCCAGACGAAGCTGCTCCCGCCCTCAGCCGCGCGAACTACCCCATCTGGATTTGGCGTTGGTTCGTCAAATCGCCCGCTTGTGTCAAACACCAGGTTGCCCGACGCGTCCCAGACCCGGACGAACTCCTCATCGTCGTCTGACAACGGCGCGATGTTGACCGCCAGGCCGTTGTCGAACACCAGGGCCGACCGGGCAATTGCAGCCTGGCTCATGAGCCGGTCGTCAACAGCGTCGAAAAGCAGATAGCGCAGGCCGAAATAGAAGACGAAACCTAGCGCGACGAGTGCCGTGCCGAGCAGCAGGAGATTCCACAGGGTCAGTCTCCAGCGGATCGAGAGGCTCGGGCGTTTCAATCGCTAGCTACCGTCCGCGGAGATGCGGTAGCCAGCGCCACGCACCGTCTGGATCAGCTTGTCTTCGTATGGATCGTCAAGCAGGCGGCGGAGCGCCCGGATGTGCACATCGACGACGTTCGGGCTGTTGGGCACGTCATAGTCCCAGACGTGGTCAGTAATCATCGTGCGGGTAAGCACCTGATTCGGATGCCTCATCAAGATCTCCAGGATGCGGAACTGCTTGTTGGGTAGATCGAACCCATCGTCTCCGCGCCAGACTTGCCTCGTAGCGGGATCGAGCTTGAGAGGGCCAACGGTGAGGATAGGGTCGAGTGTTTCGGCCGGCCGCCGGGATAGCGCCCGCAGCCGCGCCGACAGCTCGGCGAACGCGAAGGGCTTGACCAGATAGTCATCGGCGCCTGCGTCCAGGCCGGCAACCCGGTCCTCGACGGCATCGCGGGCGGTCAGTAGCAGGATTGGCGTCTGGTTCCGATTGGCGCGAAGATTGCGGCAGAGGTCGAAGCCGCTCATGCCCGGGAGCATCACGTCGAGCACGATTGCGTCATAGTCGCCAACCGCGATGTAGTCCAGCGCATCTTCGCTGCTATGAACGGCGTCGACCGGGTGACCCTCATCTTCCAGACCTTGCTGGATCAGACCCGCCAGGCGCTGTTCATCTTCGACGACCAGGATTCGCATTGCTCCACCGCCACGAGGATCGAAACAGACATTGACCGAAGTCTAACGATAGAACATAAAAAGCCGATGAAGCCGGGCCCGATCCTGGAGGTAAAGCCCGCTACTCGCAACGCGCTTTATCGCTGCTTTAACTTGCTCGGTCACGATGATAGGCGATGTGGGCGAGCGGGCCGGAATGGAGTTGTGGTGGGGATGATCGAGATGACGCTACGCCGCTGGCTACTCGGACTCGCGCTCGCCATATTGTCGATAGCCGGATCCATTGCGGCACGTCCGGCGCTCAGCGTCAAGTCAGATGCGCTACGACCTGGGGGAGACTATGAAATGCAACGGTGAAAGACGCGGTCGACATGGATGGCGGCCAGCGCTGTTGCTGCTTGGCAGCTTTGTTTTATTGGGAGTAATCGCCGCCTGCGGCTCAGACGATGCAAACCCAACAGTTACCGCGACGGTAGCCCCGGCGGGCCAGACTGGTTCAAGCGATTTGCCGGAAGGCTTGAGCGCCGATGTTGAGCACACCTTCATGCCGTTGACGACCGTCACCAAGAAGATCTTTGAGGGAGAAGAAACCGATCCTGATGACGGCGAGACAATCACTCTCCGCGTCGAAGAGGTTGTCCAGCCCGATCCGATTGTGATCAACGGGATGGAAGTTCGGGTCATCGAAGCCAAAGACATCGAGGATGGCGAGCTGATCGAGCTAACCCTGGACTATTACGCGCAGGGACCGGATGGCGTCGTCTACTACGTCGGCGAGGATGTCGATGACTATGAGGATGGCGAAGTTGTTGGCCATGGCGGTGCCTGGATTGCTGGCGTCGACGGGAATTTGCCCGGTATCTTCATGCTGGCCGATCCACAGGTCGGAGATGTATTCGAACAGGAGCGCGCTCCGGGCGTTGCCGAGGACACCTCAACGGTCGTGGCGCTCGATGTCGCGATCACGGTTCCGGCAGGATCATTCACCGGCTGCATGGAAACCGAGGACATCAATCCCCTCGAGCCAGATTCGGCGGTCGAGCACAAGTTCTACTGCCCTGGCGTAGGCCTGGTTCGTGAGGAGAGCGAGGACAGCTTCATCAACTTAATCAGTTACGAGTGAAGACAATGATAGCTGCCCGCACACAGTTGAACGAATCGAGAGAACTTGCCTGATCGGGCCGCTCTTCTTCTTCTGATCCCTCGCCCGTGCCGTTTTGAGTGCTTTGGGCGTGACGATCTGTGACCTATTCTTGCACGCACACTGACACAGAGTTGTTGCGCATTCGTAGGCCTTTGTCTCGAATCTGCGACGCACTCCGACATAGGCTTGCCTCAAGAATTCGTCCGATATTCAGTGTGTCGGAGTAGTGTCTTTGCGGGGTTGTCCGTGACGTCTTTCGAATCACAGCGCTGGTGTCCCGTCCGCAGCTGGACGAAGGTTGTGGCCGCTACATCTGTGGTTGTCCTGGTCGCGTTGCTGACAGGCTACTTCGCACTATCACGGGTCGGAGCGGGCACGCAACCTCCCAGTCTCGAAGTGGCGGCGTGTCCCTTCGACATCCCGTCAGGGCTCAGCGAAGGCGAATCGCTGATCTGTGGCTACGTCACCGTGCCGCTCCGGCACGACACTCCAGATGGTCCAACGACCCGGCTCGCAGTCGCGCGCTTTCCCAGTTCAGCGTCGCACCCGGAGCCAGATCCGCTTGTGCTCGTCCGTGGAGGACCCGGTGAATCAACGCTAACGGTCTTCGCACCAGTTGTGGCGTCATCGATCGGCGAGCGTTTCCTGGAACAGCGCGACATCGTTCTCATTGAGCTGCGCGGCACTTACTATTCAGAGCCATCGCTCGACTGCCCGGAGTGGGACGCTTTCATCGACGATCGATTATCGAGAGACATACGCAGCGGCGAGGAACTGCGTCTCGATATCGAGTCGATCAGACGGTGTCATGAGCGTCTGCAGTCTCAGGGGATCGATCTTTCGGCCTTCAATACCGTTGAGAGTGCTGCAGACATTCCATCAGTCATGAGTGCACTCGGTTATCGGGAGTTCAATCTCTTCGCCACATCGGCTTCGACGCTCATCGCACAGCATCTGATGCGGGATCAGCCGGACAACCTGAGGAGCGTCATCCTCGATTCACCGCTGCCCCTCGACGAGCGGCCCTATGCCGACTTCGTCATCGGGGCGAACGAGTCACTGACCGGCAGATTCGCTGCCTGCGATAACGACGCGCGTTGCCGGGACGCGTACCCTGACCTGGCGGGCTCGCTTACCGAGGCGATAGAGCGCTTCAATCGTGAGCCGGTAACGGTTTCGATCGTAAATCTGTCGACGGACGAGCCCGCCGACGTGGTGCTCAACGGCGACCGGGTGGCCGAACTCGTCTACGGCATGCTCTCCGATAGTGAAGCTGTGCCCGCGCTACCGCTGGTCATCGAGATGCTGGCGGAAGGCGACACCGCGCTGGCACCGACATTCGGCGGAGCGCTGTTCCACCCGGAGCACTTCAGCCGCGGGTTGCAGTATTCGGCGCTCTGCGCGGAGGAAATCACTTTTGCCGAGGCGGAGATCGGCATTCCCGGCGAGTATCCCAGCTTCGAGACGGTCGTTGCAGCCCTTTGGCCCCGCAAGCTACTGGCTGGCTGTGAATTTTGGAGCGTTGAGCGGCTACCGCCGGTCGTCGATGAGCCAGTTAGTAGCAATGTGCCCACACTTATAGTGTCAGGACAGTTCGACATCCTGCCGGCCAGCTACGGCCCAGGGCTAGAGAGATCATTGAGCCAGGCGCAGCTGGTGACTGTCCCAGGAGCCGCGCACACGCCCACCGGCAGCGGCGACTGTAGTCTGGATATCGCCGAGGAGTTTTTCAACCAGCCGGATAGCGCGGTCGATAGCGCATGCCTGAATACCATCGAGGTCAGGTTCATCGTCGAACCGTTCGCACGGCGGCTGCTTCTTTCGACTCCGCCGGTTCTGCGGCTCGCTCTCTTGGTCGTCCCATTGCTCCTGATGCTGAGTCTGCTGGTGACCGCACTCTGGCGGCGCTTCCGCACGGACCGGTCCGGGCCGGATCGCACGCGCAGGCTGCTTCTTGTGGCTACGGGCTTGAATCTGCTATTCGTTGTCCTGTTTTTCGCCAGTAATCCGCTGGAAATCCTCTACGGTTCTTCTACGATGCTGCGTACAGCCAGTTGGCTGCCACTGGTTTCGCTGTTCCTTGTAGTTGCAGCCGGCGCCCTGCTAATCGTGGACTGGCGGAGACTTCGAGCCCGCCCGCCGGGAGCGCTCTACAACGCGCTCATCGCCCTGGCGATTCTGGTCTTCGTCTGGCAGCTCGACTGGTGGTTCCTGCTCGCCCGCTGAACGCTGAAGCCCGACGGCTCGCGTGAATACATACTCCTTCCGATGGAAGCTGCGCCGCCTCCCCGTAGGGTTGTGGGAGAGACACGCTGTGATTACAGGAGGCGGGTCAATGGCAGATGGGAACGTGGTGCGAGATCGCTCGACTCGGGTAGCAGACGCACTGTCGAAGCTGGAGACGGATGTCGATGCGTGGGTTTCGTCGGCGGGAGAAGACGGCCGCGGCTATTTGGTGCCGCTCTCCTACTATTAGGATGGTAGGGCGCTGACGATGGCTGCTAATTCGCGTGGCACAACAGTCGTCATTTTCCAGCGTGCTGGCTGGGCGCGGATCGCGCTCGGTCCCACGCGTGACGTCCTGATCGTTGAAGGTCCAGTCGAGATCTTTCCGGCCGGCAACGACGACGAGCTTGCCGCCGCTCACGCCGCCGCGGCTGGCTTCGACACCCGCGAAGGCGACACGCCCTATAGCTTCATCCGATTGACGCCCGAGTCGACCCAGGCTTGGCGCAACGCCGCCGAGCTGCGCGGGAGATATGTCATGCGCGAAGGTAGATGGCTGGATTGAACGCAGGCGTTCGCAGGCAATGACAAGCAGCGAAAAGCGGCCCCACCGGGGGCCGCCGTCGTAGCGCATACGGGATTCGACCCCGTGATCTCCGCCTTGAGAGGGCGGTGCCCCGGGCCGCTAGACGAATGTGCCGGGTGATCGTCGGGTATGTTTTGCCCATCCTACGGCCCGGTCCGTGCCCGGAATGTACAACAGGATGGGTGATCTGGCGGCGTGTAGCGCTGTCTTTTCAGATGCATACATGACATCATATGGCGTAGTCTGTTCCGCCGCTAGGAGGAGCAGATCGAGAGTAACCAGCAAAACGGGTTCATGCATCCACGTTACCCTGCCGTAAGGCAAGAAACGAGAAACCGTGGGCAATAGAACACAGGAAGAGGAGTGACCATGCCGAAGAAGGCATTTGCGGGAAAGATCAACATCGATGTCAAGGATTCGACATCCGACTGGAGCCCGTACGAGCAGCCGAAGGCGCCAGATGGGGCGCCCAACATCGTGTACATCGTACTCGATGACGTCGGGTTCTCCGCGATGGAGCCCTACGGCGGCTTGATCGAAACCCCAAACATCAATCGGATCGCTGAGGCCGGGCTCGTCTACACGAACTTTCACACGACCGCGTTGTGCTCGCCGACGCGCTCCTGTCTCATGACGGGCCGGAACCACACGACGAACGGGATGGCCGGCATCACGGAGATCACCGATGGCTACCCGAACTCGAATGGTCACATCCCGTTCGAGTGTGCGAATCTCGCTGAAGTACTCAACGGCCTTGGCTGGAACACGTATGCCATCGGCAAGTGGCACCTGACGGCAGAAGATGAAATGAATATGGCCTCATCCAAGCGCCAGTGGCCCCTCGGGCGCGGGTTCGAGCGTTTCTACGGTTTCCTTGGTGGCGAGACCAATCAGTGGTATCCGGATCTCATTCACGACAACCATCCTGTCGATCCACCGCGCACGCCCGAGGAGGGCTACCACCTCTCTGAAGACCTCACAGACAAAGCGATCGAGTTCATTCAGGACGCCAAAGCGATCGCGCCACAGAAGCCTTTCCTGCTTTACTTCTGCCCCGGCGCCGCGCACGCGCCGCACCACGCCCCGAAGGAGTGGGCCGACCGCTATGCCGGGAAATTTGACATGGGCTACGAGGCCTATCGCGAGGGCGTGCTGGAGCGCCAGAAGCAGAACGGCATCGTCGCTGACACGACCGAACTCTCACCAATCAATCCTTACGTTGACGAGACCAGCGCCGATGGACAGATCTGGCCCGACCTCGATACGGTGCGCCCATGGGACTCGCTTAGCGCCGAGGAGCAGCGCTTGTTCTCTCGAATGGCCGAGGTGTATGCCGGCTTCCTGAGTCACGCAGACCATCAGATCGGTCGTTTGCTCGACTTCCTGGAAACATCCGGGCAGCTTGAGAACACGTTGGTGGTACTCGTTTCGGACAATGGCGCATCCGGCGAGGGCGGGCCAAACGGCTCGGTCAACGAGAACAAGTTCTTCAACGGGATCGACGACACAATCGAGGAGAATCTCAAGTACCTCGACGTTCTGGGTAGCCCCCAGACCTACAACCACTATCCCACCGGCTGGGCCTGGGCGTTCAACACGCCCTTCAAGATGTGGAAACGCTACAGCAATCTGCGTGGTGGCACTGCCGACCCGCTGTTGGTGTCGTGGCCAAAGGCGATCGGGGCCAGCGGGCAGGTGCGCCGCCAGTACGCCCACGCTGTCGATATCGTCCCGAGCATCTACGATGCGCTCGGCGTCGAACTGCCGGACGAGGTCAACGGCTATACCCAGAAGCCGCTCGAGGGTGTCAGCTTCGCGCCTGCGTTCGCAGATGCCGACGCCGACACGGGCAAGGAGACGCAGTTCTACTCGATGCTCGGCACGCGGGCCATCTGGCACCGCGGCTGGAAGGCCGTCACGGTTGGACCGGCCGCGCCGAACGCCTGGGGAAGCTTCACCGAGCAGCGCTGGGAGCTTTTCAACACCGACGAAGACCCGTCCGAGTGCCACGATCTGGCTGAGACGTATCCGTCGAAGTTGCGCGAAATGATCGACATGTGGTGGGTCGAGGCGGGCAAATACCAGGCTCTGCCGCTTGAGACCCGCAATGCCCTTGAACTCTTCACAGTCGAGAGACCGCAGCTCTCGAAGCCGCGCGACCGCTACATCTACTATCCAGGCGGCACGGGCATACCTGAGTCGGTGGCGCCGGACATCCGCAATCGCTCCTACACGATCGCGGTCGAGATCGACGTCGAAGGTGATCCGGACGGGGTCCTGTTCTCCCAGGGATCTCGGTTCGGCGGTCATGCCCTCTATGTGAAGGACGGCAAACTGCGCTACGTCTATAACTGGGTAGGAGAGCGCGTGCAGGTGGTGGAGGCCACGGACCCGATCCCGCAGGGACATGTGGTCGTGTCAGCCAGCTTTGAGCGGGAAGGGACCGGCATGCCTACCCAGGGCACGCTCAGTCTGTATATGCGCGACGCTAAGGTCGCAGAGGGAACGATCATGACGCAGCCAGGCAAGTTCGGGCTTGGTGGTGGTGGTCTGTGTGTGGGCAAGTCCGGGCTTGAGCCGGTGACCGATGATTATCCGGGCGAAGCTCCGTTCGCCTTCACCGGCGGCGCCATCGAGAAGGTCGTGATCGACGTTAGCGGCGAGCCGTTCATGGACCTGGCGCGGGAAGCGGCGGCACTCTTCGCCCGGCAGTAGGAGGGCAGTTACGGCCGAGGGTAACGTCTATGGCCAACGCGTGATCCGTCTGTGACAATCGATACACAAAGAGCGAATGGGGACCGGCAATATACCGGTCCCCATTCGCCATTCATGGCGCTTGTAGCGCATACGGGATTCGAACCCGTGATCTCCGCCTTGAGAGGGCGGTGTCCTTGGCCGCTAGACGAATGCGCCATGGTCAGTTAAGTATGGCAGCGGCGCGGTGGAGCGTCAAGTTTTGTGGCAATCACGGCTCCGGTTAACCGACGAAGCGGCACGCTTGGGGCGCCGCTTCGTCGTGGAGCATGAATTATCGATGCCTGGGATCGACTAGAAGAGCATGTAACGGTCGTTGGTGCCCCGCAGGGAGTGGAAGTCCCGCTTTGACTCATGATAGGACGGTCCGCCCACCTGGTTGCGTTGTGCCACAGCGCCATAGTACGACTGCAGCGTATCATCACCGTTGTAGCCCCGGACACTCCGGGCGATCTTCTTGAAGACGTTCATTTCCATTACCTTTCAAGAGGGCGCGTGATCTTTCGCGCTCACTCCAGACTTACGGAAATAAGCATATCACGATATGGTGATATTTCAATAGGTCGCTCGTCTTCAGGACGAATGTCCCTGCTCTTTCCAGTGGTTCCGGGTAGCCTGCAAGTCGGGTAAGATACCAAGTCAGCATATTGACCCGCCGATTTGTATCCGGCGTCGCGCAGCAGGAGAGTCGAGGAAACACATCGTGATTCAGGCACCCGAAAGAACCGCAAGCAGGCACGGGCTGGAGCATCATGGCCTCCAGCCAACTGCAGACGTCTACTGGAATCTCACCCCGTCACACCTCATCGAACGAGCCGTCGCGCGCGGTGAAGGCGTCCTTGCCAGCCACGGCCCGCTCAGCGTAAGCACTGGCAAATACACGGGCCGGTCCCCCAAGGACAAGTTCTTTGTCCGCCAGCCGCCAAGTGAAGAGCATATCTGGTGGGGGCCGGTCAACCAGCCATTCGACCGCGAAAAGTTCGACGCGCTTCACAAGAAGGTAGCCGCCCATCTCAGCGCCCAGGATCTCTACGTTCAGGATCTGTACGTCGGCGCTGATCCCGAGTACCGCATGCCGATCAGGGTCGTGACCGAACAAGCCTGGCACAGCCTCTTCGCACGGACGATGTTCATCCGCCCGCCAGTTGACGAGCTCGCCGGCATGAAACCCGATTTTACGGTTCTCCAGGCGCCATCGTTCTTTGCTGATCCGGAAGTCGATGGCACACGCAGCGAGACTTTCATTCTCGTCGATCTCGAACAGCGCCTGATCCTCGTCGGTGGCACGGAATACGCGGGCGAGATCAAGAAGTCGATCTTCTCAATCATGAACTACCAACTGCCGTTGCGGGGCGTGATGTCGATGCACTGCTCGGCCAATGTCGGGGCGGATGACGATGTCGCGCTTTTCTTCGGACTTTCGGGCACCGGTAAGACGACGCTGTCCTCCGATTCAAGCCGGACCCTGATCGGAGATGACGAGCACGGTTGGGCAGACGACGGTGTCTTCAATTTCGAGGGCGGGTGCTACGCCAAGGCGATCCATTTGTCAGCTGAGGCAGAGCCTGAAATCTACGCGACCACACGCACCTTTGGCACGGTCGTCGAAAACGTCGTCCTCGATGAGTACAGTCGGGAGATTGACTACGATGATGACTCGCTAACGGAGAATACCCGTGCTGCTTATCCAATCGACATGATTCCGAATGCCTCGCTTTCTGGCCGTGCCGGACATCCACGAAACATCATGTTTCTGACTGCCGACGCCTTTGGTGTACTGCCTCCCATCTCCCGCTTGACACCGGCACAGGCTTCCTACTACTTCCTGCTCGGATATACCGCCAAGGTTGCCGGGACCGAGCGTGGATTGACCGAGCCGGAAGCGACCTTCTCGACTTGCTTTGGCGCCCCGTTCATGACCCTGCTCCCGACTCGTTATGGCGATCTTCTTCGAAAGAAGATCGAGCGTCACCAGCCGGGCGTCTGGCTCGTGAACACGGGCTGGACCGGAGGCGCGCACGGTGTCGGTTCGCGGATCAGGATCGCGCACACCCGGGCGATGGTGAACGCCGCCCTGTCCGGCTCGCTCGATGAAGGCGAGTTTCGAGAGGACCCGATCTTCGGCGTTCAGGTCCCGGTCTCCGTCGAGGGGGTTCCAGACGGAGTGCTCAACCCGCGCGAGACGTGGTCCGACGGTGATGCTTACGACCGGCGTGCCGCCCATCTGGCGTCGCTTTTCAAGGAGAACTTCAAGCAGTACGCAGGCCACGTTGACGAAGAAGTTCGGGCCGCTGGTCCTCGCTAGGTCGCGGGGAACGTAGTGGCGAACACGCTGCTTGCCTTCCTGGGCGTGTCGATCGTCTTGATCGTCACGCCCGGTCCCGACATGGCGCTTGTCCTGCGGAATACGGTTGGAAATGACCGGCGGGCGGGGATCGCTACTGCTTGCGGGGTCGCTGCTGGGCTCCTTATCTGGGCGTTTGTCGCAAGCGCTGGCCTTGCCGCCCTGCTACTGGCGTTCGGTCCGGCATTCACCGCGCTAAAGGTTGCCGGGGCAATGTACCTGATCTACCTTGGAGTTCAATCGCTCCGTTCGGCACTCGGTTCAGGCAGTTGGAGACTGGCTGGCAGTAACCGCACGCGGAACACGTCAGGCGATGACTGGGTATTGATCCGGCAAGGACTGGTCAGCAATCTGGGAAACCCCAAGATCGCCGTGTTCTTCTCGAGCCTGTTGCCGCAGTTCGCTGGAGACGATCATGGAGCGTTCTTTCCGTTGTTCGCGCTGGGCGTGCTGTTTTGCCTGCTCACACTGTCGTGGCTCACTGTGTATGTGAGCCTGGTTGATCGCGCTGGAGGGATCATTCAGCGCGGCAGCGTCCGGCGTGCGGTTGAAGCGCTAACCGGTTTCGTGCTTATTGCCCTGGCGTTACGCCTTGCGACCGAACGGCAGTAGGGCGCTCCCTTACCCCTTTGGCGCGAACGGGCGTAGCCGCTCGTCAACGTTGTTGCTGGCGATACTCTGGGTGACGATCTCCGATGTGCCTGGGGCGAGCAACGCTCCAGAGCGGAAGTGCCCGGTGACAATCCAGACATTCTTCAGGTGCGGGACGGGGCCAATGATTGGCCGGCCATCGGGTGTTCCCGGGCGCAGTCCCGCCCACGTTGAAATCAGCTTGCCATTGCCGACTGCTGGCGCAATCGCCGATGCCTTGTGCGTGAGCCAGCTTAGGCCGTCCGGGGTGACGCTATTGTTGAATCCCGATTCTGGTTCCTCTGTCGCTCCGGCCGCCACGTTGCCGTCGGCACGCGGCACGAGGTAGACGCCATCGTGGGCCAGTACCGAGCGCACCCGAGGCGTTACGTTGGACACTGCCATCATCTGCCCCCGGACAGGCACCGTCGAGATTTCCCAATCAAGAGCGTTGGAAAACATCTGGCTCCATGCTCCGGCGGCAACGATGACTGTGTCGACGGGAACGCGCTCGCGGGACGTTCGTATCGCGCTGGCCCGCGCGTGTTCGACTTCGATGTCGATGATCGTTTCATGTTCCCGAATCGAAGCACCAAGCTGCTGAGCAGAAAGCGCAAGCGCCTGGGACACTCGTTCGAGGATAACGCTGGCGACATCCGGCTGGAACAATCCACCGGTGAAACGATCGCTTGTAGCCGGTTCGCGCTCGCGCAGATCGCCCTGGTCCAGCCAGATGGGATGGATGTCGTGCTGTAGATACCAGGCAACAAGGTTTCGTACAGAGGCTGTCTCGGTGTCGGTGGCGAGCAAGGTCATTCCGGTCTTGTGCCAGCCGGTGCTGAAGCCGGCTCGCTCTTCGATTTCCCGTATGAGATCCGGATAGCGCTGGAATGATCGCAACGCGATTGGCAACGTGTCGCCGGCAGCCGGAGACGGAGCCGAAATGATGCCCGCCGAGGCCCGGCTTGCCTCCTGGGCTAGTTCGCGACGATCGAAGATCGTGACGCTGATTCCCTGGCGGGTTAGATCGTAGGCCAGTGAACAGCCCACAATGCCGCCGCCGATGATCGCGATGTCGGTCACCCTGGCGCCCATGCAGGCTCCTCTCGTCTATCGGCAGATCTGGCGCTGCCCCTTCGAAGGGCAGATGATAGTACGAATTCTCGCTATACTGCGGCGGATAGACACGCAGAGAGGAGAAACGGTGAAGTTCGCGACCTTTTTTGAGTATGGGAATCATGACATGATTGCCGGAACCCGGCCCGCTCATCGCGAGTACCTTGGCAGCCTCAAGGAGGCTGGCCAGCTTGCCGCTTCGGGACCGTTCACCGACGATTCTGGCGCGCTGATTATTTATGAGGCAGATTCGGAAGCCGATGCGGTCGCATTGATTGAGGCCGATCCCTTCCGCAAGGCTGGTGTCTTCAAGTCCTACACCATCAAACCCTGGAATCAGGTGTTCTAGCATGCAGGTTCCTCATCCAATTGCGCCTGGCGCTGACGTCGTCGTCATCGGCGGCGGGGTCGAAGGTTGCTCGATTGCCTACCAGCTTGCGCTACGCGGTCTTGATGTCGCATTGCTCGAAGCGCGAGAACTCTCCAGCGCTGCCTCCGGAGCAAGTGCTGGTGGCGTCAGACAACAGGGGCGAGATCCCCGTGAGTTGCCAATTGCTATACGGGCGATCGCGATGTGGCCGGGACTATCCGAAGAGTTGGGCGCAGATCTGGACTACCACCAGGATGGACACCTCACGCTTGTCGAGTTCGAAACGGATCTCCCGAATCTCGAACAGCGGGTGCGCGAGCAGCGCGCGAGCGGTCTGGATGTCCGGATGCTCTACGGCGATGACGTTCGGGAGGTTGCGGCCGGGGTTGGGGAGCAGGTCATTGCTGGCGCGTATTGCCCGACCGATGGGCATGCCAATCCAATCTGGACGACGAAGGCGTTTGGGGCAGCCGCTCAACGCAACGGCGCAAGCATCCTTGAAGGAACACCAGCGACCGGTATCCTGACTGATTCCGGACGCGTCACCGGTGTCGAGACGCCGGACGGCCTGATCTCGACGGCCTGGGTCGTTAACGCGGCAGGCGCCTGGAGCCCGGAGATCGCGATGATGGCTGGCTTCGAGCTGCCGATACACACCAGAGCTCCACAAATGCTGTTGACAAGCGAGCTACCGATGGACCTCTATCCGGTTATCGGCTGCGTGAGCAAGCTCCTGAGCCTGAAACAGTTGAAGAATGGACGCTATCTCATCGGCGGAGGCTGGCCGGCGAGCGTCTATCAGGATATTGCGACGCCAATCGCAAGAAACCGTCATGACAGCATCACCGGCAGCGCAAACCACTCCTCAGCAATCTGGCCGGGCCTGCTCAAGACGAACGTGCTGCGCGTCTGGGCCGGACTGGAAGCCGAGTCGGAAGATGTCGTGCCGGTACTCGGTCCAGTTGACCACGTCGAAGGATTCATTATGGCAAGCGGCTTCTCCGGCCATGGTTTCGCGCTCGCGCCCTACATCGGCGTTTTGATTGCCGACCACATCGCGAATGGTGAAACCGAGATTCCGATGGACGAGCTTTTGCTCGAACGCTTCAACCGGCCTTCCGCGGCCCCGCGTATCGCCCCTCTGCCGGTGTAGACGATGCCTCGAATCGCTGGTCTGAGTGGTTCCGTGCTGGTGTGTGTTCTGACGATGCTCGCCTTGCCACTAGCAGCTAGTGCCGGACCTCCCGCAAACGATAGCTTCCGGGCCGTCTGGGAGCGGACGGACGCTCCGGTTGCTGAAGGGCTGGTTGCGCGTACCTGGATGTGGGGGCCGGAAGCCTTCACCGGGGAGCTGGGCGAGCCTTATGCTGATTCCCCCGACGGTGTGCGAACTGTCCAGTACTTCGACAAATCCCGGATGGAGATCACGCATCCCGGCGCTGATCCAACTGAGCTCTGGTACGTGACCAATGGCCTGTTGGTGATCGAGATGATCATTGGCAATGTCCAGGTCGGCGATCGGTCGTTCAAATACCTCGAACCAGCGATGACTAATATCGCTGGCGATACCGATGATCCGACTGGCCCGACATACGCCACATTTAGCCCGATGTACGAATCGAACCTGCTGGCGGCGCCGCCGAGGCAACTTGGATCGGTCATTACCGAGCGGCTCAGCCGTCATGGAAATTTGCGGGAAGATCCGGGCCTGTTCGAGCAGGGCGTGACCGCTGCCTATCTCGACACGGTGACGGACCACGCCGTCGCGGCGCCGTTTTGGGCGTTCATGGACTCTACTGGGTTAGTCTACGAGGATGGCGTCCTAATCTCTGGCGCGTTGTTCGAGAATCCGATTTTCGCAACCGGGAGGCCGATCACCGAGGCGTATTGGGCGAATGTCAAGGTCGCGGGAACCTATCAGGATGTCCTCTTGCAGTGTTTCGAACGTCGATGCCTGACCTATACGCCCGGGAACCCAGATGGCTTCCAGGTCGAGGCCGGCAACGTAGGGCGACATTACTACGCCTGGCGGTATCGTCCCTGAGCATCAGCCATCGTTTGAACTGATCCAGGGCGACGGCGCTCTTGCCATGAGTCCGTGCGCCGCCCGCCGGCCATTTGGCTCTGAAACCGTACAATCAAGGCGACCATTTCGACTCAATGCTCCAGCAACGAATAGGGAGTTGAAGATGGACGCTGTAGCGAGATTTCGCTGGACTCTGACCGTCGATGAATACCTTGCCTTTGAAGAGCGGGCCGATGCGCGCCATGAATACGTGGGCGGTGAGGTTCATGCCAAGGTTGGGGCTAGCGAGCGTCACCAACTCATCGCCCTAAATATTGCGAGCACTCTACGTGACGCCGCGCGCAAATTTGATTGTCGGGTGATTCTAGGCGACGTGAAGTTGCAGGCTTCTGCCGACACGATCTACTACCCGGATATCATGGTCATCTGCGATCCGGTGGACGATGATCCCTACATCAAGCAACGCCCGCTTCTCCTCACCGAGGTGCTTTCACCGAGCACCGCGGCAATCGATCGGCGCGAGAAGATGCTGGCCTATCGCAGACTGCCCAGCTTGCTGTGCTATCTCGTCGTCCATCAAGCTGAGCGGCGCGTCGAGAACCACTGGCGCGAGACGGTCGAAGCGCCCTGGGGACTTGAGATGGTCGTTGATGGGCCAGTGGCCGTGCCTGGATTGGACGTAAGGATCACATTCGCCGAGATCTATGAAGGTATCAACGTCAATGATTCGGGTGACTGAGTAACGCTTCCGTACCCGGCAAGGTTCTTAGCGTCGTCTCCTCTCTCGATGCGGACGAACGGGGGTCGTTATAATTTGCAGGCAGGCGATCTGCGACAGCATCGGAACCGGTCCCGGCGGGAGCGCATAGCGGCATGGCAACAATGGCTCAGGTAATCGGAGCGCGGGCACGGGCCCGGCAGGCCGCGGAGTCCGACCCCTACATCTTCGTTCTGGTTGGAGTGCTGACTCTCTTCGGTCTGGTGACGATCTGGAGTGCCGGCGGGGCCCAGCCGATCACGGCTGGTTCCTCGGTGACGCGCCAGTCGATGTACGCGATTGTCGGCATATTCGCCATGATGTTCATGGCCTCGCTCAACTATCGCTTCCTGAAATCCCTGGCGGCCCCTATCTATGCCGCCACGCTTCTCGTCCTGCTCGCTGTCCCATTCGTTGGGACGACGATCGGAGGAGCAACGCGGTGGATATTCATCGGCCCAATCTCGTTCCAACCTTCCGACTTTGCCAAGCTGGCGGTTGTGATTGCGCTCGCCGCATTTCTTAGCGAGCGCCACGACGAGATGAAAAGCTTCAGTAATTTTCTCATCTCAGGGATGATTGTCGCGCTTCCGTTTGGACTTGTGTTCGTCGAGCCGGATCTTGGAACCTCGATTGTCTTTGCGGTCATCTGGTTCGCAATGTTGGTGGTGTCGAAAACCCGTTTGCTGTATTTGATCGGTTTCGTCCTGTTGTCGATACCCGCCACTCTCTTTGCCTGGAGGTACATGCTTCAGGAGTATCAGAAGGATAGACTGCTCGTCTCGTATGACCCTCATCGCGACTACTTTGGAGAGGGTTTCAATATCGTCCAGGCCCACGT
This sequence comes from uncultured Chloroflexia bacterium, assembly GCA_963709995.1. Lineage (GTDB taxonomy): Bacteria > Chloroflexota > Chloroflexia > Thermomicrobiales > CFX8 > JAUIIK01. Next base: position 60,335 of record CAVPYN010000005.1, on the reverse strand, counting down.
CACGATCGGCACCGGGGGATGGTTTGGAAACGGCCTGACCGGCGGTGTCCAGAGTGAGTACCAGTTTCTTCGCGTGCGTGACACCGATTTCATTTTCGCGCATGCCATGAGCATGTTTGGCTTCTTCGGTGGGCTGGCACTCCTTCTGGTCTTTCTGATCCTGTATCACCGCATGATCCGGTCGGCGGGTGTGGCGCGCGACAGTTTTGGGCAGTACCTGGCCATTGGCATTACGTCGATGCTGGTCTTTCAGACATTCGTCAACATCGGCATGAACCTTGGCTTGATGCCAGTCACCGGCATACCTCTACCCTTCGTCTCCCTTGGCGGAACCTCGCTGGTCACCAACCTTGCCGCGATCGGGATCATCCAGAGTATTCTGATCAACCGGCGAGCACTGGCATTCGAACCGAGCTCAGCCGGCCTGCGACGGATCTAGCGGGCCTCACGGTTGGCGATTGAGCTGCGTCGTATTGAGGCGTCGTTGTCAGGGGTGGCATGGCCCGCCGGCGCCGTTATGTCCCCTCTGCTCTGATTTCCAATGCGCGCTGGTAGACAGCGCGACGGGGGAGTCCAGTTGCGGCGATGACCTGGTCAACGGCATCGCGCAACGAAGCATCCCCGGCCAGAGCATCCACCAGCAAATGGTCAAGGTCGAAAGACGTGGACGTTTCGTCGCCTGGATCCAGGCGCATCACGATAGTGAACTCGCCCCGCTCGGTCAGATTAGGCAGGATCTCAGCTGGAGAGCCTCGGAGCCACTCCTCATAGATCTTGGTAACTTCGCGGCCAACGACAACCTCGGCGTCTGGAAACATTCGATCCAGAAGTTCCAGCAAGTTCTTCACCCGTGCCGGGGATTCGAACAGGATGATCGGCAAGTCGATCCCGGCGAGTTCGCGTAGCCGGGTTCGCATCTGATGGTCTTTGCGAGGAAGGAAGCCGCAAAAGACGAAGCCGCTGTCCGCGAGTCCGGAGGCTGCCGCGGCGGCAATGACGCTGGATGCTCCCGGTGCTGGAATGACCGGGTAGCCTTGCGAGACGGCGAGCTTGACCAGGCGGCTGCCGGGATCTGACACTCCGGGCATGCCCGCATCTGAAATCACCGCGACATCTCCGACCTCTAACGCGCTGATGATTTCGTCTGCTCTCGATGCAGGCGAATCGTCGTGAAATGCAATGACCCTGGTTGGGATGTCATAGTGCTGGAGCAGCTTGCGGGCGACCCGTGTATCCTCCGCCGCAATCAGAGCTGCGTCGCGAAGAATGTCGAGCGCCCGCAAGGTGATGTCTTCAAGATTGCCGATCGGGGTGGCGACGAGAAAGAGCGTGCCCTTCAAGTCGATGGAGCCTGAGACGGTTGGACTGTCATGGGAGTGGGCCGTTCGCTATACTGAGACCTGCCTGTACGAACACGGCGCGCCGATGGAAATGGGATGCTGGATGGACACTGGACCGGCCCGCACACAATCACTGTACCGCAAGTATCGTCCAGAGACCTTTGACGGGGGCGAACTGGTCGGGCAGGACCATGTGCGAGACACATTGCGTAACGCGATCAGCACGAATCGGGTCTCGCACGCTTACCTCTTCTGTGGCCCGCGTGGCACCGGGAAGACAACGACTGCGCGATTGCTTGCCAAGGCGGTCAATTGTCTCGACCCTGACCCGGCAAAACGTCCCTGCAATGTTTGCGATGCTTGTGTTGCGATCAATTCGGGACGAGCCACCGATATTGTTGAGATCGACGCGGCATCCAATCGCGGCATCGAGGATATTCGCGATCTGCGGGAACGAGTCAAGTACGCGCCGACACAACTGAGGCACAAGTTCTACATCATCGACGAAGCGCACCGGCTGACAAGAGACGCATTTAACGCGTTTCTCAAGACGCTTGAGGAGCCGCCGCCGAACACGACATTTGTCCTGGCAACGACTGACCCGGACGAATTACTGGAGACGGTCGCCTCGCGTTGCCAGCGCTTTGATTTCCACCGTATTCCTGCCCGGGAGATGGCGGAGCGCGTGAGAACGGTGTGTGAGCGTGAGGGGATTCAGATCGACGAGGAGGCGCTAGAAATCGTCATCCGCCAGTCAACCGGGAGCCTTCGGGATGCATTGAGCCTGATCGATATGCTCGCCACTGCCACTCAGGATGGCGAGCAGCAGGTGATCGATGCGCCGCTCACCCGAAGAATGCTCGGGCTGTCTCAGAATGAACGCACGCTCGGGCTCATCGAGGCGATCGCCGATCGCGACCTGAAGCTCGGACTTGAGACAATCAACGACGCTGTCGATAGTGGGCAGGACATGCGCGCGTTTGGCCGCCAGATTCAGTCGGCGCTGCGCTTGCTGATGCTCTGTAGCGCTGGCGCGAGCCCTGCGGAGGCTGACGATGCGTTGAAACGTATTGCCACCCGATTTGAACTGCCAGATCTTCTGAGGATCAACCGCGAGTTCAGTGAGATCGACTACGCTATTCGCACTGGCGGCTTTCCCCAGCTCCCGATCGAAATCGCATTCGTGGCTTCGATCCTTGTCGAACCACCAGCAACAGCAGCGCTACCTGCTGATGTGCGTGAGCCAGTGACTTCTCAGGCACAGGCTTTACGGCCACCAACCGAACGCCCGGCTCCGAGGTTGCTCAGAACCGACCAAGCCGAGCCCCGGACGAATCGTGAGGAATCCCGGCCAACTCCAATCGTGAATCCTCCCGTCGAACAGCTTGATCGGCGACCACAGCCCTCCCAGATTCCGCCCGGGGAGAGTGCCTCTCCGGGTTCAGCGCAGGTGTTTGTAGAGCGATGGCAAGAGATTCGAACCCAGGTGAAGGCCGCAGATCGCAAAGTCGAGGCCCTGCTTGCGTCGACCGATCCGCAGCAGGTGGTGGATGGCACGCTCTACCTCCTGGCTGCATACCCATTTCATGCCGGCAAGCTCAACGAGGATCGGAATCGGGCAACGATCGAAGATGCCGTCTACAACATCACCGGGCAGCGGGTCACGATCTCGACCGTGCTTCGTGACGAAGTCCCGGTTGCTGATAACGATCCAAGCACTCCTCCGGCGACTCCGACGAGCACTCCTGGACCGCGCCGCATCTCAGAGCGCCCGCCCTCTTCCAGCGACAGTCCGCTGACAAACGACGAGGAGGAAGATCAAACTGGACAGGCGTCAGCGGAGGAGCAACAGGTGATGGAGCGTGTGAAGGCACTCTTCAATGGCGAGGAAGTTGACGTTGACGATCTTCCGGTTGATCTGACATAGGTTTGTCCTTGTCGCACGCTGTCCTATTCGCCGGTATGAATCAATCGCGTTTCGCCCGTCTCGATTTCTCCGATCTCGATAAGGAATGGCTCGACGCCGTCGTAAGCCATATCTGAGTCCACTTCGGTTGCCCGCCAGGCAAGACCTCCCGAAAACCACCACAATTCGCTGACTCCCTGCCACGGGGTGACGGGAAATTCGCGTAGCACGCGCGTGGAGACGTCAAGCGTATAGAGGGCCTCGAACTGAAATTCCCCTTCGTCGTTTGGAGTGCTGACGGTAAAGGCAAGAAGACTCCCATCGGGAGACGGTGTGAGATGGGAGATTGCAATTACCGGGCCAAACTCGCCTGCGCTCACAAGCAAGGAGCGATCTGTGCCGTCGGGGAGAATGGTGAAAATCGAACCTGCTGCCGGATTCCAGCCTGCTGTATTGTCTTCGGTATACACGATCATCGGATTGCCCGGAAGCCAGGTCATATCAGCGATCGAAGTGCCTGCGCCAGGTTCCAGAGGCGCCCCAGCGTCAAGCGGGATGAGCCGGATCATCTTTGATTCGTCATTTTTGCGCACAAGCGTGGCGATCGCTGATCCTCCGGGCGCCCAGGCAACTCGCTCGATTACCACTCCATCTTCATCCTCGCTGAGTTGTGTGGCCACTCGATCTTCGCCCGCTAGCCAGATACTTCCGTCCTCTCGAACGACTGCAATCGTGGAACCGTCGGGAGACCAGACCAGATCACGAATGCGCGCGTTCGCCGCCGGTGCCTCGGTAATTTCCGGGCCAAACACCGGCTCGCTTTCATTGCCTTCCTGGTCGATGATTCGTATCTCTTCCGCGGCGCGCCCCCCGACTGATGTCAGATAGACGGCAGCCGCCCTGGTTTCTAGCGACGCTGTAGCAACGTGACTGACCCGGCTGCCGTGAGTCACCTGTTCGGCACTGAAATCCGGGTTGAGAATCCAGACGTCGGGACCCTGAAGAAAGAAGATGCTGGAGGGGGTCGGCAGATCCGTTTCTGCCGTCACCAGCCCGGCGACCCACGTGGCAATAGTCGGGGTGGCTTCCACGATCTCCGGCGGGCTTGCTGTGGGGGCGATGACGGCCATTCCCGGGATGGAAGCTTCGGCCACGGGAGTAGGCTCGGGATCATTGTCGCTGAAACAGGCAGGCACAATGCCGATCAAAAGCAGCACGGCTATCAGATATTTTGCCATTGTCGAGGGAGCTTTCATCATCGGCTTGCGACCGTGTTCACCCATGTACGTTCGCGGTTGACTGGTATGACTTGAGCGTCACTGCTACACTCGGCGACAGGATGTGCCAGCGGGGCAATGACAGGTGCCGGAGTTATGGGGGCCGTATGCAGCTTGATCGCGAAACCGTGGAATACGTGGCCATGCTTGCCCGTCTTGGCCTGACTGAAGAAGAGAAGATGCGATTGCAGGACCAGCTTTCGAGCGTTCTCGATCACATCTCGGTCCTTGAAGAAGTAAACACTGACGATATCCCGCCGACGGCACAGGTCATCGAGCTGCAGAACATCCTGCGGGACGACATCGCAGGATCGCCACTGGCAATCGAGGATGTTCTTCGCAATGCGCCGCGAAGCGAGGGCAATTTCATCAAAGTCAACGCCGTGCTCGACCAGTCGTAGAACAGGCAGGGCTGAAGAGGGAACGGTGGAGAGAATGACAGACCTGACCGGGCTAACCGTTGTCGACGCGCGCGAGCGGCTTGATCGCAGAGAGATCAGCGCGGTCGAGCTGGTCAATGCCCATCTTGAACGTATCCAGGAAATCGACGGCCAGGTTCGCTCGTTCCTGACCTTCATGGATGAGCGAGCGGTCGAAATGGCGCGCGACGCGGATGCCGCGATCTCCGCTGGCGAGTCCGGCCCGATGACCGGGATTCCAGTTGCTTTGAAGGACATTCTCTGCACGATCGACGCTCCCACGACTGCCGCCTCGAAGATCCTTGAAGGATACGTGTCACCGTACGATGCCACCGTTGTCAAGCGGTTGCGTGACGAGAAGGCGGTTTTCGTCGGAAAGACCAACACGGATGAGTTCGCGATGGGCTCCTCCACTGAAAACTCAGCATTCTTCACTACCAGGAATCCATGGGATCTTGATCGGGTACCCGGTGGCAGTAGCGGCGGCTCGGCAGCAGCCGTCGCCGCACGAGAAGCAATGGTATCGCTCGGATCGGATACAGGCGGGAGCATCCGCCAGCCCGCAGGATTCTGTGGAATCGTTGGAATGAAGCCGACCTATGGCCGGGTTTCTCGTTACGGCCTGATCGCCTTCGCCAGTTCTCTGGATCAGATCGGGCCGTTCGCTCGCACAGTTGAGGACGCCGCGATGCTGCTTGGCGCAATTTCCGGGCATGACGCGAACGACGCGACATCCTCTCCGCGCACAGTCCCGGACTACCGCGCTGCTCTGACCGGGGACATCAGCGGGCTCAAGATCGGTGTCGTGACCGAATTCAGCGAGCAGGAGGGGATGGAGCCGGGCGTTCGCGCGGCCTGCGAAGCCGCGTACGATGCGTTCGCAGCACTCGGCGCGGAACTCGTTCCCGTCCGGCTTGACTTTGCGAAGTACGCGCTTCCGACCTATTACATCACCGCCCCGGCCGAGGCGAGCGCCAATCTTGCGCGCTTTGACGGAGTCAAGTTCGGAATGAGTATCGATGCCGGGGATGTGATTGAGAGCTACCTCGAGACGCGTGGTCAGGGTTTTGGCCCTGAAGTCAAGCGGCGCATCATGCTTGGCACCTATGCGCTCGCGGCGGGCTACTACGATGCCTTCTACATCAAGGCGCAGAAGGTTCGCACGCTGATCAAGCAGGATTTCGACCGCGCGTTCGAAAACGTGGATGCGATCATCGCGCCCACTTCTCCGACGATTGCATTCAAGATCGGCGATCGGGTTGAGGATCCACTGTCGATGTATCTCGCCGACATCTTTACCATCCCGGCCAACATGGCTGGCCTGCCGGGAATCGCGATCCCTTGCGGATTCTCGGAAGATATGCCGGTGTCTCTTCAGGTGCTTGGTCCGGCCTTTGGCGAGGAAGTCACACTCCGGGTGGCGCATGCTTACGAGCAGGCACACACCTGGCACACTCATTCACCCGGTGGCGTGGCATGAGGCAATCATCGGACGGCTTGCATGGGGTGGTTTCCCGCAATCGTGGCCGTCTCGCGATGGCCGTCCTTCTCGTCGCCTGCATCTACTTCTTGATGATCTTCGGCGCACAGGCCTGGCGGGCGAATCGGCTAGAGGCGGAACTGAGCCAGCAGCGCGCGTCGATTGCCGGTATACGGCGCGAAAATGCCGAACTTGCTACCCAGGCGGAGATATTGAATTCGCCAGCCTACGCCGGATATGTCGAGCGGGTCGCCCGCCGCGACCTTGGGCTTGCTCGCCCTGGGGAGACGGTTCTGTTGGTCCCGCGCGAACAGCCATCGGCATCGGCTCCCGCTCCAACCCCGGCGCTGGAGCCTGACACGCGCCAGAATTGGGAGCGATGGATAGACGCTTTCCTCAACCGGGAATGACCTTTTTCTGGCATCATTCCGTGTTTCTCTGGGAGCAATATTCGTAGGCTGGATTCCGCGCCAATTCTGATCTGTTGTGCAGCCTCCTAGGCACTCGCTATCGCTCGAACCGCTCCGGCCAAACGCCATGCTCATCCCAGGCCTGCAATGAAAGATTCGGAGTTGTGAGAAGGTCAAAGGCCGTTAGTGCCTGGGCGGTTGCCGCTTTGATGAATTGCTCATAGCCGAAATTCGACCCTGACGCATCAACCACCTCCTGGGAGTGGCCCGGAATCGGCTCGTGACTGATCGCGAAACCCAGCGTGACTGACGGGACTTTGTATGAGACGTTGCCAAAATCGGTCGAGTGCATGCCGCGCCCCTCTCGTCCTCCTTCGCCCCAGAGCCCCATTTCCTCGGCGTTGTCCTGGTACTTCGCCCCGATGACGTAGCTCGGCCGCATGTCGAAGCAGGTGTTGTCTTCTTTGATCTTCACCTCGCAGCCAGTCATCAACGCAGCGCCGCGCGCGATGTTGTTCACCTGCCGGACCAGGTCTTCCAGGTGGTCGCGGCTGGCGGCTCTGACGTACATCCGCGCGGAGGTGTATTTCGGGGTTACATTCGCGGCGTCGCCGCCATGGGTGATGATCCCGTGAATCCTGTCCTCCATGTAGATGTGCTGGCGAAGGGCATCGATGCCGGTGAAGAGCTTGATAACGGCGTTCAGCGCGTTGACCCCGTTGTAGGGGTCGTTCGCGGCGTGTGAGGGCTTGCCGAAGAACTCGTATTCAATATGGCTGACCGCGAGGCAAGTTCCATCGGGCCACTGGTGGGGGGCGCCGCTCTTGTTTCCGGCGTGGTGAATCATGAGCGCGGCGTCGATGTTGTCAAATGCGCCTTTGTCCAGCATCTGGATCTTCCCGCCACCACCTTCTTCGGCTGGCGTGCCCATAACCACGAAGGTGCCGCCGATGTCATCCATGACCGCTTTCAGTCCGATTGCCGTGGCAAGACCGGAACCGGCGATCAGATTGTGGCCGCAGCCGTGGCCGATACCTTCCAACGCATCGTATTCCGCGAGAACGGCGACGGTCGGGCCCGGCCGCCCACTGCGAAGCGTCGCCCGGAAGGCCGTGTCCAATCCGCAGTACGGACGCTCGACATCAAACCCGACTTCGGTGAGATGGTCGGCAAGGAGTTGGGAAGCCATCTTCTCCTGATAGCCGATCTCAGGATTCTGGCGAATTACCTCGGCCACTTCGACGATGTGATCGCGCTCTTGTTGTATGGCCGTCTTTATCCGATTCCGTAGCGCATCCCGGTCAATACTCGATCCCAGTGACATTTGTGGATCCTTTCATATACGTCATGGCTATCGCCGGCCGCGCATTTCTACCGCAATGATTTCCAGTGCCGGCGGTAGTGTTTTACCGCAACGTCGATGGCTGCCCGGGCCGAAGGACCAACGAGTGAATGATGGGCCTGGGCGATGATCCGGTCATACGGAAGCGGCTCCGGCAGGCCAGTGCGAAATCCCGCAAGCGTCTCGATAATGGCGAGGGTCGCATAAGGCCCGTACGTTTCCGAGTACCCGCCCTCCTGCAAGGCCACGAGCTTCCCGAGCGCGTGCCGCTCCGCACGGTTGATCATCAGCCCGGTCATCTGCCTGTAGGCTTCGGTCGTCAAGCACATCCGGCCAAGTTGATCCATGATGCTCGCGTCCTGTCCGGCTGACACCAGGATTAGCTCAGGTTCGTACTCATCGATGATCGGCAGGACGATCTCGTTGAAGACGGCAATATATGCGGCATCTCCGGATCCAGCTGGCAGGGGCAGGTTTACCGTGTAACCCCGTCCATCTCCCGCTCCATCCTGTTCAACCATCCCGTTATCCGCTGGAAACAACCGGTCCTGATGAATCGAAAAGAACAGCACCTCTGAATCGTCATAGAAGGCGTCTTGAGTGCCGTTGCCATTGTGAACATCCCAGTCGAGGATCACGATGTGCCGCGCGTCGTAGGTTTCGCGAGCGTGCAAGGCCGCCAGGACGACGTTGTTGAACACGCAGAACCCCATGCCGGAATTTGCTATCGCGTGGTGTCCCGGGGGTCGAACCAGAGCAAAGACGCGTCCAATGTCGCCATCGTAGACTGCCTCAATTGCAGCTAGCGCGCCGCCAGCCGCAAGCCGGGCAACGTCGAACGATCCGGGACCGATCGGCGCCCCTTCTCCCGCGTCTCCCGCAACCTTCCTGGCTGATGCGCTCGATCCGGGCGACATAGCCAGGTGTGTGAAATCGCTCCAGTTCGTCGCGAGTCGCCATACGTGGCGGAATCATCTTCAAGCGGTCGGCGGCGCCACTGATGTCGACGAGCTGCTTGGTCCGTTGAACGAGCCGGTGATTCGACCAGTGAAGTTCTGGCTCGACCCAGGGATAGGGCACGCCGCCCGGCAGTTGTTTCAGTCCCGGGTTGTGCTCGAGATATCGATCGTCGAACACCAGGCCCGCCCGGATTGCCGGATTCTCTGCCATCGAACTTCCCCCCTCCCACGGTCGCTTTCGGTCATTCTAGCCTGTGTCGCGGCCCACGCAATGGGAGGCTGCGCGGTCCGCACGCGACTGGAGCCATTCACTGGCGATCTGTGACAATGAGGAACAATTGAACCGATGGTTTCACGCTGTTATCATGAATGCGGTGTACGTACGTTCAATGAGCGTAAAGCAGAGCAATCTCCGTTGCGTATCCGTTCCAGGTTGAGTACCCAGTTCGGATAAGCGCCCGGGAAGCGAGGATGGTTTTGACAACAGTTCGATGCGCCACGAAAACCCGAAGCGACCAGCAGCGGGCAAGGCGCACGCAAGGGGTCGCCAACCTATCTCCCGTTTGTGCCCTCCTTTGGTTGGCGGCCAGGGCATAGTGATTTCCCGGTCAGTTTGATCGCGACCTCCGATGCGTATGCGTTTCGTCCCAGACCAGGAAACGCGGCGACACGGGATCTTGATCTCTTTCCTCGCATTGAAGTGACTGTCAGCGCCTCGCCCACGACGCGTCACTCCGGTTCGTGTGCTCGCCGCGATTATCCTCACGTCGGCGGCTGTTGCCGCGACACTGGCGGTGTTCCGTGCGGCCAGTACGCCGGAGCAACAGGCTCAAGTCGCTGCGACTGAAACGGTCTCAGTTGCGGCAACAAGTTCGTCGGACGGTCAGCTGGCAACTCGAAGCCCGCAGCCCGGCTTCGGCGGCGCGCTTCCGAGCGCCGAAGAATCCCAGGCGGATGGTAGCAGTGAGCAGGATGGCGGTACTCCATCAGTCGATAGTGAGCGCTCGACCACTCCTCCGATTCCAACCCCGGCATCAGTGCTGCCAGGCAATGGGGTTGTTACCGTTGCCGCGAGGTCCGGAGACACGTTGCTGGCGATTGCCGCGAAGTTCAACCTGGAGGTTTCGAGTCTCGTCTGGTCAAACGACATATCCGATCCGGCAGCTTCACTCGGGGAAGGAACCGTCGTCCGCGTGCCTCATGAAGACGGGGTGATCCATGAGGTCACTGCCCGGGACACCGTGGAGGCCATAGCCGAGATGTACGAGGTTGAGCCAAAGGACATTACGGGCTACGCGCCGAATGGCATTGAATCGAGCGGCGACTTGCAGGTGGGTGAGGTACTCCTCGTGCCGGGCGGCGTTGTCTCTGATCGTGGCCGCCTTGACGAGTACACCGTTCGTGAGGGCGATTCCCTGACAGAGATTGCCAGCTACTACGGACTCCAGCCACAGACGCTTGTCTGGGCGAATGAACTGCCCGATCCATCGTTGATTTACGCGGGGCAGGTGCTTGTCATCCCGCCGGGGGATGGAGCGCTGGTCTACGCCGCCGAAGGCGACACTGTCGAGGGGATCGCGGAACAGTTCAACGTTGATGCCGACGATCTCTATGACTACGGATTCAACGCACTGGGCGGCGACGCGGTGTTGCAGATCGGACAGCCGATCATGGTGCCGGGTGATTTCCTGCCGCCGCTTCCATCTGAATCACCTCTCGGCGCCGTTCCCGCCGGGCAAGATGTTGAGGGGCCATCGACGGGCACCTTCATCTGGCCGGCGGAGGGTTGGGTATCCCAGGAGTACCATTCCGGGCATCTTGGGATCGACATAGCGAACGAAGCCTGGACGCCAGTTAACGCGATCGACGGCGGGGTCGTCATTTTCGCGGACTGGAGTGATTACGGCCTGGGCTACACCGTGGGCATCGATCATGGAAACGGCTTTCAGACCTGGTACGGGCACTTTGCGGCGCAACCGTACGTCGAAGTTGGCCAGATTATCTGGCAGGGCGGCTATCTGGGTCCAATGGGTTCGACTGGCCGTTCGACTGGGCCCCATCTGCATCTTGTCGTCATCCAGGATGGGGTCTACGTCGATCCTCTCGATTTCTTGGAGTAGGGGCAGGGGACGAGGTGACGGTGACCGGGGCACGACGAGTGGATTGTCATTGCGTGCTCCGGTCACTGCCTGCCAGGGGGGAGAGGTTGGTCATGTGCTAGAATCGAATGCTGTCGAACCGCTGAGGGAGACGGAACGTCGACAACTTCTGGTCCCAGAACTCCTGCTCCCGCTCCCATACTACAGAGGTGAAGATACCTGATGTTGCGGCCGCTCAATGCATTCTTCGGCCTATTCAGCCGCGATCTTGGCATCGACCTGGGCACTGCGAACACCCTCGTCTATGTACGGGGGAAAGGCATTGTCATTTCAGAGCCTTCGGTTGTCGCTGTTGACCAGCGCACACGCCGAGTCGTTGCCGTCGGCGCTGAAGCCAAAGCGATGGTCGGCAAGACGCCTGAAACGATCGTCGCCGTGCGTCCGCTGAAAGACGGCGTCATCGCCGATTTCGACACCGTCGAGGTGATGCTGCACTACTTCATCCGGAAAGTCCACGTCCAGCGATTGATTGCTCCCCATCCGCGGGTTGTCGTCGGCATTCCCTCTGGAGTGACCGAGGTCGAAAAACGAGCCGCCAAGGATGCGGCCCTATCAGCAGGAGCGCGCGAAGCCTACGCGATAGAAGAGCCGATGGCAGCGGCGATTGGCGCCGGCCTTCCAATCAATGAGCCAGTTGGCAGCATGATCGTCGATATCGGTGGCGGGACCACCGAGGTTGCCGTCATCTCGCTTGGCGACAATGTTGTAAACCACTCTATCCGCATCGCTGGCGACGAGATCGACGAGGCGATGGTCCAATACGCTCGCCGCGACCACAATCTCGTCATCGGTGAACGAACTGCCGAGAATGCCAAGATCGCCGCTGGCTCAGCTTATCCGCTTGAAGAAGAACGTCGCGTGGTGCTTCGAGGACGCGATCTACTCACTGGTCTCCCCAAGGCCGTTGAAGTGAGCAGCGTCGAAATTCGCGACGCTATCAGCAGCCCGGTCCGCTCGATCGTCGATCTTGTCCGGAGTTGCGTCGAGGAGACGCCTCCAGAGCTGGTCGCGGATATTATGGAGTACGGCATCATCCTTGCCGGTGGTGGCGCACTGCTTCAGGGGCTCGACCGCCGTCTGCAGTCGGAATTGCGGATGCCGGTCTATCTGGCGGATGATCCGCTCACCTGCGTTGCTCTGGGCACGGGACGGGTTGCCGAAGCGCTCCATCTCTACCGGCGCGCACTCCAGAGCGGCCAGGATCTCCGCAGGGCGAGCTAGGCAGCCATGCAACGAATTCAACCAGTCCAGCGAACCCGGCAGCTGCTCATTCTAGTCATTAGCCTGGTCGCGTTGAGTTTCCTGTTAATGGTGCTCGACAGTCGCAATATGCTCGATCCGGTGAAGAGCTTCGCAGGTAGTTTGATCGCGCCGGTATCCCGTACGTTGACCGAGGCGGGTGGAAGCATCGGCGCGGACCCGGTGAGCGACAGCGAGCTAGCCCGGCAGCTCGATGAGGTGACGAAGGAACGGGACGCGCTCTTCGCCGAGAATGCGCGCTTGCGCGAACAGATGGAGGATGTCAATCAGCTTCGGAGCCAGCTCGGGTTCCAGCAAGAACACCCTGAGCTCGTATCAGTGACCGCCTCCGTCATTGGTCGCGATCCCGAAGGCATCGAAAAGTTCATCATGATTGATCGCGGATCCGAGTCCGGCATCCAGGTTGGAATGGCGGTCGTCAGTCCGGACTTCCTGGTTGGGGAAGTCGTCGAGGTTGATGTCAATCGATCGAAAGTGCTGCTGGTTATCGATGCAGCTTTTCAAACCGGAGCGCGCTTGCAGGTTTCGCGAGGGACCGGAATCGTCTATGGTCTCTGGCAAGCGGGCGGCCGCGCCGAAATGCGACACATCCCGATCGATACGGAAGTGAACCCGGACGAGGTGATCATTACAAGCGGACGGACGCTGCTGATCCCGGAAGGGTTGGCGATCGGGCGCATTATTGAGATCCACCGTGACGAACTTGGTAGCGAAATCACCCTGTCGGTCTTGCCGCTTGTAGACTTCGACGCCCTTGAGACGGTTACCGTGGTCACCGGCGAAAAGACGCCATAGCCCGTGGATGTCATCGGCAGCGCGCGGGAAACCGCCGCGATCCTCTCCATCCGCGCTCTGGGAACGATCATCCGGCTCAGTGGCCGGGGCGGCGGCACCGCCTTTCCAGGGATGGTCGCCTCGAGAATCTCTCCCGATCTCTTGGATCGCCTGGCGGCGCGGTTGCCGGCGGGCACCGTCGTCGTTGCTGGCACCAACGGAAAAACGACTACGTCGAGGATGATTAGCGACATACTGGCTGGCCAGGGGCTTAACGTAGTCCACAATCGTTCGGGATCGAATCTGGTTCGTGGGGTGTCCGGAGCGTTCGCCGATCAGATGCCGCTCGCTGGTCGGGGCCCCGATATTGGCGTTATTGAGGCTGACGAGAACGCGTTTCCAGACATCGCCCGTCGTGTCCAGCCACGGGTCGTACTACTGCTGAATCTGTTCCGCGACCAGCTTGATCGCTACGGGGAACTGGAGTCGATCGCCGCGCTCTGGAAGCCAGCCCTGGCCCGGCTTGGGCCGGACGTGACCTTGTGCATCAATGCCGACGACCCGCGATTGGCTGCACTGGCGGAATCGACGCAGGCTCGCGTGGTTGCATTTGGGATGGAGACCGAGGGATATTTCCTACCGGAGATGCCACATGCGGCTGATGCAGCCTACTGCCCAGTGTGTGGCCGCCGGTACGAGTATGACGCGATCTATCTGTCCCATCTCGGATCGTGGTCCTGTCCGGTCTGCGACACTGCCCGGCCAGCCCTGGATTTGTCGGTAGTTCGGGTCGAGCCACGCGGAATCGACAGCCAGGCGGTCACGATCGGCGGATGGCCCGGTGAAACGGCATTGCAACTTGCACTGGGACTCCCCGGCCTCTACAACGCTTACAACGCGCTCGCTGCGGCGTCGGTCGCGCTCGCGCTCGGGATCCCCTCCAGCGTGCTGGCGGAGGCGGTAGCGGGATTCAGTCCGGCGTTTGGTCGTCTGGAGCGAGTTCAGATGGATGGCCACGAACTGATCCTGACCCTCGCGAAGAATCCAACCGGGTTCAACGAGGTTTTGCGGATGTTGGCCTCGGTCAGTTTCGACGGCGATGTCCTGATCGGGATCAATGACCTCGACGCAGATGGCCGCGATGTTTCCTGGCTATGGGATGTGGATTTCGAGGTGCTGGCCGATCTCAATTTGAAGGTGATCGCAGCCGGGATACGGGGACACGATCTGGCGGTCAGAATGAAGTATGCCGGAGTGGCGTTCGATCGTCTCGACGTTTCGGTGGCCGGCCGTCCATTCGACATCGTCGCCGACTACCTTGCGTCACCCGCCACCGCCGGGCGCGTCTTTGTCTTGCTGACCTATACCGCGATGCTACAGTTGCGCGGAGTGCTCGCCGGGCGCGGCGTCGTCGAGCAGTTCTGGGAGCAGTAGCCGGGAGCGTGCATGAATCTTCGCATCGGCTGGCTCTACGGCCATGAGATGAACATCTACGGAGACCGGGGCAATATCATTGCCCTCTTGCACCGTGCCCGCGTGAGAGATATCGACGCCCAGGTCGAGATAATCGGCCTTGGCGATACTCTTGATGTCGAGCGATACGATATCTTCTTCTGGGGCGGCGGGCAAGATCGCGAGCAGGCTGTGGTCGCGGATGATCTCCAGGGCACAAAGGGTCGGGATCTAAGAGCCGCAATCGAGGATGGCGTGCCGTCCCTCGCAATCTGCGGCGGCTATCAACTGCTTGGCAGTGGATACCGTCCGTTCGACGGCGATCTTCTGCCGGGCATCGAAGCACTAGACATAACGAGCGAAGCTGGTTCGACGCGCTTCATTGGCAATGTCGTTGTTGACAGCGACGAATTCGGTGAGCTCGTTGGTTTCGAGAACCATTCCGGGCTGACGTTCCTTGGCCCGGGCGTCCGGCCATTGGGGCGGGTGAGGGTTGGGAATGGCAACAATGGCCGGGATGGTGCTTCGGGCGCTCGCTACCGCAACACGATCGGTTGCTATCTCCACGGAGCATTGCTGCCCAAGAACCCGCAGCTGACCGACTGGTTGCTGGCAACCGCGCTTGCAAGGCGCGGGATGCCCGCTGAGCTTCCGCCGGTCGACAGTGAGTTGGAAATGACCGCCCACCGTTACGTCGCACGCCGGGCGGTGCGGCTAGGTCGATAGTGCCGGGCTTTCCCGGCCGATCTGATGAGGAGATCTGATGAGTGATATTCAACGCATAGCTTTCGTCTCCGATGTGCATGGCAACCTGCCGGCCCTGGAGGCGGTTCTGGGTGAGCTGGAGCGCCGGGGACCATTTGACGCGATCATCGGCGGCGGTGATTACGCCTTCAATGGGCTCTACCCGGCAGAGTGTGTCGGCAAGATGCAGTCGCTTGGCTGGCCCTGCGTGCGTGGCAACACCGATGAGTGGATCGTTCAGGCGGCGACGGACGGCAAGATACCGGTTCAGAATTGCCCACCCGAGATGGAGCATGGGCCGGAGTTGGCGGCGCGCGATCAATGGGCTGTTGCTCGCCTTGATGGGCGCATGATCGACTTCCTGGCTGGGATGCCGCTCGATTGGGACGCTGAAGGACCCAGCGGGCAGAGCCTGAAGTTTGTTCACGCCACCCCCTGGAGCGCCCATCCAGCGGTTCGAGCGAACGATGACGACGAAGCGAAACGTGAGATGCTCGACAAAGGCGGAGCGGATGTCCTGCTCTACGGCCACATTCACCATGCCTATCTACAGGAGATCGACGGACGCATCATCGCCTGCATTGGCGCAACTGGAGTTCCGTTTGACGGCGATCCACGGCCCTGCTTCGCCATCGCTACCGACGACGGCTCCGGCTGGTCGATCGAGCACGTTCGCGTGGCCTACGACAACGAGGCGTACGCGCGTGATCTGGAAGCGTCTGACATGCCGGGCGCTGCTGGCGCAGCGCGGGCCGTTCGCACTGCTTCAGCGTAATTCCTCGGATTCGACCATGAACCGGTTGCTCTTCGCGCTGCTTCTGATGAGCGCCGCGCTTGTCCAGGCGACCTTCCTGCAAGCCGTCGATCTGATCCCGGTGGTGCCGAACGTCGCGCTGGTGCTGTTGCTCGTCTGGAGCGCCAACCACAGCCTGGAAGAAGGGCTGATCTGGGCATTTGGCCTGGGTCTCTGGTTCGATATGCTGACCCTCGACCCGCTTGGAATCCACGCGTTACCATTCATGTTGGTGGCGCTGGCGGGCTGGGCCGTGCGAGGCAGGTTATTCCGGTCGGGGGCAATCTTGCCAATCGTCGCGGTCATCGTGGCGACGATCGGGGCGGGCATGCTTATGATTGTGCTCGACGCGCTGCGGGGCGACGCCGTACTGCTTCTGGCGAGGATGCGCTTGTTATTGCTGATGGCCTTCCTGAACGTTCTGGTCGTCCCGTTGATTTATCTGGTCGTGCTGATTGTGGAACGGGTGACGCCGAGCCGTGTTTCGTAGAAAGAAGACGCTACAGCTTCCGCCCGAGACCGGGAAGCGCAAAGACGAAGCGCCAAGCAAGGAGGACGAGCGGCTGATTTCCCGCCGCTTGCTGCTCTTGCGCGGTGGCGTTGGCCTGGGCTTCGCCGCGCTTGCCGGGAAACTCTGGCAGATGCAGATTGCGCGAGGCAACGAGTTTGAGGACGTCGTCACCGGAAACATCTTGAAATTCGAACGGCTCAAGTCCGCTCGCGGGCGAATTCTCGACCGCTCCGGCCAGCCGCTCGCTGAGAACCGCCGGAGTTGGACGGTGCGGATTGTTCCCGAACGCCTTCCCAACGACGAGGACAAAAGGATCGAAGTTCTCACCGTCGTCGAGGAAACGCTCCAGCTTGGTTATGCGGTCGTTCTCGATCGCCGGGAGATGCCGCTTGGCACCGAGGCGGCGATTGTCGATACGTTGTCGAAGCGTATGGACGGTATCGACAAAGACGTCATCATGGCGCGGCTCAGCATACCGGGCACGACGATGGTGATGCTCAAGGACAAATTGTCCGCCAGCGATGCCGATGCGTTCGTGGAAGAGCGCAGCGACATTCCGGGATTGCGAGCATTGACCGTCCTCGAGTTTCAGATCGCCACCCACATCTCTGACGACATACCGATGGTCGTAAAACGGGATGTCGATCGCGAGGTCGCTCTGGCACTGGGAGCGAACGCGGTCTATCTTCCTGGCGTCCAGGTTGACGACGATGACATGGTCCGGCGGTATTCCGGCGGCACCAGTTTCTCGCATATCCTCGGCTACGTCGGTCCGATCACCGAGGAGGAATACCAGGCAGCGACCACAGTGAGTGGAACGCCGGTCTACGAACGCAACGACGTCAAAGGACGCGGCGGGGTTGAGGAGGCGTTAGAGCAGGAGTTGCGCGGCGCAAAAGGGGGCCGCTGGGTGCAGGTTGACTCTCAGGGCGTCGAACGATTCGAGCTGCTGGAGCGACGGCGGGAGCCGGTCTCCGGCTTGAGCGTTCAGCTTACGCTCGACCGTGACTTCCAGCAGAAGATGACCGACGCTCTCCAACGAGGAATCGAGTTCGCGAACCGGAGCGCGCTTGAGGAGGATCGCGAGCCGGTTACTGCTGGTGTCGCGATTGCGATGAATCCGCGAGACGGTGAGATCATCGGCATGGTTTCTCTGCCGACGTTTGACAACCAGAAGTTTATTGATGGCATGACTGACGTGGAGTTTTCCAAGCTGATCAATGATCCGAACGATCCGTTGCTCAATCGGGCGATCAGTGGGACCTACGCCCCCGGCTCCGTCTTCAAGCCCTTCATGGCCTCCATCGGGTTACACGAAGAGGTCATCAACACCGAAACCGAGTTCGAATGCAAGGGGCGGCTGCGAGTTCCCTGGTCATGGGACGAATCCCAGGGGAATGACTACGTTTGCTGGGTAGGAGAGCCTGGACACGGAAAAGTCAATGTCTACTCCGCAATCGCTGACTCCTGCGATGTCTTCTTTTATAACGTGGGCGCCCCGCACGACAAGCCCGATGAGGCTGATTTCCCGAACGCGGATTTTCTGCACTACTACAACCCCGGGGACACCGAGCGCCACTATTTCAATGGGCTTGGAATCGATCGCATCGCCAGCGGGCTGCGGGAGGAATTCGGGCTTGGCGCCGCGACCGGCATTGAGCTTGCTGGCGAGGCCGAAGGTCTCGTGCCGACTCCAGATTGGTTACGAAAGACGTTCGATGGCGAGTTCTGGTCCGTCGGCGACACGATCAACGTTTCCATTGGTCAGGGGCATCTCTTGATGACGCCTCTCCAGATGTTGAACGCGACCGCCGCGATCGCCAATGGCGGCACGCTCTGGCGCCCGCGTCTGGTGAAAGCGATTGTACGGGAGGATGGAACGGTCTTCCGGGAGTACGGTCCACAGGAACTGCGCAAGCTGGATATCAAACCGGAGCACATCGAGACTGTTCGACTCGGGATGCGCCGCACGATCACCAGTGGCACCGGCCAGAAGCCGATCACCTTCTCCGATCCACCAATCGCCGGCAAGAGCGGCACGGCGGAGTATGGCATCGCGGTCGATGGCCGCTACAAGCTCTCGCACGCCTGGTTCACCGCGTTTGGCCCCTATGAGAACCCGGAGATCGCCGTGGCCGTCTTGATCGTCAGTGGCGACGCGGGCTCGATCTATGCCGGTCCGGTTACCAACGACATCCTCAAAGCCTATTTTCAACTTGCCTGATGCGTAGCGTGAACGGCGGCTTTACACCGCCAGGGCCAATCCATCACATCGGCATCGTTACCGGTGATCTCGCTGCTGCGGTGGCGTCATACCGGGCAATGGGCTTCGAGCCGGGGGAAGCGGTGCGTGTTGAATCCCAGAACGTTGACATCGTGCCCATCCGTGCCGGGGAGAGCTGGATCGAGCTGCTTGCGCCGATCGACTACGACAGCGGCATCGGCCGCTTTCTGGCGTCGCGCGGGCCTGGATTCCACCACGTGGCCTACCTCGTCGATGACCTGAGCGCGACACTTGAAGCGTTATCCCGGCGGGGAGTTGAACTGATCGACGACGCCCCGCGGACCGGCTTCCACGACTGGCTCGTCGCCTTCATCCACCCCCGCGCATGTGGTGGCGTCCTCACTGAGTTGGTCGAGCGCCGCAGCGTCGCAACGTAGGCGGGCGAGGTTGGCGCTTTCGCTCAAGACTAGCGGGTGTTCGACGCTATCTAGGGCGGAGCCTGTTTCCATCCGAGGATGCATCCATCCATGCGGCACGAGAGAAGGGAGGAGACGAACTCCCCCCTTCCAAGGTAACTGCTGTCTGATACGGGCGTGCCGGGAGACCTACCGGAGTTTGTCGATCACTCGCTCGATCCGCTGGCGAACTTCACGGGCCATCGGCTCCACGTCTGGATTTCCGGATAGTCTGAGCGCCGCCTCTGGATCCATCGCCGCGACTCTGGTCTTGCCGTCCTGCTCGTAGACGACAACGTTGCAGGGCAGCAGCAGGCCGATGTCCGGCTCGGCTTCGAGCGCCTGGTGGGCGAATTGTGGGTTGCACGCGCCGAGGATCACGTAGCGAGGCCGGTCGACGTCGATTTTCTCCTTGAGCGTCTTCTGGACGTCGATCGTCGTCAGGACGCCGAAGCCCTCGCTTTTCAACGCCTCGGTGACCTTCTCGACGGCCTCCTCGTAGGACATCTCTACGTCGGTGCCGATCCCGTAGCTCGTCTTATACGTGGCAGTCATGATGATTGCACTCCCTTCATTGTCTATTAGATGCGGTGGGAGGAGGCAAGGTTACATCTGCCGGTAGAGTCAGGAAGATCGTCTCCAGTCCCGAGCGTCGATGTTGCCGGTCAGAAATCCCCTGTAGAAAGCGAGGTCAGATCGGCTACGAATGCATTTGACGATGTAGATTGCGATGTTTGCGACACCGAGGATGACCATGGCGAGAGCTATCGCGGGTTGGTCGAGCTCTCGCCGGTCAGATACCCAGAGTTCATCGTAGGACAGCGAGAAAACGGCATCGACCGCCCCACTGGAGAAGAGCCGGGAGAATAGAACGATAACGAGATAGGGCCAGGCGACCAGATTCCAAATCCAGGAAATCATTCCTATCCACTCCACGACCTGCTCAGGTTCAGTTCGATACCGGTCTCCGAGGGACGATCGTGATACTTTCCAGTCAGGCGAGGCTGCTGGAACATATTTCGCTGGAGAACAAAGCCGTCCGTGGACAATGAGCCATGCAGCACATTGTGCGGCAGATGGCCCCATCGGTAGCTGAAAGAAAGCGGGCGCAGCTTATCCTCGATCTCGCGTGGGGTCAATGGTGTCGTCATCGTCGGATGCTGCTTGGCGACCGGATTGAGCCAGCGGAGTGCGTCGTGGAAGTGTGGATTGTTGTCGGTCTTCATTATGCCTTGCCTATGTTCCCGGCCATGAGGTTGCGTTTGATGGGCGGGTTGAGCTAGTGGCGGAACTGGACCGGGCGGATGTCAGGTTCAGCCGCGTGCTGCTCACGTCGCTTCCCCGATCTCTCCGGTCTCGATGATGTCAGCGAGGAATGCCATGATCATTGCGAAGTCGTTGCGGTGGAGCCAATTCGAAACGACGATCACAAGAACAACGATTCCCTGAAACAACAGGAACACTCCGAACATGAACTAGAGAAACAAGCGGAAGAGGACTGTCGGGAGGAGGCTAGAGGAGGGAGACAGGAATCCCGTCAGAGTGATCGATAAGACAGCCCAGGCCGGAATGAGCGACAAGATCAGGCTTTCGAGACGTCGGGCGGGACTGTCCGGCCCGACGTCGACATCCAGTGTTGTTCCATGTGTCTCTGTTCGGTAGGTTGCGCGCAACGAAACAGACTCGTTCGTTTCATTCCATAGTTTGAAGCCCCCGGGGTGCGCCGTGCCCTGCAGCAGCACACCAACTGCGCCGCCGTCGCGTAGTATCCGGCCGAGATCCTCCAACCTGCTTGCTCTTTCCTCACCGGTCATCCCTGGCAGAGCCGCCAGAAACACAACCAATCCATCAGCGAACTGGCGGAGTTCCTTCCTTCCGTCCGGCTCGTACGCATGATCCCAGTAGGGCCACAGTCTGTCCCTGATCTCGTCTGGATTCAGGCGAGTAAACAGAGTTGCCCGCTCGCGTGCAAACGGATGCAGCCAGCGGTCAAGCTGGTAGAAACGGACCTGGTCGCCGGGTGTAACTTGCGTGAACGGCTGAGCAGTCATCGGCGAGTACCGATCTCGCGCGCTTCAAGCGTCTCGACGAGAAAATCGCGATAGCCGAAGAGGTCATTGCGCCTCCGCCAGCGATTGATGATCAGGTAGGAGATGTACAGCGCCAGCAAGAATGCACCTCCAAGGTAGAACAACGACTCGATCAAGATGGACCGCGAAAAGGTCCGTGTCCGCCCATCGAACAGATCCGGGACGAAGAGGTATGTCAAGTACGGAACCATGAACAACCACTGCCAGCTCCACATCGCAGAGACGGGTGTCGCGAGCTTCAGGTGTAGGACCGTTCCTCCCGGCCGTTCTTCGTAGCGCACCTCGAGACGTCGCGAATCGGGGTAATACAGTTGCAGGTCCAGACCGCTTGGCGATGCCGTACCTCTGGCAGGAGAACTACCGCGCCGCCGCGAAGGGGTCCATGCCAGCAGTTTCGCGAGTACTTCTTCTCTCTCCGTTGTAGTCATTCGCGGCGCTTCATCGAAGAATCTGCTGACAGCCCCGTCAAATTCTCGATATTCCCTGGAGCGGATACGGCTGTGATCCTCGATGCGAAGTTCTCGCATGCGCAGGGTGATTTTAGTCGGACTCAATGGTGTGAACATGACCATTCGTTGAAGTCCAAACGGGTTCAGCCAAATGTGGAGGTCGTAGAAGTGAACACAATCTTGCGAAGCCATGGACCGCTTTCCACACACTTGGCTATGAGCACGCCGGTCAGGAAGCGCTCGTACCAGGGCATGATGCGGCGCTGGCCGGATGGTTGAAACATGGGTTTGGAGCACACGGATTCCGATATACACAACGCCAGCACTCGGGACGATTCGTGAGTTACATCATCATTGTCCATGATCATGTTAAGGCGTGGCATGAGTAAGGAGTCCTGACCGCTACAATACCGGGTGCATGACTCGACCTAGCGTGGCGAGGGGTTCCCCTAGTGGCAACGACCGAAAAACGTATCGAACAACGAACGACGACATCCGGCATTCCGATTCCGACGGTCTATGAGGACGAGGGCCGGGGGCCGGAGCCTGGGCCGGGGGAGTATCCCTACACCCGCGGGGTCTATCCACGGATGTACCGCGACCGGCTCTGGACGATGCGCCAGTATGCCGGGTTCGGGTCGGCGGAGGAAACGAACGAGCGCTTCAAGGTGCTGCTCGAACGAGGCCAGACGGGCCTCAGCTGCGCCTTCGACCTGCCGACCCAGCTTGGGCTCGACGCCGACGATCCCCGGGCGCAGGCCGAGGTCGGGCTGGTCGGGGTGTCGATCAGCACCCTCGACGACATGCGGCGACTGATGGACGGCATCAACCTCGATGAGGTCACGACGTCGATGACGATCAACGCACCGGCGGCGATCCTGATGCTGATGTACCAGCTCGTCGGCGAGGAGCAGGGCGCCGATCTCTCCCGGCTCGGCGGGACGATCCAGAACGATATCCTCAAGGAGTACGCCGCTCGCGGCACCTATATCTTCCCACCGCGTCCCTCGATGCGGCTGGTGACCGACACCTTTGCCTACTGCGCCGAGCGGCTTCCACGTTGGAACACGATCTCGGTCAGCGGTTACCACATCCGCGAGGCCGGTTCGACGGCGGTGCAGGAGGTCGCCTTCACGCTGGCGAACGGCCTGGCGTACGTCGATGCTGCCCTCGACGCAGGGCTCGATATCGACGATTTCGCGCCGCGGATCTCCTTCTTCTTCAATGCGCATTTCAACTTTCTGGAGGAAGTGGCGAAGTACCGGGCGGCGCGGCGCATGTGGGCCAGGCTGATGAAGGAGCGCTACGGCGCCCGGGATCCGAAGTCGATGATGCTGCGCTTCCATACCCAGACCGGGGGATCGACGCTGACCGCCCAGCAGCCGCTGAACAATGTCGTCAGAGTTGCGCTGCAGGCGCTCAGCGCTGTCCTCGGTGGGACGCAGTCGTTGCATACCAACGGCTACGACGAAGCCCTCTCGCTGCCGACCGAGGACGCGGCGACGCTCGCGCTGAGGACCCAGCAGATCATCGCCTATGAGACGGGCGTCGCCGATTCGGTTGACCCGCTGGCCGGCTCCTATATGGTCGAGGCGCTGACCGACGAGATCGAGGAGCGCGCGTTCAAGCTGATTGCCGAGGTCGAGGAGCGGGGCGGGGCGGTTGCCGCGATCGAGTCCGGCTTCATGCAGGAGCAGATCGGGGCCAGCGCCTACCAGTGGGAACTGGACCTCCAGAGTGGCGACCAGAAGATCGTCGGGGTCAATTTCCAGCAAGGTGGCGAAGAGGCTGAGATCCAGGTTCATCGCAGCGATCGGGACAAGGCGCGCCAGCAGATCGAACGGACCACCGCCTATAAAGAAGCCCAGGACGCTGGCGCCGTGCGCGACGCTTGCGAGCGCGTTCGTCAGGCTGCAAACTCCGATGGCAACCTACTGGTCGTCATGCGCGAAGCATTGCTCTCTGGCGCGACCCTTGGTCAGATCTGCGCCGTGCTCCGCGACGAGTGGGGCGAGTACCGGCCGGGGTTCTAGCTGCGTGTGCAATTGAATATTTGGAGACGTAGTTTTGGGAGTTCACCGCGGCCGGTTCATCTGTATAGGGAACAATCATGGGAGTGCTTGAAGGACGTATGGCGCTGGTGACCGGATCGAGCCGGGGTATTGGCCGGGCGATTGCCCTCGCCTACGCCCAGGAAGGCGCGGACGTTGCGATCAATTATCGGTCCGCTGAATCGGCCGCCAATGATCTTGCCGGAGAAATCGCGATCCTTGGGCAGCGCGCAATCGTCGTTCAGGCGGATGTCTCGAGTGAGGATCAAGTCGAGGCGATGGTCGAGAGTGTCCTGGCGGAGTTTGGCAGGATCGATATCCTGGTCAACAACGCCGGGTTCGTCACACTGTCTCCGGTGGAGCGGATGGACACTGCCACCTGGGACGAGATGATCGGCACTCACCTTCGTGGAACCTTTCTGGTCACCCGAGCGGTGCTGCCTGGCATGCTGGACCGTGGGGATGGCCGGATCATCAACGTCTCCTCGCAGCTCGGCCAGATCGGACGCGAGTGGATGGCGCACTATGCGGCAGCCAAAGCCGGGATCATCGGGTTCACAAAGTCCCTGGCGCGGGAGGTCGTCAAGCAGGGTGTGCTGGTGAACTGCATCGCCCCCGGACCGATCGACACCGGGATCGTGCCAGAGGGCGCGGGACAACCGGTGACGAACTATGACCAGATGCTGCCGATCGGGCGGCCCGGGACCGTCGAAGAAGTTGCTCCAACGGCTGTCTTTCTCGCTTCGGACGCTGCGACATATTACGTCGGACAAACCCTTGGCCCGAATGGCGGAGATGTGATGCTCTAGCCCAACTGTCGAGGAGTTGCGAGTGTCCCGGCGCCTGGTTCTGGTTCATAGTCCGCTGGTTGGCCCCTATACCTGGGAGGCGGTTGCAGACGCGCTGCGAGGGCGTGGCACCGATGTTCACCTTCCGGAGCTCGCGAATCCCACTGAAGGTTCGTTCTGGCTGCAACACGCTCGCTCGGTCGCCGGGCAACTCGATGATCTCGCTGAAGACTCGGTGCTCGTCCTGGCGGGCCACAGTGGGGCAGGTGCGTTGCTCTCGGCGATCGCCTGGGAACTGAAGCGGCCGGTGTCGGCGTACCTCTTCGTCGATGCCGGGCTGCCGCATGGGGGCGAACCACGCATGCGCGGGCAATTCGCGGAGCACCTCCGCAATCTCTAGGCTGCCGGCGAGCGCTTCCCCAATTGGACCGACGAAGCGCTGGCCGGGACACTACCCGATCCCACGATACGTTCTAGAGTGCTCGGAGAACTGCGCCCGCAGCCATTCGAATTCTGGCAGGAAGTGCTGCCGGAAATTGAGGGTTCGAGAGATACGCCCGGAGCCTATCTCCTGTTCAGCCAGCCATACGCGGCGGACCTCAAGCGCGCCCGGTCAATGGGTTGGCCGGCGCGTGAATTGCAGGCCGGTCACTTCCACATGGTTGTCGATCCGGACGCCGTGGCAGAGTCGATAGAGGTGTTAATGGAGGATCTGGGGATTAATCGCGCAAAGGGTGGCTAGCCTCCTGCGTTAGTCTCCAGCCAGTGCAATGCAGCGCGGGTCATCATCTCGACGCCGAGCGGCAGACAACGTTCGTCGATATCGAATCGTGGATGGTGGTGCTCGAAGACCTTGCCGGATGCCTCGTCGCGGGAGCCGACAAAGAAGTAGGTTGACGGCAAACGGTGAGTGAACTCGGAAAAATCCTCGGACGCCATGATGGGCGGACCCGCCTGGACTGATTCAGCGCCGACCACCTCAGCCAGAGCCTCGCGCACGAGCGCCGCGACGGCGGAATCGTTGACGGTGGGGCGTCCTCTGCGCCGGTACTCGACCTCGGCGCTGCCGCGCAGCGCCGTCGCTATTCCCTGGATCACCTCTGGTATGCGGCTCGCAAGCTGATGACCGACCTCGGCGTCGAACCAGCGTACGGTTCCACTAAGCGTGGCTGAGTCGGCGATGATATTGGCGGCGGTCGTGCCGGCGTGCAGAGTGCCGACCGAGACGACGGCGGCCTGTTGCGGGTTGACCTCGCGCGCCACCAGTGTTTGCAGGGTCGTGACGACTTCCGCCGCGATGAGCAGCGCGTCGACTGTCTTGTGAGGCATCGCGCCGTGGCCGCCACTACCCTGGATCGTCACACTGAAACCGTCGGCTCCAGAGAGGGTCGGCCCGTCGACGACGACGGCGGAGCCGACCGGAAAGTCGCTGATCAGGTGCAGGCCGATTGCCGCGTCGACGCTTGGGTCTTCGAGCACACCCTCCTCGATCATTCTTCGAGCGCCTCCGCCACCCTCCTCGGCCGGTTGGAAGCAGAACACGATCGTTCCGGGGATCTCGTCGCGTCGTGCGTACAGCAACCGCGCCGCGCTGAGCAAGATCGCGGTGTGGCCGTCATGCCCGCAGGCATGCATCGTGTCCTTGATCGTCGAGCAGTACTCGACCTCGTTCTGCTCGTCGATCGGCAATGCGTCCATATCCGCCCGTAGCAGCAGCGTCTTGCCCGGGCGTCCGCCGCGCAAGACGGCCTTGACGCCGGTGACCGCAATGCCGGTGCGCACATCTTCGAAGCCAATCGCGCGCAACCGATCGGCGACGATGCCGCTGGTGCGAACCTCCTCGAATCCCATCTCGGGATGCCGGTGGAAGTCGCGGCGCGTCTCGATCAACTCCGGTAACCACTCGTCGATCTCGTCACGCAGGGATGCGATCATGACCATTCCGCGTATTCCTTTCACTTCCATTCCCAGGCAAAGTAGCATAGCGCCGAGGTGGCGGCGACGGCCGTCGGGTATCGGCGTGGCTGGTGTACGATGGCGCTCTGAATCGCTCAATCACAATCGGTGCGCAACGGAGTACAGAGGAGGAAACAACATGGCAACCGCTATTGAAGTACAGGACTACAAGCTTCTGATTGACGGGCAGCTCGTCGACGCGGCCAGTGGCGAGATGTTCGAGACAGTTTCGCCGGCTACGAACGAGGTCGTCGGGCGGGTCGCGAAGGCCGGCCCCGAAGATGTCGACCGGGCAGTCGCGGCGGCCCGGCGCGCGTTCGACGATGGCCGCTGGTCGCGTATGACTCCAGTCGAACGAGCGAACAGGATGCGCAAGGCCGCTAGATCATCCGGCGCGAACGGGTCGACGAGTTGGCCGAACTGGAGACGCTCAACTGCGGCAAGATCATCGTAGAATCCCGCGCCGATGTACTCAATTCCGCCAACTGCATCGAATACTATGCCAACCTGACCGGCCAGATGTGGGGCGAGACGATCCCGATGAACGGCCCGCTCTTCGACTACACCCTGCGCGAGCCGGTCGGTGTCTGCGCCCAGATCATTCCCTGGAATTTCCCGCTGCTGATGGCTGCCTGGAAGATCGGTCCGGCGCTGGCCGCCGGTAATACGATCGTTCTCAAACCAGCCAGCAACACCCCGATCACGGCCATCGTCCTCGGGCAAATCTGCCTGGAGGCGGGCATCCCTGATGGCGTTCTGAACGTCCTGCCGGGGCCGGGTCGGGTCATCGGCGCGGCGCTTTGCGAACACGCCGATGTCGACAAGGTCGCCTTCACCGGTGAGACCGAAACCGGCCGCGAGATCATTCGCATGTCTGCCGGGACGATCAAGAAGGTCTCTCTGGAGCTTGGCGGCAAGAGCCCGAACATCGTCTTCGCCGATGCCGATGTTGACGAAGCCGTGCGCGGTTCGCTCTTCGCGATCTTCACCAACGCTGGCCAGCGCTGCACAGCCCGCACCCGACTCTTCCTGCACGAGTCGATACATGATCGCTTCATGGCCGATTTCGTGGCAAAGACAGCCGAGATCCGGGTGGGCGATCCGCTTGATTGGGACACCCAGATGGGGCCGGTCATATCGCCCGCCCAGTGCAGCCGGGTCCTGAGCTTTGTCGAGAAGGCGCAAAGCGAGGGCGCTGATCTGGCGCACGGTGGCCGCAAGGTCGATACCGATCTGCTGCGTGCCGGCAACTTCGTCGAGCCGACCGTCTTCGACCACGTCAGCAACGACATGACGATTGCTCAGGAAGAGGTCTTCGGCCCGATACTCTCGGTCATCCCTTTCCAAGAGGATGGCGAGGTGCTGGCGCTGGCGAACAACGTCATCTACGGACTGGCGGCGACGATGTGGACCAATGACATCAAGCGCGCTCACCGGATGGCGGCTGCCCTCAGAGCGGGCAACGTCTCGATCAACTACCCGACGGTCAATCCTCCCGAAGCGCCCTTCGGCGGCTACAAGCAGTCCGGCATTGGCCGTGAGCTCTCCCGCCACGCGCTGGACCTCTACACCCAGGTCAAGAACGTCGTTGTCAACCTCGATGACAAGCCATTTGACTGGTACGGCAGATGGCCGGAGAAGCCAGCGTAGAGGTTGGAGGCCGGGAAGCCGGGAGCCGTGAAGAGCACCCGCAGGCGCCGCCTCTTATGGTGGCTTCTGATCGCGCTGACGCTTGAGAAGATCCTGCAGCACATCATCGTGAGTTGGGCATTTGCCACTGATCGGTTCGGGATTCGTGATTCGGTTGTCGTTGACTATCGCTGGTTGACTATCATCGGCGGGTTGATAGCGGTCCTTTTTGGCGTGGCGCTAGTTGGCTTGGTCCGCCGCAGATACTGGAGCTTGACGTTGCTCATTGTTCTGGCGCTCGCCGATATTGTCGGCGAATTCATCGCGCAGGGGACCTTCGGAATCGTGATCACGGTCTCATTCGTTGTCGCAATCGCTATTCTCATCATTTCCAGGATCCAGCAGCGCAGTCTTCGCGCGGCCGCAAATGGCATCGCCAAGCTGAACGGCCAGCCCATTTGATGCGCGTGCGACTAGCACGTAATGTGTGTGGAGTTCGAACAAGGAGCAGATAACAGCGTGATCGATCTGTATAGCGACACTAAGACGAGGCCGACCGATGCGATGCGTCAGGCAATTGCGGCCGCCGAAGTTGGCGATTCACAGAAGGACGAGGACCCGGCGGTACTGCGGCTGCAGGAGATGGTTGCCCGGACTGGTCGGCAAGGAGCGGGCGCTATTCCTGCCGAGCGGGACGATGTGCAACCAGATTGCACTGAAGACGCATACGAACCACGGCGAGACGGTCATCGCCGACCAGCTGTCCCATGTGCTGATCTCCGAGGCCGGGGGGCCGGGATTGTTGTCCGGGGTTCTTTTCCAGCAGCTCGATGGAGATGCCGGGCGCTATACGGCAGAGCAGGTTGAGAAGGCGATCCAGCCGGGATCTCTCTACCAGTCGCCGACGACCCTGCTCTGGGCGGAGCAAACGAACGTCTACGGCGGCGGCGTGATCTGGCCGGTCGAGCAACTGCAGGCAGTGAGAGCTGTGGCGCACGACCAAGGCTTGAAGACACACCTCGATGGTGCGCGGTTGCTCAACGCGAGCGTCGCGACCGGAGTTCCGGCTTCAGAGTATGCCGCAGGCTTCGATTCAACCTGGATCTGTCTCACCAAGGGCCTCGGCTGTCCGGTTGGCGCGGTGCTCGCCGGGAGCGCCGAATTTGTCGACCGGGCGCGCGGCTACCAGCACCGGATCGGCGGGGCAATGCGGCAGGCCGGGATCATCGCGGCGGCGGGGATCTACGCGCTCGACAACCATGTCGAACGGCTGGCTGACGACCACCAGAATGCCCGCTTGCTTGCGGCCGGACTGAAAGAGATCGACGGGATTACAGTCATGACCGACCCGCCAGCGTCGAACATGGTGCTCTTTTCGGTCGACGAAACCGGGATGTCGGTGAGCGCGTTCCTGACGGCTATCGAAGGTCACGGCGTCAAGATGTGCGATTTCAGGGCCGGTCAGATTCGAGCCGTGACACACCTCGACGTGACGAGCGATGACATCGAATCCGTTCTGGACGTCGTGCAAACCGTGGTGTTAGCTGCGGATTGACCGGCCCGGATCTATCGCACGTGTGGCAACTCTCGTTCGAGAAAGTACAACGTCTGCTCGCCAAAGCCCTTGACCTCAAACTCGCCCCGGTTCTCGAGGTGAAAATCATCTTTGAGGAGTTCATACGTCTGGGCGCTGGCGGTGATCTTCATCGGTTCGGACAAGGTCTCCATCCGTGCCGCCAGGTTCACGCCGGGCCCGAAGATGTCATAGACGTACTTCTGGACGCCGACCAGAGAGCCGATGACCGGGCCTGAATTGATCCCGATCCGGCAGTGCCAGGATTCCGGGTGGGCTGAGTTGCGCTTCTCGATGTATCGCAGCATGCGCAGGGCAACCTGGGCGATGTTTCGCGCGTGGTCGGGACTTGGGTCGGGCAGGCCGCTCACCGCCATATAGGAATCGCCAACGGTTCGAATGCGTTCGCAACCGAACATGTCGGTGATCCGATCGAACACTGTAAAGATGTCATTCAGTTCGGTAATCAATGCGGCTGGATCGCGCGCGATCGCCATCTCGGTGTGTCCGGCGAAATCGAGCATCAGGATCGTCGCGTTGTCGAATATCTGTGGCGTGACCGTGCCATAGTCCTTCATCTCCTCGTATACCGTCTTCGGCATGATGTTGAGGAGCAGCCGTTCTGCCCGTTCCTTCTCGCGTTTGAGTTCCCGGGCATTCTTCTCCGCCATCTGGGAGTATGACTCGAGCATGTATTCAGCCTGAAGTTGTTTGCTGATGTCGCGACACTCGACAACGATCTCATCCGATACGGTGTCGAGCAGGGGTCGAAAGTTGACTTCAAGCGGAATCTCACGCCCACCGGTCATCGCTTTGGTTTGTAGAGGGAACGGGCGGCCGTCTTCGATCCTCGAAAGCATGCGGCTAACATTCAGATCGGGAATGCGCGCTGGAAGGGTCTCGTCGACGTCACCTTCCGGCGGGAACCATTTGAAGAAATTGGCGTTCTCGAAGAGGATCGATAGATCTTCCCGGTCGACGACCGCCACGCCGACTCCAAGCGTCTGGGTGACAACGCGCAGTATTTCGTTCGCGATCGGGGCTGTCGGGGCATCGCTGGATATCATCATCTTCAGTTCCCTGCCACGATGCAATGCTTGCGGCTAGTGATCTCGAACTCAACCGTCTCAATATCCTCATCTTCGAATCCGAAATCCTCGAGCGTTTCCTTGAGCAGAAAGACCATCTCGGCAAACGCGGCGTCAGTGATCCCCAGCCGCGCATGCACCCGTTGTAGATGTTCGTCGCTGTAGCTTGCGGGTCCGCCGAGAAGCGTTGCGATGAATCTTGTTTGATGGTCGATCAGGCGTCGCATGTCGGTGTTGGCGAAGTATGGCGTGAGCTGCGGTGATTCCAGGATCTTGTCGTACAGTCCGGACACGACGCGGCTGACCTGGGCAAAGCCTCCATAGCGCTCGAAAATCGTGGCCTTCAACTTGACGCTCTCCCTGGCCCGATGGCTGGCGGCAAACTTGTTCGCTGCATTCCTGACATGGTCGGACGCGCCTGCGGGCGCATCGTTTCGGATCGGGCCTTTGGCAGACACATCACCATTGATGTCTTGAATCGCCTTTGATTCTGTCATGAGAGTCTTTCCTTTGCCATAGCTAACCGGATTTAGCGCCTTCTGGCGCTGAGTCCCTCCGAAACCGGGTAAAGTGCGGCCAATCGGGCCATGTCTAGGCTGCTCGCGAGATCCAGGCGTTCGTGCTGGCATCTCTCGTTGAGCTGCAAGCCGCGCTGCCACCTCCTTCCAGCCTGTTCTCGCGTCTTTTTGGCCCTCTTTCGTGACCGGGGCGCATTCCATGATTCAAGACTAGAGGACGAGCTGAGGTCTACCAACGGGAGAATTGCCCGTTTGCCCAGGCAGATGGCGTCCGCCCACGGGGAGGATTACCTATTTACCCATGTGCCGGAACAGGTGCCGGCACGCCTATCCTGCGGGGATTGCTTTCAAGCCGGGCGGACCGTCACCAGATTGGAGTGAAACGTGCTCTGGCCAGCGAGATCCGCCAGGGCGTCCGGTGTAGTCCAGTTGACGTTGTGACCGTCGGCTGAATGCTGGCCCCAATGTCCCTTCACGGCCACCGCGACGCCGGGCTGGATTGTGTCTGTAATGACGGCTCGAAGCCGACAGCTTCCACGCTCGTTTTCGACGAGGACACGGTCGCCGCTGGAAATGCCGCGGCGCTTGGCGTCGGCTGGATTGAGCTCGATCGATGGTTCGCCTTCCCGCCGCATTAGATCCTGCTGGTTTGCCATGCTGCTGGTGACGAAATGGTGCGCAGCCCCGGAGAGCAGCACTAACCGGTCGCCGTTCAACGGTGAGCGCTCAAACTCGGCTGGCGGTGCGTAGTCTGGAAGCGGGTCGAGCCCGAGCGCCGCCAACTTCTTCGAGTACAGCTCGACCTTGCCGGATGGGGTACCGAATTCCAGATTGGCATACGGGATCTCGGTGGCGTTCGTGAACGAAAGCGGCGCCGTGCCGTCGCGGTAGAGCTGCTCCATCGTCATGCCGTCGAGCACCGGGTTCTCAGGTTTCGACGCCTCGAAGATCTCGGCGGCGACTTCTTCGGCTGGTTGATGCAGCCAGGGTTCCTGGTAACCCAACGCGCCCGCGAGCAGGCGCATGACATCCCAGTTGCTCTTTGCCTCGCCGAGCGGCAGGATAGCTTGATGATTGAGTTGCAGGTGGCGGTGCCCGTACGGGCGGTGGAGATCGAACTGCTCAAGTTGGGTCGTCGCCGGCAGAATGATATCCGCGTAGCGCGCGGTGTCAGTCATGAACTGCTCGTGCACGACGGTGAAGAGATCCTCGCGCTCGAGGCCTCGAATGATCAGCCCGGCGTTGGGTGAGGATGTCGCCGGGTTCGCCGCGAAGACATAGAGCGACATAATTGGGGGATCGGTTGCCTCGCCGGTCAGGGCTGCCCCAATCCGGTTCATGTTGATCGAACGGGGAACCGGCGGGCACTCGGAGCGATGGCCGACGGCTTCCGCATTCCAGTGGACATAATCGCTCGTGCTGTAGTAGATCCCGCCGCCCCGCTTGCCGATTTGGCCGGTCGCCGCCGCCAGGGCAAGCAACGAGCGGATCATCTGTCCCCCGTTCCCATGTCGCTGAAGGCCGTCGGAGAATTTCACCATCGCCGGGGTTCTTGTCGCGAAGTCGCGGGCAAGCTGGGTGATCACATCGGCGGCGATGCCGGCAATGTCGGCCACACTGTCAGGCGTAAACTGCCGGACTCGTTCCGCTAATCCTTCCCATCCAATCGTGTTTGCCTCGAGCCACGGCTCGTCGTGGAGGTTGTCACGGAAGATGACGTGCATCAGGCCCAGCGCCAGCGCGCCGTCGGTCGCCGGGCGCGGTTGAAGATGGAGATCGGCGGATCGGGCGGTGCGGGTGCGACGGGGGTCGATGACGACAACCTTCGCGCCATCGCGCTGCGCCTGGCGGATGAATGGGACGACGTGCGGATTCGTGCTGGCGGGATTATGCCCCCAGATCAGGATCAGCTTGCTATCGAGCAGGTGGGAAGCGTCCGGCGCCCACTTGGCCCCGAGCGTTGCCCGGACGGCGGCGGTCGCGGCGGCGTCGCAGATCGTCCGGTCGAGCCCGCTTGCGCCGATCCGGTTCCACAGGCGCTCACTGGCGACGCCGTTCTGCACCAGGCCCAGCGTGCCGCTGTAAGAGTAGGGCAGGATCGCCGCCGCGCCATGTTCGGAGATGATCGCCTTCCAGCGACTGGCGATATCTTCGATAGCTTCATCCCAGGAGATCGTTTCCCAGGCATCGCTGCCCTTGGGACCGGTTCTCCGCATTGGTTGGAGCAGCCGGTCCGGGTCGTAGACGCGGTCGAGATAAGGGCGGACTTTCGCGCAGAGCCATCCCTGGGTAAACGGGTGGTCAGGATCACCTTGAAATGAGATCGCCTTGCCATCCTGGACCTCGGTGATGACGGCGCAGGTATCCGGGCAGTCGTGCGGGCACGCGCCGCGGACAATTCTTGTCGATTGCGACGGCGTGCTAGTCATGCGTTTGCACCCTCCAACGTGTGACATCCAGGGGGATTGTAGTTCTTCGGAGTAGTTAGTTTTGGTTTGTGGCTCGAACGGTGGCCCTGTCTTCTGCTTCCATATGCGGCGATAGCCTGATCTGCGTCCAGGGATCCCACGTGGTCACTCCAGAGGCATCCGCTAACGACTAGCCAGCGACGTCTTAAAGCGGTCGGCATACGCCTCCTGCAATTCACGATGCGCTGTCACGTTCTCCAGGAACGAGCGGCGTAGCGCGGCGTTCTTGATCCCGTCTGCGTATTCAAGCAGTTGGCGATGTGCATCGTTCAGCACGCTCGCAGCGCGGAGATCGTCGACGGCGTCGAGAACCCGGTAGCAGGTCAAATAGGCGACGAATGGTTGATCGCTTCTCGCGCCTGGATATCGTGCAAACGTCGCCAGAATCGTTTCGATATGTGTCAGTGCCTCCGGCCAGTCGTTCCCGATCAGGGCTACAAACGCCAACCCCGCGCGCGCGGAGATTACCTCGGATGCCCAATTGACGTCGTCACAGAGTAGAACCGCCCGCTGGTAGGCGCACCTTGCTTCCGCCGGGCGGTTCATGCGGGCCAGGATCTGGCCAGTGACGACCAGTGCATCAGCATGATCCACACGACTGCCTACCGATTGGGCTGCCGCTACCGCACGCTGGGCATAGTCGAGTGCTCGCTCCCAGTCGCCCACATAGTTGTGACGAATTGCGAGCGCCAACCAACCCCAGTTTTCGGCAAATGGAGCATTGAGTCCTTCAATAATGTTTAGAAATTGGTCGATGTATTCGTGCGACCCGGTATCATCGCCCAGGTATGTGTGCAGGCGGCCAAGATATGCGAGCGACACAGACTCTCGCAACCGGTCACCAATCTCTCGAAACAGCACGAGAGACTGCACGGCGAGCTTGCGCGCAAGTTCCGGATCACCCTGGAGGCGAGCCAGGTCTCCGAGTTCCTGCTGGGTGGTCGCTTCTCCCCAGCGATAGCCTAGCTGGCGTGCGAGGCGCAACGCATGTTCGTAATTCTCACGTGCCACTGCGTACTCATGGGTGGTGCGAGCGGCAATTGCCAGATTCGCAAGGCTGTGCATCTCACCGCGCAGATCACCCCGCCTCTGGCAAGTGGCGAGGCTCTGCCCGAACAGCTGCTTGGCGCGAGCATATTCATTCCGGCGATTGGCGATTGCTCCCAGCCAGAGACTAACGAGGTATTCGATGATTTCTAGCGAATCGATGACTGCATCATCGGACAGTGCGTGCCGGGCGAGATGCAGGGCATTTTCCAGGCAATGCTGGGCTTCTGCATACTGTGCCTTCTGAGCCAGGGCCTGCCCCTTGCTGAGGTAGCCGAAGGCTTCGCCCTCTATTCCTTGACTCACCTGTCCCAGCGCAATCGCTTTCTCTGCCACAGGAATTGCCGAGTCATGTTTGCCTTGAGAAACCAGCGCCGCCGCCTGTATTGCTCGCAATTTGCCCAAGAGGCGCTCATGGCGCTGAGCGTCCGCCCCAAGATCCGTGTCGCACTGCCCTAGGTCTGTCTCTAAGCGATCCGCCGCCAGGCGCGTGAATTGCTCAAGATCGATGCCTGATCCGGTCAGCGAGCAGAACCTCCAGAGTGCGATTGCACTCTGGTCGAGTTCTGCGCGCCGGCCGTGCTGGACAGCCGACATCCAGGCCTTCTCGATGTTGTCGATTTCAGACCGTATCTCCTTAGCTGCCAGCTGCGGCTCACGATCGTCCAACGCCCTCTGCCGTTGTGCCACGAGTGTCAGGTAATAGACACAGTGGCGCTCTACCACAGCTGCGCGTTCGTCGGGCAACTTGTCGAGTTGTTCTGCACCAAACTGCCGCAACAGCTCGTGGATCTGATAGCGGCCACCGTGCTGGTGGAGCAAGGACTTGCGCGCAAGGCGTGCCAGCGCACGCAGCGATGTGCCTGCTATTGCATCCGCGGCCCCACGCGTAAATCCACCCTGGAACACCGAGAGCTGTCGGAACATCTTCTGTTCAGACTCGTCAAGCGAACGCCAAGAGCCATCGAACACAGCACGCAAGCTACGGTGCCG
The DNA here is from genome assembly GCA_963709995.1 of uncultured Chloroflexia bacterium. Taxonomy (GTDB): domain Bacteria; phylum Chloroflexota; class Chloroflexia; order Thermomicrobiales; family CFX8; genus JAUIIK01. Next base: position 24,180 of record CAVPYN010000005.1, on the reverse strand, counting down.
TTCGGGTATGTCCCGCAAGCCCGTCGACAGGAAGTCAGCGTTGCGTTCAATCTCCCGCGCGATCTCGTCGAGCGGCAACATATCGGCCCAGGCGGCTGCTAGTTCAAGGCCGAGCGGCATGCCATCCACCAGTGCGCAGATGCACGCCACGGCAGTCAGGTCTTCGTCGCCTAACGCGAAGTCCGGCTGAACGCGCCGCGCGCTCTGGGCAAAGAGGCGGATCGCAGCTGCCTGCGTCGCACCCTGGCTATCCTGTGGGCTGTAGTCCATTCCGAGCACCATGTACACGTGCTCAGCGAGCACTTCCAGGCGTTCGCGCGAGGTCGCGAGCAGTTGTAGGTTCGGCGCGGCTTCCAGCAGTTCGACGACGATCCCAACGCCGTCGAGCAAGTGCTCGAAGTTGTCGAGCACAAGCAGCGTCTGCTTGTCCCGTAACGCGAAGGGCAACGCCTGCCGAATGTCGCCGGTTAGCTCCAACCCCATGGCCATGGCGATAGCAGAAGCGATCGCGTCCGGCCTGGCAACGGATGCAAGCGAGACGAAGAAGACACCGTCCGGGTAGCGGTTGAGGCGCTGGTATGTCGTTTCAAGCGCGAGACGGGTTTTGCCCATGCCGCCAGCGCCGACGAGCGTCAGCAAGCGCATATCGGGGTCGTCCAGGAGGGCGTTGATAGTCGCCAGTTCTTGCTCGCGTCCGACAAACGGCGTCAGCTGCGCCGGCAGGTTGTATGCCGGCACCGGCGCTTGCAAGGCCTCCGGAGCCGGGGCATCGTCCCGGATACGCTCGTAGAGGGCGCGCGTCTCAGTGTCGGGCTCAATCCCCAGCTCGGCTGCGAGGATTCGCCGGCAGGTCTCGTACTGCTCGAGCGCCGCAGTCCGCGCGCCCTGGAGTGCCAGGGCGCGCATTACCTGACGATGGGCGTCTTCGCGCCACGGCTCAAGCCTCAGCTGGCGCGCGCCATACCGGCGCATCGCCTCATAATCCGCGATTGACTCATAGTGACGCGCCAGCGTGTGCAGCACATCGAGCGCCTGCCGGTGAAGCTGCTCTCTTTTGGAAAGCGCCCATTCGTCGAAGAGATGGGCGCCTCCAGGGAAGACGCCGTCGAGGAATTCGCCGCGATAGAGCTTGCAAGCCCGTTCCAGGCGCTGGATACAGATGCGGCACCTGGTGAGGTCGCTATGGGCGTGGCTCGCGCAGGCGGCGATGAGCGAATCGAACCGCGTGCAGTCCAGGTCTACACCGTCAGGTTTGACTTCGAGAGTCTGGTGGGTGATCTCCAACACGCCGGCCGCGAGCGGTTCAGAGAGTCCTTTCCGCAGGCGCGCGAGCGTCTGGCGCAGATTAGTAAGGGCGGCGGATTGGGACTTGTCCGGCCACAGCATCGTCGCCAGCTGCTCTCGGCGATGCGGTCGTCCGCCTTCGACGGCGAGGTAGGCCAGGAGCGCCCGGGCGGCATCCGTGGCGAAGCTAAGGGGCTGATCATCAGCGCTCGCTTCGAACGGTCCAAGTAGGGATAGGACCAGGCTCAATTCTTTTGTCTTGACGCTGGGCGGATCCACTATGCGAGCCGTTCGCAGATACTCCGGCCGGACCACGATGGCCGCAGCCGTTCCCGGTGATGGAATGCTCCAATCTTACTCATGCTTGACGCCAGGGCAGCGCGGGCCATATGTGCCTGACCGCCGCCTTGGTTGTCACGCCCTTGTCACGCACGCTCTATTACCGTGCCTGCATCGTCGCCAGATCGGCGTCACGAAGGCCCAATGCCGACCTTAGCCGAGGATAGGAGCAGATCATGTACGTCTTGACGGTGAAGTTCAAGAGCAAGCTTTCACACGATGAGGCCATGGCCGTCTTGGAAGAGCGAATTTCTGACTTTCGCGCCCTTCCCGGCCTCATTCAGAAGTACTACGGACATGAAGAGTCAACCGGCGCATACACCGGTGTTTACATCTGGGAGTCCGCGGAAGCGATGCGCGCCTACCAGGAGTCGGAGCTGGCGCAGACGATTGCTGCGGCCTATCAGGTGACCGCGCCGCCTCGCATCGAAGTCTTCAATCTGTTCGAGACACTGCGTCCGGTACAAGCTGCTACAGCGGTTTCCTAAGGACGAGCACCTGATAGTGAGCAGTTTCGACCATCGCCAGCCCGAGTACCACGCCTTTCTATTGCGCCTCTGGCGCGACGACACCCGGCGGGGCTGGCGTGTTTCGCTGCAGAGTACAGCGACCGGGCAACGATTCCACTTTGGGTCGATCGACGAGCTGTTCGCCTATCTCGACGCTCGCCTGGAGACTGGCAATGGCGAGCACTGGCTGAATCCCCGATCGCCATAGCCGGACCAGTCAACCGAAAGGGCACTGAGCCAGTTGGCCCGCAAAGTGCACGAGAAAGGAGGACAGAATCACCATCGACTGACGAGTCAGGTTTGGAACGATTAATTGCTACCGCTTTTTGCATTGAAGAGGAGTCCGTTTTGTCAAGACATCTCCGTTTGGTCAAGATGAAGCTGAAACCAGGGAACCGTGCTCTGGGGGAACAGGTCGGAGAGCAAGCTGCAGTACGGCTAAGCCAGCTTCCGGGGTTTGTGCCTGGGAGTACTGTCGTTTTCCTCGACGGCGAGGGAGAAACGACAATCGGGGCCGTCAGCATCTGGGAGTCGCGTGAGACTGCCTTGAAAGCCGGGGAAGCGATGGAATCCGGGACGATCCAAGCCCTTGGTGATGCGCTGGACGGCGAACTCGAGGCCAGTATCTACCAGGTGTACGAACCGAAGTAGCGTCCGCAGGCGCCCTACGCGTCTGGCTGGGAATCTCCCGGCTGCCGTAGCCGGTCCCGGTCAGCTGGCACGGCATTCAATCAGTTCGCTCGTAGGATCACGGTAGTGTTCTTGCCCCAGGCTGCGGCATCGATGGAGTCGATCGGTGGTCCAGGCGGTTATCAATTGACGTGCCCAGAGTAGTTGCGAACCTGGACGAGCTCCAATTGTCGATTGCAGGTGCGCGGCTTCTTATGGATTACTGAAGCCGGCCGGGAGATTACCATCTTCGGAGCCGACGAGCACGACGTTGCGCGACCGGCCATAGCTGACATCGTTGAGGAACCAGTCGGTCGTTCCGTCAGCATAGGTCACGATGCGAGCGAATTTGGCGTCGAAACCATCCTCGGCCCTCTCAACGCGCACTTGTTGGCCGGGCTCAAGCGTGGTGTCGGCCTCGTAGTAAGTCGTTTCCTTGTCAGCCCAATCGATGTTCTCGATGACCGGTTCTTCGATCTTTACCTGCCAGCCTGGCGGCTGCCCGATGAGCCGGACGAGGAAGTTGTCACCGTCAGTGGATGCCTGGATGAGGAGGGCGTGATCGGAGTTGTTGACCCACTTAAGATCAAGGCCGGAAGCCGGATCTACGGTTGCGTCGAGCCCGACGATGCCATTGTAGCTGTAGGACGGGATCCAGTAGGAGTGTGTCGTGCGCTGGGTGATCCTGTACCCTGCCGCGAAGACCGGTTGGAAGACGGTCGTAGCCACCTGGCAAATCCCGCCCGCTTCGGTCGGAATCGTTCTCAGTTGCCCATCATTGTTGATGATGCCATATGCCATCTGGAAACCGGCATCCACGGTCATTGGCCCGATCTCGCTGTTGAACGAGAATTCCTGTCCGGGCATGATCAACGTGCCGTTGAGCAGCCGGGCGGCAAGCTCGACGTTCTGCTTTCGAGGTTCAATCGAGCCGCCATATGGTGTGCTCGATTCGGCGATAACCCCGCTGAGTCCAAGCGAGTTCAGATCCGCCGGTAGTGGCGGCGGAAGCAGTGTTTCGACGGGGAAGCGTCACGGTGTCCATGTCGACGAAACCGGACAACACATTGCGAGCCGTCTCCAGCGCCTCGCCAGCATTGATCTGATAACCGGGTTGGGGGTCGCGAACGACGACAAGCTGGCCGTTGCCGTCCCACCAGACGCGGGGGCTCTGGGCTCTTCTATCCACCGACCAACCGATTTCGTCGATCAGCCGGATAGACCAATCTTCGTCAAGTGCGAGGCGGGCGGCCTCGCTTTCGGTAGGTGGAATGATCTCAAGCCGGCTAGCGATCTGCCCCGGGGTGAAGGTCCAGGTCTCGTTTGCGGCGACGAGTGTAATCGGAGCCCCGAGTGCGTTCTGGGCCTGCAGGAGCAACGGCTCGTAGTCAACATTCTCAGCCACTGGCGGGTACTCGGCAATGACCAGATTCACGCTGGTCTCACCCGCAGCCAGCGCCCGGACGATTTCCTGCTGGCTGGCGGCGTCGTCGAGTTCCCGTCCAGTCTGTGCCGCTACGTATGAGTAGCTGCCGTCGTCCGCGATGGTGAAGACCGGGTTTATCGTTGGCTGGTTGATTTCCGTCGCAAGACCGGAAAGGATATCCTCGGTCTCACTGGTCGCAACCGCCACGTGCCCTACATCGATTGTGGTTGGCGAATCTTTGAAATGCCAGAGCAATGCGAGCCGGTCCGGACCGAAACCGCTACGGCCGTCACCGTAGGCTTCGTTGACTGCGGATTCCACATCGAACCGGAGCCCGACGTCGTAGCGGCTGACTTCCCAGGACCGAACGCCATCGACGATGGTAAGTGACCGGTTCGCTCGCGCTTCGGTTGCCTCGGTGACCGCCGCGATAGCTTGGTCGCGGGTCATGCCGCCAACGTCAACGCCGAAAACAACGACGCCGTCGCGCACCACGTCTCGTTCGGAGTACTGGTATCCGGCGACGATGGCGAACAGGGCAACGACAACGGTGATGGCGATTCCCCAGCTAATGCGCCGGTACAGCGTCAACTGCTCCCGGCGGGTCCGTGCCTTGCCCGGGGCAACCTCTGCTGGAGTAGATTGAATCTGCTGAGCGGTTGCCATCGGGTCGCCGCGTGCTCCGTTTCCCGTGCAGTACCAAGCACAAATACGGCCCGAAGTTTACCGAATATGCAGAAAGACAACGGTGGTCGAGCTTACAACCAGCTAGACGTCGATGTCCCGCCGGATGAACGAGAGGACTGCTACCGTTCCTGACATAATGCAGAAACCAATCAGATAGATCGTCGCCTGGAAAGTGGACGGAAGCTCGCGAGCAGGTTGCTCCGCCGTTTCCAGGACGCCGTTTGCCTGGAGCAGGGCGTCAACATTGGGTGATATCAGCAAGTTCTGAAGACTACCGAACACGGCAGGCAGCAGGCTGAGAAACTCTACCCCCACTGGTTCGAGAAATCGGATCATCATTGCCGCGCCAATTGCCACCGCGACGCTGCGCGAGATCGAAGAGAACGCGGCAGCCAGCAATGCGTAGACCGCGACGGTGAGCCAGGTACGCCACCAACCCGCCGCAACCGAGCCGGCAAATCCAGCGTCAACCCCATCGAAGGCAAGATCGCCGTTGACCGCGCCGACGGTGACGCTCCCAACCGCGGCCATCAACCAGCCCAGGGCGACCCCGATTGCGAGGAAGCCGAGGACGACGAGCATCCGCGCGCTGAGGACCCGACCCCGCTCGCCCGTCCAGGTTGTCGTTGTCAGCACCGTTCGCCAGCCATACTCGCTTGTAATGGCCAGCGACATCAAGATGATCCCGAGGATGGATGCGATGAACTGTGTGATGCCGTAGCCAAAGATCATGCTGTTGCGCAGAGCTGTCATGTCTCGAAGTGCCTCGATATCTGGCCCCCGCGACGCGGTATCGATTTCCTGAGCCATGAGCACCGCCATCATCAGGTAGAAGACTAGAATGACTCCGGCGCCAGTAAGCGCCAGCACGCGGCAAGCCGGCCGTCTACTGAGTTTGTACAGTTCGGCGGAAAGCAGCGGTGTCATCAGGCCGCCCGGTGTTCGACTGCTTCGAAGTAGACATCTTCGAGGCTGCGGGCCCGCGGGCGAATCTCGGAGGCAAAGATCCCACGCATTGCCAGCGCCTGGTTCAGATCGGCTGCACGCCCGCTGGCGGCGCGGACGATGAGCCTTCCTTCGAGAGCCTCCGCCTCGGTTACCCAGTCAATTTCCTTGAGGATTTCGAGACCACGGGTTGGTTCATCCACGACGATTTCGACGACACTCTCCGATTGGACCAGATCCCGAACCGGGGCCGTTCGCAGCAGGCGGCCATCTCGCAGGATTCCAACCCGATCGCAGATTTCCTCGACCTCATGCATGGCGTGGCTGGAGATGAAGACGGCGCAGCCGTCGCGGGCTAGTTGAGGGAGCAGGTCTCGGATCTCCCGCTGTCCAGCTGGGTCCAAGCCGGTCGTCGGCTCGTCAAGCAGGATGAGATCGGGTTTGCGTAGGAGCGCGGCGGCGATCGCCAACCGCTGTTTCATGCCCATCGAATAGGTTTCGAACAAGCGTCCCGCTGCTTCCGTCAAGCTCACGCGTGCCAGCGATTGGTCGACATCCCGTTCCGGGATCCGCGACATCTTCGCAAGCAGGACAAGGTTCTCTCGCCCGCTGAGATATGGGTAGAACGCCGGCGCCTCGACGGTTGCGCCGACTCGTTGGAGAATCTGCTTGCTCTGGGAGGGCATCGATTGTCCGAGTACCCGAACCTCGCCTGCGCTTGGGCGGACAAGACCGAGGATAAGTTTGACCGTCGTCGTTTTACCCGCCCCATTTGGTCCGAGAAAACCGAACACCTCGCCTCGTTCGATTGACAGACTGAGATCCGCTACCGCAGTGACGTCGCCGTAGCGTTTCGTTAGCCCGATGGTCTCAATTGCGAGTGGGGCAGGCATCGGATCAGGCGCTCCAACTCCTCCATCATCCGGCTGGCATCATGAGCTTATCTGGCGTGCACGCCCACCCCAATAGCCAGTCCGTACCTTTCAAGCCAACTCGTGCGAGAATGGGCCGCCAGGGAAAGAGAGATGAGTATGAGCGTCTACCAGAGACTCGGATTGCCCATCGTGATCAACGCCGACGCCACGTTGACGCGTCTGGGCGGTTCGTTGATGCCGCCTGAAGTAGTAGGTGCTATGCAGGACGCGGCCGGGTGCTTCGTCGACCTGCATGACCTGCAACGGGTGGTGGGAGACCGGATAGCTGAACTGACCCGTAACGATGGCGCATATGTCACTTCCGGAGCGGCGGCGGGCCTTTACCTTTGCGCGCTTGCCTGTTGCCTGTCGACCGACCCGGCCGATGGCCTGACCATTTATGGTCGCCAGCGTCATCAGGTCGTCATTCACCGGTCGCAGCGCATCGCCTACGTGCCGTCCATTGAACTCGCTGGAGCAACAATCGTCGAAATTGGCAACGACTAGGGCGCAAGCGTCGAGGATCTCGCATCGTCGATTGGAGCGAGCACGCTAGCGGTGTACTACTTCGCGGGAGCACACCTGGCCAGCGGGGCCGTGCCTATTGAGCAAGTCATCGAGCTAGCTCATAAACATGGCGTGCCGGTCGTCGTCGATGCAGCCGCCCAGTTGCCACCTCCCGAGAATCTTTGGCGTTTCACGCGCGATTACGGCGCTGACCTGGCCGTCTTCAGCGGCGGCAAAGGGCTGCGAGGCCCCCAATCGAGCGGGTTGATCGTCGGCAGTCGCGATTTGATCGAAGTTGCCAGGGCACACGGGGCGCCGAACCAGCATCGCGGACGGGCAATGAAGGTTGGTAAAGAGGAAGTGGTTGGATTGCTTGCAGCCATCGAACGCTACCTCTTGCTCGATCAGTCGGAGCTCTCTGAACAATACGAGCAAATGGTTCGCACGGTCCTCGACGCGGTGGCGGAGGTTCCCGGCGTCACTGGCACTCGCGACTGGCCGAGCGAAGCCGGACAACCCATTCCGCGCGCTCGGATCCAGGTTGGCGCAAGCGCGCAGGATGTTCAGCGTGCACTGTGGGACGGCAGTCCACGCATCGCCGTCGCCGTCGGAGGTGAGAGCGATCTCCTGATAAACCCTGAAACGCTCAATCCGGGCGAGGAGATCATCGTTGCCGAGCGGCTTGTTGATGTCCTGGAGGCGCGTCAATCCTGATCGTCTACGGGCTTTTTCGTCCACCATGCCGGGACACCGTACGGATCCTCATGGCCATAAGCGTAGCCCGACCACTGGACGAGACCGGTCGAGCGCATGAGATCGGGAACAATCTGACCGTGAAGAATCATGCGGCCGCGGCCCTCATCAGTTTCCGGGATGATTGCAAGGGCCTGTTGAAAGGCTTGTCTGGAGGCGGGATCGAGCTGCATCGCGTCGATGAACTCGAGTGTTGTGAATTCGTCGACGTTGATGCGCCGGATGATGTCCTCGATGTGCGGCCTGAGTATCTTCGCGGCTGCTCCGTTTGGATCGTGCCCCACACTGCTCCTCCATTGTGCTTTACGCCAAACGCTTGCTGAACGATACTATTCGGCAGGCACGGTCCATCTGGATATGTTCTGAGGAGTGGCAGGGATAATGACGGCAAGTCAGGCACAATCACCGTTGGCGGGTGTTCCGTTGTTTCAAGGGTTAAGCGCGGAAGGTCTCGCTCGTCTTTCCGAACAGTCCTGGAGCCGTCGCTACCCTGACGGACAGGTGCTGACCAGTGAAGGCGATCCCGGTGACAGCCTGCTCGTCATCGAGTCCGGCGAAGTGCGGATCAGCCGTTTCACGCCATCCGGGCAGGAAATCGTTCTGGCTGTCGTGGAAGCTCCGGACGCGATCGGCGAACTGGCGTTGATTGACGGCGCCGCTCGATCGGCGACGATCACCGCCCAGTCGCCAGTCCAGATCCGTATCGTCCCGCGCGCCGCGTTCCTGCAGTTTCTGGAGTCAGATCCTCAGGCGATGATGGCGGTCATGCGCACCGTCGCCGGGATGGTGCGGGCCACAAACGAGCGGCTCTCCGACATCCTCTCGCTCGACGTGCCCGGCAGGGTGGCAAAGTGGTTGCTGGTGCGCGCGGCAGACCGCGGAGCCCGCATCGATCGAGGCATCATCGTTCCATTTGAACTCAGCCAGGGAGAGCTCGCGACGGAACTTGGAACCACCAGGGTCAGCATCAACAAGGCGCTGAAGACATTCGAGTCCCTGAACGCGCTTGAGCTTCAGGGAGAGAGCATCCTTTTGACCAACACCGACCTGCTGATCGAATACACCTACTAGTCGATCTGCCCGCGCCAACGATTCTGGATATATCGGTAGCTGCTTGAGTGAGCGCTGAGATACCTGGATAGCTACTCGAAATCACGGGACCGTTGGCAACAGTATTTGTCGGCGGCTGCGGAAGCAAAATGGAGAACACTCAGCGGCGCCCATATACCGGGCGCATCAATTCCCTGTTGCTGTGATCAACAGCTGGTGAACGGCTTTTCCAGCCATGCTCCATCGTGGACTGTCACATTTTTCGTTCCAGTGGTGTTCTTAGAGTAGAGAACCGGATATCCGAGACGGAGTCGCATCGGTTGGCGGCAACGACAGTATCGATAAGCGTGACGCCCGACGAGGTGTTACTCCGAGCTTGTTATGCGGGAGATGAGCAAGCTTTCGAGCAGCTCTTTCTCCGTTATTACCCGCGTGTCTATCGAGTTGCGATACGAGTTACCGGTAATCATGAAGACGCCGAAGAAGTGGCGATGGACGCCTTCAGCCGGCTTCACCGGCGGCAGACTCGATCCTGATCGGGGCGACAATGTCGCCGGCTGGCTCTACCGCTCAACGACGAACGCCGCGTTCAATGTCGTAAGAGCGCGCAACCGCCGTCTCGGCTGGTGGCGGAGACTGGTTCGACGAGAAGGCGGGATCGGGTCGCCGAAGATCCAGAGGATGCGGCGATACGATTCGAAGATGTCGAACGAGGTGCGACGCGCCCTGCTCGATGTGCCGGAGCGTCAACGAGACGCGCTGCTCTTGCGGGCAAGTGGGCTGAGCTACGCCGAGATCGCAGAGGCGATCGAGGTCAAGGCAGGCTCTGTCGGCACGTTGATCGCCAGGGGCGAGCGCAAATTGCGCGAGATAATGACCGATGATAGTGAGAGCGGGCCAACGTGAGTGATCCAAGATTAGATTGTCCCGATGAGGCCCGCTCCGTTCACATCTGGACGACCGGTGAGGATGAATCACTAGCTGATCATATTGCTGGGTGTCCTGATTGCCAGAGCGCGCCGGAGCGCTCAATGAAGACGCAGTCTTTGCTTCGATCGCGCTCTCGCGGCTTGAACCGGAGCGAGATGAAGTTGAATGTATCGGCGGCGTTGTCTGCCTGGCGCCGCCACCAGGCTACTGTAAAGCAAGATGAGAGAGGATTTGATCCGATGAGGGTGCTTAACCGGCGTGGTGGGCGCTTCGCCCTGGGAATCGCTGGGGTGTTTACGCTGCTCATGGTGTTGACGATTAGCCCGATGGCATCGTTTGCCGGCGACGTCCTGGACCGGTTCCGCGTTCAGAAGTTCGCGGCGATCACGATCGAGATGGATGATTTCCAGGAGTTCCAGCTGAACATGGGGCTCCGCCTGTTCATGGCCGATCAGGATTCCCTCGAAGGTTCAGTGATGAATCTCGCGGAATACACGACCACCTTCAACGAAGATGATCCGATCGCGAACGTTCAGGAATTCGCATCGAGGGACGAAGCTGCTGCGGCATTCGGTGATTTCAAGACGACCAATGATGTCCCGGATGGCTATGCAAGCTCTCCAACCTACTATGTGAGCGATGCTGGATCGGTGACGGTCACCGTTGACACCGCCGAATTGCAGACGATCATCGACGAATTGGACTTGCCGATCTATTCCCTGCCCAGACGCGGCAACTCAACCGGTCATGACGTTTACGCTCGAAGTGCCGCAGGCGCTGGTGCAGGATTACCAGGGCGCGACCGAGGAGCAGCACATCGTCGTGGCGCAACTGCCTAGCCCAACCCTGATCACGCCAGATGGACTCGATATGGACGGCCTTCGCGAAGATCTGCTCGCGCTTCCCGGCCTGCCGCCGGATTTCGTCGCCCAGTTGCGATCGATAGAGGACTGGCAGTCAACGCTGATTATCCCGGTCCCTGGAGGCGCGTCGAGTGACGACGTAACCATCAAGGGTAAGCCCGGCTTGTTGATTACATCAGACGATGGAAAGGGCGCTGTCGCTCTCTGGGAGAACGACGGAATCCTCTTCATCGTCGGTGGCACTGAGTCCGGCGACACGATCTCAAGCATGGCTAACTCGCTGGACTAGCGGACGTTCCCGAACGTCTTTCCACCACCCCTTTCCCGTTCCAGTTGTGGGCCGCTACCCCGGCGGCCCACAACGCTTTTTTGGGACAATCCGGTTCGGGAGTTGAATCAGATGACCGTGACACAGGAACCGAACCCCGCTTCGAACCCGAAGAATGGTCACGATCTAGCGATCGAGACGCAGGGTCTTCGCAAGGCGTACAACAACGTCGTCGCGGTGGCGGATCTGACGCTGTCCGTGCGCCAGGGGGAGGTGTTCGGCTTCCTCGGTCCGAACGGGTCTGGAAAAAGCACGACGGTGAAGATGCTAACTGGTTTGGTGCGGCCATCCTCCGGGCAGGGGCTACTGTTTGGCCGCCCGCTTGGAGATCGGGAGGCAAAGCGCCAGCTGGGCTACCTACCAGAACTCTTCAGGTTTCATGACTGGCTCACGGCTCGCGAATTCCTCGACGTCCATGGGCGGCTTGCCGGGATGTCCAGCGACGACCGGCGGAGGCGCATTCCCGAAGCGCTGGATCTGGTCGGGCTTACGGGAAGAGAAGACCACCGGCTGCGCACCTTTTCCAAGGGGATGCAGCAACGAGCTGGCCTTGCACAGGCACTTCTCCACCGTCCAAAGTTGATCTTTCTCGACGAACCAACATCGGCCCTGGATCCGATCGGGCGCAGAATCGTACGTGATGTAATCCGCGAGCTAAGCGCAGTTGGCACGGCCATCTTTCTGAATTCACACCTCTTGACTGAGGTCGAGCTCGTTTGCGATCGAGTCGCGATCCTAAATCGCGGCATAGTCGTCGCGGAAGGCCGCCTCGATGAGTTGCGCCCACAAGGGGTGTCGGTGCGCCTGCGGGCTGGCGGATGGACCGAACACGCGACCGGAGTCGTGAAGAGACTGGGGACACTTGAAAGCCTTGAAACCTTGTCCGGTGGAACCACCCTTGTGACCACGCTGTTGCCGGCCGAAGATGCTGTTCCCGAACTGGTCCGGAACCTCGTCGGCGCCGGCGTTGCGATCCAGGAGGTATTCCCCAGGCGAGAGACGCTCGAAGAGTTGTTCGTCACCCTGGTCGATCAATCGGATGGTATGGACGTCTCTGGATGATGATCCTGTTGATTGCCCGGCTGACTCTTCAGGAGGCGGTCCGTCGAAAGCTGGTCTGGGCGGTGTTGGCGCTGAGCGCGCTCTTCGTCGTGCTGTACGTATACGGATTCCAGATCGTCGACGACGACGTCGATGTATTCAGTGAAGAGCGGAGCGGCGCACCCAGAGATCTGTTGCCGCGCGATGTTCAAATGAGCATTATGGTGATGCTCGGTCTCTGGACGGTGAACTTCCTGGCGGGGGTGATGACGATTTTCGCGGCTGTCGGAGCGATCTCAAGCGAAATCGAAGCTGGCACGCTGCACACCATCGTTACCAAGCCGCTGGCCCGGTTTGAGATCATCGCCGGGAAGTATCTCGGCTTTCTGACAATGGTCGTGACCTACATCGCCACGATGTTCGGTAGCGTGATCCTGACTTCTCGCATTGTTGGCGACTACACCCCGCCGAATTTGCTGCGTGGTCTTGCGCTGATGATCCTGGTGTCGACGATCCTGCTCAGCCTGACCATGCTCGGTTCGACCGTCTTTTCGACGATGGCGAATGGTGTGATTGTCTTCATGCTCTACGGCATGGCGCTCACTGGTGGGCTGGTCGAGCAGATCGGCACCCAGCTGGACAATGAAACGATGATCCGGATTGGTGTCGCCAGCAGCGTTCTGGTGCCGAGCGACTCGATGTGGAAGCTCGCTTCCTACGAGGTGCAGCCAGCCATTGCAGTCAACCTTACAGGGCCGAACCCGTTTGGCACCTTTGTCCCTCCCAGCGATTTCGCGGTGCGATACGCCGTTTTCTACTGTTTCGCTGTCGTCCTCGCATCGATGCTCGTCTTCCAGCGCCGGGATCTGTAGTCTGGACGACTCACGGAGCTGACGAAAGCGGATGTGGTGAGTCTTTCGGTCAGGCTTCTGTGAGAAAGGATGAGGTCACATGGCCCGTAGAGAGCTTACTATCGAGGAGATCTTGAGCCTGCTGGCAGAAACGCCGCCGCGCATCCAGACGCTTACGGCCGAACTGACGCTTGCTCAAGCTCGTACAGCACCGGACGATGATGAGTGGTCGGCCAACGACGTGCTCGCGCACCTGCGTTCGTGCGCCGATGTCTGGGGCGGTTGCATCTCGACGATCCTTGCCGGGGAGCAGCCAACGATTCGAGCGGTGGATCCTCGCACCTGGATCAAGCAGACGGACTATCCCCAGCTGGAATTCCGTCCTTCGCTGCAATCATTTACGATCCAGCGCGCCGAGCTCCTTGCCGTTCTCGAGCCATTGTCGCCAGGAGGCTGGTCACGCACCGCGACGGTCACAGGAGCGGGCAAGCCACTTGAACGGACCGTGCGCTTCTATGCCGCGTGGCTGGCACGCCACGAGCGGTCACATATCAGGCAACTCTCACGCATCGTTAATGCAATGCTGATGTCGCAACGACCATAGGATCGTGGCCAGTCACCGGCTCGTTGGAGCGTGCTGCAACTAGGAAGTTGCCCTCGCGGGAGTGACCTGTCTCGCCTCGAAAGAAATGAACCTCGCTCAACCCTACGATGATCCGAGATCTTGCCCTCGTTGACACTCACTGTTTTCGAGATCCAACTTATCTCCTGATTCCTAACTGTTCTTCCCTCCTCTGTCCCAGCGCGAGCAGAATCAGGATGCCGATGACGAGCGTTGTTGTCGCCGCGACCGAACCTTCGAAACCGAAGTCGCCGCCGATAATCGCATCTGACCCACTGGGAACGATCTGGACGAACGACCCGCCACCGATTTCCAGCCCGCTGCCCTTGAAACCGAAGATGTTGCTTTGGGCCCAGTTCCAGCTAACGTGAAAAGCGCTTGCCGCCCAGATCCCACCTTCCAGGAGGGCGATCAGGACGAAGAGGATACCGACCAGGAAGATGTTGATGACGCCAAGCAGGGTTACTCCCGGATTCCCGAGGTGGAGCAGGGTGAAGAGCGAGGTCGTGAACGCGATCCCGGCAAGCGGACCGATCTGCACTCCGGTGTTCTGCAGCAGCCAGCCACGAAACATCAGCTCTTCCGTCGTGCCCTGGATAATCCAGCCGGCCAGAACGACCAGACCCGGCAGGATTGCGATCCAGCCAGCAGTGTCGTTTTGGGTGAAGCTGAGCGACGCGTCACCGCTGGAAACAATGAGTGTTGTTCCCAAGACGATCAGTCCAAGACCGAACAGGAATCCGCGCATGCAGAACCTCAGGGCCGAGGTGCGCCCCAGCCCGAGGGTGCTGATTCCCCGGCCTTCTCTTTTCCAAACCCAAACTACGATCAGGATGGCGACCGGCAGATTGGCGACGACCAGAAACGCCGCCGACTGAATCGCGCTCGGCCAGAGTCCCAGCTCCTCGGCGGACTCCAGAGGAATCAGCACGGCAAGCACGCCAGCGAAGGTAAAGAGCAGCAGAAGCAGCGGCACCGCCCACCAGCGCGTTAGCCGCGTACCCAGCCTGGCTAGTTCAAAGAGCCGGTTTTCGGGGTTCCGAAACGTTCCCAGGACATCGTCGTAGAAGCGCTTCTCCGATGGTTTGTCCATTCACATACGATCCATTCGTCTACAGAGCCGTTCTCCACATCGAGAACGCTGGCACTTTCAATTCAATCATTGGTATCGCGGTGAAGATGAGACGGGAAGGGTCTGAAGGTCTGGTTCAATAGGACGTACAACGAGAATCGAGAAGCCCGGAGGGACCCAGGACGTTCAGTGTTGGAATTCATCTAGGACATGGCGGCCGGGCTAGGGATCGACGCAATCTCGATATTGACGCAACTTGCCGAATTGCGGCCCAGTGCTTCCTGAAGCGCGCCAGGCAAATCTCTGGCCGCCGTGACGTGCTCGCCGTACGCGTCGAAGCCCGAGGCGACGCGGTCGTAACGCGCCGGCAACAGCTCCGTTTCAAACGTACGGCCGGCTCCGTAGCGGGTGACCTGCAGATGCCATTCCGCTGCCCACCTGGCATCGTTGCCAATGACTGAAATGATCGGCAGTCCGTAGCGTGCCATCGTTTCGAACTCGCTGAAGAAGTAACCGGCCGCGCCATCGCCCATAATCGCGATCACGCGTCGCTGGCTGCCTTCGGCGGCGATTGCCGCTCCCAGGGCCATCGGGATCGCCCCGCCGATTGCGCCAATCTTGCCGTTCCAGAGCACTGTATTCGGAACATCTCTCAATCCCAGGCGGATCCACTGGCAGAACTCCCCACCGTCGAGGACGAAGATGTCCCCGGGATCGGTCAGCATTCGCAGTTCCTGCGTGATCGCCAGTGGATGGATCTTTCCGGGTCCCGAAGAGCCGGCTGGTGGCGGGGTTGCGATGGGCCAGAGGCTGGACCATGCCGCGTCAACTACGTCGCTATCGACAAGCAACCCGGCAAGCTCTTGAAGGACGAGAGCTGGCTCTCCCTGAAGGTGGAGATCGACTTCCCGCTCTGACTCTGGATCACCCGCGGCGGAGACAAGCAAGACTGCTCCATTGCTGGCGACGATGCGTTTGGAGAGGTACCCCAGCGCGAAATCGGGTGAAGCGATGACGAGCGCGCAGTCGCTTCGCGCGAAACTGGCTGTCAGGCTGGCGTACTTGAGATCGGCCAGGCCTCGCGGAGCTTCGATGATGACCGGCTCTATCCGGAGGCTTGCCGCAATCTGATTCAGGTAGTCGCCAGCCCGGTCGCGGGCCGCGCTGGGACGGGCCAGTATGAGCGGGCGCCGGGCGTTCACCAGATGGCGCGCGATCTCTTCGACAGTGGAGACTTGTTCGTCCGTTAGCTGGCGGTTGTCCTCCTTGTGTTCTTGCTCCGTCAAGATGGCGGAATCGGCCAGGACGTCGCCCGGAAGGCTCACATGCACCGGGCCGGGGATGCCCGACCGGGCGAGCATCGCCGCTTGAGAAATCATCGGCGAGATGTCCTCGACCGAGTTAACAGCGAGAGATGCCTTGCAGACACTCCCGGCTATCCGCAATTGGTCGAGTGCCTGAAACGCCCCTCGATCGGCTTCCGCAAGAGAGCTATCGCCACTCAAGAAGATCAGTGGCAGTTCCATTGACCTGCAGGCGGCGACGCCCTGGAGCGCGGCCAGGAATCCGGGTCCCGCGGAGGTCAGCACCACGCCGGTGGCGCCGGTTATCTCACTCCAGGCGGTAGCGGCGTAGGCCGCCGCCGATTCGTGGCGGGTATGTACGATCCGGATTCCGGCGTCACCCGCGGCGTCATACACCGGCAGGATCTGGTTGCCTGAAAGGGAGAAGATCGTACTGGCGTCGGCTGCGGCGAGGGCGTCACATACGAACTCACCACCGGTGCGTGGTTTGGCGGTCAATGGGCTTGCCCTCCCCGACTACTGACTCACGTCTTCCACAGCCCAGGTGGCGCTTTCATCGACGAAGAGTTCTTCGTAGGTGACGGTGAAGGGGCCCGCGCCTTGCGGCACTTCGAATGCGACTTCCCCTTCCAGGGTGTCGCCAGGAGGGACATCGCCGTCGAGCGTATCCTCGATATCGGCGAAGAGCGCGATCGAGTAGGTCTCTCCCGCGTTGTCGGTTAGCTCGAACTGCAATAGCGACGAAACAATGATCTCCTGCTGGGTTGTGTTCACCATCGTGAACTTGAGAATCAGATACTCGTTGCCATCGTCTGGAGGAATCAACCCGCCTGTTTCGCTTCGCGCGCTCTCGTAGGTGGCCTCAATGCCGCCCACGACTGCCGACTCCCCGGCTTGCAGGACATCGCCATCTGGCGGCACTGATCCGCCATCCTCGGTGGCTGTGGGTTGGCCGCCACCGGAATCGCTGGTAGCGGTCGGTTCGCCGCCGCCTGGTTCACTCGTCGCAGTTGGCTCAGCGCTACCCGGCGTAGCCGTTGCCTCGTCGCCCCCGCCAGGCGTCGCGGTGATGATAAAAGGTGTGGGCGTGTTGTCGTCGCCGTTGAAGTCGTCGGGATCGATCACTTCGGTCGCGACTAGCACGCCGACACAGATAAGGAGCAGGATCACGAGGCCGCCACATCCCAGGCAGCCCCAGAGCCACAAACGCCGGCCCCCACTGCCAGTATCTTCTTCCGTGTCCGCTGCTGTCGCTGGTGGTGGCACGGTCGCGATAGGTGTCGTTTCCTGTGCAGCCCGCTCCGCTTCTGAAGTCTCCAAGAGCGGTGGTGCGAGGGTTGGCGATGGCGGAGGCAGTTGATCGCCGGGCGGTCCCGGTTCATCATCTGGTGATGGATCAGGTTGAGAAATGATCCTGGGAGCGGCGGCGCCAGCTGCTGCTCCGGCCGCGGCAGCCGCCGCGGCACCTTTGCTGGCGTCGTTCTGATCCGGCTCGCTGTCAAAGGCGTCAAATGCCAGCGGCGGAGCTTCGGCTTCCTCCGGCGCGGGCGGCGCGAGGTACGCATCGCGCACGAACTGTTCCAGACCGACAGCGTCAGTAATGCTCGCCGCTGTCAGAGTGACGATTGTGTCGGCATGCCGTTCCACCGTGACGACCTGGCCGTCGCGACGCACGCCGCTGATCGCTGCCCTGCCAACCGAAGCCAGGCGATTCCCGCTGGCGTCGAAGACATCGATCGCTTGATCGGATGCCGTAAATGTTCCACCGCTCGCAAGCGCTCCCCGAAATTGCTGCCCGCTCACAACCCACCGCCCTTTCGTGACTATGCGCGCATATCCTACACCGCTTCCGGGCTGTCCGGTTGATCGTCAACGATGAACGGGCTAACCTGCAGCGTTTGATCTCTGTAATGATTCGGGAAGGTTCACACAAACATGGCTCAACGACAGCGCGCGGGAATCAGCGAACGAGACGCGTCGGCGCTCGCGGCAGATCCCGCGCAGGGTGGTTTTCATCCGATCCTGGAAGAAGACCATCCCTACATCTTCATCGACGCTTGTATGCAATCCTGGCCGGACGCGGACTACGCCAACGCTCATCGTCATGGCGTCACCGTCTACGGCGTCACCGCCATGGATCCGCACGCGACAGCTGAGCGGGCACTTGAAGAGGTCATGTTCTGGCATCTGGTTGCCCGCCAGAACGAGGATCTGATCGTCGCCGATTCGGTCGCCAGCATTCGGCAGGCAAAGGCTGAGGGCAAGGCGGGATTCCTGCTTTGTGCGCAAGGCGGCGACTTCATCGCGAACAAACTTCACCGGGTAGAGGCGTTTCAGCGATTGGGGCTGCGGGTCATGCTGCTCGCCTACAACACCTCGAACGCTATTTGCAGCGGGCTGCTCGATCGCACTGATGCCGGCCTTACGCGCTTCGGCGAGTTGGTGGTGGATGAGTGCAACCGTGTCGGGATTGTGCTTGACGGCACCCATGTCGCGAAGAAGTCAGTGCTGGAGATGATCGAGCGCAGTTCGAAGCCGTGTGTTTTCACCCATTCGAACGCCTACGCCCTCGTGCCGAACCCACGCAACATCGACGACGAACAGATCAAAGCCTGTGTCGAGCGCGGCGGGGTGATTGGCCTTGCGCCGTGGGGCCCGCTGTCGATGAAATCGGGCACGACCCACTGGCCGACGGTCGATGACTTCATTGACCATGTCGACCACGTCTGCGCGATCGCCGGGAACGCCGCCCACGTCGGACTGGGCACGGACATGTCGCTCGGCACCTATCCCGACCACTGGCACGATCCCTGGGGCGAGCCGGAAGCGCCGGACATTGGCCGCGAATACGCCACCCACGTCATGGCTGACGTGCGCCACTCGATGCGTTCGCTCGACGGCTTTTCCAGCTACCCGGAAATCACCAACATGATCGAGCGCCTGGGCGCGCGCGGCTACTCCGAGTCCGACATTGCGGGCATCCTCGGCGAGAATTTCCTGCGGGTGTTCGAGGAGGTCTGGGTTGAGTAGGGATTAGGGAACAGGGAACGGGGAATGCCTGAGATGCAGCAAGTCTGAGCATTGCCGGGTGCGCGATGTTCGAAGTAGGGATATAGATCGATGGAGATTGCGCTCGAAAATGCCCACCCCCCGGAGATTGTCAGCTCCCCGGCAATTCCCATTCTGGAAAGAGTAATGCTATGACCCCGCCGACAGAGTTAACACTCGCAGCGATCCAGGCTGCGCCGGTGTACTACGATCGAGATGCGTCGCTGGAGAAGGCGTGCGGATTGATCGAGCAAGCCGCCGAAAAAGGGGCGACGATCGCTGCTTTCGGAGAAACCTGGCTGCCTGGCTACCCCGCCTTCACCAACTACCCGGCGGACAGGCGCTGGGCGGATCTGGCTTCGACCTACCTTGCAAACGCGGTCGAGATACCAGGACCGGCAACGGACAAGCTCTGTGAGACCGCGCGGCGTTGCGGGATCGATGTCGTCATCGGCGTCGTCGAGATTGAAGGCCGTACGCATGGGACGGTCTACTGCACCCTGCTCTTCATTGGGCGCGACGGTAACATCCTCGGCCGCCACCGCAAGCTCAAGCCGACTCGTGCCGAAAGGATCATGTGGGGCGAGGGGGATGGCGCGAGCCTGCAGGTCTACGACCGTCCCTATGCCCGGATCAGCGGACTCAATTGCTGGGAGCACAACATGGTGCTCCCCGGCTATGCGCTGATGGACCAGGGCACGCAGATTCACGTTGCCGCCTGGCCCGGAGGGACCGGCGCGCGACAGGGATTTCTTTCACAGGCGTTCGCTTCCCAGGGCGCATGCTACGTCATCTGCGCCGGTGGGCTTGGCCGCCCGGAGGATGTTCCCGAGGAGTGGCGGGACCTGGCCGGCAACTGGACAGGTGATAGCTGCATCATCGACCCATATGGGAACGTCATCGCCGGACCGGTCGAAGGGGAGACAATCCTCGTCGCGGAGGGGTCGACCGATCTCATCCGCAAGGCGAAAGCGGTCTGCGACGTCGCCGGGCACTATTCACGACCCGATGTCTTCAGCTTGCGAGTAAACCGCGGGCCAGCCCGGAGGGTAGCCTACGCGGGCGCTTCGGACGACATCGACGATTCCAATGACGCACGTGTGCCGGGGCCCGGAACCGAAGCCGGGGTAACCGAGGTAGTGGCCGCGAGCGCCGGCTAGCGATCTTCCTTGCGCCGCTCTGGAAGGGTTCCAGGAGTCAGCCTTGCCGGGCCACGGGTCATGGGCCGAAACCTGGAGCGGCACAAGATTCTTGTTGCATTTGATCTTTGGTTTAGCGCCCGCGACATCTTGCGCGGGTTGGGCCACGTTGTTTTGCTTCCTCGTGATCGGAAGGGTGGAAGATGCGCATTATCGTCGATCTAGCCGCGTGGAGGGGGCCACGTCTGGTCTTGGCAGTCGCAGTCGCCGCTGTTGCGGTGTTGGCGTTCGCGGTCGGGGGATTCGCCGGCGAGACCGAAGGAGATCAAGCGGAAACCTATCCACTCGTCACCTACGAGTCGACGGTATCCGGGGTGTCGTCACCGATGCACATGGCCGAAGCGCCGGATGGCAGCGGTCGCCTGTTCATCGTAAACAACTCTGGACTGATCTACGTCGCGATCGACGGAATCGTGGTGGACGAACCCTTCCTGGACATCACCGATCTGGTGGAGGACCAGTATGACGAATCCGGACTCTTCTCGATCGCGTTTCACCCACGGTTCAGCGAGAACGGGCTCTTCTTTGTCGCGTTCACCGGTATCGATCAGACGAACTCGGTGATGAGGTTCAGCGTCCCGGCCGGGGAGCCCAACCGGGCAGATCGCCAGAGCGGGCAGCCCGTCCTGGCCATTCCCGACGCGATCCCGAAATATCACAACGGGGGCGGCCTGGCATTTGGGCTCGATGGCTACCTTTACACCACCATCGGCGACGACACGAACGAGGAAAACCCGCAGGATCTGATGGCCTGGCACGGAAAGATGCTCAGGATCGACCCGCTGACCGGCCCCGTGCCGGACGGACAGCCTGCCTATCGAATTCCCCCGGACAATCCATTCGTCGATCGAGATGACGCCCTGCCGGAGATCTGGGCCTACGGACTGCGAAACCCCTGGCGATTCAGCTTCGATCGTGAGACCGGCGATCTCTACATTGCAGACGTCGGTCAGAGCACCTGGGAAGAAGTCAACTTCCAGCCGCATAATAGCCCGGGGGGCGAAAATTATGGCTGGCCGATCATGGAGGCTGGGCATTGCTTCAGCCCGCAGGAGGGTTGTGACCAGTCCGGATTGACGCTGCCGGTCGCTGAATATAGTCATGATGAAGGCTGCGCGGTCATCGGTGGCTACGTTTACCGTGGGATGGAATCACTGGACCTCTTCGGCAAATATCTCTTTGCCGACCTTTGCTCCGGCCAAATTTGGACGCTGGAACCCAACATCGACGGAGCCTGGCAGCAGGAGTTGCTCGATGAATCATCTTTGACGATCACGTCGTTCGCTGAAGATCAGGCAGGCGAACTGTACGTTGTGGCCTTCGAGGGAGGCGGGGTTCGCCGCATCGTCTCCGGGGACCACATCCCGGTGGATTGGCCGGCATTCCAGGAGACCTGGGCGCGCAGCGATCAGCCGGTTGCCGAAGGCGACGCGGTCCGCAGCTGGATCTGGGGCCCGCGTGAGAATCGCGAAATCCGTGTCGAGCGGTACGACAACTCTCCCGGCGGCGCACGCACAGTCGTCTATCTTGACAAGTCGAGGATGGAGGTTTCTAGCCCGGATGGGGACGCGAATTCACCCTGGTATGTCACGAACGGGTTACTGGTCTCAGAAATGATTGTCGGGCGAGTCCAACTTGGCGATGGCGTGTTCGAGGAGCGTGAGCCAGCGATGGTGAATGTCGCCGGTGACGCAAGCGATCCAACCGGCCCGGTCTACGCCAGCTTCCGGAGCCTGCTCGACGTCCCGCCGCTGCCCTTCGACCGCCCGATCATCCAGCGCCTCAGCCGGGACGGCGGCGTGACGCAAGATGATCAGCTGGCGACCCATGGCATCCAGATAGAATGGATCGACACCGTTACCAACCACGCGATCGCTGGCCCCTTTTGGGAGTTCATGAATTCCCAGGGCTTGATCGTGGAAGATGGAGTGCTCCAGACTGGGCCGATCTTCCCAGACCCGGTGTTCGCCACTGGCCGCCCGATCACCGAGCCATACTGGGCGACGGTCTCAGTGGGTGGAACGATGAAGGACGTGCTAGTGCAGTGCTTCGAGCGGCGTTGCCTGACCTACACTCCGGACAACCCGACAGGTTGGCAAGTGGAAGCCGGCAATGTCGGCCAGCATTACCGGGTGTGGCGATACGGGCTGTAACCCGGCCGATCTACATAAGTCTCACGATTTTCGCGCCGATTCGTCCTGCTACACTAAGGATGCACGTTCAATGTTCTCCCTTGCATTCATTCGCCGAGGTGCACCCGTGGCGCAGCGAGCAAAGCATGATACGCGCCCCCGGCTGGTTGCCCTCGAATCAGAGTGGCAAGAGCTTGCCCGCGCCACGGTTCCGCAGTTCCTGACCTCGTTCGTCGGCCGCAATAAGGAGATTGCGGCTTTCAAAACGCACTTTACGAGTTCCGGTGCTCGATTGGTCACACTGACCGGGCCAGGAGGTATCGGCAAGACCCGCCTGGCGTTGGCCCTGGCAAGGCAGCTCGAGGACAACTTCGCCAGTGGCGTGTGGTATGTCTCGCTTGCCTCCATCGTCGATCCGAAGCTGGTCATTCCGACCATCGCTCGCACACTTCAGGCCGGTGAGCAACCGGGTGTACCGGCGCTTGATCTGCTGGCAAAAATGCTGCGCGGGCGGCAACTGCTCCTCGTTCTGGACAACTTCGAGCATGTCATCGCGGCTGCCACCGAGATTGCCCATCTGCTCGCAACTTCCACTGAACTCAGTGTTCTGGTGACGAGCCGGGAGCCGCTGCGATTGAGTGGCGAGCGGGATTACCAGGTACCTCCATTGACGGTACCGGCCAATGCGGGTGGGTTCGAGCGATCGGACGGAGACGCCGGCGCGGTCCAGTTGTTTGTGGATCGCGCCAGGTATGTCGTCCCCGAGTTCCAGCTGACTGACGAGAATACTCCGTTTGTTGCCGAAATCTGTCGTCGTCTGGACGGCATGCCGCTTGCGCTGGAGCTGGCCGCTGCCTGGATCAGGGTGCTTTCCTTCGAGGATTTGCTGGCCAAGCTCGACCGGCCACTCGGTGTCCTGACGGGCGGGCCGCGCGATGCGCCCGTTCGGCAACAGACGGTGCGCGCGACGCTGCAATGGAGCTATGACCTGCTCTCGGATGGAGAGCAGCGACTCTTTCGCCAGCTCTCCGCCTTCGCAGGTGGTTGTACTCTAGTCGCGGTGGAGGCGGTCGCGGAGGGCGATGATACCCTCGCGACGCTTTCTTCCCTCGTCGACAAGGGACTCATCAGACGCGTTGATCAATCCGGTCAAGTCACTCGCTACGAGATGCTTGAGCCGGTGCGCCAGTTCGCTCTAGAGTGTCTGATGCGGCATGGCGACGAGATGCTCCAGGTGCGGCAACGCCACGCCGACTACTTTTCGAAACTTGTCGCGGACTTGAACGAGCGGTTGGATGGGCCGGGGGCGCCGGCTGAGTTCGAACGCATCAAGACCGAGCATGGCAACCTTCGTGCCGCGCTGGACTGGTTCCTCGAATGTGACGAGGGCGAGGCCGGTGTACGACTGGTCGGCGAGTTGGGCATCTTCTGGCATCAGCACAGCCATATCGTTGAGGGACAGACGTACGCGACGCCATTCCTGCATTCTGCCGGTGGATCGCGGCGGTCGATTGCCCGGGCCAAGGCGCTATGGACCACGAGCTGGTTATGGCTCAATCAGGGCGATTTCGAGACCGCCTTGTGCATGAATGACGAGTCATTGGCGATCGCCGGAGAATGCGGGGACACTCGTACGCTTGCGGACGCCCTGTTTGTGGGCGGCATGTGTCGCTTCCACCTGGGTGATGAGATTGGGGCGCACGAAGC
>CAVPYN010000004.1:0-160221 GCA_963709995.1 uncultured Chloroflexia bacterium | reverse complement strand
TCTCGACGGAATCCGACACCGTGTTGACGGCGTTCGAGCCAAACACGGAGATCATGGAGGTGCTCCGCTCGATCATCGTGGTTGATGTCACTCGTATCACCGACTCGTGCGGGTTTGTGGTGCCTCGCATGGCATTCATTGAGGACCGTCAGCAGCTTTTTCGCTGGGCGGATGTGCAGCGAAGAAAGAACGGCGCAGGTTGGAAACAGGACTATGCACGGGCAAACAACCGCGTCAGCATCGACGGGCTGGCCGGACTCGATGTCCTCGAAGAGCTGACCGAGGAGTAAGACGACTGGCATTCGCGACAACCACTGATTCTGAACTACTTGGGGTATGTCGCTTCAATCTTGGGAGCCTTGAGCTTTGGCTATCTCTAGCACCTGATAGACTGAGCGTAGACCACTCCTTCGAGACGCAACGCAGGCGAGGCAAGCGATGGCGATCAGCCGTCAGCGACCACGGCAACGCGGAGAACGCCCACTCATGTTCGGTCGTGACCCCGAACGCGCTCAGCTCGCAGACCTCCTCGATGACGCCATCGCCGGCCACGGTTCGCTCGTCCTGATCAGCGGCGAGGCCGGCATCGGCAAGACGACACTCGTCAATGACCTCATCCAGCACGCCCGAGAGCAGGACTGCCTCGTCCTCACCGGCGGCTGCTACGACCTGACGACGACACCGCCCTATGGACCCTGGACCGAAGCGATTCGCGGCTACACGCCCCGAGGAGACCAGCCGCCGGTCCCGGCGTGGTTCGGCGATCCCGACGCGATGGCGCAGGTCGGCAGCCAGACGGCGCTCTTCGAGGAGACGCGCCGCTTCTTCGCCGCCATCGCCGAGCACCAGCCGCTCGTGATCGTCCTCGAAGACCTCCACTGGGCCGATGCCGCCACGCCTCGAGGCACTGCGCTATCTCGCCCGTACACTCGATGAGTCTGCCATCCTGCTCGTCGTGACCTATCGCGATGACGAGATCACCCGCCGCCACGAGCTCTATCAACTCCTGCCGCTGCTCGTGCGCGAGAGCCAGGCGCAGCGCCTCCACCTCCACCACCTCGATCGCGACGACATCCGGGAGATGGTCGCCGGTCGCTACGAACTGGAGGAATCCGATCTCGACGCGCTGGTCGAGCACGTCTGCCGACCGCTCGGAGGGCAACCCCTTCTTCGCCGAAGAAATCCTCCAAGGGCTGGAAGACGACCAGGTGCTGCGATCACGACGGACGATTGCTGGACGCTCGGCAACCTGGAACGAGCTCGGGTGCCGATGCTCCTGCGACAGACGCTCGATGTGCGCCTCGCCCGGCTTGGCACAAGACGCGCGCTCGCCCTGCGAGTAGCCGCCGTGATCGGCCATGTCGTCCCGATCGAGCTCTGGCAAGAGGTCGTCTGTCTGGAAGAAGCGAGTTCGATCGGAGCGATGACCGAGGCGATCGAGGCGCACGTGTCTCGAGGAAGCACCATCAAGCAACAACCTGCAGTTCCGCCACGCGCTTGCTGCGGGAGGCGCTCTACGAGTCGCTCACGCTCAGCCGCCGGCGAGCCTGGCATCGCAAGCTCGGTGAGACAGGCTTTCGGAGATCCCGAACGCCGATCCCGACGTCGTGGCGCACCACTTCCAGGAGTCGGGCGACGCGCGAGCAGCGCGCTGGCTGATTCAAGCCGGGATGCGGGCCGAGCGAAGCTATGCGCTGCGGGTCGCTGCCGGTCATTACGCCAGGGCGCAAGCGCTGTTGGAAGCCGATCCCGAACGATCGCAAGCCCGCGGCTGGCTGCTGCTCCATATCGGCCATCTCCTGCGCTACTCCGATCACGAGCGCGGCATCGCCTATCTGGAAGATGCGACAGAGGTCGCTCGACAAGTCGATGACCCGCTACTCAACGCCTTCAGCCAGCACTATCAGGGGCTCCTGCTCTGTTTTCTGGCAGAGATCGGCCGGGGGCTGTCGACGATGGAAAACGCCAACGCCATCATGGAGTCCGCTGACCACAGCGCAGACGGAGCGTGCGGTTCAGGCTATTCGATCGATCTTCCCCGACGAGATGCTCTCCAATCCGCTCGCGAGTCCAGGCAGCGGAGCCCTGTTCAAAGTTGGGAATCTGTCCGGCATCAACACGCTGCTCCACACCTACG
The DNA here is from genome assembly GCA_963709995.1 of uncultured Chloroflexia bacterium. GTDB lineage: Bacteria > Chloroflexota > Chloroflexia > Thermomicrobiales > CFX8 > JAUIIK01. The sequence goes on along the minus strand of CAVPYN010000004.1, from coordinate 158,084 downwards.
TGCTTTGGCTTGCACACGCCGGGCGCTCCAACGACACGCCTGCGAATCGGTAGGGCCTTCGTCGACCAGGTCACGGCCGCGACTAATGACGTCCTGCTCATCCAGGACAGATGTCGGGATGCCTACTATGGACTTGCTGAAGCAACGAATTGGCTTGGGGAGCCGGATGATTCAAGTCGAGTGGCGCACGCTGGCGCTCAATGCCTACGAGGCGATTGGACACCGTGTGCTTGTTCGCTACATGCGACATGACGAGCTCGAATTTCTCCTGGCCTATCACCCAGAGCGGGTGGCGGATCGTCGTCACGCCGCGGCAGCCGCTTCGACCGAAATCGAAGGATCTGGAACCTGGAGTAGCGCGCTGGTCGACCTGCTCGAAGGGCGTTGGGAGACGGCCCTTGAAGTCGCCCGCACGAGCTTTGGTAAGCATGATCACGAATCCAGATATATTCGCCTATGGGTCTACAATGTGCTGGGCCACGAGCGGGACGACGAGGAATTAACTGCCGTCATTCGGGACGACATCCAGATTGCCCTGCCAGGTGGACCGGCAACCGAACCGGGACCGGAACAGCAAAACGGCTTGGTGCATTCCGTGCTCGCTTTCCGGGTTGCAGCCAACCTTGCTCTTGGGGCGTGCGAGCTCAACCAGGCCCGGACATGGATCACTGGGCTCGAGCGCTGGCTTGACTGGAGCGAAGCTGCCCGCGGACGGGCCGAAGCGCAGCTGCTTTGGTCGCGCTATCACCAGGTTGCTGGCGATGCCGCCAAAGCACGACAACATGCCCACCAAGCGCTCGAACACGCTTCAGATCCCCGGCAACCACTGGCACTCATCACCGCCCATCGCGTCCTTGGTGAACTCGACACCGGGGCCGGGCGACTCGACGAGTCTGCTGACCATCTCAAGGCCTCCCTGGATCTGGCCGAACGCTGCGAGGCACCCTACGAACAGGCACTTGCTATCCTTGCGCTCGCCGAGCTCGCCGCGACCCGAGACGACACTCACGAAGCTATCCACCTGCTCCGTGAGGCGCGCTCGATCTGTGAACCACTAGGAGCGCAACGCTCGCTCGAACGCGCCGACCAGATCGAGGCTGGACTTCGCCGCCGCTCGACGGCGCACCCGGCCGGCCTTTCCGACCGCGAAGTTGAAGTGTTGGAGCAGGCCGCGACCGGGATGACCAACGCCGAGATCGGAGAGGCGCTGTATATCAGCCCACGCACCGTCGCTCAGCATCTGCGCTCGGTCTACAACAAGCTCGGCGTCAACTCTCGTGCCGCGGCGGTGGCGCGCTGGGCCGAACTCACGCAGGAAGCGGCGCGGAGCAGCGCCGATGGCTAGCCACGCCCCGATGCAGCCAATCATCTACGGCCGCGAGCGCGAGCGGGCCCGGCTCCAGCAGCTCCTCGAAGACGCCATCGGAGGACACGGCGCGCTCGTCCTGATCAGTGGCGAAGCCGGTATTGGCAAGACGGCGTTGGTTAACGATCTGCTCCTCGACGCGGAGAAGCGCGGCTGCCTTCTCCTGACCGGTGGCTGCTATGACCTGACGACGACACCACCCTATGGCCCATGGATCGAGGCAATTCGCGACTATCAACCATCTGAGAGCCAGCCCTCGATACCGTCCTGGATCAGCGATCCAGACGAATTGGAAAAGGTCGGCAGCCAGGCGGCGTTGTTCGAGGAGATGCGGCAATTCTTCGCGGAGATCGCCGAACGGCAGCCGCTGGTCATCGTGCTGGAAGACCTTCACTGGTCGGACACAGCGAGTCTGGAGTTGCTCCGCTTTCTGGCACGCCGGATCAGTGACGAACCCGTCTTGCTGGCGGCAACCTATCGCGATGACGAGATCACCAGGCGTCACCCCCTCTTTCAGACCATTCCCCTGCTCGTACGTGAAGCAAACACACGTCGCATCGACCTCCAGCGCCTCGACCCGAACGCGCTTGAATCGCTGATCAGCGGGTACGGACTTCCGCAGCCTGATTCGGCACGACTGGTGACCTACCTGCACGAGCGCGCCGAGGGGAATCCACTGTTCACGACCGAGTTGCTACGGTCCCTGGAGATAGAGGGCATCGTGCAAGCGAATTCAACTGGCGCGACCCTGGGGAACCTTGACGGCGTGACCTTGCCGCCATTCATCCTGCAGGTCATCGAGCAACGTCTGGCGCATCTCGAGTCTCGAACGCGGGAGGCGCTCGAGGTTGCCGCTGTTATTGGTCATGAGGTGCCGCTCGACGTGTGGGAGATGGTGAGCAAGCTCGACCAGGACGTGCTTGAGCCCATCGTCGCAGAGGCGCTCGAAAACCACGTTATCGAGGAGACGTCCAACGTCCAACGCTTTCGCTTTGTCCACGCACTGGTGCGTGAGGTTCTGTATGAAAGCATTGTTCCTACCCGCAGGCGTGTGCGACACCGTGAGGTTGGTGAGGCACTGGAGATCCTCACGCGCCCGGATCCGGACAGCATTGCGTATCACTTTCAACGGGCTGGTGACGCACGCGCCGTCGACTGGCTGGTTCGGGCCGCGGCTCGTGCCGAACGCTTGTACGCCTTTCGCGTGGCGGCCGAACGATATGAAGCTGCCGTGGAACTATTGGAGGGAAGCGAGGAACGCGCGTACGAGCGAGGCGACTTGCTTATCCGACTTTCGGAGGCACTCCGTTGGATCGATCCGGGCAAGGGCGTCGTGTATGCGGAGGAAGCCAGACATATCGCGGAAGAAATCGGTGATCGCGAACTGGGCGCGCTCAGCCGCCACTTTCGCGCTTTACTGCTGTGCTTCAGCGGGTCGGTGAGACAGGGGCTGCCAGAGATGGACGCAGCTCGGAGAGAATTCGATGACCTCGCACCCGATGAGTGGTCACGCCAGTCTGGCGATGTGAATCCGATCATCGGCACGGTTCTGCTCTGGACCGCACTGGTAGGACAATTCCGCAAGTGTTTGGAACTGGGAGAGCAACTCTTGCCTGACTTTGAGGGTTTCGAGGATCGACTGGCTGTACCGGGTCACCCGCACGTCGCTGGCTTCGACACCTCAGCAGAAATCGCAGGTAGAGGTGTTGGCAGTCAGGTGGCTTGCTTATGCAGTGCGATGGCGATGTCGTATGCCATGACCGGGCACCCCGAACTGGCCGATCCTCTGAGCAAGCGAGCGGTGGCGATCTTTCGGGCGATCAATCACCATGTGCAGGTAGCTAATAGCGCCTTGAATAACCTGAGCCACATCACGATTCCCTACCACACCGACGAGCTCAACAGACGTGAATACTGGGCTGAACAGGCGGTCTCGGCACTAGCCCAGGCATCGGGGTCGATGCGCGATCAAGTCGTGCCGCGTATGAACCGCATGCCGCTGCTCGTTGTCGAGGGGAAATGGGATGAGGTCGAAGAGTTGGCGCCGCTCCATCGACAGGCGACGGCGAATGTCGCGACCCATGTCATCGGAAGGGCCGCACTCGCGACGGTTTCCCGCCATCAGGACAATTACCAGCTTGCCTGGCAACAAATCCACGAGGCGTTGCCGCTTGGTCCAGACAATGAGCCGGGCGAACACCAATTTCTCCATGCCGCAGTACTCCAGCGACTGGCGGCAGACTTGTCGCTCGATGCCAGCGATCTCGAGCAGGCGCGTGCCTGGATCGAGTCACATCAACGCTGGCTGGAGTGGAGCGGCGCGGTGCTCGGACGAGCCGAGGCACAGCTCCTTTGGGCACGCTATCACCAGATTGCCGGCGATCTGCGGACAGCTCTCCGCCACGCCGAATGCGCCCTTGCATATGCTACCGATCCCCGCCAGCCACTGGCGCTCATCGCCGCCGATCGCTCACTCGGCCAGTTGAAGACCGCGTTGGGCGAGTACGATACAGCCCGCGAGCATCTCCAGGCATCGCTGGAGCTTGCCGGGCGCTGTGATGCACCTTATGAGGTGGCGCTGACCAAGTTGGATCTGGCTGAGCTTGCCATCCGAGTTGGAGATACCACCGAGGCACGCCGTCTGCTTCGTGAGATCCGGGTTGCCTGCGAGGAACTTCGTGCACGGCGCTCGCTGGAGCGCGTGACCAAGCTCGAACATCACGTGAGCCGGTCGGCTAATGGTCACCCCGCCGGGCTCTCCGACCGCGAGGTCGAGGTGCTGGAGCAGGCCGCGACCGGGATGACGAATGCCGAGATCGGCGAGGCGCTCTACATCAGCCCTCGCACCGTCGCCCAGCACCTGCGTTCCGTCTACAACAAGCTCAGCGTCAACAATCGCGCCGCTGCCGTCGCACGTTGGGCCGAGCTCAAGAGCTGACCCTTTCCCGCCTTTCTCACGTCTAAATGACCCGTTCTCCACTGCGCACATGGTGCAGCCGTGCGCAACGCTCCGCCACCGATGCACCATGTGCGCATTCTCACGAAGCCCAATCTGAATAGGCCAACTGGACGATGTGAGGCAGGCTGTACCTCCCTAGAGTGAAATCACAGTGATACGGGTGCAGGGCACAGAGCCAACAGAAAAAGGAGCAACATCATGCATGCACCAAGCACTTTGACGCGTGGCAACGGATTCAACCGGCTCGTAGCAGGCGTGATTGGCCTGGCCGCCCTCGCCGCTGGCATCGTCGGTACGGCGACCCTAAGCGATTCAATCGACCTGCCCTTCAGCGGCAGCGAGTCGACAACCATCGAGCGGCCTGTTGAATCATCAGGTCTTGCACAAGACTACCGTTTCCTCGAAGCGAACGTAGACCTCCCGGCGTACGGGAGCCTGGAAGCTGTGCACTCTGTTGAGTCAATCCGGTTCCTCGAACAGAACACGATCCTGCCGGAGTTCCGGGCGAACGCGAAAAGCGCAGCGGAGATTCGTTTCCTCGAAACGAACAGCTGGGATTATCCAGCCCGCGCCGAGCCGGCCGGCGATACAGCGCAGCCGCCAGTGGTTTCATCCGATGAGATGCGTTTTATCGAAGACAACACGATCAACCTGCGGAACGCGACGGCGCAGGGCGAGATCGTACCGAACAATCCGTACTAATCCCTGCACTTTGACGGGACCCGGTCGCTTCCAATCGGGTCCCGTCTCTCACCAGGAAGGCTCGGCCAAATCGAGAAGCCGGCTGATCGTTTCACCCGATCCGGACCATCGAGAAACCGCGACGGTGAGTTTCCAAGTTCCCACAATTCTCGGGCGATACGATCAGCCGTAGAGTGGATACATCGACAGCGACGACAGGGCAGGAACGGAGCGCAGCAATGGAACTGACGATCACGACCCGTTCCGGGAGTTCTGCGAGAGCAATCGGGAATTCGAGCGGCTCTCGTTCCTCAAATGACGCTACCAGCAGGGCTCCTTCGCCCGCACATAAGGCCGAGATATGAACTCAAACAGATGACCCGGGCCGATTCTTCTGGCCCGGGTCTTTGGTTTTACGCTGTGGCTAGATGAAGATATCCAGCGGCAGCAGGGCGCTCACTATGAAGTTGGGCGCGTCGACGACCTGGCTTACCCTCAGATCGACAGCGACGCTGCAAATCGCGTACGCCTGTTGCCGGTCAAAGCCACGGGTCTCGAGGTGGTCGATCATCGACAGCAGCGCGTTGCGTGCCGCCAGGGTCAGATCCTCGGCCCGGTTCTCCCCCTCTTCGGTTACCGAGAAGCCGGTCGTCGCATAGAAGCGGCGGGGTGCGGCAAGCTCCGGCACATTGAAGTAGGTGTCACGTGAGAACTGCAAGGATCGGATGCCTCGTTGTTCGGCTAGTCCCTTGTGGACTTTGAACTCGACATGTACCCGCGAGCGCATCTCGATGCCGGTGCCGCAGGCTTCGCAGTCGCCCTGGGCGAAGTGGACGTCGCCGGTCGAAAAGAGCGCTCCTTCGGCGTAGACCGGCAGGTAGACGCTGGTTCCTGGTGTGATCTGCTTGATGTCGATGTTGCCGGCGATCTCGCGCGGTGGGACGGTGCGCAGCGCTTCGCTGGCGATGTCGCCGCCCGGGACCGCCCCGGCTGCGTCGGGCATCAAGACCATGCCCCCGGCCTCCAGAGCCGCCTGCTCGCGTGCCAGAATTACCTCGCGCAGCGCCTTCGATGGTGCGAGACCGATACATCCGGGGTGTGCGCCATAGCGCAGCCTCACTCCGGGCAGCTCGTCGGATTCGGCGTAGTCGTCGACGATCCTCCAATGGACGATATGCGGATCGGGATAGGAGTCGCGCAGGAAGCCGAAGCCGGGCAACTGGGCGGTGAAGCCGTAGTGGCCCCAGGGATCAGCTTCGATATCGATCAACTTCACCTCCAACAGGTCACCGGCTTCCGCGCCTTTGATGAAGACAGGACCGGTCAGCGCGTGAACGGGCCCCAGATCGGCCCGCGCAACTTCGGCCGCCGACATGCCGGGCGCAATCTGGCCATCTAGCGCATCAAGCGTGTCGAGGATGACTCGATCACCCTCTTCAACTTCCAGAATCGGCGGAATCCCCTCATGCCAGCGGTTATGTCCAACTCCCGGCTGTTCTCCGAGCGGTTTCCACGGGTCAACGGTAATGTGATGGGTGCGCGGTGGCATAGTTCCTCCTCCAGTTACTATGAAACGTGAACGGGTCAGTATAGTGCGATTGGATGTCGCCCGGATGTGCTGAGCGTCTCAATTCGCCGGGAAACAATGCGACTCCCGGAACGGCGCGGAACTCCTCTTGCTACACTGCTGACGCTATACATCAGGCATAGCCGGAGCGACGATAGGCAGGGGAGGTCTAAGGATGGAAGATCGCACGTTCGCAACCGCAACCGAACAGGCCGACGCTATCCGGGATGGCCAGATCTCGGCCGTCGAGCTATTGGACGCTCATCTCGAGCAGATCGAGCGCCACAACCCGGCTCTGAATGCAATCGTGACCCTCGATGCCGGCCGCGCGCGCGCCAGGGCGAAAGAAGCCGACGAAGCAGCTGGGCGCGGGGAATTCTGGGGTTTGCTGCACGGCGTGCCGGTGACGATCAAGGACGCCATTGCGACCGCTGGCACCCGCACCACCGGCGGCTATGAACCGCTGTCGGATTACCTTCCCGCCGACGATGCGCCGGTTGTCGCCCGTTTGAAAGCGGCGGGCGCAATCGTCATCGGCAAGACCAACCTGCCGGTGCTCTCACGGGACTTCCAGTGCGAAAATCCGATCTTTGGCCGCTCCAACAACCCCTGGGATCTCGAGCCGCACCCCGGGAGGCTCGACCGGTGGCGGCGCGGCAGCCATCGCTGCCGGGCTTTCGCCGCTTGAACTCGGTAGCGACATCGGCGGCTCGGTGCGCATCCCCGCCCACTACTGCGGAATCTATTCACTCAAGCCGACCGAGCATCGTGTGCCAACGACCGGTCACATTCCAGACATGCCCGGCCAGCCCAGAGCCGTGCGCCACATGAACACGATTGGCCCGTTGACGCGCTCGCTCGAAGATCTGGAGCTGGCGATTCGGCTCATATCAGGACCGGATGGGCGCGAGGTTGAGGTACCGCCGGTGCCGCTGGATTCGGTCGCGACCCCGCCGCTCAGCAACCTCCGGCTGGCCTGGATCGACGCCTTCGGCAACGTGCCGGTAACCCGTGATACCAGCACCAGCCTCGCAGATCTGGCGAAGAATCTGGCTGGAGCCAGCGCGCGCGTCGAACAGCGTCTGCCAGATGGGTTGGACTTCGAGATCATCTGGGAGGTCCATGGCGCGTTGATCCATGCCGAACGCGCATCGACGATGACGGTTGAGGAAGAAGCCAACTATTTGCGGGAACGTGGCCTCAACCCTGGCAGCCTCGACCCGGCATCGGACAATCCGATGGAACGAGGCATGGCCAGGGCCGCCAACGCTTCGGTCAGGGACTTCGCGGCGCTCCTGAACCAGCGGGATGGTCAGATCCAGATACTGGAAACGTTCTTCGACGATTTCGATGCCTTGCTCTGCCCGGTCACCTCAACTCCAGCGATCAGGCACTGTCCGCGCAACACGCCGATCGATGTTGACGGCCAGGAGGTCGCTTACTGGTCGGCTGGCGGGGGCTATACTGGTCCCTTCAACCTGACAGGACATCCGGCAGTGATCGTCCCGCTCACCCAGTCGTCGGAAGGCTTGCCAATAGGACTCCAGATCGTCGGTCCGCGCTGGAGCGAGACGAAGCTCCTCGCCATCGCCCGGGCGCTTGCGCCCTTCGTCCAGGGCTACAAGCGTCCGCCGGGGTATTGAGCGGAGGACGCTATTCGGCTGGCAGAGAACTGATCAGGATCCCGGCAAGGAGGCACTCCTCTCCGTTGCGGTTGTCCCAGGCGTGGTTCGTCCCGCGCTGGATGACGGTGTCGCCCGTCTGGACGAGCACTTCCCCTCTCTTACATGACGAGATAGACCTCGCCAGAGAGGATGACGATGAAATCGAGCGTCTCGGTCATGTGCATCGGCCCGGCCCCGCCCTGGAAAGTGAAGATACGGAAGGCTGCTCCGCTGGGGCAAGGATTCGATGATCCATTGCTCTTCAGTCCGGTAGCCGCCGAATTCGGCGACCGCTGGCGCCGGTCCGGCTGAAATGATGGTCGACTACCCCCGCTCGTCGATGCCGGTGACAATGCGCTGTCGAATCCGAGGCATAGCGATCCTCCTTCGCTGTAGACCTGGATCAATCTAGCCCGGATTATTCACGGACGATCGGGCCGAGTGGCGAGGAGGTGCCAGAGCGGCTGTCCGGGATGACTGCTGGCAAGGTGGATGAGGACACGATCGGTCAGGCGCCGCACCCAACCGCCAATCTTGATCAACCGGAGCCGCAGGGTGTCCAGCTGCATCCGTGGAACACCCTCTCGTCCGAGCCAGCGCCGCAAGGTATCGAGCAACCAATAGGCGGCGGCATGCAGCAGTAAGCGAAACTGGTTGGCCCAGAAACCAAAGCAGCTGGACCCAGAGGGTACCCCGGTCGGCCGGGTGCCCTCTGGGCGTGGCACGCTTGAAGTCCTTGACCCAGTTCTCGGTCTCACCGCGTTCGCTATGCCAGCCATAGAGCAGTTCCGGAGCATCCTTGCGAGTCGTGACGACAAAGCGCGTGTTGATCCCGTGCTCACTGACTTCAACCTTGATAATAACGCGCCGCGGATGGGACCAACTCTCGGCCTGGTAGCGCGTCTCGCCGATCAGGCGCACCGCCTGCTGAGTTTGGTCGTAGGTCGCCAGCGTCTCGAGCCGGCTGTTCGGGATCAGGCCGATGGCGTACTCGATCCCGTCCGCCTCGCAGATCGATCGTCACCCCCGGGCCAGCGTTGGCCCATCGCCGCGACGATTCTGGCTACTTCGCTGACCGCCTCCCAGCTGGCGTGGGCGTTGCCGGGCCGCAGCCGAGTGGCGATCAGCTGGTTCGTCGTCCCGTCGAAGGCCAGCAGCGGATGGTACATGTGCTGGCGATAGCAACCATGATAGGCGCTCCCTTCCTGCTCGCCGTGGGGCGGGTCGTCGGTGCTGTCGAGATCGAGCAAGACGTAGCCCGGCGGTCCGTTGCGTTCCTCTTGCGCCAGATAACACTCCAGCAGGACGTCAGCTAGGGCGGCACAGGTCTGCGCGTCAGCGGCGTTGTCGAGCCGTGAAAGCGTTGGTTGACTGGCCAGCGGGCCAGCCTGATCACAACTCAGTTGCAGGAGCGGATCATGGCGGAGCGTCGTTGCGTCGTTCTGATCCGGATAGCCACAGGCCACCTGCAAGACCCGTTGACGTACCAACGCGGGCAGCGAGTGGCGCACTGGACCGTGCCGCCAGTCAGGCAGCGCATCCGCGATGGCCGCACACAGCCTGAGTTCATCTTCGGCTTCTGCCAGCCTCAGCAAGCCTCCATCACTCGTCACGTTATCGAGATCCAAGCCTGCGTCGATGGATCCGGCTGGACGCACAAAGGACACCGCGGGTGTGGCAGACTGCGCCATGAAGACACCTCCCTGGATGAGTTCGAATCGCATCGCTTCTCATACCAGAGAGGTGTCTACCTGTCACCTATGAATAATCCGGGCTAGGACTCTCCGATGCGACCTCCATTGTTGGCCCAGATCTGGATTACAGATGGACGAGGGAAGAATCCTCCATCAGGCCACTGAGCTTCACCGGGACCAGGGACTGGAATGTCGTCGGGATCGAGCAGACCTGGATGGTTCAAGTCCGAGCCTTCGGCCGGATGCTGGACGGACACGAATAGGTTTCGATAGTCGCCTACGAATTCGAAGCTGGCGCATTCGGCTCCGGCAACGACGCTCAAGAATCCCTGAAGGTTACCGCGTTCCGGTCCCTCGGTCGGCACGACGTAAAGTCCATCCGCCAGCTCGATTGAGCGGGGCTGGCCATCGGTCGAGATCCAGAGGTTTCCGGCTGCGTCGAAGTTGACGTTGTCCGGGTTCGCGATCGGGCTGACCGAATCCTTCGGGAAGCCGGCGAAGTACGTTGATTCGTCATCGGGATCACCGCACAGAACGAAGATGTCCCAGGTGAAGGTCACCGATGCAGCGTCGTCGCCATCCTCGGTGATCTCGAGGATGTGGCCGTTGGCATTATCGGGTCGGGGATTCGCCGCATCGACCTCTTCATCGGTGCGAGCTGTGTTGTTGGTCAGCGCGACATAGATCTTCTTGTTGACCGGGTTCTGCTGCATGTCCTCAGGCCGGTCCATCTTAGTAGCACCGAGGAGATCGGCTGCGATGCGTGTCTTGACGAGCAGGTCGCCCTGGGAGATGAATCCGTTCTCTTCGGTGAGTGGACCTTCGCCATAGACCAGCGGCAGCCACTCGCCCGTGCCGTCGTCGTTGACCTTCGCGACGTAAAGCGTGCCTTCGTCGAGGACCGACTGACCCATACCGCGCTTGAGGGGATCCCAGGCTTCGTCAGAGACATACTTGTACATGTACTCGAAGCGCGCGTCGTCGCCGCTATAGAAGGCAACTCTACCGCTAGGGGAGTAGCCCCAGGTCGCGCCCTCGTGGCGGAAGCGACCGAGAGCAGTTCGCTTGACCGGGGTTGATTCCGGATCCATCGGATCTATCTCGACGACCCAGCCAAAGCGAAATGACTCGTTGGGTACTTCTCCGCAGCTGAAGCGTCCGTGGTAGCGCTCCCAGCGCCGGTCGGATGCTCCACCCGGGAGACCGTAGCGCTCGTGAACCTCCTTCCGTGGATCGTCGTCGTCCATTTCATCAACATGGCTGAAGTACTGGTGGAAGTTCTCCTCGGCTGTGAGGATGGTGCCCCACGGCGTGATGCCGCCAGCACAGTTATTCAGCGTGCCGTACACCATGGTGCCGTTGGGATCAGACCCGGTCTTCATCCAGTCGTGCCCGGCTGCCGGTCCTGAAATCCACATAGGCGTCGATCCGGTGATTCGACGGTTGTACTCTGAACCGGGTTCGATGCGCATGCGGCCATCGCCATCTCGCTGGAGTTCCACGATTGAGCCGCCGTGAGCGGAGATCGCAACATCGACTTCGGTCTGGGTGGGATTGTCCGGATCGTAGTCGAGGAACATCAGTTCCTCGTTTGTGTACTCGTGGTTGACCCAAAGAAGACCTCGATCGCCCTGGCCGGAACCGAACGGGATCACATGCCAGCCGATGTAATCGCAGTTGTAACCGAACTGCATGTCCTGAGCGTCAGCAGTTTGGTTGTAGGGATCCCACTCTGGCGCACCCGGAACGACCGCATCGCCCCAGGCGAGCAGAACGCCGTGGCCATATCCTTCGGCAACTTTGACCGAGGTCGCCGTGGCCGGCTGCGGAGCGAGAGGTTGGAATTTGATACCAGGGCTCGGACGAGTCCCCCGGATCTTTCCGGGCGTTGCCGCCGCTCCAGTTACCGCGGTCGGGGCAAGCACGATCGCAGCAGCAGCCGCACCGGCCTTGAGGAAGCCCCGACGACTTATGCGACGCTGGAATACGTCAGAAAACGATTCACCCCGGCCCTGTTGGGAACGAACGACATCATCTTCATGCGCTCGTGAAGCCGCAAGTTCCGCCCGGCGTTGTGATGCTCGGCCCTTATTCCCATTCGATGTCATGTGAGTCTTGCCTCCCCCACAGTCCTACTGAATCACAAAGAACCCGGGGTAAGGCTAGGAAACATATTTAATGCGACGATACGCGAACGGTCAGCGAAATCTTATCGGCTTGTTAGAACACGATAACGACTGGCTCCCCCGAACTCAGCTTTCCTCGAGTGGTTGACACCAGGTGCAAAGATAGGTGCCCCTGCCGCCGAGAAGTTCCGCACCTCGTCGCTCAGGGCATGACCGACGCCGAGGTCGCCAAACATCTGTTCCTCAGCCCCCGCACCGTCAGCTCCTACCTCAGCTCGGTCTACAACAAGCTCAGGGTTCGCTCTCGCACTGCTGCCATCAGCTGGGCGGTGCGTGAAGGATTGCTAGACTAGCCTGCCTCGCTCACTCCGGTGTCTCCCCACCGTCACTACCGTAGTCCTGCGGTAGCGACGTGATGCTGGAAGTCTTCAAGAAATACCGTAGTTCCCACGTGTTGCACGTCTGCGCGCCTCCCTACTCTAAGGGCATAGGAGAGGCGTCTCGGACTGCAACAACGAAAGGGAACGACATTGCAAGCACAGACGACCCGCACCTTCGGGCGCAACCCGGTCATCAGTACTGCGATCGGCATCGGAATCCTGGCCGCCGGCCTCCTCGGTGTCGCGACGTTCAGCGACTCGATAGATCTACTCTCGCCAGGCAGCGGATCGGCAACGATCGAGCCGCCGGCGGAGACGAGTGGAGCCGCTCCAAGCTACAACTTCCGCGAGGTTAATCTCTGCCATCCCGGCTTCGAGACGCGACAGGCGTCGGGGTCAGCGCGCGATACCGCAGACATGCGACTAGCCGCGGTCATACCGGTCGCTGAAAGCGGATGGACTGTCCAACCGGCGCTCGAAGCGGCATCTATCGATATCAACACGGTCCTTCATCCGGGTTCAGACAACCCGGTAGAAGTCACGCCAAACCAGCCGTCCTAACCTCTCCTTTTCGACGGGGCTCGGCCCCGTCAACGAGTCCCATCCTTCTGTTTGCTCGCTGAGATTTCGGGAGCGGGGCGGTTACTCAGACCAGGGGCGGGCTGTAGCTGATCTGGAAGGCTCTCTGCATCGCCTCGATCCCTTCATCAATGGTCATCAAGGAGATCATGGATCGACTTCACCGAGCTGATGAGGACGCAAGCAGCAGCTTCTATGTTCCCGTTGGTTTCGGCAATCATGACAATGCGATACCCCCTGAACGCGTACCACATGTAGTAGGGCGTTGCGCCCAGCGGCTGAAAGATTCAACGGAGCAGTTCCAGCCGGTCCCGGGGGTTCTCAATCCGAGCTGCCCAGGCTTCAGACGAATACGCACCTTGGACCATCTACCACACTATCAGTCGCCTCTCATTGATCGCAAATTGTGTTGGTGGCACATCCCGGCACAAGGATCCGGCGTCCCTGAAGTTGGATGTCGGAGTACGGACTGGAGGGTAGGATTGAGGCCACACGAAACGAGAAAGCACATGAACACACCAAGCGGATACGCGGAGTCCTTCCTGGGCGAGCCGCAAGTAGGCGTTCTTGCGACGGTGGACGGACGGGGACGCCCGCACGCGATGCCGATCTGGTACCTCTATGAGGATGGCGTCATTCTGATGAGCGCCGGACGGGGATCGCAGAAACAGCGCAATCTGGAGCGCAACCCGGCGGCGACGCTCGTGCTCGATCAGCGCGAGACGCCCTACTATGCGCTGATGGTTCGAGGAACGGCCGAGATCGGTCCTGCGCTCAGTGCGGAACAGCACCAGCGGCTTGCGATCCGCTATCTCGGTGATGCTGCGGGCCGGCGCTATGCTGAGCGCACCGGCGGGCACGACGCTATCTCAATTCGACTGACTCCGGAAGAGTGGCTAGAGTTCCACGGTCAGGCAGGACGGGATGAATGACGATCCCCCCTTTCCGACGTCACGCTAGCTGGCCGTGGCCCGCACGAATTGGCCCGACAAAGGTATGACGACCGAGCCAGACGCCTGTTGGAAAGGCTCCATCACCGGCCTGGCGGCGGCCAGTACGGCCTCCGGATCAATCGTCGTCGCCATTGGAGACGCCAATATCTCCGTCCGAATGAAATCATCCATCGAGTTGAATTCGGCCACACCCCATTGCGTCCGCGCTGCGTCGATCGCTAGACCGGCCCCGGTCGCTAGCTGCCGCACCTGTCGCATCTCGGGCATCCCGAATGGAGCACGAATGATCGCCGCCGCGTCGGGGCTGGCTACCTCGTCGAAAACATCAACGAGCATTTCGTAGCCCTTGCTAGGCCCCCAGGTCTGGAGCACAACCTTGCCGCCCGGCTTCGCCACCCGGGCCATTTCACGTACTGCCGCGGTAGGATCCGGGAAGAACATCAGCGCCGATTGGCAAATGACGACGTCAAATGAATGATCATCGAAACCGAGCGCTGTCGCGTCGGCCTGGACCCACTCGATACCCGGCGCGGTTCGACGGGCCACTTCGAGCATACCGGGATTGAGATCGGCGCCGGTCACGCGCCCCTCCGGTCCTACCGCGACGGCGGCGGCACGCGCAACCGCGCCAGTTCCGCAGGCGACGTCCAGCACCTTCTGACAGGCATACAGTCCGGCGAAGCGAACGAGCTCCTCCGCCCACCGTTTGAAGATCGCCGGGACGAAGTGCGATTCGTAGAGTTCAGCGGCCTTGATTTCGACCTGCCACGTGGTTTGGGTTTGCATCGCCATTTTGCCTGCTCTCTAAATAGCACGAACGGTCGTACTATGATAACCTACGGCAACCACGTGGCCGTGTCAAGTTAGAGCCAAAACGGTAGAGTATCGAATAGGGAGGATGACGCCATTTCACCGCGTAGCGACGGCGATCAAACCAGGGCATTAATTCTCGAAACCGCCGCGCGGCTCGCAACCGTTGACGGTCTCGAAGGACTATCGATTGGCCGGCTCGCCACTAAACTGGAGATGAGCAAGAGCGGCGTCTACGCGCATTTTCGCTCGAAAGAGCAACTCCAGCTGGCAACGATTGACAATGCCCTTGAAACCTTCAACCGTGAGGTCACAGGTCCAGCGATGCAGGCCGAGCGTGCAATCGACCAGATCTCCGGGATCTGCGAGCTGTTTCTCTCCTACCTGGAGCGGCGGGTATTCCCCGGCGGCTGTTTCTTCGTCACCGTCGCGGCCGAATTCGACGCCAGACCCGGACCAGTACGCGAGCGGGTCGTCGAGACGCAACAGGGCTGGATGGCCTTCCTGACGCAGCTCACCCGGGCGGCCAAAGAGGAGGGATCGCTCGCCGATCCGATCGATCCTGCCCAGCTGGCCTTCGAGCTCAACGCGTTTCTGGAAGCCGCTGATCTGCTCTACATGATGCTCGACGAACCAGACATCATGGAACGCGCCCGCGCCGCGATCCAGACAACCCTTGCGCGCGCGCGCAACGACGGCACGTAGACCGGATATCGAAGCATCGAGCGAGCCATTGCGGTTCATCCCGCCATTTCTCGGTGTCGCCGGAGGTCTTTACGCGTCCTGATCGGGAGGCGCCTATGCGGAAGGGCACGAAGCCCGTCCGGAGTTCGTCGCTTGGCTCGCTCCTATGGGGCTGGCGACCGTGCCCGCGCCGACTTCCGGTCGAAACCGGGGCGCGGTTCTATGCCTGTTCGGCCCGCAGGAGGTCGATCGTCTCGACGGCATGACGGAGGTGGGGAATGACGATGCTCCCACCGACTACCAGGGCAACATTCAACGCCTCGTAGAGCTCCTCATCAGTCCAGCCGAGTGTGACGCACTGGTCAAGATGGTAGTCAACGCAGTCGTTGCAACGCAGAACCGCCGACGCGACCAGCCCGAGTCCTTCCTTCGTTTTCGCGTCCAGCGCGCCATCTTCATAGGCGGCGCTATCCAACCGGAAGAAGCGGTTGATTCCTCGATGCCCGATCTCCCCGATGCGATCGTTCATCTGTTTGCGGTGATCGCGGAATTCATCGAGCCGGTTCTTCAGGGGTTGTCCGGTTTCGGTCATACGGGAACCTTTCTCGCCCAGCCTTGGGCGCCCATCCCTCCTCGCTGTTTCGTGGAGCGAGGAGAAGTACAGAGTAAACTCCTGCAAGCCGTCTTTTGGATCTTCCCTGTTCCCTGTTACTTCTTCCCTATTTCCGTCTCTACGTATCCAGACCTGCCGGCAACGTGGCGATGATCCGGTCGATCTCTTGCATGTCATCGCTGTTCAGCGTGATCTCAACCGCACCAGCGTTCTCGTTAACCTGGTCGGGACGGGTCACCCCGGTGATAACCGAACAGACCGCCGGCTGGGCAAGCAGCCAGGCAACGGCCAACTGGGCCAGCGAGCAGCCCTGATTTGCGGCGTAGTCGTCCAGCGCGGCGATCGGCTCCAGCACGTCGTCCTGGACGAGCCGCTCCATGCGCGCGTTGCCATAGGCCCGGGTTCCCTGGGGAGTATCCTGTCCGGGCTTGTACTTGCCGGTAAGGATTCCCCCCGCCAGCGGCGAGAACGGGACCATCCCCATGCCGTAGGCATCGAGCGCTGGCGTGATGTCCCTGGCAACTTCGCGCTGGTACATGTTGAAGACTGACTGGCTGACGATTGGAGCCGACCAGCCGTGCGCCATCGAGCGCTCGACCAGCCTCGCGATCTCCCAGCCGGAGTAGTTCGAGCAAGCAGCGTAGCGCACCTTGCCCTGGCGCACCAGATCATCAACCGCTTCGAGACTCTCCTCGATGTCGGTCCGGTAGTCTGGCCGGTGGAGGTAGAAGACGTCGACGTAGTCGGTGCCGAGTCGCCTCAGGCTGGCTTCCAGGTTGTTGATGATCCGGCGTCGCGAGAGCCCATCGGCATTCGGCCCCTCGCCCAGCGGGAAACCAGTCTTCGTCGTAAGCACGACATCGTAACGATGGTCCTTGAGCGCCTTGCCGAGATAGCGCTCCGACGTCCCGCCCCCACCGTAGGTATCGGCACAGTCGAAGTGATTGATCCCAAGCTCCAGCGCGCGGTGGACGACGGCCGCGGTATCCCGCTCATCACAGGCACGCCCGAAGGTATTGCCACCGAGCCCAACCGCCGAAACCTGAAACCCACTCCTGCCAAATGGCCTGTATTGCATTGCCTGTCGTTGCCTTTCCCTCGCACCGAAGGGGCCAGGGATTGGACCGGGTCAGCTTGACACCCATCTAATCCCTAATCCCTGTTCCCTAATTCCTACTCAAGTTCTGCCGAGACGTTGATCGCCACGTTGCCTTTGAGGGCGCCGGAGACCGGGCAACCTTCGGCGGCTGCCTGGGCTGCCTGTTCAAAGGTTGCTTGGTCGATGCCCTCTACCTGGCCCTTGACTGTGATGTCCATCGTCGTGATCTTCGGCGGCTCGAAGGTACAGGTTGCCGAAACCTCAAGCTTCTGCGGGGGTGTGCCAGCGCCCGCCAGGCCATGGGACAAACCCATCGCGTAGCATGCGGCATGGGCGGCTGCGATCAGCTCTTCCGGGCTGGTGTTGCCTCCCGGCTCTTCGGTCCGGGAGGGCCAGCTGACATTGAGGTCGCTAATCACCCCGCTAGTGACGCTGGTAATGACCCCGGAACCTTCCATCAGGCTGCCCTGCCAGGTTACATTTGCGCTACGTTGTGCTGCCATCGGGTTGAAACCTTTCCTTCGGTCATGTCTCCACGTCTTCCTGTAACGTGGAACTTGGCGATGCGTCTCCCTGGTGGAGACGGGGGCATGACGAAGCTGCCCTAATCATGTTAGCGTGAAGCACAACCGGAAGGAGACCAGTGAGGCAGAGAACCGCCAGAAACGATCTCTACGAATTGCTTGCCGAAGGTTCCGCCGAGGGATCGAAGCCAATCGCCGCCGCATTGCTGGAAACGCTCGACGATCCTCGCTTCCGCAACCTGCGCGGCATGCTGCTCGACGAACTTCACCTGATTCCGGGGGGCGTCGTGTTGGAAGTTGGCTGTGGGCCCGGCATGCTGCTCGAGGGCCTCTACGAGCGAGTGACGTCGGAAGGCAATATCCACGGTCTCGACCTCAATCCACATTTCATCGATGTTGCCGAGCGCAGAGCCAAACTGCTCAAGATTCGCAACAGCACTTATTCGACCGGTGACTGCCACGAACTCCCGTACCGGGACGCGATGTTTGATGCTATCGCCGGCGAAAAACTGTTGATGCACGTGGCGCCGCTCGCGCCCGTGCTTGAAGAGATGAAGCGTGTGCTTGCGCCGGGCGGAAGGCTGGTCGTCGCGGATTACGATCCCCATACGATCATGGCGGCCGGTCCCGACCCCGCCGTCACCGCGCGGGTTATGGCGTCGGCTGCCAGAGTCTACGCATCGCCAATGGCGTCGCGAGAGACCGCGCACATCTGCCGTGAAGTTGGTTTTGAGGTTGAAACGGTCCGCGGTTACTTGCAGGTCTTTGAAGATCCGAACATTCCCACCGTCGCTGGTGTGCCAGAGGTCTGGAGCGATCATGCCGCCGCGGGACGCCATGTTGACCCAGGAACTGCCCGGCGCTGGCTCTCATTGGTCGAGCTAGCCGCGCGCGAGAACCGATTCATGATCGCGATTCCTTACATCATTACCGTTGCTGTCAGGCCGATTACGGACTGACCACGAGAGGAGATTGTCGCCAATGAGCGCAACGCAGGACTATGCCCGTCCCGAATTGTTGGTTGAACCGGAATGGCTCGGCCAGCATCTCAACGACCCGAAGGTCGTGATCATCGACTGCGACCGGCCGGAGATGCGCGGCGGGCGGGGTATCATCCCGAACGCCCGCATCTTGCCGATCCACCCCTATTTCCGCAACGCCGAGACCGGGATCGGTGTCGCGACCGCAGAGCAGACGCAACAGATCCTTCGCGGGCTGGGCGTGAATGATGATTCAACGGTCGTCGTTTACGACTCGGAAGGCGGGTTGCTGGCAACCCGTGTCTGGTGGGCGCTCTGGTATCACGGGTTCGAGAGTGTCGCGGTGCTGAACGGCGGCTGGCCGGGCTGGATCGCGAGCCGGCATCCCAGCGTCAAAGAGCATCCCCAGGTTACCCCCGGCAACGTGACGATCAACGGAACCGATGAAAGCCGGCTTGCGAACTGTGATGTCATCCTGCCCGGGATCAACGCCAGCGAGGTCGTCCCACTTGACGTCCGGGCGATCGAAGAATGGACCGGCGAGAAACCGGAGCCCAACGAATCCAACCAGCGCGAAGGGCGCATTCCCGGAGCGATCCATATCGAGTGGCGCCAATTCGTCGACTGGGAGAACGCCACCCGCTTCAAACCTGCGGCGGAGATTTCCAGGATCCTCGAAGATCATGGTGTCCCAAGAGATAAGAAGATTGTCCCCTACTGACAGGGCGGAATCCGTGCGGCGCACGGCACGTTCGTCCTCTACCTCGCAGGCTATAACAAGGTCGCCAACTACGACCTGTCATGGGCCGAGTGGGGCAACCGGAGCGATACCCCGGTCGTGAAGGAGAGTTCGTAGCTTCTAGCGCGCAGATCGTGGGCGGGGCCCGGTTGTAGCCCCCCTCGCTGGCTTCGACCGCAAACTATCTGACAGGAGAGCTTCAATGTCACAAGACGTCCACGGCCGCTGGCTTGCGAACATGAAGGCGGCTGGCATCGAGCCGGATGCGGCAACCCTGGCGCGGGTGACAGCCGACATCGAAGAGCGCCAGGCGACGTTCCTCGATTTGCTGGAGCGGCTCGACTTCCGATCGCACAATCCTGACTACCTCCGGGATACGGACGGGAAGGAGCATGCCAATGACGACGCCTGAGATATTGCGCCTTTCCTTAAGCCAACTGGCGGAGAAGATTGCCCGCCGGGAAGTTTCACCGGTTGAAGTGCTGGACGCTTGCCTGGAGCAGATCGAAGCTCATGATGGCGACGTGAACGCGTTCCGCCTGCTCACAACGGAACGTGCCAGGGAGCAGGCAACGCGAGCCGAGTCAGAGATCGCGGATGGGAACTACCGGGGACCGCTCCACGGCATTCCCCTGGCGGTCAAGGACTTGATGGACATGAAGGGAACAACGACGCCAGCCGGCTCGATTGTGCTGGCGGACCGGGTTGCCGGTGAGGATAGCGCGGTCGTCGCCCGCTTCGACGCCGCGGGCGCCGTGATTGTTGGCAAGACCCACATGCCCGAGTTCGCCTATTCTCCCGGCTCCAACAATGCCCACTACGGAACCGTCCAGAATCCCTGGAACCGGGCGCACGACACCGGAGGATCATCGAGCGGTTCCGGCGCGGCGGTTGCCGCTGGAATGTGCTTTGGCGCCACCGGCTCGGACACCGGCGGTTCGATCAGGATGCCCTCCGCGCTCTGCGGACTGGTCGGGATCAAACCGACGCACGGACTGGTGAGCGCTCACGGCGCTCAGACGCTCTCGTGGTCGCTCGATCACGTCGGCCCGATGACCCGGTCGGTGCGGGATGCTGCCCAGATGCTCGATGTCATGGCCAGCCTGGATCCACGCGACACGCGAACCCGAGACGTTCCCGCGGGAAACCACTCGGCCACGCTCGACAACGGCGTCGCTGGATTGCGAATCGCGAAGATCGTCGACGATGGCTGGGGAGACGAATACCCGACGCCCGCGGTCCGCCGGGGCGTTGACGACGGGCTTGCTGCCCTGGCCGCCGCTGGCGCGGAAGTCAGCGAGATCTCACTGCCACAGATCCGAGATCTGAACACGATCAACCTGGCAATTCTCAACATCGAGGCCGCCGCCTACTACGAACCATTCCTGCGCGACCGCTGGGACGACGTCTCGCAATGGACCAGGGACCGGTTGATTGGCGCGTACGCCTTCAGTCCAACCCACTTCGTCTGCGCCCAGCAGGCTCGGGCCGAAATGCGCGCCCAGATCGAGGCGGCCATGCGCAATGTGGACCTGCTCGCCCTGCCCGGCGTTCCCCACGAGGCGCCGCCAATAGGAGTCGTCAAGCAGAACGGACGCTATTGCGGCCCGTTCAACGCCCTCAGCTGGCCGGCGATTGTCGTCCCAGTCGGGTTGGGTGATGGCGGGCTGCCAGTATCGCTCCAGCTAGTTGCCAGGCCCTGGCGGGATGCAGTCGCGCTGCGAGCAGCCTATGCCGTTGAGCAGGATGGCCCCTGGCAGGGCAGGCTGTCTCCAGTGCTGGCCGGCTAGCCGGATTACGGTTCTTATTGCTATCGGTGAACGATCAAGACGCCGGACCTTACACCCGTGGCGAAAACAATGACGGCAAGGTGCTGAATCGCGCGCGATTCTCGTAGGGGCGGGGATTGTCCCTACCCGGCCTAGAAACCGCATACGTACGCGGGTCAGGACGAGCGCCAGCCCTTACAGTTTCGCTGCCGTAGTCGTTTCGGAGTCCGGCCTAGTGGCCTGATTCTGGCGGTGGCGGGTTGACTGGCGCGGTCATGCCTCCGGGGCGGTACTGTTCATCATCGTAATCTGGGGGGTACATCTGTTGCTGGCTCGGAGCTTGCGAACTGAGATAGTGGAGTGATGCGCCGCCGAGGGTAATCAGATCGCCATCCTTGAGGATCTGCGAGCGTATCAGCGCGCCGTTGACCCGGGTGCCGTTGCGGCTTTCCCGGTCGACGATCTCGTGACGGTTGTCCGGACGGCGGATGATCTCGGCGTGATACGCCGAAACCGTCGCGTGGTCGATGACGACCTCGTTGTTCGGGTAACGTCCCATCCGAGTACGGGGCAACGTCAGAGGAAATTCAGCGCCGTCGATCAGGAGGCGGGATTCGACGCGGGGAGCGCCAGTCTGGACCGGCGACGGCGCCGGGCCATATCCCGGTTGCGCCTCAGCCCCTTTCTTCCCAAACACCTTATTAACCGCTGATTCCCAGAACCCACCAACACGATCCACGAGGTCGGGCGCAATCTGAGCGACCGGATACGGCACGGGAAAGAAGAGCGCGGCGCCAGAAACGAGCCGGTACGGATCGCTGCCCTGATTTCCGGCCATCACGAAGAGCAAAAAGAGCTGTGCAAGCCAGATGAGCACCAGCAGCATGACAACAATGGTGAGAACGGTTACTGCATCCATGGCGTCCTCCCTCCCCCAAGGGCAAGACTAGTCCGGCTAGCGGTCATTGTGCAATGGAAGGCGGAATCCGGACCGATCTTTCCGCTCACGCTGCCTTGTTCGGCAGCAGCGATGCTTCCTGCCACGCACCTGACGAGTATAACCGAGGAAACAACTTGTGATGCCTGTTTGTCATACCTTTTCTGGCCTTGTCGGTTAGAGTAGGCCGGAGCAGAACGGGACAGGAGAGAATTCGATGATCGGCGACAAGGGTGGGCCGCTAGGCGGCGTGCGGGTGCTCGACATCACGACGATGTTCTCTGGCGCGTTCGGGGCGACGCTGATGGGCGACTTTGGCGCCGACGTCATTAAGGTTGAATTGCCGGGGCGTGGCGACACTGTGCGTGGCATGTCGCCCTCCGTGAACGGCGTGCCGCTCCCCTGGACGGTCCTCTCGCGCAACAAACGCGCGATCACCCTGGATGTCCGCAAACCTGCCGGCCGGGATCTCCTGCTGCGACTGGTCAAAACGAGTGATGTGCTGATCGAGAATTTTCGACCCGGGACGCTCGACCGCTGGGATCTTTCCTACGACGTGCTTAAACAAGCTAATCCCGGGATCATCGTCGTCCGGGTCTCGGGTTACGGGCAGACCGGTCCGTACGCCGAGAAAGCCGGGTTCGGCACGCCAGCGACGGCGTTCTCCGGCTACACCTACGTCTCTGGATTCCCCGACCGCCCGCCGGTCAACCAGCCGACACCGCTGGCCGATTATGTGACCGGCCTCTTCGCCTGCATTGGTGCGCTGATGGCGCTCTATCACCGCGACGCGGGCGACGGGAATGGAGAGGGCCAGGAGGCGGATGTCGCGCTCTACGAATCGCTCTTCCGGCTGATCGAAGCGTTCGTGCCTTCCTACGACCAACTCGGGCGAGTGCCGGAGCGGCGCGGCCACGCAATGGAGACGGCCAGCCCGGTCGGGACCTACCAGTGTCGCGACGGCGGCTGGGTGGTGATGACCGCCAGCACCCAGCCAACATGGGAACGCACGGCCCGGGCGATCGGCCATCCGGAGCTGGTCGACGACGAGCGTTTTCTGACCAACGAACTGCGCGTTCAGCACGCCGCCGACCTCAACGAACTGCTCGAGCCCTGGTTCGCGACACGGACCCGAGACGAAGCGCAGGCGATCATGGACGAGCACGGCGTGCCCTTGGCGCCGATCATGTCGATCGCCGACATCTTCGAGAACGAACAGTACGCCGCCCGGGAGAACATCATCCGCATCGATCACCCGACGCTCGGCTCCGTCGCCCTCCCTGGCCTGATCCCCAAACTCAGCCGCACTCCCGGAGCGGTCAAGCACCCCGGCCCGGAACAACCTGGCGCGTTCAACCAGGAGGTGTATGGCGACCTGCTCGGATTGTCGTCTGAGGAAATTGAGTCGTTGAAAAGCGCCGACGTGATCTGAATCTCTATTTCCGGAAAAGGTGTAAGGGAGCCGCTTGGGGAAGGGTCAAGCGGCTCCCAGTTTGGTGTGGGACGGGAAGGGAGTGGAAGAGAAATTAGTTGGGCAGGATGACCCCGTCGATGACGTGAATGACGCCGTTGTCACACTCGATGTCAGCCTGAACGACGGTGGCGTCGTTGATCTTGACCGTGCCGTTGTCAGCGTTAATCGAGATGCTCTGCCCCTGGACAGTATCGGCCGAGGTCAGCTTCATGGCGTCCGCAGCCATCACCTTGCCTGCCACAACGTGGTAGGTGAGCACCTGGGTTAGTTTCTCTTTGTCCTTCAACAGGCCTTCAACAGTTCCATCAGGGAGCTGCGCGAAGGCGGCATCTGTCGGCGCGAATACGGTGAAGGGGCCCGCACCCTTCAGGGTTTCTACGAGATCTGCTGCCTGGACGGCAGTGACCAGGGTAGAGAAGGAACCTGCCTGCACTGCGGTATCGACGATATCGGCCATCTCTGCGAATCCTTTCTGCAGATGCGCCAGATTGCATCTGCGCTGTTGTACGGTGGCTACTGTGCCTCCGCCTTGTTGAATATAAAGTTACACTATAAGTTTAGTAATGTCAAGCGCCATTTGAGATTCATGTAGGGCAGCTTCCACACAAGCACCTCCACACAGCACAGAGACACCCTCAGTGTGGCTGGTGAGGGTGTCTCCATCACGTTTAGAGAGAACGTCGGTACTGCGTTGCAGGTCAGACGCTAACGACTGGGCAATTGACGACAAGGTCGGTCTGGGTAACGTCGTACATCGCATTGATGTCACCGGCATCACGTAGGCTATCGGGCTCGTAGCCTGCGTCCACCAGCACGAGGTTCACCCGCCAGAAGGCGCTATAGCCCTCGTCAGCGGGAATGGCGTCGATGATGTTGTGCTGGCCTTCGACGAACTGTGGGTTGCCGTCGGCGCCCATGCCGGTAATGAAGACCCAGATCGAGATGGCGAAGGGAATGTTCGGGCCGAAGTCGGGATAGTACACCTCGGTATCCTGATACCAGCCCTGCACCAGCCGCTCACCACCCTCAAGCTCGGTGCCCTCGTCGACAACCGGGCAGTTGACGTACATTTCGGTCGCCGTGACCGGATAGGCCATCGCATTGATGTCGGCGGTGTTGCGAATGGAGTCCGGCTCGTAGCCATCTGGAACTTCGACCAGCATGACCTGCCAGAGATCGCTATAGCCCTCGTCGCCAGGAACGACATCGACGATATTGTGCTGGCCCTCGACGAACTGCGGGTCTTCACCAGCCATCATCTCGTGTACGAGCACCCAGATCGGCGCCGTGGTGATGCTGTCGCCGTCGGCCAGCGGGGTGTGCATGCCGAAGTCGTAGTACTCGACCGCTTCACCGCGATACCAGCCGAAGACGAGCGTCTTGAGCATTTCATCGGTCATCATCTCTTCGGTCGCGGTAGGCTCAGCCGCCATCTCCTCCGTCGCCGTTGGCTCGTCGGCCATCATCTCTCCTGTGGCCGTGGGTTCGTCAGCCATCATTTCTTCTGTGGGCGCCTCGTCCGCCATCATCTCCTCGGTGGGGGTTGCGTCCATCATGGCTTCTTCGGTCGGCGTTTCATCCATCTTCGGCTCTTCGGTGGCGGTCACCCCCTGGCCCGCGTCGTCATCGTCATCACCGCCACAAGCGGCTAACAGATAGCTACTGAAGATCCCGGCGCTCGCGAAGCCGCTGTATTTCAACAGCGCTCGTCGCGACAGATTGCGTGTCAACATCGGTGTGCTCCTCAAGGTACTTGCTCTCTCCCAGGAGCCAGCGCTCCCACATACCTGAGGTTAGGAACCGGATCTAACGAAACTCTCTCCCACTGCTAACGGAAGTCTCTCGAAAGTCTTACGGCGGAGGAAGAACAAACCGATCATTCGTAGGGGTGAACCTTGTGTCACTTGTTCCACCAAATGCATAGTTAGCATTTCCTGCGGGCATAGCGAGGAGTCCGTTCCCGCACGAGTTCAGGTGGTGGCCACTGATAGGCGCAGAGATCGGGCAGTGGCGCGCTGATCTGGACCCGGCGACTTGGTCGAATGAAGCCCAACGCCTCGCCATCCTCCAGAAAGGCTGTCAGCGGATCATGGCCGGCTGCGGCGTAGCGCGGCAGATAGCGCACCAAAAAGGGGAAGGAGACATCGAACAGGTCAACCCCGGCCCGTACCGCCGCCTCGATTCTGAGCGCTTGGACAATCTGGGCAATGATCACGACCGCCCAGATCTGCTGCTGCACGACGACTGATTTGCTGCTCCAGAGCAGTCCCAGCCTGAGGTGCTGTTTGACCAACTGCACCGCCATCTCGATGTCCCAGCGGCGGGCATAGAGCTGGGCAATCTCGGCCATCGACAGCTGGCGGGGATCATCCACGTTCGTGATGTAGCGGCGCACCTGCTTGCCGTGGGGGATCTGCACCAGACGCACCAGATAGCGTGCCCGGTCCGCTCGATAGGCGCCCAGCCAGACCAGCGCATCGAGCACCTGACCGTCCTGGTAGAACCTGTGCGCCACCCGGTAGCTGGTCTTGGCGCGCAAGCGGCTCACCCACCACTGGCCCGCCGTCGTCAGATCATCGAACCACTCAAAGGCGAAGTAGCCCAGATCGCAGAGCACCAGACTCCCGGCGGGCAGGTCGGCCACCACCGCACGTGCCACCACCTTCTCATTCTGGCGAAAGTCCGGCTCAAACCGCAGCGTCTGCCACTGCTGCGTGCGCAGATCGAAGAGTCCCGCCAGCTTGCCAGGAATCGCCTCCTCGGTCGGGATGCCCCGCATGGCGGGCTGTTTCCGTGCCACCGGATCAAGGGTCGTCTCATCAAGGGCGACGACCTGGCTCGCGAAAGCCGCCAGATCCTCGTCCCGCCATGGCTTGAGACGCTCAGCCAACACGTCGCTGACCTGCGCGAAGAGCCGTTCGAGCGGGGCGGTGCCATCCCGTTCGAGACGGTGGTAGACGGCTTGATCGCTGATGGCATAACGTGGAAAGTCCCAGAACCGGCCACTCTGCAACAGCCGCCAGAGATCGCGTTGGCTGGCACAACCACGCACCAAACAGAGCAGCAACCCGCTCCAGAGCGCCAGCGCTGGCAGGACCGCTGGCCGTCCAGCGGTTGGCGTCACCAGCCCGCCAAGCTGGCAGTCAGCGACCACGCTGCGGACAAAGCCTTCGATGTCATCAAGACGTAGATCAACTCCCGGTTGGATCGCCATGCTCACCCCCCATACGTACGCGACTGCTAACCCAGCTTACTCCGAGTTTGGTGGAACAAGTGGGACAATCCCCGCCCCTACCAGGTCGGCACGTCTGGCCTCTTAATTTGAAGCTCAGTCAAGCGATGAAGATCAGGCCGATCGGGACGAGGACGAAGAGCGCCGGGAGGGTGAGCAGCGCGCCAACAACGACGAATCTGGCCCGTGACCATCCAGCGATCTTCCAGCGGGTCTGTAGATGCGGGCGATCCTGTGCGGCTTCCTGCATCGCCGCCAGGACCATCAGGACAAACCCCATCACGACAAGATAGGAAACGATCAAGAAACTGACTAGTCCAAACATCGCCCGCCACAACCACTCAACTCCACGCCAGGCCACGCACAATAAGGGTACCTATCCCGATCCAGCCGCACGGCGGTCATCGAGCCGACCCGGGCAGGCGCACCGTCACCAACGTCCCTTCGCCGGGCTGGCTGGAAATCGTAGTGGTTCCCTGGTGCTCCTCGACCAGTCCCCGGGCGATCGCCAGCCCGAGCCCGGTGCCTCCGTGCTCCCGGTCTCGTGCCGCGTCCTGCCGTGAAAAGCGGTCGAAAACGTAGGGTAGTTCATCGGCCGCGATGCCGGAGCCAGTGTCTCGAACCTGGACAACGCGCCACGATCCCTCCACCGTTACGCAAGCCGTCACCTGGCCGTCCGGCGGCGTGTGCCGGATCGCGTTGTCGAGCAGGATGCGGGCGACCTGTTCGATGCGCACGCGGTCTACCAACGCCAGCGCCTCCTTCCCGTCGTCAATCGTCAAATTCACCCCGGCCGCCGAAGCAAGCGGGCGCATGCTCTCAACGGCGGATTCGACGACGGTCGCGAGATCCTCGCGCGTGAGATCGAGCTCAAGTTTGCCAGCGTCCAGACGAGCAAGGGTCAGGAGGTCATTCACCAGATTCGACATGTGGTCGACTTCGCGAACGATGTTGTCGAGCGACGGCAGGACGTCGCTGACCGGCTGCACCGGCTTGCGGCGAGCATATTCCGCGTTGGCCCGGATCAGGGTCAGTGGGGTGCGGATCTCGTGGGAAGCGTCGGCGACGAAGGCGCGCTGACGGCTGAACGCGGCATTGATCGGCACCATCGCCCGTCGCGAGAGAAAGTACCCGGCCGGGCCGGCAATGACAATGCCGAGCGCCACCCCGAGAATCGTCATGTTGCGGACGATCTCCAGCTGTTCCTCATGTTCGCTCAGGCTCCGCAAGGCCTGGATCGCGCCGGTAATCTGCCCATCCTGGACAATCGGGGCGCTCATCACCCGCATCTGCTCGCCGCCAGCAAGGGTGATCGAACGTGCATCCACTCGCCCGGATAGCGCTTCCTCGACGCTGGCGGAAACCGGAACACCCGGTAGTGTCACATCGCGCGGATTCTCGGCAACCTGGCCGTCCGGTCCAATCAGGATCAGGATCGTGTCCCCGGAGGAAACAATCTCCCGGTCCCGCTCATGTTCCTCGTCATCATCGTCCTCATCATCTTCGCTCTCTTCATCCTCGTCTTCGTCACCTTCCTGAACCACGTCCGGCGTGGCGCCAAGGATGGAGCTGTCGACGCTCAACGACCCGGAAAGGGCGACGGCGAGACGCTCTTCCAGTGCCTGGTCAACTTCCTGGCGCAGGCTGCGTCGCAGAGCGCCGTAGGTTAGAGCGCCGATGGAGGCGATGAGGACGATCACGATGACCGTGTTGAGGATGGCAAGCCGCCGGCCAACGTGCCGAAACATTCCCGCTCCTCAGGCTCGCAGCACATAGCCCGCGCCGCGAACGGTTTCGATCGGGGCTGGCTTGCCTGGCTGGCCAAGCTTCCGGCGCAGGTAGTGAATGTAGAGGTCGACCGCGTTGCCCGCGAGATCAGCTTCATATCCCCAGACACGTTCGAGAATCTGATCGCGGGAGAGGACCTGACCGGCGTTGCGCATCAAGTACTCCAGCAGGGCGAACTCCCGGTGGCTGAGATCGACCGGGGAACCAGACAGCTCGACGGTTCGTCGCTGCTGGTCAAGGCGGATCGGGCCAACCTCAAGGAGCACCGGCAGCGCCGCCTGGGATGTCCGCCGCCCAAGCGCCCGGATTCGCGCGAGCAGCTCTTCAAAAGCGAATGGCTTCCCAAGATAATCGTCGGCCCCGATGTCGAGCCCTTCAACTCGCTGTGGCAGGTCGCCAAGCGCGCTCAGGATCAGTACCGGCGTGTCAACCTCGCCAGCGCGCAGCTGGCGGCAGACATCCAGCCCGTCTAGCTTTGGCAACAGCCGGTCGAGCACGATGACGTCGTAGTTGCCGGTGAGCGCCATGTCGAGTCCCTCCACGCCATCGAACGCAAGATCGACATCGAAGCGCTCTTCCACGAGAACGCTGCCAATGATCTTTGCAAGCTCGCGCTCATCTTCGACGACCAGGACGCGCACTCTTCGTCGCCAATCATGCTGTCGAATCGACGGACTCCAGGCGGTTCCGGGCTGGACGGCCCTCGCCAGTCGCCGTGACACGGGAAAGCAACAGCCGGTAGGTCAACAGAAACACCACGCTCGACGCGGAGAGGACATAGATCGCCCCCGCCCAGAGTGTTCCGGAGTCGGTTCCCGCGCCAACGGCATGGGCCAGGGCAAGCGCCCAGAAGCCAAAGGTCAGGTAATGGAGCGCCCTCCATCGCTCTTTCCCGATCCAGCGCCGGGCCGAGAAACTCAGCACGATACCGATCAGGCCATACGCAGCCAGGATTCCCAGGTCGGTCCATGGCTGGCGGACGGACGAAACCATCGGAACCAGAGCGCCAAGCATACCGATCTGGACCGTCGGGTCGACAGCAACGGCGAGCACATGCAGGACGACACCGGCTATCGCAAGGTCGGTCGCCAGGCGGTGCAACTGCATGATGATGCCTGGATCGCCAACAAAACCGAGCAGTCGGGTGGTCAGGCCCAACCCGGTGACGACCGACAGCCAGAGCAGGAGGTAAGTCGTCATTCCGGCGGCGCGCGCGATGTACCAGATAACCGGGCTCACCGAGAGCCCACTGGCGGCTGTGAAAAGAACGATCGTGACGATCAGACCGACGCCGCCAATCAGGGCAAAGGCGCCGGCGGAATCCCAGGGGTCGTGATCTCTCCCACTGGTGGGCTTAGCAGGCGAGGATGACATCGATTGGAGCCTTCCATTCATACTCAGCAAACGCAACCTGACAGTCGTGACCGGCGGCAAGAGATGCCCAAATCGTGCGAGGTAACGGGCTATCCGCCGCGGCCACCGGATCAATGAACAAAGCGGTTGACCCGATCTCAGCAAGCGCCGCGGTTGGCGCGATAGCCGTCACCGCCAGGCGCGGCGATCTGGCAGGTCTGCCGGTGCGCGGGTCAATAAGGTGATGAACCGTCTCGGCGCCTCTCCGCCAGGTCCGGCGGTTCGTGCCGGAGGTCGCGATTCCACCTGCGCTGAGGGTCACGGTGGCGACATCACGTTCAGCACTGGCAGGGTCCTCTACCCCTATCATCCATCTACCGTCATCAGGCCCCTCGCCCCAGATGCGCATGTCCCCGCCAGCGGACACGATTCCGCCATCCCAGCCTGCCAGCCGGTCCGCCAGCGTGTCGGCGTAGAGCCCTTTCACGATGCCGCCCAGGTCGAGCGCAGAGCCGGGAGGAATCTGAACGAGCCGCTGGCGAGGATCAAGCACGACCGCTTCAACTCGTGGCGGCCGGCAGGCGGCAACGGGCATCTCGTTGTCGCTGGCCATGTGGTGAAAGTCGCGGTCGTAGCCATGCGCGATCAGCGTGGGAAGGATCAGAGGGTTGAACAGTCCGGCACTGATGCATGATCCGTGAACGGCCATCCCGATCGCATCGAACAACGGCGTGGAGACGGCCAAGGGCTTGCCGGCAGCGGCGTTCAGCTGGCTGAGCTCACTTTCGGGGAGGAACCGGCTGAAGATCCTGTTCCATTCCCGGGCCAGTTCTCTGGCTTCAGCGAACGCTTCCAGCGCCTGCTGCTCGCTCCTGCCAGTCAGCAGCAACTCGACCTCGGTTCCCATTGAGGGGAAGCTATGATGATGCAGCGTCTGGCTGGTCACGATGTGCGCGTCCGGATCCGGGGACGTTGCGGGTGAATCGCGGGCGAGTCTTGCGACTGCCCCTGGACGATCGTCACCGATGTTGGCGGGTCGACGTTGACGGCGTCCTGAGCGGCGATGACCGCCATGAAGAGCGCCAGACTCCCCGCTGAACCGACAAGCATTAGCCGCTTGAGGCGCAACTGCCGTTCACGGCGGGCTGCTTTGGCGTCCACGATCATCGCAATGCCCGGTTTCGCGGCGCCTGCCCCCTCGCGCTAGTCGTCATCATCATGCTCGTCCTCATAGTCTTCGCTATCATGGTCGTATTCGCCGCCTTCATCGTCTCGATCATCTTCGTCCTCCCAGGCTTCTTCATCGTCTCCGGACCATTCCAGGTTCTCGGTGAAGGAAAGTGGTTGCTCCTGGGCGCCGGTCGAGATCCCCGACTGGCTGCTTGTGCCGCCAGCATTGGCGCTGAGGACAGGCCGCAAGATCACTGCGCCGGCCATCAAAGCGAACAGCAGGGCGACCGCCGCGGCGGTCCAGAGTGCGCTGGTGCGAGACATCGTGGTGTTTCTCCTTGGCTCATTGCCCTGGCGGCAACATCTGCCGCGACAGGTTCATGCCCGGATTCTTTCAAACGAGCATTTGAAGAGCATTTGAATCGAGGTCCGGCGTTCAAATCCTCTTCAAATCGGACTGGGGGAGTATGCGAGGGACGAACCGTGACTATGAGACGCGAATACAGGACGAACTTTTCACACCAGGAGGAAGACATGCAGACGGAAGCCAACAGTGTCGAACAGACGCCTCGACGAAGTCGTTTCAACTGGTTTCGCATCATTCGCTGGCTTGGCGCGGGAATCCTGGTTCTGTTGTTCGCGATACAGCTCGTGCCCTACGGTCGCGATCACTCGAACCCGCCGGTAACCCAGGCTGTTCAATGGGATAGCCCGCGCACCGAAGATCTCGCCCAACGCGCGTGCTACGACTGCCACAGCAACGAGACGGACTGGTCCTGGTATAGCAACATCGCTCCGATTTCCTGGCTCGTTCAGAAGGACGTGGACGAAGGACGCGCGGCACTGAACTTTTCCGAATGGAACAGACCCCAGGAGGAAGCCCATGAGGCGGCCGAAACGGTCCAGGACGGCGAGATGCCCCTCTGGTACTACACGATCACTCATCGCGACGCGGCACTGTCGGATCAGGAGAAGCAGGATCTCATGCAGGGGTTTATCGCAACGCTAGGGTCGGAAGGAGACGACGACTAGACCGATACGGCAACATCCCTGAAAGCGATCGTGAGAAGGTACACTCGCCCGGTAGTCTTGCAACGCAATCATCGACGAACAGTGGGGCCCAGCGATGCAGTTTCCGAATCGAGTGACAATCCACGAAGTCTGTCCCCGCGACGGCTTTCAGCCCGAACAGCGCTGGATCCCAACCGACCTGAAGATCGAGATCATCGACGAACTCTCCAGGACCGGCGTGCGGGAGATCCAGGCCACATCGTTCGTCCACCCCCGCGCCATCCCTCAGCTTCGCGACGCCGAGGAGGTGGCGATGGGCATCGAGCGCAACCCGAACGTCGCCTACGACGCGCTCGTGCCGAATCTGCGCGGGGCAGAGCGGGCCGCCGCCGCTGGCATCACCGTCTGGCACCTGATGCTTTCAGCCAGTGAAGCCCACAACCGGGAGAATGGCAACCGATCCATCGCCGAAACCATGGCTGGATTCCCGGCGGTCATCGATCTTGCCGCGGAACGTGGCGCAACGGTGCATGGTGGGCTCGCGGTTGCCTTCGGTTGCCCCTACGAGGGCGACGTGTCGCTGGAGCAATTGACGCAGGTGATCGGCGAATACGACGCGATGGGTATCCGCCATCTGTCGCTCGGCGACACGACGGGAATGGCGAATCCAGCTCAGATCTACCGGACGATGTGCAGCCTGCGGGAGAGGTTTCCCGATGCGGTGTGGACGCTGCACCTCCACGACACTCGCGGCATGGCTCTGGCGAACGTCATCGCCGGGTTGCAAGCCGGGGTCGAACATTTCGACAGCGCGGCGGGCGGGCTTGGCGGCTGTCCCTATGCCCCCGGCGCGACCGGCAACGTCGCGACTGAAGATCTCGTACATATGTTGCACCTGATGGGCATCGAGACTGGTGTTGATCTCGACGCGGTCATCAGCATCGCTCGACGGCTACAAGAGGTCGTCGGGCATCCGCTCGAAAGCCGAATATTGAAGGCCGGGAAAACGACGGATCTAGCGATATGAGTCTAATTGACAAGGATACTGTTGCCAGACAGGGTTACTCCTGATTCTTCTTCCGAAGGAAATACCACAGCAGCAGAGCGACCGGAAGTCCGAACAGACCCGCGCAACAGAAAAGAATAAGCAGCAGTTCCAGAGGACCGACTGGCATCGTTTGTCCAATCTATAGCTGCGGGGAGTATCAAAGAGGACTTAGCAATTGCTGGCGACTGCTCATCCAACTAAATTATGACACCCTTCACTCCACACGAGTGCACGAAGATGCGACAATCGAACACTACTCGAAATTTGGCAGATGGAGGGTACAAATGAAAAAAGTGCTGATAACCGGAACGGAAGGCACGATCGGGACGGCGTTGCGGGAGCATTACGGGGATCGCTACCAGTTCAGCGGGATCACCCTGACACCACAGGAGTTTCCAAGCATCGTCGCGGACATCGCCGATCTCGAGGCGATCCAGCCCGCGTTCGAAGGCATGGATGCCGTGGTGCACCTGGCGGCGAGCGTCCAGGTCACCGCGCCCTGGGAGGACATCCACAAGAACAACATCATTGGAACCTACAACGTCTATGAAGCTGCTCGCCGGGCTGGCGTGGATTGCGTCGTCTTCGCCAGCAGTAACCACGCCGTCGGTGGCTACGAAGTCGAGGGCGCTCCGGGTATCTACGCCTTGGATAATGTGCGCCAGATCGACACGACCGTTCAGATTCGGCCCGACAGTTACTACGGCGTCTCGAAGGCGTTCGGCGAGGCGCTGGGACGCTACTATGTCGATGCGTTCAAGATGCGGGTGTTCTGCCTGAGGATCGGCTGGGTGCGGGCCGATGACAACCCGCATCCGGAAGTGCGAACCGGATCGGACTGGCTGGATCTGCCAACTCCAGAAGACTTCTACGGCCGCTTGCGGACGATCTGGCTGTCGAAGCGTGACTGTAGCCAGTTGATCGCCCGTTGCCTGGACGCCGATCAGATCAACTATGGCATCTATTACGGGATGTCGAACAACCCACGAAAGTTCTGGTCGCTCGACAATGCCCGTGAGGAAATCGGCTTTGAGCCACAGGACAGCGCGCCGGTCGATCTCGGCTAGGCACGCTGCCTGCTCGGCCCATCAGACTGGAGAGCCCGGAGCCCGATCTGTTCCGGGCAGCGCCAGATACTGCAACCGGTCAACCCGCACGCGGGCAATCGAGATCGCGAGCCAGAAGGATGACGACAACGCCAGGATCGCGAGAATCATGGCTGGATCTTCGACGCTGTTCGACGGACTGAGATCGCGAACGTGGAGGATTGCGTAAAGCGCCGTAAGCAACCCAAACACCAGAGCAGCAGCATAGGGCCGCAGATCGGTTCGCAGCGCCGCTGCTGGTTGTGCGACAAGCCAGCCCCGGGTATGGGTGCGGGAGAGGAGCCGGTCGAAGCCGAGTACTGATCCAGCTGCTGTTGCCAGCAATGCCATCTGAATCACGATATAGAAAGCGCTTGGATTCGTCTCACCAGCGAGAATGAAGTTGAGGTTCATGAAAATCCCACAAAACAAAGCAGCATTTGTGAAGGTTCCTGTCAGAATTGCCGCTCCACACAGAAGTTCGCCGACGATGATCACCGTCACCATCGAAGCTGCCGCAGGTAAGAACAGGTCACTGACCAACGCTTGGTACGCTGGAAAGACGATGCGTTCGTGATCGAGCTGTCCGGTGAGGAACGCAGCTAGCGCTTCTCCTGAAAGCCACGAATCGTCGGCAAGTTTCTCGATCCCCGCGCGCAACCAGCCAAGCCCGATGAAGATGCGCAACGGCACGGCGTAGATCGCGTTATTCTGAAGCTGGAAGCGAAAGTCATTGAACGATCGATCGAGTACCGGCGGTGGTATATACCACCAGAAATAGCACACAGTCATCGCTGCCGAGGCCGTCACCATCGTCAGTATCCCAAATATCAGGAGACCACTCATTATTGAGTCCTTTCGCTCTGCAAATTGCCCTGCCGAGCCGCACCGCCGCGGCCCGGTCACTCTCTATAGAACTGGTCCATGCTGGCCGTGGCCTTTGGCTTTTCTGAGATGCTTCTGTGAATCTTCCTGGCAAGGGATGTCGGTTCTAAGCCCTTACTCAGGATGGACGAGGGGTTGTCCTTCTCCTAGGGATAGGGGCTAAGCCAACGTTAGTGAGAAAGAGCGGCCTCATCGACCCCCTTCCTTGCTTTCGTTGCTGTCGTGTACTACGGGTACATCGTTCGCACTGTGAAGCGGCCGAAACAGTGGATGAAGTGACCGCCCTACGCCTGCAGAAGCCGTGAGACAGCATCGTGCTGACCGGCCGGCACCCTCCGCACCACGACAACAGCTGCGCCTGACGCGAGTCCCTGGCGATAGCTCCGTGCCAGCGATCGCTCAGGTCCGAGACAGGTCAGCGCCCGGGCAATTCTTTCGATCAGGCGCGGCGGGCTGCTGGCAGTGCCGTCGTCGCGGATGACTTCAATGGTCTGACGATCGATACCAGCGCTCGTCATCGACACGATCAAACCGGCGCTCCGGCCGGGTTGTCCGATGATCCCAACAATCGAGTGGGTTGTGAAGCGCATAGAACGATTGGCTGCGGCGCGTTCCGCGCTTGTGGCGGATACGAATGTAGCTGCTGACACTGGATGGTTCTCCTTGATCGTGCGGATCGGTCTGTCGAAAGTCGATGTCCGCATTCGCTGATAACGCCCCGAACCTCTCCTCTGACCTTCCCGACCTGTTCGCAGCGTGCGGCGGCCGCAGTGATTCCTACGAACGCGCCAGCGAACACACAGAGAACTCCCAGAATCGGCTGGTTGAGTAGATAGAGCGTTCGTGACGACATGATGCACGGACGCCGTGGTTCACCGGTCGAATCAGAAAGGACTGTGTCGATGATGACCGATTCGCGATCTTCTCTCCTCCCCCGATTGCTAGGTGGTGGGGTGCTGCTGCTTGTGGGAGCGCTGCTTGCACTAGCGTTCATTCCGAATCTCGTCGCCGCTCAGACGGAGAGCGACGAGACGACTCCTTCAACCGAGGTTCCCGGAACAATGGAATTCAGGCACAGGGGAGAGCCTGGTGGCCATCAGGCGGTTACCGTGACGGCGGAGCTTGTAGGTGTCACCAATGAAGAAGTTATCACGGCTCTCCAGGACGGAGCAAGCCTGGCCAGCTACGCGGCTGAGCAGGGTGTCGCACGTGCCGACCTATCCACTGCGATCGCTTCCGCAGTCCAACAGAACCTGGACGAACGCGTTGCTGATGGGGTGATGACCCAGGAGCACGCGGACGAGTTGGCTGCGCAGATCGATCAGAGAGTTGAAGAACTGGTCGACCGCCAGGGCTTCCCAACGCGGGGCGGCCCGGGCTGCAACCAGGACAGCGAGGAGGAGGCCGCGACCGATTCAATCTAAGGTAGAACCCAAGTCGACGATCTGACAGGACAATCCCGCTGCCGGTGGTGTCCCACCATCACTGGCAGCGGGAATTTCTACGCCAGTTGCAGGACAAGGTTCTCAGCAAGTTCTCAGCTAGACATGGTTACATAGTCAAGAAACAAAGGAACGGAGTGCCTTATGATGCAAAACTGGCACACACTCGAGGAATCCGGCCAGGTTGTCAATCAGCAGCAACGCATACTTGTCGTTGATGATGAGGAGTCGATCACCGATCTGGTCTCGACGGCTCTCCGCTTCGTCGGCTACGACGTATCCATCGCGGCAAACGGTCGCCAAGCATTGACAGAGGCATCCTACTTTATGCCACACCTGATCGTGTTGGACGTGATGATGCCTGGACTCGACGGTTTCGAAGTCTGCCAGCGATTGCGGGCGAACGGCGACACCGTTCCTGTAGTCTTCCTTACCGCCCGCGATGACCACGACGACAAGCTCCAGGGTTTCATCCGGGGAGGGGATGATTATGTCACGAAACCATTCAGTCTCGAAGAACTCGTGGCTCGGATTCGTGCGATCTTGCGCCGTAACCAGACTGCGAGCGAGACGACTCCAAACCGCCACCGCTATGCCGATCTGGAATTGGACGAAGAGGCACACCGCGTCTGGCGCCACGGCAACCTCGTTCACCTTTCACCGACGGAGTTTCGCCTGCTCCGCTACCTGATGATCAATGCGGAACGAGTTGTTTCGAAGTACCAGATCCTCGATTACGTCTGGCAGTACGACTTCGCTGGCGATGCGAATGTCGTCGAGACATACATCAGCTATCTCCGGAAGAAGATCGATGACCATGAGCCGAGGCTTGTTCAGACTATCCGTGGAGTCGGCTATTCGTTGCGAACTGATGAAGGATAGCGGTCGTGTCGATCAAGGCCAGGCTGGTTATCATGATCAGCGTTCTGGTAACGGCAGCATTCGTGCTGACGGGTGT
This sequence comes from uncultured Chloroflexia bacterium, assembly GCA_963709995.1. GTDB lineage: Bacteria > Chloroflexota > Chloroflexia > Thermomicrobiales > CFX8 > JAUIIK01. The sequence goes on along the minus strand of CAVPYN010000004.1, from coordinate 120,514 downwards.
AGTCGCTGTACGCGCCACGCGCGCCGGCATGATCGACCGTGTCGACGATACGCTCTTCGCGATCCAGTCCAAATCTGGACCGAACGGTCGCGACGACAAAGGCGGTAGCAAATCACCCGCTAGTCCAAGCAACCTCGATAGCGTTTCAGACACCCAGGACAACGGGGGAGGTGGTGACTTCTACAAACGCGGTACCGCCGCGTTTACTATCGAGCCCAACGGCAACTTCACCAATGTAGTTCCTTCTGGCTACCCCGACGACCCGGATCCGCTACCCGATCTGTCCAGCTATGACCGGGGCGAACTCGCGTCCAGGGTGGGAGAGGTGTTTACCTCCGCCGCGGTCAATAATGGCCCCGAGTATCGCGTGTTGCTCCAGTCGGGATCGCAGGGCAGGATTAACGCCGTCGCAGCACCGCTCGGCGATGTCGAGACGACGATCCGCAACCTGACTCTGATTCTCGGCATTCTCGGTGTGATCGTGCTGTTGGTCATTACAGGTCTGGTCTGGTTGGTCATCCAACGTTCGCTTGCGCCGATCGACTCGATGATAACGACGGCTGGACTCATCGCCAGCGGAGATCTTTCCCAGCGGGTTGATGTAGAGGACGAGCACAACGAAGTCGGGTCGCTTGGCCGGGCGCTGAACGCCATGCTCATCAGGATCGAGGCATCATTCACCGCAAAAGAAGCGTCCGAGCGACGCCTGCGGCAGTTCGTCGCCGACGCTTCACACGAATTACGGACACCGCTAACTTCAATACGCGGCTACTCCGAGCTTTGTCGAAGCGGAGCCATCTCAACGCCGGAAGAGACGCGGCGAGTCATGCAACGCATTGAATCCGAGAGTACGCGTATGGGCCACCTGGTTGAGGACCTGTTGCTACTGGCCCGGCTCGACCAGGGACGGCCACTGCGCCACGAGATGGTCGACCTGGTGGAACTGGTCGATAACGCGGTGATGGATGCCCGGGCCGGCGCTCCCGAACAGCCAATTGGCTATGACTATGATCAAGAAGCTTTCGTCATTGGTGACGCCGATCGGCTGAAACAGGTAGTAGAGAACTTGCTTGCTAATGCCCGCATCCACACACCTTCAAGTACACCCGTCCACGTTGAGGTGCGGGCCCTCCCCGAATCTGTGGAGATTACCGTATCCGACGAGGGGCCTGGAATCTCGCCTGAAGACGCCGAGCGAATATTCGATCGCTTCTATCGTGCGGATTCTTCTCGAGCCCGCTCTAGTGGTGGAGTAGGTCTGGGGTTGTCAATCGCATCCTCGATTGTCGCGGCCCACGGCGGCGAAATTCGACTCAACACCAACGCTGGCGAAGGAGCGGTGTTTACAGTGTCGCTTGCGCGGGCCCAAAAAGGCGCACCGGTCCTCGGCGATGGGGCGGCGAGCAGAGCCTCCGCTAGCACAAGGGCAAATTAGTTCGAATTGATGCCCCAATGACAGCATCCGGTCCACGTTGAGAACTCCTAGCTTCCATTTAGATCGCTCACAGCAAATACACAGCACTGGCTGATTCCATCTACCAGACGAAGAGGCCGGAGGGGTATCCCCCTTTCTCAGGCCTCTTCGTCACTCGCAGGCAACTGGCTGTATCGCCTGGAAGACATGCAAGATGAGGAGGGTGAAATTGACACAAGGAAAGATCATTGGAGCAATCGCGATTGCTGCGGCGCTCATCATCGCAGCCAGTGTCGGAATCTGGGTGATGTTCCTGCACAATAGTGCGCCAGCCCCGGTCTCCCTCGCGGAAGCTGTTGCGTCGCTCAGCACACTGCCGGCGGACACCGCAACAGGCGAACAAGCGACACCCACTTCGCCTGAGACCAAGGATGCTGTTGATGTTGTCTCAGTCACACCAACTAACCCTGATAACGCGCTGGAAAAAGACGGTGATCCAACCAGAACGATGTGGACCATAGCCGAAAGTGGCGACACGTTCGTCGGCTATCGTATTGGCGAGGAGTTGGCGACGATCGGCAAAACTGAAGCAGTCGGGCGGACCTCATCCGTCACCGGTACAGTCGTCATTTCAGGTTCAGTTGTGGAGACCGTCACGGTAGAAGCAAATTTGCAGGCACTTGCAAGTGACGACCACCGTCGCGACCAGACGTTACGCGATCGTGGGTTGGAAACCGGCTCTTGCCCAACAGCGACGTTCGTGCTAACCAATCCGATCGATCTGGGGGGCGAGCCAGCGGAGGGAGCAATCTACTCGATGGTTGTGACCGGAGAACTGACTCTTCATGGGATCACTCAGCCGATCCAACTTCCGCTCGAAGCGCAGCTAGTTGGCGGTTCGTTCGTGGTGGTCGGGTCGCTGGAGATCGAGCTTTCTGACTACAACATCACACCGCCTACTACGCGCATTGCTCTGGCGGTCGATGATCACGGCACGATGGAGATGCAGCTGATACTCGTACCGGTTGTCCAATAGGCGGGGTGGAGACAGTTTCGAATTCGGTAGCGAGTGAGTTACTTCTCCTCGCAGACATCGTCGGCAATGTCATCGTTCCAAAGGCGCGTCTGCCGCTGCTCGGCTATCTTCAGGACGTAGAGGATGATCACGATGAATATCGCAAGTCCGCTGCCAAGAATATAGTGACCAAGGCCAACCAGCATTCCGACGCCGGTCACACACCAGATCCCTGCTGCCGTCGTGACGTTGCGGGCGCGGCCGCCCTCTCGAAAGACGATGGCTCCACCGAGAAACCCGATGCCGGTGATGATGCCTTCGAGAATCCTCGTTGGATCCAGATTCGCGCTGCGATCTTCCAACGAAGTGTGATCCGCTACTTGCACGGCGACAGCGGCGAACGTCGCCGCCCCGAGCGCGACCAGCATATGGGTCCGCAACCCGGCCGAACCGGAATGGGCTTCACGGTCGAACCCGACGATAGCCCCCAGCAGAGCCGCCAGCGCAATACGCCCCAGCGCTTCGTATTCAGTCATGGTTGTCCGGCGCAGTCAATGTCATCCCCGTTGATCGCCCACCTTCTACAACGCGCCAAGCAGGAAGAGAATGAGCACGATCACGAGAATCGCGCCGAGAATGCCGCCCGGGGCTATTCCCCAGTTCCGGCTATACGGCCAGGCAGGGATAACGGCAAGAATGAGAAGCACGAGAATGATCGCCAGGATAAGACCCATCGGTACACCTTTCAACACGCCAACACCGCTCAGGCTGCGCGCCTGTTCTTGGCATGCAACGAGGCAGGCGCAAGCCGAATCTCTGCCTATTAGTGTTGATGCTCAGACGCGCCACCTCAATGCATCACAGCACAGGACACGGGTGGAGTCCGGGGCACAAAAGGTGTGAACGAACAGTGGCGGCAAGCAATGGGCTTTCTGGCCGGGCTGTTATGGTGATTCGAGTTCCAGCGCTTCGCTGGCCTGTCGTGTCGAACCCGGGCGCTAGACCGGCCCGAGCCAGGTTTGATACCTCGCAACGCCGCTGAACCCGACGGATTCATAGAGCATGTTCGCTGGCAGGCGTGCTTGGGACGTCGTAACGAATGCCCGGCGCGCGCCCAGAAGTGCCAGCCGATCCAGTCCTTCAATCATGAGGGCGCGCGAAAGCCCCTGGCGGCGATGGGATGGACAACAACCTACCGGCTCTAAGGTTCCCGTATTTGTCTCAGGGTCGAACCATGCCAGGACGAACGCCGCCACAGCGCCAGATGCATCAAGAGCAACGAGATCCAGATCTGAACGGTAGATTGGACTACGCTCCACCGCCTTGCGGGTTTCGACCAGCATAGGCTCGGGGGCAAACACCTCCCGGTAGGCGTCCGTCCAGCCTTCTGACATTGCCTGGCTATCTCCTTCAGCGAGTCGATAGTTGTGGGGCAGCGGCTGGCGACGTGGTATTGAATCCAGCATGTGCGACCTCAGGACCAGGACCGGATCGGCGATCCGATAGCCCCGGCGCGCAAGCTCCTCGCGGAGGTAGCCAGCGGTCTGACGAACGACCACGTTCAGGGGCTGTCCCCGCCCAGACGTGCCAGCGATCGCTTCTCCCCAGTCCAGCATTCCGGTGAAGATCTCATCACGACGGCTCACGATATGGAGGTCGTTCCCACTCATCCAGGCAAAGCCAAGGTCTGACCCATCATCACCCTCCCATACACGAACTGTTGGCTGCGGGATTCCGGCAGCTTCGGTCTGCCAGCGGAAGTAGAAATCGCCAACGGTGAAGCAGTTCTGGCCGAAACCTCCAGGCTCAACCCGACGGACGAGGTTCACGAGGCGGTTGAACAGATCAGGATTTCTCACGGACGCTTCCTCACCCACGCTTCGCCACCATGCCCCACGCATGGCCGCGAAGATCGGCGGCATCGTGCCGGGGGTGCGAGCACGCGGCTGCTGCTTACCGCAAGAGGCTTCCTGAGATGTTGCGGTGAAAACAGCATGCTCGCCACATTGCTCGTCATATGGCCGTCGTAACCGCAACTGTACCGTGCAGGTATGCCTTGATGCATATCAAACACGAATCGGTTTCCCTACCATTGGATAGCACTGAGACGCCACGGCTGGCGCTCAGAATGTTGAAGATGGAAAACGAAAGGACGCGGTAGATTATGGCTACCACGAAACTCGATCCAAGACTCGAACCGCACGTTCTCTCCGCTCAGACAATGATCGGCGACACGGTGCGCAACGCGGCTGGGGAAGACCTCGGCAAGATCGAAGAGTTGATGATCGACCTCGATCACAACCGCGTCGCCTATGCGGTGCTTTCCTTCGGCGGCTTCCTGGGGATCGGCGACAAATTCTTCGCTGTACCAATAGAATCACTGGCACTGGATGCTCCGAATCATGAGTTCATTCTTGATGTCAGCCGCGAGAAGCTAGAGAAAGCGCCAGGGTTCGACAAGGACAACTGGCCCAACACGGCAGACCGCTCCTAGGCCGCCAGCGTCTATGAGTACTACGGCCAGCCGCCGTACTGGTCGAATTAGGGTTTCGGGGCGCATGGGGTTAGGCGCAAACGATGACGCTCTGGGCAGTCCTGCTGATCGTCTTGTTCTTCGCGATGATTGCCGCTATTCCGGCCTGGCCTTATAGCCGGGGCTGGGGGGTCAGTCCGGTAGGCGTCGTCCTGGCGGCATTCCTTTTCGTCATCCTGCTCTGGGCGCTCGGCTTCGTGGAGCTCGAAGGCGCGGAGGAAGCGATTAACGAGATCGCGCCGACTTCCGAGCCGTAATCCGGTTTTAGAGGCCCGGTCGGCGAATCCGCCCAACCGGCCGTAGATAGAAAGGATCGGTGATGAATCTTTATATCGGTGGTGGATTGTTGACCATCATTGTCATTATCTTGCTTCTTCTGATTCTGCTCTAATCGGGCGAATACGGGCCGAGATATAGAAAGGACGGGGTCTAGACCCCGTCCTTTCTATCTTCTTACCGCCACTACATCCGGTCTTCGGAGATCGCTTCCAGACCGCGTTCGATATCCTCTTCCCCTATGTCCAGGAACTGAGATGCGATTGTTTGCACGTAATCGTGGACAGCGCGACGCAACATATGTTGATGGAGGTCGATCGAGCTACCTGCCTCCCCGAATTCATCCTGTGCCTGCCCGGCCAGCTCCAGGAGGTAGCGTAGATTCGGAGCAAGCTCGCCAGCCGGGTCGGCGTCGCGGAAGTAGTAGATCACCGGGAATTGGATCTGGTCGCTATGCAGGTCGATAAGCTGGGACGAAAAAGACCCTAGAAGCTCAACTATCGCATCGGAATCCCAACGCACATTGGAATCTCGCTCCGCTTCTCGCGCCAGCGAGATCTGATGCGCCAACCTGCGCCGTCTGGTGATTGCCGGGTGGATTGACAGAAACCAGCTGATGCCCGCGGTGAGCAATCCGAAGCCGACCAGCCCCTGAATCGTCACCAGTATTCGCAGCCAGGGAGCGGTTGGAACAATGTCACCGAATCCCAGCGTTACCAGCACCACCATCGAAAAGTAGATCGCTGCAAGAAGGTTGTCAGGACTACCGCGCTCCAGATCGAGACCGAAATCGACGAGAAACTCGCCGGGCAAGAACGGCCAGTAGATCAGCGCCCAGCCATTCACCATCAATATCGCCCAAAGGCCGATCACACCAATGAACGCCAGCGGTCCAACAATCTCGCGATAGGGACGGGAGTGCTGGACCAGAGGGCGCATTCCGCGCCAGGCGAGGCGCATGAGCTGGCGGCTGAGTGGTCCCCGGCCGGTTGCCGTCATCAACGTCAGTAGGATATCCCACACCGCCAGGAAGATCAGAAAGATTCCGAGTGGCACTGCGATCCAGGGCTGCATGCTTCCGTTTCCAATCACTCATCACTGCCTGTGGAGCGCCACGCGCTCGGGCGAGGCGGGCGCCTGGCTGAACATGCTAGCGTTTTCGCGCGTGCCAGACTGATGCGCAGGGATAGAAAACAAGATACAGGAGACCTAACGATGTACGACATACTGATTACCGGCGGGCAACTGCTGACGATGCAGGGAGACGGCGCCGGATTTGTCCAGGATGGCGCAATCGCTATCGAAGGCAAGACGATTGTCGCCGTCGGGCCGCGCGACGAAGTCGACGGTGACGCGAAGGAGATTATCGATGCCACCGACCGGCTGGTGATGCCCGGTCTCGTCGACGCTCACGTGCACTCGTCAGCGGTTCTGGGCCGCGGCTGGGCGCAGGAAGTCGAGACCTGGATGGCGTCAGCCTATGCGCCAATGCTCCGCCACAGTAACCCGAAGCACGCGCCGCTCGGGACGATGCTGGCGTTGATCGAGGGCGTCATGAACGGCACGACGACCTTCGGCGACTACAACCGCCCGATGAACGACCTGATCCAGTCGCATCTCCAGATGGGCAGCCGGGGTGTCCTCTGCAACGGCATCAGCGCCCTCAACTGGGCCAACCGCAAGCAGTGGATTGCAGAGGGCTGGAAGCCGGGTGACCCGACGCCACTCGATGAAGAGACCTTTCAGCGCACCTTCCAGGCCGAGAAGAATCTCCACGACGAATGGGATGGCTACGACGACGGCCGGATCAAGATCATCTTCGGGCCGCACGCAGCTGACTTCCTTTCTAAGGAGATGCTGTTGGCGATCCAGGAAGAGGCGCAGAAGCGCGGTGCGCTGATGCACCTCCACGTCGCCCAGGACCCGCGTGAGAACAACGCGACGCTGGAACGTTATGGACTGCGAGCGATCCCCTTCCTCGACTCGATCGGGCTGCTGGGGCCGGACCTGATCGCCGTCCACCTCTCGACGGCGACCGACGACGAGGTCGAGATGGTTGCGAGGAGTGGCGCGCGGATGGTCTGCTGCTCGAACTCGATCGGGATCATCGATGGCGTTATGCCGCCGATCGCGCTCTTCAAGGAACATGGAGGTATCGCTGGCCTGGGCTCCGATCAGGCGCCCGGCAACAACTCGCACAACATGTTTAGTGAGATGCGGGCCACGGCGATGTACGCCAAGATCGCCGCAACCAGTCCGCTGCCAATGCCCGCCTGGTCAACGCTCCGTAGCGCGACGATCGAGGGCGCGACCGTCCTCGGCATCGGCGACCGTGTCGGCTCCCTCGAAGTGGGCAAAGAAGCCGACTTGATCATGCTCGACCTGACCAGGCCACCGCTCTCGCCGGTACTCCTGGAGCCGGCCCGCAACCTCGTCCCCAACCTCGTCTACGCCGAGACCGGCCGCAACGTCGTCATGTCGATGGTCGCTGGCAACGTGATTTATCGCGACGGCCACTTCACCAGCGTCGACGTCGCCCAGCTCCATCGCGATGTCGTAGCCGCCTCCGCCGAACTCCAGGCTGCGACGGTTGACGATGAACTGGCGTTGAGCACTCCGATCGTCCAGCTGACGCGGGAGGGGAAGATCTAGGCGTTAAGGATTAGGGAAGAGAGACCAGGAATTAGTCGGGATGCGGTGGACGACTTCCATGCTCGAATCACCAGAGTGTCGTTCGTAGATCCCTCGACTCCGCCGAGCCTCCGCTCGGGATGCCATGTAGAGAACTGGCTGGGTCTCATCCTCAATGCGACTCTGTGAAACCTAGTAGTGAGATCATGGTACGAAATCGACCGTAATCCCGGACCTGAGTCAAAGTCCCACAATTGGCATCCCGAGCGGAGGCTTTGCGAAGTCGAAGGATCTACGAGCAAGAGCTTGGTGTCAGATAGAAAGAATAAGAACGATACACAGCTACTACGTCTACACCCTCGCCAGTCTCTCACGGGTGCTCTACATCGGGATGACCCACGATCTGGAACGGAGAATCTACGAACACAGGCATAAGCTCATGCTGGGTTTCACATCCAGATACAACGTCAACCGCCTGGTTCATATCGAAGAGTTCGCCGACGTTCAGCAAGCGATGGACCGGGAACGCCAGCTCAAAGGTTGGCGGCGGGGGAAGAAGATCGATTTGAGCGAGGAGAACAACCCAGGCTGGCACGATCTGAGCGCGGGCTCGTATCCGGAAGAATGACGGGGCCTTCAAGGCACCTGGCATGGCAATCTGCCACAAAACTAGCCGTGTGTGCTTGAAAAAGCCTCAGACTTTGTGGACACCCATCTCAACAGTCGAGTAAGGTGGCAGCCATCAGGTCATGTACGCGGACTATTGAGCACGTAAGGCATCTACTGTCTGACGGTCAGGCGCAGGCAAGCTTTTGTGTTGCGACAGATGAATAGAGGCACGTCGCATGGTGTTCGAGCACACGACATCAACCGGTCAGCACGCGACCGATGCGACCTGGCTCGACGTCCACTTCGAGGCCGAGCGGGAGAACTACGTCCAAAACGTCCAGTCGGTCGGGATCGAGCCGGGCTGGCATGTGTTGGACGCCGGCTGCGGTAGCGGTAGTTTTATCCCTTACCTCTCCGAGTTGGTCGGGGAAGAGGGCAAGATCATCGCGCTCGACCATGCGCCGGAGAATATCGAAGCCGTCCGGCAGCGGCTGGAAGCGTCGCCGCAACCGTGCCCGGTCGAGCCGCTCCAGGGCAGCATCCTCGACATCCCCTTGGCGAACGACACGGTCGATGCGATTTGGCTTGCCAACGTCCTGATGTGTTTCGTCGACGATGAACTGCCCCCGGTGCTGAGCGAACTACAACGCGTAACTCGACCGGGCGGGCTCATCGCAGCCAAGGAATCGGATGCCCGGCCGCCGTTCACCCCGCTGCCGATGGAGCTTCTCCGGGAACTGACCCCGCTCCCACCTATACCTCCCCGTATCCCGGGAGCATTGCATTCGCGTCAGAACCTGTTCTTCTTTCGCGAGGCCGGACTGGAAGATGTCTCCCAACGGACTGTCGTCTCTGAATTCAGCACACCTCTTGCGCCGATCCAGCACCAGTTCCTGGGCAACATGATAACGACCATGGCCTCAGCCCGACTCGCCGACGATCCGAACCTGTCGGAGGGCGCGAGGGAGTGGCTGGAACAACAGCAATCTTCCACTTCGGACAATGCCCTGGTCAACCATCCGCACTTCAGCTACTGCGGTGGCCACGTCGTGACGGTCGGCCGAGTGCCTTTCAGCTAATCGGAGGGGACACCAATGCGAATTCTGTTCACAACGCAGCCCTTTTCTGGTCATTTCCACCCCTTGATACCGTATGCGCTGGCGCTCAAAGAAGCTGGTCACGAAGTTGCTTTTGCTGCAGCGAGGGCGTTCCATAATGTGCAGTCGGTAGTAGAGACACAAGGTCTCAGCTACTTTCTGGCCGGCGAGTTCCGAAGACTGCCCGAAATCATGGCCGAGATTCAACGCGAGCATCCTGATGCGGGCGAGTCCGAACAAGAGACGCTACGTTTCCAGAAGCTTTTTTTCGGACAGTCGGCCCTCACAATGTCGCGAGATCTTCTCACGGTGGCTGCATCGTGGGGGCCGGATCTCATCGTTCGCGAACCGTGTGAGTTCGGGGGTTGCATCATCGGCGAGGAACTAGGAATTCCTCATGCGACCGCCGGAGCGCCATTTCTATGGTCGCCCGGCCATTTGGCCGATATTGTCGATCAACCGTTGGAGGAGATCCGACGCGAGCTTGGGTTACTAAGCGAAATTGATGCATCCGCTCTCTATCGGTTTCTTGATCTGGTGCCTCTCTCATCCTCGCTGCTACTGCCCGATGACTATCTGCATCCTGTATCGCATCTCGTCCGCCCAACACCATTTGACCAATCTGGGGACGAATCGTTACCGGACTGGCTTGCCACTCTCCCCAACCGCCCGACAGTTCACGGCACGCTTGGAACCACTATTGGTAGCCGAACTCCAGGAGCGTTTGAGGCTTTGGCCGAAGGATTGGCGGGTGAGCCGTACAATGTCATCCTCACCGTTGGCAGAAACCGTGATCCAGCGGAGGTCGATCCAGGCGCCTCGAACGTCTTCGTCGAACGATACATCCCCCACTCTCTACTACTTCCACATTGCGACGCTGTGGTCTGTCATTGCGGACTGAGTACGACGCTCGTCACGCTAATGAATGGTCTACCTCTGGTTGCCATACCATTGGGCGACGATCAGATCGACAATGCCGAACGAGTCCGTCAGATCGGTGCGGGTATCATCATCAATCCGGATGAACGTACTCATGAGCGCGTTCGGGAAGCAGTTCGCACCGTCCTCGAAGATTCAAGCTATCGAGTGAACGCCGAACGATTCCGCGACGATGTCCAGGCGCTGCCGGGACTCGACTACGCGGCGGAGTTGCTGGAACGACTGGCACGGGAACGAAGACCAATCATACGGACGTAGTTATTCACGAGGTCGGAAGGAAGTCGCCACCAATGCCCTGTGCAGCCAATCCCGATGACGCAGTCCGCATCTACTACAAAGACATCGGCTCCGGACCGCCGCTGGCGCTACTCCATGGTCTGAGCCAATCCAGCGATACCTGGCATCGTTTTGGCTATGTAGACGCGTTGAAGGATCAATATCGCCTGTTGCTCATCGACGCCCGTGCGCACGGGAAGAGCGAGGGCCCGCACGACGCGGAGTCCTACGCCACGCCGCGCATGGTTAGCGACATCGTCGGCGTGCTCGATGATGCCGGTGTTGGGCGGACGCTCTACTATGGCTACTCGATGGGTGGACGACTCGGCTTCGGGTTGGGAATCTTTGCGCCTGAACGTGTCGCGGCGCTCGCAGTCGGAGGCGCCTACCCGTTGAATCGGAGACCGCCTGGGCTGGAAGCCCGCATTTCGATTCTGAAGCAGGGTACAGAAGCCTACATCAACCATCTGGGCGGGCTCTATGGAGAGGGTCTCAACGAAGCCTGGCGTCGGGAACTGGAAGCGTACGACCCGCTCGGCCTTGCGGCCTTGATGGAGGCGAATCTCGCTGAGCCGGGACTGGAAGATGAAGTGCGGCAGTTGACGATGCCGGTGTTGATTGTGACGGGCGAGCAGGACCCATCTGTTTACGAGCAAGCGACAGAAGCAGCGGACTACATCCCCGACGCGACGCTCGTCGTCCTTCGTAGCCTCGGGCATCTTGAAGCGTTCGAGCGGAGCGACCTGGCTCTTCCACACTTACGCAGATTCTTTGGGAACGCCATTACAGGAGGACAATGAGGAGTGACGCGTTGACTACTTCGTCGTCAATATCTCGATGATAACCAGTCAAAGGCAAATTTCTACCCTGATACGGCTAGTGCCCCTTGTTCGATGATGAGACTTGCCGTGATGAGTTCTTCGCGAACACCTGATCGAGGCGCATAGAACCTCCGCAGGCGTGCATACGTCTACAATAGTGTATGTGTGAAAGCGAGAATAGCAGGGCAAGTGTTGCCTTGCCGGAACCAGAAGGGATGTACAGCCTGATGCTACGACGGTTACTACCAATAGCTGCGATCATCGGCCTGCTGTTGACATTGATTAGCCCGGCTTCGGCGCTCGCGATCACCTTCGATCAGGAACCATTCCACCAACGATGGATGCACACGGACTTGCCGGTCGCCGAGGAGTTGGTAAACCGCACCTGGGTCTGGGGACCGGGACCGAACACCGCTGGCATCGATGAGGTCTATGCCGAATCGCCCAACAGCCTGCGCAGGGTCCAGTACTTCGACAAGAGCCGGATGGAGATCACTCACCCGGACGCGCCGGTTAACGACCTCTGGTACGTCACCAACGGATTGCTCGTTGTGGAGATGGTGACCGGCCAGATGCAGTTCGGCGACAACACGTTCGAAGCACATCCACCGGCTTTAGGGAACGTTGCCGGCGATCAGATCGCTCATCCGAATTCGCCGACCTATGCGACGGTCGCGATGCTACTTAACGAACCTCCACTCAGTTCCGAGGAAACTATCACAGCGACGGTCAACGCCGCCGGCCAGATCGGCAGCAACCCGGCCTTTGCGAACGCCGGGGTCACGGCCGTCGAGATAATCAGCCCGACGAACCACACCGTCGCGTCGGTATTCTGGGACTTCATGAACTCGACCGGGCTGGTGACCGACGGCGGCATGACCTACGTCGGCCTGCTTTTCCCGAACGCATTCTATGCAACGGGATACCCGATTACCGAAGCCTACTGGACGACAGTTCCAGTTGGCGGCGTCGATAAGGACGTCCTATTCCAATGCTTCGAGCGGCGCTGCCTGACCTACACCCCGACGAACGAACCAGGCTGGCAGGTCGAGGCCGGCAACGTCGGGATGCACTACTACCAGTGGCGCTACGGCCAGCCCGAGACGCAGGACGTTTCGGTCTTTCTCGTCGCAATCGGCGACAACGGTCAGAGCGGGGAGCTCATCGGTTGCGGCGATAGCCTGGTGCCGATTACTCGTACGATACCGGCGAATGCAGACCCGATCACTGGAGCGCTGGAGGCGTTGCTTGCTATCCCCGGTCCTGAATTTGGCGAATCTGGGCTCTCAACGGCGCTCTACAACTGGAATGTGACCGTCGACTCGGTCACGGTCGAGAACGGTTTCGCGACGGTGCAGATGAGTGGCACGTATTCGATTGCTGGCGTCTGCGATCATCCACGCATCGAGGCGCAGCTTGAGGAAACGGTCCTGGCCTTCCCCGATGTGAGTGCTGTTCAGATCTATGTCAATGGTCAGACGTTGGAGAGTATTCTGTCGCTAGAGTAGGCGAGATCCAGCTTTGCCGTTGAATTTGGTGTGATTGCACTTCGATCCAGTGGTATCATCCTGTGAAAGGGTGTACGTACACATTGGATCGAAGTGCTTTGCATGAGCCTTGTCCGGTTCGTTCACGCAGCCGACCTACATCTGGACAGCCCGTTCAAGGGGATGCGCGCTGTTAGCCCGGCGATCGCGGGACCACTGCGGGAAGCGACGTTCAACACATTTGATCGAATCGTCGACCTCTGCATTTCCGAGCAGGTTGATGCGCTTTTGGTTGCCGGCGATATCTACGACAGCGCGGACCGTAGCCTGCGTGCCCAGATCCGGTTCATCGAGGGATTGGAGCGGCTAGACGCTGCCGGAATCCAGAGCTTCATCTGCCACGGCAATCACGATCCACTCGACGGCTGGACCGCCCGGCTGCGTCTCCCACCATCGGCCCACCAGTTCAGCGCCGGCATCGAGAGTGTCCCGATTCACGGATTGGAAGAGGTTGCGGTTGTCGGGGCCAGCTTTCCACAGTCCAACGTGACAGCCGACCTCGCTGCGAACTTCACCCGGCCACCAGATGCCCGGTTCGCAATTGGCCTGCTGCACTGCAATGTGGGCGCGGCAAGCGAGCACGCCACCTACGCCCCGACGACCGTCGCTACCCTGGCAGCCAGCGGCTTCGATTACTGGGCCCTCGGCCACATCCACACACGGCAGGTCCTGCGCGAGCGCCACCCGGCGATCGTCTATCCTGGAAACCCGCAGGGTCTCCATCCCAGAGAAACCGGACCGCGCGGCGTCCATCTGGTTGAGGTGGATGATGGGCTGGCAATCCGGTCTCAGTTCAAGGCAGTTGACACAATCCGTTGGAGCCAGATTGACGTCACGATACAGGATCTCGAATCGGAGCAGGCGCTGCACGATGCGGTGGTGGAACGAATCACAGACGAACTGGCAGACGCCGGCCAGCGCCCACTTATCTATCGCACAAACATCACCGGCAACGGACCACTCCACGAAAGCCTGACGAATGGTCGCATTCTTGGAGATCTCGTCGACCATCTGAACGACCGTTTCGGGGATCAGCCGCAGTTCGCCTGGTGTGATCGGGCCACCGCCCAGACCGGGCCCTCGCTTGACCGCGAAACCCGACGCGAGGCGGGGGATTTCCTGGCAACCGTTCTTCAACTCACCGATAGGCTGTTGGTCGATGAGGACGAACGAAACAAACTGTGGCATGATCTCGCCCCGCTTCTCGCTGATGCGCGCCTGCGCCCTTATCTCAAAGATGCCGGCCTACGCGATCAAGATCTTATCGAGATCGTGGCCGAAAGCGAGCGCCGGATCATCGGCGTCCTGGAATCCCCGCGATGAGAATCGACAGCATTGAGATTGATGGTTTTGGCCGCTTCGATCGCGAGGTGTTCGGACCATTCTCCCGTGGGCTGACGGTCATTCACGGACCAAATGAGGCGGGCAAAAGCACGTTGCACGCGTTCATCCGGACGATGCTCTTCGGCTTTCCCCGGAGAGGCTCAAGCGAATGGATTCCGGCGCTGTCCGGGGCGCGTCACGGCGGCCGGCTGGTGTTGCGTAACCGTGATGGCGAACGCATCATCGTCGAGCGCCACAGTGATGAGCAGCGCGGGGCTGCACGGGTCATGTTCGCGGATGGCGAAGCAGGCGATGACATGACGCTCAATGAGATGCTCGGGAATGTTACCTCCGGCATCTTTCAAACCATCTTCGCGTTCGGTATCGATGAATTGCAGTCGATCGAGTCGTTACCGGCTGATGCCATCAGCGGCCGGATTTACGCGGCTGGACTCGGCGCGGAAAAACTCCCGGAGACGGCCATCCGGTTCCAGCGAGAGGCCAGCGAGATCTTCCTCCCGCGTGGGCGTGTGCAACCAGTCGCTCAGATATTCCGCGAACTCGAAGAGATCGATCGGGAACTGGCTCAAACGCGGGCGTTGCTCGAAGGGTACTACCAGCTGTGTGACCGGAGAGATCGGATCGCGGACGACCTGCGATCAATCGAGCATTCGCTTGACACGATCGATGCGTGTGATCATCGCCTGATGACAGGGCATCGAGCGCACATCGCCGCGCTCGATGCCTTTGATGAAGCACGAGCTTGCTTCGAACAGACGGCTTCAGCCGTAGGAAGACTGCAAGCTCGAACCAGCGAGAATCCATTGCCAGCGATGGACTCACACACGCTGCGTCTCCAGATCGACGAACTGCGCGAAACCTGGGCGAGGCTCCAGGCAACCCGCAGGATGATCGAGGTCTACCAGCAGTCCGTGAACCGCTCGAGCATTCCGCGCGCGCCGGTGCTGCTGGCAATCCTGATTTTCGGCGCAATGCTTCAGGTGTTGGTGGGGGCATTCATCGGGCAGCCAGTAATTATTGTGGCAGGAATTGCATCAGCGATTCTTGGCGCGATAACGCTGATTCTCGTGGCGCTCACACATACTCGCGCCAACACATCCCAGCGGCGGGCCTGGTTGCAGCTCGAACGCACCCATCGCGAGGAGGTGGGTCGTTTCATCCGCGCCGCGCAGGTGATCGGCATCGATCCTGATGTTGTCGATCTGGAAATTGACCGGCTGGAACGCGCGCTCGCGATGATCGAAAGTGCTGAAGCCTCGCGGCCTGAGATCGACCGGCTCCAACGCCTCCTGGCAGATCACCGGCTCCAGATGGAACGAGCAGACAACGATCTGGAAAGCGCAACCCGGGAGTTAAACGAGGCCACGTCAGAATGGGCGCTGTTTGCGTCACAGCTTGATTTGCAGGGGGAGAGCTCCGCTCACCCATCCAAGACTCGCGACGCATTCGAGCGACAACGTGACGAGTTGCTCGTTGAGCGTGGCAGGCTCGATGAACGGCTCCAACAGCTTGAAACAGATACATTGAACGCCGAACTTATGACCCGCAAAGAGGTGCTGCTGACCCGCTTGCGGGAACACGCGCGCGAGTGGGCGGTGAATGTCGTCGCCGGATCGCTCCTGCGCGAGGCCCAGCGCATCTATGAAGACGAACGGCAACCGGCGGTGCTCCGGGAAGCAAGCGATGCTTTCGACGCGATGACCCTGGGCGCGTACCACCGCCTGGTTATGGCCGGAAATCACGAGGATATCGTCGCGATCGGGCGGGATGGCAAGCACGTATCCGTCGCTGAAATGAGCCGTGGAACGCGTGAGCAGGCCTATCTAGCGCTGCGCATCGGGCTGATTCGCGAGTTTGGAACGCGGATCAAGGCGCTGCCGGTGCTTATCGACGACGTGTTTGTGAACTTCGATCCGGACCGGGCAGCCGAGGCGATGCGTGCGCTGACCGGTCTTGCCGCCACCCATCAGGTGTTGGTCTTCACCTGTCATCCATCTACCGTGGACCTGGCCCGGGCTCAGAATGCAAGCACTCGCGTCATACAACTTGACCGGCAGGGCGTACCGGGCCTAACGCCCATCTGGATCGAGAGCAGTTAGTCTCTCCGGGACGCCAGCCATCGTTCGCCGCCAGGCGTTCCCGTCCCCGCTCAAAACTTCCAGTCAAACCCTTTCGTTATACTTCAAAGTGCGAGTGACGAAGATCGATCACTGGCAAACTGGACACACCAGTCAATTGGGTTGAGAATCCTCTGGGGTTGGGGATTTCTGGGGAAGCAATCGGGGGACAGAGGGTATTGACCCATGCCAATCAGTGATATGACGCTGGCCACGATCATATTCGTGGCTACCTATGCAGTCATCGTCACCGAGAAATTCGACCGCACCAAGGTCGCCCTCATCGGTGCGCTGGCCATGGTCCTCTCCGGGGTCATCGACCAGGAAATCGCCATCGAATCGATCGATTTCAACACGCTCGGTCTGTTGATCGGGATGATGGTGCTGGTCGCGATCGTCCGGCGCACCGGGGTCTTCGAGCATATCGGTTTTCAGGTCGCGAAATGGACCGGCGGCCGCATCGTCCCGATGATGGTCATGTTGTCGTTGATCACAGCGGTCGCCTCGGCGTTTCTCGATAATGTCACGACTATTCTGCTGATCGTTCCGGTGACGATCGCGCTCGCGGATCTACTCGGAATACCGGTAAAACCATTCCTGATCACCCAGATCATTGCCAGCAACATCGGTGGCGCGGCAACGCTGATCGGTGATCCACCGAACATTCTGATTGGAAGCGCCACCGGCCTGACCTTCCTTGACTTCGCGATTAACATGACGCCAATCGTGCTGATCAATCTCGCTCTGGTCATCGCGATCTGGGCTCTGAGGTTTCGCAGCATCCCCAACCCGAGCGAAGACCTACGCTCGCAGGTCATCGCGTCAGCCGCGACCGAACGGATTACGGACTACCCACTGCTGCGGAAATCTGCAATCGTGCTGGCATTTACGATGATTGGTTTTCTCCTCCACGGCGCGCTGCATCTCGAAGCCGCGACAGTCGCACTTGCTGGTGCCGCCGTCTTGCTGTTGATTAGCCGGATCGACATCCATCATGTGGTCAACGAAGTGGAATGGCCAACGATCTTCTTTTTTGCCGGCCTGTTCGTGCTGGTCGGTGGCATCGAACATGTCGGATTGCTCGATAGGATCGCCGTGGAAGTCGTCGAACTCACTGGTGGCGATCCGACATTGACGATTCTTGCTCTGCTCTGGCTCGCGGCGATCCTTTCGATGGTCGTTGACAACATTCCGGCAGTGACGACGCTGATCCCATTGAGTCTCGCGGTTGGCAGGGCGCTGTTTCCCGAGCTTGCCGATATGCCGCTTGATGAGTTCGCGACAAGCCCCGAGATGCTGCCGCTCTGGTGGTCGCTCGCGCTGGGAGCTGACCTCGGAGGCAACGGAACGCTTGTTGGCGCATCGGCCAATGTCGTTGGCGCCGGGCTATCGGAGCGTCACGGACAACCGATAAGTTTCATGGAATTCACCAAAGAAGGCATGCCGATCACCCTGCTGACGCTCGTCGTTTCTACGATCTACGTCTACCTGGTCTTCCTGACCTAACGGCGCCGGATTGCCGAATGCCTGGCTTCACGGATAACTCATTGCGTCACCTCGTAGGGACGACGTTCATCTTCGCCCGACTTCATAGCCGCTTGCGTACGCGGTCGAACACGAGGTTCGCCCCTACATCGAGGGCTGTCGTCATTTCAACATGCCGCCTTTAACTCTGCATTTTGGATAGGACTTACACGACCCAGCAACCGAGCCGGGAGTGCGCCAATCTATCAGACTCCGGCGGGCTCATTTGGCTGCTGGAGTTGTGCAAGCACTCTGGCCGGTTCATCGTGGTGCTCGATCAGTAGTCCCTCTCGCAGCTCCCAGACTCTCCCTCCGGAGTGCTCGATGAACCAACGATCGTGGGAGACAGCGATCACCGGACCCGGGTAGGCTCGCAATGCGCGTTCGAACTCCTCGAGCACATCCAGGCTGAGGTGATTCGTCGGTTCGTCGATGACCAGCAGGTTGTATCCCCCAGCAATCATCCTGGCGATCTGGAGCTTGCGTCGCTGCCCCATGCTCAGTTCTCGAACCTTCTTGCCCAGGTCATCGAATTGAAACAGGCCGTGCCGGAGGAGATCGCTGATCAGATGATGCTCGTACTCGACAAGCCCTTCGCGATAGACGCTGAGAACGGTCTGGTCCTCATCAATCAGGCGCGCGTGCTGATCGAGATAGGCGATGCTGGCCGTAGGAGCAGTTACCACTTCACCACAATCCGGCAACAGCCTCCCGCAGATGATATCGAGCAACGTCGTCTTGCCTGCGCCATTCGGGCCGATGATGACGACCGTTTCTCCCCGGCGCAGAGTGAAATCGACACCGGAGAGAACGACGTTGTCGTCATATGCTTTCGAGACATCGCGCAGCCGTACAATCTCTGTCGATTGCAGCGTTTCCTCACCGAGATTGGTGCTGATTTCGATACGTTCCGGAGGACGGGGTAGCGGATCAGCTTCGATTCGTCGCAGCCGCTCACGCATCCAGCCGATCGTCTTGCCAGCGGTTGTCTCGGCTCGTTGGGCTTGTGCGTTGTAGATGCTCTTGTCGGGGTCGCGCCGGGGCGGTGGCTTGCGGTCGAGACTGGAGCGAGTTGCATTGATCGCACGGCGGAGTTCGTTGATCTCAGCCTGCTGGGCAGCGTAGGCCGCCTCGTAGTCGGCGATCTCTCGTTCGCGCACTGCCCGGTAGTCGTCGTAGTTGCCAGTGTAAGGACGCAGGTGATGATCGTGCTCGTCGATGGCGAGGATGCTATTGACAGTGCGGTTGAGAAAATGCCGGTCGTGGGAGACTGCCAGGATGCCGCCTCGATACCCGGCCAGGTAATCGCCCAGCCACTCGATGCTGGCGAAGTCCAGGTGGTTCGTCGGCTCATCGAGCAGCAACATATCCGGGGCTTGGAGCAGCAGGATCGAGAGCATGATCCGCATCGCCTCGCCGCCGGAGAGGGTCTGAAACTCCCGATCCCGATTGAAACCAGCCAGTCCCAACCCGGCCAGGACGATTTCGATGCGATGATCGAGATCGTAGCCCCCGCGCGCCTCGAAACGCTCGCTCAGGTCAGCATATTCAGCAGTGATCGCGTCGAAGTCGGCGTCGGGATCGGCCATCGCCGTTTCCAAGTCTCGTAGCCGTGCCTGGATCTGTTCGAGATCGCCAAGCGATTGATAGATCAGATCATCGATCGTCGTGCCGGGATCAACGGCCGGCGCCCGCTGGGGAAGGTAGCCAGCGATAGCGCTGTGCGCGATAGACACGGTTCCGGTCTGGAGCTCCAGATCGCCAGCGATGAGTCTGAGCAGGGTTGTCTTGCCGCTGCCGTTCGCGCCAACGAGCCCCGCTCGCTCCCCTGGATTCAGGTGAAAAGAGATCTCATCGAGAACCTGGATTGGACCAAATGAATAGGAAATCTGGGAAACATTGAGCAACATAACAACCTCTTGGCAAGTGACGCTGGACCTGACGGCCAACGCGCGAGCTTCGTCTGGTTGTTAGTCGATCATTCACCATCTCCCAGGTAGGCGGGTGTAGATCATCGAGTATACAGAAGTTACATGAGCGTGTGCGCTGATTCGCGCTCGATTACCCTACTACACTGTCCTCATCAACAAACGATCCGACGAGACCGAGGCCGATCGTGTCCCGCATCCGATGATCGACGGACGCGGTCACGGCAGGTTACTCGAACTCGTCCGTGTCCGTATCTTCTATCCCCATTGAGCGAGAGTCTTGCCATTGCTGGCTTCCACGATCTGTGACGTGGGAGACGTCCGAACTCAGCGGCGTCGAAGCCATAGTGCCCATATGAACATCTTGAAGTCCATCTCAACTCCCATGAGGCCACACCACTAGGTATGCAGAATCCCGTATTTCTACGGATGTATAAGATCCTCATCGCCCGTATGATTGGAACTCAACGCTGCGAGCCATTATGAACGACGAAAAGGTGATCAATGACGAAGCCGCAGGCTCTCGTTTCTATATTACTGGCACTCCTAAT
Source organism: uncultured Chloroflexia bacterium (assembly GCA_963709995.1). Taxonomy (GTDB): domain Bacteria; phylum Chloroflexota; class Chloroflexia; order Thermomicrobiales; family CFX8; genus JAUIIK01. The sequence continues at coordinate 99,892 of CAVPYN010000004.1, read as the reverse complement.
CTCAGGCACAGTAGCTGGCGCTTGTAGTACCGGATCTGATTCGCCCACAGAAACATCCGTACCGACAGCGAGCATTTCAGTCGAAGATCTCCGGCAGGCATTTGACAAATGGCATGAGCCATACGCACCAGCTGGCGTTGTGCTTGCGGCACAGACTGGAGACAGTGAACCATGGATGGAATCACGAGGTTTCATCGATCCGGATCGCACGAAATCAATGAAAACTGACGATCGGTTTCAGATCGGCGCAATTACAGTGATGTTTGTAGCCACGTTGACCATGCAACTCGTGGAGGAGGGGGTCCTCGATCTTGAGCAAACGCTTGACGCCTACGTTCCTGAGATTGAGAATAGCGGCACCATCACGATCGAACAACTCTTGCGTCATGAAAGTGGCATCGCAACGCTATTTGATGATGAGTTCGTCCAGGGGATCATCGATGACCCGACGCGGACCTGGACCCGTGACGAGATCCTTGACATTGCCAGCGCCCAAGATCCGTTGTTTGCGCCCGGCGCCAGGTTCAGATATTCAACGCTGAACTACTATCTTCTCGGGCACATTATTGAACTCGCAACTGAGTCGACTTTTGTTGCTGAGTTGCATGAGCGTATTCTCGATCCACTGAATCTCAATGACACCTTTGTTGCAGGCGACGAAGAAATCATTGACGGTATGACCGTCGCCTATATTGATTTCAACGCAGACGGATCCAATGAAGCCGTGGACGAAGCGTCTCAAACTGCCTGGAACACGGCGTTTTGGACGTCAGGCGCCATGGTTTCGACGGCCAGCGATCTACTCCGCTTCAGTGACGCATTGTTCACCGGTGAACTACTCGAAGCGGAATCGCTGGAGGAGATGATGTCGGTGAGTCGTCTTACTACGCCGTATGGAATCGGGCTCTGGGTGTATAGTCAGCAGACATTTGGTGCAACAGCCTGGGGTAATCCGAGCGCCACGACGTATGATGCCTGGCTGGTTCACGTACCAGAGAATAATCTCACGATCGTCGCGTGGACCAACACCACACTTGTCGCCGATATTCCACCTGCTCGGGACAGTCCCCAGGCACAGCCACTCAGGGATCTCGTGCGCAATGTGGTCGCTGCAGCTACTGAAACGGATCGATGAAGTTTCTGCACCCACGTCTCGCGAAGGGATGTCCCTTCCAGCCGGACTCACCCAGCGCGAGGTCGAGGTGCTGCGGCTGGTGAGCGAGGGATTGACTGACGCAGAGATCGCCGAGCAGCTGTACATCAGTCCCCGCACCGTCATGGCCCACGTCTCAAACCTCCTCGGCAAACTCAACGCCGCCAACCGGACGGCAGCGAGCCGGATCGCCGTCGAGCGGGAACTTATCTAGCACCGGATGGAAGGCAACCTCTAATCGGCGGACGTCATCACGTGCGCCCCACCCGCAGCGCCGCGACGCATCAAGCGTGGCGCCACCGCTCCAGCACACCAAAGCGAAGTTTCAAGGTGGCGGCCAGGTGTTGGACCCGCGTGACGATGGGAGCGCCATCCCAGTTGAACAGCGGCAGGAAGGCGAGCCCCACAAGCGGGTACGGAAAGAGGATGGCCATCGTCATCAGCACGCCAACGTGGAACAGCCACACCGTTGCTGCCCAGACCAACGCAATGCGCCGGCTCAGCAACGCGAGGGGTGCGCCCAGCTCAACGACGAGCGTCGCCGCAGCCAGTGGCTTGAACAGCCAGCCGTAGCCAATCAGCCAGACACCCAGTGGAGCGTCATAGCTGCCCATCAGGTCGTAGCGCAAGTTGTCGTAGGCAATATGGTTGCGCATGGCATTACTCGTGACCCATTCCAACCCGGAAATTTCTAGCTTGGCCCAGCCGGCGAGAAAATAGGTCAGGACGGTGAGGACGGCGCAGAGCCGCAGCGGCCATCTGTAATTGGCGTCGTTCGGAGTGTTTACCGGGCGATGGCGCGCATCGAGCGAAAGCGCATCGGCGGAACGCGCAAAGCCCAGCACGATTGCCTGGAGCACCAACAGATTCTCGGTGTGATAGATCTGGCCCCAGGAATTGCGGTAGCTAAGTACCCACAGCAGCAGAATGGCGAAGAGCGGTCCCGTGAACCGGAAACGCCAGCCGAGTGTGAACCCGATGCCAAACACAAACGCAGCGAATAGCAGCGAATGCACCAACCACGAGGACAGCGGAGCACTGGCGATACTCGTGATCCCGATCGGCTCAAATTGAACGGGGTCGAAGCTCGTGCTGCTCGTGAGACTCGCCCAATTGGCGGCTAGATAGGCGAGCGCAAACAGCCCCACCGCGACCCGAAAGAACGCCACCGGCTGCGCTTCCAGCGGCCGCAGCCACCAGCCGTCGAGCCGTCTCAACATCGTCATGGCTGCGCCTCACAGGTCGCATGAACCTGGCGCGAGATCGGTTCACGGTCGCGCTGATAATAGAGGATGGCGTCAAAGGTGCTGGTGACGACCTGAACCGACACGACGCCCGAGCCCGCCACGCGCCGCGCAACCCGTTCGCAGAGAGCTACAGTCGCAAGCGGGCCTTCATCTAGCGCCTGGAGCACCGTCTCCTGGACCTGAAGCACGTCATCGTTGGCGATGGCGGAGGGCGGCGCGACCCGCTCATCTCCGTCGGGGCTAACCAGCATCACATGTGACAGGTGGGTTTCACTCGAGCGCACGGTTGCGAACATGGGATAGGTCGAGATCGGAAAACTGTCGTTGGCAAATGCTCCCGCCAGTGGCGAAGCGACCAGCCCCACCAGGATGAGGGTTAGCGCATAAGCGCGCAATCGAATGCTTGTCATGGGACCGTTTCATTGCTGATCGACTGCCACAATCGAGCCACGGTCGCCTCCGAATCACCTCTTTCACAAATGATGGTCTGAGGGTCACACTAGCAGCCGATATCGAGCCAGTCCAGACGCTTGCCGGGGACTTTCACCAATCCGCTACTGGTTAACTCAACGCACCAATCCTCGCTCCGGATTCGTCCAGCCCACCCTGCTATGCCGCACCCGATGCGACGAAACCGAGGCACTCAACGATGGCCGACTCCATCTGGCGATCACGTCGTCGCGGGGAACGTCCTGTAATCTACGGACGTGACCACTTGCCCTTACAGCAACGGTGATATCGAGCTTCACGCTGTTGCGGCAGCAGATCGGCCAGGTACTCATCGCACCCGGCCGACGGATCGCCGGTCTGGCTGAGCCTGCCATCGACTCACGGATTGAAATGACGTCTCACTCTTGACGAAAAGTGAGCGAGCTTCCTAATGGTCCGGCCACCCGGAAGCGGCCCAGCAGCACCCAGGGAATGAACTCGAAATTCGCCTGGGAAAGCGGATTCTCGGCCGGGGTGCCGCGGGGGTAGGCGGGCTCCTCCAGCCGGTCGAGGACGAGGCCGCAGTCGGAGGCGGTGTTGACGAGGACGCTGATCGGCCGGTCGAAGTAGTGCTGGAGATCGGGCTGGCCCGGAACGCCGATGCCCCGATCCATGCGCATATCGAGATAGTCGGAGACGCTGACGGCGTAGCGGTTGACGACTTCGCTGCCGACGTGCAGACGCTCGATAGTCGGGCGCGCATGCTCGGTATTGAAGACGGGGTGGCTGACCGAGAAGACGAAGCGGCCATCGGGCTTGAGCAACCGGGGCATTGTCCTGAAGAGCGGCGTGATCTCGGCCATGTCCATGATTGCCATCGTGCAAACGGCGGCGTCGAACGGTTCGCCGCCAGTCAACGCGATCATCGCATCGGAATCGGTGGCGTTGACGACGTGGTAGCTGATCTTGTCCTCGTAGCCCTGAGAGCGCTCCCGCGCCCGGTTGATGAAGCGCTCGGAATGGTCGAAGGCGGTGACGATCGCCCCGGCGCCGGCCATGCGGCGAGCGAAGCGCCCTGCCCCGCAGGCGATGTCGAGCACGCGCTCGCCCGATTGGAGTTCAAGCAGCTTCTCGGTGTAGGGTTCGACAATGAGATCCTGGGTCGGGTTGCCGTCGCCGATCGCGTCGTCCCACCATTCGGCCAGGTTGTCCCACGATTCGGTCGCCAGCTCGGTGTACTCCGGGAAGTCAGGAGATCTACTGGTCATGCGCATCCAACCCTCTCTCAAACACCATCTCGCGGCGCCGGCAACGACACGTCAACACCGGCGGGCCGACGCTACGGAACGCGGCCTATCCGCTTACTGAAAGACAACAACGTTGCGCAGTGCCTCGCCACGTTCCATCGACTCGATCGCTTCGTTGATCTCCTCCAGCGGGTAGCGCCTGGTGATCAGTTCGTCGAGCCGTAGACGGCCACTCTGGTAGAGATCGACGAGCCGGGGCACGTCGACGCTTAATCGGGTCGAGCCCATGACGCTGCCCATCAACCGGATCTCCTGGCCGACGCTTCCGCCGACCGAGAGTGGAACCGTCGCCTCGGCCTCTGGAATGCCAACCAGTGTCACCGCGCCACCCCGGCGGACCATCTTGATCGCGTCTGAAACGGGTCTCGCATCGCCAACGGTCACGAAGGCGTAATCCGCGCCGCGACCGTGGGTGAGTTCGCGCACCCTGCCGGCCGGGTCCGGTTCCGTTGATGCATTGATCGTATGCGTCGCGCCAAACTCCCGGGCCGCGTCCAGCTTGTTGTCCAGAAGATCGACAGCGATGATCGGGTTGGCACCGGAGAGGCTCGCGCCCTGGACTGAATTCAGCCCCACCCCACCGCAGCCGATCACCACGACACTGCTGCCTGGCGGCACGCCGGCGGTATTGACGACCGCCCCCAAGCCGGTGATCACCCCGCAGGCCAGCAACGACGCGCTATCAAGCGGGATCTCTTTTGGAATTGGCACCAGCTGGGACTGATCGACAATCGTTTGCTCGGCGAATGCCGATGTCCTTATCCCCTGGAAGAGCGGTCGCCCATCCGGCAGCCGCATACGGGTCTCTTCGTTCAGGGCGTAGTGACCTTCACAGAGGTGCGTTTGGCCCGTGCCACAGAAGAAGCAGCGGCCACAGGAGCGCATCAAGGTCACGATGACATGATCGCCCGGCTCGACGATCGTCACTCCTGGCCCGACCTCTTCGACAATTCCCGATGCCTCGTGCCCGGCGACGACGCCGACCGTCTGCTCGCCGCTGAGCACCGGAAAATCCTGTCGCCAGTCGCCACGGATCAGATGAACGTCGCTGTGACAGATCGCGGCGGCAGCCACCCGCACTCGCACCTCGCCAGCTTTCGGACCCTCCAGCTCGATTTCCTCAACGACCAGCGGATCTCCATAGGTGTAGCAAATCGCCGCCTTCATCCTGACCTCCTTGCATAATGCTGCTGTGGAGAACAGTGTAGACCGTCTGAGAGATTTTCGCGGACCTTGTCTATCCGTACCTGCTACAGAGTATCCCGGGCCCATCAGGAAGGAACGGCTGTCAGTGCGCGGGATGACTGGAAGAGGCTACCTGTGGAGCGGATGATCGATGTGAACCACACCTACCCCATTGTCGTGACGCGATTTGTGGCCGGAGCAAGCTGCTCTCACCTGCTGCTCGGGTCATGCTGAAAAGTCGAAGACGATGAGTATCAGCGAATGAGGAAGTAGATGATGGTAAGCGCGACGAGGGCGATGATGCCAAGCCCGAGAGTCAGGAGCATCAGGCGGCGAGCGGCTGGGGAGGGTTCCTGTTCCTGTCCCAGCGCTACGCCAACAGCGACACCCAGTGCGACGCCGATCGCGATGAACACGGACTCTCCGGTAGTAGCAAAGAGGGCAGCGCCCGTGCCCACCCCGATCGCGATGCCGATCCCCATGTTTCGCGCCCGGTTTTCTGATTCCAGATTCATTGCTTGAGCCTCCTCCTGCAACTTTAGTCCAGAACGAGTCGCCATCCAGTCCTGGGTGGGACAGACCAATAATTTCAGAGGCTCAGCCATCCTGAACGTTCTGGCCATGGAGTTCCTCGAATCTCCGTCGGGCATACTCCCTGCCGCTGCATGTGCAGTCGGGGTCGTTGGTTGCGAGGATGGGCGTCTCGCCGTATTGAGCCCAGCCTCTATAGAGTTCATCGGCGTTCTTCCCGGTAGCCTGGTCTCTTGCGAAGGCATCGATGATCCCGCGAGCGTGCTTCGCCGCCTCGTCACAGCTGGCGAATGGCCCCAGCTCATACTCGTCCTTCTCTTCGATATCTCCCATGTGGAAATTGTCGACGACGATCAACGAGTAGCTATAGCCGCGATCCTGCCCTGCCATCCATTCACCTTCCCGGCAATGCCGCATTCCTGTACGGGCGATGCATCGTTTCGCTTATTCGCCTCGCCCTCACACCAGCCCCTCCCGAATCGCCAGCGCCGCCGCAGCCGTCCGCGACCCGGCCTCCAGCTTCCCGAGGATGTTCGAGACGTGCACCTGAACCGTCCGGTGGCTGATCGAGAGATCGTCGGCGATCTCCCGGTCGGTGCTGCCCCGCACCAGACACGCGAGCACCTCCAGCTCACGCGGCGTCAGGTCATACGGCGCGCCGTCGGCTGAAACCACGACCGAACCCCGCTCGTCGATCTTCTCCGCCAGCGCCGTCGCCAACCGCTCCAGCCGCACCATTCCCATCTCCAGCGCTGCCGCCAGCGCCTGCTGGTTCAACTCGCGCGCTCGGCTGATGTCTTCCGCGTCCCCGCGCTTGACCAGCATCGCCGCGTGCTGATGTTGTGTATTGGCGATATAGGGCGGCAGCTGCATGTACTCATGCCGTTCAAGCGCGAACTGGAAGTGCTCTTTCGCGTCGTCCCAGCGCTCAAGCGTCGTCGCCAGAAGCCCGAGGTAGTAGGCCACCGCCCCGATGAAGTCCCACGAGAAAATCATCACCGCGTTGTAGGTCTTGTAATGAATCAAGAACTCATAAAGCACGGCTGCACGCTCAATGTCGTCGAAGAGATGGGCGATCTCTCCTAGCGTTGCTACATTCTCCAGCCAATTCCAATCCGGTGGCAGGCTTGCGAATTCGTCAACAGCGAAGCGCTCGAACTCTTGTCTCGCCTGCTCGACGTCGTCAACTTCAAAACGAGCGAGGATCAAGCGAATTCGCCAATAGAGTTCCCAGCCTGGATCGTCGATAAAGCGGTCGATTTCATCGATGAACCCGGTCAGTTCGGCTTGCTCTCTATAGATCGCAAAGAGAGACTGTCCAATGAAGGAGTGGGTCTCTGGCTTGCTTGCAGCTCGATAAGCGTGAGGATACGCCTGCCGCGCCAACTGCAGCGCTGCTTGGTAGTTTCCAGTCATAGCCTCAAGCATGATGCGAAAGATCGAAATGAAGAGGAGATCACCCGGGATGTGCGCCGATTGTATCCGGGCATCCAGTTCCTGCCAGTACTCATCAAGCTCAGCGAGGCTGACAGTCCCGAGGAGCATTCGTTCGATCGCTGTCGTGCCAAACCAGCTCACATGGCCAAAGTCTACATCCGAAGCCAACTGCTCAAGACGTTGTGAAAGTTCCAAGCGTCTGTTGACTACATCGGAACGAAAACAGTCCTCCCCGGCAACAAGCGCGATGCGCTCGGCGCTCAATGCGTGGACCAGGGATTGAGTGTGATCGAGCCTACTAGCAATAGCAACGGCCTTCGCTGCCCGTTGTCGGCGAAGGTGGTTTGTATCGGGACTGAAGCCTGAGAATCTCACCCACCTGGCAAGCAGATCAGCCCGAAGGCGATCATTGCGATCGGACAGATGGCCGAGGGCTTCTTCAATCAATTCCGCGGCGATTTGATTCGGGTTGAGAACGAGTATTCGATCACCTCCCGAGTACGCCTGGGCAGCCCTCGCCAGACGATATCCATCGTTGGTTTCACGTGCTGTATTGGCAGCAGCCAAAGCGGTAGAACGTCCTTGCTCAGCGTCACCAGACATCCAAAACGCCTCGGCAAGAGCCAGCTGAAGATCGCATAGGACAGTCTTATCGTTTCCATCTGGTAACGCATCTAGTAAGTCCAGGGCTCGTGCGCGAAATCTAACCGCAGATTCCCAAGCCACGCTTTCCATCGCCTGATCGCCGGCCTTCGTGGCGTAGTCAATGGCCTTGTCGGCGTTGCCGGCGAGGGCGGATTCCGAGAAGTGGTGGGCGAGTTCGGCGTAGTGGGGGGCGAGATCGTTCGCGTGCAGTGCTTCCAGTGCCGTTCCAACCGTTGAGTGGAGGCGCAGCCGCCGGCTGGTCGTCAGTTCGTTGTAGAGCGTCTCCTGAATCAGGGCGTGGCTGAAGCGGTAGTCGCCGGGCTGATCCAACTCGTCGAGAACGCCGGCCTGGACCGCCTCGTCCAACCGGTCGAGCAGCTCCAGCGTCTCGATCCCCGTAGCCCGGGCCAGCAGTTGCAGCTGGAACTCGCGGCCGATGACAGCGGCGACGGTCAGGATCTCGTTCGTCTCCGGACTCAGGCGGTCGAGCCGGTTGCCGATCGCTTCGCGGACGCTCTCGGGAATCCGAATCGTCCATGTGTCGTTAGCGCTTCCTTCGCTAAGCCGTCCCTCGTTCTGTAGCCAGCCGACGACCTCGGTCATGAAGAAGGGGTTGCCCTCAGTCTCCTCCAGCACCGCTTCGACGAGGCCGGGCGGCGGCTCCTGGTCTGAGGTCAGCTCGATGTAGCGGCTGACCGCGTCGCTATCGAGACCGTGGAGGATGATCCTCCGGCTGGCCGGGTCGCGGGAGAGCTCGGCGAGAGTCCCGGTCAGTGGGTGCTGGCGATCGAGCTCGACATTGCGATAGGTCGCGATCAGCAGCAACGGCAGCTCGTGGACGTCCTGAGCAATGAACTCCAGCAGCCGCAGCGACGGTTGGTCGGCCCAGTGGAGGTCGTCGAGAACGAGGACGAGTGGCTGACGCTGTGAGACCACCCGCAGCAGCCGTGACATCGCGTCGAAAAGCCGGAAGCGCCGTTGCTCGGGTGAAGCGGCAGGGCCGCTCTGAGCTGTGTCTGCGAACCGTTCCAGCTCCGGCATGATCTGAGCCAGGTCGCCAGCAATGCCGGTCAGGTTAGCTTGAATCGTCTCCTCGGGAGTGCGTTCGACGTAGCGGCGGAGAATCTGGAGCCAGGGCCAGTAGGCTGGCGCGCCTTCCCACTCTTGGCAGCGTCCCCAGAGTACCTCTGCCCCACCTTCGCGCGCCACGGTCAGGATCTCTTCTGACGTCCGGGTCTTGCCAATGCCAGGTTCGCCGGTCACCAGCACGATCCGCCCATGGCCACGGAGCGCACTCGCCAGCGCCTCGCGCAAGGCAGCAAGCTCCGTCTCCCGCCCGACGAAGGGGGAACCGGGGTAGTTGCCGGCGGCTGTGGGCGAGCCTGTCATGGCTATCCTGACAGTTGAGATTACGATATGCCCATGATCATCTTCCGTGGGAAGGCACTCAGCGTCAAGATGGGCCTGTGAATCGAACGCTCAACGATGAAGCCCGGACACTTGGGCTGCCCGGGCGGCTCTGGCAAAGTGAAATCATCTAGTCATTCTTTGAGAAGTAGGGATCGACCCAGCCTTCAGGTAGAGGCGGATCCCGCTGCTCGACGATGACCTCCGGCCGGTTGAAGTAGGGGTCAACCCAGCCCTCGGGAAGGGGTGGATCTTGCTGCACATAGCTGTCAACCGTGTTGCTGAAGAAGTATGAGTCGACCCAGCCGACCGGCATCGCCGGATCTTCCTGCACGTAGCTGTCACCTACGCTTCTGGAGAAATACGGATCGACCCAGTCATCGGCAAGTGGCGGATCCTCCTGAACCAGGTTGACTGGCGACAGTTCTTGCCGCTCGATGGTCGTCCCCCCACCCGTTAGCGCCTGGATAGCGAAGATGGTGGTGACCGCGAGACCGATCACGGCGAGCGAGCCGATTATGAAGACATTGAAACGAAACTCCTGAAGCCGTCTGATTGTCTGTGCCTGCATGCTGTCCTCCTTAGTGTGTGCCTGCACGTCGATCTCTGTGCTTCACACTCTAGGAAGGAGGGCCCTCATTCCACATCGTCTGACTGCCGTAACATACGCGGACCACCTGCGATTGCGGTAGTCGCGCAACGCTGGATCGGCTGCCCGGTTAGGACTACGGCAGTCCCGCAATGGGAACGGGCAAAGTGATGGGATCAGTCGCGGCTGAGCTCGATCCAGCGGGCAGAGGCGGCGGCGCGGTTGTTGACGTTGAGCTTGTTGAAGACCGAGCGCAGGTGCTGGGAGACGGTGCGCGGCGAGATGTAGAGCCGCTCGCCGATCTCGGGGTTGCTCAGCCCTTCGACGACCAGCTCGATGACCTCGGTCTCGCGTGGCGAAAGCCCGCCCAGGCTGTCTGTGCCCGCAGGTCGAAGGTCCTAAGGTCAATGCCCCGGTAAGCTGCTGGAGCCGGACCATACCGAGTTTGCGGGCGGTCGCATGTGCTTCGTTGAGCAGGTTCAGGGCCCGTTCCCGATCATGTTCATCTCCCCGTTGGATCAGCGCCCTAGCCCATTCATAGCACGTATAGGCCGCAGCCGGAGTGAAGCCCCAACCCTCGTTCTGCTCCAGCGCCTGGGCAAAATGTTCGTCGGCACGATCGAAGTCACCCATCGCTGCCGCCAGTAAGCCGAGATAGTGTCCGATAGCGCCCATTGAGAAGAGAGAATGCCGGGCGAAGGCGTTGAGGCCATCGTAGGCAACCAGGTGTCCATAGAGCGTTCGGGCGCGACCGGTATCATCAAGTGCACGACAGGCTTCGGTCAGGATCACCATGGCATAAGGCCAACCTCCTGACCTCTGAGCTGTCTCACTGAAGAACCGCCCGTCGTCGATGTAGGACTCAAATGATCGTCTGGCGGACTCTAGTTGACCAGATTCCAATAGAAGGAGCAGATGGTCTGTCAACTGGAGGTTTCTAGCGCGTCCAGATCGCTCAGTCTTACTCATCGTTTCAAGATCGCCCATCTCCCGAGCGAAGAATAGTTCCTGCGTGCGACCAGATGAGCTCTGTGGCCAGATAGCGTTACAACGCTCGATTTGCCGTGCAGCCGCCTGAAAGCGTCCTTCACTAAGTGCTAGGCCGGACTGATGGACGGATGTTCGCCAGTCATAGATCGGCATCGCGAGTTGCTCACTAACTGCTCCGAATCGCGCGAGTGTCTCCTGTGCAGCATCCAGATCTCCGTCGAGGCTGAAGCCGACTATCTGGCTGTATAGTCCGTCGGCCAAAAGCGGGAAGTGACGTAGCTGGGTTGCCAGCGTTACAAGTTCGGCGCTGTTGTTGCGATGTTCTTCACGATGATAGACATCCTCGATAATGGCATTGCGACAGTTGAGAGTGTAGGCAAGTGTCTCGCGATCCCGGAGCCGCCTAGCCATGGCGACGGCCCTCTTGCTCCAATGGTCAACCTGTTCGAGTGTGCCAATCCCCGTTAGAAGTTCAAGGTACTCAAGAGCGACGACTCCGGTTGCAAGACGAGCGAGTAAACGGGCTCGAATTGTGCTTTCTGCATCTGGAAGTAGCTCAAGCGCTTCGGCCGTAAGCCGGACGCCATCAGGCCCTCCATGAAGGGCGACGACGTTGTTCCCTGCAATACCAAGTGCAGCCTCAGCGAGATAGGTCGGCAATCCGGCACTACGAGCAACGTCGACGACTCTCCAGAAGGTTGCCTGGGCTTCAGGGTCGTTTCCGGCGCCGCGAACCTGCCCGCGCCCAGTCCCAGCGTTGCTCTGGGCGTTCCCGAGCTTCAACAAGATTTCGCAGAGTTGAGCCGGATCTGCTGATCCTCGCAAATCCAGCAAGGTAACTGCCCGCTCATATCGCTCGACTGCGGTATCCCATGCGTAACGCGCCGCAGCACTATCACCAGAGCGAATGAGCCACCCAAGGAGTCGAGGGTCGCTGGCCCGCTCAAGGTGCGTCACCAGCCTATCCGGATCGGGATGCTCCATATCCAGCATGATATCGGCGAGGTGACGATGCCAGGACTGGCGCTGCAGCAGCATGATCCCGCTATAGAGCGCTTCGCGGACCAGCGCATGCCTGAACTGGACCACATCTGGATCAACAGTCTCATCGAATAACCGGGTCTCAAGTGCCCGATTCAGAGATGGCGCAAGATCGTCCGCACTAGTTCCGCTGAACCGCATCAGAAGTTCGAGTGACACCTCCTGACCAATGACTGACGCCAGCTCGAGCAGTTTCCGGGTAGGCGCATCCAGCGTGGACAAGCGCCCTTCGATGAGCTGGACGACAAATGGGGGAACGGCAACACGGTCGAGAGCATCGAGTGACCATACATCGTCAGAGCGCCACAGGATGGCTTCGGCCTTCAGCGTACTGAGCATTTCCTGGATGAAGAGTGGATTGCCCTCGGTCTGCTCGAACAGGTAGGAGCCGAGTCGTTCAAAATCCTCGTCATCAAGCCGGTACTGTTGTCGCACGAACCCGCTGATCTCATCGGTGTTCCAGCGCCGCAGATCGATGCGCGTCGCCCCGCTCTCACGAACCAGGATGGGAATGAGTTGAAAGAACGAATCACGCCGGGTGAGTTCATCGTCGCGATAGGTGGCAACGATCAGTACTCGATTGTTTCCCAGTTCCCGTGCCAGATAGCGCAGCAGGGCAGGACTCTCCAGATCGCTCCAGTGCAGATCCTCAAGCACGATCAGGAGCGGGCGTTGAGCGCTGATATCAGCAAAGAAGGTCATAATCAACCGGAAGAGAGCGCTCTGACTGGGAATAGCATCCAGCCCGCGACCTTCTACGAGCGGCTCAGGTAGAAGGGGAAGCTCATCATCGGGAACGTAGCCGCGCGTGATCTCGACCCATGGCCCGTAGGGCGGGGTCGTCGTGAGGTCGTAGCAGCCGCCGCTGAGGATGAGGCAGTCATGTTGCCCGGCTTCGTGCATGAGGTCGTCGACCAGCGTCGTCTTACCGATCCCAGCCTCACCACTGATGAGCGCCAGTGAGCCCTGGCCGGCGATGGCGTCGTCGAGGAGCTCATGAAGCTGGGCACGCTCACGGTCGCGTCCGTAGATCATCGGACGCCCTCCTCGGCGGTGGGCTCGCCAGAAAGGGCTTGACATCACTGGCCTCGGTCCCGCTGTATCGCTTGCAAGTGGGTACAGTGTAGCAGTTGTGCAATTTTGGAGGCCGATATCTAACCCTGCTCTCACGCCGATTCCGGAACGTTGCTCTAATCCGAGCGAGTTACCCTCATGTAGTAGAGATTGGGAGATCGTCCCCCTCTCGGCGCTAGATGGAGAATTAGGGTGAGCAAGATTTCGGTGATGGGTTCGTTCACCTGCCAGGACGGCAAGGCAGATGAAATGGAGGCTGTGCTTACAACGATGGTTGAGGCCGCTCGCGATGAACCCGGTGTGGAGATCTACTCCTACCACCGGGGCGAGGAGAACACCTTCTGGTTCTTTGCCCTGATGACCGACGGGGAGTCGATGCAGAACCACGGCCAGAGCGAAGCGATGCAGCAGGCGATGACCGAGTTTGGACCACTGGTCGCAGGGCCACCGCAGATGACGGTCACCACACCGGTTGCCGCACTTGGCCTCGATCTCTGAGACGGATGGAGTGCGTCTGGCCCCATGAAGCAACTTCAGCGTGGTAGCGGCAGAGGATCAAACGCGGCAGTTGCGTGCGCCATGCGCCTCACGGCCTCCAGGTGAAAGCTTCCTCCAGTTCGGGCCAGAAGTCGTCGCGTTCGCGGCGGTCCTGGTCGTCGATGGGCTTGAAGGTCTCCACGGCCCGGATCTTCCCGCAGCGGATGATGCCGCGTTTCGCCAGGACCTCGTTCCAGGGACCGGATTTCTGAATCAAGGGCATTAGCCGCCGGTGCATCGCTTCGGCTTCCTCCTGCTGGCCGGACAGGTACAGGTTGTACATCTCGACGCAGATATCGGCGAAGTCGGCCGCTGGCATGTTGCCAACGGCGCCGCGCCGCAGTTCGCTGAAGAGGTTGGCACAACCATCGCCGCCAAAGACGCCCCAGATGTTTGGCTCGCCCGCCTCGACGATCGCCCCGATACTGTGGTGGGCAGGGTGGACCTCTTCCTTAACGTAGTGGGCGTGCTCGACCTCGCGGGCAATCCGCAGCAACAGATCGAGATGGACCGGATGCCAGTTGTCGGCGTTCTGGATGAAGATCGGGAGCCCCGCGACGTCGTTGATCGCTTCGAAGTGACGCAAGATGTCGTCGTCGCTGTAGCGCTGGACATAGGGCGGCATAGCGATCACCGCGTCGGCCCCGGCTTCCTTCGCTGCCCGGGTGAAGGCAACCGATGACTGGGTGCAGACCCCCGAGACGCCGATCACGACCGGGATGCGACCGTCGACCTGCCGCACAACGATCGGGATCATCTCCAGCCGTTCGGCATCGGAGAGGGTGAAGAAGGCCGACGCCATGACCGGGTGAACGATGCCATGCGAGCCAACCTCGACCGAGAATTCAACGGCATTCCGCAGGCTATCGAAGTCGATCTCCCCCTGCTCGTCGAAAGGCGTCGGTGGGATCGTGAAGATGCCCCGCCATCTGCTGGTATCCGCTGTCTGCTGTGTCCCCATGGTGGGTGCTCCCGTTCAGCACTTGTGTTCGATGTACGTTCTTCGTAGCTGAATACCACGAAACTGTCTAGTAGTTGACCGACCCAAGGAGAGGCTTTCCGGCCAGATCGGCTAGCCAACTCAGATTCTGGTGTCGTCTACATTGCGGTGGACGCTGGTCCATTTCGGAAGCACGAAGTCCTCGAGGTTTGATGCTATCAATCGACGAAATTTGGTCAACACTGCAGACAGGTGAACGGCTCTCAAATATCTGTGACAAACGGGCTCCCAGGATTCTCGCAGGCATAGCTATACTACATGCAATCATAGCGTGACGATCCGGCGATTCGAACTCTGTTATTTCAGAATAGTTGGGAGGTATCCGGCTAGATGAAAGACGCCCAGAAACCAGATCATATCAGTCTCAATGCCTTGATCAACCGGCTTCGTGAAGGGCGCTACGTTATCCCGGACTTCCAACGGGAATTTGAATGGAAACCCTGGGACATCCGGGACCTTATGCGCTCGGTGTTCATGGACTATTACATCGGTAGCCTGCTCTTATGGAAGGGAAAAAGGCAGAACTTCGATGCCCTGTCGTGCGAGCCGATCTATGGCTTCAACGGCCACGTTGGAAGCCCGGAACATATTGTTCTCGACGGACAACAGCGGCTTACGGCTGTCTTCTATGCTTGTCTCTCACCTGAAGTACCACTTCCCAACCGGGCTAATCGAGCCTTCTACTTTATCCACGTCGACAAGTTCATGGCCGAGGACTACGACGAGGCATTCAACTACTATTGGGATTCCAGGAGATGGCGCAAGGTCGTTGCCGATCCTGCGTCGCAGTACGAGCAACATCTCTTCCCGCTTTCTGTCGTTGGCTCTGGTGGCTGGGATCTCTTTGACTGGATCCAGGGCTACGAGGGATACTGGCGGGACCGAGCAGCCGAGGCGAAATCGTCAGGCTATTCGACCGAGGCTCAGCGAGCGGAACAGCACGCGAGTGAAGCTCGGGACTTTGGGAATCACATCAAGGAGATAACCGAACATTACCAGATCTCCTATATCGAGCTTGATCAGGATCTTGCAGTCGACAAAGTCTGCGACATCTTTACCCAGATCAATAGTCGCGGTGTGCGTCTGGACGCATTCGACCTGATCAACGCGCTACTGAAGCCGAAGGGGCTGCAACTCAAGCATATGTGGCGTGAGGCAGCTCCAAGGCTGGAGTTCGTCGAAACGGAGCGGATGAATGTTTACATCCTTCAGGTGATGTCAATTCTGAAGCAGGCATATTGCTCCCCCAAGTACTTGTACTACCTCTTGCCGGGGCAGGACAAACCTATTCGCAACCCGGACGGGACGCGCAGCAAAGAGGTGCTGATCTCAGATATCCATGAATTCGAGCGGCGCTGGTACGAAGCCGTGGATGCACTCGACAGCGCCATCAAGCAGCTGCAACATCCCCAGGAGTTCGGCGCGATCTCGTCGAACTACCTGCCCTATGTCGCGATCCTGCCGATCTTCTCAGCACTTCAGAAGCATGTTGAGAGCATTCCGCCAAGCCAGAAACTCAACGCTCAGCGAAAGATCCATCATTGGTATTGGGCGTCGGTGTTCACAAACCGCTACTCGGGATCGGTGGAGAGTACGATTGCGCGCGACTTCCTCACGGTCAGAGAGTGGATCGCTGACGATCAGGCAGAACCAGCTTTGCTGACCGAGTTCAAGAATCGATTTAGGGATCTCGATCTGCGCGGGGAGACTCGAAGTGGCACGTCGATCTACAGCGGCATCTTCAATCTGCTCGTGATTCAGGGAGCACGTGACTGGATGACTGGCAGCGTTCCCCAGCATGGAGACCTCGATGATCATCACATCGTGCCCTCTTCATGGGGATCAAACAATCTGCCCGGGGATCTGGTTCACACCATCCTCAATCGCAGCCCGCTCACCGCCGAGACCAATCGAAAAGTCATCACGAATCGACTACCGAATACATACCTTCCGGAGCTCATCGCCGACAATGGAGAATCGACTGTTCGAAAGATCCTTGAATCGCACTTCATCTCGCCAACGGCCCAGGAGATCCTTCTGCGCAATCCGTTCACTCCTGAAGACTTCGAAGCGTTTATCGCCGAGCGACAGCGCACAATCATGGAGGCGATCGAGAACCTTCTGGTGAAAGAACGGCTGGATCTTTCACCGCGTCTGCGGGAGCTGGACGAGAAGATGGAGCAGGTGGAACTTGGGCTGCGTTGCGTGATCTCCAAATCGCTGAACGGTGATGCGTCACAGTTGCCGCCGCATGTAATGCAGAAAGTCGACGAGCGTATTCAGCGGGCAGTGAGAAAGAACGCTGCTCTAGATGCCGACGCCTACGACCAGCTTGACGGGATGCTCGAATTCTTCGATCTTCGGGAACTGCAAGACACGATCACGAACAAGGCGCTCTGGCCTCAGTTTGAGCATCGATTTAGAAACAAGGGCACACTAGACCATAGATTCGACCAGCTTGCGGAACTGCGTAACGGCATCCGGCACACCAGAACTGTCGATGAGATCACGCAGATGGAAGGCAACGCTTCGATCATGTGGTTTGAGCAGGTGCTCGCAATATGAATGGCTACGACTGCGGGTCCGTAGAGTGAGTGTCGTCCCACCATTCTCCGAGGGACAAGCGGAGTCGCTCGCCCGAGTCCTAGGTGAGTGTGGCACGGGCTCGGATATCAATCGTGTATTGAGTGACAGGGGACTTGCCGACGACTCCCGTGAATCTACAAAGTGGCGACGCCTACACTGGGTCTTTTCTCAAGTCCAACGGGAGAGCATGTCCGCAAACGGCGTTCTGGACTTCATTCAGGCATTTCTCGTTCCGGCGCGATTTGTCGGGCGCAGAGAGGAGTTTGAAAACCATCGAGAGAAACTAAACGAAATTCTCTCCTTTTCTGGTATTGAGTTTGGCCCCGATGGGAAGTTCCGGGAACGGACACCGGCACGGACCTTGGATGAGGCTGAGAAACGTCTGCGAACCATTCAGACGAAGTTCAAGGGGAGGCGGTTGCATCCTGAGGTGCTAAAGTATTGCAACACGGAACTGCTGCAACACAACTTTTTTCACGCTGTCTTTGAAGCGTCCAAAGGGCTTGCTCAACGCATTCGTGACAATTCTGGCGTCGATGCTGACGGAGCGGCGCTGGTAGATCGTGTGTTCTCGGTCGAGCGTCCAGTTCTTGCGTTCAACACGTTGCAGACTGAAACCGAGAGGTCAGAACATAAAGGCTTCGCGGCCCTTCTGAAGGGCTGCTTTGCTGCTGTTCGAAATCCGCTCGCCCACGAGCCCAAGATCCTCTGGGAAGGTGAAGAAGATGCGGCGGACTATCTTTCGTTGATCTCGTTGCTACACCGGAAACTTGATGACTGCGTGCCCACGGGAGGACGGGTCGACGACTCGTAGTTTGCGTCCCTGTCAACATGCAAGGAATCCGGTGTGTCCCGGCTTGGTGAAATCCCTTTCCAGCACGAGTCGAAGCGCATCACGCACCTCTCTTTAGAGTTAGTGTACATTGGTGAATCTGGATCAAGGGCGGACCGGCGCAGCTAAGCGCAAGCGACATTGAAGTCACCGATGTCAAGTTCGGTGTCCTGCCAGCAACGCGTTGTCATCAGCTCCCCGCCCACGCGACCGATCTTGTCACCGCCTTTGGCGGCCAGGCCATTGCCGCCAAAGGCGATGTAGATTTGGTCCTGCCTGATTTCGTCGATGTAGGGGAGATGGGTCGGAGTGCGCTTGGGACGCAGGTCTTGTAGCTCAGTGAGTTTGCCTGGTGAAGATCCGGCACGATCTCGGTGAAGAACTCGCGGTCTGCTTTCCCGGAATTACGGGTGATCTTGCTGCGAAAGAAGGCGTTTAGCTCTGATTCGGTTGCCACAACGGTCGACGATCAGTACCAGCCGCCCTTCATATAGAACTTCTAGAACTTCCCGTCGGGATCCTCGACCGGCGACATCAGGTATCCGGCTTCTGTCATCGGGTCAGTCGGGATGCGACTGTAGATCAGTGACGGGATGGCGAACGCTGCAGAAGCCGACACCGCATCCGCCTTGCCTTTGACCTCAATCCGTCCGAGGGGTTCGATCTCGAAGAGTGGAGCGACGAGCCTATAGGTATCCTCCGCGATCTGAACGACGCCGGGCTCGGCAGTCTGTTCCATTCGCGCGGCTAGATTGATCGCGTCCCCCAGGGCAGTGTATTCAAAGCTGCGCACTGAGCCAAGCTCGCCGAGCACGACAAGGCCGGTGTTGATCCCGAATTGCATATTGAGCTCGGAACCCATACTCCGCCCTGACCCGAGCCGCGTAGGGTTTGATCCCGTTAACAATGTCCAGGCCGGCCAGGATCGCGCGCCGGATTCGAGTTCCGCCTGCACGGTCTTCTACGCCAACCCACTCAGCCACTGAACGGCGTCCATCAGCCGCTGCCCGGTTGGTTGCTGCAAGCTCCATCTCCCGCCCGGCGAAGAGGGAATCAGGACAGTCGCCAGCGGCTGACCGGGATTCGGCCATAGCGATCCTGACTTCTACTGAGATGAGACCGCGATTTCCATCCCCGGCGTCTTCCAGGATGGCGTCAAGATTTCAGCTTATCCGTTGCATAATGCCCGGAGCGTAGAAGAGGGAGAAACTACTTTGAGGGCAACGAGAAAATACAACGCAATCGGGAGCGCCTGGCTCGGCGCATTGACCTGGGACGAGGCAGCGCGGGCGCTTGAGCGGCTGCCAGTCATCATTCCGGTCGGCGGCGCGGCGATCGATCATGGACCCCACCTTCCCTATGAGACCGATCAAGTCATCACGACCGCCATTACCGATGCCGTCGCTGATCGAGCGCCGGTGCTTGTCGCCCCGCCCGTTGATTATGTCTATGCACCCGAGATGGCGGGTGAAGGGGGGACGCTCTCGCTCCAACCCGCAAGCTTCCTCGGGCTGGTGAGCGAGGTCATTCGATCCCTGGCTCGCCATGGCGCCCAGCATGTTGTGCTGATCGAACGCGGTCCAGGTCTGCTTGCGCCACTCAACATCCTCTCACGAGAAATGCACCAGGAGTTCGGAATGACCGTTGCCGTTGCCAGCGCTGATGGCGCCGCGCACGATGCTCGCTCACATCTCATCGAGCACCCGTCGGGCGAGCACGCGGGCGAGGTCGAAACGTCACTGATGCTGGCGATTGACCCGGAGCGTGTAAGGATCGATCGTGTTGCCAGGCCGGCCACGGCAGTCCGGCCATCCGCAACCGAGGCAGGTTTGCGCGAGCCAATGGTGATCCTGCCTAATCAGGGCGCTCCAATTTATGGCAACCCAACCATGGCGACCGCTGAGAAAGGCAAGGCACTGCTTGAAGCAATCGTTGCCGAAATCGTTGGCCACCTTGCCGAAGTTTCAGATGCCTGGACGGCGCCGGCACAGTCGGGAGATGCGGTTGACGTGCCCGCGCCGGTTGCCTACGCACTCGAGAACAGGGGACCAGCGAACCTGCTGTCTGACCTGACTTCGTTCGAGTGGCCGGATGCCAGGTCTTGCTTCGAGGTTGCCGTTCTGCCGATGGGCGCGGCGTCAAAGGAGCATGGCCTCCACATGCCGAATCAGACCGACCTGCTGACCGCCGAAGCCCTTGCGGCTGCCGTTGTTGAGCGCTTGCCGGTGCTGATGCTCCCGGCGCTCGGCTATGGCTACTACCCCGCCTTCGTTGACTGGCCCGGCAGCATGTCGATCTCGCCACCGATCTATCAGGCGGTCGTGCGCGACATCATCAACTGCCTGGCTGATGCCGGTTTTCGAAAGATCGTCCTGCTTGACACCGGTCTCTCAACCCGTCCCGTACTGGAAATCGTCGCCCGGGAAGCGCTGCGCGAACGCGGCATCCGGGTTGCCCTGACAACCACTGAACTGGGCCGGGAGAAAGCCAACGAAATCTTCGCTGGCGAGGGTACCCACGCCAACGAAGACGAAACGGCGCTGATGCTGGCGATTGCTCCGGAGCAGGTCGATCTGAGCCTGGCACGTCCAGAATTGCGTCCATCGACGATCCTCTCCCGCCGCGATCCCTTTGCCCCGCCTGCTTTCGTCCAGGGCGGCAAGATGCGTTCCGAGACCGGCGTTTTCGGCGACCCCACCAAAGCCACGCTCGAGAACGGCCAGGCGTACTTCGCCGCCAAAGTCGTCGACCTGATCGCCTTTCTGGAAGAGTTCATCGCGATGGAGATATGACCGGCATCGATGTGTTGTTCTCAAGAAGTAAACGAACCGGGCACTGAATGAAAACCGCAGATACCCTTGACAGCGCGCCTCGTTGGCCTTGCGTAATCCAACGTTTCTTTAACAACGGTGCGCACAGCCAGGCGTTGCTAAAGAAATCGGTCGATTTCCTTAACACGCGTCGTGGGATCAGGGTGATGTCGCTCGAACGCTTCGCGCGTTAAGCTACTGCTTGCCCATGTTCCTCTGACGACCTATCCTCATCCTGGCGAGATCAGCTACGTCGGGAATGATGGGGGAAGATCGATGGCGAACGAGCGTGAAGCGGGCGGCAACGGGCGCGGATCATCTCCACGGGCGATCCTCCAGAGCGATTCCGGTCTCGATCTGACCAGTGACTTCTGGATGCACCGGCATTTCCGAGCCATGGGAGCGGTCTACAACTCGCTGCTGAATGAAGCCAATCTCCTGCCGGGCGACCGGATTCTGGATCTAGGTTGCGGCGCCGGGACCCACTTCGACTGGATTGCCAGCCTGATCGGACCGGAAGGCCGGATCACCGGTTACGATCCAGACGCCGGCAACCTCGCCAGAGCGCGAGCACGTATCGCGACCGCTGGCTATCGCGATCAGGTTGAGCTCATTGAGGGGCATCTGACCGAGCGCTTGCCGTTCGAGGACGGCCAGTTTGACATCGTCTGGTGCGCTGGATCGCTGCAGTACGTCCCGACGCCCGTCGATACGATTCGCGAGATGATGCGGGTGGTCCGTCCCGGCGGGCGGGTTGCCGTCCAGGATGTCGAGATGGCGTCGATGCTGCTCGGCCCGATGCCCGACGAGTTGTTGATCGCCCTCAAGAGCAGCCTGCCGCGCGGTTCCACCTCCGGTGACGAACATCACGACTATGTCGATTGGCTGGTTGGCCACAAGCTCCGCAGCTTCTTCGTGGAGGCGGGGTTGCGAGAAATCCGCGGCGTTTTGCGCACCAGGGTCTACACGCCGCCATTTACCGGGGACGAGCGCGGTTTCCTGGAGGTCGCCGTGCCCTATCTCTGCACCGGCTCTCCAGGAGTCGAAGACCTCACCTACCGGCAGGTAGTTCAACTGAGACGGCTGGTCGATCCGGACTCGCCGGAGTACCTGCTCGACCGTCCCGACTTCATCTTCGTCGAAGGGCGCGCACTGGCGGCCGGAATACGCTAGCAGAGAGATCTTTAACCAGTGTCGTCGTGCAAAAGGAAAGTATCCGACCACTGATCCTGATGTCGACGGTCATAGTCCTGCCATGTCTGTCGACTGTGATGGCACCTCCTCGACACGGTTACTCCGCGGGCGCGGCAACGCGCGGTCGCACACCCCGTTTCCAATAGAGTGCGTCTGAGGAACCGCAACGTGTACCAGACGAGGCCGCCATTCCGCCAGATAGCTGCCGTATACTCGCAGGATTGAGCCTGCCCCGTCTGACCAGACCGTGAGGATTGGCGCCATTATCAAGACCGTCACGATCGATGACATCGAAGCAGCCCGCGAGCGCATCGGAAGCCATGTGCGCCGCACACCGATGCACTCAGCGACCAGTCTCGGCCAGCGTGCTGGCGTCGAGCTGCTGCTGAAGGCAGAACAGCTCCAGCGCACTGGTTCGTTCAAGGTGCGCGGCGCGCTCAACAAGATCTCCTGCCTGACGGACGATGAGCGGGAGCGCGGCGTCATCGCCGTTTCGGCCGGGAATCATGCTCAAGGTGTTGCCTTCGCGGCGTCGACGCTGGGAGTCCAGGCAGTCATCGTCATGGCCGCGTCCTCCAGCGGGACGAAGATCGCCGCGACCCGCGGCTATGGCGCTGAGGTCGTGCTGGTGGAAGGCGGCATTGCGGAAGCCTTCGTGCATGTCGAGCAACTGCGGCACGAGCGCGGCATGACACTCGTGCATCCATTTGAAGATCCTCTGATCATTGCCGGGCAGGGCACGGTTGGGCTTGAGATCAACGAGGATGTCCCGGAGGTCGACGCGATCATCGTCGGGATCGGCGGCGGCGGGCTGATCTCGGGAGTCGCCCGGGCGGTCAAGGCGAAGAATCCAAACGTGCGGGTGTTCGGAGTTCAGCCGGTCGACGCGGACGTGATGCGCCGTTCCTGGGATGCGGGTATGCCATTGGAGATGACCCCGAAGACGATTGCCGACGGGCTGGCATCCCCGATTGCCGGCAACCTCACCTACGCGATAACCCGTGAACTGGTCGACGACATCTTCACCGTAAGCGAGGAAGAGATCATCGGAGCGCTCAAGGATCTGCTCGTCTTTGCAAAACTCTACGCCGAACCAGCCGGGGCCGCGTCGCTCGCCGCCATCCTCTCCGGACGCCTGCCACTCGAAGCGAATTCAAAAGTCGTTTCGATCATCAGCGGCGGTAACTTCGACCTCGACGCCCTCAAGGCGATTCTTTAGAACGCATTTGCATCTACAGAGATTATTAATAGTGGAGATCGCGACTCACCCTGGACTCCTTCCAAACACCATAGATAGACTGGAAGGCGCGTCATGGCAGCAGGTCTTTCAGAAGAGACTCGTTCCCAGGTGACTGGATGAGCATCACGATATCCTCACCGGTCCTCGTGCCGGGTGTAGAGTATCGGACGATCGAAAGGGAACTCAGGCGGCCGATTATGCGTACATCGGTATGGTAGGGATACGAGCGACGAAACCGGGGCACCGTGGCGCAGACTGTTGACCAGCGCGAACTGCTGAACGCCTATGGGACGGGCAATCTGATTGCCGGCGAGCAGATCGTGCGCGCTCATCAGAACGAGATGTTGCGCACTGCTTTCCTGCTAGCCGGCACCGGCGAAGCCGCGACACTGCTTGCCCGCGACGCCTTTCTCAGCTTCTTCCAGAAGCTGCTGCGCGGCAATGCGCCGGATGACCCGCGCTTCGGATTGCTTGACGATCTTGGACAGAACTTTCTTGCCGGTCAAACAGGTGAAGATGAGGACGGCGCTCGGGATTCAGGCCAGATCATCGGCGCTCTAGCCTACGAAAGTGGAGGTGAAACACAGCGCTACCGGGTCGAGGACGAGCGAAGCCGGGTGTTGACAATGCTCGAATTGCTCGACCGGCCAACCAGGCTTGCTCTCGTCCTGCGTGAGTTCAACGCCCTCGAGGAAGAACCGGTATGCCGGGT
Source organism: uncultured Chloroflexia bacterium (assembly GCA_963709995.1). Classification (GTDB taxonomy): domain Bacteria; phylum Chloroflexota; class Chloroflexia; order Thermomicrobiales; family CFX8; genus JAUIIK01. The sequence goes on along the minus strand of CAVPYN010000004.1, from coordinate 75,946 downwards.
TCTCAACGAGGTGCCCTTCACCTTGCGGGAGTGGCTTCACCCGGCCCGCGCCAGAATTCTCGATGCTGCTGGCGCGGTGGGCGATGAGAGCGTGCGGGCGTTGTTGGTGAACGCCGCCACACTCGCGCCACGTCCGAATCTCTGGCCGGAGATCGTTGGCCCGCTCGAAGCGCTGCACGCTGAGGAAGAGGAGCGGCGCCAGCGCTACACCTACGCGGCCGCCGCAGCTGTTGGCTTGTTGCTGATCGTTGCAGGTTTGTGGGTGTTCGATGTCTTTCCGTTTGGCGGTGGTAACTCCAACGTCGCCGCCGTCGCGACGCTCGGACCAACGGCAACGCCAACCGCTACACCGGAGCCAACGATCGTCCCGACGCCCGTCCCTGAGCTATCATCGTTCGCGATACCCCAGGGAGACGTTCCCGGCCAGCTCCTGATGAGCATTTTCGGCTCGCAAGATGGACAGGACAAGCGCGAGGCTGGTTTCTACGATCTGGAAACCGGCGCGTTCACCCCGTACGGTCTCGACTGGTACGGGATTCCTTCGCCTGATGGCCGCTTTCTGATTGCGCTGGTCACTCCGACAGATGGGATAGACGATGTATCCCTGCCAACACTATTCGCCCTGGATAGCAGCACCGGCGAGATGCTCTGGGAAACCGGGCTTGGCGATGGCATCTATACCTTTGCCGTGACACGCGATCGCGTCTACGCGATTACCCGCATAGCGGTTGACGATGATGAAACGCCGGTGCTTCTGGAGTTCGACCTCGAGACCGGAGCACGCATCTCCGAACATCCCGACATCGTGGCCAGCATACTGGCTGACATCACCGACTTCATCCAGGTCGAGATCTGGGCCAGTCCCGACAACGAGCGCCTGTTCATCGCTCTGGAGGAGCTTGGTTCGGGCCCGACGACGATGCTCTCACGGACGCTGGCAAGCTACCGGCTGCCCGATCTGACCTTCGAATCGTCAAGTATCCAGACTGATTCGACCAGCGTCCGGCAGTTCCCGGTCGATTTCGATTTCAATAATGCTCATGTCACGCCGGATGGAGCGTATCTCTATAGCGTCAACCGGGATGCCGTGCTGTTCCGCAGTTCGGATCTCAGCGAGGATCGCGATGTGCCGATTCCGTTTACCGCCCGAGCGCCGGAAACCCAGAATGACAGCCTCCGTTGGATAACGTCCAACGATGGACGCTACCTCTATGTGATCGACGGGAATCGTGCCGAGGTCGCGATCGTCGACCTCCTCGCCCGCAGAGTCATTCGGAGTTTCCCGCTCGACTTCCCGGAGGATGGGCCGGTCGAACGCACGAGCGTCGTGAACGGCTTTTTCCCCAACACGCTCGGGGCCGGGATGACCCTCTCACCCGACGGCCGCTACCTGTATCTGGGCGGGGCGGTGGAGCTTGATGAAGAGAGTCGCCAGGGGTTGGAATCCATCATCTGGATCATCGACCTGACAACCTGGACGGTCGTGGAAGGAATCGAGATCAATGGCCGGATATTGCACGTCGCCCATCTCGATGATCGGCTCGTTGTCAACGCGTTTCAGCAGCAAACCAGCAGCCCAGATCCCACCAGTAGCGACGAATTTGTCGGCCAGTTGCTGATCTTCGATCCTGTAACCGGTGAGCTACTCGAGGAGCAAGGTGTCGAGCAATTGCCAGAGTGGGTAGAGGGATTCATCGCCGAGTCGCTGTCGGAAACGTACCGTGCCGTTTACGCGCGCGCTCCAGCGGTCGATCACGTCGGAACCAGCGACGTCGAAACGGAAAGCACCTTGCCGCGAGTGACGATCGCCGCAGAGGACGCTGTACCAGCCGGTAGCGCCGTTGACCTGGCCGTGCGAGCGCTCAACCCGGCGGACGGGCAGCTGATGCCGGACCCGCTCCCCAAAGTGCGCTTCGATCCCGGGTCGACGGTCATAGTCCGGCTCTCCCATGAAGACGGCGCGGCCGATGACGTCATCCTGATTGCGAACCCCACCGAGCCGGGATTATACCGGGCCAGCACGACGTTGTTGCAGACCGGATTCTGGTCCGCTGAGGTGACGATCACCGGGACCGACGGGCAGTCATGGACGATCGACGCGCCACGTGCCTTCGAGATCGTGCCATCCTGGGAAGCGACCAATGGCAAACGCTACATCCTGCGCGTCGAGACCGACCCTGCCGAACCGCCTCTCGATGAGGTAGTCGCGGTCATTGCCCGCTTTGTCGAGGTCGAGAGTGGCGATCCGCTACCAGAGTCGGTCACGTTGCGTGAAGACATCGGCGATGAACTGCGGGCCGTCTTTACCTCCGGCGCAAGCGGGGCAACAACGACGACCCTCCAGATCAATGACGAGGGCAGCTACCAGGGCACTGTTTCATTCTGGTCGACTGGCCCCTGGGAGATCACCGTCGAGATCCCCACTGAAGAGGGAGGGCGGGTGCGGGTCGGCGCAGGCACGGTCAATGTAACCCGCTAACGAGCACGCACCCGCCGTTCGAAGCGCGCGCCGCGTATCATTGACCTGTTCAATCAGTTGACTGGCGATCAGGAGGGGAGGAGCCATTGAATGCTCCGAGCTATCAGGACGACATCGCCCTCCTTTCCGCGTGCCGTGCTGGCGACTTCGACGCTGGCGCGCGCTTCGTCGCACGCCACCAGTGGGAGCTTGTCCGGGTTGCCTACCTGCTATCAGGAGACCAGGAACAGGCAACGCGACTGGCAACCATGACGCTCGTTGCAACCCTTATCGATCCCCCGCCCGATGAGACCTATCCGCGCCACTATCTACTCCTGCATCTGGCGCGAACCTACGTTGAGAGCTCGCCCCCATCGACCTGGCTGACGCCTGAGAATGGGGACCGCCACGCGGTCGAAGACGAGTCCTATCGAGTGAAGGTCGCCCTTGAACGATTGAACCCGCATGAGCGTGCCGCGCTGATTCTCACTTGCTACGCCGGGTTGCCCGGCGATCTGCTTCAGGGGCTGTCCGGGAGTTCGAGTCAGACGAGCCTGACCGGCACTGCCATGCGTGCTTCGGAGCGCGTGGCCCTGGCAGCCGGGCGCTCCAGAGATGCCAACATCGCCGGCCTGCTCAACCGGTTGTTGATCGATGCGCCGTCGACTGATCTCTGGCCGGAGATTCAGGATCCCGTACGGGCCGGTTGGTCCAAACATCGTCGCCGCCAACGTACGCTCACAGCGGCGTTCGCCACGAGCGTTGGACTGCTTATCGTGGTCGCCGCAATCTGGCTGGCCGGTCCTCGTATCCGAAGCAACGAAGCCGCCAGCCCCATCTCAACAGGCGCCGATACAGCAACGACGTTGGATGTGAACGATTCGCCGGTCGTGCCGGAGCCCAGAGCCGCCTTCGCCTCCGCGCCAACACTGGAGTTGTTCGCGGCAAACACGGTCTCAGTGCCCGACATGCAACTGGTCAGAATGATCGAGCAGGCTGGCGAGGGACGGAGCGCCGTCTATTCGTACGATCCGGCGGCCAACGAGACGACGCCGTTGATCGACACCGGTAGCAGCGTCGAGATCTCCCCGGACGGTCGCTGGATCATCGCCCAACGGAATCTGCTTGACGCCTCGGGAATGTCAGTCCTGGCGGCATCGCAAGCCGCGGATCGTCAAGTTTCATGGGAGGCGAGCGTTCCCGAACCGAAAGCTATCGCAATTGGCGACGACAGTATCTACGTTCTTAGCCAGCACAACGCCGAAAGCTTCCAGATCCAGATCATCGCCCTGGAGACAGGAGAGGTGACAGGATCATGGCCGGTTGGCAGCCACGCGCTGACACCTTCGACGATACGCGCGGTTCGCGTCGACCTCTCACCCGATGGCGAGCGATTGGCGCTGCTGGCAGAGCGAGTCGATCCCAACCGGCCAGCGGCGGTCAGGACGCTGACGGTCTATGCCGTGGATGATGGGACGGTAATCGACGCTTATCTTCAGACGGTTGAGGGGTCGCAAGGCAGTCGAGATTTCAGCGTGAGCAGCGCCCGCCCGGTTCCTGGCGAACACTCGATCTACAGCGCTGTACCGGCCGAACATGACCAGCAATTGCGCCTGCAGTTTCTCGATCTCGACCAGGGAACGCTATCCAGCCTGACCTTGCCGCTCTCGCCAAGGACGGTTGCAGTCGAGTCCCAGCGAGGTGAGAACGAGATACATCTCATCCCGTCGAACAGCGGCCGGCTTCTTTATGTCGTGCAATCCAGGCAGCGCCAGGTGGCCGTCGTCGATCTGGGAGGACGCCAGGTTATCGGCATCTTCCCGCTCGTCGCCAGTGGCGACGAGCAACCCGCCCTGGAGAGTACCCTGAACCGCGTATCCTATCTCGAGGCGCTGCTCTCGCCTGATGGGACGCGGCTCTACCTGGCAACGAACCGCGAGAAGAACCAGGCGGTCAACGGATACCCTTCCCAGGCTCCAATCTGGGTCTTCGACACAACCTCCTGGCAGGTTGTCGATCGCTGGACGGTTAGCGGCATGCCGCGAGCCATGACCATGAATGGCGACGGATCAATCGTCTACCTGCGTTCAGCGCGTTCCGATGGCGTGGTCCTCCTGACGATGTTCGACGCCGCAACCGGCGAAGCGCTAGAAGTCCGCGACGAGATTCCCCGGCCGGCGTGGGCCGATGTCCAGCGCATCCTCTCGATGGCCGGCGTCTATCACGACATGTACGGAATCCGGCCGGCTATCGGAGACATCATCCCTCGCGACAATCCAATCGTCTCCGTGTTACCTGGCGTCGCGATCGAGGCGCAAAAAGTCGTTGCTGGCACGGAAGCGGTCGTGACTGCCCGAGTCGTTCATCCGGTGACTGGCGCGCCGGCATCTTCCGACCCGACATTGCGTTTCGATCCAGACGCAACCCTGGCGATCGAGCTTTCAAGGGCCGGAAATCGCGCGATACTCATTCCGTCCAAAGTCGAGCCAGGAGTCTATCAGGGACGCACACAAATGGATGCCGCTGGCGCCTGGGATGCCAGGGTCACGGTGATTAATCAAGACGGCACAACCTGGGTGGTGAACCAGCCAGACGCGATCACCGTCTCCGAAGGCTTGGTTGCGAGCAATGGCGGAGCGTATCGCTTTCTCGTGCGCCCCGCCAACCCGGTCAACCGCCGGACGATCACGCTGCGCGTCTGGATGGTGCAATCGCAATCGGGAGAGCGGTTGCCCGAGGAGATCGAGTTCCTCGACGCGATCGCCGACAACGCCCAGATCATCCTGACCCACCCGAGCGGTGAACGCATCGAAGAACCACTGACGAGAGTCGATCACGCGTCCTTCATCGGCTGGGCCCGTTTTGGTACGGCTGGAACCTGGGACGCCCGGATCATCCTCGATCTCATCAGCGGAGAACGACTCTCGATCAATGCTGGCCCGGTCGAGATCACCGACCTGACCGAGCCTTACCGCCGCTCCGGTCCTGGTGCCGGGGCGGCGTCCGCCAACGCGGGCAACCGCATGGCGCATCCGGCAAGCCGGTGAGCCGCGCCAGGGCATATGCCGCCAGCGCTGCCCGATCGGAGAGCAAAACCGCTCCCCGCGAGATCGTCGATGCGCTCCAGCGGGACCTGGCCCGAGTGGCATTCGTCCTGACCGGTGACAGCGAAACGACGTTGACGCTGGCGCGAACGGCGTTCCTGGAGGTTCTGACTGGCCCGGTTGATTGGGAGATTGAGCCGGCCGTCTGGACGCGATTGCTGACTGCGCTCGGGGGCTGCTACCTCTCCACGGTGCGCGCGGCCACACAGCCTGCCGAAGAACTGGAGGTGGATCCCGCGCCGGGCCACGACGAGCAGGCGCGTTTGCGCGTGACGCTGGTCCTGCACGATCTGGGCGGACTGAATGATTTGGACGCAGCCAGGATCTCCGGCTTTGAGGCGGGTGAGTTCGAGCCAGCTTCGTCGACGCCGCGACCGGCGATCCGCTGCCTGAACGCGTCACATTGGTCGAGGGGTTGCCTGAAGAGATGCGGGTCGCGTTGACTGGTCCGGGCGCGTCGATCCAGGATCTTGCCGCGGCTGGACATGGAACCTACGAAGGCACGATCACGATCGATCAGCCGGGAAACTGGGATGTCCGGCTCATCTTCCACCAACCGGAATCGCATGAAACGCGCTCGGCACAGCTCGAGATAGGCACTCTACAGATCGTCGAACCACGACAACCTTAACCGGCCCGAACCGCCTTCCAGATCCCGAATACGCATGGCCCAATGCCCCTACATTTACCTGTCCGTCCCGAAGAATTCTCGCAAAGGCAGCCTGAACTCCGGCAGCACCTCCCCACCGTCAAGCTCATCATCGATGCCGATGACCTTCATCTGGCGGTTCTGTGCATAAATCGTGACATTGCGCTCCGCGGGATCGATCAACCAGATAAGCCTGACACCGGCTTCGAGATAGACATCGACTTTCGCGTTGATCTGCCCGACACGCTCGGAAGGGGAGAGAATCTCGATCACCAGGTCGGGCACGATGTCGAAGTAGGTTCCGCGCGGAAAATCGGGTGGCAACCGGTCAGTTCGGATCGTCGCGAGGTCCGGTCCAAGCAAGATATCAGGATCATTCCCCAGCCTGAATCCGGTGTCACCAGCAACGCTAAACACCTCAGGGTGGGATTGCTGGTAGTTCCAGAGCAGAGCGCCCAGATGGAGCATCAGGCTGCCATGCTCGTCGTTTGTCGGCGGCATCGAAATCAATTCTCCTCGTATCAACTCATGCCGGCAGCCGTCGTCGTCCATGTTCCAAACATCTTCGGCGGTGAGGAACTTGCTGGTTACCATGCTAAAACCTCCATCAAAGGTGAACTGGTGCGATTACGGCAATCATACGCGAGGGCGCCTCCGCCAGTGTGATGCCAGACCGTCGAAATAGTCCGATACAATTGAGTTCCAAGCCACGGACCAGAGCGTAAGTTCGACCTTTCCAACTATGAACGGAGCTGACCGTCTTTCTAGGAATGTTCAAACCAGACCGCCGATTCCGGGACCGCGCCGAGGCGGGACGGGTGCTTGGTGAAACCATGCGAGAACGCTACGGTGGCCGTGATGGCATCGTCGTCCTGGCGCTGCCCCGTGGGGGCGTGCCGGTCGGCTATGAACTAGCCCGGATGCTTGGCGCGACGCTGGATGTCTTTGTCGTCCGCAAACTCGGCGTCCCCGGCCAGCCCGAGCTCGCGATGGGCGCGATCGCAAGAGGCGGCACACGGGTGTTCAACCAGGATGTCGTTCAGTATTCCGGCGTGTCTCAGGAGCAGATTGAGAGTGTCTTCGAACGCGAAACCAATGAGCTTCAACGCCGCGAAGAGGCCTACAGGGGTGATCGTCCCTGGCCCGAGCTCAAGGACCGGATCGTCGTACTTGTTGACGATGGCCTGGCGACCGGGGCGACGATGCGCGCGGCGATTGCCGCCATACGGCAGTTCGAACCAGCCTGGATCGCCGCGGCCGTGCCAGTTGCAGCTCCGGAGACAGCGGGTATGATCGCCGAGCTTGTCGACGATTTCATCTGCCCGGTGCAACCAACCCCTTTCCACGCCGTCGGGATCTGGTACGACGATTTCTCCCCAACGACCGACGATGAAGTGCGGGCGCTGCTCCGCGACAGGTAACGCTGCTGGCTACTACGAGCCGCCTGTTCCGATGACCACCTCAACCTGACCCAGGTCAAACAATTCGATCGCGTACTCCGGCGTGGTTCCGAGCAACGCGGCGATCTCGGTGGTTGAGATCATCGTCAGCAACACCGATAGCTGGACGCGTTCGGACCACCCGAGCACGTCTGGAGAGATATTGCCACCGATCAAATCTGCCAGATCTTCGCCGTACCACATCTCCTCAGGCACGATCACACCGGGAACCAGCATCCCCCGGAGAATCTTCGTCGTGAGAGATGAAGCCGGTGACAGACCTTCGTATTCAACGACAAGGCTCCAGAAATCCTGCGCGTCTTCCGGACTCCCGGGAAGAATGTTCGTCCCGCCGGGGACGATGAGCTCGATTTCAGCTGATCCGGGTGGATGGGAGTTGAGTCAGCGCCATGGCAAAGGTATTGTTCAGGCGGCAGAGCTCGGTTCCCTGGTAGACAATGCCCGGCTGGAGTACGGCCAACTGCAGGTAGACAACGCTGGCGATGGTCAGATTGACAGCGTCCTCTGGGTAGCTGAACTGTTCGTCGTGATGGAGCAGCGCATGGACCAGGTTCGGAGCGACCTGGGAGAAATGCTCGTGCCGGTAGTGTTCGCTCATGCTGATGTAACGTTTGCCATCCGCGTCGGTCGTCGAGGTTTCGGTAAATGCCCGGCCGGTTTCATCCCAGCTGAGCGTTTCCCCGTAGACGCCGCTGCTTAAGACCGCCTCGATAGCAGAAGCGGCAATCGTGATATTCAAGATGACGAACGCGGCACGCAGATTGGGATCGGGCACGCGCGCGACGACCTGCTCATCGTCAAACAAGGCCAGGGTTTCTTCTACCTTTTGAACGTTCAGGTCGTGCGATGCGGAAAGGAATGCCTCCAAGTCCGCGCGGATCTCAGCAGTAGTCCACGTGACGCCGGTGGCGGGCATCATTGGCGGGCCATCAGGATAGGCTTCTGGATAGACAGGATAGGGCAAATAGTCGGAGGTGAAGAGGTCGATGTTGGCCGGTTTGACTGGCACGAGGCCTAGGATCCGCCGCGCCTGTCTTTCGGTTGGAGACATAGTGGGCTCCGGCGGCGGGCTGGTTGGAGTGACGGTACCTGGCGATGCGCCAGATGGCGTCGATGTGTTTGCCGAAGGTGATGAGATCGTTGACGAGGGCGTGATATCAGGCTCACCGCGACCAGAATCAGAGCAACCCGTGGCCAGGCTCCCGGCGAGCAAAAGGCCGACTGCGATGGCCGAGGCTAGAAGCACGGGCCCTCACTCCTTGCTGAACGAAGTGCCGCCCTGCTTCTGATCGTACGAAACCGGATCCCGGCTTGCCATCGCCCGCTGGTCCTGGAGTAGACTTGACGTACGTACAAGCGTACGTATGTAGGTAAACTTGGACTATCAGTCACAGGACGGTCTCGTGGCATCGACTGGCGACCGCCGAGAGCTCAACCTGACCCCGAGCGGCGCTCCAACGCTCGACTGGCCGCTGCCACGTTCGGGAACCTGGGTCGAGCGTGTCTTCGGGCGTGCTCGACCGGCAATCGCCTCACGGGTGACGATCCAAACGATGGCTCGGATAGCCGGGCTGTTCGTTATCTGGCGTTTCGGGATATTGCTTGTGTCGCTTGGTTGGGGGCAACTCCCGATCGTTACCCAGTGGCCGTCCGAAATCGACGTCATGTGGCTCTTCCGCTACTCTGTCCGCTGGGACTCCGGCTGGTATCTGACAATCGCAAACCAGGGATACAGCTACGATCCCGCCTATCCTTCTTCGGTCGCGTTCTTCCCGTTGTTCCCGCTGTTGATCCGGTTTGTCGACGCCGTCCTGCCAGGCAGCGATGTCATGGCTGCGCTGGTGGTCGTCCACCTGTCCCTTGCTGGGGCATTGATTTACATCTACCGGCTCTTCGCGGCGGAGTATGGCGGTCGGATCGCCTGGCGGACGGTCTACTTCCTGCTGATCTTCCCGGGGGCGTTCTTCTTCTCAGCCGTCTACAACGAGGCGCTGCTGCTATTTGCCGCGGCCGGGGCGATCTACTACGCTCGTCGCGGCCAGTGGGGCCGGGCGGCGTTGTTCGGGATCGCTGGCAGCGCGACCAAGCTTGTCGGGGTGTTGCTTATCATCCCGTTGGCGGTCGAACTGCTCTCACAACGTGGCCGGTCAGCGCGCGATCTCCTTCCCGGCGCCTGGATCCTGGCCGCGCCGCTGGGCGCTGTCGCCTACTTCGCCTACCTGCAGGCGACGTTCGGCAGTTACAGAGTGTTCTTCGATACGGAAGCTCACTGGCATCGAGAACCGTTCAGCGCGGTGCTCTTGATGGGCACGCGCTACCTGACGGGCGATGAAGGGCCGTTGCTCTTCTACCCGCCGAACAGCTCAACCCTTGCCCCGGTGTATCTGTTGTTCGATACGACGCTGCTCTGGCTCTTCCTGGCGGCTGGGGTAGTGCTGTGGCGGAGATACCGCCCGACCTACGGGGCGTTCGTGCTGGTCTTCACCCTGGTCCCGGCGCTCTCCGGCAGCCCCCAGAGCGTCAATCGCTACGTCGCCGTGCTGTTTCCTGCGTTCCTCATCCTGGCGCATATCCGCAGTGAAGCCGCCCGCGCTGTCCTGAGTCTTGCCATGATTCTGATTCTCGCGTTCACCACCCATCTGTTTGTGAACGGGTACTGGGCAGGCTGAGGATTCGGATAGCCAGCCACCCTTCTCGACAAACGGAATCACGGACCAAATATCACGATGCCACCAGCGTCATAGAATATAGGAAGAACCACGCATTGACCGGTCGATGAAGGCGCTGTTAGGCTTCATTAGCATCCCGGCCGGCCGCTCCGCATTCCGCGCGAAGCGCGCCTTTCTTTTTGTTTGCATGCATCAATGGAGATGCCAGTGTCTACGGTGTAAACCCGCCAGCCGGCAACAGCCGAGCCCGCTCAAATAGAGTCCGACGCCGGGGAGATCCGGCGCTCGGTGCTAGGCCTGGCCTGGCCTTCGATCCTCGAAAACTTCATGCAGGCCGCGCTTGGCTTCATTACTACCCTAATGGTCGCCCGCCTCGGCGCAGCCGCGGTTGCCGGAGTCGGCACCGCCAGCCAGGTGCAGGTAATCGTCATCACCGCCTTCTTCGCCGTCTCCATGGGCACGACGGTGCTGATTGCCCATGCCGTCGGCGCGCGGCGCATCGCCAACGAAGGCGACGCCATCACCAAGCAGTCAATTTCCGCTGGAGTCATTCTGTCCCTGGTGCTGACCCCGTTGACGATCGTGCTTGCGGCCCCGGTCATGCGGTTGCTCGGCGCTGAGCCGGATGTCGTCGCCGAGGGCGCGAAGTTCCTGCAAATCACCTCGCTCAGCTTCATCTTCATGGCGATCATGTTCATTCTGAGCGGCGCGCTGCGTGGTGTCGGCGATACTCGCACGTCGATGGTCGTCACCGCCTTCATGAACGTCATCAACATCGCGCTCGTCTACGTGCTGGTCTTTGGATTTCTCTTTATCCCGGAGCTCGGGGTGACCGGCGCAGCGCTCGCGATGGTCTTCTCGCGTGGCATCGGCGCGGCGATCATGTGGGTGCTGCTCTGGCAGGGCCGCCGGGGCCTGACCGTCGCTGGACGCGACGGCTGGAGGCCCGACCGGGACCGGATCAAACGCCTGGCGGATATTGGCCTGCCATCGATGGGCGAGTCGGTTCTTCGTTCAGCTGGTCAGATCGTGTTCGTCATCGTCGTCTTCATGCTTGGTACGGCGGTCACCGCCGGCAATCAGGTTGCCCAGAACGCGATGTTCCTCTCGATGTTTCCGGGTTTCGGTTTCTCGATGGCGGCGACCTCGCTGGTCGGCCAGGCCATCGGTGGTCGAAATCCGGAGCGCGCCCGCCACGTCGGCATGACCGCGACTCGCTGGTGCCTGGCCTGGATGAGCATGATGGGCGTGATCTTCTTTGTCTTTGCCGAACCGATCATGCAATTCGCCGCCAGCGGCGCGGACAAAGATGCGATTGTGACCGCGGGCGTCGAAGCGCTGCGCCTGATCGCGATCATCCAACCGCCTCTGGCGATCGGCTTTGTGATGGCCGGCATTCTGCGTGGCGCGGGAGATACGCGCTACCCGATGTTTTCGACCTCGATCACGATCTGGGTGTTGCGTGTGCCGTTGGCCTATCTCTTCGGCGTCGTCTTTGGTTGGGGAATTCGGGGCATCTACATTGCGATGCTGCTCGATACCATCGTGCTGATGTTGTTGAATATCTGGCGCTACCGGCAGGGCGACTGGACGACCCGCAGCATCCTTGAAGCAGAGGACGATGACGAAGCCACGCCCGCACGCTCACCACGAGTCGATCGCGTCGAGGAGCCCGAGACGGCCCCGGCAATCAGTCGATAGGCGGAAAACGGGAGGCGCAGAGATCCCAATGGATTGCCAGCTGATGAGTCAACCTGCCGATCATGGCAAGGGCTGCGGAACCATGAATCCTCAAGATCGCCTCGCCAATTCGTCAGCCTTCCTTATTCCCCGTTCCTTGTTGCTCCTTCCCTGTTCCCTCCCTCTCCATGCATCCCTACACTAGCCTCCGGGAACGGCTCCAACATCCGGGCCGCTTCGCCCTGGATTTCGCGGTCCTCATGGTGGCGTTGGCGCTCTTCGCCCTGGCGATGGTGCTTTCGCTTCAGAGCAACCTGGGCGCGAACTCCTGGACCGTCTTTCACCATGGGATCTCGCTCCAGACGCCGCTAACTCTCGGAATGGCCGGCATCGTCATCGGGCTGCTGATCCTGGTTGCTTCCTGGATCATGGGGATCAAACCGGGAATCGGGACGGTCTCGAACATGTTCTTTATCGGTGTCTGGACGGATGTCTTTCTGGAGTTCAATCTGATCCCGAAAGGCAGCTGGCTGCCAGCGCAGATCGTGATGCTGGTCGGCTCGGCACTGTTGTTAGGGTTTGCGACAGCGCTCTACATCAAAACTGGTTTCGGGGCTGGCCCTCGCGACGCATTCATGCTGGCGCTCACGCGCCGAACCAACATCAGGATCGGTTTTATCCGCTGGGGCATGGAGATTACTGTCGTGACGCTCGGCATCCTGCTTGGTGGATCGTTTGGAATCGGCACGCTTATCTTCGCCATCCTGATTGGTCCCTCGGTCGACCTCTTCTTCAACCTCTTCGGCATACGCACCCGCAAGGGTGACAGCGCGCGACCCCGGCGCTTGCCCCGGCTTCGCCGCGCTGAAGCGGATTAGCCAGAACATTCGTTGTGCCGCTATGATGTGAGCGACAATCGACAAGCTAATTCGTGCATGCAGAGAAGGGCCGCATCGAATGCGGGGCAGGCATGATGCAGACCCGAAGCAGAGCGATCCCGTTTGAAAGGACATTCGCAGATGGCAGGCGAAGATCATTCGGGGAAACGAGAGAAGCGTTCGATCCGCCCGCGTGATGCCGCGGCGGCCATGGGGGGGCTTGTCGCTGGCGCATTTGCCGAACGGGAACGCCTTGGAGATCTACTCGACCGCAGTTCCGAGAGCGGCGCGATGCCAAGCATTCCCGACGATTCCCTGGATGTCTTCGATGATCTCCAACCTCCCGGGCCAGATGCTGAGCAGGAAGATGCGACCGGGCCCGACATGCCGCTCCTTCGTTTCGATACTCCCGACATTCCACCAATGTCCGAAGATGTGGCATCCAGCGTCGAGTCCGTGGAGATCATGACAATCATGCCCGGGGAGGTTGCGTCGCTTGGCGATGTGGAGCCTGCCTCCGAGGAGTCCACGTTTGATCTTGAGGAGGGCGAACAGCCCGGGGCTATCGACGAAGATGATTCCGGGGCCCCGGACGATCTGTTGTAGGAACAACGGAATACAGATCGAGACGTCGAGACGCGCCAACGGCGGCGTCTCTACTGAGATCAGCCCGTCGTCTCCGTGAACATTTCAGGCTAGCGGCCCGCTGGTTGGTCCGCCCGATCGAGGTCGTCAGCGGTTGTTGCGCCAAGCAAGCTGCGAGTGAGCGCCCCGCCAACGGTAATCATCTCGTAGAGCGCATCGTCAAGATGCCGTTTCTCGATAGTCAGTTCCCCGTCTCCGGGCTCGTCGTCTGCGGCGAAGAGCGCCGCCTTCCGGATCAACTCCCGGATGAACGCAGCGCTCACCCCATCGGTACGTTCGATGATTTGATCCCAGTTGCCAACCTCGATCGTGAGATCACGGCTATAGAGTTCCAGCAACCGTTGACGGCAATCGGCATCAGGCGGCGGGATCTCGATCGCCTGATCAATCCTACCGGGACGGGCGGCGAGCGCCGGTTCCAGCAGATCCGGCCGGTTGGTCGTCAACAGGAACAGCACGTCGAGATCCTCCCCGAGACCATCCATCTCGTTCAATAGCTCGAAGAGCAACGGACCAGCGGCATTCTGGCGCGTCCGCTCTTCGGCGACGAGATCGATGTCCTCGAAGATGACGGTCGAAGGTTGAAGAAGCCGCGCCAGTGCGCAAGTGCGCTGGATCAGACCGAAGCCGCGCCCGGTAAGCAGCAGCACGGTGCGGTCCTTCATCTGGCCTGCCAGGTACATCGCCGTGAGCGTCTTGCCGGTTCCGGGCGGTCCGTAGAGCAATAGGCCACGTTTCAGGTGCTGCCCGGCCGCGCGCAAGCGATCGCGGTGGGATGAGAAGGTCAACGTATGGCGTTCGGTGCGTTCGATCACCGCTGGCGGCAAGATAATCTGATCCCTGGCAATCCGCGGGAGCCGGTGGAAGTGCATGTCGAACCGACCGTAATGGTCCATCGATAGCGAGACCACCCGACCGCGATAGACATTGCGCTCGCGTGTCAAACGACGCAACTCGGCCAAAAATCGTTCCGCGTCCGCCCTCTCGGCCGCGATGACCTCGACGCGCATTCTTGGAAACGGCGTATGTTCGCCGGGACCAGCAAGCAATGCCGCCAGTCGCGTATCACCATCCCGCAACAGGTACAACCCGGAGTGGACGACCGGCAAGACCAGGCCCCCGTCAAGCTCGATGTTGGTGTATTCGACCGGACCTTGTGATGGTGCGTTCGACCCCATCGGGCTCGGACGAGGCTTGACCAGTAAGTCGGCCAGACCAAGCATCATATGGCGCTTGTGTTCGGCGCTTATGCCAAGCAGTTCAGCGCTGCGGCCATCCACTTCCAGATACGCGTCGAACGCCAGTTGCACGTTGGCGCGCTCGCTGGGATCGAACTCCTCGGTGATGATCGGCAACGTCGCCGCAGGCGTACCGAAATGGTCAGTCATCAGGTTGAGAAAGACGGCCTCCGGCGCCGGGAAGGCCGGCATTCCCGCGAAAGACGATTGATCGCTCATCGACTCATCTCCTCGAAGTTAGCTGCAACGCGCATAATCCAATAGTATCTAACTGCCCGCTATCTCCGGCGAACCACGCGGCAGTGGTTCGTCCCAGGACAGCACACGGTCATACATTATCCAGGCGGCGTTCTGGCTGGAGACGCTCCGGGTTCCTGTACCGGCAACACGATGCGTCGACCCCCATACGATTCATACGAAATCGGCCGTCTACTTCTCGACCTGCTTCCGAACGCGGGTTGAGGACGTTCGCGGGTGACCCTTCGCGTCGCAGTTCCAGGGAATGAGAATCAATCGAAACGATTTCGTTTCACCGTCCGTAAAGTTCGAGAAGGAATCCGCACGCGGGGTATGAAAAGACCGGACACCGTGATGGTGTCCGGCCGGGGTGGGGGAGGGGAGAGGAAAGGTTATCGGTGCTCGTCAGTCAATGCCTGACCTGCGCGAATGAGCGCGCGGCCAACGACCCTGCGACCATCTCTGAACCGTGTGCGGTCCGCCGGGTAGAAGTCCACGCCGCGCCGCATCCGTTCGGCTTCAACAAGCAGGTCGTTGCGCCGTTCCCGAGCCATCATCGTCTGCAAATCCCACATACCGCGTCGCTCCTTCCGCGTCCCCTGCCTTCGCTCGCAGAGGGCGCATGTTCCGCCGCGCTCGACACCTTCTATAACACATTAGACAGTTACATATTCCCGAGCTTGTGTATACTGTATCCGTCTAACACATGTTTGTCAGTGTTTGCGGCACTCAAGAATTATAGCACATTTGTTCTATTCACTCAATAGGAAATGACATGTATTCGCCCGTAGCCAAACCAACTTTCACCCTCGACGCTGGGTTCCTCTGCCTCGACTTTGCCAACACCGTCGATGAGCGGCCCGGTCCGAACCGGCACGACCATCTTGCAGGCTATGCTGATCTCGTCGACTTCGCAGAGCAGGCGGAATTGATCGCCGGTGATGTCGCCAGGCGGCTCGCCCACTGGGGGCTCGCCCGCCCTCACGATGCCCGTGCCGTCCATGCCCGGGCGATCGCCCTGCGGGAATCCTTCTTCGAGGTTGCGAGCGCGATCGCAAGCGATCGCGCGCCCGACGATCGCGATCTCGCCGTCCTGAGGATCGAAGCAGCGCGCGCCATGAATCACGGGCGTCTGACTGCGGACGGGGACGGATTCATCTGGGATTGGGACGCCGAGGGCGGGCATCCTGAACGCCTATTCTGGCCAATCGCCACGAACGCGATTGATTTACTTACCTCTCACGACCTTACTCGCCTGCGAATCTGCGCCGCGGATGATTGTGACTGGCTCTTCTACGACATGACTCGCAACCATAGCCGCAAGTGGTGCGATATGAACACCTGCGGCAACCGCGCCAAAGTGGCCAGGTATAGAGAGCACGGAACAGGGACGAAAGCAAACTATGGATTGTAATAGCCCGTCATACGTTCTTTCAGATGGTCGGGAGGCACGGTATGAGTGACGAGGCGCGACGGTTGATCGACGAAGGATGGGAGCACCTACAAGAAGAGATGGCCAGTATCCCCATTGACCGGTTGCAGGACGCTGGCGCAGTCGGCGACTGGTCGGTGAAGGACTTGATGGCGCACCTCGCCTTCTGGGACGATCGCATCGTCCAGCATGCCGACGCCCGCGCGGTCGGCAAGGAACTGGAACCGATTGACTGGCACGCGGTAAATGCGCGTGAAACGGCATTGCGAGCGAACTGGACTCTCGATGAGAGCCGTCGTGAGATGGAAGCAGCACACGAGCGTCTGCTCGAAGCTGTCAGTCGCCATCCGGATTTCGAACCGGAGTTCTGGAAGGACGACACATTTGGCCACTATCAGGAGCATCTTGAGGATCTACGCGCCTGGCGCCGGGAGGGCAGCTGGTAGGAAGATCAGCTAACCAGAAGCGAAGGCTACCTGTCCCTACAGACAACAACCTCTTCAGTCAGAGATCTCAGACAACTCCTGGCGCAGGGAATCGACGTTGCGGAGCAAACGACGGCGGCGTAATCGAAGCGCCGCCAACTCACGACGTAGCCGCTCAGCTTCCTTGCGAATGTCACGCTTCCGCTTGCGACTATCGGCGCGCACCAGCAACCCGAGCTCGGAGCGTTCGAGCTGCCGGAGTTGCCGGCGAAGCTGGTCATGCTCGCTTTTCTTCTGGGCCAGAATCTCTTGCAGCCTGTCGATCGTTGGCGTTCTGCTGTCGGATCGATCCGTTTGTGACCAGAGTTTGAAGAGCCGTTCGATCTGTGCCTGATCACCTGCTTCATAGGCTTCGTTGGCAATACGCATGATGTCTTCGCGCTGTGCCCGGCCTTCGGCAGTCGGAGCGAGATCTGGGTGAATGAGACGGGCAAGGGCACGGTAGCGCTCGCGAAGCGCGCGGCGTCTGAGGCTACGGTTTCCTGGTCGTTGACGGCCGTTGTTCGATACCCGATCTTCGCGTTGCTGCCGCCATTCGGCCCAGAACGCGGCGTTTTCCGCACGTTCGTCCAGATCTTCATCGTCCAACTCGTCGTCGCTGAGCACGCTCGAAGAAGTCTCGAGGCGTAGCAGGCGTGCCTCAAGACGGTCGATTTCTCCGAGGAGACCAGCGACTTGCTCACGCACCTGGCCGACTGCGAGGTTGATCTCGCGTTCGAGCAACTGATGAGATCGTTCTTCCGCCATGATCGCGTTGCGAATCTGATCGAGGCGCTGGTCCCAGTGAGCGAGATCAAGCTCCAGTATCACCCGCTGTCGGGTTTCGATCAGTGCCGGGAGATAGGGCGATACATCAGGCGAGTCCCCGGATGGGGTCGGTTCACTAGTTCGAGCGGTTTCAGAAATCGGACGATTCCCTTCTCAGGGGCATCCTTATCGACTTCAAACGCAGCGAGAATTGTACCTGCCTGCTCCGCTCGTCTCCAAATCTGATTGCGCCGTCCATAGCGCTCAATCACGAATTCGTGATAAGAACAGCCTGTCAGAACAGTTGAAATAGACGCTCTCGGGAGGGACGGAACATATGGAACGGATGTCGGGTTGGCAGGCGATCGTGCGCGCTCTGGAGGCTGAGAATGTTGGCCCGGTCTTCGGTTTGCCGGGAAGTCCCGGGCAATTTTACGATCAGCTCTACGACTCAGAAGTACTGCGATCTGTCCTCGTGCGCCAGGAGCTATCAGGGGCTTTCATGGCAATGGCCTGGGCGCGGGTTACCAACCAACCCGCGGTCGCGTTCGGCTCTCCCGGCCCCGGCGTCGCCAGCCTCGTCTCAGGAGTTCTCGAAGCGTACTCCGGTTGCACGCCGATGATTGTCCTGGGCGTGCGCGCTTCGACCGAACTGGAAGGCATGGGCGCGTTTCAGGAAACAGACCAGATCGGCCTCTTCCGGCCAATCACCAAATGGGCCGTAACGATTGAACGAACAGATCGCGCCCAATGGTACCTGCGCCGGGCGGTGTCGATCGCCACCAGCGGGCAGCCCGGACCGGTCTACCTCGAATTCCCGGCCGACCTCGGCCCTGCGGAGGCTGAGTTCCCGCCATACAAACCCGCGCCGCGGCCAGTTCGTCCTGGGCCGGAACCGGATGCCATCCGGCGCGCCGCGGAAATGATCGCACAGGCGCAACGCCCGCTCATCGTCTGTGGAGGCGGGGCGGTGCTGTCGGGTGCTGGAGCCGCCCTTGCGTCCTTTATCGACCGGCACGGCATTCCCTTTCAAACAACGCCAGCGGGGCGGGGCGTCATCGGGGAAAGTCACCCGATGGCCTGCGGCATGGTCGGCCTCTATCGCACGACCTTCCCGCGCGAGCTTTACGATGAATCTGACTTGCTGATCACCATTGGGGCCCGGATGGAGGAATTCCAATCGGGAGCGTTCCGGTTCTTCCCGGAAGATGCTGGTTTCATCCAGATTGACATCGAACCCTTCGAACTTGGGCGCAACTGGACGCCGGATGTCGCGATCCAATCCGATGCCCGTCTGGCCATAGAAGCACTCGACGCGGCTCTGGTCGAGCGTGGCTATGTGGCCGATGCGGCCAGGGTGGTAAGCGTCCAGGAACGTCGTTCCGCGGCGATCGAAGATGCGATTGCCGATGCCCGTGATCGAAGCATGCCGTTGCGCGGGCGGAGCGTCGTCAGGGCAATCAACGAGGTCTTCGGCTCAAACACGATCCTTGTGAAAGAGAACGGCGGCGCTGACCTCTGGTCCTATTTCTGGCCCTACTATCAATCCTTCGATGCCGGCTCGGTAGTGCCTCCTGCCGAGCAGACGGCGATGGGACTCGGCATCACCGGGGCGATTGCCGCCAAAATGGCCCGGCCAGATGCTCAGGTCGTCTGTACAACTGGCGACGGCGCGTTTCAGATGGCGATGCATGAGTTGCCAACCGCTGTTCAGGAAGGCTGCCCGGTCACCTGGGTCGTGTTCAACGATGCGGCGCTTGGCTGGCCGCGCTGGGGACAGACGCATAGTCATCAGGGCCGGTACATCGCCACGAAGTTCGAGCCGCCAGTCGACGTTGTCGCCGTTGCCCATGCTTCGGGTTGCGAAGGTTGGCGAGTCGAGCAACCCGATGATCTGGCGAAGTATCTCGAAATGGCACGCAAGGCGAACGCGGCAGGCAAGCCAGCCGTCGTGGATGTTCCGATCGACCAGGAAGATAAGCACACCGAATTCCTTAACTTCCACAACGTCCGGCATCGCAGGTGAACCACCGCCCTGCCGGGCATCGCTATAGCGCATGGAACAGGCTGCGCGGACACGTCGCGCTCGAACCGGATGAACTGCTGGAAACACTTGGCGATCGTTTCCTGAATGAAGATACCGGGCAAGTGCTCAGCGACGTCCTCCATCGCGGACTTGCAACGGATGAGGGCGCGAGCCTGGCAGGAATAGATGAGATTCGGAGCTCGATCCGCCAGCAACTTCAGGGGCTTGATACCGATCTGCTCAAAGCCGGGCTCGACGAGATGCGCCACGGTCATGCCGCGGGTTCCGAAGGGCTCTCGCCTGACGCAGGCGATCTACTGGACATGATGGCGGCAAGCCCGATGCGTGCCGGCCGGTTGTTTGGTGGCGCGAGCCCCGGTACACGGGATGAACTGACCCAATTGCGCGACTCAGCCGGTCCGTTGCAAGCTAAGAGCCAACTTGGAAGTCTGCTGGATCTCGCATCGCTTGAACACGACCTGCGGCGTGTCCGTTCGGTTGCCGACGTCGACGCAATCAGTTTGGAGCAGATCGCTGACGCGCTCGGAGAGGATCTTGCAAGCCGGTTCGCCGGACTGGCACGCACACTGACAGATTTCCGCGAGCACGGCTATGTCGATCTTCAAGAGTCCGAATTGAAGCCGAGAGCGCTGCGCCAGCTTGGAATGGGATTGTTGCGCGGCGCGCTGATCGATATCGAGAGCCGGCTGGCGGGAGATCATGACGCTCGCCGTTCAGCCACGGGATTTGAGCGTGGCGACACAACGCGCGAATACCGTTACGGCGATCCGTTCGACCTCGATCTTTCAGGGACCGTGCTGCAAGCCGTACGCCGACAACCGGGAACACCCGTCCGGCTCAGTCCACGAGACATGACGATCTTCGAGCGTGAAGAAACCGGACGGGTGGCGACCTTGCTCGCTATCGATCGGAGCCGTTCAATGGGCGAGCGCGGCTACCTGCTTGCGGCGAAGCGGCTGGCGCTGGCGCTGGCGACGCTCATACGCACTCGCTTTCCGCGAGATCGTCTCGAACTGCTTGCCTTCTCCAGCGAAGCGCAACCAATCTCGGTCCCGGACCTCGTCAAGCTGGAATGGGATCGCTTCGCCGTCGGCACCAACATCCATGACGCGCTGGCCGCGGGACGCAGAAAGCTCGCGGAAGCGGCGGGGCTACAGCGCACCCTCATCCTGATCACCGATGGTGAACCAACGGCCTACCGCGACGGTAGTGGAGAAGTGAGCTACTCCGAGCCACCGGCGCCGGAAGCGTTGGCGGCGACCTACGCCCAGGCCCGGCGCTTGCGACGAGAGCAAATCCTGCTCGTTGTTGCCCTGCTCTCGGTCCAGAGACAGGTCGTGAATTTTGCCGGAGAGCTTGCGCGCCAGGCAGAAGGGCAAATCGTGCTTGCCGAGCCGGATGACTTGAGCGCCGCCCTGTTGATGGGTTACGGGCAGATACGCAGAAACTAGCTCTTCGAGTCTGCCCGGAGTTCCACAGCCTGCCGGGCGGTGCTGAAGCCGCTCTTGCCGCTTTCTTTGGCAACATACATTGCCATGTCCGCGGCACGCAGGAGCTCCGTTGAACTTGTGGCGTCGCCGGGAAAGGTCGCTACGCCAATAGAGGCGCTAAACTCGATCGGCGGGACGTCGGGCAAGATAACCGGGGTATCGCGAGCAGCGGCAAGCAAGCGCTGGGCAATCTCAGCGCCGTGTTCTTCGTCTACCCCTGGCAAAATCGCGACAAACTCATCACCCGCATAGCGGGCCAGGATGTCCGCGGAGCGTAGTTGGGACGACATCCGGGACGCCATTTCGCGCAGCACCTGATCACCGACCAGATGGCCAAAGGAGTCATTGATCTCCTTCAGGCAATCCATGTCGATAACGGCCAGTGAAAGGGGACGTTCATCCCGCCGGGCCTGCTCCATCTCCAGTTCGAGCTGCTGCTGGAAGTAGCGCAGGTTTGGCACGCCGGTCATTGGGTCGAGCGTTGCTTCCCGGCTCAGCGCGGCGTAGGCACGAGCATTGTTCAACAGCACCCCGGCGTGTTCGGCGAACGTCGTCAGCAGATGGAGATCGCGCTGGGATACTGGCCTGTCCAGCGTGCCTTCAACGTTGAGGATTCCAATGACCTCGCCGTTGCAATGAATCGGCACACAGATCTCGTTCATCAGATCACCGCGAATACGGACGTAGTCAGTTTCATGATGAACATTCTCCAGCAAGACTGGCTTGCCGGTTCGCGCGACGCGCCCGGAGACGCCTTCTTGGATGCTGATGGATGGCGGCATGGTGCTGGGATCGGATCCGTAACTGGCTTTCAGCACCAGGTTCGATCCTTCGAGGATTGCCAGGGACACTGTCGGATAGCCCATCGTCTCGCCGAGCGTTTCCGCGATGCGCCGCAGGGATTCATCGGGATCGAGCGTTTCGGCAACGATCGTTGAGACACGCTGAATGGCCTCAATCGCCATACGACTTTCCCGCTCCAGCGCGATGAGTTGGCGGTTGTTGAGGGCAATGCCGATGTGGTTTGCAAGTATGAGCATGATTTCAAAATCGAGATCCGTGAGCGGCTTCGCGCCGGTGGATTCGATATTGATTACACCGACGACCGCATCGGACACCTTGATCGGCACCGCGATCTCGGATCCGGTGCCACGTCCAGTATCGAGAAACGCAGGATCTTCAGTGACGTCGGCGGCAAAGACCGGCTGTCCGGTCCGCGCAACTTTGCCCATGATCCCGAGCCCGAGAGGAATTCCCTCGGCAACCCACTCTGGCAACTGGGAGGGATTGGCCAGTTCGATGGCTTTGATGATGAGCCGGTCGTCATCGATCATCGCAATTGAGCAGTCGTAGCCAAAGGCCCGCCGTATCTCGCGCGCCATCTGCGCGAACAGATCATCGGCGACCGTTGAGCGCGCGACTGAGGCAGTAACCCGTTCAACGAGCGAAAGAAGAAGATTCTGCTGGGAGTAGGAGCGCATGCGTCGCTCGCGCTCGACACTGAACGAGAGATGCCGGGCGATCGTAACCGCCGCGTCCCGCTCTTCTCGTGAAAAGCCCCAACCCCCGTCCCGTTCAATCACCAACGTGCCGGCCGCTTCCCCACGCATAACCAGTGGGGCTGCCAGTCCAACGGTTTCGAAGCCTGGGTTGCCACCCGGCTGAAAGAGTTTCCCAGTCTGAGGCTGGAGAGTTCCAATCGCAAGACGGACAACGGTGGAAGTAATTAGATGGGCCAGGGCATCCTGGGTTTGCGCGATGTCTGGCGAGCTTGAATAGCACTCCAGATCGGCGCCACCGGTGACGAGCAGGGACACATCCCGGGCGTTGAAGAGTCTCCTGATCTCAGCGAGAACAGACTGTATGGTTGCGTCGATTGCCGAAAGGTTGGCCAGCCGGGAAACGACGTCCAGCAATGCCTCAAGACTGATGCTGCTTAGCGGTTCGGACGCTGCTTCGATCTGGTGCTCTCGCTCGAAGCTCGTTGCCAGCATGGCGGCAATGTGTTCCAGGCCCCCGACCACCTCCGGTGCAATCTCGGCGCGATGATCTGCAACTACCAGCATGACTCCGAATTCGCCGCCGTTGACCTGGAGTGGCAGGCAGAGGAGGTGCGGGACGGAAGCGGGGCGAGGGTTTCCGTTGGTTGGTTGCGCCATCCGAGAAGGCACATGCCGAAGGCGTGCGTCGTGAAGCATCTCAGAACCGCTGAGAGCAATCGACTCGGGATTGGAGACGGGAAAATCAACCTGATGGGGCAGTCCCCACTGCGCAACCCATCCTTGACCGGTGATGCCGATACTAACGGTCTGGAAACTGAACTCTTCAGCCAACTCCCGGGCGATCGAAGGCAATTCGGCCACAATGCTGGATGCCCGATTGATCAAGAGCGAGACTCGTTGGATTGCCTCAGCCAGGCTAGTGTGGATTGTGGCCGGTGGCACGATCGACAGATGTCCCGTGCTGCTCATCCTCGCCGCTTCCGATTGTCTGGGCATCACCAGCTCGCTGCTCACCACGAGATCCTCTTGAATACAGACGGACGATCAATGTCGCCCTGCCTGACACTCGCACGGCACATGAGATTGAGCAGGTTCAACCTCGTATGTGCCAGCCTAAAGAATTTCCGCCCGGTCGATTAGATTCAAATGTCCTAATCGCACAGGTGAACGGGCTATGGGCCACGTTACGACCAGTGAATCTGCGCTCCGGGGAGGCACCGTGGACAAGAGCGAATCTGAGAGCAGCCGAACAGCCAGAGAAGAAATCAACGTTCCGTAGGATCCGGATTTGAAGCAGTAATCAGGCTGGAGGTGTTACGGTTTTTTGCGTGATAGACTCGACTATCCCACGCGGTTCTGGAGACCAGGAGGCGACGTGGGATGTTGTAAGTGCAGATGGGGGCGGATCGGGCCCGGTGGCTCGTGCGGTCTTCAAAACCGTTGTGGGGGGTGACGAGCCTCCCAGGTGGGTTCGACTCCCATGCACCCCCGCCACTTCGTCTGCTTTGTAATCTCAGGCAACGTACGCTTGCTTGTGCGGTCATCTTTTCCTAATTCTTGCATCTTTCGGTTGCAATATGTGACTCTCGCAGGTCTCAGGGGTGCATTCGTACAGGGGACGAAACGAACCCTGCCCTAGGATGTCCGGGGCTGCTCTACTTCCATCGATGCAGCACAATCGCCACACGTTCCAGCCGATTGGCTCGTTACTGGTTCATGGTTCGCGACGGCCGGTTCGTTCTGGACGAACGCCCGAAACCACTCATTGTGCTCCGCGCAGGTATTGAAGGAAGCCCGCAAGGGAAATGCCAGCGCGCGCCAGGCCATGAACAGATCGCCGGAAGCAAGATTGAGCATGAACAGGCTAAAGACAATCAGCATCGGCTGTTGGAGAATCAGTCCACCATAGGCGGGTAGCACTCCCAGCAGGGCCGCTGGCAGAAGGAGCGCAACCTGAAACGCCTAGACTGGCATGTCGTGGCGGGTGTAGGCGTACGGTGTTGCGTAACGGATCAACACCCCGAAGCGTATCTGGTTACTCGGAACCCGGCCGGCGATCCAGTACCCAACTGCATGCAGGAACTCATGAGCAATCACGCTAGGAATCAGGGCAAGAACCAGGAGGGTGATGGTGGCCGGATTAACCTGAACCGGGACGCCCCAGATGACAAGATAGAATGGAACTGTCACGATCGTGCCAACCGTGGGCGGGATCCAGCTTATCTTTGTCAGCGCTTTGATCGCCGCGGGATTGATCGTAACTTTCGGGATGGCTAGCCAACGGCGGCGCACCAGGTGCCGGCCGCGCGCACCGAGAAACGCCGCGAAGACAACCACCATGGCCGTGCCGTATAGACAGAGAACCCCCGCGGTGAGCACCTGAAACGGGCGCATGTTCCCGTAGGGTCGGCCCTGCAAACCTTCAAGCCAGAAGAAAAGGGTCCACAGCAAGCTGTAGTAGCCAACGGCAATGAGTGGGAAGATGCCAAGGAAATTCACTGTACCGCGAAGAACCAGCCACACAACGGTATCCCAGCAGACACACAATAGTCTCAGAAGCAGTGTATGTTGCTTTTCGATGAGATGCCCTGGTACCCACGTCCTGATGGATCAGCCGTGTGGCGGCGCCAGTGCTCCGCCCCGGGACGGCCGGCGCATCGCCACCGGCGTCATGCTACTGTCAGCCATCACCGTCCTGCGGTGGCCCGGCCACACCGCAATCGGGCTATCACAGGAATCAACGATCGACTGGATAAGGAGTTGGCGATGAACGCACAAGATGCCTACATCTCGCAGATACGCACGATGACGAATGAGATCAACGCGATGTTCGATGATGTTCCGGAGGACTTGCTCCACAAGCGACCGGGACCGGGTCTCAACCCGATTGGCTGGAACTTCTGGCACCTGCTCCGGATCTGGGATGGCTGGCTCAACGTGCGCATCGGCGGGCGCAATGGCAGCGAGGACACCTGGCATCGCGGAAACTACAGCGAGAAGAGCGGATACAACCCGGATGGCAAAGGTGCGCAGGGGCTCGGCACCGGCATGGGTTATTCCGACGCAGAGGTCGACGAGTTCCAGATCCCCCTGGCGATCATTCAGGAATACCAAAGTCAACTGCAAGAAGAAACCGAAGACTATCTGCGCCAGGCCGACGACGCCGAGCTACAGCGAACCGTCGAATCCCACCTCGGAGAGACGCCCTGCCACGTCGCCATCGAGCAGTCGATCCGCAACGGCTGGATGCACTACGGCGAGATGCGCTACGCCAAGGGCATGCTCGGCCGGCCCGACGCGACCTACAAGGCGGCGCTGGAGAGAAGCTAGTTCTTAGGGACGCGCGTGGCCGGCTGGCACCCGGCGTCTAGCACACTGAAGTGCCCCTTCCCGCAGGCAATCCTGTCCTGCTCGCTACTGCACAGCTGCGTCTTCAATAGCGATCCTTTCGCCTCCGAGCCGAAGTGGAGCCTGTCGATGTCGGCCGCGGTATGCCCGCAGGATCATGGATAAGGCGACACGGTGCGCCCGGTAACAGGTCTCCGACTGGCAATGCTCTATCTGGCGGTTGGTGGGCAAGTCAGCGCGGTTGTGCTTGCCCGGTTCACCGATAGCTTCTGGATGGTTGCCGTGCCCTGGCTCGCAAGCCTGGTCGCCGCGGCGATGTTCGTCCTTGGACGCCGTCCAGGACTCCCCCGGCTCTCCGGCCGGTTCCAGAATCGCGATCTCTGGATTGTTGGCGGGCTCACCCTGCTGGCGAGTCTCCTGCGGCTGCCCAATCTGGAGACGATGCCGGCGGGCATCCACGGAGATGAGGGCGAATTCGGCGAACTGGCGCTCAATGTCTCTCGTGGCGAAGGACCGGCAGCGTTCGGCGTCGCTTTTCTCGGCGACCCTGCGCTCTACGTCTATGTGATTGCGCCGTTCGTCAAATTACTTGGCCCAACAATGGAAGCGATCCGGTTACCGTCGGCACTGATCGGCATCGCAACCGTGTCGCTGCTCTATGGGTTCGTCCGGAATCTCTATGGCCGGTTCTGCGCCGCAATCGCCGCGTTCCTGCTGGCGACCTCCGCCGTGCACATCCACTTCAGCCGGATGGCGCTGAACGTCATCTGGGTTCCATTCTTTACCTGTCTGGCTCTCTGGCTGCTGAAGCGGGGGATGGACCGGCGAGGTGATGTCTGGTTCCTGCTAGCTGGCATCGCCGGTGGGATTGGCTTCTATTTCCATTTCGGAGCGCGGCTGATCCTCCCGATGCTCGGGCTGCTCCTGGCAACCCAGCTTGTCGCCGACCGGTCTCGCTGGCGAACCTGGATACAGGCGATGATCTTCGTCGCTACAGGCGGGTTGCTGGCGCTCAGCCCGTTGCTCGCCCATCTTTCCAGCGACCCACAACTCTTGACCGCCCATACCGATAAGCGAGCAATCTGGAACAACTGGGAGCGGCTGGCCGAGCGCTACGATCTGGACGTGTCGGACAAGGCTGGCATCGTCTGGGAGCAGATCCGGCTCACCTTCCTGGCGTTTATCTCCGAGCCCGATTCACGCTACGGGGCAAATATGTACCGCTTCATGGATATGCCGTTGCTGCCATCGCTGCTCGCCACGCTGGCGATCATTGGTCTGGTTGCGCTTGCGTTCCGAATACGCACGAACCGGGCCCGGATCGTGCTGGTCTGGTTCGTTGTTCCGGTCATCTTCGCCAGCGTGCTGACCGACGTCGCCGGGCAGTCACACCGGCTGATCAACCCCTTGCTGCCGGCGTTGATCGCGATCGCGTTCGTTGTTGACGCAGGCAGGCGAGCCATCCGGTCGCGGTTTCCGGCGCCGCTGGCGTCTGTTGCGGTACTCGTGCTCATGGTGGTCCCGCTGGTCGCTGGCGCACGTGACGGCTACCGCTATCTCCAACCGGGAGCGACCGACCGCTTCGGCGTGGCTGGCACGGCGCAGGCTCGCTGCCTGGAGGCGTTGCCATCTGGCACGGTCGCATTGATCGCCGGGGAACCTCGCATCTACGCCCGCCACGGCGCAAGCCGCTATCTGGGTCATGACATAGACCGCCGGGATCTCGATGATCCGTTGGCCCAACTTCCTCCCGATCCAGACTCGGAACCGGTCGTCATCCTCGTCCACGAATGGAATCTGGCGTTCACTGACCAGATCCGTGAGATCTATCCCGACGCGCCGTCGGTTGATATCTACCGTCCCGATGACCGCCGGGCCATGACCGTCTTTGCCATCGCGGCAGACCGGCGTCTGGCAGAAACGCTGCTGGAGGCGTGTGAAGCGCGTGCCGCTGGCTAGACGGACTAAACATCCTCCTGATTGAACCGGAACCCGAATGACAGCAACATGACAATCAGGGCAAAGCCAAAGATGGCGACGCCGGAGGGAATGTGCCAGGAGAGCAGGCTGACGTTATCGCGTGCAGAATAGCCGATCCCAATCTGGCTGATGATCGCGATCAGCAGCAAGCCGGTCCAGATCAGCATCCGGTTGCGATGCTGGAACTGGGCGAGAAAGACGAGTCCGAAGAGAATGACCGCAAGTGGGAAGAGTGCGTTGGCGATAAATCCGTGAACTGCGGTGAAGTCATCTCCATCGGAAGTGCGAAAGAACCCGGCCGACCCCAGAAACGCCTGAGCCGCCGTCATGACGAAAACAATGACCGCGATTCCACGAAAATTCCGGCGCAACCGCGCCGCTCGCTCGGGCGACAGATTCAACACATTCCTCCACTCATCGACCAGTTAGCGTTACTCAATCTCACCCGGGCAACGATATAGCCCCGCGGCACGTCTCGCCACCTCCAGACCGTGATTGTCATCCTCCCTGGCATGAATGGTGCTCTAAGATGCCAGTGCTGCCACACTACGGCGGCCTATATCAGAGCGAGCGCTTCGGGAGGGAACAACCATGGCACGCAACTGGGATGTTGGCGAATGGGTAGATGAGCGGCAGGAACGCTTTATCCAGATGGCGAACGAGATCTGGGGTTACGCCGAAGTAGCGCTAGCCGAGACGAAGTCCTGCGCGCTCCAGGCGGAGTTCCTGCAAGACGAAGGATTCACGATTACCCGCAATGTCGGCGACCTGCCGACGGCGTTCATGGCCGAGTGGGGCAATGGGGGCCCGGTCATCGGCTTCCTCGGCGAGTACGACGCCCTGGCGACACTCTCCCAGAAAGCGGAGCCGGACCAATCGCCGGTTGCCAGCGGCGCGCCGGGCCATGGCTGCGGCCACAACCTGCTTGGCACGGCGGCGCTGGCGGCGGCGAACGCCCTGAAAGCCTGGCTGGAGATGTCCGGGCGAGAAGGGACGGTGCGCTACTACGGCTGTCCGGCTGAAGAGATTGGCGCTGGCAAGGTCTTCATGGCGCGCGATGGGGCCTTCGACGATCTCGATGCCTGCTTCACCTGGCATCCGGGCGCCACCAATACTGCCTGGGCTGGCAGCAGCCTGGCAATCGACCACATCAAGTTCCGCTTCTTCGGCAAGACCGCCCACGCCGCGGCATCACCGGAGCTTGGGCGGTCGGCGCTGGACGCCGTCGAGTTGACGAACATCGGGGTCAATTTCTTGCGCGAGCATGTCATGGAGTCAGCCCGGATTCACTACGTCATCACCAACGGCGGCGGCCAGCCAAACGTTGTGCCCGAAGAAGCCGAGGTCTGGTACTACGTCCGGGCGCCGGAGCGGGCCGACCTTGAACCGATTACCGAACGGGTGCGGAGGATCGCCCGGGGCGCGGAGATGATGACCGAAACCCGGCTGGAGGAGCACGATTTCCACGGCCTGCACAACTACCTCCCGAACGGCGTGTTGACCAGCCTGATGATCGAGGTTATGAACGAGATCGAGCCGCTGGAGTTCACCGAAGAAGAGCAGGCCTTCGCGAGGCGGGTGCTCGAAGGCTACCCCGAGGCAACCCGGCGCGCGGCTGTCCGCGCGCTCCAACTGCCAAAGGACACGCCGGACGACGCATTATTGACGGATGTCTACCTGCCGGGGGATGCCGGCAAGACCGTCTCTGGATCAACCGACGTCGCTGAGGCAAGCTGGGTCGCGCCGACGGCCCAGATCCGGACGACCTGTTTCGCGGCCGGAACGCCGGGTCACAGCTGGGGTATCACTGCCTGTGGCGGAATGTCGATCGGACACAAAGGCATGCTCCATGCCGCCAGGATCATGGCCGTCTCGGCCGCCGAGCTGATTGACCACCCCGAACTGATCGAACAGGCGAAGGCGGAGCACCGCGAAGCCACCGGCGGCAAGGCTTACCACGCGCCGGTTCCCGAGGGCGCGGCGCCGCCTCCTCCACCGATCCGGCCCTGAGTACATTCGGATCTAGTTGCCGCGTACGTATGAATACAGTGGCGCTATTGCGACGCGAAATTGCATTGCGTATCGTTCTGACGCATTCTCGGGGTTCTTTCGGGGTTAAGGGGAAAGGGATCGGTAGATCCATCGATTGAAAGTAGCATCTCTCGCGGGAAGATTGCGGTTGCTCACGATGCTGGCGGTCGCTGGCCTCGTGATCGCGTTGGTTGCGGCGGGCGTATCACAGTATGGCGGAGGATCGGCGCGAGCGCAGGAACCACCAACTCAACTATATGCCTGTGTCAATGGTTATACCGGTGTCATGCGTTCGGTACCCAACGCCAATTCTTGTACGCCGATTGAGAAGCTGATCTCCTGGAACCAGGCAGGCACGGAGGGACCGCAAGGCCCGGCCGGTCCCCAGGGGCTACAAGGCGATCCAGGCCCAGAAGGTCCCCAGGGGCAACAGGGTGATCCAGGGCAAACCGGCCCTCAGGGCAATACAGGTCCAGCAGGACCAGTAGGTCCTCAGGGGACTGCAGGTCCGATAGGTCCCATCGGGCCACAGGGCGCTGATGGCCTTCAGGGACAACAAGGCGATCCCGGCCCCGTGGGGGAGACGGGCCCACAAGGCCCTGCCGGACCAGAAGGTCCTCCGGGGTCCACCGGCGCCGACGGTGCTCAGGGCCCCCAGGGAATACAGGGCAATCCAGGTCCAGCCGGGCCACAGGGCCCTGACGGTGCTGATGGCGCAACGGGCCAGACGGGCCCAATCGGGCCACAGGGCCCGCCCGGAGCCGATGGCGCGAGTGGTCCAGCGGGACCACAAGGGTCACAGGGGAATCCCGGCCAAACCGGTCCTCAGGGTGATGTGGGTCCCATTGGCCCGCAAGGTCCGGCCGGAGCAGATGGCGCCCAAGGGCCTGCCGGCCCCATCGGCCCACAGGGACCAGCCGGACTGGAGTTGACCCGCTTTAGTGGAGACCTCAACACTTGGAGTGATTGATTCCGAGAAAGGAGTCCCAATGGGCGGCAAGACGCGACCGCCGTATCCACCAGAGTTCCGGGCCGAAGCGATCGCTCTCATGCGTTCGAGTGGCAAGTCTCAACGCGCCATTGCGGAAGATCTCGGTATTAGTACCGAGACACTGCGCCAGTGGCTCAAACAAGCAGATCTCGATGCGGGTGTTCGGCACGATGGGCTGACGACGAGTGAACGCGAGGAATTGGCTCGCCTGCGCCGTGAGAACCGCATCCTGCGTGAAGAGCGCGAGATCCTAAAAAAAGCCGCAGCCTTCTTCGCCCACGCCCAGAGGGCGCCCGACAACTCACGCCGATAGCCGTGTTTGAGTTCGTCGAGCGAGAGAAGGCTCATCATGCCGTGAGGACCATGTGTCGGATGCTGGGTGTTTCGACGAGCGGATACTACGCCTGGCGCGGGCGGGGCCGTTCGGCCCGCTGTCAGGCCGACGCCCAGTTGACGGAACGTATCCGGACGATCCACCGTACGAGCCGCGGCACGTATGGGGCACCACGGATTCATGCCGACCTCGCCGCCCATGGGGTGCGCTGTGGGCGTAAGCGTGTCGCGCGGCTGATGCGGGCGGAGGGGCTCGTGGGTTGTCATCGGCGGAAACGCGTGCGCACCACGCAGCGCGAACCGCGCGCCGTGCCAGCGCCCGATCGGGTGCAGCGCCGCTTCGTGGCCAGCGCACCGAACCAGCTCTGGACGGCGGATATCACCTACGTCCCGACCTGGAACGGCTTTCTCTACCTGGCTGTCGTGCTCGATGTCTTCAGTCGTCGGATCGTCGGCTGGGCGATGGCTGACCACCTGCGCAGCGAGCTCGTCGTGACCGCCTTGGAGATGGCCTTGTGGAACCGGCGGCCGGCGCAGGGGGTGATCCATCACTCCGACCAGGGCTCACAGTACACGTCATTCACCTTCGGTCAACGCTGCTAGCTAGCGGGGATTGTGCCCTCGATGGGTTCCCAAGGCGACTGTTACGACAATGCCGTTACCGAGGCCTTCTTTGCGACCCTGGAATGTGAACTGCTGCGCCGCCACACTTTCAGGACCCACCGCGAAGCTCGCACCGCGCTCTTCGACTACATCGAAGGCTTCTACAACTCCCATCGGCGCCACTCGGCACTCGGTTATCATTCGCCTGCTGCCTACGAACGTGCCGTCAAGTTGGCAGTGGCTGCATGAAAGGAGCTACCCGACCAACCAGCGATGAACTGTCCACGAAACCGGGGTAACTCCAGGACAGGATGGCGCAACGGGTCTGACTGGCCCCCAGGGCGCCGTAGGTCCACAGGGGCCGCCGGGACCTCAGGGGGATCCAGGTCAGGATGGCGCAACCGGTCCGCAGGGTCCAGCAGGGCCCGCTGGTCCACAAGGACCGCAGGGGCCGGCAGGGGTGGTGGGAATCCAAACCATCACGAACTCTGCCAACTTCACCAATGGGAATCCAGCTCAAACCATCGTCGTAAATTGCCCTGCCAATCACATCGTAATTGGTGGCGGATTCACAGCGACTGGCGCTGCGGCAGGAAATCTGATTATGTCAGAGAGTGGACAGGCGAGTGTAAGTTCCTGGCGGGTTGTGGCTCGGATCCAGAATCCGGCGCCGAGCTTCAATGCCACTGGCACCGCATACGCCTACTGCATTCCGACCTAGGTCTCTTCGGAGTGCATGAGCGCTATCGCCAAGCTAGCCCTGAGTACGACTGGCCCTGGCCGACCCGTACGTACGAATGCGAATGTTCTATTGCGCCAGGCTACGGATTTGCGTATCGTACGGGTATACATTCGGGCTGAGGAAAGGGATTGGCGGATGCGTCGATTGAAGCAAGCGTCTCTTGCAAGAGGACTGCGGCTGTTCGCGGTGCTGGCGGTCGCTGGTGTGGTGGTGTCGCTAGCCGGCGTTGGGCTGTCCCAGCGAAGTAGTTCGGTCCAGGCGTTGGTGCCGCCAACTGAGCTCTATGCCTGCGTCCATGGTTTCAATGGCACGATGCGATCGGTGCCCGGACCGGGCATGTGCACGCCGATCGAGGCGCAGATCTCCTGGAACCAACAGGGGACGCCGGGACCGGCAGGACCGGCAGGACCGGCAGGACCGCCCGGTCCAGCGGGACCGGCCGGCGCTGATGGCGCACCAGGCGCTGACGGCGCTCAGGGGCCAGCCGGACCAGCCGGACCACAGGGACCGGCTGGCGCTGATGGCGCACCAGGCGCTGACGGCGCTCAGGGGCCAGCCGGACCAGCTGGCCCGCAGGGACCGGCCGGCGCCAGCGGTAGTAATGTAATTCAACAGACCGGCACGACCATCAGCTTCTCCAGAGGGGTAATCAGCGACAATCGAGGGCCCTACGTTAGAGATATCAATTGCCCAGCGAACTACACCGTCATTGGTGGAGGGATTCGCTCCAGCGGTTCAGATCCGGAAGATATCGACCTCTACGAAAGCGGTCCGGTCGATAGCGATACCTGGCGCATTCGGGCATATGCGCATTTGTCGATTTTCGATTCCGCGACGGGCACTCCGTACGCAATCTGCATTCCGGACTAGCGCGCCACTGCTAGTCTCCTCGTCAAGGCCGGATAGGCACAGCGCAGAGCGGTTGGTGTGAGTACACCAACCGCTCTGTCATTTCCGCGTTTGTTCATTGCATTATTATCGCTGCTCTATCCTTTCGAGCAGGACGACCATTCTGGACGAGGCCGCTTAGCCCAAGGCCAGGAAGCCAATGGCGACAAGCTCCACTCCGCTCCGCTGGCCGACGGCGGGCTACCGCCCTGGCCATTGTTTCGATGCCGAGGCCCTTTGTGCCGGATAGTCACGTACGTACGTGGCCTCCAGCCTGTTTCTCAGGGAAAAACACGCGCATACACTTGCGCTATGTGCTGGGTGTAGGAAAGGGATAATTGCCTGCCGAGATAGAGATTACCGCCGCTCTCACGCTGGCTGCGGGTGTTCAGCGTGCTGGTTATGGCTGGAGCGGTGGCGGCGCTGGCCGGCATCGGATTCTTCGGAGCGGGCGGCATCGTCCGGACCGATCCGCCACCCGCGGAGCTTCACGCTTGCGTCAACAAGTACACCGGCACAATGCGGTCGGTCAGTAGTCCGGGCGCCTGTACGTTGATAGAGAACCAGATTTCCTGGAATCAAGCAGGTACGCCAGGACCTCAGGGCGATCCGGGACCACCCGGACAGGATGGCGCAACGGGCCTTGATGTAATCCAGGTAGATGGGAATACGCATAATTTTACAGCCAACATCTTGACTTGGCTGCTCAAACAGTCGATCGACTGCCCGCCCGATAACCGGGTGATCGGCGGCGGGTTCGTCATGACGAGCGGTGACGATATCTAACGAGCCGCTCTCCGCATGAATGAGAGCGGCCCTCTCGATAGCGATACCTGGCAGGTAAGTGTCACGACAACGCTTGGGTTCGGGGCAAACGCATCAGGGATACCCTACGCGCTGTGCATTGCGAACCAGCGCGTAGCTGAGCATCTGCTCGGAATATCGTACGGATAGATGGGCAATTGAGCGGCTGGTGTTTCAACACCAGCCGCTCAGTTTTTACACTGAACCTCGAAAGGACTGATGGGGATATCGAAGGGGCGCAGCTTGTCTCCGCCCGGCCAAGAGTGTGCGTACGTTCGCGGGTGAACACGAGGTTCACCCGCTACGGCGGCCCTGAGAACGAGTCACCGATCAACCCTCGATGTCTTCGGAATATGGTGTAGGAATTCATCAATGAGAAACGGCAAGGCACAAGCCAGTTGCTCGCGCCGCTGTGTGTTGTGCCAGGTTTATGACGTGATAGAGATCGTCGAAGGTGCGTGTGCCAGCACACCCTCTCCAGCGAACAGCCGGCCGCTGCGGCGTAGTTCAAGCGCATCACTGTGGCGCTCGGCGACGATGGCGAGCAGGCGTTGCTCTTCGTCCGAGAGGTAGGATGCCGGCTCTATCGGGGCGAGAATACTGGTGACGACGGTCGAAGGGATTGTTTTGACGAGTCGCTGCTGCATTGATCTGCCATCCTTGTCATCTCGTGTGACGATATCCAACTGGCACTCTTGCAAGTCTTTGTATTGCGAAATCTCTACGCTTGCGTGATGCCCGTTCATGTTTAGTAGCTTGTCTCATTATGCTCGCGTTCGACAGAGCGAGTAGTCATGAGCGGCACGGGACGATCAGATATCGATGCGGTCCGGTCGTCCCGGCTGCTGCCGTCGATTCGTACCCGATGAACGGGAAGCATCTCTTGCATCTGGTCCAGACCGGCTATCAGAGTGGTAGGTCACTCGTCTGTCATCTCGACCCGTTCGGCTACGCTCAGAGCAGGCTTCACGGAGAGATCTCCGGCGCACAATGCGATGGCGCTACCCTGAGATCTCTCGCACCCGCTTGCGTTGGGACCCGGGTCGAGATGGCATCGTTGTTCGGTGGCCAATTCGTTTGAATACAGGTTCAATACATCAACTGCTTGTCGAGGACGTTCTGCATCTCGTCGAGGCGGCCGTCAAGGTAACAGCGCAGGTTGTGGCAGAAGATGTCAGTGATCCTGCCATTCTCGCCGTAGCCGGTACTGGCTGAATGCGGGCTGATCAGGACGTTCGGCAGGTCCCAGAATGGGCTGTCCGGTGGCAGCGGCTCGTTGCGGAAGACATCAAGCGCCGCGAAACCGATCTTGCCGGATTGCAACGCCGCAAGCAGCGCACCCTCGTCGACGACCTGGCCGCGGGCGATGTTGACCAGCATCACGCCATCCTTCATCGCCGCAATTGCATCAGCGTCGATCATGTCTTCGGTATCGGGCGTATGCGGCACGCAGAGGACGATCGCATCCGCCTGGCCGAGCATCTTGTGAAGCTGGTCCGGGCTGTACAGCTCATCGACGCCCAGTTCTTCCGCCCGCCCCGGCGTCACTGTGCGGGCCGTTGCCAGTGTGCGCATCTCGAAAGCTCTCGCGATGCGTGCCACCCTGCGCCCGATCTTGCCGGCACCGACAATCGCCAGCGTCTTGCCGTCCAGTTCGTCGGTGCAGTAGCGCTCCCAGGTCCTCGCCTCCCGGCCCTGACGGATCAAATGCATATCTTTGACCTGGTTAAGCAAGACCATGAAGGCGTACTCCGCCAGCGGTCCGGCATGGACCCCGCTGGCGGTGGTCACGATCAGGTCGGAATCCTGGAGTCCCATCCGGACAATCATCTGGCCGACCCCGGCGCTGGTCGTCTGGACCCACTTCAAGTTGGGCGCGGCGTCCGTCACCATCTCCCCCATCAGCGAACCGCCCGGGAAATCGAAGAGGATGTCGGCTCGCTGGAGGTTCGCGGCCCAGCGCGTCTGCTGTTCTTCATTCCGCGTGAACCCTGGGACGCCATTGTGATCGCCGATGTAGCGCACCGGCGGCAATAGATCCGGTTCATAGATCACCTCAACCCGCTCCGGATCGACGGCCCGTAGCCGCTCGACATGTTCCGCTTCAAGTGGCGAGGTAATGAAAATCGTATGTTCCGCTGCCATGTTCTCGACCTATCTCTTGTGGTGACTATGGATTGAAGCCTGGTGGGCAAGATAGCACTCATTCGATCCCAAGTGCATTTACCGGCACTGGTTCAACGGACATTTACACCACATTCCGCCAACAGCCAGGGTAGATCGGTGATTCATTCTTTCAGCCATCGTCGGGGTGAACCTTGTGTTTACCCGCGAACGTATGCATGCTCATGGTCGGGCGAAGACGAGCTTAGCCCCTACGATATCCCCAGGTTTCTTCCTCTTCGGCGCTCAGTATGTTCGAGATCTGGTGTCGGGCGCGCGGGCAGTACGACCAAAGCGGCGCGATTGTGGCATCGCGCCGCTTTGTCGTTATCTCAACCTCTTGAATCTAGGGAGCTACAGGGACAGTATTCGGCATCTCGTAGAAGGAGCACTGGGCATGATTGGCAACCCATCGGTGAGCTCCAGTCCAGCCACTGACACACGTCAGCATATCTCCATCTGCGGGAATGACATGGGTCTCGAACACTGGCGGGCAAGGATTGCCATTCAGGTAGAAGACCTGATTCGAGTACGGGCTGATGCAGAAGACGATTGGATCTGGACTTGGCGTTGCAAGCAGATACAACCCTGGAGGGCAACCATCCGGAATCGTGCTCAAAACCTGACCGGTAGCTGGATGGACGCAAAGATCATAGGTTGATTCGCCGACGACATCCGGTGGCGGTGTGGTCTCTTTCGAAGAATTGTCGATTGCCAGCGACGCGAAGTCGAATCGCTGGCTCGTGAACCAGCCATAACGACTGCCACCGACCGTCGTGCCGATCACGTCCGTCGGGTCCGAAAGAACCCAGCTTCCGATGACCACGTTGTTGCGAATCAGGTCCAGCGTGACCTTGAGAACGCCAGCGTCATCTTCGAAGGTGTGCCGGAGCGTGTACCAGCCGGTGGCGGTCAGGTCGACCGGGTTGCGGGCTGGATTTCCGGGCCATCCGGGAGCGTTGTTTGACGCGCTTGCCAGCCACTGATTCGCGACGCTCGGGTTGGTTCCCAGGTGGAAGATGAAATCTCGCCGGTGATTTCCGTCTGGAGCACTGATTGCCGAGCTGAAGTCGAAACGCTTGTCAACCACACCGTCGGCGAGCGCCATATCAAGGTAGACATCGATCGATGTCGTAAATCCATATTGAGGGAAGACGCTCTCGTACCCGCCCCAGCGAGTAAACACCGGACCGCTAATCACGCCGTGGTATGCGCCGCTGCTTGATGGGATTCCAGATGTGCCGGATGCTACGCGTGTTGTTGTGCCACCGTTGTCGAACCACCCGGCAGTATCTGTCTCAAATCCCTGTAAGAACTGCGGGACAGCGGCAACAGGCGCGATGGTGATCATCACGGCTATCAGAGATATGAACGTGGCTATGACTGCCATTCGCCTGGCTGGCTTCATCAATCCCACCATCGGAAGCGCTCTCCTTTCGATTGGACCGCAGCTTCAATCTCAAGGTCTGCTTCCTGATAGCGACGGCACACCACAAATGCCGATGTTCCAACGCGCTCAAGTACACGTGAACTGCAATCCTTATCCTCATGCCATGAGCATAAGGATAGCTTGGTGCGCAACATCTTGCAAGGCCAATATTGTACTAGTTGCCTAGATCATCTGTACTCGTTCGATTGACCCAATTTGGTTCCTCAAGGGGATGCCACAATGTCGCAGCGATTTGTGCTCGGGTTCGCATCAGCGCTTCTTGATCGGCCTGATTTGCCAGACGCATCATTCAGTTGTGCATCAGACCTGCGCTTATCGCCACCGTAACAACCGCAGCCCATTCAGGACAACGATCAATGTGGCGCCGA
The DNA here is from genome assembly GCA_963709995.1 of uncultured Chloroflexia bacterium. Classification (GTDB taxonomy): domain Bacteria; phylum Chloroflexota; class Chloroflexia; order Thermomicrobiales; family CFX8; genus JAUIIK01. The sequence goes on along the minus strand of CAVPYN010000004.1, from coordinate 37,524 downwards.
CGTCGGCAAAGATGGCTTGCCAGAGGGTGGCGAGTCCAGCGACGGCCAGGAGCAGCACCAGGGCTTTGATGCCCAGCGCGATGGCGATGTTCTGGATGATGATGCCTTTCGTGCGTCGCGAAAGCTTCACGACGCCGGCCAGCTTGCCAAGATCGTCACCCATCAGAGCCACATCGGCAGTCTCGAGAGCCGTATCGGTTCCGGCCGCGCCCATGGCGATGCCGACCGTCGAACGGGCCAGGGCCGGAGCGTCGTTGACGCCGTCGCCAACCATGCCGACACGCTCGTAACGCTCCAACAACCCCGCGACCGCGTCCACTTTCTGATCCGGCAGCAGCCCGGCTTCAACCGAATTGATCCCGACGCGGCAAGCAATCGCCGCCGCGACTTCGGGGCGGTCTCCGGTCAGCATGACCGTCTGCTCGATGCCCGCCGCATGAATAGCGGCTACCGCCTCACGGGCTTCGGGGCGCACCTCGTCGGCCATCGCAATGATGCCTTCCGGCACGCCATCGACCAGCACCAGAACGGATGTCTGTCCCTGACGCTCGAGAGCAACGAGCTGATCTTCGAGCGCGGCTGTGAGCTTGCCGTTGTCGAGCATCCGCCGACCGCCGACCTGAACCAGCTGGCCATCAACCAGGGCGGAAATGCCGCTGCCGGTGGTTGCGCTGGAGTGGCTGACCTCAGCGGACGAGAGGTCGACGCCGCGCGACTCAGCGGCCCGGATGATCGCCCGGCCCAAGGGATGCTCGGAGTAGCGTTCCGCGGATGCCGCGAGATGGAGGAGTGAACGCTCATCCTGCCCATTAAGCGGAATGGCGCGCTGCACTTCGGGCATGCCAACTGTGAGAGTGCCGGTCTTGTCGAAAGCCAGGGCGCGCAGCGAGCCGAGCGCTTCAAGGTAAGCGCCACCCTTGACCAAAACGCCGTTGCGGGCCGCCGCCGCGATGGCCGAGACGATCGAGACCGGCGTCGAGATGACCAGCGCACATGGACAGGCGACGACGAGGAGGATCAGCGCCCGGTAGGACCAGTTCGACCAGCTCGCGTCGAGCAGCAGCGGCGGGACCAGAGCCACGATGGCGGCCACCGCGACGACTGCCGGCGTGTAGTAGCGGGCGAAGACGTCGACGAAACGCTGCGACGGGGCTTTGCGCGCCTGGGCTTCTTCAACCATATGAACGATCCGGGCAATCGTCGAATTGCTGGCGGGCTGGGTTGCCTCAACCTCGATGACGCCGCTCCCGTTGATTGTCCCGGAAAAAACCTGGTCGCCCGGTACGCGCTCGACCGGCACACTCTCCCCAGTAACCGGCGCTTGATCGAGCATCGAAGTGCCGTGCTGGATAACCCCGTCGACCGGCAACCGGCCGCCAGGCCGGATGATCACGACATCTCCCGGCACGATCTCCGAGACAGCCATCGTTGCCTCAAGGCCGTCCCTGCGGACGGTCGCCTCATCGGGCGTCAGCGACATCAGACCACGGATCGAGCGACGTGCCCGGTCCATCGCGAAGCCTTCGAGCGCTTCGCCGATCGAGAAGAGAACGACGACCGTCGCCGCTTCGAGCCACTCGCCGAGAATCGCCGCGCCGATGACGGCAATCGTCATCAGGACATTAATGTCGAGCTGGCGATTGATCCGCAGGCTGGCGTAGCCGCTGCGGGCGATTGGCACGCCAGCGATCAACACAGTGGAGGCGAAGAATGCGGTCGAAGCGATCTCCGGCGCGCTAGCGACCATGGTGATGATTCCCAGCAGAGTGAGACCAGCGCCGGCAAGCACGGGCCGCAACGACGGCTCCAGGAGAAATGAGCGCATCGCGCTGGTTTCAGCTGGCGGCGCATCGCCTTCAGCGACACGGTAACCCATCTCCGCCACACGCCGGGCGATGCTCTCCGCATCGACGACATCGTCGCGGTATTCGAGATCCATGCGCGCGCCGATGAAGTTGACGTTCACCGCATGAACACCATCGAGCCGGGCGACGCCGGCTTCAAGACGTGCCGCGCAATCGGCGCAGTGCATCCCCTCGATCGCGAGCGTCTGGCGGGTGTAGAGATCGCAGCTGGCGCTCCCAGCAGCCTGGCAAGCCGCTTCGATCTTGGCAAGGTCGGTTCTATCCGGGTCGAAAACGACCGCCGCCCGGGCCTGGTCCGGCTCGGGGCGAACCTCAACCACGCCGTCGATCGCTTGAAGGTTTATCACCAGCCGGTTAAGGCAATGCTGGCAGTCCTGATGAGTTGTGGGCAGGCGCTCTGCTAGTGAGACGCTTTCAGTAACCATCAGACGTCCGCTTCCAGGTTGTGGCCGGCGTGCTCGAAGGCTTGCCGGTAGAGCGTGCTGACGTGTTCGTCATCAAGTTCATAATAGGCACGCCGGCCATCCTTGCGAGACCGGACCAGTCCACGGTCCCGCAAGACGCGCAGCTGATGTGAGGCAGCCGATTGACTCAATCCGACCGTCGCCGCGAGATCAGCAACACATAACTCGCTCGATGCCAGCGCCGCCACAATCCGCAATCGCGTTGGGTCGGCCAGCGCGCTGAAGATCTCAGTCATGCCTTCGAGATCAGCGGCGCTCGGTAGCTCTCGCCGAGCGGCGACGACGGCGTCGAGATGCACCACATCGTCGCCCCACCCGGGTAGTTCGTTGCGAGGAACGATCTGGTCAGTTCGCCTCGGTCTTGCCACTGTTATTGATCCTCAGTCTCAATACGCATGAATAACTATTCATGTATTCGATCAATGATAATCCATCGACGCCAGACCTGCCAATCCTAGATTTGGGAAAAGCGTGTTTCGATCTGTCGCGTGACATCGACGCCCATATTCAATCGACCCCGGAGCTTACGGCGCGCTCTCAGGCTTCGGGCTTCTTCCAGACCGACACATGCTTGGTGCTTTCGGCCGTGAACGGTTGTCGGCCCCAATCCTCCCAGCGTTCGAGCAGGCTCATCCCTGCTAGCTGCGCCATCAGATCGAGCTCAGCGGGCCAGACATAACGGAATGGAATCGAGCTACGCACGAGCCGTCCATCCCGGACGCTGAAGTGGTGGGAAAAGAACTCCTGCGTTGCAATGTGATACTCGTCGATGTCCCATTTATTGTCGTCCATATAGTAGGTATAGAGGTTCTGACCCGGCGGAAGAAGGCGCAGGATCGGGACGCCGACTTCGACGACGAAGCAGCCTCCCGGTTCGAGGTGGCCGGCAACGTTCCGAAAGCAAGCAACCTGTTCTTGCTGAGTGGTCAGGTTGTTGATCGTGTTGAAGACCAGATAGGCGAGGGTGAACGTCCCCTCTACCGCCGTGGTCGCAAAATCCCCGATGGTCACGCTGATGTCCTCGGCGTCCTGCTTGGCACGGAGCCGCTCCACCATCGCGTTGGAGAGGTCGATACCATGGATCGAGATGCCGCGCTGTGCTAGCGGGAGCGCAATACGGCCCGTTCCTATGCCAAGTTCGAGCGCCCTGCCGCCGCCAGCCAGCGAGGCCAGAAAATCCACGGTGGCGTCGACCACTTCTGGCGCAAACATCTCCGATTCATCCTGGTCGTATATCGCTGCGATTCGCTCACCGAAGAATCCATCACCGGTCATGTTCGCCCCCGCCGCTACCCTTGATTGCCCACCGCAGTGTACAACCCGCCACCCCCTATCCCGAGGGCATAGACCAGGTCAGGTTTGTTGCAGATGGCGACAGAATGCAGTTCTCGGGAGATCTGCAGCAAGTATTCCCGTCAAGAAGAATGGTCACGAGGAATAGAAGTCAATGACCGCGGCGTTGAATCCCTGCAGAGACGCCGCCAGCATCAAGGAGGAACCGATGCGCGATCAACTCGTCTATGTCCTTGAGGGCCAGGGCGCTCACATGACGTTCGACGAGGCAGTGGCCAACTTTCCGGTGGATGCGATCAATGCGAAGCCGCCTGGCGTGCCGTATAGCTTCTGGCATCTGCTCGAGCATTTGCGGATCGCCCAGTGGGATATCCTGGAGTTCACCCGCGACCCGGAACACGTATCGCCGGAGTTTCCGGTCGGCTACTGACCAGAACCCGACGCCGTCACCGATGTTGCTGGTTGGACATCGACGCTGGATCGCTTCCGGGCCGGCCTCGCAGCGATGAACGCACTGACCCGCGACGAGTCGCTCGACCTGACCGCTGAAATCCCCCATGCGCCCGGCTACACCTATCTCCGCGAGATTCTGCTCGTTGCCGACCACAACGCCTACCACACCGGCGAGTTGGCGATCCTCCGGCAGACGATGGGATTGTGGGATACGTGACATGCTCGCCTGCTGGCCATTCAGAACGCATCTCCCAAGGGGACTTTACGCGCTCGAGTAAGATGATGAGCCGATGGCGCTAAATGAACCCGAGGTGGAGATGGATGAGCGGGCCAGGCGGCAGCTAGACATACTGCGTCAGATTGATTTCATTCTCTCTCAACAGCACGTGCGCTTCTGGCTGCGGGGCGGGTGGGCGCTGGATTTCCTGCTTGGCCGGATCACCCGTTCACACGCCGATCTCGATCTGGTGGTTTGGCAGCGCCATCGGGAGCGCATACAGCATGTTCTTGGTGAGGCCGGCTACCGTCTGGATCGCGAACTGCCGGTGCAGAGCGACTTCGTAAAGGATGGTCAGGACGTCACCCTTGTCTTCATCGAACGATCGCCATCAGGATCGATTGCCGGCCACGGCACACCGGAGTGGACATGGCAGTCGGACGCCTTGCCGGATCATCGATATTGCCTGCACGGGACTTGCGCTCGCGTCGTCGCGCCGCATCAGATGGTCCACGATCAGGAAGGTTACGAGGCGGCGACCGGGCAGCCCCCGCGACCGAAAGATCTGGAGACAATCAAGACCCTGCAGGCCATCATGCGGAGTCAGTAGCGTCGCGACCAGGGCGGAACCGCTAGCGTGCGGCTTACCTCGACCGCTTCCGGTCCCACGCATGGCAGGCAAATCATCGAGAAACCACGATGGTCGATGCACATGAGACGCTCGGAGCAAGTGAAGCTGGCTCACAATGGTATGACAGATCTATCGCGGCCGCGCTCGCCACGTCACGGACAACGACATTCATTCCAATACAGGACAATCCGGCAGCCTGGGAGCAGGGTGTTGCCTTTCCAACTCGCTCAACCTTCCTGATGTAGACTCATACTTCTTAAAGTGGCCAGTTCGTTTCGCTCCGTCGTCCGGTCCTGTCCTCCTTTCTTCCGGGTGGGATAGATCGTGTGAGAAGCAGGCAAGAATGATGAAGAAGCCCCTCACTGGCAAAAAATGGATATTGTTCTCGATTCTGCTCTTGCTGCCTATCGTCGCTGCATGTGGCGAGGCCGACTCCGGTGACAGCCCGACGGCGACTCCCAAACCGCAGACCGGTGGCCAATCCACATCGACAGCGATCGTTGTCGGTAACGTCGAGGCGAACAACCCGTCGAAGAAGATCGACGAATTCCAGCCGCTGGCGGACTATCTCGCCGCCAATCTGGCTTCCTCGGGCATCACCGCGGGCGAGGTCGTAATCGCTCGCGACACCGCCGAAATGGCGCGGATGATGGCCGCTGGCGAGGTGGACATCTATCTCGACGCTGCGGTCCCTTCGCTGGAGGTTTGCGAGGAGGTTGGTTGTAGCTTCATCCTGCGCCAGTGGAAGGGTGGGACAGCGGAACTGACCGGCGTCTTTGTGACGTCCAACGAATCCGGCGTGAGCGATCCGGAGGATCTCAAGGGGACGGTCATCATGCTGGAGCAACCCCATTCGACGGTCGGGCATATCCTGCCGCTCGTCACCCTGGCCGAGCAGGGCATCGCCGTTCGCCCGGTCAGCAGCCCGGAGGCCGAGGTTGGCCCGGATGAGGTTGGCTATTATGTGTCATCCGGCGGACAAACATCGATGAATCTCCTGCTGAACGGCGAAATCGCCGCCCTGGCGATCGGCATCCGCGCGTTCAAGGAGTTCTCGCCCGATGTGCAGGCGCAGGTCACAATCTTTGCCGAGACGGTTCCGGCGCCGAGCCAGCTGGTGTCTGCCGACCTGATCTTGATCCGCGATCCAGGCGGAAATCATCCGCTTGATGGTTGCCCTGGATCAGACTGAGGAAGGGCAGGCAATCCTCGAAACGATGCGTGAAACCGAGAAGTTGAGGAGATTCCGGCCGACAGTCCTCGCAGACCTCGAACGAACTCTACGAGGTCGTGAAGCAGACCGTACAGAACTAGCTGGCGGCGAGATGCAGGCCCGGTTGCGCCGCTGGCTTCCTGTCCACTGGCGCATTGCGCCGATCCTGACCGTCACGATGATCCTCCTGGCGGTGACCTTTATCACGACGACGACGATGCTCGATATTTCCCGCGCCAGGCGGATCTACTGGGAAGAGCTACGCAGTCGTGGTTCCGGCCTCGCCGGACAGATGAATGACCTGCTCGCTGACCCGCTCTTTCTGGCGAACATCGAAGATGTCGAGAAGGTGGCGACGCTCGTCGCAAGCCAGCCCGATGTCGAATACGTCCGCGTCTTCACCCCCGCAGGCGTCATGCTGGTCGACACCGCGCAAGCGGCTTCGAGTCGCTCGGTGGCCAGGCGTCCGAGCTGGGCATGCAGTCGCTTGCCGGGCAGGATGCTATCGAGCAGGTCAACGACGGGGTGCTGGAGATCGCCCAGCCAGTCACGATCGGCGGCCGGCCGGTTGGCGGTGTCGAGATCGGTCTCCGCAGCGACGTCCTCCAGCAACAGGTTCGAGCGATTGTTGTCGAGCATCTGATTCAGGGGACGATTCTGATCATCCTCGCTGCCATCATTGCCTATGTCATCGCCCGGGGCTTTTCGAAACCAGTCAAGACCCTGGTTGCCGCCACGGACAGCATGGCCGCCGGCAAACTCGATACCCGCGTGAGCAACCTCCAGAGCGGCGAACTGCAGGTGCTGGCGAGGTCATTCAACTCGATGGCCCAGGAACTGCAAACGACGATCAATGATCTGCAGGATTCCCGGCGCAGGATCGTCGGCGTGCAGGAAGGCGTGCGCCGGGAGATCGCAACCCACCTTCACGGGCGTGTCCAGGCGAGAATGCTCGTCCTGCGAACCCAGCTCTACCGGACGATGCGGCGCTCCGATCCGTCTCCCGAAGCCGAGGAACAGCTCAATGATGTCATCGGCCAGCTTGACGACCTGATCCAGAACGACATCACCTCGCTGAGCCGCCGCCTCTATCCATCAATTCTGCGTCGCGGTTTGATCCCAGCGCTGCAGTCGCTAGCCGACCAGTTTGAGCCATCCTTTGCCATCACGCTCGACATCAGCGAGACGTTCCGCGAACGCGAACAGGAGGACCGGGAGGCGGTATCTGAAACGGTCAAACTGGCGGCTTACCGGATTATCGAAGATGCGCTGACCAACGTCCTCAAGCACGCCAATGCCACGGCGGTCGTCCTGCGGCTCGATTTTGATGGCGCGGATTACCTGCGCATCTCTGTCCAGGACAACGGCAAGGGGTTCGACGTTGAGCGCAGCGGCCGGGGGCTCGGCGTCGAAGCGATGCAGGATTACGCCAGCGCCGTTGGCGGCTCATGCGGCATCTGGAGCGCGGCTGGCCGCGGCGCCACCGTCACCGCCCGCCTCCCTCTCCACGACGCCCCGCTGGCCGGTGGCGGTGAACGCTGAGCAGTGTTAGCAACTACGTTTTGTATTCGGTGAAGCCGTCGATCAGCTGTCTGAACGACGACGGCTGGTACTCGTCGAAGCTCTCCTGGTCCACGTAGACGAAGTCGTACTCCACGTCCGACTGCACCCGGTTGATGTCCTCGCACCATTGGCGCAGGCGCTCCATCTTCAGCGGCACGTCCAGGTCTTCCTGCCCTTTGGTCTCGACGATGAACATCTGCCCGTCCGATAGCTTGACGAAGAAGTCCGGGTAGTAGTTGGAGATGTCGCCGTCCGCGTTCACGTAGTCCAGCTTGAAATGCACCGCCAGGTAGTTCTTGGCGTACGAGATGACATCGTCGCTGCCTTCGAGGAAGCTGGCAAACAGCAACTCGAAGTGGCTGTCGCCGATGATGCGGTTGAAGACGCTCTTCTTCGGGACGAGGTAGCCCTGATCCTTGGCCACAAAGGGGCGGGTCTGGCGCAGCTTGATGGTGTCGCGGATTTCGGCGTCGCCTTTGTCCTGCACGGTGAGGGCGTTGATCGCCTTCTTGAAGGTCTCGATCAGGGTCTTGGTGGCGGCCAGTTCCGACAGGTTGCGCAGGGTGTTGGGGTCTTCCAGATCCACCGGCGCGGTCGAACAGCTCGTCCTGCACGAACGCCTTGACCTTGCCGTAGAGCACGTCGTAGCCGCTGACCAGCCGCAGGTCCTTCATGATGGTCTGGGCGAAGTAGCCGATGACGCTGCGGTAATCGGCGATGCCGGCCGTGTCGAGGATCGTGGTATGCGTCACCTCGCCGGTGGTGATGTCCTTGAAGACGATCTCGCGCTGCTCTTCCTCGCTGAACTGCAGGTAGGCCACCGCGCTGATGGCCCAAGCGCGCTCACGTCCAGGTCGGCCAGGTTCTTGTATTCGCGGTAGATGCGCGGCGTCAGCACCGGGATCTCGATATCCAGCGCGTCGATGTCCTTCTTGACGTTCTCGTTGTCAACCTCCACCACCAGCGGCGTCTTGGGCTGCGTGCCTTCGCCCATCGGCTTGCGCTCCAGCATCACGCCTTCGGCCTGGATCGATTCGACGAAATCCATGAAGGCATCGGTGCCGACCACGCTGACGTACTCCTCCACGCCGCCGGGATACATCTTGCGCAAGCCCGCGCCCCAGCGTCTGTTCCGGCAGGATGTTGCTCTTGGCGGAATAGGCGCGCAGACCGACGATGGTGGTGACGTTGCGCACGTCCCAGCCCTCCTTGAGCATCATCACCGAGACGATGGCCTTGTAGGGGCTGTCCAGGCTCGTCGATCTCGTTGGCCTGCTTGCGCAGCTTTTCCAGTTCTTCCTTGGCTCTTGCCCGACTGCGCTTCGGAAATCTCGCCGTTCTTCTTGGTGTGAATGACCAGCACCGCGTCCTTCAGGTCGGGATAGTGGCCTTCCAGGTATTCGGCCACGTCGTCGCAGTTGCGTGGTGTCGTCGGTCATCACGAACAGGATGGCTTTCTTGCCCAGCTTTTCGTGTTCGGCATAGGCCTTGCGCCACTCGATCACGCCCAGGTGGATGTAGTCGGCGTATTTCTCGGTGTACTTGGCGCTCTGGCGCTCGGCCAGCTTGGCGCGGCTGGCGGCGTCGGGCAGGACGGGATGCTTGACCACGTTCTGCGAGATGGCCTCCACCAGCGGGTAATCGGCCACGGTCTGCACGAAGATCGCGCCGTTGTTGTGCTTGGGCGTGGCGGTCACGTCCACCTGCAGGGAGAGCGCGCCGCCCTTTTGCTTCAGCCGGTTGTGGATGTCCTCGATGGATTTGAACCAGGCCATGCGCGGGTCGTGGATGTGGTGCGCCTCGTCGTTCAGCACCATCAGCTCGTCGATGTCGCGCACGATCATGCCCAGGTCCACCTTGGAGTCGGTGGTCGCGCCGGTGGGCCGCTTGCCCAGGAAGTAGTCCATCGTGTTCTCGTCATCGGGCGAGGGCGGGATGTCGTCGCCGGCATAGACGCGGTGGATGTTGGTCAGGAAGATGTTGCCGGTGGGGCGGGTGATGCGCACCTCGTCCTGCAGGTGCAGGGTCAGTTGGAAATCGTCGCGCCAGTTGCGCCCGTCGAAGCCGTTGTCGGGGATGACCGGGTCTTCGAAGAAGATGCGCAGGCCCTGAAAGTCCTTGTAGATGCGGTCCAGCACGATGATGTTGGGGGCGATCACCAGGAAGTTGCGCGCCAGCTCGGAGTCCGGCTCGTACAGCTTGTGGTAGAAGCTCCAGGCCAGCACCAGGCTCAGCACCTTGGTCTTGCCGGTGCCGGTCGCCATCTTGACCACAAAGCGCCGCCAGGTCTCGTCGAACATGCCGGCCGAGACCGCGCCGGAGCTGTCGAAGCGCATCAGGTCGTACTTGTCCTGCACGCCGACCACGTCGTACAGATAGATGATCGTCTCCAGCGCCTCGCGCTGGGCGAAGTAGTACTGGAACTCGGCCATGGTGCCGTCGGCCTGGGGCAGCAGGTGCGGCGTGTTGAACCACCAGTTGAGCAGGCTCTTGCTGGTGTCGGTCGCGCCGACGTAGCCGCTGTCGCGCCACTCCTTCACCTTGCGGCGCAGTTGCGGCGACCAGCGGCGGCATGAGCTTGTCCATGCTGGTCTCGCGCAGGGCTTCGTCGGCCGGGAACCAGCGGATGGCCGGGTCGAGGATGGCGTGGGGTGATTCGGGGAAGTCGGGATGCAGTGCCATTATTTCTCCCTCCGACGTTGACCTCGACGATCGTCATGGTGTCGTTGCCGAAGATGTCCACCACCTTGACCGCGATCTTGCGCCGGCCCGGCGCGCATTCGTGGAAGACGCTCGTCAGTTCCAGCGAGCGGTCCTTCTTGGTGCGGAAGGACTGCCACTCGTTCTCGAAGATGTAGTCGCCGGTCCAGCGCTCTTCCCACTCGCCGCTGTCCGGCGTTCTGCACGCGGATGATCTCGCGCTTGCTCTCGAAGTTGAAGTCCACCGCCCAGTAGTCGATCCAGTCGGTCCAGTTCTTGGTGAGCACCTCGCGGCTGACGATGCCGTCCGTGTCCTTGCTCACCTTGACGATCTGGCCCTGCTCGACCACGATCTTGCTCGCCTTGTTCTTGAGCGTCGCCTCGGCGTTGGCGATCGAGTCCTGGGAGTAGAAGACCGAGAAGTCGGTCAGCTCGACGGCCACGCTGTTGCCTCTTGACGTGCGGCTTGACCTCGATGAAGGCCACGTCGTGGAAGACCACCTGGTTCTTCTCCACCGCCCGCTTGTCGAAGACCTCGGCGGGGATGTACTTGGGGGCGATGTCGATGCCCTTGGCGCGGGCTTCGTCCAGCACGTTGGGGAACAGCCCATCTCGAACTCGAAGCCCAGGATGTCCACCCGGGTGATGTGCTTCTGGCGGCATTCCAGGATGATCTCTTCGACGAACAGGCGCGTCACCGGCAGGTTGACCGGCCCGACGGCCACCAGCCGCCCGGCCTTCTTGCCGTGGAAGGTGGTGAAGCCCTCGGTCTTCTCGGCGCGGTAGGCGCGCAGGATCAGGTCGAGGAAGGCGGCTTCCTTCTCCTCCAGCTGCTTGCTGCTGCTCTGCCTCGCGCAGGTTGGGGTTGACGCCGATGTAGTGCTGGCGCTCGTACTTGCCCAGGTTGAGGATTTCGAAGGCGCGGTAGTCCTTGCCCTCGGCCTTCAGCTCGCGCTGCACGCCGATCATGCGCTTGCGGGTGGTGTGGATGGCGAACTTGCCCAGGTCGGTGACGATCCACTTGCGGCCCAGCTTCTCCGCCACCGCGGCGGTGGTGCCGGAGCCGCAGAAGAAGTCGGCGACGAGATCGCCTTCGTTGGAGGAGGCTTTGATGATGCGTTCGAGCAGGGCTTCGGGTTTTTGGGTTGGGTAGCCAACGTGTCTTCGAGAGCCTGTGAGTTCACCGCGTTGATATCAGCCCAAATGTCAGTCAACTGGCATCGCCTTCTGCTTCATCAAGATACGCTTGAATACGGCCGACTTTCCCGTGCTGGATACGATCGTACCATTCTTCCATTGCGCTTCGGCAATTCGTCGATCGATGTCTCAGAGTAGTCTCCAATGTTGTCGATGCCGACTAATAGACGACCATCTTCGTCGTCGCTTGTCTGAATCTGTTGATTTCGATGTACTTCGGTGATCTGTAGTCTGTGTACTGCGGTGTTCCAAACATGAGTTCTCGGATCTTGTGATAGTAGAAAATCGAGTCGATGAACGTGCCGATACTGTTTTGAGATGGCCTTTGCTACTCTGAGAGGCTGTCGTTTCCAGACTGATCTCATTGCGATAGAACTGCCGCACCAAACACTTCGTCCAGAACAAGTCGCATGAAGCTGTTAACCCGCCAATCACAATGCACATAAATACTCCCATCCTCGGCCAGCAGATCCCGCATCAGCACCAGCCGCTCGTAGATCATGGCGATGAAGGAATCCGCGCCCTTGCCCCAGGTGTCGCGGTAGGCGATCTCTTCCAGGATGTTGGGCTTCTTGGTGAAGGTGTCGCCGCCGATCTCGATGTCCATGCGAGAAATCCGCGCCCACGTCGAAGGGCGGGTCGATGTAGATCAGCTTGAGGCCGCCCTGCTCTTCGATCTCCTCGCGCAGCGGGCCGTTCTTCAGCGATGAGAGGATCAGCTTGTTGTCGCCCCAGATCAGCTTGTTGGTCCAGCCCTTGAGCTGGCGGCCGCGGCGTCAGGTCGAACAGGCTCGAGCTGCAGGCTGCGTGTCCGGCTTCTCGGCGCGCGGCTCGTCCACCTGCTCGATCACCTGGAAGGGCAGGACGATGTTGCAGACCTCGCTGGTCTTGCCGTTCCAGACCAGCTCCACCTCGCGCTTGTCCTCGAAGAGCAGGAAGCGGTACTTGTCCGGCAGCGGCTTGTCCGCCTCGAGGTAGCGGATGATCTCCTGTTGTTCCTGTTCGGTCAGTCTCGCCACGCTTGCTCCTCAATTCCGTCCCTCTACGCGCACCGTCTCCAGGCAAGGCATTACTTGTTGATGTTTCATGCTAGCATGCGCATGGTTCGCGCGACCTGGCCAGAACCTCCTGTTTTGGGTCTCGTAGCAGCGCCATGACGACTGCTGGCGGAGTGTGGATATGCTGCAGGCAGAACTCCCAGGAGTCTGAGTTTGTTGTGGGTGGTGTATAGAGGAGATTGTAGGGATGGGGCCCGTCTCCGCCCGCGTACGTATGTGGTCTCCGCGCCGGATAGGGACGAGCCCCATCCCTACGAAGAAGCGTGAGCACGCGCCAAGTCCTTTCCCGTGGAGTAGAGCGCGTTGCGATCAGCAAGTTGCCGCTCGGGATTAACCTGTGCCAACTTCGTCCGGGCGAAGCTCGTGTTCACCCGCGCACGTTCGCGACAATCGAGCCGGGCGATGACGAGAAGTGCTCCCACTGGACCGGTGACACTTCTGAAGTCCGGTCTACGACGTGCTTTCCTCCAGCGCCATCAACGTCGCCTTCACCCGTGCGTGGGTCTCACGCTCTCCGCTGACGCCGAGCTCCTGATAGAGCACCGAGACGTAGGTTTCGACCGAACGCTCGGTCAGCGATAGCTCGTCGGCGATCGCGCCGTTGCTGTAGCCCTGGGCGAGCAACCCGAGCACGTCCCGCTGCCGTGGGGTTAGCCTGGAGAGGGGCGATTCCGGCTTCGGCCGCATCTCGCCGATGAGTCCCGGATCAAGAACGACCATGCCCATCGCGCTGCCCTGAATCGCCCGGACCAGCGTTGTCACATCGCCAACCGACTGTTTGAGCAGGTAGGACCAGCCGGATTGCTGGTCCACTGGCAGGCTGGTGAAGAAGCGGCGATCGCGGTGGGATGAAAGCAGGACGATGCCGGTTGACGGTTTCGTCTTGCGAATCTCGATCCCGGCATCGATGCCGTCAAGATCGCCCGGCATCTCGATGTCCATCAGGACAACATCGGGCGCGTGTTCGAGCGCGAGATTGACCGCCTCGCGGCCATTGCCAGCCTGGCCAACGATCTCCAGCCCCGGTTCATGTTCCAGAGTCATGACAAGCAATTCTCGAAACAGCGCTTCGTCTTCCACCACGAGCACGCGCAGCGTGTCCACCGCCAACACTCCCTCGATGCCTCACGCCTGTCGAAGCGTGACAGATAGCAGTTCTCTCTGCTGCGACTCTATCACGGCGCTGCGGGCCTCGCGGCCGTTACCGAGAAACTTCGACGCAAATCGCAGAGCTAGCTCGATGTTCGAGAGGTGGAACACAGCTTAGGCTTCGACTAGTGAGATTGAACAGCGGACACCTACCTGGCTCTCATCCGCAAATGCGCGACCGGATACCGTTTCGGGATCGCCTTCAGTCCCACGAACCATCGTTCACACACCCGGGAGTGGCGCGGCAGGCCTTTGTCCTTCCTCTCTAACCACGCCAGCCACTCTCGTATCTTGACCCAGGCAAGAGGGCGGCCCCTTCCCCGCCCTCTTCGCCCTGTTCCCGGCTACGTACCGCGGGTCCGAACGATTCCAGGGGCGGGTTCAGGATCGATCTATTGAGAAACTACGATGGTCCATTGATGAACCCACCCGATATGAGGAATAGCGGCTCGTCCCTACTCTGTATTCAGCGTCGCAACCGATAGCAACGCTGAATACAGGAAGGCTCAACCAATGACACGCATGAGATTCGTGCTCCTCTTCGCCCTCGTGATGATCCCGAACATCCTCGGAGCGCTGCCAATCCCGGTTGGCGCGCAGATTTCCGCGCCAGTTGAGGCTGTTGCTTCCGGCAATCAGGTGCTGGCTCCCGAAGACTACAACCACGACAGCATCCGTGGCGGCAACGTCACGACGGTCAGCGAGTTCCAGCTCTCGGTCCCAGAGGGCGAAGAGTTGACCCTCCAGCTAGCGAACGTTTCCGAAGGCGGTATCCCCGTTCTCCATCTACTTGACGCCCAGACCGGCGCGGAAATCGCTGTCGCCGAGGGCGCGAGCGCGAACGTTGCCATCCGCCCGGAAGGCGTCGCGCGCAACTACATTGTTGTTCTGCGCTCTCGCGTCCAGGAAGCAGCAGGGACAGCCGACTTGCTGAAAAGTGGCGAGGTCTGGAAGACTGGCATTCCTTTCGCTGGCTGGCATCAGCACTTCGAAGGTCTCGAAGCCGGAGAGCGGCTCCAGACAGTTCACCGTCCAGGCGGCACCGGCTCTTACCATCGCATCTACATCATCGATCGTGACAACAACCTGAGCATCGCGCTTCGCGTGGGCGGCGGAGGTCCCAACGGGGCGGCCATCGCGAATCTGAACGTGGAATACAACAAGACCGATATCATCGTCGCCGTTGGAAGCGTCGAAGCTGAGGAACCGGTTCTCCTGCTCCGCAACGATCTCATGAACGACGCTGATTTCGACGGGCTCGGCAACCGCCTCGAAGCGGCGCTCGGCACCTGCTCGGCGCTGACCGGCTACGTCCGGATCGGTGATGGCTACGAATTCGACTGCAGCCTGGCGTCCGACCCGCGCGACACCGACGGAGACGGCATTCGCGACGGGCTTGAAGTGCTCGGCGCGCTGGTGGAAGAACAACTCGTCGCCACCGACGCTCAGCTTGCCGCAGTTGTGCCGGGTGGGGTGGGCGTCGCCGGACCCTTCGCAACTCATCTCGACCTGCCAGCCTGGGGCGCAAACCCACGACACAAGGATCTCTTCATCGAGGTCGATTTCATGCAGCGCACTCCGGATGAAGCGCCAATGAAGATGACGCCCGCCGTGGCTCGCGAGTTCGCTTCCTACTACCAGGACACCCTCGACAACCCGCACCCGCTGGTCGATCTCTATCGCGCCGTCTCGCTCCGCAATCCGGACGGCTTGCGCGGGATCAACACCCATCTTGACATTGGCGTCGCCCCGGAGACGCCGGATGACGCGACGATCTACGGCGACTGGGGCGGCTTCAACGCGGTCCCGCCGGTGATGAACGCGGAAGGCAAGTGGGTGGGCGACAACCCGCACACGGCCTGGCAGTTCAACATGAACCAGGCGCGGCGCGGAGTCTTCCGTTACATCCTTGCCTATCCGAGCGGGGGCGGCCAGAACCCGGTCAACAGCTTCGCTTCCTCCGGCCCGCTCAACAGTGCCTGGGTGATGGCGCACGAATTCGCACACGCCATGGGCCTCGACCACGGCGGCACGCCGGGAACCGCCCAGCCGAACTGCAAACCGAACTACCCCAGCCTGCTCAACTACGGCTTCCAAGGCTATGCCGGCATCGGCTTCTCGGACGGAGTCGGTGTCTCCGCGCTCAACAACACGGCGCTCACGGAGTTCGGCGCGGTCGATCCAAGCAATACCGCCTATCTCGACATGCTCCAGAACAACTACAAGTACTACGTCGACCGCGAATACGGTCATGTCGATTGGGATCGTGACGGGCTGATCGACAACGAGGGCACGACGGTGCGCGCCTACGCCAACTACAAGCCGGGCGGCGGCGGTTGCGAAATGACCCGCATGAACCAGTCGATGGTTCCGGACGCCGCCAGCACGACCGCACCAGCGATGGCACGGCTTGGCAACCGGCTCTACGTCTTCTACTCGACGCTCGGCGCGGTCTTCTACAAGCACTCCACCGACGCTGGCAATTGCCCGCAGGCCGACATGAACGCCTGCGCGACCTGGAGCAACCACGGCCTGGCATACATGGACGCCCAGGGCGGCATCGACGTCGTCCGCGTCGGCAACTCGCTGCTGGTCGTCACGATCGACAACAACGGCAACATCTGGGAGCGGCGCCTCTCGGTCGACGGCGCGGGCAATGAGGTCTGGACCGATCACCGGCAGATCCCCGGTCTCGCCGCGAAGCCCGTCCTGAGCGAAGCCGGGGGAAGCGAGCCGGCCCTGTCCGAAATCGCCTATTGCAAGAACGTGCTGGCTTACCGCGGCGCGGACGGTCAACTGCGCTACAACTACCTGAGCTGCGCCGACAACTTCGCCAACTGGCAGGGCGAGCAACTCGCACTCGACCAGGACGGCAATCCGATCGCGATGGCCAACTTCGCCTCGCCGGGCATCGGCCGCGCTTTCCTCGAAGTGCCCGGCCAGGCCGATATCTACGGCGCCTTCGCGGATGCCAGCGGCTATCTCGACCTGTACCGCTACAACGACGGCACAGGCCGCTGGGACAAGACGGCGCTGCTTGAGAGCCGCCCGGGTCCAGTTGAGGGCCGCCCGGCGATCGCCTGGACCTCGAACAACTCGGAGTTCGATATGTCGGGCAAGTTCTACCTGATGTACATTCGTCACGACTCCCGCACCGACGTCGCCTACCGCGAACTCAACCGCGAAGTGCGCATGCTGACCTCGTACGTCAAGGTCGACGAGATGGCCGATGGCGCCTTGAACAAGACGCTCAAAGTTGGACTCGAGGGACCGTTCGACAACGTCTGGTTGTATGCCTTCGGTATCGACCTGTACTTCGAAGCTGGGGTCGACACCAATCTGCGCTCGGCGCTCTCGATCGCAATCAACAAGCCCGAGATCTGGGCCGGCATCCAGTTCCGTCCAAAGGCCGACGGCATCGCCGACATGACGATGGTCGATAACAACGACTGGGACATTATGCGCGTCGGGCTCTGCAAGAACCTCGTCAACCCCGGCGGTCTGATCAGCAACCCGATCGTCTGCCCGGCAAGCTGACCGGCCTTCCCACAAACCGCCGCAATCGAGAGACGTCCCCGGGCTGGGGCGTCTCTCTTTGTACACCGTTGAATCGAGTGAGCCATCGGGTATTCTGTGCTTAGTGTCAAGCGAACGGTAGGCTCCGGCTACTGGGTGGGAAGGTATGGATATGAGCAGCCATCTGGTCGAGATGTTTCGCCACAACCGGTGGGCGAATCTGCGGATCCTGGATTGGTGTGCCGGGATTGATGACGAACTGCTCGACTCCAGCGCCGCGGGAACGTTCGGAACCGCGCGCTCGACGCTCGTCCATCTGGTGGGGGCTGAAGAACGCTACGTCGAATATCTGACGAATACGCAGATGCCCAGCGACCAGCGCCTGGAGATTGATGGGCCATTCCCGGGAATAGCCACGTTGCGGGAACGTGTCGATATCAGCGGAAACCAGCTCATCCAGCTTGCCGGCACCACGCCATTCGAGCAGGTCCTACGGGGTCATCACCTGGACGGCACACCCTATACCCTGCGCGCCACCACGTTGCTGATCCAGGCGATCAATCACGCTTCAGAACACCGCACCCACATCATGACCGTGATCAGCCAATACGGCATCGAACCACCCGATACCGACGGCTGGGCCTTCGGCAGTGTTATGTTGCCGATCAGCTGACTTCCTATACGCAGATGTTCTGCGGGTCATCCCGGGAAAAGGCTACAACGCTGGATCGTGGACAGGATAGCGTCGCTAGCAGCCGATCGTGGCGCGGTTGTCCTGGAGACGGGCCAGGGCTTCATCACGGACCTTGTTCGCGGCCGCTCCAGACTCTTCGAGATAGATTTCGAATGCGCCACGGCTAAGAACGAGCACCCGGCAACGCTCGGTGACGACAACGCTTGCCGTGCGGGTCGAGTCGCTCAAGAGCGCCATTTCGCCAAAGTAGTCACCGGGTCCCAGTTCGGCGATGATGGTGAAATCGACGGGTTCGCCGGCATCGTCGCGCTCCTCGTGTTCGACGTGAACCCGTCCATCAACGATGACGAAGAATTCGCCGGCGGGATCACCCTGGCGCACGATCACGGAACCAGCCTCGTAGGCGCGCTCCTCCATATAAGGCCTCAGGTCTTTGAAGACATCATCCTCCAGGGGCGAAAAGACGCCCACACGACCTTCCCGACGGCGACTACGAAGATGGCGGCGAAGCGAATAGAACGCGACCAGGCGGCGGCCGGTTCCTCGTAACCCGCTGGAAGGGCGCACCGACTCGTTAAGATCAACCGCGACCATCCGGCGCACCGGGCGATCGAGCAGCACATCCGTGACGACCTGGGAGATGATCCCTCCAGCCAGGCTGCTCGCGGCCGGACTATGGGGAACATCGTCTCGCTGGCCGCGCAATATACGGTCGGCTTCCTTCAGGAGATCGACGGGGGTGTGGGAAAGCGAGACCATATTCATGAGCAGTGGAATCGGCGTCGCCTCATCGATCTCCAGCACATCGGCTTCACTGTATGCCCCGTCGAGAATCTCCTGCTGCCCGTCACGATAGTCGTAGAACAGCGTCCAGGCTGAAGTACCAATATCGAAGCCAGTAATGACCGGAATACGGCAGGAGTTTGCCGCCTGATGAAGGGTCAAACGCGAGCGAAAGTCGAGTGACGTCTCGCAACCCAGCGCATCGATCACAATCGTCACGCCAGACATCAGCTGCACGATCTCGTCGAAATCGAGCGGGTTATCGTCGGCAACGATGTTGGCGAACGGATTGATGCTTGCGATCTGCCGCGCGGCCGTCGTCGCGCAATTCTCGCCAAGCGCCGCCGTCCCGCCGATCAAGCGAGGGAGGCGATGGATCGTTCCAATGCGTTCATCGGAGAGGAGAAAGCGTTCGATTCCCGCGCGGGCGAGATTAAAGCCAGCGTGGCAGCCAACCGATTCACAGCCAGCAATCAACACGGTTGCGCGGCGGAGGACTTGCTGCTCTTCCGCGCTGGAGACGGCTGCATGGCAGGAGGTCAGGTGATAATAAAACGTGTCATGGTCCGGCAATTCGCTTCCGGCGATTGGTGACTCTAATTCCCGCATCACACATCTTTGCTACATTCGCTGGCGCCGCTCTACACCAGAAAGCGCATGAGGGCTATCGCGTTACGCAGCCTCGGCAGAAGTTGAGGGGCTTGTGTCCTCTGGGCGGTCGCGGTAGTAGAGAACCGCGAGCATCGCCGCCCCAACTGCCGCGCCAAGCAGGGAGAAGACCTGTGCCTGCTGCATGTTCAGGAGCCAAATATCCTCCTGGCGGAACCAGCCGTGAATAAAGAATCGCCCGATACCGTAGCTAATAAGGAAGATTGCGAAGAGGGCTCCATCGGGCATCGGCCTGGTGCGCAGCTTCCAGATGAGCGCGAAAACGAGCAGGTTCAGGGCCATGTCATAAACCGGATAGGGATGGGTGCGGAACATTGAGCAATTCGTTCGGGATGAACGAATCAGGATTGGTGTAGGTGAAGGAAAAGAAGGCGTCGGTTGGCGCGCCCCAGGCGTCGCCATTGACGATGTTCCCCAGCGGCCAATGGCTTGGGCCAGAACCAGACCCGGCGCGACCGCGTCGATGGCCTTCATGAAGTTGACGTTGTAGATCCTGCAGCCGATGTAGACGCCGAGCGCTCCCATGATTGTCGCGCCCCAGATCGCGAGACCGCCACGTTGAATCTGAATGATACGCTGCGGGTTGTCCGAGTAGAACTCCAGTCATCGACGACATGGAACATGCGCGCGCCGATGATTCCGAGCACAATCGTCCAGGTCGGCGATCCCGCCATAGTGAGTAGTGTCCATGCCCTTGCGTTTGAACTCGCGATCGATCAACCAGACGGCGACGAAGATAGCCGTCGTGATCGCTATGCTGTACCAACGCAGAAAGGCGACGCCGCCTACTTCGAGAATGACCGGATCGAGAGAGATCGTGATATCCATGTCGTCCTTCGTGAACTGGCACGCTATCGAGCTTGCTGCAGCTGCATCAGACGGCAGCGAACCGTAAGCTCTCCACTCCCCGCGCCGTCGTTCTCGTCGCCACGAAAGTATAGGCCACGTCTTCCGCGCTGCCTGTGGCCGAGATTCCGGTACAATCGCCGATGGACTGACCAGATGCCCGCTTCCGGCCAGTCGAGAGGACGCACCAATGACCAACCCCGACCAACCGCCGCAGCGTCGTCGTCACCGGACTGGGCGCAATCACATCGCTCGCCGATTCCGCAGAGGGCACCTGGCAACGCCTGCTCGCTGGCGAGTCAGGCATCACCCGCATCGACCGTTGGGACCCGAGTGAACTCCCGGTCCAAATCGGAGCCGAAGTCAAAGGAACGCCCGAACTGCCGATGATCGATGCCAAGCAGGCCCGCAACATCGCCCGCTATGCGCGTTTCGGTATCGTGGCTGCGGGCGAAGCGCTCGCCGACGCTGGCTTGCCGAGCAACGGTATCCAATCGAATCATGAGCGAGCCGGCGTGATCATCGGCACTGGTGCTGGTGGTATGTCCGAGATCGCCGAGATGACCCGAACACTTGACGAACGTGGTTACCGGCGCGTCTCGCCCCACTTTCATGACGACCTTTCCGCACAACATGGCCTCCTATCACGTCGCCCAGGCATATCCAGTTGCTCGGCCCAAACTCGACCGTATCGACGGCATGCGCCACCGGCGCTCAGGCCATCGCCGACGCCACAGCGGTCATCCGGCGCGGCGAAGCGGACGTCATGGTTGCCGGCGGGGCGGAGCACGCCGTCTTTCCACTCTTTGTCGCTTCCTTCATCGTCCAGCGCGCGGCCAGCACCCTGAACGAGACGCCAGAAAGTGCCAGCCGGCCCTTCGATGGCGAGCGCACGGGCTTCGTGATCGGCGACGGCGCGGGGATCCTCGTCCTCGAAGACCTGGAACACGCCCTGCGCCGCGACGCGACGATCTATGCCGAAGTGCTCGGCGCGGGCAGTTCATCGGACGCTTACCATCCAATAGCCCCCCACCCGGAAGGGTTTGGCGCGGCGAGGGCGATCCACATGGCTCTGGCGACGCGGGAGTAGAAGCGGGAGAGATCGACTTCGTCAATGCCCACGCCGCCTCAACGCCGCTTGGCGATGCCGCCGAGACGCAGTCAATCAAACTCGCGCTCGGCGAAGAACACGCTCGCGCGATCCCGGTCAACTCGACCAAGTCGATGATCGGCCACACGATGGGCGCGGCCGGGGCGATCGAGACGATGGCAACCGTCCTCAGCATCCGTGACGGGCGGGTCCACCCGACGATCAATCAGGAGACAGCCCGATCCGGACTGCGATCTCGACTACGTGCCAAATCAGGCCCGAGAGTCGACATCCGCATCGCGCTGAAGAACTCCTTCGGCCTCGGCGGTCAGAACGCATGTCTGGTGCTGGCTCGCTGGGAAGAATAGAGATACGCAGTCCGCAGGGTCATTTGTCGACGTATGTGTTTGCGCCAAGCGAGTCCGGCGACGCCGGGGAGCTGCCGCTGGCGTGTCTCGGCGACCGTCCTGACTTCCTGTTCTGGGGATTGAGGGAAGTGGGACCGAAGGACCCGCCAACGCGACACGTCCCGCTACGGTCGAACTACCAGTACGCTGAATCTCATCCGATGGCGTCATGGATGGCGCTATCGAGAGCCTGGCCAGAAGATGTACGCCACCACGCAAGCGACGTACGCGAGCCGATATTTTGTGCGCCAGACTCGGTCTTCAGCGTGGTCCTGAAAAATACGTCGACGCGATCCGCGTATTCCTCTGGTCCAAGCGGATAAGCCCCGAGATGCCCCGCGCCGAGGCAATCCAGGTTTCAGCGACCCGACTACCCCCAATTTCCTGAATGCGCCGGAGATGATCGACCGGCACAGCGCGGTCATCCAAACCATGGATCAAGAGAACTCGTCCCCGCGTTGCCTGCGCGACCGCACGCGCTGGCTGGACCGATCAATATCGACATCCTCACAACCCGCAGCGCGAGCTTCAATCCCGGTCGTAGCGGTTGCGAGCCAGCAACGGGACTCCATCCGCATAGGCAGAATCGCTGACAACGGCCGCAAGTCCTGGATCGTGCTCCATCGCGATCAACGCGCTTGCGCCGCCAAGGCTCCTCCCAAGGACGCCGATCGACTCCCGTTCAACATCCTGGGTTTCGACAAACTCAACCGCTCCGAGGATGTCCCATTGCTCGCGAGACCGTACGTGCAACTCGCCTTCGCGGAAGTTCCGTGACCCCGAAGGTCGAACAGCAGCAGGCTATACCCGTCGATCCCATAGCGGTCTTGCCATATCCAGGAAGCTCGTCCGGTTCTGATAGCGCCCGTGAGCGAGAACCAGAGCCGGGCCCAAGTCCTGTTCGAACCCACCAGCCGCTGAGCTCCAGGTTGTCCTTCGCGAGGGATCGAAAAAAGACGATCTCGAAGGGTAAGCCAACATCAGCGGCGTGGTTGCGCCGCCACCTGGCGCGGCGTCGTCGTGTAGTCATTGCTTTATAAACTGAGAGACTGGCGTAGGCGACCAAGACCAACCTAAACAACCCACGAGAAGCAGGACCGACGCCCCGCCGGCCGCGCAAGCGCTGGAATCGCCGGAGATCAGAAGGATGTTCGCATGTCCACTGATAACTGATCCTCAGAGCGCGACTGCTACGGTATCACTCGCGAGCTCGCCATCACTCAGTGCTCTGCGTGGAGGGAAGGCATCAGCGAGTATACTTGCCGTCAGCGTGCGCCATCAATTGATCGGCGCAGGACGTGACATGGACAAGCCGTCCGCGAGATGAAGGATGACAAGTGAGCGTACAATCAGGTCCACTAGCCGGACGGATGACGCGCCGGGCGGCCCAGGTTCGGGCGGGCAAGGCGCGAAGTCTTCGAACTCAAGACCGATCAATTCCTTCAGATTTCGGATATGCTCGGCAAGCAGGTCGCGATCATGACCGCTTTCAACGCCGAGGACCACAGCGAGTTTCTGTCCACCGCGCATACCCGCGCGATCAATCACTCGCTACTGTTGCTCAAAGACCACGGCATCTATTCGAACAAGCGCAACAAGATGATGACGGTGATCGACGACACCGTTGGCCGGCACGATGTCCTCTTCCCGCTCGACGACGAGCCGCGCCTATCTGACGACTACGGCATCGATGGACATCGCAACTCGCTCGACGTGCTTGGCCGACGGCCTGAAGACGCATGACATCGAGCGCGATCAGATCCCGATTGACGTCATCAACTGGTTCATGCACGTCGCGCTGAAGCCGCGCGGCGAGTCTGGAAGTGCGCGAGCCGCTCTCCGAGCGCAACAGCAACGTCATTCTCAAGGCGCACATGCCCTTGCTGGTGGCACTTGTGCCGAGCCCGAACGACCAGAGCCCGATGAACGCCTTCAAACCGACCGACATCCTCGATACGGATCTATCTGTAGATCATCGGCTCGTCCTCGCTGCCCGATCCAACTGAGGCTTTATCGGCATTTTATTTCCGTCTCGTAGGCTGCTTACAGAATCGAGCGAATCGGACTTCGATAGCGCAGACGGGAGATACAGATGTTGGCAGATAGACGCAGGCGACTGGTCGTGCTGGCCGGGACGCTGGCGATTGCCGTAATTGCCGGCGCTGGCCTGGCGTTCGGCATGGCTTCCGGCGATAACGAGCAGCCGATTACCGGCCCCGCACTACAGCAGGCGAGCGACGCCGCGCTGGAACACACCGGAGGTGGACGGGTAACTGACACCGAGGTTGGCGATGAAGAGGGTTACTACGAAGTCGAGGTCACGCTCGACGACGGCAGCCAGGTTGACGTCCATCTCGACGAGGACTTCAACGTGATCTTCACCGAAGCCGATGAGCCCGGCGTCGACGACGACTAATCACCGATAGTGTAGATATTCGACGAGAGCACCTTCAGCGGTTCTACGGGCCGCGGGTGCTCTTGTTCTCTTCCAAGCTGTTGTTTATGTCGAACCGGGGACGAACCGGTTCAATGTCAAATCAGGAATCGACCCGATACACCAGATCGGTGCGGCCAAGACGGATGCGATGACCGTCGTGAAGGGTGAACGGCGCTCGGATCTTGCGCTTGTTGACATAGGTCGCATTCTCCCCGCCACCGTGGACGATGATGTGGGAATTGGTGGAGGCGTCCCAGCGCATGTGGGCGTGGACCCGGTGCACGTAGGGATCATTGCCAATCTTGACCGTCGCGTTCTGGCCGCGACCGAGGATGATGATGCCAGCCATCTCGTCACAGGGCAGGCTGGCGATATCGTTGCCGTCGAGGTCCTGGAGCGTCACCCGCAGGGTTTCCTGGTTTTCTCGTTGCTCGAAACGCCTGGGATCGATCTGCCGCAGCCGATCGGAGAGCGGACCAGACACAGGACGGATGTCGCGCCGGGTCTCCAGCAGGTGGTCCTCGACGAATTTTCCGGTCTCCGCGTTCCCCTCAACGACTCCGGGATTGGACAGCTCTTCCAGGCGCTCACGCGCGCGCGTCTGTTCCATTTCGCGAACTTGCTTGATGGCGCGTAGGTTGAATTGCCGGCGAGTCATCTGGACGTCCTGGCATTCGTTCGAGGTTGCATCACGGACACAGTCGGCGCACCGAATGTCCGTAGTCTATCAGTACACTAGCCGATTGAGGTCAGAGAACGTACAGTACATTCGGGCCAATTGCGCTATGACATGGTTCGCTCTCACCTCCGAGCAAGAGACGCAGTAAGGCTGATCTTGTGCCTGTGGCAATGAACAAGACGTCTGCGCGACGGATGCTCCGCCCATTCGAAGGCGCTTACGAGATCCCGTCTTTCAGGTAGCGATCGAACCAGTCGATAGTCCGCTGGAGCGCGTCGATGCGGTGCTCGATCGGACCGTCGTTGAGGAACGGATGCGCGCCGCCGGGATAGCGAGCAAACTCGGTGTCGACGCCGGATTTCTTGAGCGCAATGAACATCTGCTCTCCCTGGCCGATCGGACAACGCTCGTCGGCTTCGCCGTGGATGATCAGCGTCGGTGTCGTGGCATTGTGCGCGTGGTAGGAGGGCGAGTGCCGCTCGTACCATTCAGGGATCTCGTGCGCTGGACCGCCAAACTGCACTGTGCCGAAGCGCACACCGATGTCGCTGGTTCCCCAGAAAGATTCGAGGTCGAAACAGGGCGCGCCACAAACGGCTGCATGGAAACGGTCAGTCTGACCGATCGTCCAGGCAGTCATGTAACCGCCGTAGCTATAGCCGCGAATTCCTTGCCGGCTAGCGTCACAATAGGGATGTTCAAGCGCCGAGTCCATCACCGCCATCAAATCTTTGAAATCCTCGCCGCCCCAGTCACTGAAAACGCGGCTGGAGAAGTCGTGCCCGTAGCTGCCGGAACCGCGCGGGTTGCAGTAGACGACGATGTAACCGGCCGAGGCGAGCGCCTGGTGGGTCGGGTTGAAGTCGTAGCCATAGAAGCCATTCGGCCCGCCGTGGATGTCGAGGACAAACGGGTACTTCTTTTCGGGATGGAAGGTGGGCGGTTTCAGCATCCAGGCTTCGATCGTCAGCCCTCCACGCTCGACGTCGAAACGCTCCCAGAGCGCCTGGGGACGCCTCTCCAGCACCTCGTCCGAATAGCCGGTGATGAGCGAGGCGGTGGCGTCGGCCAGATTGATGACGGCGATCTCGCCACGCCGGTCTAGACTGTTGAATGCGCGGGCCGCTATGGATCCGTTCGCGGCCACGCTGATCGCCCCGGCCATGTTGTTGCCCTCGCGGAGGAGTTCGGCAGTACCGGCTTCGGTGTCAATGACCTGGAGGACGGTCGTACCTCCCTTCGCGCCCTGAAAGAGCACCCGGCGGTCATCCAGCCAGGCGGGCTCGGCTTCCATGCCGCCGCCGAAACGGACGCCTGGGTTCCAGTCCAGATCCTTCAACAATTCGATGCGTTCGCCGGATTCAACATCGTAGAGCCAGATATCGCCGTGGTAGGTCTGGCCGTCCTCGCCGGAATAGATGATCTTCATCCCATCCGGCGACCAGGCATAGCCGTCAACCGCCCCGCCCTGGGGATTCACCAGTGTCGACGCCCCCGACCCGACATCGATCAGCGCCAGCCGCGAACCGACGCTATCATCTCCAGAGCGCTGGACGGCGATTGTCTTGCCGTCTGGGGACCAGCGAGGATGGGCATAGTCTTGAGCATCATTCGTGATCTTTCGAGACCGGGCGCCGTCGATTCCAGCAACGAAGAGCTGCTTGCGGATGTCGCCCCGGTAGCCAAGCCCGTCCACTTTGTAGTCGAGCCGGCTGGTGACCCGGATGCGCGGGGCATCGTCATCGCCGGGCAGTTCCTCGTCGGGATTGTCCGGGTCGTAGTCGGTGACATAGGCGATGAACTTACCGTCGGCTGACCAGGCAATGTTCGAGATACCCTGCATGTGCCGGGCAATCTCACGGGCATCTCCGCCGGAAAGCGACAGGATGAATATGCCGCTCTTCTCGACGCGGTTCGAAACGAATGCAATCGACGTTCCATCCGGCGACCAGCGCGGTTCGCTGTTCCGGCTGCCATCATGCGTCAACTGGCGCAGGTTGCCGCCGTCGGGATCGCATAACCAGATCTGAGTCTGTTCCTTCTTCTTTTCGCGGTCGACGGTTGTCAGGGTGTAGGCGATAACGGAACCATCAGGCGATACTTGCGGGTCACCGGCAAGCTTGAAATCGCAGAACAGCACCTCGGCGGTGAGTTGTTCGGGCATCGTGTGAAGTCCTTCCAGGTTCGACAGCTGCTGGTGAGTATCATAGTCGTCTTCGTGGTCTTTGCCGGCACGATTGAACACATGCAGCAGAAGGGAGAGCGGGTGAGGGACGTTGTGCTGGTGGCCTTCTTTGCCGTCCTTGCTCTGGCCGCCTGTTCTTCCCCCCAGCGCGGTGAATCTACGGCCAGCCCCGCAAGTGCTCCAGCAACTTTGGAGATCCTGGCAACCGGAACCCCGACGGCGACTGCAACACTCAATCCGACAAACACGCCCATCCCTACGGTCACAACGAGCCCGACGCCGTCTCCATCTCCGACCCCAACCGCAACCCC
This sequence comes from uncultured Chloroflexia bacterium, assembly GCA_963709995.1. Classification (GTDB taxonomy): domain Bacteria; phylum Chloroflexota; class Chloroflexia; order Thermomicrobiales; family CFX8; genus JAUIIK01. The sequence goes on along the minus strand of CAVPYN010000004.1, from coordinate 10,104 downwards.
GGCACCTACAGCTACGCCAGCGCCTCCTCGACTGGAGATCACTGAACTGACACTGAGCGACATCGATGGATCTCAACTCGAATTCCTGAGCATCGACGAGCATCCCTTCTTCGGCGGGATCACTCCGATCCATGGAACGATCGTGATCGAGGGCGAAGGAGAGATATCCGATGTTGTGCTGGAGATTACCGATGGAGCGACTGGCTTCGTCGTTACAGCCGGGCTTGCTCCCGCCGCCAGTCCTCAACTACTCCTGCCTTTCAGTGAATCCGGGCGAGTGGCGATTGAGGTAAGCGGCCCCTTCTTCGACGTTCCCTCAAACGCGTTCGCTGAGTTCGACCGAAGCCAGGATGGTTATGTTGAGTTACGAGTGCGGGTGCGGGCGTCGGATGGACGCGAGGTGGTCTCCACAAGCAAAGATATGGAGTTCCTCCCTAAACTTGTCCTCTACACAGCGGACAACCGCTACTTCGTCGGTGAAGATGAGCAGGGCGGCAACAGCTGGGTAACGCCTGATGCCCGCGCGCTGATCGAGCAGCTACAAGGAATCCAGCTAGGCGATTTCAGCAATCTGAACGGCGGGCCATTCCCACCACACATCAGCCACCAGCGCGGCGTTGACGTCGATGCCTGGTTCGAGGGCTACAACAACCTCGATGGCGCAACCGCCCAGTTCCTGCTCGATCTGCTCAACCAGCCGGGCGTCATCGAACGGGTTGATCTCCTCTTCATCGCCTACACCCAGACCGACGAAGACCCCTTCTGGTCCGCCATCCGCGACGTCACTCTCATCGACGGACGTCCAGCGGCCGAGATCTTCGTCCCGGAAGCGGAACACACAATGCACTTCCACCTGCGGTTGAGAGGATGAGAAGACTCTTCCCGATCTTCCTACTATTTGCCATCTACAACCTACATCACCAGCAGCGGACAAGTCATACAGTGTGGGCCGCCATTTCCCAGCGCGAGTGTCTGGCCGGGAATCGTGGTGATCGAGATGCCATGGGATTCGATTTCTGCGTTGATCCGTGGAGCGCCAGCGAAACCGATCGCGGATTTGCCGCGGCGAGTGATCGTGACATTGGCGCACATTGCGTCGCGCTCGGCGTCGTCGAAGGTGATACAAGTGAAGCCGCGATCGGCCAGGAAATCGAGGAACATGATGTGCCGGAAACCGGTCTTGCCGGCTTGATAGAGGCGGCAGGGAAAGATGTCAAAGGTTGGCTGGTGAACAACACAGAGTTTCTCGTCAAGCACCATGAAGGTGCCGTCGATGTGGATCTCGCCGAAGGGTAGCGGCACGTCGAGAAAGTACTCCACTTCCCTAGCGAGGACTATCTCGCGGAGAGCACGCGTACCATTCTCATTGGCGCGATCGCAAATCGAGGCGGCGACGGTATCCTCACCGATCGGGATCACCCCACCACCTTCGAGGAAGTCCGGCTGCTCGATCGCCCCGAGAATCGGGATACCAAGCTTGCGAAACGCCCTGCCAAGCATCTCCTGATCGCCCCAGCGGCCCCGGAGATGTGGGCTCATAAGCACCGCGCCGCTCTTGAACACCGTCGCGAGATCGCGAGTGTAGGTCATGTTGGGCCGGTGGCGGATGTAGCCGAGGGCATCGTCATCGCTCGCAAGAATATCGGCCAGAAGAAGTGTTTCAACACCGTGCTCATGGAACACGTCCAGCATGGAATCGTAATCCGCGACAAACGCTTCAACATCGACCGGCGCGTCGAAGTTGAACTCGGTTAGCATCGCTGAGGTGACCTTGCGAAGCTCCTCACCGGGCCGGTGCATGATCACTCGCTTAAGATCTCCGTAACCCGACCGCACGCCATATTCCATAGGAACCCGCGCCTTCCTTATCATTGTCAGGGCCCACGCTAGCATAGCGATCTCGTGTCGTGGTCGGGTTGTCAGAGAGATATGAGTCAAATGGACCCGACGCCCAGCGATAGCTCCGAACTATCAGGGATCATCTGGAGATGGCAGCCGGAGTCCGCTTTCCGGCTGCTCATGCTTTACTTCGCGGCACTTGGATTGCTGGTCGGGGCCACCGGTGTTGTCTGGGCGAGCATCGTCGCCGACCTGGACATCAAGAGTGGGATATTCGGAACCGCCCAACTCTTTTCAGCGATCGTATCAACTGTGGTTGTTGTCGCCTATGCGCGGCTTGCCGGTTGGCAGGGGCCACGAAGGTTGGCGATGGCCGGGGCGATTGCGGCGGCCACGTCAATGCTGGCCCTGGCCGGGGTCAATTCGGTTGCAACGCTGGTCCTGGCATTGGCATTGATGGGGCTCGGCACCGGGCTTGCCGATGGGGCCATGACTCAGGGCTCAGTCGACTGGGAACAGGCCACCCGCCGGCGCAAGATGAACATCTTTCATGCCGGGTTCAGCATCGGCGCGGTTGCTGGCTCGTTCGGCGCTGGCGGCCTACTGGCGCTTGGTTGGAGCTATCAGGCGCCACTGCTAGTCATCGCCGCAGCGCAATTGCTCCTGCTCGCGCTGACGGCGTTCATCAACTTCCCGCCGACGGAGACGAAGCCGCGTAGTTCACGCTTCAGCGATGTCGATGATGTCCTGGAGAGTCCCGCGGTGCGGGCGCTGGTCTTGATTATCCTCCTGAGCATCATCGTCGAGATAGCAATCTTTCTCTGGGGCGTCATCTACATCCAGACCGATCTGAAGGGATCTGCCCTGATCGGCGGCATCGCGTATGGGGCGTTCAACGCCGCGATGTTTGCCGGGAGACTGCTGAACGCTCCAGTCGTCGAACGGCGAGGACCGCGCTTCTCTCTCTCAGCGTCGGGGGCTGGGTTGGTGATCGGTGGCCTGGTGCTGGTGATCGCCTGGGATCCGATCATCGGCGTCGCTGCCCTGATTCTGACCGGCTTCGGCGTTGCCGGGGTCTACCCGACGGTCATGGGAGCAGCCGGTGAACGGCTGCCAGGGCGCAGCGGAACCCTTTCCAGCGTCATCATGACAGCCACCTATTCTGCCAGCATGTTCACGCCACTGGCGTTGGGCTGGATCGCCCAGTTTGGCTCGCTGCGGATCTCGATGGCCGCGATTGTCCTGTGCGGCCTCGGCATCCTCTGGCTAACCCGATGGCTTGATTCGTCGCTCCCGGGTTCGGAGGAGGAAGAACAGCGGCAGCCCGAAGGAGACACCAACGGTAAGCGTGCCAGCCGCGGCGATGGCGCGCCTCGACGGCGAGATGCCACTACCGTCGAGGATCAGGTAGAGCACAAGCACAACCGCTGAAATGATGACATCCCAGGCAAAGAAGGAGCTGATCTGGTTGACGAAAAGTTCGTCAAAGAAGAGTGAGAGGTCCAGGCCGTTTTCCGCCAGCCACGGGATGAACCGGGATAGCGGCACGGCCGCTCCGATGACGGCCAACAACCCCCAGAGCATCTCTCCCTGTCTATCACTCATTGACAAGCCTTTCGATCAGCGGACCTGGCGTTTCAACATTGTGCGCGTTGATCGTCCATACATCCTGAAGATCAACCGAGCATGGCTCATGGTACGATGTCCTACCATCAGCAGATCAACGCAACCAACTGGAGGTTGAGATGTCCCAACCTGTCGGTGATTTCATCGCGACGCGACGAGTCGGCAATGCCGGGATTGCGATCCTGTGCGAGTCGTATGGGGCTGGCGTACCGCGCTTTAACGTCTCAGAGAAGACACTCCAGTCAGCAGTTCCCGAGTTCGCCGCTACCGGGGAGATAACCGCCGCAATGACCACAACGATCATTCAAGTTGGCGAAAGCGTCATTGTGATCGATCCTGCCCTTGACGACCCGGAGTCCCGTCTGGCCAGGGCGATGAGCGCGCAATCGAGTTGGGTCAGGAGTCCCGGCCTCCAGATCGGGTTCGATCAGTTAGGAATCTCCAACGATCAGGTGACACAGGTGATCATCACCCACGCGCATTTCGACCACTGCCTCGGGGTTACGATCGAGCGCGAAGGAAGCTATGTGCCTCGATTTCCAACTGCACGGTACTTCCTCGGCCGGGCTGAGTGGCAACAGAAGCCCGATCAGGACAGTATTCCGCCAACACCCGAAGAAAACCGCTTCGAGTACCTGCACCATGTGGAGATGTGGCCGCGGTTGCAAGCTATCCATGACGCGGGACTGCTCGAACTCGTTGAGGGGTCTCCCGCCATCGCGCCAGGCGTCGAATTACTCCATGCTCCAGGCGAGACTCCCGGACATTATGTCGTAAGGCTCGACTCGAATGGAGAAGTGTTCTATCACCTCGGCGATCTCGTCCATGGCTGGTTCGAATTCGAACATCCGGGCTGGATTGTCGTCGATAGCCTCGAACGCGATGTCGAAACGATGGAGCGCACGCGCCTTCAACTGATGCCGCGGGTTGCTGGCGAACATGCTGTCGCCGTGTATGGCCACGGGCCACTTCCCGGCTGGGGACGCCTGGTCGCCAACAACGGCGGCTTTCGCTGGGAGTCGATCTAAACAGCTACTCGGCTTCATCCGTGACTACCCGTGACGTATTGTAGGTGACGAAGCTTCCGAGAAGGTGAACGCTACGGTGTTAGAGTGGAAACATCGTCGCATCTATGATCGACTGTTCAGGAAGGAACAAAACGATGACCTCGACGAGCAACCGGCTCTCGCTTCCCGATCGCGCCGGACTCAAGGCCCCGTTCGCGGCGTTGCATCATGTCGCGCTAGTAACCAACGACATGCCGGCGACAGTGGCGTTCTACCGGGATGTCCTTGGCAGCGAAATCGCGATGGCGCATCGCCAGGGAGAAAACAACGTTCGCCACTATTTCATCACCGTCGCCCCAAACACGGTCTTTGCCTTCTTCGAATTCCCGGACGCGGAGCGGCCCGAATGGATGGAAGCAACCCGACCGAAGTCCAACCGGCATCTTGACCACGTCGATTTCTACGTCGAAAGCGTCGACGATATCCGCTACTGGGAAAAGCGTCTGGAAGAGAACAACATCCCTATGACCCGCACCATCGGCGGCGACTCGATCTTCTTCCACGATCCGAACAACATCGTCATCCAGCTTAGCGTCGGTCCAGAAAACAAAGAACCCTGGCCAATCATCGACGACCCGGATCCGGCGTATTAGTTTGTAGGTTGTGGTACGTAGTTCGTAGATCGTAGGAACCCTGGAAGCTTCCTGGCAGTTGACTACAAACTACGTACCACGAACCCCCTCAGCTCCAGGCCGTGCCGATGTGGAGGGTGTCGTTGTAGTAGACGCCCTCGACAACCAGCATCCAGTACCAGCTGTTGTCGCCGGAAAGGTCGCTATCGAAGGTCCATGACAGGAAGCTCATCTGGTCCCCAGCATTGTGGAGCTTCCAGACGATCTCTCCCGTGGACAAAGTGTCGTAGCCGCTCTTCTCGGTGTAGCCGAGCCGGACGGTGACGCTCGTGTTAAGGAACAGGGGATCCTCCTTGCAGAGCAGCACGTGATAGTACGCGTCGCCCGGCGTGACCACCCCGAGATTGTTGGCGTAGGATGGGAATAGCGCGCCAGGATCTTGCACGTACCAGAGAGGCCAGTTGTGCGGTCCCTTCGAGAGTTCGTTGTAGCTATGGGGCAACCCGGTGGCAGCGACCGCACCAGCGACGATCTGCTGGGTAGAAGGACAGATCGACAGGTTATAGGCACTTGGCGCCTTGATCTTGGACAGTCCCCAGCCTTGCGGCGTCTTGTCGTAGCGATTGTCGTGCAACTCCCGCAGCACTCCAGGGACATCGGTCCCTCGAGTAGATAGCGCGTAGAAGATCTCGTGGGGATTGGCGCCGCGAAGTTCCGGGACCGTCTGCGGGTCCATCCCGCCAACCGGGATGTATTGCGCGAGCCCGATGCCGGGGCGCTCATCGGCAGGGTAAACCCGTTCGAGCTGCTCCCGGGGCGTGTCTCGCTGGTCATGTCTGGAGTCGCTGGAATTCGCCGGCAGCCTGTAGAACACCAGCTCGCTCCCATTCCCGATCTTCAACATCGCGAACGGTTCAGGATGGTCGCCGGCGATCTTGGGGCCGTCCTCTGAAATGGTGCTTGCCGTCGCCGCGGCTGTCGTGGCTATCATCCCCGCCAGCATCAGACCAAGCATCAGCGTGAGTAGTCTTCGTGTGAACATGTCGGAATCCTTTCCGGGGTGGGCTGTTTCGATCGACCGTGCCGTCGCGCGCCGGCACGTTGAGAGATCCGGATATCTCCAGGCTACTGGAGCACTGGGGGGTTGGATATTGAGAAACCGCTCTAATCCATGACGCGTTTTCTCAATGGCGAGCAATAAGCACGGATGGCGGAACAAGCCCCGAGTTACCAACCTGGAAAGGGAACAGACCCGCTAGACATCACTGCCTGGAAGGAGTGCCTCGATGTCACTCCTTGACACTGGCTGCGTTATCCTCATACAATCGGAACAGAATAGAACATATGTTCTATTCCTGAAGGGCTGGTGCGGGTATGCAGATCGAGGACAGCGACCGCTGGGTTATCCACGCTGATCTGGACGCCTTCTTCGCCGCTGTCGCGGTCAAGGAGCATCCCGAACTGCGAGGCAAGCCAGTGATTGTTGGCGGATCGCCGCAAGGACGCGGCGTCGTCACCTCGGCTACGTATGAGGCGCGCGCTTATGGTGTTCGCTCGGCGATGCCAGCGGCCCAGGCGGTGCGGCTCTGTCCAGAGGCTATCTTTGTGCGCGTGCCTGGCGAGTCGATTCGCGCGCATGCCCGGCACTTTCGAGAGATCCTCCATGAATTCTCGCCGGTTGTCGAGATTGTCAGCGTTGACGAAGCGTACCTCGACACCGGGGATTCGCGCCGGCTCTACGGCGGTGGCGTCGAGCTTGCCCGCAAGCTCAAGGAGCGGGTTCGTTCGGAGCTAGGGCTGGTTGTCTCAATCGGGGCGGCTTCGAACCGGCTGGTTGCCAAGATCGCCAGCGATCTCGGCAAGCCGGACGGCTTCACCGTCGTTCCTCCCGGTCACGAAGCCACGACGCTCGCGCCGCTACCAGTCGAGCGGATGCCGGGAATCGGCCCAAAGTCAGCGACAAGCTTGCGAGAACACGGCATCGTCACCCTTGGTGATCTTGCGCAAGCCCCAGAGGTTCTGCTGGCGAGCATCGTTGGTTCGTATGCCTCCTCGTTGCGTCGTCGCGCGCGAGGCGAGTACGGCAAGCCTGTGCTCTCAAGCCGGGGACCTCAGAAGTCTCTGGGTCACAGCCGGACGTTCGGTCGCGATCTGCGAGGGCTTGCGGAATTGAGCCAGCCGCTATTCAAACTGGCCGAACAGGTTGGCGGCGATCTACGAGGCAGGCGTCTGGTTGCCAGCACGGTGGCGCTCAAGGTGCGCTACAGCGACTTCGAGACGCGAGGTCGCCAGTCATCGCTCGCCGGACCGACCGATGCCCACCAGGAGATATATGAGACAGCAAAGACGCTACTCATTCAGACATTGTCGTCGCGCCCCGCGCCGGTGCGAATGCTCGAAGTACGGGTCAGCGGTCTGCGAGAGATATCGATCCAGCTCGATCTGTTCGACGACTCCCGCGAGCGGCTTCGCAATCTGAATGGAGCGCTGGATGATCTCGCGGCCCGTCACGGTTCCGGCATCGTTCAGCTGGCCTGGATGAGTAGGGAGTAGGGATTAGACGACGCGTCTCGCTGTTCGTGGGCTCGCGTCCAAGTTGGCTTCACAAATCCCTAGTCCCCTGTCCGTAGTCATGAGAAAGGAGGTAACCCACCAATGAGATACCGGCGTAATGCGGCGATGCACGCGGGAGGCAAGAAACGGTCGCCGCGCTTCCGGTGGGAGTGCGGGTGTAGCAACCCTCCCGTCCTACTGGCTCGCTACGAGCCCGGCGGGCATATCGAAATCAAGGTCAGAGACCGTTTCTACTACATGGCATCGGGCTGCGTGCAGGCGATCTGCCCAAAGTGCGGCGCGGCTCATATACTCGACCTGCGATCTCCCGAACGCGGACCGGATCCCCTTCCGGTAATCGGCGTCGACCCCAGCAACGGCTGGGGCTAGCGAGACCTTCCACACTTACGGCTTGAAGCCGGTCCAACGGAATACGTGAGAGCGCCAGAGCGCCACCGCTCCCGGTGGGGCCGCGTGCGGTTTGTGATGATTGTCATCCGGCCCGGTCGCCCGGGATCGGGAGGGCATACATCAATGCATACGACATGGCTCGGCGGGGCCCCATAGATAAGGGGTAACAGCTGATCAATGACAAACGTACTGCCAAAGTGCCGAATACTCTCACGCTTGATCTCAACAAAAAAACGCCACTCAGGCTGCCCACTCAATAAACCGAGCATAGACTCCAGCGTAGGGATACGAATACCGCTGCAAGCATCACCGAAAAGCTCTGTGTAGTTAGCCTCAATATCACTCAGATCTGCTGCATCTGTATCGAATATAGACTGCTTCAAGCCGGTCGTGCGCTGCAGGCTGGCATCGTGCAAAACCACCGGAACACCATCACGGGTCAACTGCACATCAAACTCAATCTGCGTGATGCCAGCCTCAGCCGCAGCTTCTACAGCCTCTATAGTGTTCTCCGGATAAAGGCTCGCATAACCCCTATGGGCCATGAATTCCGGGTCTTTTTCAGTACGCTTCATCGTATTGGCAGCTCAACAAACACAGCAATATAGGCTTTGCCCATACTCTGTGATAATCCGATGCCACACAAGCCCCAGCTATTCAAAGTGACCTGCGCTTTGGTATGGTTAGCACCTGCACTGCAAGCAAGCTTGCAGAACGATACTAGTGATCATTAACAGGAATCCACCATGGTCAGATTTTTCAAGTTTCTGCTGAAGGCGATCGTCGGCATTGTCGTACTTCTTATTGTGCTCATTGGCAGCGCGATGATTTCCATGCGGGCAAATATTCCGGATGAGTTTTATAAGCCAGTACCATTAGCGACAGCACAAACTGCAAGCAGCAACAAATCTTATCTGGTGTTTGGCGGGCGCAAAGGCACCGGTCTTGAAGTTATTAAAGTACTGCGGGCACGCGGCGAACGGGTAACAGCAGTGATCCGGCCAAGCTCAATGACCCCCGAAAAGACCTCGGAGCTGCAAGAACTGGGCGTCGATCTGATTCCAGGTGATGCCACCAATGTTGATGACGTTGCCGATGTGTTTGCCAATGGCAACTATATCGCAGTAGTCAGCACTATCGGTTGCTTTAGCTGCATTCCACCGTCCGACTTTATTGGTAACAAAATTATTACTGATGGCGCAGCTAGCGCCGGCGTATCGCGCGTCTTACAAGTTAGCAGCATTGGCGCCGGCGACAGTGATGAAACTGCTCCGTGGCTATCAAGCATGGCGCTCAGCAAAGTCCTGCCACTGAAAACAGAAGCAGAAGACTACTTAAAAGCGAGCGGTCTGGAATACACCATTATCAGACCGGGCGGCCTTAAAAATGGCACAGCGAATGGCTTTGGTTATTTGTCGGAAGATGTCGAGTCCTTTGGTTTCATCGACCGCGCGGACCTTGCCCGGCTGATTGTAGGTGCACTCGATGACGATACCTCAATCGGTAAAACCTATCATGCTGCTGATGAAACCCGGGTCTGGATATTCCAGTAGTCGCATCAGGATAATGCCGGTAAAAAAAGGCCCGCTAATAGCGGGCCTTTTTTCATGCCAACAAACTTGCTTACTGCAAAAACCCGAGCACCTTATCAACCTCTGCAGTGCTACCCATAATCACCGGCACGCGCTGATGGATATCGGTAGGCTGCACATCCTGAATAGCCAGAGAAGGATCGCACATAGCTTTGCCGCCGGCCTGCTCTACCAGCATGGCCATAGGGTTTGCCTCATACATCAGTCGTAGCTTACCCGCCGGGGCCTTCTGCGTAGGCGGATACATAAACACTCCGCCCTTCAGCAAAATACGATGCACATCGGCGACCATCGCACCGGCATAGCGACTGGAATATCCATTGCTCTGCGCCCAATGCAGGTAATCCTGATAGCCCTGCGGAAAACTGAGCCGGTTACCCTCATTCAGTGAATAGCTTTTATTCGTATCAGGAATTCGCAGGTTGGTAGCCACCCGAATAAACG
>CAVPYN010000003.1:0-147998 GCA_963709995.1 uncultured Chloroflexia bacterium | reverse complement strand
TGGAAAATGACTGGTGGACGTTGATCAACGTGCCAGCCTGGCATGAAATCGCTGCAGTGATCGCCGGGTGGGCATGACCGAGTATATTAACGCCGTAGTTGCTCATCACATCGATGTATTCGTTGCCATCGGCGTCCCAGAGCAGCGATCCTTCACCCCGAACCAGCGCAACACCTCGCTTGGCGTACATTGCTGGCTGGAGATCCCTGTCAATCGCGGTAATCGTCTCGTTCGACATCGTTGTGCCCGTCATCTAGACCTCCTGCAAGACGCCGGCCGTCAGGACCGTGCCCTCTCCGGCAAGCGCCCTGCTTACCGGTCGCTCGACCCTGGCATCGGCGAAGACGACCGTGCCAATCCCGGCCCGCACCGCTCCAACCCCGGCTTCGACCTTCTTCTTCATTCGGCCGCCTGCAGCCTCGACCGCAGCGGCGACATCGGCATCGTCGGATGCGTTGATATGACCAATCAATGATTCGGGATCATCGACGTCACGCAACAAACCTCCGGTATTGGATAGAAAGACTAGCGCCTCGGCCCCGAGCGCAGTTGCCAGTTCAAGCGCTAGCTTGTCGCCATCGACATTGATCGCCACTCCTTCGTTGCTGACAGCCGGGGGAGTCAGCACTGGCAGGTAACCGTTGTCGAGGAGCAAGTTGAGCAGCGTTATGTCAATTTCCTCGATACTGCCGGCATGATCGCCGCGCAACACTCTCGGTTTGCCGTCCTCGACGATCCGGATCGTGTCCTGCCTGCGTCCACGGGCGATACCACCATCCATCGCGCTGATTCCGACGGCGTTGACGCCCCGTCGCTGGAACATCTCGACGATCCTCTTGTTCATCTGGCCAGCATAGATCGCCATCATGTCGCTCATCGTCTGCTCGTCGGTGTAACGACTGACCTGTCCCCGCGCCGAGGTCACGTGAGCAGGCTCGCGTCCCTGACTGCGGATGTAGGCATCCAGCTCGGCATTGGCGCCATGGACCATCACGATCCTCTGGTCGGGCCACATCTGGGCCAAGTCATTGACCGCAAGACTGTTGTCGATCCCGGCGCTTCCGCCGAGTTTTACAAGTAAGACCATTTCCTTCACCCCCAGCCCCTCTCCCACTGATTCGCGGGGAGCGGGGACCAATGAGCAGGGAACACGTGATAGGTAACTGGGAACAGCAGCACAACACGAGAAGACGCTATCCCGGTCTCCCGACAACCTATTCCCTACGAAGTGGCTCCATCTAATCCCTGATCCCTCTACCCTAATCCCTACACCGGATGCAATCCAATGAAATCCAACCCCGTCGTTTCCGGGAAGCCGTACCGGATATTCATCGACTGGACAGCCTGCCCGGCTGCGCCCTTCATCAGGTTGTCGATCGCCGCGGTGACGACGACACGGTTGGCGTGCGGGTCGACCTCGAAGCCGACGTCGCAGAAGTTGGTGCCGGAGAGAATCTTCGGTTCGGCGCGCGATAGATCCCGGTGCGCTCTTTCACAATCCGCAGGAACGGCTCTTCCCCGTAGACAGTGCGGTAGATGCCCCAGACATCGCGATCGGTCAGCGGCTCCCTTGTAAAGACGTGTCCGGTGGATAGGATCCCGCGCACCGCTTCGACGCCGGTCGCCGAGAAGCTGATCTGCGGTGTTTGCCCGTTGAGCGTTAATTCCTGAATGATCTCCGCTGAATGGCGGTGACCAGTCGATTTGAAAGGCCGGATGACGCCAGCTCGCTCTGGATGGTGAGTGCTGGCATTGAAGGAACCACCGCTGCCGGATGAGCCAGTCTTCGCTTCCACGACCACCGGCATATCCGGGTCGGCCAGCCCGCTCTGGATCATCGGGTAAAGCGCCAGAATGCTGGCAGTCGACATGCATCCTGGGCTAGCGATGTAGTCTGCGTTCTTGATCTCCTCACGGTGCAACTCCGGCAGGCCATAGACAACCCTGCCAAGGCGTTCGTGGTCGGGATGTTCCCAGCCATACCAGGTCTCGTAATCCTCCGGGTTGTTCAGGCGAAAGTCGGCGCTCAAGTCGATGACCACGCGCGCCACCTCGACGAACTGCTTTGCCTGGCCGGCTCAATTCCCGTGCGGCACACAGATGAACAGCAGGTCGCAAGGTTCCAGATCATCTGGCGACACGAATTTCAACCGGGTGTGGGAACGCATGTTTGGATGGGCCGACGTAACGAACTTTCCGGCCAGTGACCGCGACGTCACCTGCTGAACCTCAACCTCAGGATGGCCGAGCAACAGACGCAGTAGTTCACCGCCGGCATAGCCCGACCCACCAACGATACTTGTCCTAATTGTCATGGGCTCCTCTCCCTCGCATTGTTTACCGGCATGATAGGAATTCCGTGTCTCCCGTAGAGACGCCCCGCCGGGACGTCTCTACAACTGATCGATCTAGTCTCCATCAGGCGACCCGCGCAATCGACGCGGCGCCGTCGAGTATCGATTGATCGTGGGCAACGCCCAGGGCATAGTTGACGATCTCGCCGGGGATGTCCACCCCGGTCGGCTCGATGCTGTTGCGAAACTCGATCGTCGCGTTAACCTCATTGACGAGTAGCCCGCGCTCGGGGTGCTCGAAGAGGTCAATCGCCAGGAGCCCGCCGCCAATCGCCATGCTGGCGCCGCGACAGATCTCTACCAGCGCTGGCGTTAGCGGGCAGTTCGTCGCAACCGCGCCGCGGGCGGTGTTCGTGATCCAATGATCCGAGTTGCGGTAGATCGCGCAGAGTATCCGATCATCGATTGCGAAAGCTCGGATGTCCCGTCCCTGCTTCGGAACATACTCCTGGATATAAAAGCTCCCATGATGGAATGATCCCAACATCATCTTGTGTTCGATCAACGCCTCGGCAGCGTCCCGATCATTGACCCGCGCCAGCAGGCGTCCCCATGAGCCGACCGGCGGTTTGAGGACAACCGGATAGCCGAGATCTTCAATCGCATCCAGCACCGCATCCGGCGAGAATGCGACCCGGTAACGCGGCTGGCGAACGCCCGCCTGGGTGAGCAGCGCGGAAGTGCGGACTTTGTCGTTGCAGTTCTCCAGAACGTCGATCCGGTTGATGACTGCAATTCCGATGGCGTTGAGCATCATCACGGTGTGGGCCGCATGCAGTTGTGAGACGTTCCGGGCCAGGATGACCGAGTATCGACTCCAATTGCCATCGGACCCGAGGATGATCCCACGCTCATCGATTAGGTCGCAAGATATGCCACGCCGTTCACAGGAAGCAGCGAGCATGCGTTCTTCAACACGTAGCCGTCCATAGACGATTGCGATGCGGGGCTGAGAATTCATGAGCATTGACTCTTTCTCGTTGCGGTGTCGTCGATTCGCTGGATACCGAGCCTGCCGGACGAACTGCCCGGCGTAGACCTGGTTTCTTGCCACGGGGCGCAACGAGAACCGTTCGTTTCTTCTCACGATTCAGGGCGAGTTTCAGCGATGGCGCGGAGATCGAGGTTGGTCGAACGATCATCAATCCTGTAGGCATGTCCAGTTCCTCTCTCTCGTGCCTGACGGTCTCAATCACCCGTCAGGTTGTCCTCTCTGCCATGCGGGATTCGGAAATACAAAAAACCGCCGATCCCTCAAGGGGACGAGCGGCTTCTAACCCGTGGTACCACCCCACTTCGCCATCGCCGTTACGATGGCCTCTACCCACACGCCGAACCACACACAGCCCTAGCGGATGGAGGTTCGATAACGAGGAACCTGTCCCGGCGCCGCCTACTGCGAAACCAATGGTCCCGGTTCGGAGCGCGGCTCGGAGGTCTTATTCACCAGCCAGCCAGTCCCGCTTCACAGCTACCGCGGTTCTCTGCACTGGGATGAACTGGTTACTCGTCCTCGTCATCGCCGTAATCTGGCGATCATCGCCAGCGTCATCATAAGCGGGAAGCGCCAGCCTGACAAGCCGCTATCGCTTCGTCAGCGTCATCAAATCAATCGGCAACCACCTCCCAGCGGGAAAGCACCGCGGCGCTCACCGCGTGATCGAGAATGACATCCGGGATCGAAAGATCGGTCGTCGTCCGCAACCCCTTGAATTCGACCCCGCCGTTCACTTCGATCACCTTCAGTCCCTCGTCAGTCTCGACGAGGTCCACACCCGCCAGCGTCGCGCCAACGGCCCGCACCGCGGAGGTCGAGATCTCGGCGATCTCGTGCGTCACCTCGCAACGTGTTGAGGTCGCGCCACGGGCAACATTGGTGATCCAATGCCCGGCGCTGCGATAGGAGGCCGCGATGACTTCGTCTCCGATAACCAGCACCCGGATATCCCGGCCCGGCTTCTCGATGTACTCCTGCAAATAGAAGACGCTGTGGTGGTGCGAGCCAAGCTGCTGCTTCTGTTCGAGGATTGTCCGCAGGCTGGACGCCGAATTAGCCTTGGCAAGCAAGCGCCCCCACGATCCGCCGACCGGTTTGAGGACAACCGGATAGCCTAGCTCGCTGGCAGCCTCAAGCGCGCCATCAACCGAGAAGGCGACCGCTGTCTCGAGTGTCGGCACTCCAGCGGCAGCCAGAGCCGCCGTCATTTCCACCTTGTCATCGCAGATCGCGGCGGCGTTCGACGTGTTGATCGTCGGGACTCCCCACCGTTCAAAGGCGCGCAACGCATACCCTCCACGGGTGTGGGCGATACAGCGATCGACCACGACATCGACGCCTGGAGGGTTCGACCCAGTGAGATCAAGGACCAATTTACGATCCTGAAGAACTTCAACGATGATCCCCCGGTTGCGCGCGGCGGAGAGGATCATCTTCTCCTCTTCACGAAGGTGCGACACCAGCATGCCGAGCCGGAAGGAGGTTCCGCGTCCATTGGTGTATCCGTTGCTCGTCATCTGTTCCTCCCTTGAAGGAGTCTGCTGGCTATAGACATCAACTCTCGACGCCGGAAGGACAGAGAGGATCAGGCCATGACCTGCCTACAATCTCGCGGCGAAGCGGCTGAGAGCCTCCGCCAGCACGTCAACCGCCCGTTCAACCTCGGCCAAATCGATCTGCTCATCCGGCGTGTGGTCGAAGCTGGCATCGCCGGGGCCATAGGCAAGCATCGGGCAACCCCAGGCCGGTCCAACAACATTCATGTCCGACGTCCCGGTCTTGACCTTCGTCCGCGGCTTCGCGCCCTGCGAGCGTATCGCGGCAAGGAATGGGGCGACGAGTGGCGAGCGCCGGTCACAGCGATACGCTTCCGCGTTAAACGACCACTTGACGATCACGCCAAACTCCCGGGCAATCTCGTCAATCTGCATCTGGACCAGTGATGAGTGCGACTCTGGTGGAAGCCGGAAGGTTGCGCCAAGCGATGCCCACTCGGCCAGCCCATCGCTGCCGGAATCGAGACTACGCAACACGCCATCAAGCGACGAGAACCCGGGCTCGGTTTCACCATTCACCGCGCGCAGCCAGTGAAGCACGACGTTCCAGAAGCCAACGATCGTCTCTGCCGCCGTCACTTCCGGACCAGCACTGTGGGTGAGTTCGCGTTCGAAGTGAGCGGTCAGCGAGGTCGAGCCTTTGTATCCAAGAACAATCGAGTCCCAGCCGCTCGGCTCGCCAATCACGACGGCTGCTGGTGGTGGGTGGTGTTCCCGCAGCCAGTTGGCCCCCGGCGAGCCAAAGCTCTCCTCGCCAACCGCGCCGACGACGGTGATCTTCGTTCCCTCCGGGATGTCAGACTTGAGGGCGCTAGCAACGAAGGTCGCCAGCGGTCCCTTCGCGTCGACCGCCCCGCGCCCGTAGAGAACTCCCTTCTCGATCCTGACCGGAATCTCGCCCGGAACAGTGTCGATGTGGCCGAGGAGCATGATCTCGCGCGGCCCGTCACCGAGCGAACCGACTGCGTTTCCCGCTCCATCAATCGACGCGTCAAAGCCATGCTCCTCCATGCGCTCCACCAGCCAGCGGACTGCCCGGCATTCTCCGCCGGACAAGCTGGGGATCGCCACCAGATCCGTCAGCAAGGTGGAAACCGAGAGCTTGCTGGACATCGCGCTAGCCAAATCGCACCGCCTCTTCGACCGCAACCGGCCCGCCGGCGACGCAGCTGGCAATCGCGGCAGCTACATTCGTTGTCTCGGACTGAACAGACCGGAAACTTGAGTAGCGGCATAACCAGCATGACCGCGTTGCCTTGACCGGGCAGATAGGTCACATCGATGAGCGACGACCCAACCGCCGCGGAAACCCGCCCGGCAACTTCACAGTCGACGGGCGTAACCGGATCGATCGACCACGCGCCGTCTCCCGATTGCACCGCGGCAAACACTTGCTGGCCGGCAACCAGCAGGCGGCGCTCTTCAGCCGGATTCGCCGCCCGCCGCGCCAGCAACACGTGCTCCTTGCCAAGCACGGCTCGATGCTCGACAACCGCTTCGGCACTCTCACGGTCCTCAACGACGATCCCCGGCTCGCCGCCATCCAGCGGCAGCAGTTCAACCGGCCAGCCGACCTGATCGACGGCTCCAAGAACCGCTCCGGCCCCCCAACCGAGGACGGTCTCAACGACCGGCACCCCCGCCCGGCTGAGTTCGCGATACAGGCGATCTCGCCGGGAAAACGCATCCATCTGGGCCGCTCCGGGGAAGGCGTGCCAGCCGATTGCCTCCAGCGACCAGAGCAGCGCCGCCGCCTCACGAGACGGGTGCAGCCGCGAGACGATTTCAGCTTCTCCCGGTAGAGTCGAAGCGGATCCATTGCTCGATTCCCCGAAGGTGATGCTGCCAATCTCCGCGGGCGTCAGAAGGCGTGCCGGATGACCGGTCGAAGCAAACGCTTCGATCAACAATCGCTCTTCAACACGCAATCGCTCCGCCAGCAGGAGAATCGTCATCGGCGTCTACTCACCCCAATCCTCTTCTTCTTCGGGCGCGAGCTCCAGCTTTAGCGGATCGAGGCTCACCACCTCAAGCTCGACCCCGCAATCCTCACACTGGATGATCTCGCCCTGAACCACATCCGACATGTTCAGTTCAGCGCCACACTCGGGACATTCAGCCATCACCACGCTCCTTCTTCCCTACAGACTCTCTCCACTCAACAATCCTTTCTGTATGTTCACAAGCTCTTGCTCGCGGGCATCAATCTGACTTGCGCGTCTCGCTATCTCAGCGCCCGCAGCATCCAGCCGGAGATCACCATGAGTTCCTTGGTGATTACGGTGCTCGAGATGGGTCTTCGGATCCTGGCTCGGGAGGTCGGCGATCATCGCGGCAACCTTGCGGTAGGCGTCGCGGAACGGCGTCCCGCTACGCACCAGGTCATAGGCAATATCAGTCGCGAACAGCTCCGGCGAACAGGCTTCGATCATGCGCTCCTCGTTCGGCTCGATCTGGCTTACGACCAGGGCGGCTACGGCGGCCGACTGTGCGGCAAGATCGAGCGCGTCCATGAACGGCTTCTTGGTGTCCTGCGAGTCCATGTTGTAGCCAGACGGCAAGCCAGAGAGAATCCCAAGGATCTGCTGCTGGTAAGCCAGCATAACCTGAGCACGTCCCCGCAACAGTTCAACCGCTCCAAGATTCTTCTTCTGCGGCATGATGCTCGATCCGGTCAGCAACGATTCGTTGAGGCGGAAGAACCCGTATTCGGACGTCGTAAACAGCAAGATGTCCTGGGCCAGCTTCGAGAGATCGAGCATGACCTGGACGAGCGCCTGGACGATTGCCCCTTCGAACTTACCGCGCGCGTGTTGGGTGTAGAGCACGTTGTTCTGTACCTGCTTGAAGCCCAGCACGTCAGAGACATACTGCCGGTCAAGCGGTAACGGCACCCCATAGCTGGCCGCCGATCCGAGCGGGTTCTGGTCGCTCAGATCGACCGCGACATCGAGCAGTTTGAGATCGTCGAACAGTGCTTCCAGATAGGAACCGGCCCAGACACCGACCGTCGAGAGCATCGCCCGCTGCATATGCGTGTAGCCGGGCATCGGCGTGGCGGAGTGTCGACCGGCGAGCGTATGCAGCGCCTCGCATGCGCCAAGAATGGCCCGATAGACCGGCAGGATCGCTTCTCGGGTATAGAGCCGCAAGTCGACCAGCACCTGGTCGTTGCGGGAACGCCCGGCGTGGATCTCCTTGCCGGGGTCGCCGACATGCTCGGTCAGCCAGTTCTCGATCTTGGTGTGGACATCTTCATCACCCTGTTCGAGCATGAACTCGCCCTGCTCGTGGAGCCTGGCGATCGTTGCCAGCCCCTCATGAAGGGCTAGAAAAGTCTCCCGATCGAGGATTCCGATCTTCGCCAATCCGGCGGCGTGGGCGATGGAGCCGAGAACATCCGGCATCACCAGCCGGTTGTCGTATGCGACGTCATCCCCAACCTCGAACGCTTCGATCAGCGGGTTGAGATCATAGCCCTTATCCCAGAGTTTCGCTGGTTGTGTTGCTGTCAAAATGCCCTCACTCCCGGCCCCTCTCGGGGTGCCCTTTGGGCCGCTGGGAGAGGGGTGTCTTCGTGTTCATTTTCGAGTTTCGTATCACTCTTTCTTCTTCCAATCGGTCCCCCCTCTCCCCTCTCCCAGCATTGGGAGAGGGGAGAGGGGGTGAGGGCTAATCAGCACTCACCACTCCCGCAACTTTTCCGTTCGCCTTCTCAACATCGGCATCGCGCAAGGCGATGATCTGGAACGGCAGGCCGCGGATGTAGGCCGCCGGACCGCAGAGTTGCTGGTTGAAGCCGGTGCCAGCGATCGAGCGGATCTCCGGCTTGAAGAGCATCGCAGCCGATTCGCGCTTGATGATCTCGACGTTTCCTTTATAGAGCGAGATCGTCCAGGTGCCCTGGACAACTTGCTGGGTGCTGGCGATGAAGGCGTCGAGATCGGCCTTGAGCGGCTGGAACCACTCGCCGTGATAGACCAGCGAGCCCCACTGGGCGTCGATCATGCTTCTTCATGACGAGCTGCTGCTTGGTCAGCGTGGCCGATTCCAGGTCTTTGTGGACTGCCAGCATAACCTTTGCGCCAGGAGCTTCGTAAATCTCGCGCGACTTGAGATCCATGATGCCGTCTTCGAAAATGTCGATCTTGCCGATGCCGTTTGCGCCGGCGACCTCGTTGAGCGTCTCGATGATCGTCGTCAGCGGCATCTGCTCGCCCGTTGAGGGCGACCGGCAGAGCCATTCTGGAAGGTCGATCGAGACGGTCGTCGGCTCATCCGGAGCCTGCTGCGCGCGGCTTGAGCCACATCCAGATCTCGTCCGGCAGCACCGTGTCGAGCCCGATGCCGCCACTGGCGATCGAGCGGCACCAGAGCGTCTTGTCGTCGCCACCGGAAATGATCTCGGTGACCGGCACGCCCCAGTGCTCGCAAAGCGCCAACTCTTCCTGCCGGGTCAGGTCGAAGTCACGCACCGGAACGAGAATCTTCAGCGCTGGCGCGAAGATCGAGAAGACGTTGTGCATGCGGTACTGGTCGTTGCCGCGGCCGGAGGAACCTTCCATCAGCGCGTCGCAGCCTAGCTCGGCGGCCTTTGCGGCGACCTTGGCGGCGATCAACTGGCGAGTCATCGAGGTTGAAACCGGATAGCCGTTGTAGTCCGAGTTGGCCTGGATCGCCTTGGTCAGCCATTCGCTGGCGAATTCTTCCTTCGCGTCGATCAGAATGGGCGTCAATCCCGAGCTCTTCGGCCTTGCGAAATTGACTGCGCGATCTCTTCCTTGCCCTGGCCGACGTCAACCGTAATCGGCACGACCTCCGCGCCATACTTTTCGCGCGCCAGGACGATGCAGAGCGTCGAATCGAGACCGCCGGAAAATGCGATGGCGATCTTCTTCAGTTCAGGAACCTCGGTCTCTTCAACCTTCTTGAGCGCTTCGGCGAGCAAAGCCTGGTGACCATTGAGCGTTGTCGACATCGTGATTGATCTCACTTCCCTGTTTGATTGAACATGCTTCAGGACTGACGAATGCAGCAACGCAACCGCCTGACTGAACGACATCGCGCCTGATCGAGGCGAGACGGAATCCGTCAGGCGCACATCCTGAAGCGTCCGGGAAGCGGAAAGAAGAATAGATGAATTGGAAAGACAGTGGATTGTTGAGACGCGCGTTCGCTGTTTCATCACGATGACTCCAGAACAACACAAACAAGCAGACAATTGGCTGCGGTGTGGCTAGTCCATCAGACTAGCCGCGCCTAGGGGCGGGTCGCTCGTTCCTTGTCCTGAATCGTCCGGTCATCGTGATCATCTTTCACAGTGTTCCTCGCCCAACGGAGGCACTCTACTACGCATCCGCCAATACGTCAACCAGCGCGACAGCATTGAGAGGACTCACCGGCGCGCTGATTGAAGTGAAACCCCATGCATGGACAGACAGCGGCGAGGGCTGGCCACACTCGTCTTCTTGTCCGCACTGACTCATAATCACGTGAGAACAGCGCTGCTCGCGAATGCCGCCAGCGCTCTTCCAGCTTCCACGAGCATGCTGAGATACTTGACTTCGCGCGACCCCCTACACGGCACTGCAAATGAACGGGGTCATTCATGTTCAAACGCGGACTGATCCCCATTGTGATCGCCTTGGTCATCGTTGCCTGCGGCAGCCCAGAGGATACGAGTCCCGGCCAGCCGGTGCCGGGCACTCCGTTTCCGAGCGCGGCCCTGCAGCCGACCACGACATCTCCTGTTTCAAATGAGGATCCGCCATGCGACTACTTGATCTCGGGAGCAACCGAGGGCATTCCGGATCTGGAACACATGGCCTGGTTCTCCGATCAAATCCTCGTCGCGACGGTGATGGGGAAGCTGGAACCCCGGAAGGTTCCTGGAGGTCCAACCCCGGAGGTCCCCTACT
The DNA here is from genome assembly GCA_963709995.1 of uncultured Chloroflexia bacterium. Taxonomy (GTDB): domain Bacteria; phylum Chloroflexota; class Chloroflexia; order Thermomicrobiales; family CFX8; genus JAUIIK01. The sequence continues at coordinate 137,173 of CAVPYN010000003.1, read as the reverse complement.
ACATCGTGACGGACTATCAGATACGTGTCGAAGACCGGGCAAGAGGCGCCGAGGTCGCGACCGGTGACATTCTGACGCTCCGATCATGGGGCGGGACCATCGACGACTGCGTTCAAGCATTCGAGGGATGGCCGCCCTTTGAGGGGGGGGGGGGGAGACCGCGCGCTGTTCTTCCTCCGCGATTTCGAAGGAGCGAATCCAGTCGTCTACGATGTCTTTGGCTGGAACCAGGGCTATTGGGAAGTGAATGACAATGACGTGGTCAACAATCACTATGCCCCCCAGCTCATGCCAGATGGCCGGCCACTCCCACTGGACGAACTCCTCGACATCATTCGAGCTGAGCTCGCCGATGGACCACCTCCGCCCGGATATCTCGTGGATCAATATCTCGTGACGCTCGACGAAGCACCAATCGTCGGCGATCAGGTTGAGCACGACCTACCGGTAACTCCCAAGCCCTGACAAGAGGATCATCGCCTACTGCAGCGCAAGATCAGATTCGTCGTCATGACCGTGAAGGGCTGAGGCGCGCTGAGGGATCTTTCAAGCGCGTAATCATGGCTGAAATGTGAGATGTCAAGTGATCAGGAGAACGATGTCCGACATCGGAAAGTGCCGAAGATACCCATTCCCCGTAACGATGGTCGCTTGCACTTCGATTGAGGACGTCGCGACAAGTGTGTCGTTTGCTGAGATCATCTGACACCGGCGGGCATATCAGTCGCGGTAGCGACCGGCCTGTTAGGCGGCAGCAAGACTCATCTCCCAGAAGCTCATGACGCCGAAGAATGTCTCCCACGTTCGTCGATCCGCCAGCCGAATCCTCGGACTCGATCAGAGGCAGGCAGGCGCTTCAATCGCTTCGTCGATAGATTCGCTGCGCTGGCGGTTGGTGACGGCTACGCCATCGCCAACCGCTGGGTGGCCGATCACAACCAGTGCAGCGTCATCGACGCACCACTCTCTTGAGGCGCTGGCTGGAGATCCTATCAAAGCGATGTCCAGTCCCTTTACGGCATAGCGGCGATCACTATGGGACCGTTGTGTTCATCGCGTAGCGCAACGTAGAAAAGGCGACAGCGTCCGCGTTGACCTCGAGTGCGAAGAGGCTGATATTGTCATATGTGTCGCAGGCAAGATGATAGCAGGGATCATACGAGTCTCCGGCGACGCCGCCCCAGATCGCGGCTTCCTCAAGTGTTTTGATACCACTAGCCCCTGTGAAGAGCCCCCCGGACGGTATGCCCGCCGCAATGAAGGGGCCATAATCCGAGGTGCCGCTGAAGTCAGTGCCCTTGAAGGGCAATCCTTTCTGGAGATAATATGACTCGAACAGGGCTTCGATCTGAGCCGAGCCCGCCGGACCGGGCCCGCGCCCACGCCATCGGAATCATCGCCATCGTAGATGAAGAAGACATAGTTGGGCGACCCGATCATGTCGAAGTTCAGGTAGAGCGCGATGTCGTCGAGTTCGCCCGGACTCAAGCCATTCACATAAAACGTCGAGCCGACCAACCCTGCTTCCTCTGCCCCCCACAAAGCAAAGCGCACTTTATTCCGAGGATTCAACGCCGCCATCTCCTCGGCCACTTCGAGGATCGCGGCTACGCCGGAGCCGTTATCCTGAATGCCGGGTCCGGTATCAACAGAATCGAGGTGTGCGCCGACGATCACAACGTTGTCAGGATCGCCACCGGTTGATTCAGCGAGCACATTGTAGGAGGTAGCTAGACCACGGAATGTATCGGTCTTGAGACGCATGATCAGCCCAGGAGTCGCCGCCAGTTGCTGGCCGACATCCTGGGTCACGGTGGTGACGCTGATGTCCAACGTGAACGTGCTGCCGAGCGTGCCGTTCAAGATGCCGGGACGATCATTGTAGATGATCACGCCCGACGCGCCAGCATTGTAGGCGTTCGTCGCCTTGTCCGTAAAGAAGCAGACTCCACGGCTGATCAAGGCGATATGACCGGCTGGAAACCCTGCATAGTCCGTCGGGTTGCATCCGAATAACGCCACCGTGCTCACGGGGGCCGTGTTATCACCGCTCCCTGAGTAACTCATGATGGTGTTCGCAACCGGCCCCGCTGGCGGTGGCGCTATCTGCTCGAGGATGGAGGGCGAAAGTGAAATGAAGTTCTGAAACTGGAAGGGCTGGACCGTTACATCGTAACCGGCAGCCTCGAAGACCTGCTGCGCATACGCAACGGAGTCGTTGTAGCCCTGAGTGCCAGAGACACGCGTGCCTCCATTGGCGTCGGCGATCGCCTGCAGCGCCGCCTGATGCTCACGGACGCCAGCGAGGGTGACATCTTCTAGCAGCTTCTCAAGCGGTGTTGCTAAACGCGCCTCACTAGGCACGCACGCACCACTTGGAGCATAGCGCAGGGCACCGGTATAGCCCGAAACACACAGTGTCACTGGCTCGATTCCACCAATGGTTAGCGGGAGAAACGGCGGTGAGCAACCCGCTGTTCGCGGCAGAAAGAGCTGTCCCGTGTGGGGACTAGAACAAACATCTACCTCCCCGGCAGCCAGATCGATAGTCTGATAACCAGACAAGCATCCAGTAGACAAATAGTAGAGCGCGCTCGTCCAGGGCGAGGCACAGAGCGTATCTGCCACCACACCAGGCGCCGACTGGGCGTCTGCCTGCCGGGCTCCCGTCCCTGCAATCAGGCTCAAGCCAATCATGATGGCTAGCAACAACCGACCATTTCGCAACTGAGAAACAGACCGCCCCACATCCGCCCCTTTTTCTTCTGCCATTACCCACAGTCAGAACTTTTAGCATTGAATCAATGACTACTTCAATACTCATCCACCCGGGTTATCGAGAGCCAGCGTCGTCCGTGGCCCGGAACAGCAACAAGCCTGCCCGGTATCCATTGCCCAATCTTGCGTTGCATGCTGAGATGACTGTCATATCACCGTGCGCAACACGACGAATGAGGGAAGCAACATGACCAACCGAGACACTGCAATCGGACAGACGTTCCACGAAGCGACGAAGTACAAACTAATCGAGGGCGATGACGGGCAGCCCGAATCGGTGATGGGCATCGCCCCGAACTTCGAGCCGTCGCTGGGCGAGCAGAGCCCGCACAACGAACCGCACCCCTTCAAGATCTACACGGACCTCGATAGGATCGACTTGCCGGACGAATTCGATCCGCTCACAATGCCGCTGCTCGAAGCGATCGCGATGTCGGGATCCGAAGCAAGCCTGACGCGACGCCCGCTCTCGTCGGCACTGGCTCGGATCAGCCTGCTCTCGAACGGCATCCTCAAACGCGGCAGCCACGGCACCGGGCGCGAGATCTTCTATCGCGCGGCTGGCGGCACCGGCGCTCGCTACCACCTGGAGCTCTACTACGTCTGCGGCGACCTCGACAGTCTCGATGCTGGCGTCTACCACTACGCCGCCGACACCCATAGCCTCGGGCAGATTCGTTCTGGGGATTTTCGTGCTGCGGTCGTCGAAGCTACTGGCGCAGAGCCGTCGGTCGCAGAAGCGCCTGTGATGATGATCGCAACGAGCACCTTCTGGCGCAACGCCTGGCGCTACAAAGAACGCGCCTACCGCCACACCTACTGGGATCTCGGGACGACGCTCGGCAACGTCCTGGCTGTCGCAACGGCCGAAGAGTTGCAGTCGAAGGTCGTCCTCGGCTTCCACGATGCCGCGGTCAACGACCTGCTCGGCGTCGACGGTCAGCGCGAGGCAGCCGTCGCCATCGTCCCGCTCGGTAAAGGCAGCGCACCCGGCGCAGCTCCCGGCATCGAACCTCTGAACCACACGGTCGAGCCAGTCTCTAACGGCGAGTACGACTTCCCATTGATCTGGGAGATGCACGCCGAGTCATCGCTATCATCCGGCGACGAAGCCGCCGCATGGAGAGCGAACCGCATCACGGGCCCAGCGTCCGACCCGACCGGTACTCGCATGCCCTGTACCCAATCCCCAGACAGAACAGGCCGGCAACGCCGGTGGATGAGACGATCCGGCGGCGGCGGTCGACGCGGCACTACACACGTGACAAGGCGATTCCATTCAACAGCTTCTCGACGATGCTCACCCTTTCGTCGCGGCCAATCGCATTCGATTGTCTCGACCCGGACAGCACGGTCTTTCACCGACCCCTACCTGATCGTCAACATGGTCGATAAGCTGGAGCAGGGCAGCTACGCCCTGCACCCAGAACGTGGTACATTGGAGCGACTGAGCCGCCGGCGACTTCCGCGACGACGCCTCGCAGGTTGGCGGTCGGCCAGGGCTACCCCGGCGACGCCCACGTCAACGTCTACTACATGGCCGACCTCGACCCGATCTTCGAGGCCTACGGCAACCGCGGCTGGCGCATCGCGCAGATCGAAGGCGCGTTGCGCGCCCAGAAGATGCACCTGGCGGCGCACACCCTCGGCCTCGGCGCGGTCGGCTCGACCTCCCTCGACGACGACGTCACCGCCTTCTTCTCCCCCCACGCCGCCGGCAAGGGCTTCATGTTCGTCGTCGTCTTCGGCAAGCGGCGGCGCAGGTCCGGCTGATCGATGGATGACAACCCTTACTTTCGGTACCGCGCTGCGGGGACTGGTGCGTCGAATCTGCTTTGGAACTTGCGCCACAATCGGCGCTGGATAGAGCCACAAGAGCGGGTTCGTTCAGCATCTGATGCGAAGTCAGGTTGAATACTCCCTGCGCACAGTAGGGAGTCCGGCAGGGCGACGCATCGCGTCGCAACTACGAGGATGGGAATGATGCTGGTGGTGCTGCGCGGCCAGGCCCCAAGTAGCCGCGATGCGATGCATCGCCGTGCGCCCGATTATCTCGGCGAACGGGAAGCATTCTGTACGTCCTCGTATGAGTTCGTAGCGAGATGATGTGAAAGGAACCCGTTGACCACATCGATATCTTACTGTACAGTAATATGAAGGATACGAGTTGCTGCTCGGTAAGGTATGGAAGGTCAATGCTGTGTCTGCTGTCATTCGTTCGGTTGAAATCCAGGCTTCGCCCAGCGTTGTCTGGCGCTGGCTGGCGACGCCGGACGCGTTGCGCCAGTGGCTCGGCCCCAAGCTCGACATCGATCTGCGAGTAGGGGGCGCTGATCGCCTGTGCGGCCCCAACGACGACACCTGGATCACCGGTACCGTGTTGGACTTGGCGCCAGAGGACCGCATGATCCTCTCCTGGCTGGAGGAGGGTGGAGATTGGTTCCGTCCTGCGCGCCTGTCCATCACACTGACACCAATACCCACCGGAACCCGCGTGTCACTCATTCACGACGGCTTCGAAGACATCGGGAAAGCCGGGTGGCAAGACACCGTACAGGCCTACGAGCGTGGCGTCGATGAGCACCGGCTACTCGAGCGGCTTGCTGCCCTCGTGGTTGCCGATCGTGCCACCGATGCCGCCTAGCGCTACGGACGAGCTATTTCGCGTGGTGGCCGACCCGACACGCCGGCGAATCCTCGACCTGCTGGCCGAACGGGGCAGTCTCTCGGTCGGCCAGCTGGCCGCGGAATTCCCTGATCTGGTTGCCTCGGGCATCTCCAAGCACCTGATGGTCCTGCGACAGGCGGGATTGGTCACCGCGACGCGCCAGGGTCGGCATCGCCTCTATCGCGTCAATGCGGCCGTCTTGGCCGACGCGCTAATCCCGTGGCTGGCCAGATACGCGCCGTACTGGTCCGATGCCCTGGAGCGACTGCGAAACGTAGCCGAGGAGGAAGACATAAGAGAATGAGGCGGCGGCTTCCGAGGCGCTGACTGGGGTTCACGACGGTCCGCAGTCTGAACATCGTCGTCGGAACTCCGGCCGACTTGTTCTCAAGCGGATCTTCGGTCTCAGAGTCCGTCTCGATATCCACATCGCAGTCTTAGCACACGCGAAGGAGTTCTCAGGTGGCTTCAGTGTTGTGCTGGCTCTGCGCGACGAAGGACGCAGCCAGTCGCCGACTTCTTCGCCCCCAAATCCACCGGCATGGGCTAGATGTCTGTCATGGCTTCTGGGAAGCCGCGGAGGATGTGTCCTGAGTCGCCGCGCGCGTGAAACGGCGTAACATTGGGACCGGACAACTGCGATAGCAGTTCAAGTGAACCAATCCCGTTGGGAGATTTCGTCGTGGATGGCGAAGAACGAGCCGAACTGGCCCGGAAAGCCCTCGCTGGCTACGTGCATGGGCCAGATGCGCCAATTCAGGCAACTAGCCTCGCCCTGAAGAAGGTCGAGACGGCGCGGTCCGTTGTCCTCGTTGAGGGCATCAGCGATCAAATCGCTATCGAGACACTCGCGATCCGCAGGGGGAGGGATCTCGATGCCGAAGGGGTCGCCGTTCTCCCGATTGGGGGCGCTCAGGCGATCACCCGCTACGCGCTGGAGTTCGGACCGGCCGGGCGCAAGCTGCCTCTGGCCGGCTTCTGCGACGCCGATGCAGCCGACATCCTTCGACGGGGACTTTCCAAGGCTAGGGTCGGCAATCCGCAGACCAGGGAGGACATGGCGCGCTTGGGCTTTCACATCTGTGTCAAGGACCTTGAGGACGAGTTGATTCGTGCGGTCAGAACGGCCGACGTCGAAGCGCTCATACAATCTCAGGGTGAACTCGGAGCCTTCCGAACGTTCCAGAATCAACCGGAATGGCGGGGGCGGCCCATCCGCGACCAGTTACACCGATTCTTCCGAATAAAGGCGCGGCGGAGCCTGCGGTACGCCCGTCTCCTCGTCGAGACCGTCGAGTCCAGTCGCATTCCCTATCCGTTGGACGCGGCTCTCGCTTACGTCTGATCGACTGCTGCTTCCGATTCCCGAACGTAGCCTAGATGTCTCGCGAAGGCAGCGTCTTCAAGCGGCCGATAATCTGGGCACAGTTGCCAGCCGGGTCGTTGAAGAACGAGATGCGGTCGCCGACCTCGTTGATGAAGGGCTCTTCCAGCGCGACGAGCCCTGATTGGCGGACACGTTCGGCCAGCGCAGGAAACGCATCGAACGGCACCGCGAAGGCAAGGTGCGACGGGTCCTCGATCGGATCGCCGCTGCCGACGAAGACTTCGAAGGCGCCGCCGCGGCCGTCTGAGAAGAAGACCCGGTCGTCCGAACTATTCGCCGGCCGCTCCTCGATCACCTTCCAGCCAAGCACCTCGGTATAGAACTGAACCGTCGTATCGAATGTATCTGGTGCCGTCCTCATACCGACATGTTCCATATAGACGGTCTCCGCCATACTGTTCCCCCTCGCTCGCTGTTCGCAGACAACCTCGACTGGCTGAATTTCTACATCGGGCGATAGTCGCGGCAGCACGCGATCTCTGTCCACCAGATGGGACGCCGGTCCGGGACCGCATACAGATCGAGATGGTGGGTTCAGTGTATTTGGCTTGTCGTCTCCACCCCACCGGCAAGAACTTCATACCCGTCGTGGTGTTCGGCAAGCTCAAGTTCGCCGGGAGACCACCAGCAGGGTTCCCAAACAGGCTCAACTTGTCGTCATCCGGGACGTTCCGGCGATCATCTCGTGATTTGGATTGACCGGGTAGATCAATCCCTCGAAACCGATCAGTCGAAGCCCGGTGATGACCTCCAGGCCGTATCCTCCACCCGGCGACGCCCCGACGACAGCAACCGAACGCGGATAGAACAGCCGGTACAACGGATGCGATGCCGCGTCATTCCCAGCCCTATTCGACCAGCCGACGGCGTCCAACGCAGACATCTCCGATCCCGGAGCCTGGTTGCTCACCAGATCACCGGCCCTGGAAGTTGGCTTCGCGGCGTTCGATCGTCGCGGCTAATCCCTCTTTCGCATCCTCCGTCATGCCGCAGATGTTCCCGGCTCGCCGTTCGTTGCGCAAGGCGTCTTCAATCGTCAGCGTCGCATTCTGGCGAATGTTTTGCTTCGCTAGCCCGATTGCAATGGTCGGCCCGTTGGCGAGACGGTCTGCCAGATCCAGCGCTGTTGGCATCAATTCATCCGGCTCCACCAGCGCGTTGAGCAAGCCGACCCGGTCAGCCTCAGCGGCATCGATGATCCTGCCGGTATAGATCATCTCCATCGCCCTCGCCTCGCCGATCAAACGCGGCAAGAGAAACGATCCCCCGGCATCCGGACAGTAGCCCACTCTGATGTACGCCTGACCAAACCTCGCCGCTGTCGAGGCGATCCGCAGGTCAGAAGCGAGTGCGATGTCGCAACCTGCGCCAACAGCAACTCCATTGACCGCGGCGACGACCGGTTTCGGCAATCGGAATATGCGCGTGATCAGCGCGTGAGCGAGGTCGACCCAACCAGCAGCCGGTTCACCTACTTCACCGCCCGCGCCCCACTCCTTGACATCGGCGCCGGCTGAGAAGCCCCGGCCGGCCCCGGTTATGACGAGGCTGCGAACACCGGGATCGAACTCGGCGTGCTGAACGGCGCGATTCAAGTCGACGAGATGGGCATGGTTCAATGCGTTCAGTGCCTCGGGACGGTTCAGCGTGATGATGCCGACGCCGCCCTGCTGCTCCCACAGGATGTGCTGGTACTCCATCGATCCTCCTGGTTTCCTGATGCAATATAGCGACGCTGGGACCACGGATCGCCCCGCACCGTCTCACAGACCGATTGCATATCATGACGATAGGGCCAAGGAGGTTGCCCGTCAAGGAGCTCTGCATCCCGCGAAACCAAGCTGAAAGGGACGACTCCCGGAAGGTCGCCCCCTACCTTCCCACCCCTCGCCAGCGAGCAAACTTCTGTGGATGAACCGCGATGCGCCAGAACGTGGATCTACCTGCTAAGGTGCGTCTCACTTGACGTCAATGGCTGTGAACTGAGGCGAGGAGATCTGTCGTGACAGATGTAGACATCCGGCTCGTGACTCGAAACTACGACATCCTGACGCCGCTGCTCTCGGGCGACATCGTTCCAGAGGGGATCAACCTCGAACTCGACCGCGAATCGTCGATTGGCGCATTCCGGACGGACGAATCGTTGCCGGCCGGCGAAATGTCCTTCTCAGGTTATCTCCGAGCGCTCGACGCGGGCGACGAGAACATCATCGGGCTGCCGATCTTTATCATGCGCGGTTTTCGCCAGCGCTGCTTCTTCGTCCATCGCGACAGCGGCCTGACGTCGTTCGAAGATCTGGCGGGCAAACGCGTCGGCACCAACGGCTGGCCGGACAGCGGCAACACCTGGAGTCGGTCACTATTGCGCCGCGCCGGCGTCGCCATCGACGAGATCGACTGGTATGTCGGGCCAATCGACGGCGTGACCGATCAGCTCTTTGGCCATCGGTTCGCCGGCAAGGGATTCCCGGAGTACGTCCAGCCCGTTGCCGAGGGCGCAAACCTGGCCGGTATGGTCGTCGCCGGAGACCTGGACGCGATGATGGTCCCCTGGCCACCGCGGAGCTTCTACGAGCCAGGCTCCGAGATCGTCCGGCTCATCCCCAACTACCGGCAAGCCGAGGAGGAATACGCTCGCGAGGTCGGCTTCTACCCGGGTCACCACGTCATCGGCGTGCGAGCCAGCGTTCTGGAGAAGGATCCATGGATCGCCGGGAGTCTCTTCAATGCCATCGAAGCCGCCCGTAAGCTGACGGAAGAGCGGCGCATGGCACTGACAGACAGCTCGCCCTGGCTGCTCGACGACCTCGAACGGACTGCCCAGATCCTCAGCCCTAACTGGCAGACAAGCGGCGTCGAGTCGAACCGCTCTATGATCGATACCTTCGCCGGAGAACTGCATGCCCAGGGAATCGTTCAGCAGCGATTCAAGGCCGATGAGGTCTTTGCCGACTTCCTGCGGCTGACATCGTCCTGAGGATCACTCTCAGCCCTCCGCACCGCGGTCAGGCCCGAAGCATCGTGATGACAGTCTGAGCGGTGGTGGCCGCGCCTACGGCGAGAATCAGCGCGAAACTGCCATAGACGATCGTTCTGACCGGGATCTTGACGTGTCCGGCCCGGTGAGAGCCATCACCATGTGCCACAAGTGGAAACAGCAGGAAGGCCGGTAGCAGAACCAGCAAGGTCGCGAAGATCAGGCCGATCTGGAATCGCTCGAAAAAGCTTTCCGCTCCGACTGCGGCGACAAGCAGGAATGTCGCCAGGATCTGCACCATCAGAAGGCCGAGCCCGATACCCGCAATCAGCACGACGCTCGAGATCGCCTGCTTCAGCTTCAACCCTGGCCCAGATAGCTTTGGCTTCGCGGGCAGAGCCCGATCTAACGCTGCGTCGAGCAACGCGATCAGCAAGCCGTAGACGAAAAAGAGCGACGCGAACAACGCCACATTGACCCGCACATCGCCGAAACGCTGGAAGTCTTCATTGCCCCGGTCGAGAGCGAAGGGGCTCATGAGCGCCAGCGCCACCAGTCCGAAGAGAAGCCCTCGAATGAGCGCGTTGCCGGGCAGCCAGGGCTTGAGCGTCGCATAGAAATAGGCCGCCATCAGCCCGAGCACCGTTCCGAACACGAGCAGAAAAGTCGTCCCTTCGGCTGTTATCTCGCCAACCCTCGCTTCGGCTTCGGTGAAAGCGAGAGTGTTTGGATTGTCGCGTGTGAACATGAAGCCGCTCGCCCGCATCGCCAGCCGGCTGCCGACGCCTGCCACCAGGAAGCCGGCAGGGATACCGGCCAGCGTAGCCACGCCAATGCTCCGACCCGCCTCGAGGAGCCGGTCATCAGTCAGGAGGGACTGAAGATCTCCTGGCGATCCAGCAGCTGGGGCGCCGTCTTCGCAATGTTCGCCTGAACTCGCAGGCGCCGTAGTCACCATGCCGTCACTTCACCTTCAGCTTCAGCGCTAGCTCGCGGATGCGCCGCTAAGCGCGAGCGGCATTGGACGCACAAGAATAACAACAGCAACTACCAGCGCCCAGGGGAAGAAGAGCAGCATTCCAAAGTAGACGAACGGCAGCGGCAACATGATGATCGTGAGCGGGATGCCAAGCAGACCGAGCCAGCGTGGGAGCGCTCGGTAGAGGATACTCGCGACTGACGTAGCGCCGACGAACGCCGCCATGGGGGCACCAAGGACGAGCATTTCGTACCAGGATAGTGCTGCCAGTGTGCGTGCTACTTGCGTGTCGTTGCCGTATGTCGATATCGACGTCATCGCAAGGCCGGTTTGGAGCATGATAAGAAATGCTGAGGCGGTCACGAGTCCACCGCCAAGTGCGACGACGGCTAGCCCACCAGGAGTCGCCTCGACGCTCTGGATACGCCGATAGATGACCGCGACGAACCAAAAGAGAAAGAAAATGCCAACCAAGCCGATGGCGAGACCAAGCTCCATGTTGTCCTGGTTTTCCTCGAGCACACGAGCAATGTCTGCTGATGACTGCCCGGGCCAGATGTCTCTATCAGATGCGTTCGGGCTGGCCAACTCTGCACCGATTGCAGTGAGAACAACGAAGATGATCCCACTAGCGGCACCCAGGCGATTCCAGAATGCTGCGCGACTAAAGGCTCCGATTTCGATCCCTGCCTGCTGATCGGTGGCCGCGATATGTGAAGCGGTCATGCTCTGCCCCTTTCTGGGGTTGGCGTGCAAACAAGGAGAGCCAGCAAGCGACAGCTTCTATCCGCACACTCTCCGTCACGTCTGTACGAGCCAAAACGTATTGACGGCGCGAGTGTGACGAGCGGTCCATGAAACGCAGCCGGTTCCTCCCTTGCCGAGATTGCGCGTCACAACTTCACCGCTGATTCGTTTGTGCTGGCAAGACGCCACAGTTGAGTGGCGCCGTGGACCCAAGTAGGAAAGTGGGATTGCGATGCGATCGTGGATGACGTTTCTTGCCATCATAGTGATGGCGCTGATGCTTCCGCTCGCTGCACAGGCGAAGTCACCCATCCAGCGTGCGTCTGCAACGCTCGTTGATCCGGCTGGCAACGTGATTGGTACTGCGCGCTTTACCGAACATGACGGCCGCGGAGTGCATGTGAACATCCATGTGTCCGGCCTAACGCCCGGCGAGCATGGGCTCCACATCCATATGATTGGTGCATGCACGCCAAACTTCGGCGCGGCCGGCGGCCACTTCAATCCGACAGTCGACGATCACGGCGCGCCTGACAACGTTAGTCATCATGCCGGCGATCTCGGCAATATCACTGCTAATGCGGCCGGGAACGCCCACCTGACAACCTGGACTGACGCCTTCACCCTCGCCCCAGGCCCACTCTCACTGATGGATACCGATGGCAGCGCGCTAATCGTCCACGCTGATCCCGACGATCTCACGACCCAACCGACAGGCAACAGCGGTGCACGCGTGGCCTGTGGAGTGATTGGCTCGTAGCCAGATGAGGGCGTCTTGTCGCTTAACTCTATCCGGGAAGGCGCGTAATGCGCGCCTTCCCGGCTGCGCGTGACACGCACGCTGCTATGATGGATCGTGCGCGTCACGCGACCAATAGCTCACCGTCAGAAAGACCGGCCATGGGTGAGGCGCAACTCCTGGAGCTAGCGCTACGTGGCGATCGTCTTGCTTTGGACGAGTTGTGTCGCCGCGAGTGGCGGCCGGTGTACGGCATCATCTACCAGGCAGTGCAGAACCGGGCCGAGGCACAGGACCTCACGCAAGAGGTCTTCCTACGTGCTCTGAAATCGCTCGATCGCTATCAAGTGACCGGCGCCCCCTTCCATGCCTACCTGGGAACGATCGCCCGCAATCTGTTGCGCGACCGCTGGCGCAAGCGCAGCTATCCGACGGCGGATATTGACACGGTTCCCGAAGTCCCGGAGGCTGGGCCCGGTCCCGAGCAACAGATCCTCGCCTCAAGTGATCGACAGTCTGTGGAGGCAAAGCTACTGACACTCCCGGAGGACCAACAGACGGTTATACGCCTGCGCATGCTGGAATCCCGATCTTCGTCCGAGGTTGGCGAACTGATGGGACGGAGCCCGGCGGCCGTCCGTCAGCTCCAACGCCGGGCGTTGCTCGCATTGCGAGCAGCACTCCTTGAGGAGACGTCGTCATGAGCGGCTATAACCGTGACGAGATCGAACGACGACTAGACCAGGCGATCGATGCGCTCAACGCCGAACAGACGCCGGTCGTCTTCGACGAGGATCATCCAGAACTCATCGACCTCATCGACACTGCCCGGCTCGTCCGCCAGCTCCGCGATCCCGCCGACGCCGACGATGATTTTCCGGCTAATCTCTCGGCCGCGCTGATGGATGAATTGCTGCCCGAAGTCGTCGACGTCGAACAGCCGTCGAAGAACGGGCGCATCTCGATGGTCCGGCAACGAAGAACCCGGCCACTGCTTTGGGCAGCTGCCCTCGTTGTTCGAGCTCTCGGGGTGGCGGTAGTGGCCGGAATGGCAGTTGGGCTCGTCGTGGGCGGCATCGGCGGGCGGATCGCGATGCGAATGAGTGGCTATCTCTACGAACGCGAGCATCCCGGCACTCCCACTATCACCGAAAGCAGCGGCCAGCTGGTGGGGAACATCACACTCTCCGGGACGCTTCAGCTCATGGCCGAGATGGCGCTCTTTACCGGTATCAGCGCCGGATTCGTCTATCTGCTCTTTCGCCCCTGGTTGCCTGGGCGCGGCTGGCGCAAGGGTTTGGTGGTCGGGGCATTCTTCCTGCTCGCACTGGGTTCAGTGCAGATATCAAGTGGAAATGTGGACTTCCGCAGGCTGGGATCGCCGCTCGTAAATGTGCTGATGTATGGGTCGCTCGTCTTCATCTTCGGCCTCCTCCTCGCCCCGCTTAGCGAGTGGATACATCGTCGCGTTCCGGAGCCGTTCTCGGAGCGGCATTCGGAACCGGTCACACGTATAGGCTATTTCGCCGTAATGACGGTTGGCGTACTCGTCCTCCTAGCTGTGCTGCTCACGGTGGTAAGCGGGACGGGCGTGATCGCAATGAGCGGTTCCGGGCTCTTCGTCTTGCCGTTTTTCCTGGCATTGATCGCCATCCTGGCTCTCGTACGGTTGCTCGCAACGTCTTCCGGAGTGGATGTCGCTATGGAGATTGGAGGACGCGCAGCGACTGCCGGCCGCTGGTTTGGCAATCGACGTGTTGGGATCGTCATGTCGCTCCTGGTTGGTGCCTTGTTCCTCTTCGGAGCGTTCGAAACACTACGGAACATCTACGAGATTCTGGACGGATCCTGACGACGTGAAAGAGCACGCGTCAGCAGCACAACCTGGAGGTTACCGAAAAGGGATGATCGTCTGGAGCGGCGTTGCCTTCGTCGCGCTTTTCCTGGCTTCGCTAGTGTTGCTCGGCGATTTAGCCGGGAGTTTCGCCGACTCTGATGCGCTCTTCATGGACTACCACAGCAGCCAGAGCAACCAGATCCAGGTCGTCGTCGGCGGCTACCTGATCACAGCCGCCGGGCTTGCGCTGCTCCTCTTTCTAACGGGTTTGACGGCCTCGGTCGGGGATTGCCGTCGCAACCATCCGTGCCCCCTCGCATTCGTCAGCGGCATCGTAGGCGTCACGCTGCTGTTAGCCGGTGGAGCCGCGTTGGTCACTAGCGCCAGCGCAAAACTCTTCGGCGCGGTGAGTGGTGACGCACCTCTGAGCGGCGATGCCATCGCGATCGCGCCGCAGCTCGGCTATGTCCTGATCTTCCTTCCGGCGATGTGGGCATTGGCCTGCTCCATCGCGACGCACACCTGGCATATGTGGACTACGGGCCTCTGGCCAGGCTGGCTCCGTTGGCTGAGCGTCTTCACGGCGATCATGCTGCTACTAGCGGCAGCCCTGTTCAACCCGATCATCTTGCTACCGATCTGGATTGGCGCGGTATCGCTCTACGAACGGCGCAGATTCTCTCAACCGTTGGTCGCGTAGGATCGCCGCACCATTGTTCATCCGCTACGGATTGCGTACCTATGCGGATGGGGACTACTCCACCCGCATAGAGCATGGCTCAGCGATCGATCCCTGAATCAACGAGTCGCCAGCGCTGGATTCCTCTCCTCGGACGGCCGGAGCGACGCCTGAATCTCACCCGTCGAGAATATGCGCCAACCAATAGGCACGAGCGCAACGGCGTAGAGCAGCGTTGTGAGTGTCCAGGTGACGGCCACGGCGACACCGCCGGCCTGTGCGGCCCAAAAGAGCGGCCAGGCCACGATCAGCGCGATACCCACCCAACGCTCGACGGCCTGCATCTTCAGCAGCCCGAAGCCGATCAGCGCGCCGACAAGTGGGAACATCGGCGCTGTCGGGATGACGATCAGTATCATCCACGGCTCCTCCATCAGCTCCCAGACATCAAAGTCAACCCCGCGGTCCGTTAGCCCCTTCTGCATCATCCGGTTGGCCATCGGGACAGCCCCGGTTGCCGCGCTCATGAACCCGAAGATCGTCAAGCCAATGCCGAACTTCAGATAGCGCCGCCCGATCACGGCCGCCAGCGTGACCCAGATCGGCGCGAACAGCGGCATGGCAATGAAACCTATTGCGCCTTCGACATAGCTATCGAGATCGTTCGGATTTGTCCCGATGCCGGCGGCAAAGACCAGCGCCGCGATGAAGAGCATCACCGGCCCGAGGATGAAGGCCAGCCCAATGACCTTGCGCATCGCCTCGTCGTAGCGAGATTCCATCATTTTCCCTCTCCTTAGGAGTACGTCCCACTTCACAAGGGGTGCCATGGTGTTACGGGACGTCATAGTAGCAAGTGATCAGGCTGGATGCAGCGGGTGGCAACGATCATGCGCCAGCCACAACCAACGCCGCCAGTGACCGCAGACGTCGCGCTGAATCGCGTCACGATCGACGCGTGTGCTAGAGAGCTCAACGCCCAGGGCATCGTCCAGCACTGCCTCGACGCCGACCCCATCTTCAGCGACTTGATTCGGCTGACAACCGCTACGAACTAACCGTTGCCCGTGCTACCCCTTCGGCCGTCGTCTCCGTCGCCTGGATCTCGCCGGTCGTGACGATCCGCCAGCCGAGCGGAGCGAGAACGACGACGTATAGAAGCGTGGTGAGCGGCCAGACAATTTCGACGAGCGACCCTCCAGCCTGGACAAGGATGAACATCGGAGCGGTCAGAATCAGGCCGATTCCAAACCGCAATTCCAGCAAACGGCCCTTCAACAACCCGATGCCGAGCAGAGCGCCGATGATTGGAAAGAGCGGCATGATGATCACGACCGGAAGCATGATCGGCTTATCGAAGAGATCCCAGATCTCGATATTGATCCCCTCATCAATCATCGTTTTCTGAAGCACTCGTCCCGCCATCGGCATGACCCCGGCAGCAGCGCTCATCAAGCCGAGCACAGCCAGGGTAATTCCATACTTCGGGTACCGCCGTCCGACGACGCCAGCGAGCGTGACCCAGATAGGGACAAAGAAGATCATCCCGTAGAAGCCGATTATGCCCTCAACATAGCTGTCGATATCGTTCGGATTCCGCCCGATACCGGCCGTAAAGACGAGCGCGGCGACGAAGAGCAGCACTGGCCCAAGGATGAAGGCCAGTCCAACGGCTTTCGTCTTTAGTTCGTCATATCGCGTGTTCATCATTTTGCCTTTCCAAGACATCTATCCAAATCTGATCGGAGACAAGACCATCCCGACCCGCGCCGGTTCGGCGCATTTCATCGTTGAACATGCTCATTTCTTCGGATGAAAGGTCAGGTTCGCCGCGTCAACTGCCCCCTGCGAACAGTGGGCCGCCAGGGTTCGTTCAGTTCATCTACTCTCCCAATCCAGCCTCGCGGGCTTTAACGATCGCCTGGGCGCGGTCGGCCACCTGGAGCTTTTCGAAGATGTTCGTGATGTGGTTGCTGACCGTTTTCGTGCTGATAAAGAGCGCTTCGGCGATCTCTCGGTTGCTCCGGCCAATCGATATCAGCTCGAGAACCTCCCGCTCCCGCTCGGTAAGGTCAGGGAAGGGCACGGCGCTTGTCGGAGTCAGCACGCCGCCATTCTGGAAAAAACCGCTGATGCGGTCGGCGATCGGGCCGCCGAAGAGCGCCTCGCCGTTGGCGACGGCACGGATCGTCCGCAGCATCTCGTCGCGGTCCGCTCCCTTCAGGATATAGCCGCGTGCCCCGGCGCACATCGCCGTGAAGAGCGAGTCATCGTCTTCAAGCATCGTCAGTATCACGATCCGAATCTCTGGATGATCGGCGAGGATCGCGCTCGTCGCCTCGATGCCGTTCATACCTGGCATCATGATGTCCATCAGGATCACGTCAGGTTGTAGTTCGATAGCCTGCTCGACCGCTTCGGCAGCCGTTTCCCGCGCCGCCGACCGGGATGGTGTCGGGGCTATTCTCGAGCATCGTCATGACGCCCTCGCGGAAGAGCGTGTGATCGTCGGCGACGAGCACCCGGATCTGATGTTCGCCGTCGCTCATCGCTCGCTCCGCTCATCTTGCCCGCCGGTATCGCCCAACGGAATCGACGCCGATATCCGCGTTCCGCCATTTGAGAGCCGTACTATCTCGAACCGGCCGCCTAGCTCTTCGACCCGGTCACGCATCGAACGCAGGCCGATCCCCGAATTGGGGTTCGCCGGAACGCCGACACCGTCATCGACAATCTCAAGGTTCAGGCTGATCGGTGAATTCACCACCACTTCCAGCCCCACACGGCACTCGCTGGCCCGGGCGTGCCGGATGACGTTGGTCAGCGCTTCCTCGACAACGCGGAAGACAGCGACTTCGACCGCGGCCGGAACGTCGGGAAGCGGCTCGGGCTGCGCCTCGACGCTGATCCTGAGGTCCTGCCGCCCAGCCATCTGCGCCGCGTATGACCGGATTGCGCCGACCAGGTGCAGCTCGTCGAGTGCCGGCGGCCGCAGCTCGTAGACGAGCCTCCGGATATCACCGATCAAAGCCGCATTCTGCCGCTTGATCGACTGCAGCGCGCGCTGAGCCGCCTCCGGATCATCCGGCAACAGGTCGATGGCGGCATCGAGACTGAGCGTCTGGGTCGCCAGCGTTGGCCCGAGCCCATCGTGGAGATCGCGGCGAATTCGACGGCGCTCCTCCTCGCGGGCGAAGACGAGCCGTTCGCGCGCTTGTTGGAGCGTCCGCGTCAAGCGCACCGACGAAGCGACAGCACCGGCCTGTACGGCGATGTCGTCGAGCAGTTGTCGCTCCTTGTCCGTGAAGCGCTCGGAAGGCGAACGAGGCGAGATAAGCAAGCGGCCAACGTTTTCTCTCTGATGGAACATCGGTATCACCAACGGTTCAGCAACCGCCTCCCCAAACACGGCGCCATCAACGAAGTCATCTCCTTCGTGAAGATCGATCGCAGCGTACGGTAGTTTCAGCGCCGAACCGACCGTTTCGACCGTACGCTGCAGCGCCGCGTCGGGCGGGGAGGTCGCGCTAAGGTTGTGGCCCAACTGGGCTAGCAGCGCATAGGGCTCGTCACGCTCACCGAACATCAGCCGATTCGCCCCGCGCTGGACCCGGTCTCGCACCGGCTGCAGCAGGATCGCGACGACTCCAACGGCGACGAACGGCAGCCAGGAGTCGCTCCGGCCCTGGATCAGCGCCCCAAGGCCGCCAACGATCAGAACATAGGTTGCAACGACGAGTCCGGTGAGGACCGCATAGACGAGCGTGCGGTTGAGGATGATATCGATATCGTAGAGGCGGTAGCGCAGGATCGCAAAAGCCATCGACACAGGCAATATCGACCCGAAGAGGATCAGGAGCGGCTGCAGCACCAGGTAGAACCAGAGCCGGGTCGTTTCACCACCGATCACCTGTTGATCGAAGACGAGCGCCCAGGTTGTGCCGCCAGCGACGATGCTCAGGAGCCCAAGGAGCACCCACTTGACCTGCTGGCGCTCCGCTCGCGAGAAGAGGCGGCGAAAGCGTTGGACTTGCCCGGCCATGAGCGCGATCCAGAGCAGCAATCCGGCAGCGACCAGCCCGACGACGAGAACGTCTGCTGTCGAATACGATGTGAACAGTTCCAGGATGATCGAGCCAAACATTGCGGTGACCATGCCGAGCGCGGCCCAGAGCATCCAGCGCGGTTCGAAGCGCCCGTTCGGGAAGGTCGCGTTTACGTAGACAAAGGCCGGCATTGCCAGCGCATAGATCAGGGCTAACCAGATAGCGCCGAATGCCGGGTAGGCGCGCTCCAACGCCGTGGGAATCTCGGGCAAGATCGCAAGCCCAATAGCGACCATTCCCAGTGACATACCCTGCGCGACTCGATCTCCCGGACGCTGCCATACGATGAAGATCCCAAGCCCAAGGAAGGCCAGCACGGGCAATCCATCGACGATGATCTGGTAGGTGGCATAGAAATCCAGGCTGAGTCCCAGGTCGTTGAGGGCTTCGACCTGGGTCGGCGTGAGGACGTAATAGCCACAATCCCGATTCTGCTCGGCCGCCTCGCACGGCTGCCGCAGCTCGTCGTATCGGGCGAAAGCCGCGATCGCGAACGAGCCAGCAAGGACGAGCGTCACCGTCCACCAGACAATGCGCAACACACGCATGTTCTGGCTGGCAGAGACGATCCCGGCAGCAGGCCGGACGGCGGAATTCTGAGCGCTCGCATTGTTCATCGCCTCTGTCATACCGCCGCCGTTCATCGCCAACTATCCGTCAACCGAACCTCGTTACGAACTCGCCGGGGATGGTTCGCCAGCTGGCAGGGCCGGGCTATCCGCCGTCATCAACCGCCAGCCAGTCGGCGCGAGTGCAACGAGGATCATAGCCATCGTGCCAGTGATCGTTGCGTCTTCACCAAGCTCCAAACCTACACCGAGAAAGAACGAAACGCCGGTAACGATAAGCAAGATTGCTCCCCAGCGCTGAATAGCGTTGGCGCGCAGCAGGCCGATTCCGACAAGTACCCAGGACAGCGGGAATAGAAGCCAAATAAGGCCGCTGGCACGACCTCATCGGCCATGTAAAATATCCCGGCGAGAACCGCCAGCAACGGTCCGACAATCATCGCTATCCCGATCAACCGCTTCACCAAACTATCGAAGGCCATCGGTGACTCCTCTTCGGATGTCGCGGCCGTCCACTACTGTGCGTTGGCCGCCTGTCATTCGTATCTGGATTCAGGCTACGCCAATGTCACCGAGCGGTCACAAGGGAGCACTCCCAATCGATCTGGGAGCAGAACCCCAATCCATCGTAGGATTCGCTCCTTCACCGTCGCTGTACGCGAGGAGGCAGACAATGAACGACGGCCTGGTCGATGGTTTCCGGTACAACACCTGGGCAACGAGAGAAATCATCGCCGTCTGTCGCAACTTGACCGACGAGCAAAGATGGATGCGACGGCGACGGGCGCATACGGAAGTATCGGCGAGACGCTGCGACACTACATCTCATCCGAATCGAACTACCAGGCCCGGCTATCAGGCGAAGAGCCGAGTTGGGACCGTCGAGGCGACGATGTCCCAACACTTGATGAGTTGGAAAAGCGCGTCGACGAACTCGACCAACGCTGGGAGCGATTCCTGTCGCGCCCCTTTGATGCCGAACGCACCTTTGAAACTACCTGGCACGATGGTGTTGATCGTGATGTGCCGGCTGGCGTGATTCTGATGCAGGCTCTGCAGCACGCGATCGAGCACCGTTCACAGATATGCACGGCTCTGACTGAAATCGGCGTCGCAACGCCGGATTATGGCAGCAATATGGGCCTGTGGGACTACGCCGAGGTCACGAACCGTGCGACGCGTCGGACGACTTGACGGGCCACTTCGCTGACCGCGGTCGCCCTAGTTCGTACTGCCGTTGGCAGCGAATTGCGAATCCGTTCGGGCGCCTTCGGTCGACCATCCTCAGGCCGAACGGGCAGTCGACCAACAGCGGCCTCGGCAATGGTCTGGCGTCGATACGGCTTCTGTAATCAGTCAAGTAGACGCTCCAGGATCAGCTCATCGTAGACCTTGCCGTCGCCGAGTGGCACGCGCTCGCTACCGACTTCGACAAATCCGGCGCTTCGATACAGGCTCTGGGCCGGGACTTGTCCAACATTGACCATCAATCGGGCGCGTCGCGCACCAGGAAAGGCCCGCAGCCGCTCGATCACAGCTTCGACAAGCAAACTTCCGACACCATGCCCGCGAAAGTCAGGTTTCACGTAGACGGCAACAACTGTCGCTACATCAGGACCGGCTGCGAAAAATGCACCGATCATCCCTATCAGGTGGCCTTCACGTTCGG
Organism: uncultured Chloroflexia bacterium; assembly: GCA_963709995.1. Lineage (GTDB taxonomy): Bacteria > Chloroflexota > Chloroflexia > Thermomicrobiales > CFX8 > JAUIIK01. The sequence continues at coordinate 116,038 of CAVPYN010000003.1, read as the reverse complement.
CAAAGAGCGACACGGATCGACCTTCTCTTGCTTCCCGTAGTCGCCCTATCCAGTGCTCGTCCGGATACGAGACCTCCGCTCCATGGGAGGCCCCGAAGGCCTGCGGCGAATCGAGCAGCGCTTCGAGACGCAACCGGCGGAACTCTGGCCATCGCGAAAGAGGCAAGGCGACAATCGTGATGTCGTTCAATGGACCACCAACTTCTCTCGACCGACTGCATAGCCCGATTGCCCTGCTGTCTCGATCATGAACCGTAAAGTTTGCCAGAGACGCCGAAAGTCCGACACCTCATCGAGCGTGGCATAATCAGCGGCCTTTGCTGGCTGTTCGAACGTAGCGTGCGAGGGTCGCCCCATGTTCGGGCTGCTGCGGATTCGAGACTTCGGGGTTCTCTGGCTTGCGGGGTTGATCTCGTTTGCCGGCGACGCGGCGCTGATCATCGCGCTACCGCTCCATGTCTACCGCCAGACTGATTCCACGCTTGCAACGGCTGGCGTGCTGGCCGCCACATTCTTGCCCCGTGTTCTCCTTGGCTCGGTCGCCGGGGTGTTCGTCGATCAATGGGACCGCAAATGGACGATGGTCATTGCCGATTCGACCCGGGCCGTCTTCCTGCTGCCGGTTCTGGTCGCGCCGAATCAGCTTGCGGTGCTCTACACCGTCGCGGCGATCCAGGGAACGATCGGGATGTTCTTCCGGCCTGCTGAAGGCGCGCTCCTCCCCAAACTGGTCGGTGAGGAGCATCTTGTTGCCGCCAATGCGCTCAACTCTCTAAACAACAACTTCGGCGCCCTCATCGGTCCCGCCATGGGCTCGCTGCTTTACGCAAAGTCGGGGATTGGTGGCGCGGTATTCGCCGACGCGCTAACGTTCGTCGTCTCCGCCATCCTGATCGCCTCGATCACTACCGACAGCCGCCCGGAGCGGGACTCGGGCGCGACTCCAGTCGGCGCTGCGTGGTCCAGAATGGGCGCCAACTGGCGTGCCGGTCTGGGTATTGTCCGGCGAAACGAGACGCTACGCGTGCTGTTCGGAGCATCCATCTTGACTGGATTGGCCGAAGGGGTCTTCCTGACGCTTGGCCTGTCACCACTGGTGCTCGATGTGCTTGGTGGAACTCCCGCGCAGGTCGGCTGGCTACTCTCTGCCCAGGCAGTTGGCGGGTTGATTGCCGGGATGATCGTCGTCCGCGCCGGTCGCCGGATTACGACACGCTGGCTCGTCGGAGGCGGCATGATCGGTATCGGGCTCGCCGATCTCGGTGCGGCCAACGCCCGCCGTATTGCCGCCGCCGGCACGCCAGCTGTCGGAGTCGCGATGGGCTTCTTTGTCCTGGCCGGCTTCCCTTCGGTCGCCGGGGTGACCGGGCAGCAAACGATCATCCAGCGACAGGCTTCCGACGCATACCGCGGGCGCGTCTTTGGAGCGTTGGGTTCGTTGCAAGGCATCGCGATGATGGTTGGGTTCGGCGCCGGGGGTCTGCTCGGCGACTATCTTGGCCTGGTGGGGATCCTCAGTGCCGCCGCGCTGCTCCGGGTCATTGGCGGGATCGGCGCACTAGCGCTTATGCCCCATTCAGACACAACCCAACAGTCCCCACCCGCTGACTCCGGCCTCGATGGGGCGTCCAACAGCTCGTGAGATCGGCCCATGCGGTAGCGAGCGGCCTCACGCATGGGATCCGACCGGCAATGACAACCGGATCACCTCGACCGGGCCGGGCCAGGATTCCCGCACACCGGTCACATGGAGATCGGCCGCCATCCAGCCTGCATCGGATTGATCGATTCGGCTCGATTGCCACTTCCCTCCCTCGCTGCGTTCAAGAGAGAACGACAACGAACCGTGAACAGGCTGAACGATCGAGCGGAGTAGTATGTCATCATGGCGACCAATGTTGGGTAGCAACCGGATTGCCGGCGGAAACACGTAACTGGATGCCACACGCTACGAATCCCGATGACGGCGTCGAGATCTACTACGAGGTTGAGGGGAAGGGCCCGCCTCTCCTGTTACTCCATGGGTTCATGCAAGACCTGGAGTTCTGGCGCATCGCGGGGTACACAGCGGCTCTTCGGAACCAGCATCTTCTCATCCTGGTTGATGATCGGGGCCACGGGCGGAGCAGCAAACCGTACACTCCAACTTCGTATACGATGGATCTGCGGATTGCGGATATGCTCGCTGTCGTCGACGATCTTGGTGTCAGCAACGTCCACTTCTGGGGCTATTCTCTCGGTGGGTACATTGGGTTCGGATTGTCAGAGCTCGCCCGAGACAGATTGTTCGCCGCGATCATCGGCGGCTCTCATCCTCATCCCCTTGATCCCGAGGTAATCAATCGAGCAATCCAGTCCCTCGAATCCGGGATGTCGCACTACATTGCATCGGTAGAAGAAGAGACCGGCCGGTTGCCGGAACCATATCGGAAACGGAGACTCGCGCAGGATCCTCAAGCCCTGATTGCTAGTATGGTGGCAAGACGGGACCTTATGTCCAGCTATGACAGAAATCTAGCTCATCGGGACACTCCTTTTCTGCTCTACGCAGGTACAGAAGATGCCATCTGCAATCAGGTGCGGGTGATCGCGAACAACAGCCCATCAGCTGTGTTCGCCGCAATCAACGGCGTGGATCATGGTGAGGTCTTCATCCGTAGCGATCTCGTGCTACCTCACGCCGAAGCGTTCCTCAGACGAGCTACAAATGAAACGGCTAAACAAGCTCAGCAGCGCTCACTTTGACCTCGTTGAAGCATCCGGCGATCCTGGTTGACTACAATCAACCTTGAGGACCCGGCTGGCAATCCCTACCCAGCAAACAGAAAATAGCATCATCGATGCCCTGGTCAGACGAAGTGCAAGCATTGCGATTCGCCCTCGGACGGCGCCGTCTCGCCCTCTCGCCCGGCACGCGCTGGCGCAATCGCCAGTTTCGCAGGGAAGCCTCGCTGGAATATCCGGTTCCGCCCGAGCGTTTGCTGGTCGAAGTGGCTGGTTCGGCCGACCTGCACTGGTTCATCGAGGGCGGACAGCTAGCACTTGACTCGATTGCCGGTGCGCTCGACGAACGAGGCATTGAGTTAGCAAGCCTGAAATCAGTCCTCGACTTCGGCTGCGGGGTCGGGCGGGTGCTGCGGCACTGGCCGCTGACCGATCAGCCCGCGCTCTACGGGACCGACATCAACCCGCTTCTGATCGAATGGAGCACGGCGAATCTGCCCCTCGCCCGGTTCGCGACGAACCGAACCATGCCGCCGATTGGCTACGGTGACGCAACCTTCGACCTCATTTATGCCCTTTCGGTCTTCACCCATCTTCCCGAAGCTCTCCAGACCGCCTGGATTGACGAGATGGAGCGCATCCTCAAACCGGGCGGCTATCTGCTGATCACGGTCCACGGTGATCACTATCTACCGGAGCTCGATGCCGAGGAACAACTGCGCTATCGCGAGGGGCGGCTTGTTGTCCGCAACTCCTCGGCGCCAGGGTCAAACTTCTGCGCGGCATTCCACCCGACGCAATACATCCGCGATGAACTGGCGCGCAGTTTCAAGTTGCTTGGGCACTTCCCGGAAGCTGCTGCTGGCAACCCGTTCCAGGACATCGTGCTGTTTCAAAAGCCGGATGTTATCTCTCGTGGCTAGCGAATGAGGCGGCGCCGATCTTGTCGTACCAAGTTGAAGCAATAGTTCGTCGAGTCAAGTTCGTTCAGATCTACCCCGCTGCCCGGGATCGCAATTGAGCCTGACGGTATCCCTACCCTGAAACTTCCCCTACCAGTTTCGCGGGCGCCTGGCTCAAAATGAGATCTTTGTTCGTTGGCCAGGCCCATAGACCGGACGGAGAATGGTTCAATGCTCGAAAAGCCCGATCTACCTGACGAACGCCTCATCGCTGGCCTGCGCGATGACTTTGGGCTGGATATTGCACGGGTCACCTTCCTGCCACTCGGCTCGGACGTCGATACGGCCGTCTACCGGGCTGATGGGAAAGATGGGCCGCCGTTCTTCGCGAAACTGCGACGTGGCCCCGACGATGGGACGAGTGTGAAGATCGCGCAACTACTGTATGACCGTGGCATTGAACAGATCATCGCCCCAATCCGCGCACATGATGGGAGGCTTTGGGCCCCGCTCGATGAATTCACCCTGACACTTTCACCGTTCGTCGCCGGCCAGGACGGCTTTGCGCGAGATCTTCGAGACGAGCATTGGATCACCCTCGGAGATGCGCTCAAGGCAATCCACTCAACGCCGATACCAGCGGACCTATGGCAACGACTACCGGTCGAGGGCTATCCCGACCAGTGGCGCGGTCTGGTCCGCATGTTCCAGATTCAAGCAGAGGATGGTCCCTTTCCAGACAGTGTCGCCGAACAGCTCGCGGACCTGATGCGCGAGAAGCGCGTGATCATCTCCAGGTTAGTCGCATACGCCGAACAGTTCGCTGAGATGATGAGCGTTCGAAAAGCAGACATGGTCCCCTGCCACGCCGATATCCACGGCGGGAACGTCCTGCTCGACGACCGAGGACGGCTCTACATCGTTGACTGGGACACGTTCATGATTGCGCCGAAGGAACGCGACCTGATGTTCATCGGTGGCGGCATCGGGCGTGGTTGGCGTGGTGAGGATCTTGAAGCGCTGTTCTACCAGGGCTATGGCGAAACGGATATCGACCTGACCGCCATTGCATACTATCGTTGCGAGCGGATCGTTCAGGATTTCGCCGAGTTTGGCAAGCAACTGCTGCTGTCCCGCGACGGCGGCGCGGACCGTGAACAGTCCCTTTACTACTTCGCCAGCAACTTCCAACCTGGCGGCGTCATCGAGATCGCGTTGGAATCGGTGGAAAGAGCCCAAATCTAGCTGGTTGTCGCAGAGAGGTTTCGCTGGCATGACGAACGACACGCACACGCTGGCATCCGTTGCAGCAATCTGGAATTGGTTTTGAGATGCAGGTCTTTCTGGAAACCGAACGCCTGGTCCTGCGACGATTCACCATGGACGACGTGGACAACCTGGTTGAACTCGACAGCGATCCCGATGTCATGCGCTACATCAATGGCGGAAAGCCCACCCCGCGCGACCTGATCGAAGACGATCACCTGCCGGCATTCCTGGAGTACTACGAACGCGGCGACCGCTACGGCTTCTGGGCTGTCGTTGAGAAATCAACCGACGCATTCCTGGGATGGTTCCACTTTCGACCACCGCTTGACTCGTCCGATAATGATGTCGCCGAACTGGGCTACCGGTTGCACAAGGCAGCCTGGGGCAATGGCTACGCAACCGAGGGATCCCGCGCGCTCATCGACAAAGGCTTCCGCGAGCTGCGTGTCAACCGGGTGGTGGCAATGGCGTACGAAGAGAACCTGGCGTCCAGAAGAGTGCTGGAGAAATCCGGATTAGTCCTGGTGCGCACCTTCAAACCGACGCCGGAAGAACTCGAAGCAATGGGCGTGGACCCGGACGCCATCTGGGAGGGCGACGATGTTGAATACGCCCTCACTCGCTCGGACTGGGAACGCCAGCAGGCGGCAGATCTTTAGAGCGATCAGCGATCTCGTTGGGGACTGGCGACACCCGATACGCGAGCGGTGGTCAGGCCGGCTCTTTACGCTCGGCATCAACAAGTTGCATCCGTGAGCCGTCGGGATCACGGAAATTGACCGTCAACCTGCCAGTCGACTGGACATAGTTTGGCGGGCGGGCGCTCTTGACGTCGCTCGCCTTCAGGTGCTCGTAAGCGGCGTTCGCGTCGTCGACGGCGAATGCAATGTGGTTGATGCCCGGATTCTCCTCGGATTCCACCTGATGGATCTCGAAAATCGGCTGATTTTCACCTGGAAGCCGAAGCTCAGCCGATCCGCTGTGATGGGTCGTCCGGGTAATAACCTCGAACCCGAGCGTCTCCATGAATTCGATGTACCCCGCGGCATCCCGGACAACGATTTCGATATGATCGATCCTGTTGATCATGTTCCTCCCACTCTCTTTGCCCCCTCCGTACGACGCAAACGCATATACCCAGATTGCCTGCTCATTTTCTGATCAGCTCGCAAAGCGTTGAGCCGAGCGAGCTTTTGCCCTGGCAGCCTCTACGTCACGGTTCTTTGGCTCCGCGCTCGTCGTGAGTGAATCGAGTAGACGCGCTGTAACTATCGCGACCTCGTCAATCGCCCGGTAAAAGGCGGCCTCGTTGATCTGGGATGGCTTGGTGAAGCCGCTGATCTTCCTTACATACTGTAGCGCCGCAGCCTGGATCTCATCCTCGGTAGCGGGCGGATCGAAGTTGTAGAGTGTTCGGATGTTTCGACACATGAGAGTCCTCCGGTGATCCACGACAGCTGGCCGCATTATGATTTTAGAGCGACAAACCGACGTGACCTCACGTCCATAGCGGATCGGCCGGTTCCTCCATTGAGCCCGGCCGACCCACGATCTGCGCTAGCCTCCGGCAAGCGCCCCTACGATAAAGAAAGGTTCGACCCCGGTTGCGATCGCCTCGGGCAGCGGCGCATCGGGCGATTCGTGCGAGAGATCCTGTCCACAACCGAAGAAACGAACCAGCGCCCGGCGCTCCCGGGTGGCACTGTCGCGGACGGTCCCGCGCAGCATCGGATAACTGGCTTCGAGCGCATCGAGCACGGCGCGCTGCGTCACCGGGCCGTCGACCTGAACCTCCACCTCGCGGCCGGTTTTCGCCAGCGTCCGCAGATGATGCGGGAAGTTCGACGCGAATCATGCGAGCGTCTGCACTTCCACCGAAGTGACGGCTGGCAGATCCCGGACGATCGGAGTCCAACTGTCACCCGAATCGCCGATGCGTAAACCTGACCGCCGGTCGTGCCGAAATAGATGCCGCACGACTCCAGCTTGTCGACGGACATCGCATCCCGCAGCACATTGACGTAGCAATTCTCCTGCGGCAGGCCGTTGGTCAGCGCCTCCCACTCGTTGCCACCAGTCCGGCTGCGATAGACCCGCAGTTTGCCTTCCGGTGGGTAGTGCTCGGAGTCGCTCTTGATCGGAACGACGTAGATCGTATCCGGCTCGTGGGCAGTGGACGGTGATCGGGAAACCAAAATCGCTCGGCAGGTTGCCGCTAACCTCGTGCCAGAGATCGCCGGCGTCGTCGCTACGCATAACGTCCCAGTGTTTCTGCATGAAGAGCACGTTAGGACGCGACGGGTGCATCGCAATGTTGTGGACGCAGTGGCCGACGTCGGAGTCCGGGTCGGGTAGTTCGTTCTCGATATTCAGCCCACGGTTCACCGGTAGCCAGCTCTCTCCGCCGTCGTCGGTGCGGAAGGTTCCGGCAGCCGAAATAGCGACGAAGATGCGGTCCGGGTTGGTGGGATCGAGCAAGATCGTGTGCAAGCACATCCCACCTGCGCCGGGCTGCCAGAGATGCCCCTTGGCCGCGCGCAACGCCGGAAATTCTCGCCAGCTCTGTCCGCCATCGTTCGAACGGAACAGCGCCGCGTCTTCCGCGCCGGCATAGACGGTGTCCGGGTCGGTCAGCGACGGCTCCAGGTGCCAGACGCGCGTGAATTCCCACGGATGCTGGGTGCCGTCGTACCACTTGATGGGTGCCGGGATCGCCTTCATACTGAAACTCGTTTCCAACCGGCTCCCAGGTCTGGCCACCGTCGTCGGAACGCTGGATGATCTGCCCGAACCAGCCGCTGGATTGCGACGCGTAGATCCGGTCCGGATTCACCGGCGAACCCTTGAGATGGTAGATTTCCCAACCTGCGAAATGTGGGCCGCTCACGTCCCACTCTTCGCGTCGTTCGTCCGAGGTCAGGATGAACGCGCCCTTGCGTGTCCCGACCAGCACTCGCACCTTGCTCATGTGCTTCTCCTCTTCCGGATCTTTGAGATGCTCGCCTAAACTCAGTGTATGTCAAACTCATCGTCTTCGATCGGACCATCTGTCCGTACAGGAAGAACAGATATTCTACTTCACTCTAATGGTGACTGAGAGTCATGTCAACTCCTCCGAGGCTCGATTCCAGGCCGTGTCCCAAGGTGAGCACCGCAGCGCGAAGCTGGCGCTCAGGGAAAGCCACCGGGGAGCTTCTAGGCAAGGCTAAAAGGCCAGCTCCCCAAGTACGCCAGTGCACCGACGGCGGTATCGTCTGCACTCCGGATCGAGCCTGGTCCACAGCGCCAATCGTCGTTGTGATCGGTGGCCCGAACACCAGCCACGAATCAACTTTTTGCCAGATGTTCGGCCAGCCTGTCGAGCGTCTCGGTCCAGCCCTGTTCCATGCCAGCGACTGCGCCCGCTGCCTCGCCGGTCGCTCTGAGGATGACGGCATGCATTGTCAGCCTGGTCCCGCCTTCGACATCCTCGAAGGTCACCGTCGTGTGAACGAGGAGTTGTGGTTCTCCCTGCTCATCTTCGATTGCACCGGAAGTCAGGACGATCCGTTCGGGCGCAACAACCTCGTCGAAGGTCCCGGCCATCGGATGGATCTGGCCATCCGGGCCCTGCATGTGGATCTCGATCCTGCCGCCAGGTCTAGCGTCTACCTCGCAGACCGGGTTCGTAAAACCCTTTGGCCCCCACCACCTGGCGACATGCTCCGGATCGGTCCACATCTTGAACACCAGCTCACGCGGCGCATCGAAGACGCGGATCATGACCAGTTCCTGGCCAGCGCCCGTCAGCGTTGTTACAACCGGCTCAGACATCAGCTGTCCTTCCTCACTTCAATCGTCAATCGCCTGGTAGGCCGATGTCCAGAAATCCTGAATGATCTCCGGAGCACGGGCGGATGTGAACGATGCTTGGGTAAGCAATATGGTGATCATCTCTTCGGCAGGATCAACGTACCAGGAAGTTCCAAGCCCGCCGTCCCAGCCGAACTTGCCTGGCGTCGAATCGATGTCCTCTCGCTGGGTGACCACCGAGACCCCGAAGCCCCAACCACGACGACCGAGAATCAGCGACAAACCATCCGTCGCCCCCTTCTGAGCGGGCGTCAGATGATCGGACGTCATAAGCTCAACGGCCGGTCGCGATAGGATGCGCTGCCCTTCATATTCACCACTGTTGAGCAGCATCTTGCCGAACACAAGCAAATCATCCGCGGTTGAGACGAGCCCGGCGCCTCCATCCGGAAATGCCGGCGGCTTGCTCCACTGGCTGTTCTCCGGCCCATCGAAGAAGTCGAGACCTCCCGTTTCCGGATTCGTCCAGTAACTCGTCACCAGCCGGTCGAGCCTCTCTGGCGGGACGAAGAAAGCGGTGTCGCGCATGCCAAGCGGGTCAAAGATACGTTCGCGCAGAAAGTCCTCGAACGGTTGTCCGGAGGCGCGGGCGATAAGCACGCCAAGCACATAGGAGCCCGTGTTGTACATCCACTGCTCACCAGGCTGGTGCATCAATGGCAACGTGCCGAGACGCTTCAACCACTCGTCGGGAAGGAGCGGGTTGACCGGGTCCGGCGGGCCAAAGCTCACGATCTCCAGATCCTCGATTGCCTGCTGGATCGGATAAGCTCCGGGAGTAGCGATGATGAGGCCGTAGCCCAGCGTGAACGTCAGCAGATCCCGCGTTGTAATCGGGCGATTGGCTGGCACAGTGTCATCCACCGGTCCGTCGATGCGCTTCAGCACCTGCCGGTCAGCCAGCTCTGGCAGGAGCTCGTCAACCGGATCATCGAGTCGCAGCCGGCATTCTTCGATCAGGATCATCGCCGCGACAGCGGTGATCGGCTTGGTCATCGAAGCGATCCGGAAGATCGTGTCGCGCCGCATCGGTTCGTCGCCGTCGAGCGCCATCGTGCCGAGCGCTTCAACGCGGGTTTCGCCCCGCCTGCTAACGAGCGCGACAAGGCCCGGCACAGCACCAGATTCGACATGGCTGGCGAGAACACCTTGCATTCGATCGAGTCGGTCCGTGGACAAGCCTGCCACTGTCATTTGATTCTCCTCTCCAGTGAGGGAACGAGCACATCAACCTTGCGGCTGGCGGAGATAGACGACGCTTTGCATATCCACCTCCGTATGTTCAGGAAAGGCCTAGCTGGGTCATGGTCTCACTCGCTCATGCGTCGATTGTCTCCTGAATGCTCGCAAGGTGCTCTCCGAGGTGGCCGATGACGACGTAGTCGAGCACCTGAGCGACGGTAAGATCATTGCCTCCAAAGGTTCCGGCGCTCCGCGCGAGATCACCATCATCGAGGCCGCGCATCAGCGCCGCCATCTCCGCGCCGCTCGATTCCAGGATCTGGAGCGTATCGATCTTGTCCGCTCCGGCATACTCCCTGGCGTGGTCGGCGTTGCTGGCGTGAATGCGGTCCATGTCGCCCGAAGGCGTATAGGTCTCGCCGGCCGCGAACATCTCGACCATCCGGACGAACGCTCGCTGGACGATTGCCATGTGGTGAGCCGTCGCCGCGACCGTCCAGCCCTCGGCTCTGGTCGTCAGCCGCCACTCCACATCGGTGCAGGCCAAAAGCGTCTCCACAGCGGCACTCTGGAGCTCTTCGTACTCGTTGACGAGTTCAGTCGAACGTGTGGTTGTGGTCATTGCTATTCTCCTTCATAAAGTGAGCCCGGCGCCGGATCGGCGTTGACCGGCCATCGCGGGCTCGTGCTGCGCTCCGTCATCGCCAACGCTGGCGATCTGGTTGCGGTCGTCGCATTGGGCCGCTCCATTGCGGTTTCTCGCGCCCTTCGATCAACGCGAGGTGTGCGCTAGCACTGCCGGGACGACGGTGTCCCAGGTTGATCGAAGCTACAAATGTCCGGCGCATTCCATCATGAGCAGTTCAGCGCCCGGAAGTTCTCGCGCCAGCGCCCCGGCATGGCCGGCTGGAACGATGGGATTTTCTGCGCCGTGAATCACCAGCGCTGGCGTCGCGATTTCGCCCAGCCATGCATCGGCGTCGTTGCGCCGTGGATCAGCAGGATAGCCGGATCAGTCCGGGCTACCGAACGTCTCAACGCACAGCTCGACGCCGTTGACGACGACGAGTCTGCCGTTGTCGAGCGCCGCCAGCGCGTTACTGGTCATCCCCCGGTCATCATGCCTCGTCGCCCTGAGCCTTGTCGGGAGCGTAGACGAGCGACAGGACCCCGTTGTCGAAGACCTTCGAATCGACGCAGCTTCAGCGGAATCTGACCGGTCCCGTCCGGGAAGAGTTGCTTGCCACTGCCGACGACGATCGGATGGACCAGCAAGTGCAATTCGTCGAGCAAACCGTGCTGTAACAGCGATCGCACGAGGGTGGCGCTGCCGGTAACGCCGATGTTCTTCCCTCCTGCTGCTTCAGCTTAGTGATTTCCTCGACGAAATCGCCATTGAGAAGCGTCGAATTCTGCCACTCATCGACCGTAATCCAGGGTCGTTGAGACGACGAACTTCGGCGTGTTGTTCATGTAGTCGGCAATCTCCACTTCGTCTTCGGTCTTGTCGGGCCAGAAACTGGCGAACTCCTGATAGGTGACACGGCCAAGCAGCATGCAGTCCGACGGCCCCCATCTGCGTCCCGACAGTCTCCCCCATCTCGTCGTTGAAATAGGGGAAGTGCCACTCATGCGGCGCTTCGATGACGCCATCGAGCGAAATGAACAATCCTGCCGTGATCTTTCGCATCATGAGCTCCGTTCGAGCCTGCTTGTACCGTGTCCGCCGTCTATGCCAGTCGGCCGGCTGATATGCCGGGTGACTAGTCGGCGTAGTGGTCGTGATAGTCGCCACCAAACATAGGGTTCGGACTGCGGCCAGCCATCGGGCGAGTCTTCCCAGAGTCTCCTGACGGCCAAGCGGCGTCAGGTCGAGGAAGCTCCAGTTGCTACCGAGGTACTCGACGCCGCGCCGGTCGGTGAAGTAGGTCCGGTAGACATCGTCTCCGTCACGAAAGAAGACGCTCAGCCCGAAGGTCTCATCCTCATCGGTGGAGACGCCGAAGTCGAAGTTGAAGTCACTGTCGAACGACGAGTACCAGGGCAGATTCTCCCAGCCCATGCGCTCCCCGAACGCTTCGAGTTTCTCCAGCGGCGCCCGCGAGACGAGCGCGACGACGTGTCGCGCGCCTGGAGATGGGCGGGGTGGCCCAGTTGTCAACGAACATCGAACAGCCACCACAGCCTTCGTCCCAATCAGGATCGAACATGAAGTGGTAGAGAAGAGCTGACGGCGGCCATCGAAGAGGTCGAGCAAACGTGACCGGCCCGTTCGGTCCCTCGAAGGTGTAGTCCTTCTCGATCTTCACCATCGGCATCCGGCGGCGCTCGGCGTTGAGCCTGTCGCGGGCGCGGGTCGCTTCCTTCTCCTTCGCGATCATGGCCTCGTTAGCAGCTTGCCATTCATCTGCTGAAACGATCGGTGGGAGGTTCATGTCCGTTCTCCTCTCAGTACGCTACGGACCGCAATGTCCGTACATGTAGAACATAAAACCGATACGAAAGTACAACTGGTTGTAGTGTAGCGATGGTGATAGGATAATGCAAGGGGGACAGAACATAAGGGTAGAAATGGACGAAGAACACCGATCGGGCTGCCCGATCAACCTCACAGTCGAGCTGCTCGGCGACCGCTGGAGCCTGGTCATCCTGCGGGACATCATCCTCCTCGGGAAGCGCCACTTCCGTGATTTGCTGGAATCGAACGAAGGCATCTCCTCGAACATCCTTTCCGACCGTCTGAAGATGCTCGTCAAAGCTGGGATGCTCACCCGTTCCTCTGACCCGACCCACAAGCAGCGGATCATCTACAGCCTGACCGAGAAGTCGATCGCCCTGACACCCGTCCTCGCCCAGATCGCGATCTGGGGTCGTCACCACTTGACAGTCAGCCCCGGCCCGGAGCGCCTGGCCTGCATACTCGAAGAAGGTGGCCCGGCCTACTGGGATCAGATCATGGCTGACCTCCGCAGGGAACACCTGGGCGAATGCACCAAGGCGTGATCACCGCTCGACCAGGTCCCGCGGCCACCTCCACCTATGCAGCATGTTCGTCCTCACCTTCCCAGGCTATGAACCATCACCTGTTACAGGCTGACGGCATGACCAACCGCTGACAACGCACACGCTGCGCACGTTCTATCCTGCGGCTGGCAACGATCTCCAGTGTTACTGCTCCGGCTCAGGCAGCGGCGCGTCGAGGAACGCGCTGACGATTGGCACGATCCAGTTGCCACGTTCCAGGATGCCCAGGTGCGAGGTAGCAGGCAGGATCGCAAGCTGCGAGGCGGGCATTGGAGCCATGTCGCCAAAAACCCCGCCACCGAGCAACTTGAACATCTCGACGGCATATTCCAGCTGGACGATGTCGGAGTCTCCAACGATGAGTTGGACGGGCAGCTGAAGGCCGCGGACCTGCTCAGTCCAATCGAAGTGCGTAAGATCAAGCTGCTTGAGCTTCGCAACCAGATTGGGGAAATCATCCGGGTTCGGCGCGACCTCCAGGTAGGCAGCTTCGAATGGCGAACCGGCGAACATCTCGGGCGTGATCGACTCGAACATCATGGATAGCTCAGCAGGCATCACATCGTAGGTATGGCCGGCCGAAACTACGACAATTTTGCGGAGCAGATTGGGATGCCGGACGGCTAGCTGGATGGCCACGCCGCCGCCCATGCTGAAGCCATAGACATCGACCTGTTCGGGATCGAGATGACGAATCAGACCGGCAACATCGTCAGCCATCTGCTCGTAGGTGATCGGGCGGTCGATGTCGGCAGTACGCCCGTGTCCTTGTAGCTCGACGGCAATCACCTGCCGGGATTCTGCCAGCGCAGGGAGAAGATCCCCAAACTGCTCAATCGTCATGTATGCGCCGTGCAACAAAACGAGCGGCGCGCCTTCGCCGTGTACCTCGTAGTACATCTCGAGGCCGTTGACCGGTGCATACCGTCCCTGAACGTCATCGTTCATTTCGTTCTCCTGATAGTTTCAAATCTTGCGTCAATGAGTCCGGTTCGAAAACAGGACCTCAACAGGTGGCGAAGAACTCCAGCAGGATGGGAGCAAGGATATCGTCAGCAGGGCCGTGGTCCTGGCCTTCCAGGGTGTGATGCTGCGCGTTGGGGAGAAGATCGGCAAGCGCTTGCGCTCCACTGTGCATGAACGGCTCGCTATTCCCGCCATCCATCACAAGCACCGGCACGCCCACCGATGACCACGGCTCAGCCGCCAACGGGTTGCCGGACATCGTGTCTCCCATGATCATGCCGTCGTAGGCGATGGTATGTGCCACTTTCACCGATGACTCTTACATCGGATGATCACGCATCTGGGCAACGTATTCGGCGGGTGTTCCAACAGCCACCGTCATGAAATAGGCGACTGCTTCGCCGCTCTGCCCGTCGGAGATGAGCTCATTCAGATGCCCTACGTAGTCGTCTGGCAACGGAGGGCGGCTGTCATCGACAATAAACGGTGGCTCGTAGGCCGCCAGCCTGGGAATGGCGAGCCCGCTTGCCGCCGCACGGAGAGCCAGAACCGCGCCGGACGAATGGCCGAACACGAAGGCGGCCCCACCGGCCGCGGCGATGATCGAAGCGAGATCCTCGATCTCGCGCTCGACAGCATATGGAGCGACATCTCCACTATCACCGCGGCCGCGCCGATCGTAGGCAAACACGCTGAAGTGCTTTGCCAGAAATGTTGCAAGAGATACTTCGGCTGACCGGGTGGCCGTTGCCCCGGCAACGAGTACCAACGGCGGGCCCTCGCCATACCGGTCGAATGCGATGGAAGCGCCATCTTTCGATGTCACGATGTTCATGGTCAATCCCCTTTGAATTCGCATGAGTGGTCAATACGAGCCAGGCGTCGATGGCCCGTCGTAAACGGTCGTGATCTTTCCGCCCGGCGCAAGCCAGCGCTCGACTATGCCGCGGGCCCGCTCCGGATCGCGATGGAACAGACCAACCCGGACAGTGAAGATCTTGTCGAAACAGCGCTCTCCCAGGTCGAGATCCTCGAGATCCGCCTGCAGGAACTCCGCCCTGCCATCCTCGATGAATGCCGCGTTTCTGAGCATTGCGGTCTTCACCATCTTGGCTGATCGGTCGACGCCGAGATAACGACCCCCAACAAGTTGCTCGCAGACATAGGTCGCGGCAACGCCGTGTCCACAGCCAATCTCAAGCACCCTGTCATCCGGCTGAACGTCGAGTTGCTCGACGATGGTTCGCTGGCGATCGTTCATGGGAGCTGCCTCCCTTCCAGCTAGTGATTGGCCCGGGCGATGAAGCCGCCGAGTGACATCGCCAGTCCAACGCCTACGGTTCCCATGGTTGATCTCCCGTGATCTTTCCGCGAGTAGAGGTCCACATTGACCTCATGCATTTCCTTACCCAACGTAAGTCACAACTGCTGGCCAGCGTCACGCCGCGGTTATCACCTGCTGAGTTCGCGCAGATACTCGTCCATCCGCTCGAAGCCTTCGGCAACACCGTCCTCCATACCCGATGCGAGCATGGCGTCGCGGATTTCCTTCGATGGGCAAAGAACCGTGTTCGCGATCGTCGTTATGCCGTCTTCCTCGGTGAGCATGAGCGTGCTCAACAATTCATCTGAATAGCCGCCCATCATTTCAGTTGAAACGAGCCGTTCCGGTGGCGCGATCTCTTTGTAGACGCCACTCATGCCCAACTCGAAGCCGTCGGGACCTCGCCATTCAAAGCGCCAGGAACCGCCCTCGCGAAGATCGACCCGGCAGCCGGTCATCTCCATGACGGCCGGTCCCATCCAGCGCGGCAGGTGCTCGCAGCTAGTCCACATTTCGAAGACGAGCTCGCGCGGCGCATCGACGACCCGGGTGATGACGATCTCCCGGTCAGTCGGCGTCGCGAAGGTCGTCGAGCCACCCCTGTGCGTCACAGTCACACTACTTCTCCTTCTGCTGAAGTTCTCTGAGATAGTCGTCCAAGCGGTCGAAACTCTCATCCCAGAAGCGGCGGTAGTCGTCGAGCCAGCCGGCCGCTTCCTTGAGTGGCTCGGGATCCAAACTCGCCGGGCGCCACTGGGCTTCCCGGCCACGGGTGATGAGACCGGCACGCTCCAGCACTTTGAGGTGCTTCGAGACGGCCGGCAAGCTCATTTCGAAAGGCTCGGCAAGCTCGGTTACGGTCGCCTCGCCATCGGCCAAACGGGCCAGGATTGCCCTCCGTGTTGGATCGGAGAGCGCCCCAAAGGTCAAGCTGAGCTGATCCGTCACCGTCATTCTGTATTCAACCGTTCGGATAAATAACCAATCAGGTGAATACTACAGCCGTCGAGATACGATGTCAACCTTCCAAGCCATTGGCCCGATGGCTATTCCGGGTAGTTGTCGTACCAATCCTGGCGAGCGCAGTAGCGTCGGGATACATCGTCTCGGAAGCGACCTGGCTCGGGAGATTGAATCCCCTGTGTTGGACTGATCTGACCTCAATCCAGATGAATGCGCGGCCCATGGTCCAAAAGGTGTATGTTCTGGCTACTCGTAGCGTGATAGCGTACGCCAGCGTGGGCCCCGGTCGGCACAGCTCGATGTTGGTGGCAATACCGCTCTTTACGCATGGGGCTTCCCGCCGGATTATCCCCAGGATAGGCGGTTCGAGGGTGATTCTGTCTGATGATTGGACGCGATGAATGACTGCAATGGTGATGAACGGTGCGGCCGCGCGTGCCGTTGACGCCGTGAAGACCTACGGTGAAGGCGAGGCCATGATTCACGCACTCGCCGGCGTAACCGTCGATTTTCCGACCGGGAAATTCACGACGATCATGGGCCCTTCCGGCTCCGGCAAGAGCACGCTGATGCAGTGTGTCGCCGGGCTTGACCGGCTGACGTCAGGATCAGCATTCATCGGCGAGACGGACATTTCCCGTCTTTCCAGAACGGATCTGACACTCTTGCGGCGCGATCGGCTCGGGTTCATCTTCCAGCAATACAACCTCATACCGACCCTGACGGCGCGCGAGAACATCAACCTGCCGTTGACGCTTGCAGGTCGTGAAACGGACGAGGCGTGGTTCAACCAGATCGTCACGACCGTCGGCATGGGGGACCGTCTCGAGAATCTGCCGAGTCAGCTCTCGGGCGGTCAGCAGCAGCGCGTTGCGGTCGCCCGCGCACTCGTACCGAAACCCGAAATCGTCTTCGCTGACGAGCCAACTGGCGCGCTGGATTCCCGGACCGGCACGGAGATGCTTCAGTTCATGCGTCAGGCTGTCGATGAAACCGGCCAAACGATCGTCATGGTGACACATGATCCGCACGCGGCCTCTTTCGCAGACAGCGTCCTCTTCCTGGCCGACGGCCAGATAATCGACGAGATGCAGGCGCCGACGACCGATCGCGTCCTCGACCGCATGAAGCAATTCGAGGTCAACTGACATGCTGCTCATTGCAATGCGCGGCGTGCGCCACAATCCAGCTCGATACATTGCAACCCTCGTCGCGATTATCACAGGCGTGGCCTTCTTCGCCGCCACTGGCTTCATTTCAGATCGTGTCATCAGTGTTTTGGAAGGAGACGTAGCTCGTCAATACGGAAGCGTCGACGCAGCAATCGTCGCGGATGAATCCTCCGCCGAGGATGCCCACGTCGACGAGATAAGAATCTCCGGCGATGCAGCCGACCGCATCTTCACTGCTGATAGTGTTGATGGTAGCGCCGGCATCGTGACGGGATCCGTGGCCTTTCTCGCCGACGACGGCAGCACATTTGCCGACAACGCGACGGGCCATCTCTGGATAGACGACGAAGAACTCAACCCGGTCGAAATTGTCGAGGGATCGGCGCCTGCCGGCGCCGGGCAGATCGCGGTCGATCAGGGCACTGCTGACGATGAAGATCTCGCAGTCGGCGACTCCGTGACGCTGCTCACCCTGGCAGGGCAGCAGCAAGTTGAGATTGTCGGTATCAGCAAGTTCGGTGAAAGCGATGCAATCGACTCCGGAGGCAGTGTCTATCTATCCCAGGAGGATGCATTCAACTGGCTTACCTCGGGGATAGTCGAATACGAAGAGATTTATCTGCGCAGCGACCTCCCGCAGTCTGAGCTTGTGACCAATATCGAGGGGCTCGTCCCGGGCGGCTTTGAAATTCAATCAGGCGAAGAGTTCCTTCAGGACAAGAAGGATGCGATTGGCGCGCCGGGCAGAATCCTCAAGCAGGGTCTCCAGGCGTTCGCCATTCTGGCCATGCTCGTCGGGGGCTTCGTCATCTACAACACCTTCAACGTGATCGTGACCCAGCGTATCCGCGAGCTAGCCGTGATGGCGGCAATCGGCGCGACCCCGCGCCAGATTATGTCGTCGCTACTGTACGAAGGGATCATCATCGGCGTCGTCGGATCTGCGCTCGGGATCGTCACCGGTTTCGCGCTAACGTTCATACTCGTTGAAGTATTGAAGGCGTTCAATATTTCTCTGCCAGGAAGCGGGGTATCAATCAGCGCGTCGAACGTCACTAGCGCAATCCTGCTCGGCACGGTCATCACCGTCGTGTCAGTAATGATTCCAGCGCGCCGGGCGGCGCGAACCGAACCGATCGAAGCCCTCAGAGCGTCTGCCGCCGAGACGACGACGATCTCCCGTCGACGGATCTCCGTCACACTGGCAATTCTTGGACTAAGCGCTGTCGCACTTCTTATCGGCAGTTCGTGGCCAATCATTGCCGCCGGCGCTCTGGTGTTCTTCGTCGGCGTGATCATCGCCGGGCCAATGATCGCAGTGTACGGCTCACGCGTGGCGCACCCGGTAATGTCCATCTTCGGTCTGGAAGGACGTCTGGCGGTTGACAATACCGCTCGCAATCCGCAGCGCACTGCTACCACAGCGAATGCGCTTCTCATCGGCGTCTTCCTCGTTTCGTTCGTCCTCGTCGCAGGCACGAGCCTGAAAGAATTCGCCGTCGCCGAGATTAAGGATCTCTCTTCGGCCGACTTCCTGATCTCGAGTGACGGTGGAACGATCGATGACGAGCTGGTTTCGAGCATCCTGGAAGTGGACGATGTGGAAGTTGTTGTCCCATTCCGGCGGGAGTCTGTCACTATCGACGGCCTACCCGGGTTTCTTAGCACTGGCGACATAGCGGAACTTCAAAGCGTCGCCAAGCTATCGGCCAGTGCAGGCTCGTTGGACGACCTGGGCCCGGGGACAATCGCGGTTGCCGACACGGGTGATCCTACGACAACGCCAGCGATCGGTGCGACCGTAGAAGTTGCCGACAATACCGGCGACACCCTGGATCTCGAGGTAGTCGCCATCATCGAGAGTTCCCTTGACACGATAGCGACGGGAAATCTCGTCGATGAGGAAACATTCGACTCGCTTGTAGGAGATACTGCCCCAACCGTGGCGTTCATCGATGTCGCGACCGGCGCTCACACCGAAACAACCGATGAGATCGAAGATCTCGTCAACCTTCGCCCGGACATCACGCTTACCGAAGGTAATGCCATAGGACGACTTATTGGTGGTCTCTTCGACTTCCTGATCAACGCGGTCAATGGCCTGCTTGCCATGAGTGTGATCATTGCGCTGATCGGCATCATCAACACCCTGTCACTGTCGATCATCGAACGGCGGCGCGAGCTCGGGTTGCTCCGTGCCGTTGGTATGACTGACGAACGGGTGAAGAACATGGTGCGGCTCGAATCGGTTGTCATTGCGGCGCTTGGGACGTTCACCGGTGTCGCGCTAGGTCTGTTCTTTGGATGGGCACTCATCTTCACGATCAACCGCGAGGTAGATAGCAACATCTCACTTGGACTTCCCCTGACACTCCTGCTAGTCATTGTGCTGGGGCCGGTCCTCGGGCTGATTGCGTCGCTCATCCCGGCCTGGCGGTCAACCAAGCTGGACGTGCTGGAGTCGTTACAGGCGACATAGAGCCCTATTCCCTTTTCGGGTTGCATGTCAGAACGAAGAACAGCAGCCTCAACCGCACTGTCCGGAACGCGCATTCTGGACAGTGCCGCATCTGTCAGCCCACTGGCTAGCTACTCGCGGTCGGAAGCAACTCGCTAGGCGCTCTGAATTGGTTTGCCAGGGGCATTGGAATTGATTGTCACCGACAGAGGCGAGCGAGTGACCATCTCAGCCGCTTTTGACCGCCCGGCAGACACCGCATCCCTGCCCTTTACAGCGCTTGCGCTTACAGTGTCCGATAGCCTGTCTTCCACTGCGCGAAGATCGACGGTTCCGAGGCGCGAGCGAGCGTTGCGCCGAGCCGTCTCCGCGGCACTCGTTCTCTAGTAATCCATCCTCGAAATCGTTCCGCGAACAGTAGCGGTGCCGAGTGACGGAGCAAATGCCCGCCGTTGCCGGTTCTGCAACAAATCTGTTCTGTGGGCACCTTAGGAAGCCACCGCTCGGTTACACTGATTCATTGAGACCACGATTTGATGACGGCTCTCTCCCGCGAGTTCGAAGCTGCCGCGAGAGGTTGAGGTAACCATTTTGTCAACAAGCGCATACGGAAGCAGTCACCCCATCGACGATGTGCAGGGTTGGGCGGATCAGTTCACAAAGCTTTCGGCGGCGGCCGAAGAAGGGAATCTCACTGTCGAAGATCTCGAGCGATTAGCCCTGAGCGCCTATATGCTCGGTCAGGATGACGAATGTGCTGAGGCCTGGATGCGAGCGCATCAGGCAGCACTTCGCCAAGGTGACCGGCCCCGTGCAGCGCGGTGCGCCTTCTGGCAGGCGTGCGGGCTTCTCTTCAGGGGTGACATGGCGCCGGCAATGGGTTGGATCGCCCGCGGCAGGCGTGTGCTCGAAAACGTGCCAAAAGACTGTCCGGAACATGGGTGGCTCTGCGTCTTCACAGCGTTGCCGACTCTGTTTTCTGGTGACATAGAGGGAGCATATCCTGGCTTCATTGAGGCGGTCGATATTGCTCAGAAGTTCGCGGATCTCGATCTACTGACCTTTGCCCATCTCGGCCAGAGTCAGGCTCTCATTATTCGGCAGCGCACCGACGAGGGTATGGCGCTGCTTGATGAAATCATGGTCGCGGCGACGAGCGGCGAGCTCTATCCGATCCTTACCGGCATCGCCTACTGCACGACGATCGACATGTGCCACGCGGTGTTCGATTTGCGCCGGGCGCGCGAATGGACAGAGGCGCTTTCGCGCTGGTGCGATTCACAGCCTGATTTGGTGCCCTTCCATGGGAACTGCTTGATCCTTCGTTGCGAGATCTTTCGGCTGCAGGGCAACTGGCCTGAAGCGCTCGATGCAGCGCAACAAGCGTGCGAGTTACTTTCCACTCCGACTTCCTGGGACACCCTGGGTTCAGCGTATTACCAGCTCGGTGAGATCCAGCGATTGCGCGGCCTGTTCTCAGCAGCAGAGGAGGCATACCGGCAGGCAAGTCGGGCCGGCCGTAGTCCAGAGCCAGGCATGTCACTCCTTCGCATGGCGCAGGGCAACATGGCGGAAGCCGTCGCGGGAATTCGGCGCTCCCTGGATGAAACAACGAACTGGAATGATCGAGCAAAACTTCTGCCGGCCTTCGTGGAGATCAGTCTGGAAGCGCATGATCTCAAAGCCGCTCAACCAGCAGTAGATGAACTTCGAGCGATCTGCACGGAGCTTGACGCTCCCTATCTACACGCGCTCGCAGCCCACGCCTGCGGCGCTGTAATGTTGTTCGATGGTGACGCTCGCGTAGCGCTCGCCGATCTGCAGAACGCGGGAAGACTCTGGCGCCAGCTCAATACACCCTACGAACTCGCGCGTCTGCGAATTCTCATTGGTCGCGCCTACACTGAACTCGGTGACTACGGCGGTGCTGAGTTGGAATTCGATGCTGCAGTATCGCTGCTTACTAAACTCGAGGCGACACCAGACATCAAGCAACTCGAACATCACCTACAAATCACGGGGCAATCTAAGCCTGAAGATCTGAGCCCTCGCGAACGCGAGGTGCTGGTCCTACTCTCCACCGGCAAAACCAACCGGGCGATAGCCGATGCGCTGTTCATCAGCGAGAAGACGGTCGCGCGCCACGTCAGCAACATCTTTACCAAGCTGGACCTCTCATCTCGCTCAGAGGCCACCGCCTACGCGTTCCAGCAGGGCATCGTCCGCTAACACCGAGTAGCGCAATACACAGAAATACCCACGCCTTCGGCAGTGAATTGGGGCATTCGGTGGAAGTCTGCATGCACCCTCTTCTCTACGATCTCTATAGAGCAGATCTGCGACACATTTGACAACCAGCAGAAAGAATGAGGAAGACATGACAGCGAACCCAACCCAATCCACAGACGCTCACCCGCCGGTGGCACCAATGGAAGCCTGGGATGCAATTGCCGAAGGGTATGACCGCTATGTTGCGCCCGGGGAGGAGAGTTTGGCACAGGAGGCCCTGACTCTGGCCCATCTCAAGTCCAGCGACCGCTTTCTCGATGTCGCCGCCGGGCCCGGCGGGCTAAGCCTTCCCGCTGCTCGTGCCGGTGCACGGGTCGTTGCCATCGACTGGTCCCCAGCGATGATCGAACAATTCGAAGCGCGGGTGGGTGAGGAAGGCCTCACCGGCGCAGAGGGCAGGGTTATGGATTGCCACTCCCTGGAATTCGGTGACGATAGCTTCGATATCTCGGGCTCCCTCTTCGGCGTCATGCTGGTTCCCGACCAGGAAGCTGCATTGCGGGAGATGGTTCGAGTGACGAAGCCGGGTGGCCGGGTGCTGATCATTGCCTACGGCTATCCGCAAGAGATTGACTTCCTCGGGGTGTTCATCAGCGCTCTACAGGCGGTCGTGCCTGACTTCGCGGGGATACCCAGTGATCCACCGCCACTCGAATTTCAGGCGTCAAACCCTGATGTACTCTGTCAACGCCTCGCTAAAGCTGGGCTCATCGATATCCAGGTTTGTGAGACAGCCGAGTTGCTTGAATTCCACACCGGGCAGGAGATGTGGGACTGGGTGCTCAGTAGCAACCCAATCGCCACCATGATCACCAGTGATCTGACCGACGACCAGCGAGCCACGGTTAAGCAGGTGCTCAACGGCATGCTGCGAGAACGGTCGGAAGGCGACCGGAAAGCCGTTCTCCGTAACAAAGTTCACATCGGCGTCGGGACTAAACCCGGTGGCTGACCGGTCGAGGCCGAAAATAGTCTTTCATCGACTCTGATCCGATGGACTCCCGGAAGTGTGTGATCGCTGCCAACAGCAAAGGCTGGCAGCGGTCACAGCTATTCACTTCAACTCCAGGCGCCTGCCCAGTGTTAATCAACATAGTTGTCATACCACTCCTGGCGGGCGCGGTAGTCGTCTGGATACATCGTGACCTTCTCGGGGATGAAGTCGAACTCGTCGCCTTCGCGGGCGAGCGTCGCCGCGATCACGCCGCCATCGAGACGGTGGCCGTTGATGCGCGACGGTGGTTGGGAGGCGAGCCAGACCCAGGCTTTGCCGAGCTCAAGCGGATCAGCCCAGGAGCCCTTCTCTTCCTCCGGAAGCTGGTCGAGTTCGGCGCGGGTCATCCGGGTTGGCTTGATCGGCGCGCCAGGACCGATCGTGTTCAGGGCGATGTCGTATTCGGCGGCTTCGAGCGAGAGGGCCTTCACAAAGCCCTCAACGCCATGCTTGATCGTGCAGTAAGCGATCTCTTCCTTGAAGCCCCGGAAGCTGGAACCGCTGGCGACGCCGATGATATGACCGCCTCCCTGCGCCTTCATCTGTCCCCAGACGGCATGGGTGAGGTTGAACAGCCCTCCGAGCCCGACGTCGAGCTGCCGCTGCCACTCCTCCGGCGTCGTGTCGTCGAAGGTGACCAGCGGCATGTAGATCGCATTGTGGACGACCGCATCAAGCCGTCCCCAGCGTCCAACGATATCGGCAACGACCTGATTGCAGGCGTCAAGATCGGCAACGTCGGAGCAGAGTGTCAGGTACTCCGATCCGTCAGCGTCAAGATCCCTGGCGCACTGCTCGAGTTCGTGTTCATTGATATCTGTCGCGCATACTCGCGCGCCAGCGAGCCCGAATGCCCGGGCAATCCCCCAGCCGAGACCGCGCGCCGCGCCCGTTACCAGCACGACCTGACTCTTTTCATCCATCACTGACGTTCCTCACATTCTGCTGTCAGGGTCCAGCATCAGGCAACCATTTCATCGTTGACACTACAGTCGAATCTTAGCCGGTGGCTCCTGAAATCAGCCCGACCAACCAATCACGACACATCTGATAGTTGGCCCGCTGGTCGTTCCTGGCGTAGAAACGCAGATGGTCGAGTCCAATATGAAGCTGGTAGCAGGCAAGGCGCCCGGCAAAGCCTGCCGCGCCAGAGAAACGGTCTGTCAGGATCCGCGCGCCATCGTCGAACCACCCTTCAGGGTGGACTGACAGCCATGAAAGCCAGGCAACGTCGTAGAGCGAATCTCCGTAGAGCGCATTGGCCCAGTCGATGACGCCAGTGATTCGCCTTCCATCCCAGAGAAGGTTCTCGAACTGGAAGTCATTGTGGATCAGACTCCGTTGCTCCGGGCATCTCGCCAGAAGCTCCAGCATCCGGTCATACACCGCCTCGTAAACGTCGCGTTCCAGAAATGAGTCTTCGAACAAGCGATGCCAATCTTTGTAGTAGCCCTCATCATGATCTTCGATGACGGAAGCGAGATATCCTCGCCAATTCTCGAACTTGCCATTGCCGTCACTTCCCCAGTCGCCGGAGCCACTGGACGACATGACATCGGATCGCCCGACAGACTCCAGTGCATCGAGGAGTGCTGGCAACGCCGCCTGTCGTTCCTCTAGACTGCATGCCATCAGTGAACGCCCGGCGGCCCGCTCGCTGATAGCGTAGTGGACCTCAGGAGTCCGGCCGATCACGATGATGCGTGGAATCGGGAGCGATGCCGAGTTGAAATGCCGCCAGGCGTAGGCATCCTTGGCGAAACTCTCGGCGGCATGGGGCTCCGAATTGAGCCGGACGACATACTCCCGGCTATCGATGGCAACGGCATATGCCCGGGAGAAGAACCCGCCAGCAAGGGCCTGCGCCTCTCCAATATGATCAGCGGCAGCGAAATGCTTGAGGAGCAGACCGCGCAACTCCGGGCCATCGTCGCGCTCTTTGCCGGCGATCACGCCCGGAATCTAGCTTCAAAATCCCCCGGCCCAGACGCGTCGGGCGCGCTGGCGTCGCTCCGCCGCCCTTCGAAAAATGCGTTGATCTCCGCGCCGATAACGATCGTCTGGGCAGCCAGGTAGAACCACAACATCATCGCCAGGATCAGGCCGAATACCGCGCCGTAAATGCTGTAGCTGTCGAAGTAGCGCAAGTATATCGGGAAACTGAGCGCCAACAGCATGAATAGCAGCGCAGCGACGGCCGCGCCCGGCAACGCCGCCCGAAACGTCGGCGAGTGAACCGGAATCATCTTGTAGGCAAGGATCATCATCAGGAATCCAAATGTATAGAAGATCAGGACCGCGCCCACGTAGAAGCTGAGGCTTGGCCCGAAATCAGCCAACGCAGCAAGTGGCAATAGCAGCAGCGAAACAACAGCCGGAACGATCAGCGCGGAGAGCACGATCGCGAACGACAAGAGAGGAACCATAATCATTCCGGCCAGCTTGCGGGTGACCCAGGGACGGCGCTGCGTTCGGTAGATCCGCGCGAACGCGAGATCGAGCGAGTTGTAGAATCGCGTTCCACCCCAGAAGAGCACGGCCAGCGTTACGATCCCAATGCCCAGGATTCCTTCCGAGCTTTGAACCATGACCTGCCGGACCGGCTCCGAGATCGCCATGGGCAGTTCCAGCGTCAACTCGTTGCTTGCAACTTCGTCGGCAGTTGTAAAGAGGCGAAGGACCAGGGCAAGAATGATCGCCAGCGTCAGAATCACCGGCATGAACGCGAACATGGCGTTGAATGCGATAAAGGTTGCGAGCCCGTCCGGATCGTCGCTGATGTAGTTCTGGAAGAGACGCCCGTACCAGCGCCCCTTCCGCATTCTCATCTCTTCAGAGAGGACTTCGATGCGCTCGTTTACTGCCTCAGCGGGCCGGGCAGCAATATCGAACCGCTCACTCAGCGCATTGATTTCCTGTGTGAGGCCCGAGATCTTCTTTGGTTGTTTCGGTTCTGATCCGGTACCGGCCATAGTGACATCTCATGCGGGTTCTGATCGACCAATCGGACGCAATGCTATCAGCTATCTTGGCACGTCCGAAAGGACCCAGAAGGGGCCAATATGTCCGCCTACCAGAGCCACAGACAGCCGGTCCAGCCTGAGGAAGCACGTATGTCAACGACGACGATGACACACGCCATTTTCCCGCAAACCAGACCGGCTGCCTCACATTACAGCTGCACCATCCCGGTGTAGAGCCTTATCGCGTCTCCTACGGCTGAATGACCGGCTTCCGGCGCCTGCGGGCGACCAGCTCCGGAGAGGGCAGTTTGACATTCCAAACCAGCCCGATGCGCCGCAGAAACCGGATGATATAGGCAGTCAGGTCAACCTGTCGACGGTTCATGCCGTGGAAGGCCATGGCCGGAAATGCGTGATGGTTGTGATGCCAACCCTCGCCGAACGCGAGCAGGCCCAGTATCCAGAGATTGCGGCTCTGATCCTTGATGTTGAACGGCTGTGCACCGAACGTGTGACAGACCGAGTTGACCGACCAGGAAACGTGGTTGACGAGCACAATGCGCACGAACCCGCCCCAGAGTAGACCTTCCCAACCGGCAATCGCGTACGGGATTGCCAGGCCGAGCACCACCCACACCAGAAAGGTGCGATCGATGAAAGAGATGAGCCGGTCGTTCATCAGGCGTTTGGCATACCGTTGGCGATCGGCCGCCGGAGCCGAGAACAGCCAGCCAATATGGGCGTGAAAGAAACCTTCAACCGGCGAATGCGGGTCGCCTTCTTCATCGGAATG
This sequence comes from uncultured Chloroflexia bacterium, assembly GCA_963709995.1. Lineage (GTDB taxonomy): Bacteria > Chloroflexota > Chloroflexia > Thermomicrobiales > CFX8 > JAUIIK01. Next base: position 89,163 of record CAVPYN010000003.1, on the reverse strand, counting down.
GGCATGATGCTTGAGATGATTAGAAGCCCAGTCGATCGCCGCGCCCTGAACGGCCATCGAGCCCAAGATTAATGCGATTGCTTTAACGACGGGAACGGTTTCGAAACTGCGATGGGTGAGCAACCGGTGATACCCGAACGTAATGCCGAGACCGGTCGCAAGATAGAGGCCGAGGAAGAGGGCGAGTTCTTCCCAGCCGATCAGATCCTGCCAGAGTCTGGCTATAGCGTAAATGGCCCCAACGATCGGGCCGGCCACGAAGAAAAGCAGCACAGCCTTGCGGCCAGGTCCAGGTGTCGGCATTCAAACCACCATTCCATTCTTCAAAATGTAGTCACGTCCAGACGACTTTCGTGATTGTCGCTGGTGTATCCGCGAACAAACGGCGTTGCTTTCAGCAATGCCGTTCCAATTGCTGAGACTCCTCCTTCGATCCGCAGGTCCGAGCCTCACGAAGCTCATCCTCCAGATCGGCAAGACCAGGTATTCCCAGTCGCTGATCAGCCGCGAACTGCCGGTTGAGTGCCTGGGCCGCCTCTTTCGCGCCACTCCACTGCAACCAACTAGCCATCAGACCCGCGGTCCCGAGCCGTAATGCCCGTAGACCCAGGGCGTCACCAGCCCGGTGCGACGCATCACGAATTCTTCGCGCCTCCGCGATCTGCCGGGTAGGCTCGAGCTCCTGGGCAAGCAACTTGCCGATCGCTCTCGATCGGAGGTGAAGCAGTTCCCAGTCAGCGTCAAGTGCGGCCGTCATGCGCGTCTCGGCAATCCGGCGCTCAAGTCTCTCAACGCGAGGCAGGGGCGCGTCAACGAAGCGTTGCCGTCGCGGCTGCTCGGCCGGAGCTCCTCTATAAGTAGTAACCATATTGTTGTAACTTCTCTCGATATCTCAGTATTCATGCACAGACAGACGGTCCACGGCGCTCAGATTGAGCCGCGTTCAGAACGACGCCTGTCCTTGGTGCGCCAACGTCCCAGGGGCAAAACCCCTGGGACGTCTCCGATTGCAGTCTTTTCAGATGAGTCGAACAGCAGCTGTAAAAGCCCTGATCGACGGTGTCCTACCAGCTACTGCGATTATTGTCGGGCCGGGGCGAGCGCGGGCGCGCCTCGTTGACGGTGAGTGTGCGGCCATCGAGTTCCTGACCATTCAGCGCCATCATGGCGGTCTGGCCGGCCTGGCTGTCATTCATCTCAACGAATCCGAAGCCGCGCGAGTTGCCGGTATCTCGATCGGTGATGACGCGAACCGAATCGACGGAGCCGTGGGCCGCAAAGGCCTGGCGCAATCCATCCTCGGTCGTATCGAAGCTCAAATTTCCAACGTAAAGATTCACAGGATTCCTCCTCTGTCAGACAAACGGGCCGACAGGGACATCCTGTATTCCAGTTGCTGAGTCTTTGACGCTACTAACCATGCCACGTGGTTTCCAAAATGGCAAGTTTTCCGATATTGCAACCGGACCCTCCTACATGGGCAACGTTTATGCAAGAGAGCGCTGACGGGCCGCTATTCACTCTCATCGTCTTCCAACCGTGGCAGGTTGTAGCGGTCGGAGGGGTCATCCCAGCCCTGGTAGACCGGATCGCGCTTCTCGGCGAAGGCACGGCGGGATTCCATGCGATCGTCGAGCGCTCCGTGCTGGTGGAGCTTTTCGGCCAGATCCTTGTAGGGCGGGGCAACACGAGGCCGCATCTGGCGCATCATGTAAAGGGTATTGACGCGTGAGGCCGGTGGCAATGTCAGCAGGTGCCCGGCCATCTCGAAGGCGGCCGGCAGCAGATCGTCGGGTTCGGTCAGCCGGTTCAGGAAGCCGACCTCGTAGAGCCGTTCGGCAGTGAAACGGAACCCGAAGGCCATCTCCATCGCGATCGGGTGCGGCAGGTTGGCCAGGAAGCCGTGGTCGTAGCCGCCGAGCAGCCAGCGCTTCGCCTCCGAGATCTCGAAGATCGCGCCTTTCGCCGCCACCCGCAGGTCGGTCCGCTCGACCAGCAGGAATCCGCCGCCCATCGCATAGCCATTGATCGCGGCGATGACCGGCTTTTCCAACGTGCCCCGCATGAACGGATCATTGCGAGAAGCATCGCCAGCGCTATTCACGGCGCCCTGTTCGACTGACTCCTTCATATCCTCGCCAGCACAGAATGCCCTTCCTGTGCCAGTCAGACACCGCGACTTCCAGCCGATCACTCTCTCGAAACTCCTGAAACGCGTCGGAAAGCCCGGATCGGACATCGAAACCGAGCGCGTTGAGCCGCTCGGGCCGGTTCATGCGCACGACCAAGATCTCTCCATGAGTTTCCGTTTCGACGTATGGCATCGATCTTCCTCGTTTCTCGACTGGTTATCTTCTACTGGCTGCCACTATAGAGCAGTGACGGAAGAAGCAAGAGCGCCGCCACGTCACCCTGAGCGACGCCTCCTCTCGTGGTGAACCGTTGACGCTTGTCGAATTCCGCTGTGCCGCAGAGCTGCCGCTACGTTATGTCCACGTCAACCACCAACGGTACGTGGTCGCTGAGACCGGCGCCGCACCAATCCTCGAAGCTGCCAACGGCAAATTCGCGTATGTGTGGAATCCACTGGCGGGGCAGGAAGATGTAATCGATATGGTAGGCCGGGCCGTCCTTCTTGCGGTCCCGCCAGTAGATGGTCGGCGTCGTTTCGCTCCCCTGGGCCTCGCCAGTGAACGCATGATAGGCACTGGCGAGACCTATCTGCGCCAGCCGATCGACGCTGGTCCGGTGGTTGTTGCGGTAGCCAGGCTTATCCCAGAAGATGTTGTGATTGAGGTCGCCCGCGACGATCGCCGGAGATTCGGTGAGAAAGTCGCCATAGCGGCTCAGTGCCCTCCGGAGCGGCCCAATCTGATGCTTGCGGGTGATCCCGCCTTGCATGTTTAGCGCCCAGACAGCCAGCAGGTTGAAGTTGATCGCCCCCTTCACATGCACCGGTATGATGTGGCGCAACCTCCAGCCGACCGGCTCAGCCGGTTCTATCCGGTAGTTGTTGAAGCCGAAAACGGCCAGCCCTTTGTGTTGGTTCTCCCCGATCCAGACTGGCCCAGAGATACCCTCAAGGTCGATTCCTCGAGCCTGAAGTTGCTCGTGGTTTGCGCATTCACTAATGACCGCGACGTCGGGGTTCAGACTCAGCAACGCATCGAATTTGCGGTGCATCGCCATATTGCAATTCCAGGCCACCAGCCGCACAGCAACCTCGCTCGTGCACATCTCCGGACACCATGACCGTGAACTATAGCTGTCAAACAAAGTACCGGCGACGGGTTGCCCCGCCGCCGGTACCGATCGCAAAGCGACCATCTAGTTGGGCTGGCCATCCAGATCGTTGACCGGGTAGTGCCCCTCGGCGTCGCTCCCGCCCAACGCCAGATTCCATTCCAGGAATCGGTACAGAGATTGACCGGCTAGTGCTCCAGCCGCGACGGGTGCTTCCGGCAAACGGTTCATCTCAAGGAAGCGGTAGTTCACAGCTGGCCGGGCTGAGACGGCGGGCTCGGGCAGTTCATTGATCGCAAGGAAACGAGCCTGACCAGCTGCGCTTACGAATTCGGGCGCTAGCGGGCGATGAACGGCTTCGCTCTCCGAGCCGCTACCCCAGTTCAGAAGTGCGATCAACGCGACGGTGGCGATCAATCCGAGCGCGAGGGCAAGTGGGATGAACCTGCGTCGATTGGTGTGGGGCAAAGTCGCTGTAGCCTGCATCGTCCGGATCCTTTCCTGACTGCTGTTGTGGTCTCGATTGCCACACAGACAGCATGCCGGGAACGGGCGCAGTCCACATCCCGCGGATTCGTCATTGGCCAGGAGATAGCTGACTAGTGATCGTTCACTATTGGAGGGCTAGCTTGCCGCTCAGTCCAGCCCGTTTCTGACAGCCCAGGTTGCGGCGGCGGTGCGTGAATCGACGCCGAGCTTGTTCATGATGTTGGCAACGTGATTCGCTGCCGTGTGTGGGCTAATGAAGAGCTCGCCCCCGATCTCCTGGTTCGAGCGGCCCTCGACCACCAAACGCAGCACCTCGGTCTCTCGATTTGAAAGCAGAGGTGAGACGTTAGCTGCCTGCGCTTCTGGCTCGTCGGCAAAGGCGAGCGCGAAGTCAATGGCTTCATCGAGCGGCATCGCGCGCCCTTCAGCCCAGGCAACTTCCCAAGCCGACTCGGAAACCAGCGCCTGCCCGACTTCGAGATAGGGATCGTAGAAGACCTCCAGGTCGAACGGCTTGAGCGGAGCGCCGATGGTGTATCGAAGCATCTCGGCAGCCCCGTAGAGACGAGCGGCTCGGACCGGCTGGTGTTCGACAATGGCCAGCCCGGCACAGGTCTCTAAACAGTCCGCAACGATCCGCGACGGGCCGCGTTTGCGTTCGATGGCCAGCGCTTCGGCGATGAGCTTGCGCGCCTCGACGACATCGCGCTCTATAAGCGCTACGACAGCCAGTTCGAAGAGTACGATAGCATCGAGTACGTCCGTTGTTTCGCGGACGATCGCAAACGCTTCATGGAGCATTTGCTTGGCACGCGGCACATCCCCAAGTAGGGCGACCGGCAGGGCGATGTTGCCGAGCCAGAACGCGACATCGTTGAGAATTCCCGATTCGCGCGCGCGCGCCAATCCCTGTTCGTGGATCTCAACCGTCCGCTCGTGATCAGCCTGCCAGAGCGATATCCGCCCCAGACCGCCGAGCGCATATAGGTATCCTCTTTCGTCTTTGATATCGGCTGCGATTGCAAGAGCCTCATCGTGGTATCCGCGCGCGGCGTCAAGATCCCCCTGTTCCGTCGCCAGCAGTCCCGCTCCCTGAAGCGTCCAGAGGCGCGCGGGATCAGACAGGTCCGACTTGGCCAGCGCCAGCTCCATCCATCGCCGGCCCTCTACCGTCAGGCCACGCGCTCGCCAGAATGCCCATATCCAGGAAATGACTTTCGCACTAATGTCCAGCAGCGAACTGTCTGGTTCATCGTGTGCCAGCACCCAGCCGAAAGCTGCCCGCAGGTTATCAAGTTCGAGCCGGAGACCATCCATCCAACGCACTGTGAACAGATCGGAAAACACGCTGTGCTGCTCTGCCCAGCTCAGCAGGTAGAAACGAGCGTGGCGGTCCCGCGCGTCGTCAAGCTCGTCAAGCGCTTCGAGTTGCTCCCAGCCGAACTCGCGCACCGTCTCCAGCATCCCGAAGCGTGCCGCGCCGTCTGACTCCAACTGCCAGACAAGGCCATGCTCGACGAGCGCCGACAATTGATCCAGCACGGCCGCACCGGCCAGAGCTTCGGCTGTCTCCAGCGACCAGCCGCCGCGCGTGACGCTCAACCGGCGAAACAGATGCTGCTCATCCTCCTCTAACAGGTCGTAACTCCAGACGATCGTGTCGCGCAGCGTTCGCTGACGCTCGGGAGCATCACGAGGTCCGCCGGTCAGGACGGCCAGCGGTTGCTCCAGACGCACCAGCAGCTCCTGCGGCGGAAACATGCGAATCCGCGCCGCCGCCAGTTCGATCGCCAGCGGTAACCCATCCAGCCTGCGGCAAATCGCGGCCACGTGCTGTGTGTTCTCTTCCGTCAGCGCGAAGGCTGGTTGCACCGCCCGGGCACGATCAACAAAAAGCTGCACCGCGTCGTTACCAAAAACCTCTCTGAGTGATAAGTGCTGATCGGCGTCGGGAAGGTCGAAGGGCGGTACCGGATACTCTCGCTCGCCGTAGAGGTGCAGCGGAACCCGGCTCGTCGTCAGTAGGGTGAGAGCGGAGCACTCTTGGAGCAGCGCCGCAATGTCCGGCGCTGCAGCGATGACATGCTCGAAGTTATCTAGCACGAGCAACGTCCGGCGATCGCCCAGAAAATCAACCAGACGCTGTAACATCGAAAAGTCGGGGTGCTCGGCGATGCCCAGAGCGGTTGTCACGGCCGAAAGTACGAAGGCAGAATCACGGAGCGGGGCCAGCTGGACGAACCAGATGCCGTCAGCGTAGTCAGCACGAACGCGTTCGCTGACCGCCAGCGCCAGGCGGGTCTTGCCGACCCCGCCCGGACCGGTCAGCGTCAATAGCGCGGCATCATCACGCGGGAGCAGATTGACGATGTCCGCGATTTCGCGCTCACGTCCGATCAGCGCTGTACGCGACAGCGGAAGCCGAAAAAGCGGTGAGGAAGTAGACGCATCCGGCATGGCGGGAGTCGATTCCTGGGCAAAGGAGGCCGAAATCGGATCAAGAACAACCCTCAAGCGGACCTTTCAAGCTTCGTGTGACCGAATGATTGCACGTTAACCCTGGAAATGCATCAGTTTCACGTGGATTTGTCTCCCAACCGGTCCAAAGCCTGGTCCACGAACCGGCGGTGGGCAGCAACCATCCGGGCTTCGGTCTCGGCATCCAACCCCCAGGTTGACAGCTTCCCTGCCGGATGCAGCGCGCCATAGAGATCCCATCGGGGAAGATTGGTGTAATCCAGCGACGGCATCAGGGATCGGTAGCGGTTGGTGAAGGATTTCATCGCGTCATCGCCATAGGCCCAGAGGATCTCGAGTCGGCCGTTGGCGAGATCAGCCAGCGGGTCGCCCGTCGCGGCATCCTCCCAGTCGATAACGGCAATGAGATGGCCGTCGTTCCAGAGCAGATTCCCGGGCCAGAAATCGCCATGCAGCAGGGTCGAGGGGTTCGCCTGCTGTAATGGCCATGCTCCGTCGAGTGCGGCGCGAATCCGCCCTTCGCTCATCGATTCGTCGAGCGATTCGGGAGGGGTCAGGAGCTTTCTGGCGACCGCCTCCTCTTGAACAGGAAGGAAAGATAGATCGACCCTCGACCAATCTGCGCCGTGGATCAAGACAAGCTGCTCGGCCATCACGCGAGCGTTCTCAACAATGTCTTCGGGACAGAGAACCGGCGCCCCATCGATAAATGAGACCACCAGATACGGAATCTCGAACAGATCGCAACTGAGGTCGAGGAAGAGCGGCTCAGGCACAGGGATTCCTGCCGCACGCAGAATTTGAAGCAACCTGAACTCATCCTCGGCAATATCAGGATTCTGGTGACGATCAGCCTCACCATGTAGTCGGACGACGGCCCTCTCTCGCATTCGTGCAGGGTGTTCGAACTCCAGAGCAACGGTCTGTGCCGAGACCCCACCTTCCAGATTCCAGACACCCATCAACCTCGCGTCAGGTGAAAATTTCTGAAGAAGCCGGTTAAACGCGAGCGGTCGTTCTGAGTTCACCACGCTCGCCCACCACCCCTCGTCTAGCTCCTCCGCACATCCAGAATCATATTCGCACTATGGAAAGGTGCTGAAGTCATGCCTGCTGGATCAAGATGAGAAGAATGTGTCCCGCAAGCACTGTATTGTCACGCACTGGACAATATCCTGCTGCTCGCTTTCATCAGCCGGTGTGATGTATCTCGTAGATGCAGCTGTTCAATGGATGTCAGTTTCTTCCCGTCGTGGTCGTCATGCTGGAACAAGGTCGAGGCGTGGGAATCAATCGAAACGATTTCGTATTCCACCCCTCCCTCGAAATCGACGCAGGTGCTGGGAAGGGAGCTTCTGACTACAACCTCTCCTGCAACGCTTCAATCTGTTCGGAAATGCGCTGATACTCCACCTCCCAATGATCCGGCCAGGGTTTCCCCTGGGCCGCGTGACGGGATTTGAGACGGTCGGCTTTGGCCTTGCGGTCGAGGAGGTCTTCGAGTTCGGCCAGATCAGCGGCGATGTCTGGTTCCCGTGGAGCACTGGCGCCATTGGTCGAAGCCGTAGAAGCCGATTGCGGCGCGGAGCGAACGGCGTTGATCGCGATGTAGGGGAGGTCACGGCCGGCAATCTCGATGGCTTTAGTCCTGATGTCACGCAGTGGAGTGTCGGAGGGCGGGGTCTGGGCAATGGCCTCACGGACGACGGCGATCGTCTCGTCATCGACCAGGGCATTGAGATCGAGCCGCCCGGCGGCGATAGCCGAGACAAGATGACCTTCGATGGTGATCGGTTTCAATTCACGTTCTTCGGCGATCTCTTCGACGCTCTTCCCGGCCCGGAACATCTCAAGCGATTCCGTCACGGTGTCGGAAGCCGGGCTGGCGGCGCTACTGCTCCGGTCGCGACGTTCACGGCGGCGCTGGTTCTTCTCGAACGCTCGTAGTTCCACCATATCGACGTCGCCGAGATCATCGATCGCGGCTTTCCGGCGCTGGTGAGCAAGGTACATCGCCAGGTGATCCCAGGTCGTGCCATCCGGACAATAACGCATAGCAGTCTGGAGATAGCCGGGGCGCGGATTGAGATAGTCGAGCCCATCCTGGCCCATCACCTCGCACGCCTCATCCAGCGCTTCCTGCACCTCGAAGGGGATCACGTCGTCGATGTCCAGTTGTCCGCCGGCGACCATCTTCCGCGCCTGCTCGCCGACTTTCTTGTATTCCATCCCCAGTGCCCGCGCCGCGCCGGGGATCGTCCCGTGCTCGACCAGCGCGTCGAGGATCTGCTGCCGCGCCCTGGACAGCCCCTTCGGCTGGAGGACTTTCCGGGCACGCTGGAGCCGTGCGATGTCGCCGGCAGCCCGCGCATCGGGCCGGGCACAGATGTCGCAGCACTCCGGCGTGCCTCCTGGTCTAGCGGCGGGGTCGCCGAAGTAACTCAGCAGGGCTGCCCGGCGACATTCCGTGCTTTCGGCATAGGCGATCATCTCCTCGATCTGGGCCATTCGTCGCGATCGCTGGCCGGACAGCGCGCGTTCGAGCGCGCCGATGTGTTCCCGCTCGAACGTTTCGACGGCGGGTGAAACGGATTGGTCGCCGCCAGCCCGTTCGCCAACCTCGATTAGACCGGCCTGGGCAAGCGCCGAGAGACCGACACGAAGCGACGTTTCGCCGCCGAACTCTCGCGCAACCTGCTCCAGATTCATCTGCCCACCGCCCCGCAGGACAGCCATGAAGAGCCGCCGTAGCGCGTGGGCGTCCGGCAAATCCTGATCGATCAGCCACTCCTGCAAGCCGCGATCGGAGGGTGTGTAAAGCAGCAGGGCATCGGCTGGCAGACCATCGCGACCGGCGCGACCTACCTCCTGGTAGTACGCATCCGGCGACTGCGGCAGGGTCGTGTGGATGACGAAGCGGACATCCGGCTTGTCGATGCCCATCCCGAAGGCGTTGGTTGCGACGATGACGTCAACCTCGCCGCCCAGAAACGCATCCTGAGCAGCGGTGCGCTCGTGTGGCGGCAGACCAGCATGGTAGGCCACAGCCGAGCGGCCATCGGCCCGCAGCCAGGCCGCCTGCTCCTCGGACGCCTTGCGCGTGCCGGCGTAGATGATCCCGCTGCCTTCGCGCGCTCCAACCTCAGCCGACAGATCGCGCAGCCGGGTCGAGGGCAGCCGGCAATACTTCGCCAGAAAGCGCAGGTTGGGACGGTCAAAGCCCGCCAGGACCCGCTCCGGATCGTCCATCCGCAGTTGCTCGATCAGGTCGTCGCGGACGCCCGGAGTGGCCGTCGCGGTAAATGCGGCGATGACCGGGCGTTGCGGCAGCCGGTCGATCGCGTCGGGAATGCGCAGGTAGTCGGGTCGAAAGTCGGAGCCCCAGGTCGAGATGCAATGCGCCTCATCGACCGCCACCAGCCAGACGTCGAGCCGTGAGAGCGTATTAAGGAAGCTTGCCTCCCTCAGCCGCTCCGGTGAGACGTAGAGCAGATCGAGCGCTCCAGCCTGAATCTGTCGCATGGCGTCGCGCCGTTCTTCCGCCGTCTGGCTGCTCGCCAGGTAGGCGGCACGGACGCCGATCCGCTGCAGCCCATCGACCTGGTCTTTCATCAACGCAATCAACGGCGAGACAACCAGCGTCAACCCTGGGTGGACGACCGCTGGCAACTGGAAGCAGAGACTCTTCCCGGCCCCGGTCGGCATCACCGCCAGCAGATCCCGCCCCGCCAGCAGCGCCCCGACCGCCTCCTCCTGCCCCACCCGGAACCCGGGAAGGTGAAAGACCGCGGCCAGCGTTTGTTCGATGTTCTGCTCCGGTCGAATAGTGAATGTCATAGGGTAACTATAGCGAGACCAAACCTTCGATGTTAGTCAGATTCGTTCCAGTCGCCGTGTTCAGTGAGTGCCTGCACGATCCGATCAGAAACTACCGGCGCATCTCGCCGCAATCCGGCCAGCAAGCGCTCAACCGTCACCGCAGGACTTTGGAGATCAAGGGCTTGCTGGACAACAACGTCACAGACAATCGTTGGATATCTTTCGAACTGTTCAAGCAAGAACCCATCAGGGTTCATAACTTCTATTCCAAACGATTCGCAAATCGCCGGTGGGAAATCTCGAAGATTGTGAGTGAGAATCGCCATCGCCGGTGACAGTGCCGCAACCTGCAATACATGGTCGTCATCTGGATCTGGAAGCCCGAAGAGTGTCTCGGGCTCAGATATAACCATCACCATGGCCTCGGGAGATATCCGGCGCATGGCCTCAACGCGCCACTCCGCACGTTCCCGCTCACGTCCCATGTCCACGAGCGCATCAACGGTTTCAGCGAGAATTCGCTCGCTCCAGTACGGCTGATAGATCCGGCGTTCAGCCAGTCTGAGAAGTGTATCTGCGAGCGGCATTGGAGCAAGTACACAGGCATCGAGAACGACGCCGGACCTACTCGCCACCGCTAGTTTCAAAATCGCTTACATCTACATCATCTGGCAGATCGTAGAAGCCGAGCCGAAAACTCTCTCGCGCCATCTCCGCGAGCAGTTCTCGCCGCTCGGCATCGCGACACTGTTGATAGACCTCGACATCTTTGAGCAGGATCCGCCGGTGTGAGCGCAGGCGCTCGTATGGAATCACGCCCTCATCAAGCAACGATATGAAGTAGGGTCGGGAGACGCCCAGGTAATTCGCCGCTTCCTGCGTCGTCAGTTTCACGTGATAGGGCATGATCGCAACCGCGCCGCCGCCGGCCAGCACATCCACGACCTGGGCAAGGATCTGTAGCAGCGAAAGTGGGATCTCCACTTTCGTCCCGGTTTCAGGATCAACGAGTACTGGCGCACATTGAGCTTCTTCATCGTCACGCCCGCACGCTGCTATCCGTTCGAGTTGCTTCCTTAGCACCTCAAACTTCTTAGTTTCAGCTCGCGTTGCATGAATCGGCGCGATAGTGTTCGTCACAATCGTGACCTTTCTCAGAAATAGACCTCGTCACCTGGCGGCGCCACACGCCAATTGATGTTACAGTATTCAAATCGAAAAAATCGAAACGGTGGCTTTTGACTCAATCCATCACCTTGGTCCTATGGCATCCGATGCTCCCAATTGCACAAGATGGGGATGCGCGCACCGATTAGCGTCCTGACAGTTCCTGATTGACGAATGCACAACGACTGAACGGCCAAATCCATGACAGCTAGCCTGGAGACCCGTCATCCCACCATCGATACCGATGTTTCGCCTGAGTGGGGAGAGTTTCTCCACTGGGGCAAGCGCCATCACGACGCTCCCCAGTTTGACTCTGTTGGACGTGATTTCAAGTTCACATTCATGGAGCATCTTCAGCGAGGTAAAGAGGCGCTGCTAAGCGGCGACCCGGACTGGTTCAACCACGTCAAGAGATCTCTCAACGGTGGCGCACATCCCTTGCACTTCATCGTCGCCGACAATTTCAGGAAATGGTGTGCCAAGGATCCTGAGGTAGCTGTGCAGGCTCTTCGCGATCTCTGGAATCCAACTTCCAGCGTCGCAGTTCGCGTTCACCGATTCGACGACGCACTGCCTCAGAGTACTTTCAAGAGTCCCGGAGAACGTCTGTCCTTGATTTCTTTCCTTCACATGGTGATGGATCCACCAAACTACCCACCATATCGCGCCAACCCCTTCAAACAGGCCTACAAGCTGACCAACTTCAAGGCAAACTGGGAAGCACCGATTGTTGACAAGTACCTCGAATTCCTGGACTTCCTCGACCAAGTCATTGACAAAGCAGATTGTGTCGGCATGGAGGTCAAGGATCGGCTTGACGCACAGGGGATTGTCTGGGCAGTCACCAAGTGGGGCCCCTGGTCACCAGATGAATGGCCAGAAGAGGATCAGGACAGAATTCTAAGGTATCTCGGACGAACGACCGCCAAACACACGGAACCGAGCGACGACGATAATGACGAATCAGGCAATACGTTGAACCTCGAAATTCTCGCGAATGAACTGCTGGTCAGCAAAGACAACCTCGAAGAAATCCAGCATCTCCTAGCGGATAAGAAACAGCTCATCTTCTACGGCCCGCCGGGGACGGGGAAGACGTATCTGGCGAAGGCGCTGGCGGGGTTCTTCGCGGTCAATCCGGAGGATCGCGAGGAAGATGGGATGGTCAAGATCGTCCAGTTCCATCCATCCTATGCCTACGAAGACTTCATCGAGGGGTACCGTCCGCGGAACGGCGCCAGCGGCGTCGGGTTCGAACTGGTCGAGGGGCCGTTGCGAGAGATTGCGCAGGCGGCTGAGTCGCAGCCCGAAGTGAAGCACGTCCTGATCATCGATGAGATCAACCGGGGAAACGTCGCGAAGGTGTTGGGAGAACTGTACTTCCTGCTGGAATACCGCGATGAGAAGATCACGCTGCAGTATTCAAGCGATGATTTCTCGCTGCCGGAGAATCTCTGGATCATCGGGACGATGAACACGGCCGACCGGTCGATTGCGTTGATCGATGCCGCCCTGCGCCGGCGCTTCTACTTCGTGCCCTTCTTCCCCGATCGGCCGCCGATTGAGGGATTGTTGCGGCGCTACCTGAGCCTGCACCAGCCGGAGATGCTGTGGGTCGCGGATGTTGTCGACAGAGCGAATACCGAACTCGGCGACCAGCATGGCGCAATCGGGCCAAGCTACTTCATGAGGAATGATCTCGACGAACGATGGGTCGAGCGGATCTGGGAACACGCGGTCATGCCCTACCTGGCCGAGCAGTTCTTCGGCGAGGAAGAGCGGCTCGATGCGTTCCAACTGGACGGGTTACGTGGTCTGAAAATCGAGCCTGACGAGAATGTGGACGATGCGACAACTCAGTCTGCGTGAGTATCAGACAGCGCTTGAGGTTGAATTGTCCGCCGACGAGCTTGTCCAACTCGGGACGCACGCCAACAGCATCGGTATCGCACCCTCGCTCACCGCTCCGGGCACTTACGACTTGACGCCTGGCTCGCAGGTCGGAGCGATCCAGATCGGCGAGCTGGCGATCGACATCCAGCCGAAGATGCCGCTGGACCGGTTGCTCTTCCTCATCTCCTACAGCGTCGATCCCAAGCACTGGCTGGATCTTGATTTCCGCTTCGGCGAGCGCGACAGCCTGCTGGAAGCAATCATCCCGGGGTTCGTCGCCCAAACGCGGAGGGCGCTACGACGCGGGTTGCTCCAGGGTTACATCTCGATCGAAGATTCGCTGGCGACGGTGCGCGGCAGAATCCGCTTCGACGACCAGCTTCGCGATCGCCATGGAATCTTCCCGCCTGTCGAGGTCCGCTACGACGAATTCACCGAGGATGTCACCGAGAACCGGGTGATCAAGGCGGCTCTGGCGAGGCTTGGACGTTTACGGATTCGCTCTGCGGATGTGCGGCGCTCGTTGCGGGCATACGACGCAGCCCTGGCGAATGTCAGCCTGATCGAGTATCACCCGTCGCAGTTGCCGGAGATCGGCTGGACACGGCTCAACGCCCACTACAAATCAGCCGTCGAACTGGCAAAGTTGATTCTCCGGTCAACGTCGTTCGAGGTCGGGCACGGCACGGTGAGGAGCACTTCGTTTCTCGTCGACATGAATCGTGTATTCGAGGAGTTCGTCGTCATCGCATTGAGGGAGTCGCTCGGTCTATCGGCGACCGCGTTCCCACAGGGCAACCATAAACACTCGATGCATCTTGACCTCCGGCGTCAGATCAGCCTCCAGCCGGACATCTCCTGGTGGCAGGGCAGCGAATGCCAGTTCGTTGGTGACGTCAAGTACAAACGGGTCGATCATCGCGGGGTGAAGCACGCCGACATCTACCAGTTGCTTGCTTACACCATCGCCGCCAATCTGCCCGGCGGGTTGCTCGTCTACGCGGCGGGTGAAGCCGATGGGACCATGCATGAGATCCGCCATCTCGGAAAACGACTGCGAGTTGTCGCGCTCGACCTTGACGGCGCACCCGGGGAGATACTGCGGCAGATCGATGCGGTGGCGAATCATGTGCGAGCGCTGCGGGACGCGGCTCGATCGGAACCAAGCCGCCATATGGCCTTCGCCTAACCCGGACATACCACGGCGAGGACCGAAGCATATACAGTAATGCAGGTAGAGAAGCGCCGCTGGCGCGTCTCGGCGCCAATAACTTCCTGTTTCGGTGGATTGAGGATGGGGTTCGAAGACGCGCCAGCGGCGCTCTCTACCAATGGCCATCTCGGTAAATGATCCGAGCCAACTCCTCAAACCCATCCCAAAGCGACGGTCCCACAACGTGGTTGGATCTCGTTTTGACATTGCCAGACGATCGAGGCGCAACGGAACCTGGAGTCCGGCGCTCACGAGGCGCGCCTCATGGAAGGTGGGCGCCCTCCTTGCGGAGGTTGATAGATGTCTGCCGGGCGACATCGAGAAACACCTGGAGCACCGGCGACACGTTGCACTCGCGCCAGGCCATCAGCAGATCCCAGGATGGATAATCACCGGCAAGCGGGACGTAGCGAATCCCCTCGATCCGCAGGTTGCTGATTGATGCCGGAACGATCGACAGCCCCATCCCGGCGTTCACCAGCCCGACAACGGCGTTGATCTCGATCGTCTCCTGGAATATCCTCGGTTTGAACCCGGCTTCCATACACATCTGAACGATCAGGTCATATCCACCAGGACCATAGCGGCGGGGCAGGATCACCAGCGTCTCCTGGGCCAGCGCGCTCAATTCAATTTGCTTGCAGCGGGAGAATCGATGCGCTTCCGGCATCGCGACCATGAGCGAGTCAGAGATGACAACTTCCGAAACGATCCCGGGTTCATCGATCGGATTTCGCAACAGGGCAACATCGAGCGAGCCGGTCACGAGCCTGTCGACCTGCTCGGTCGTGCTCATTGAGTTGGCGAGGATCTCGACGTCGGGATAGTGCCTCCGGAAGGCTCGCAGGACCCTCGGCAGAAACGCATACCAGGCGGAGGAAACGGTGCCGATGGTCAATGACCCAACCTCGCCGCGGGCAACCCGCTCGACGTGGTGGAGGGCACGCTCCTCCTCGGCGAGGATCCTGCGCGAGCCATCAAGGAACACTTTGCCCGCTTCGGTCAGCGCCACGCCGCGATTGTCGCGTGTCAGGAGCGCCACGCCCAGTTCTGCTTCCAGTCTCTGAATCTGTTGGGAGAGTGGAGGCTGGGTAATGCCGAGCCGCTCGGCGGCACGGGTGAAGTGCAACTCTTCAGCCACCGCAACGAAATAGCGTAGTTGGCGTAGTTCGACCATTGATCCACCACCTCGGCGCGAATTCCATGCCAGCGAGATTGGCCGCGCTGTCCTGCCAGCGTACCATCAGATTGGACCGGTTCAACACCCCGATCAGCGAAATTGGCCCCATCCACATAGATCGGGGCTCGACTGATAGCGATCTGGGGCACGACGGCGACAACCCGCCCTGCTTCCCTTCCTCGTCCAGTCTCGTCTATCCCCTTGAACCGCCTCGCGAGGTGAACACCACCGGCGCTTGCGCGATGCCGTGGAGTCCCGGTATCCACTATCCTCTCCGCATGGAAGAACGTCGTTGGTGGAGCACCGTCTCATCGTTTCCAGAGTATGTCCGCGGGATGTCACCGGCGAGGCAGTCTGTCACCGTAGCCTTGGTGATTACCCTGTTCGCCGCCATGCCCCGGCTTGCCGGGCTGGCGCGCTGGACGCCGGGATTCCGGATCGAGGAAGCCAGCCTCGCCCTGATGGCCCAGCGAGTTGAACGAGGAAATCTGCCGATCTTCTTCGGAACCGGGCAGGACGCAATCTTGCCCTTCTTTCCCTACCTGGTGAAGGTGACAGGCGCAATTGGCGGCTGGGGAGTGTTCGCCCCCCGGCTCGCCGCCGCCCTGTGCGGGATCGCCGCGGCGGTGTTCGTCGCCCTCTGGCTGGTTCGAGCCCTTGGCCCCTGGTGGGGACTCGCCGGTGGCCTGCTCGTCGCGACCAGCTTCTGGCAGATTATGTTCAGCCGACAGGCGCTCGCTCCGGCATCAGCGGCGATGTTCGCGTCGCTCGGGCTGTGGCTGGCCTGGATCGGTCTGGACCGGGGTATGCGGCAACCATCGCTGAAGATCCTCCGCCGCCGCGACTTGCCCTGGTACATCGCCGCCGGGGTGGCGTTCGGTCTGGGCTTCTACACCGATCCCGGCTATACCGTCGTCCCGGCGGTTGTGTTGCTGACCAGCGGCCTCCTGGCATTCAATCAGCAACGATCCCGGCCCGATGCCGATGCCCTCGGTCCGGCGCTGCTCATCCTGACGATGGTCATCGTGATGACCCCGCTCGCTGGCTACTTCCTCGAGTACCCGCAGGACTTCCGCCGCAGCCTCGATCTCGCCGCCGGGCTGCCCGACGATCTGGCCAACACCGGCGATGACGTCGCCTCAGGCTTGCTCGGGCTCGGCTGGGATGGTTCGGAGCGGCCCGAGGTGAACCTGCCCGGTAGGCCGCTGCTCGATCCAATCCTCGTCTTCTGGGCGCTCGCCGGACTGGTCGCGGCGCTACGTCATCCGATCCGCGCCTTTGAAGGCACATTACTGATCTGGCTGGCTGCTGGCGTCTTCGCAATCGGGCTGGCCGGTGGCAACGATCCGGCACTCTATCTATCGCTGACGCCGGTCATTTTCGCGTTGCCGGTCCTCGGGATGCGGGCGATCTGGCGGCTTGCGGGTTCGCGGGATCGCCGATTCGGACGGGCGGCTGTCATGGTCATCGTGTTGAGCGTCGCCGCCAGCGCTGGCTGGTCCAGTTACGCCTACTTCTGGCAGTGGACGGGGAGCGTTGAGACCTACGAAGCGATGCGCGGCGACGTCCGCGACGCCATCGACGCCCTTGCCGAACTCCCGGACGACGATATTCCGGTCTACGTCGCCGCCGGTGACGCCGGGCGGATCGTCCGATACCTCGCCCCGGAGCGCGCCCGCCACGATGTCGAAAGCCTCGACCAGATCTCGCTGGCTGTCGACGACGACGCTTACCTGATCGCGCCGCGCTCGACCCAGCCAGTTCCACAACTGCGCGTCTACCTTTCCAGGGATGACCTGGTCCAGACCGGGAGCGGCGCGGACGGGGAGACAGCCTACCGGATCTGGCTGGTTGGTCCGCGAACCCGGGAGACGCTGCCTTATGCCGTGCCGGCGATCCCCTTCGAGAACGGCTGGTCGCTGCCCGGCTTCGACGCCCGGGCGGCCCCGACCCGGGTTGGAGCGCAGCCGGAGATCGAGGTCGTGCTGCTCTGGGAGGTCCCGCGCGATGCCGACCCATACACCGTCGAGGTCCGGCTCGTCCCGACCGGCAACCCGGCCAGGGACGCCATCACGACGGCCAATGTTGAGGTCCATCCCTGGAAGCATCCGGAGATCGACGGCGGAGAATACCTGCTGGTCTATGCCCAGCTGCCCTTCCCGGACAGCCCAGACCAGACCGCTAGTTTGCAGGTTGGTTTGCGTGATCCATCCACCGGCGAAATATCCCCTGCCCTGCTCAACGCCCAGGACGGCGGATACGCCTTCCTCAACGATCTCCACATCGTCCTGCCGTGAGGAACGCGGGCGACCCTCGCCGTCCTGATCACATCGGTACGGTGAAACAACCCGGTTTCCATCGTCTCTGGCCCAGAATACAACCCAAACAACGAGCACGTGCAGGCACCGTAGTCGCCTTTTACTCCTGCCAGCGCTCACTCAGTTGTTGAGATACGCTCATCAGGACATTTTCCCGACGTTCGTCGACCATTGTGCCGAAGAAGGCGATGACCAGATCGCGGCCTGGAGAGATGTAGAGTCCCTGACCACCAAAGCCGCCCTTGTAGAAATCTCCATCAGCCATCACGAAGTCCCACTGGTGCGCGTTGTGGGCTGGCCGCGCTGGCGCAAGCTGCTTTATCAGGCGCTTGCCGAAGACGCCCTTGTCAAAGATCTCTGGCCGCCCTCCATGCATGATCTCGTTCAGATGCCGCTCGGAGACGACCGGGCTATCCGCGACAACATTCCAGCTTGGCGTGAAGAGCAAGCCAAAGCGAGCAAGGTCGCGCAGACGGGTGACGACGCCTCCATGAGCAGCGATCGCTCCACAACGTGAAGATGAGATCAGCGCGTCCGACTCAGCCCCGATCTTGCTCCAGATCTCCATGCTGACCAGATCCGGGAAGCGCGTGTTCGTGATCTTCTCAGCCAGCCAGCTGAGGATGAAGGTGTTGACCGACGTGTAGTCGAAGGACCGCCCCGGCTCGGTCGCACGTCCTAACGTGGCAACGTAGTCCCAGGTCGAGTAACGCGATCCGGGATAGGTCGGGATCAGCCCCAGCGACTCCTCGAAGGGATAGTACGCCGAGTCGGTATCGTGATAGGCCTCCGGCGAGAGTTCGTCGCAGTCGATGCCGGTGGTCATGTCGAGCACGTCCCGGATACGCACGCCTTCCCAGCCCGAACCACGCACTTCTGGAATGTAGGTCTCCACCGGCATCTCGGTGTCGATCTGGCCGCGGTCTTCAAGAATCGCAATCAGCGTGCCGGCGAAGACCTTGGAGACGGACATCTGCAGATGCTTGTCGACCCGGCGCATCCGTGGATAGCGCTCATAGACGATCACACCCCGATGCAGGATGACGATCCCGTTGACCGGGCCCTGGTGGACGTAATCGTCGAGCGCCAGCTGGCCGAGCGGCGTACGAGTTTCCATACGAGGGAGGTCGTCTCGCGGCTGCTCTATGAGCGCGGCGACCGGTCCATCGCGGTGAATCACGGCATGGGGCATGAACTCCGGCGTGTTGAGAAACGCATATCGCATCATCTCGCCCGGCTCGATCCAGCTCCTGAGGGTGAATTTATCGTGATATGTCTGCAGGTCTTCGAAGGAATACTCGGGTACCGTCTGCATCGTGTCATCCTCTTCGCTTGAGATGCCGGAGCCTGCACCGGTAACGTATTGGGAAACTCTAGCGCAGCATGGCCGGGGCTGTTGGATTGTCGTCCGATGCCGGTGCGCGAGTGCGTCAAGGAGGCGGGCTTCGGGGTGGTCGAGTATGAGATGGTAAGGATGTGGGGCATCCCGTCAACTATCATCCTAACTGGCAACCCGTGAGAGTCGACGACGCGCTCTTCGAGGATCGTCTCAGGCTGCGGGCCCTGCGATATCGAACCGGTTACGAAGCCCCCTTTATGCTGATAATAGGTCAGCCTGTTGAAATTCGAAGTTCGCTGCATAGAGCGGGAGACAGCCCGAGTTGCTGACGTGTCCCTTGCGGAACGTAGTTCAGATGGAAAACGGTCGCAAAGGCGACCAATTTCGGGTAAGAATCGCCCGCATCCGGTTCTCATCGGCCGGATCGGAGCCAAAACGCCGTCCAGCTAGCAGCCGCTTGATATTCTGCCCAGCCGCAATGATGAGCGCCTCGATGTTGACGCGCTCCAGCCGGCGTAAGCGGAAGCGATTGAGCCGATGCCACTGCTTGGCTTCCCCGAAGAGCGGTTCCACCCAGACCTTGCGCTTGTTGATCGCTTTCTCGTAGGCCGCCGTCGCGTGGTAGCCCTGCACGCGCTCCAGATAGTCCGCGAAAACGGAGCGCCGCAGCGTCCGCCCTTGCTATGGCCAGTCGTGCAGGCGTCCTTCACCGGACACGCATTGCAGGTTGCCGCCTCGCCCCGATAGATGAAGGCACGCTCGGTCTGTATGCCAGGCATGACGCTCGAGAGCATGGTCTTGTGGACACCAGTAGACATCCTGCTCCGCGTCATAGCGGAAGCGGTCCTTGCCGTAGTAGGGCGTACGATTGGTGAAGTCGGCCAGCGGCACGTAAGCGCGGATGTCGGCATCCTCGATCGGGACGATATTCTCGACCGTCCCATAGGTAGTGTCCCCGGTAACCTGACGCGGCCGAAGTCGCCAGCGAAAGCGGGCCCGCCAGAGCATGTCGAGCATGGGCTGGTTCTCCATCACCGAGGAGGGGGTGACCAGCACACCGAGGATGATGCGCGCTTTGCCACCGTCGACGACGTAGTGCGTGTGGTAGCCCAAATGCGCCTTGTTGAAAGCCCCGGGCATGAGACCAGCATCAGGATCGCTGGCACTGGCCCGGCAGTCAGCTCAACCGCTGATACCCTCCTCGCACAATGCTCCGATCCGGTCGTCCAGCTGCTGCCAGCCAATCGTGATGGGCAGTGTTCTCCTCGGTCCACATGGCATCCTGCTCCTCCGTTGTCGGAAAGGGCAACAGCCCCGCAGCTGCCTCATCTGGCAGTCAGGGATCGGCGGTGGGTTCAGGAAAGAGGCGCTCCAGGTGTGCTTCGATCGCGAAGCGGGTGCCCATCGAGTCGAGCGAGGCATTGGCCTGGACCTTGGTGGCGTCGAAGTAGAGTTCACGTCCCCAGACCAACCCGGCGGCGATACAGCGTGCGACGATCTCTTCGAAGAAGCGCTGGAAGACGAGCAGACCGTAGCGCTGGCGGATACGAGTCAGGCTGGAGTGGTGCGGCAATGCCTCACCGAAGTCGTAGCCGAGGTACCAGCGCAGGCTGAGCCGGTCGGCAACGACCTGCATGAGCTGCCGCTCTGACCGCAAATCCTCGAAGAACATGATCAGTTGCAGCTTGAAGAAGACCACCGGGTCGATCGATCGGCGACCACCCGGCGCATAGGTGGTCTGCACGAGTTCCCGCACGAAGCTGAGGTCAAGGGTGGCTTCCAGTCGCCGATAGAACGAATCGGCGGGAACGAGGTCATCGAGCGAGATCGCGGGATGGGGGACGAAGTCACGGCCCTGGGTGCCCATCATGGTTGCCCTCCTCTATCGTGAAGGGCATACCGTAGCCACGAATCACCCGAATTTCAACAGGCTGGGAGATTCTCCGCAGAGTAGTGACGGTGAGACATCCGGTTCGGCAGTAAGGAGTACGATGTCGCTGATGTCTGAGGTGACGGTACAGCCTGTTACCAGTACTAATTGGCGCCAAACCCTCGCGCTCACGGTTCACTCGCATCAGCAGCGTTTCGTTGCTGGCACTTCCCCACCTGCCGCGGTGGCACTTGCCAAGGCCTACATTCAGCCGCAAGGACTGCCGACCAGACCCTATGCCATCTATGCTGATGACGTGATGGTTGGCTACTTCAATCTCGTGTTTGACCCCGATAGCAGCGAAACCTACTGGCTCTACCACTTCTTCATTGATCACCGCCATCAGGGACGAGGGTATGGCCGGCTGGCACTGGATGCTATCCCGACGTTGTTGCTTGACAACTTTCCCCGTTGCCAAAGCGTGTCACTCACGGTGCACCCGGAGAATGTCGCAGCAAAGCGGCTGTACATGCGCGCAGCGTTTCGCCCCACCGGTCAGTTCCATGAGGCTGAAGGTGGGGAACCAATCTACCGTTTATGTCTCGAAGCTCGTCTTTGATGCAGGGTTGTGAGACGTAGCTTTTGAGATGGATTTTGGCACACCAGAACCTGAGGAAATCAATCGAACGATCGAAGCCTCGAAGGCTGTCGCAAAGACGACCGAATTCCCGGAAGAGTTGGCAAGACACGAGCTTTGACGCAGGCTGGTCTCCGTGCTACCGTTCGGCTGCTTGTAAAACGGCATGAGTTGCAGTCCTTCGGCGCTCGAACGGCCGCGCCGTAGTAGCAGCGGCAAAGGAAGATAGCGATGACCACCCGTCTCGGCGCTCGACCCGTCACTGCCCCCGGTTGGACCGGCCGGCAACGCACAGATCTGGCGCTGATCGATTGCGATGTGCATCAGATCATCAAGTCGCAGGACGATCTTATGCCCTACCTCTCGCGGGTCTATCGCGAGCAGGTGCTGGACCAGGGCATGTTGCTGCCGAGCTCCGGCTACTTCAACGTCAACCGCCGCGCCGGCCGCACCGACTTGAGCAGCGGCTACGATGGCGACGGCAACTTCGACGGCCACAACATTCACACAATCGGCGGCGAGATCGACATGTTGCGTGAGCAGCATCTCGACCTCTGGAACGTCGACCACGCCCTGCTGACCGGCGCAAGCACCTACGGCGCATCGCTCATCCCCGATCCTGATTACGGCGCGGCACTGTGCCGGGCCTTCAACGATTGGACGCTCGAGGAATGGGCGGCCCGCGACGAGCGCTTCATCGTCGCCCTCTCGGTCTCGGTCCAGGACCCGCAGCGTGCGGTAGAAGAGATCGAGCGGCTGGCCGATCACCCGAAGGTCAAAGCAATCGTCCTGCCGACCGGCGCCAGGATGCCCTACGGCAACCGCTTCTACCATCCGGTCTGGGCCGCCTGTGCCGAGACCGGGCTGGCGGTCGTCATCCATCCGGGAGCTGAGGGCGCCGGCATGGCCGGTTCTCCGACCGGTGTCGGCTACCCGACCTACTACATCGAGACGAGGATGGCACGGCCGCAGATGGCGATGGCCCACGCCGTCTCCTTCATCGCCGAGGGCGTCTTCGAGCTCTATCCGAGGCTGCGGGTGCTCTTTGACGAATGCGACCAGTTCTGGCTGGTCGGCATGATGTGGCATATGGATGCCGACTGGAAGTCGCTGAGGGAGCAGACTCCCTGGGTCAAGCGCCTGCCGAGCGAGTATGTGCTGGATCACATCCGTGTCGGCTCGCAGCCGATGCTGGAGCCCGAAGACAAAACCCAGTTCTTCATGATGCTGGAGGCGCTGCATGCCGAGCGCACACTGGTCTACTCCTCCGATTGGCCGCACTGGGACTGGGACGATCCAGCGACGACCTTCCCGCGCCTGCCGGAGAAGCTTCATCAGCGCGTCTTCTCCGAGAACGCGCGCGAGTTGTTCGATCTGTAGCCGGCTCGCCGTTTAGGAAGATCAGATGGCGGAACGGGTTGTCGTCGGACGGGCGGACGAGATTGGGCCGGAAGAGCGGCGCATCGTCGTACCCTTTCGTGGCCGGGCCGGGATCGGCGTCTTCAACATCGGCGGAACCTTTTACGCGCTGCGCAACCTCTGTCCCCACAAGTCCGGCCCGCTCTGCACCGGCCGCGTGACCGGGCGCGCTGTCGCCGACGCGCCGCCCTCCGGACGGCCGCTGGTGCGCGACGACCACGTTATCGCCCAGGAGGGCGAGATCATCCGCTGTCCGTGGCACCTGTGGGAGTTCGAGATCGCCACCGGCCGCTGCCTCGTGGATGCGCGCATGCGGGTGAAGACCTACCCCGTATCGATCGAAGACGGCTGGGTCGTCGTCTACGCTGATGCGGCAGATTTACCAGAGGTTCCGGGTCGCTAACTTGTAACTACAGTGGCGACAAGAATTCGGCGCCACCTGATAGCGCGTCACGAACGTACTAACCGGTACCAGTGTGGGGACGCGCGCTTCAGGAAGAACGGCAAATCAGCACTGTACGGTTGCTTGTCTTGGATCCGCCAACCCGGAAATGCTCTGGCCAGATCTTCCTCGTCCGCACCGGGTGGAAGTGGACCGCGGCGAGCGGGGGACCAGACGAGGAGGAGCATCGAGGCATCCTCGGCGGCCACGGCATCAACTTCCTGCCCAACTGCCGTGCGTTGCTCGTCGTTGAGGTGATTGAAACATTCCACATCGAGGAAGAAGGAGAAACCCGATTCAATTCCGGCCTCGCGCAATGCGGTGACGTCGCTATTGTGAAAGGTGATGTCGACGCCGGCTTCCTCGGCTCGTTGCCGTGCCGTATGTACTGCCTTCGGTACGACATCAACGCCAACTACGCGCCAACCTCGGCGTGCAAGCTCGACTGACCATCTCCCGGTGCCACAACCAAGATCTAGTGCTGGACCATATGGTGGCTCTCGAACCGCCTCCTCACGCGCCAGTAGCTCATGGAACTGAGACGCGAGCGAATCCGAATCCTCCTCCCACGGGGTGAAGCCAAACTTGTATAGGAAGTGATACCACCGGCTCATAGTTATCTCCATTTCCAAGTGGACATCGTCATCCTCTTAACAGGGACCGCTCGATTTCCGGCGGTTCTGTGTTTTTGTCGTGCCTGTCTTCTAGCAGACTACTCGGTCGAGCACGAGAGTTCCTCCTGGAATCAACGTATTTCGAGGACCCGGTCACACCATACTGGTCGCGATGAGGGGCTCGGCTGTCTTTCTTCGGACTACTTCACGCGGAGGTATCATCGTCGCGGTGAGAACGAACGATGAGCTAGATGGTAGCAGTCGTCACCGTCCCAAGTAATCGATCTCGATGGGGCGACAGTAAGCCCGGTTCTGTCGACGCTCATACGCACTTTTTAGCGGGGGCATGATCCTCGGCCGGGCGCTGTTCGGTGGTCTTTCGGCGATGGACGAATGGCAGCAGACGGCGTTGACCCAGGTGCAAAGAACGCAACCCGGGGAGATCGAGAGCCAACCCTTCCTGCCCAAGCGCTCGACTGGCTACAATAGCCAGGCAGCGATCGATCGAAATAAGGGACACGCGCGAGGAGCACTGTTTGCCCGTAGCACACGAGCTAGCGATCGGAACCGAACTCGAGGGTGTCATCGTTCGTGATTACGGCCTCTGGTTCGATGTCCAGACCGACGCCGGGATTGTGCGCTGTACCTTGCGGGGTATCCTGAAACGCGAGCGGGTCAAGACCGATCCCGCCGCCGTTGGCGACCGGGTGCGGCTCTCGATTGCCAGCCTGGAGACCGATCCGCCCGAAGGTGCGATCGAAGAGGTCAAGCCGCGCACCCGGGTGCTCTCGCGGCTGGCGCGCGGCACCGACGATGTCGAGCAGGTGATCCTCGCCAACCCCGACCAGTTGCTGGCCGTCTACGCGATTCTCGAGCCGGATCCTTCCCCAAGAATGATCGACCGGATGCTCCTGATCGCCGAGGCGCGCGAGCTTCCAGCGACGGTCTGCTTCAACAAGATCGACCTCGAAGGTGAGAGCCGGCTGGACGAACTGACCGAACGCTTCAAGATGGCTGGTTACCCGGTGATCCAGACCAGCGCCGAGACCGGCGAGGGACTGGATGAGCTACTGGAGCACCTGCGGGGCAAGATCACTGCCTTCGCCGGCCCGTCCGGCGTCGGCAAGAGCACATTGCTAAATGCGCTTGCGCCCGGCATCGACACCCGCACCGGGGAGATCAGCGACGCGACCGGCAAGGGCCGCCACACGACAACCTGGACCCAGCTCTTCCAGGTCGGGCCAAACACCTTCATCGGTGACACTCCCGGCATGCGCCAACTCGGTCTCTGGGGCGTCGAATTCGACTATCTGGACGAGTATTTCCCCGAGTTCAAGCCGTTCCTGGGTCGCTGCCGCTTCACCGACTGCCGCCATCTGGAGGAACCTGGCTGCGCGGTGCTGGAAGCATTCGACGACGGCAAGATCCACCCCGACCGCTACGCCAGCTACCGGGCCCTGATCGAGGGCGACGAAGAGTAGCAACGCGCCGCTGGGCGTCTCTACCGGAGTATCGAATCTCGGTTCAGCAACGACTTGCACGTATCAGATAAGAACGCCTATTGCTGATCCAGCCAGACGCGGATAGCTGGTTCATGCTCGACGTGGTAATGGTCGAGCGTGCCACGGACGACGGCGGGACCGAGCGCTTCGTCAGTCCAGAAGATCCAGTCAAAGCGACCCGGCGTCAGCAAAGCATCCCCGGGCATCGTATCGATCGCGCGCTCGACGCGGTCGAAGGTCTCGTTCGACTCGGCGATGACCTGCTCCAGCGGCTTGTCGCGGTTCGTCTCGTAGAACCACTCGTTGATCTCATGGAGACCCTCTTCTTCGTCGAGGTGGTCGGGCCAGGGGACGACCGGCGCCTCATCGCGCAGCCCTGCCTCCAGCCGCGCCGCCGTCCGAAGCCGCCAGCCGGTCAGATGGGCGATGACGTCCTTGAAAGTCCATGGCCCGAAGCTGCCAGGCTGCACGGCACGTTCCTCACCTGCTTCGGCGATGTCCCGGTCGAGATCGGCACGCAGACCGCGCACGGCTTCCAGCAACTCTTCACGGGTTTTCAGATCTTGCATTCGCTGGCTCCTTAGAAATTGATATGGGTCCACTAAATCATACTGAGAAACTGCTGCCGAATACGGCGAGGCATTGCGCCGGCAGGAACATTGGCCGCGCCTTCTGTCCCTGCTATACTGGCAATATCCGCGGGCGGTAATGTGAATCGAGACAATCTATGTCCAGCGTCAGTTGGCAGACCCATGATTGTGAGCGGCGTCCCGCACTGTCCAGACTCGGGCGAGTAGACCCGTGGCACTCGCCCCTCCATGCCGCAAAGCAGAGGGAAGACAATGTCTGAGCCGGGTCATAGCTGCCCAAATTGCGGAGCGTTGATTCTTCCGGGGGATCAGTACTGCGAATCCTGCGGGGCGCATCTCCGGGCCGAAACTGCTAGTGTAGATCCCGAAGCAGAACGGCCACCCAAGACATCACGCAGACGCTGGTATCTCGGGATCGGGGCGGCGATCATTCTTGGCGTCTGCCTCATCACCTGCGTAGCCGTCATCATCACTACGGCGCTGCTCGACGATGACGAGAGCGAGGATCAGGCATCTCAGCAGCCAGAGAGTGGCCTGGCCCCAACGGCGCCTGTCGTGAATAACGACATTGCGGCACCGGTGTTCACTGAAATTGAAAATGGCATCGCCCGCACGGCGAGCGGTGAAGTTCCAATTCCTGCTAGCGTTGGAGACGATCCGGTGTCCCAGGCACGCGCCTATGTCGATCAGTTCCCGGACCTCTATCCGATTCCGGCCGGGTCGAATTTGTCCGAGATGACGGTGATGGAAGTCGATACCGGCGGGCACGTTGTCAGCTTCGGGTTCGATGTCGACGGCGTGCTGGTTGACGGCGCGGGGATCAAGGTCCACGTCGCGCCGGGACACACCGTCACCTGGGCGACGGCGTCCTACCCAACATCGCTCGATGTGAACACGACGCCCCAAGTTTCACAGGAGGACGCGACTGCGATCGCCATCGAGCGGCTTGAAGCGCTCGACCTGGAGGGCGAGATCGTTGCCTTCGACACCCAGATGACCGTCTTCAACGAAGGCCTCTTCTCAGATTCTGTGACCGAGAGCAAGTTGGCCTGGAAGGTCGAAATCGCCAGCGATCTGGTTGGGGCAACCATGATCATCGACGCGATGACCGGCGAGGTCCTGGAATTCTGGGATGACTTCGATCCGCTGATCGCCGTTGGCGATCCGGAGTGGTCGATCTACACAATCGAAAACTCGACCTACAAGAACAAGACCAAAGCGCAGATCGAGAACACCAGGGTGATGCAGATCAACGAAGATGGTGAAGTCGCCGGCGTTGCCCCGCCCGCCGACGCGACTGCCCGTTCCGTCGCTGACTACATCCGGCAGGTGCTGGACTATTACCGCGACAGCTTTGGCCGGGAGAGCTACGACGGGGCGGGGGCGCGGGTGCATATCCACGTCCACGCCGGCTCGCCAAATCATAAGAACGCGCATTGGAGCCGCTCAAAGGACGGCATGTTCATCGGCGATCAACGGGTGGCGCTCGACGTGGTAGCCCACGAGTTCACCCACGGCATCATCACGAAGACGGTCCAGCTTGTCGGATCAGATACCGAAGCTGGCTCGCTCAATGAATCGCTGTCCGATGTTTTTGCGGCCTTCATGACCGGCGATTGGACGATTGGCGAAAACACCGCCGCCGGGGAGGTGCGCGATCTCACGACGCTCGGTGACGACCCGGACGACCTTGACACCAAACACAAACGGTCGGTAACTCCGAGCCATGCCGCCTACCTGATCACGGATAACACAGCTGCCAGCCTCGACAAACGCAAGGTCGCGTCGCCGGAAGGTGAGATCACCTGGACCGGCATCGGCACCGCCAAAGCCCAGCAAATCTATTACCGGGTACTGGCGAACGACATGCTCGCCTCAACCGCTTCATTTTCCGATCTGCGCAACCAGCTCCGGGCCGCCTGTTTGGAACTGGTCGAGGCCGGCAGGTACGGCCTGGTGCTCCACGACTGCGGAGTGATTCTCAACGCATTCGCCGCGGTTGGCATCGGCAGCGTGGATAGCGACTTCGACACAATACCTGACCTGCGCCGCAATGGCACGCCATTCGACAACTGCCGCACGACACCAAACCCCGAACAGGAAGATGACGACCGTGACAACCAGGGCGATGCCTGCGAGGGGTGGGTCATCCTCAAGATCGAACAGACCTGGCGTACGGCAACCGATCTTTGCAACCCCGATAGCCCGCCAACCACCGCGCTCCGCACTAGTCGCACCAAGTACTACTTCGGCGTCCAGGAGGATATCCAGACCTATGCTGATGGCGCCCGGAGAGACAGGCCGGTGGGCATCTGGGTGAACACATCTGGCGACAGCTGGGAGATATTCGATGTGTCGACGCCAACGATCACGGAAGTCGCCGATCAAGCGGCTGGCCAGAATCAGGTCGACGCCATCAGGAACGCCAATCCCTCCGGCCGCGACGAGGATGACGAGTACGAGGTCTGGTCTACCTCTAGCGAGGTCAACACACCAGTTCCGCTTTCGAGCGACGAGATCAGAGCTGCTTGCGGCGATGATTCGTTCGCTGGGAATGAACCGGAAGAACTCACCTGGGTGCTGGTAGATACGCAGGTCAATCCTCAGAATGCTGAGCTCGAAATAACGTTCTCCGAGCCGCGCTGGGTAGGCAGCTATGACCGCTGGTCGGTAAGTGAAACGAGCATGTCGGCCCAGCACTACCGGGTCGATGGCGGCACTGTCGTCGTAGACGTCACCACCGACTTCGGCTTCAACGCCCCGCCTGCCACGCTGATCCCCGGGGAGACCATCGAGCTGAGCGCGGCCGGTTCGATGTCGGCGTCGAAGATGTGCATCAGTGCCCTCGAGCAGTTCCAGTACGAAGTCAACGACATCCAGGTCCCGGAGTCCTACTTCAAGCTTGCAATGGGGAACTGCAGCTGTAGCGGTGGGAGCGAGCAGTGCGGCATCCAAGACATCGGCGGAGCAACGACCTCGGTCATCGAGGTGCCGACAGCCGCGAGCCTGGGGACGGAGTTCACCATCAGCGCGGGACTCTGGAACTGCTCGGCCTGTAACATCGTCTGGATTTACAAGCTGCAATGACCCAGTTGCAGCCGGCCATCACGGGGGTGTACAAAGGGCCGAACTCCTCGTCACAGCAGGATGTCAGGCTGTCTTTCTACCGGAGGCATCGACGGCAATGACCGGTGCCAATCCCAGCCGGGGGCCGAAGAATGCCGGGCGTTCGATCATTCGACTGCTCGGCGGCGGAGTGATCGGCGCCAGGTGCGCTTTCGGGCAATAGGACATCACCGGCATCCTCGAAGCGCCGAACTACGTCATCACCACCGCCGCTTCCAAACTCGCGTCCGGTGGCGAGCGATCAGTCGCGAAATCTACGCCCGTCCATCGACTGAAACCAGGAACTCGAGGACGGCGGCGTTATAGATTTCCGGCCGCTCGACACAGGGCAGATGACCGGCACTCTCGATCACAACCAGACGGCTGCCGGGAATCGCGGCATGCATTTCAAGAGCCCGAGACGGCGGGACGATTCCATCGTGGTCGCCAGCCGTGATCAACGTTGGAATAGCAATAGCCGGTTGGATGTCGAGCGTATCAGCGTTGGCCAGGGCAATCGCAGCCATCCGGTAGCCCGGCGAGTGGATCTCGGCCAGGACAGACTCCACCTCCGCGACAAGGTCTTCCGGCGCATCCGGCATCAGGAGGGCATGCACGCGCTGGCGAGCCATCTCAGCCGGCGTCATCGTCTCCAGAGCCGTCAGGCGTGCCTGCAACGCGGTTTCCCGCTCCTCTTCCGTCTGCGCGCCTCCACCGGCATAGGTGTCCGAAAGCACCAGCGATCGAAACCGTTCCGGATGGCTCCGGTAGAACTCCTGCGCCAGCACCCCTCCCCAGGACTGCCCGACGATATGCGCTTGCCGGATTCCTACTGCGTCGAGGAATTCGGCAAGCATCCTGGCATATCTGGACATCGGCCAATCATCGTCATCGGGGGCGTCCGAGCCGCCATATCCCGGCGCATCCCAGGCTGTCACGGTGAAGGAGTCCGACAACCCCTCAAGCTGATGATGCCAGAGCCGGGTGTTACCGCCGATCCCATGGAGCAGCACGACATCTGGCCCACTGCCCCGCTGATCGTAGTGAATCGCCAATCCCTCGACATCGACACGCGGCATGGATTCCTGATCTCCTAGCACTATGAGTGAGGAGGCGCAACAGGGATCTCCAGTTGTGGGGCCCGGTTATCACCGCCCACAGACCTACCGGAAGATTCCCCGGCCAATCATTCGGACTAACCCGAGAGCAGGCGCGCCTTCGCGGTCTCGAACTCCTCGTCGGTGAGCAGCCCGGCATCCTTCATGTCACCAAGTTGCTTGAGTTGGGAGATCAAGTCATTTCCGCCTGCGGCAGGAGCTGCCTCAGCCGGGGCTGCGGCCGCCTGGGCTTGCTGCGCCTGCATGACCTCCATTTGCTGCTTCATATCCTCGACGTCAGCCTGGGTCTGCATCGCAGCCTGATCTGCCTCAGTCGCCTGCTGTTTCTTCTGCGCGCTATTGTCCATCGCATTGCTAACGCCGCGCACTGCGACGGTCGCGGTGCCAGCGACAACCGCCGTGCGTGCCATCGTCCCAACCACGCCACGCCGCCGTCGCCCTCTGCGTCCAACCATGACTGTTAACCCTTTCTTCTATAGAAGATGATTCGACTCACTATCAAGTAGATCAGGAATCTTGATCGATTGCTTCAGCGAGCAGTTCCTCGATTACTGAACGTGGAATGCGCTCGTTGAACACGACCCGGCCTTTCGCGCCCGCCACTGCGTCTGCAAAGCGGGCTGCCCAGACGTTCTCGAAGAGCATCATCGCCGCCGAGGAGTTGGGCTCAAGCGTCGCTGTAAGTTGCTCCGCGTCATCGTGGGTGAGCAATTCCGCGAGTTCATCGACAACTGGGTCGAACTGCTCGAACAGGTCGGCGCCCAGATCACCCATCTCGACTTCCGTGACGTTTCCATCCTCGTCCTTGAGGACGAACAGGATGTCGATAATCCGGATAAGCCCCCCGTCAACGAGATCGGCCAGGGCTGGCGCAATCTCTCCGGTAAATTCGTTGCCGGGGAATTCGATCATAAGCAATTCGATTGGTCCATACGACATCGGCTACCTCCCTGGGCGGTCCTGATCAGCACGACGATACATCACGATGCGCTTCCGGCTAGGAATCAGCCAGTTTGTAGCTGACGAGAAGCGCGCCGTCAGCATCTCTCAACTCCAGCGTATCACTCCCAAGTTCGAAAGTTGCGGCCTGCGTAATCGCCTGTATGTGTGCCAACTCCTGATCCATGATCGCCTGGTCACAGGCCATGAGGGTGCTTGCCACCCCTTCAGAGATCGAGATCTCGTCTCCATCGACTTCGAACGTGGTGTTGTACTGGTTGCAACCTCCATTGCCCGCCAGGGTGCCATCCTCATTAAAGAGCGCCGTGATCGTCGTGCCTTCAACAAGGCCAACGACCGCATCCTGGCCGTTGTTGATTGCGATTGCTTCCCACTCCGTCCCGGTCAGATCAGCAGGCTCAAGCTTCGTCATCGTCGCCAGTTCATTGTCATCGCCATCCTGTAGCGTCAATTCGTCCCCATCGATCTCAAACGAAGCCGTTGCTGACAGCGCGCTGAGGAACTCCTGTTCTTGCTGGGAGATCGGTTCCGGGCAAGCCATAAGCGTCGTTCCGCCGGGTTCCAGTGTCAGCGCATTGTCGTCGCCGGTTTCCCAGGAGCCGATGAAGCGGTTGCAACCTCCCGATCCGAACATCTGACCCTCGCTGGCGAACTCCAACACCACGGTCGTATCTTCCAGGGCATCCGCCCCATTCAAGGTGGCCAGTTCCCATTCTATATCCTCGAGATCATCCGAATCCCCCGACCCTCCAGAACAACTGACGGCAATCAGCGGGACCAGAACTGCCAGGATCAACCATCCGCGGCGCAAGAACTGGATTCGATTCACGGCGATTCCTTTTGCGAGGGGCTACCCGGCCCCACTAGACGATTCGATTCAGCCACACGCTACTATTCCAACCAGCGTCACATCTTCTTTTGACTACACCGCCACATCCAGAGTGACCGGTATCCGAGTACGGATTCCCGGCCAAATCCCTATCAGACACTCACTGGATAGCCTGGTCCCAGCGGGATGCCGAGCAGGAACCAGATTACGAAGAGTATCGTCCATAGCGCCAGCAAAATCAGCGAATAGGGGATCATCAGCGACACGATCGTGCCGAGACCGGTCTGCTTCTGATACCGCTGGGCCACGATCACGATGAATGGCAGGTAGACCATCAGCGGCGTGACGACATTCATCGGCGAATCACCGATCCGGTATGCGGCGAGAACGGTCTGCGGGGCGACATCCAGGCGAATGAACAACGGGATGAAGACCGGCGCGAATATCGCCCATTTCGGCAATGAACCGGGAATGATGATGTCGAGCAGAGCAATGACGAGTATAAAGCCAACCAACAGCAATGTCGGGCCAACATCGGCCCGTTCAAGCAGATGGGCCAGTGCCCCGGCGATAACCTGCGGCATGTTGCTGAAATTGAAGTAGGCGATGAACTGGCTGATCACCAGGAGCATGAACACCAATCCCCCGAGACTGGCGAACGTCTTTGTGACACCGGCGATGACATCGGTGCTGCTCTTGATCGTTCCCGGCTCCGACCCCGTAGCCGATGCCGGCCACCAGAAAGATCAGCGTGATCAAGAAGATCAGACTATCCATGAATGGCGTATTGCCGATGATCGCCCCATCGACAGGGTCACGCAGCGGCGCGCCCGGTGGAAGGGTCATCACGGCGATCACAACGAACGCGCCAAGCATCACGTAGAGCGAGTAGCGCAGACCACGCGATTCTCCTTCGGGATCCACGACAACCGCCTCCGGCGCGCCACCTTCACCCTCGGTGCCATCGACATCCGAGGCGGAAAAGGCGCCGAGCCTTGGTTCAATAATGCGTTCGGTGATGATCGTCACCAGTATCGCCATCAAAATCGTCGAAACGATGCCGAAATACAGGTTCGCGGTGATCGTGATCGATTCGCCGGGCTGGGCGATCTGGATAGCCTCGTTGGTCATCTCGGTTAACAGCGCATCCAGCGGGGCGATGAGAATGTTCACCGAGAAGATCGCGCTCACCCCGGCATAGGCTGCCGCGATGCCCGCTAGTGGGTGCCGGCCAACGCTCAGGAACGCGGCCGCGCCAAGGGGTATCAGGATCAGTTACCAGCGTCAGTCGCGACGCTCGACAGGCCGCCGATGAAGACGATGATGAAGGTCAGCAGCTGTCGCGGCGCCACGCGGACGAGTCCACGAATCAGCGCGGCCATCAACCCAGCCTCCTCGGCAACACCAACGCCGATCATTGCAACGAAGATCACGGCGACAACATTGAAACCGGCGAAGTTGTCGACGAATGAGGTCAGGATGAAGCGCAGCCCGTCGATCGTCAGCAAGCTCTTGATCGAGACTTCCTCCTCGACGATGACGTACTCGCCCTCATATCCCTTTTCGGTAATGATGATGTCCGGCTCGGTGGTGAGACCAGGCCAGTAGATTTCCTCAACGTCCTCCGTGACAGGGACAAGTATCTCTTCCGTGACGCTGACACCGGCCAGATCCAGAATCGCCGATAGCACGATCACGATCACGATCACGATCAGGTAGACGAACATCATGACCGGATTGGGAACCTTGTTGCCGGCCCGCTCGATGCCGTCGAGAATTCGCTGGGTTAGAGAACGGGACTCGCTCTCCTCCGGCGGGGCCGTTTCGTTTAGATCAACCGCGTTGGCATCATTCATTGATCTGGTCCTTGTTCTCTAACCCGGATTAATCATGGTGCGGACAAACGCGAATGCAATGATGCTGGTAGAGACGCGCCAGCGGCACGTCTCTACGGTTAGCCACCCCCAATGAATCGGTCCGGCGAGCCGGGAGTCTCTCTTCATTCGCCACACCTACTCCCAATCCGTTTACTCGCCACCCCACAGTTCGGCCAGCTTGATACATAGGCTGGTAGCCCGCGCCATGTCCTGGATGCTGATCCATTCCAGCGGCCCGTGGATATTCTGCATGCCGGTGAAGAGGTTCGGCGTCGGAACGCCCAACTCTGTCAGTCGCGATCCGTCGGTGCCGCCCCGGATCGGCACTGAGAAATGTTCGATGCCAAGCTGCCGAGCGGCTTCCCTGGCTAGCTCGACGGGCCGCATGTCATCCTCCAACCAGTAGCGCATGTTACGGTACTGCGGAGTGATCTCGCAGTCTATCCTGGCGCGTGGCTCGGTCAGCTGAACCGCGGCGCAGACCTGCCGCATCAACTCACCATGCGCCTCGAGTTCGTCCCGCTCGAAGTCACGCAAAGCAAAGTGGAGCTCCGCGCTAGCCGCGCTCCCACTCATCTGATAGAGATGAATGAACCCCTGCCGGCCATCAGTTGTTTCCGGTGTCAGGGTGACATGTGGCAGGGTCGTAACGATCTTGGCAGCCAGGTGCAGGGCATTCACCAGTTGATCTTTCGCCTGCCCGGGATGGATCGACACGCCCTGTATCGTCACCGTCGCCTTGTCGGCTGAGAACGTCTCGTAGACGACCTCGCCAAGCTCAGCGCCATCCAGGGTATAGGCAACATCCGCTAGCAAATCGCCTGGAAGGTCGGCATGGACACCCCGGCCGATCTCTTCGTCAGGAGTGAAACAGATCCGGATGGGGCCATGGGCGATGTCCGGATTCTCCAGGAGATTCCGCGCCATCTCCATGATGATCGCGATGCCCGCTTTGTCATCCGCGCCAAGGAGCGTGGCACCACTGGCGGTGACGATGTCGTCTCCAACCTTCGTCGCCAGATAAGGAAATTCGCCAGGAGACAGGACTGCCCCGTTGCCGTCAGGCAGGGCAATGTCACCGCCGTCATAGTTGCGATGAACGATCGGCTTGACATCAGCCCCACTGAATCCGGGCACGGTATCGACATGGGCGAGAAAGGCCAGCACCGGGATGCTGCCTTCAACGGTCGCTGGAATCGTCGCAAGAACAGCGCCATAGCCGGTGAGCGTCACCTCTTGCGCGCCAATCTCGTCCAATTCTTCCACCAGGAGCCTCAGCAGGTCGTACTGCTTCTCGGTGCTCGGGGAGGTAGGCGACGATTCGTCACTCTGGGTATCAATGCGGGCGTAGCGCAGGAGTCGCTCCTCAAGCCCGGCGCTATCTTATCTGTATTGTCTTTTCAGCGCTCATCAGATCGTCTTCCTTGTCTTATCGACGGCAAGAACATCGGCGACGGCAATCACGGATTTGGTTCTAGCTCCTTCTAGTCAGCGGGCGAGACGGCTGGCTTCGACGCGAACAGGTTCAGACCCAGGCGTTCGGAAAGAAACTTGGCCACCAACTGGCCTTTGACGCTGTTACCCGCAGCGTCAAGCGGCGGCGCAAAGACGCCCAGTCCTCCTTTGCCCGGGGTGATCGTGACGATCCCGCCGCCAACACCGCTCTTCCCCGGCAAGCCGATGTCGTAGAGCCAGGCGCCGGACGTCTCATAAAGCCCCGCGGTCGCCATGACGGCGAGGATCCCCGGACAATGCCCGGCATCGATCACGGATTCCCTCGTGATCGGGTTTACGCCTCCATCAGCCAGGGTCGCGCCCATCACGGCAAGATCCCTGGCGGTGACATTGAGCGAACACTGCCTTGTGTACAGGTCCGTGGTCTCAACAGGTTCAGAATAGAGCCGATCATAGCTGTAGAGCAATCGGGCGATCCCGCGGTTACGATGATTGGTCGCTGACGCGGACTCATATACTTCAGTGTTTAGCTCAAGTTCACGGCCGGCGAATCGTGACAGTCCCTGATGAATAAACTCCCACTTCTCCTCCACGGTCGCGCCGGGCGCGAGGCTGGTTGTTGCCAGCGCGCCAGAGTTGACCATCGGATTCGTCAACCGGTCCGCGCTCATTTCGAACGCCATCACCGAATTGAATGGCATCCCGGTAGCGTTGACGCCCAGCCGCTCGCGAGCCTCATCCGCCCCAAGCGCCTGGCAGATGAGCGCAAACACGAAAGGCTTGGAGACACTCATGATCGTGAAGGGGTATTCGGCGTCACCGACGCTGTAGATCGCGCCATCAATCCCGGCAATACACAGCCCGAAGAGATGTCGCGGCACGGCGGCAAGCGCCGGATAATGGTCCGCGTTGTTCCCCTCGTCGTTGGCGCGAAAGCGCTCGTGCGCCTCGTACATCAACCTTCGAACCTGTTCGGGGATCGGCAGGTGACCAGTCGAAATTGGATTCTGAGCGGCGGGCAACGATGTCACAAGATTCACATCCCCTTAGTGCGGCAAAAGCGCGAGTTCCTCAAGGTAGACGATTGCTGTTTCGATGCCGCGATGGAACATCTCGATCGTCAGGCGCTCGTTTGGCCCGTGTAAGCCGTCGTCATCGAGGCCGTAGCCCATCATCACCACCGGAATACCCATCAGGTTGTAGATGTCCGCGACGACAGGGATGCTTCCACCGCCGCGAGTGAATGCCGGCGTCGCGCCCCAGCCGCGCTCATAGGCCCTCGCAGCCGCCCGCATCTCGGGCAAGTCGAATGGGATCAGTGCCGGTTCACCGGTCGTCAGGAGCCTGACCTCGACAGTGACCGTTGGCAGGGTCAGCGTTTCGATGTAGTCCCGGATCTGCTCGTAAATCGTGTCTGGATCCTGATTCCCAACCAGCCGGCAGCTGATCTTCGCCATCGCCGAGGCCGGAATGATCGTCTTCGGTCCCGGGCCGGTCCAGCCACTCCCCATGCCGTTGATCTCAAGCGTCGGGCGGGCCGAAACGCGCTCTTTAATCGTGTAGGCCGCTTCACCCCAAACGGCTGGCGCGCCAGTCGCCTCCAGCAACTGCGCGTCGCTGATCGCGGTCTTGGCAACCTCAACCCGCTCCTCATCAGTAAGCGGCACGACGTCGTCGTAAAAGCCCGGCACGGCGATACTGCCGTCGTCGTTATGAAGCCGCGAGATGATTTCGACGAGGGCAAGAGCAGGGTTGTGAACAGCGCCACCCCAGAAGCCACTGTGGAGGTCCTCCGAGGGGCCATGCACCTCAACCTCGATGTAGGTCATTCCTCGCAAGCTATGAAGGATGGCAGGTTCATCCATAGTCGGCATCGACGAGTCACTGATCACACACACATCCGCGCGGAGCAGATCCAGGTGCTCCTTGAGAAATGGAGCGAGATTGGGAGAAGCAATCTCCTCCTCGCCTTCGAGGAAGAATTTCATATTCACCGGCGCCGCGCCCCCGGTCTTGAGATAGGACTCCAGCGCCTTGACGTGAATAAACAGCTGTCCCTTGTCGTCCGCCGCGCCGCGCGCGTACATCTTGCCGTCTTTTTCGACTGGCTCGAAGGGTTCCGTATCCCAGCCATCTTCAATGGACGCCGGGACAACGTCGTAATGCCCGTAGACCAGCACGGTCGGTTTGTCTGGCCCGGCGCCCAGCCACTCACCGTAGACAACCGGATGCCCGGCCGTCGGCATGATCTGGACGTTATCCAGGCCGAGCCCGTACATGTGTTGCTCCAGCCACTCGGCGGCCCGTCTTATGTCGGCGGCGTGCGCCGGGTCGCCACTGAGACTGGGAATGCGCAGGAGTTCGAACAGCTCCTGGCGAAAGCGCTCAGCCTGTGAGCGTGAATATTCGCGCGCGTCATCAACTGCGCTCGTCATGGTGAATGGCCCTTTCCTTGCAAGGCCCGGTCAGACAGGACCGGGATCGTTCCGCTGTCGGTTTGTGTATCCTCATCGAAATCATCTCCGTCTTCAGCAATCCCCGCGAGGTGTTCGCTCGGTATCTCTCCAGGTCGATAGGGCGGCACGCCGCTGGCCGGAACAACGGCGAGTAAGGACACCGCTGCCAGAAAAAGGAACGAAACCTTTAGCGCTTCCAGGCGAGTATCTTCGTTGATCCGTTGAGCTTCTTCGATCTGGGAGGGTGTCGCGGTCGTCTCTTCGAGCGCATCCTCGACCTGCTCGTTCGTTAGAAAATCGACATTGTCGAGGTCGAGTTGTCGAATCAGCGAGGGTGGAATGGTCGGATTGCTCTCGATACTCGCCACAATCAACGAGGCCAGCAAGGCAACGGCCAGCGCGCCAGCAAGGGCTGTGCCAAGCCCGGTTGCAAGGTTGTTAACGGTGCCTCGCAGCGCGCCAACGTGACCGGCAAGCCGTTTTGGCGACGCGGAAACGAGGACGTTGAAGAAGAGCGTCAACAACGCTCCCTCCCCCAGTCCAACGATGACCAGCCCGAGAATGACCAGAGGGGTTCCCCAATCATTCTGGATGACGTAGGCCAGAAACACTAGCCCAACAGCAGTGACCAGGAATCCCACCTGTCCGATTCGCCGCGGCGCCAGCCGGCCATAGAGGCGCACGACAAAAGTGGCCGACGCGAAAATGGCGAGCGAGTAGGGAATCATCGCGACCGCTGTCTGCAAACTGGAACGCCCCTGAACGATCTGGATGTAAAGTGGAATCAGGAAGTTCACCGCCGGACCCAGCGCAGCGATGATCAACAGCGAGAAGGTTGCCGCGCGCTCCTCGCGCGTGTCGAGCACCTCCAGGGCAAAGAGTTGCGATTTCCCGGCTTCCCGCCGCCGGCGTAACCAGACGAAGAATGCCTGGCCAAACATGACCCCGAAAACGATCAGAAACAACGCCGGAGAAAAGCCCTGGATATCGACCGGCGCGTCGGCTTTCGCGACGAGTAGCCCCCAGGAATTTATGCCATTGAACCCGAGACTGACGAGCATGACGGCGGCCGCGGCCAGAAACGCTCCCACCCAGTCGATCTGCACATCGGGTTCTCGTGCGACCGGTTTCAACCGCGTGGATAGCAACAGATTCAGCGCGCCGAGACCGACCAGCATCCCGAACGACCAGCGCCAACCCACCAGCACACTCATCAAACCCACGATGAGAAAAGCCATGACACCGGCGATTGCCTGGGCAGCGCCAAGCGGGCCTAGCGCCTGTTCTTGCTGGGCGCCGCGATAATGCACCGCGATCATGACGACGAGGACTGGCACCAGCGCGGCTGCCGCTAGGCCGGCGGCGGCCTGTGCAAAGAGCATCATTGCCGGACCGGTGCTGACGGCCATTAGCCCCATCGTCAGTCCATGGATCAGCACGCCAGCCATGAACATTCGCCGCGCGCCGGCGATAGCCGCGAGCTTTGCGCCGAGCATCACAAAGGCGGCAACGAACAGCGAATACACGACGAGCCCCGATCCGACGACCGTCGGCGATGTATCAAAATCGTCGACAATCGAGCCCATCGACATGATCAGCGCGCTGACATTGAACGCCATTTGAATCTGGGCAAGGGCAATGATCAGCATCGGCAACCAGGACACCGGCATTTCCAGCCGGCCTGTCGTCTCCGGGGCCATCTCTGGAACGGAATTCTGAGTGTTCAATTCGGAGGGCAGGAACTGGGCCAGAAACTACTCTCAATCAGTCCAGAATACGCAAAACAAGGGTTCTACACGATCGGGCCGTTCCCGATCGTGTTAGGAGTGCCGAATCGCGAGGCGAATCTTCTTCAGTTTTCGTCTTGAACGATGAAGCAGTTCCGTCTCAGAATCGGCTCAGACCTCTCGGAAACGTCAAATGAACAGCGCATGCGACTTGCCTTGCCCTACATCTATAGACGGGTTATCTCGAACTATGCCGGCGAACAAATCGATCCTGGCCAATAGCGATAGGCTCCGGATCGAATTCGCGCCAGTGTGAGACGAGACTGACACGGGCGGGATAGGCGCTGAAATAGCGCTCACGTTGGAAAGCCGGAAGCCCCGCGGCTCTCTGCTCCAGAAGTTCAGCGCCATACTGGAGCGCAACCTGGGCGTTGGGATCTCCAGCAGCGCTGAGCGCTCGCCAGCAAGCTTGCGCCACCCACTCCGGCTGATCACAACCCGCAAGTGACTGTTCCCTCAGATATCGCAGGCTCTCAACGGCAAGGCTCGCCGCCCGGTGCGGGTCCCCTGACGCGAGCTCCACGCTCGCCAGCCCGGTTGACGCCTCACAACCGAGGTAGGGCATCCCGATTGCCTCAGCGATCTCAGAGGCGCGCTGGTACGACGCCGTAGCCTCTGATCGCAGCAGTAGTTGTTCCTGCACCTGGCCCAGGAGAATGAGCGCCTGGGCAAGCTCAAACTGCCGGCCGGAGTCGTTCGCATGATTCACAGCATGCCGCGCTCGGGATTCCGCGCCGGCCAGGTCTCCAAACTGCAGCGCGAGCTGTCCAAGGCCATGGTGAGCGCGAGTTAGAGACGATGGCGTGCCTGACTGGACGGCAAAATCGAGAGAATGGCTCAAGAGCGCGCCCGCCCGCGCGAACTCGCCCACGTGCAGCGCGTTGCGGCCCTCCGCGCCAAGGAGAGAACCAGCGAAGTGCACATCGCTGGCGTCCTCCACCGCGCGATGTGCGCGTTGAAAGTGTTCCCCAGCCTCTCGATGGCGACCAAAGCCTGTATCACAGACAAATCCCAGGTACAGATGAATCCATCCTTCGACCGGTCGATTGACGAACGATCCCGCCAGCACGAGGCATCGTTCAAGATCAATCTTCGCGTTCGAAAAATCGCCCAGAGCGGCGCGGAGACGGGCCGAATGGAGCTTCGTCCTGAGCTGTGAAAGCCGGTCTCCAAGCGTTCGAAACGAATCCTCTGCTTGCAGCAGCAGGGTTTTCGAATCAGCGTATCGGCCAAGATCAGCCAGGATGAAGCTGCCTGCCAACAAACTCTCTGCTTCGACGCGCGGCGCCTGGACGATACGGGCAAGCGACCCCGCTTGCTCCAGCATCTCGAGGGCAGCGATGGGATCTCCATCGAAATGGAGGGTCCGGCCACGACTGTGCTTGAAACGCGCGGCAAGCTCGTCATCCTCCGCAAGTCGCACACAATCCCAGGCTCCACTTTGCGACGCATAGCTGCGCGACATCTCACCTTGCCAATGCAACGCGTCTGCCTCGGCAAGCAGTAGCCGGCCCAACATCGCAAACAATTCCGGGCCAGCCTGAACTTGGGTTGCTGCGCGCACCCGATTGATCGCACCCTCAAGCGCATCGCACCACTCCCGGTGAAGCCCGGACTGAAGATGCCAGACGGCCATGCCGTCCACAAGATCAGCCAACAAGATGAGATCCAGAGATTCAACAGCCCATGTCCAAGCCACGCGAATACTCGAGAGCTGGTCAGCCATCAGCGCATGAGATTCCGGGCGCTGAAAGAGTCGGGGGAATTCTGGCGCCACGAATCGGGCGTAATAGCCAGCGTGAAGCTGGTGAACCTCAGGGTCCTCATCCGGTCGTTGGGCAAGCAGGTCGGCACCGTAGAGTCTCACCAACGGATGCAACAGGTAGCGGCCATCAGGTTCGCGGTCAACAAGCGAACGGCGGCTCAACGCCAGTAAATCTGGCAAGCTGACACCGATCGCTTCGGCCACTGATTGCTCGAAGTGACCGGGAAAGATCGCCAGGCGCCGCAACGCTCGCCGTTCGCGCGATGGCAAGCTCAACCAGACCGAATCCAGCAGCCCGCGAATGCTAACCTGTCGATCACCCTCGATACTCACTTCGTCGGCAAGCAATGAACCACCGGTTTCGAGCTGGTGAACGATGTCTTCGATGGATAATACATGCAGCCAGCCGGCCGCGATCTTGAGGGCAAGGGGCAGCCCACCGGTGAGCGAGCAGATCCTGACCACGTGAGGCGCATCGGGCTCCGCCACCTGCACATCTGCCCGTCGAGCTTCGCGCAGGAAGAACTGGCTGGCCGGGGCTTGCTCCAGGTCGACCACACCCTGCGGCAGTTGGAGACCACCCACACGAATCAGCCACTCTTCCGGAGCTCCCAATGGAACCCGGGACGTGACCAGGATCGTAATTCCAGGTGCCCGGTCGAGAAGCCTGGTGAGCGCCGCCGCTCCGCCCGCGAGATGTTCCAGGTTGTCGAGGAGCAGCAGCGAGCGTTTGGGCTGCAGGTAAGCTGCCACCTGATCTAGCCGGTCCAGGTCGCCATAGAAGACCAGCCCGATGCTCAGGCCGATTGCCGTCACGATACGCCGCTCGATAGTGTCCTCAACTTCCGCATCCGGCCCGGGGATCGAGATGCTCCGGCAATCAACCCGGAAGATGCCGTCAGCGAATGGGTGGTCTTCAGCGATCGACGCCGGAGCGACCAGAGAGTTAGCGACAGCCAGGGCGAGCGTGGTCTTGCCGCTCCCGCCAAAGCCAACCAGCGTCAGCAGCCGGCATTCCGGATCGAGCAATCGCGACGATGTTCGCGCCAGATCCTCATCTCTCCTGATGATGTTGCTCAATTCTCCGCCCGAAAGCGGGAAGATTGGTACGCGGGGGCTGAGGCTCGGCCCGCAGTTGCTCGTAGAGCGCGACCATCTCGGGCTGCGGCTCGATCCCGAGCGCGCCAACGAGCTCCTGACGACAACGCCGGTAGTGCTCCAGCGCTGAGGTGAGCTGGCCGCTCCGGGC
Organism: uncultured Chloroflexia bacterium; assembly: GCA_963709995.1. Lineage (GTDB taxonomy): Bacteria > Chloroflexota > Chloroflexia > Thermomicrobiales > CFX8 > JAUIIK01. The sequence continues at coordinate 46,349 of CAVPYN010000003.1, read as the reverse complement.
CAGCAGCCGCATCATCTGACGATGGACACTCTCCTGCCACGGATCAACTTGCAAGAGGCGACGGGCAAGGTCGATGCCCTCATTCAGGCGTCCGTTCCAGAGGTGCTGATCGAGTGCCTGGTGAGCGACCCGCAATAGCTGTTGCTGGCGATGCTCCCGTTCAACGAGCAACCACGATTCGAAGAGCGGGGCTTCTCTGAGCGAGAGGCCGGCCAGGAGCTCCCGATCGCACCGGCCGGAGGCCCACTCAAGAGCATCGGGATCCAGCGTCGCGCCAGGAGCAGCAAGCGTGTCGAGAATTGAGACATCCAGGGTATGCGACTGTTTAGCGTCAAATGCGATCGTCTGCCGGTCAGCCTGGATGAACGCGCCCAATCCATGCTAGTTCAGATCCGCCAGCGCATTCCGTAGCCGTTTCCGCGCCACTTCCTCCGGCACGTCGCCGGACAACAGCGTGGAGATTGCTTCCCGAGGCTGTGGAACTCCAGTGAGCACGAGATAGACGAACAACCCGAGAGAATGCCGCCGTCGAAGACTGATCGACTGGCCATCAAGCTCCAACCTGGCGACGCCGAGAAACCGCAAATCGAGCCTGCTCAACGTCTGGATCCGATCTGAAGAAACACAACACCGGGGCGAGCGATGACGCTACGGATTCTACATGTGTCCCGGACTGCCACGCCCTTTGGTTCCTGCCTCTCCGGGAACAATTGAAGCAATGCGCCATCCTCACTCCGCGGCACAACCTGGACAATCCATATCCTGATCGAACCGGATGAGTCGAGGATGAGACGACAGGAGTCTACGAATGTGAAAACTGGCCCTGAAATCTCAGCGACCGGGATCGAATGGCGAGACATGATAGCAGTCACTCCGGGTATCTTCACCACGACTGCACGGCACGTCCAGGGACGGGTGATTGAGGAATACATCGGCATCGTCAGTGGAGAAGCAGCGGCATTCCTGACGCCGTCGCCCTGGAATGAGGTCGGCCCGGCAGCGAACGGGGCCAAGCCGGGCAGCTTGTCGCGGGCACGACAAGTCGCCTTGAACGCATTGGCCGCGCGCGCCAGTGAGCGAGGGGCGACTGTCGTCATTGGGATTGATATCCAGTACCTGCCAGTCGGCGCGTGCTACCTTATCGTACTTGCAACCGGTACAGCAGTGCGCCTGGGTAGCGCTTGCCTCAGTAAAGGTCCGGGGTGGTGTACGGGTTGGCGATGCTACTGGAGGGCGGAGGATGCCGTTGTGTCGGGTGACCTGATCCTGACAACCACGAACGACCTCGAAGGTCGGGCGGTCCAGGAGTATCTCGGCATCGTGAGCGGCGAAGCAGCAACGCCGGTGTCTCTCACTAGCAGACAACTGCTGGCGCGGGGCCGACCGGAACGGTTTCGACCGTTGACATTCGAACGGCATATACGCGCCACACGCGATCGAGCGATTGCTGCGATGAGCGAACAGGCGCGAGAGGCCGTCGCGTCAACGGTTGTTGCTATCTCGATCAATTATGCGAATCTACGCAGGTCGAAGGGCGGGGAGGTGCTCATCTTCACTGTTTCGGGAACTGCCGTGAAGCTGTAGCTCATGGTAGCCAATCTGGGTTCCGGAAAATAGTCGTCCATCCGCCTGGTATAAGTCCTGAGTCGCCTTTGTCGTACGCGGAGAGTTCGATTGTCTGAGCGCCGCCAAGCCATCATGCAGAGGGTCAGTCGAAATAGCGGCAATAGACCATTCCTGGTTGTGGCGCTTGTGATCGGAATTGGCGTCGCTGTCGTCGCTGGATTGGCGGCGTTTGGCAGCCGGCCTGGAAGAGCCGTGGCAATCCAGCACCCCGCTGCTTCGATAAGCAGAGTCGACGTTTCGCAACGCCCTTCTCTACAATCCAGTTCGCCCGCCGATCAAGAACTCGCCGACCGCTACGCGCCGATCGTCTATCTCCGGCAGATCAACAACGAACTTTGCAACCGGGAAAATGAGGGATTCGATCCGTTACCGGCCGATTTCGTGCTCGGGCGGGACGAGATCCCATTGATGACCTCAGTGAATGGCAGGGTCACCGGACGCAGAGAAATCGTGGCAGAAGCACCTGTTGCCAGTGACCTGTACGGTCTGGAACAACCAGACTATCTGGATTTTCCGGGCTCGCCGGTCCAGCCAGGCTGCACCTACCGTCGCTACGAGGCTGACCGGCTGGCGAATGAGGACATCCCGAATGTCGCCTATGCCCACATTTACCAGGAACCGGGCACGGATGAACTCGTGCTGCAGTACTGGATGTTCTACTACTTCAACGACTGGATCAATCAACACGAAGGCGACTGGGAGATGATCATGCTCTTCTTCGACGCCGACACCGTCGAAGAAGCGCTCCAGCAGGAACCGACCCGGGTTGTCTACGCCCAGCATGGCGGCGGCGAGCGGTCAGATTGGGACGACGAAAAATTATCAACGGAAGATGGGCATCCCGTCGTCTACTCCGCGCTCGGCGCGCACGCAAGCATGTACGGGCAGCATGTCTATCTCGGACTGGCGGAAAATGGGACCGGATTCGGCTGCGAGACAACCAAAGGCCCTCACCGCCGTCGAGCGCTTGAAGCGATCGTCGTTCCTCACGAGCCATCCGGGCCAGATGATCCGTTCGCCTGGCTCGGCTTCGATGGCCGCTGGGGCGAGTTCAGACGATCCGAATGGAACGGACCGACCGGACCGAATGACAAGACTTCGTGGACCCAACCGGTCACTTGGTCCGAAGGTGTTCGCGACACAATGCTGATCGTGCCGGAGTTCGAAGGCTTTGGCCAGGCGCCGGTCGACATCTTCTGCGGGATCGTCAATCAGGGCTCACGGCTTCTGGTTGCATTCACCAGAACACCAGCCATCGTCGGCGGCATCCTCGTCTTAGTCGCAGTCTTGGCAGCCTGGGTGATGTTCTACACGGTCGGCACGGTCCGCCAGGCGTATGGCTACTATCGCCAGCATCTGAAGCTGATCGCGTTGATCGGCGCAATGCTCCTCCCCACCGGCTATCTGGTGGCAACCCTGCAAACGCTATTGTTCCGCGTGCCGCCGATCGAACCGTTTCTGTCGATGATGGATCGCTTCCCAGGTATTCGCGTCGTCCTGATACTGATTCTCGGAAGCGTTGAGGCAGCAATTGCGATTATCTTCGTTACGCCAACGGTGATCTGGGCAATGTCACAGATTCAAGCAGGCCGCACACCCGGGGTTATCGAGGCGTACCGGAACGGTCTTCGCTGGATCATCCCGATCTTCCTTGCCCGTATTCGCGTCGTCGTGCGGGCATTACTGTGGGCGCTGACCATTGTTGGGATCCCAAGAGCGATTCTCATACTCATCCGCGGGAGCTACATTGCTCAGGCCGTCGTACACGAGCGAGACACGCCGAAAGACGCGATCGATGACAGTGCTGGTGCCGCGAGCGGTGGGATGTTGCGCACTGTCATTGTCCAGGTCGTGCTGGCGATCATTGTGCTGTTGACTGGACCAATCATCGCGATCTTCGTCCTGCTCGCGATTCCCTCGCGACCATTGGGACTGATCAACTTCATCAGCAGCATGATCTTCGCGTTCCTCTATCCCCTGAGCGTTGTCGGCATGACATTGCTCTATTTCGAACTGCGTGCCGGAACGGGTGACTTGTTCGCTGGTAGTGCTGACTCGCGGATCGACGCCCCAGGCGCCGAACTCGGATAACCATCAGCGTCGACCGCTGGACAGAACTGAGCTTGCAAGTGGAACCGGGCAGCCCCGATGAAGAACCGCATACCTGCTGTCCCCGAGAATATGAACGCTTCTCCTCGATCTCCCAGACTATCGCTCGACGGGTTCGATCGCCAAACCGGCTTCCTGCCAGGCGGTGAACCCGCCCTCGAGGTGCGCGACGTTTGTATACCCCATCGTTTGCAGCACGTCCGTCGCTAACGCCGACCGCCAGCCCAACGAGCAGAAGAGGATTGTTCGATTGCGAGGATCGAACGCCTTGTGGTGGTATTGGCAGGTAGGATCAGCCCAGAACTCGATCATGCCTCGCGGCACGTTCAATGCGCCCGGAATCGTTCCAGTCTTGAACAATTCGGCCCGCTCGCGCAAATCAATCAGGAGCACCTGATCATTCTCTTCACGTTCCGCCCGGACTTCTTCAACGGTGAGATTCTGAATACGCTCCTGAGCGTCTTCAACCAGCATCGCGGCTGTCATCGGGATGTCTGTCATGCGTTCTTCCCTTTGCTGTTCGTCACCCGTATGGAAAGGTGATGATCTTCGGTGGGCATCATCTTTTCCGGCCAGTCGAGCGCTGATTTTGATACCTCTCATTCTAGGACAGTGCTCGCATAAAGGAGCGCCAACCACCAGCAACCATTGACATATCCTTACACCTTCACCATCATGGTTTACACCGATTAGCCTCGTTGAAAGCATCGCATCATGGCCCCAATCATCCCTCCCGGCGACCGCTATCGCATCGTCGGCCGCGACCGGGAACGAGCCCAACTCAGGCAATGCCTCGACAACGCCATCGCCGGCCACGGCTCGCTCGTCCTCATCAGCGGCGAAGCCGGCATCGGCAAGACGACGCTGGTCAGCGAACTAATTGAACATGCCGGGGAGCAGGGTGCGCTCGTCCTCAGTGGCGGCTGCTACGACCTGACGATGACTTCGCCGTACGGATCATGGAATGAGGCCATCCGAGGATATCGGCCACAGGGTGATATTTCGCCACTCTCGAACTGGCTCAATGACTCCGACGCACTCCAGAGATTCGGTAGCCAGTCCGAACTATTTGAGGAGATTGAACGCTTCTTCGGCAGTATTGCCGGCGCACTACCGCTCGTCTTAGTTCTCGAAGATCTGCACTGGTCTGACCAGGCCAGCCTGGATCTTCTGCGCTACCTGTCGCATCGTATCCCTCAACTCGGTATGCTGGTCGTCGTCAGCTATCGCGACGACGAGCTGACGCGCCGGGATCCCCTCTTACAGCACCTGGTTCTCATCGTTCGGGAAACCGACGCAACGCGGATTGAACTCCGGCGATTGGATGCGAACGCCGTCCGGGAGTTAGTGGCGCGCTACGAGCTGGATGAGGCCGAGACGGAACGGCTGGTTGCCTATCTTGAGCAACGAGCGGCCGGCAATCCCTTCTTCACCACTGAATTGCTGCGAGCACTCGAAGGTGAAGGCACCCTAGCCATGAGCGGAACCGAGGCCAGGCTCGGGGAACTTGACGAGGGCTTTCTACCTTCATTTGTATTGCAGGTCATCGAGCGGCGTCTGGCCCATCTCGACAACGAGTCGCGGGAGGCGCTCGAAATCGCGGCGGTCATCGGGCAGGAGGTGCCGTCCGCTCTCTGGGCGTCAGTCAGTGGTCTGCAACCGTCTAGTCTCGATCAAACCATCGCACGGGCGCTTGATCTGTATCTAATGGAGGAGACGACCGACCATCAGAGGCTGGCCTTCACCCATGCGCTGGTACGCGACGTCCTCTATCAGGGCGTGCTGCCTACCCGCAGGCGTGCCTGGCACCGCCAGACAGGTGAGGAGCTGGCGGCGATGAGCACGTCGGACCCGGCTACGGTAGCGCATCATTTTCAACAGGCCGGTGACGATCGGGCGATTGAGTGGCACCTTCGGGCGGGAAATCGAACGGGCAACTCTGCACCCTTTAGCGCGGCGATCCACTTCGAGCAGGCAGCGGCGATGCTTGAAGGGGACGAACGTCGCGTTCGCGAAGTCGGATGGTTGCGGTATGAGGCTGGAGTGCTCCTCTATCACTCAGGAGAGCCTCGCTCGATCGAACATCTGCTTGCGGCTGAACGGCTGGGTGCACGGGCAGCCGATCCCGTATTGGCCGCCTATGCCCGCGCTAGCCGCGGCCAGCAACGGTGTGCTCGTGGCGACATTCGGCAGGGACTCAAGGAGTTCCAGCAGGGCGCGGCTGCTTGTGACGCGCTCATGGAAACTCATCACCTTCCAGGTCCAGGTGAGATAACTGCCGACATTCAGCGTGCGCTTTCATGCGACGAACGAGAAGGCTGGAGTGACCAGTCAGTATTGAAAACTGCCGAGGGTGCTAGTCAACTGCGAGTGAACAAGTGGCGCGGAATACTGACCAACTGGCTGAGTCATGTCGGCCACTATCGCGAAGCGGTGGGTATGGGCGAAACATTTCTGGCCGAGGTGAGGGCAGCGTACGGCGCGGACCATCTCAACGTGGCGGGTGTTGGCACATGTCATCTTGGGCTCGGGTATGCCTGCGCTGCGCTAGGCTGCCCGAAGATGCTCGTCGCGAGTTCGCCAAAGCCCGTTTGGGCTTTGGTGCTCGCGGAGCCCATGAACTGGTCGAACACGCTCTTTGGTCCGATCTCTTGCTTGTCGTGATTCCCTACCAGACCGATCAATTAGCCGAGCGAGCGGAACTGATTACAGAAGCCAAGCGTGCCTGGGAGCGCTGTCGGGGGCTCACCGATGCTGACGGCCGGCGAGGGTGCGCCAAGCGAACTGCTGGTCGATCTACTGGAGGGACGCTGGCAGAAGGCGCAGGAGCTGGCGCTAGCCCATCTCCCGGACCCGTGGGTTAGCCGCGTGCAAGCGGCGATCATGACGCTGGGCGCCATTGCTCGGTATCAGGGGCGGCCGGATGAAGCGTGGGAGTACATCACCCGATCGCTCACCCATGGGCCGGCAACCGAGCCTGGTGATAGCTGGTTCGCTGCCGCAATATGTACTGTCGCGTTGGCGGCCGAGCTCGCGCTCGACGCCGGAGACCTTGCGCTAGCCCAAGCCTGGATCGACGCGCATGAGCGCTGGCTGACGTGGAGCGACGCTATCCTCTGGCAACCCCACCAGAACCTCCTTCAGGCTCGCTTCCACCTTCTTGCTGACAACCTCGACGACGCTCGCCGTTCTGCCGAAATCGCACTCGCGCAGGCGTCCGAACCGCGCCAACCGCTGATCCTGATCGCTATTCATCGGCTGCTCGGAGAACTCGCGCTACTGGAGTCGCGCGTTGAGGAGGCCGACGCGCATCTCCAGCAATCTCTCGCACTTGCGGAAGCCTGCGCTGCGCCCTACGAGCAGGCGCTAACCCTCCTCGCTCTCGCCGAGCTTCGGCTTGCGGCTGGTGAACCGGTGATAGCTCGCTCAAACCTCAATCGGGCACATGAAATCTGCACACCGCTTGCAGCACTCCCTGCGCTACAACGCATCCAGGAGCTTGAGTCGCGGCTCGCGATCATCCAATCCGCACCAGTGACCTACCCTGCGGGACTCACCAAGCGCGAAGCCGAAGTGCTGGGGCTGATCGCCAGTGGCAAGAGCAATCGCGAGATGGCCGCGGCGCTCTTTCTGAGTCCCCGCACCGTCGAGCGGCATATCGCCAACATCTACCTGAAGCTCGATGTCCACAACAAAGCCGAAGCCACTGCCTACGCCCGGCAGCACCGGCTGGCCTGATTTGCCGCTTCGCATCTTCTACGTATGACCCTCCAGAAATTACATACCGAAACTACATAGGGGCAACGGATGCGCCAGATCACCTGGGTGCATACCGTGGAAGGAGCCGAGGGATCTGCAGGACGTCTACGTCACGGCGCAGGCACCCGGCGGATCCCCCGGTGTTGAGGTTTACACATGAGGAGACGGAGAAGCATGATGGCTCGTCGAGAGGTTTCTCGCAGGTCCCTGTTACAAGGAGGCGCGGCACTGGCCGCACTGGGACTGTTTCAGACTCGCTTGACGGCGCTGGCCGCCCCGCAGCGGACACGCGACGTATACCTGGAATGGTCGCCGCAAGCAGCGGTATCGACGCTGGCCTTCCCGACACGGCCCGGCGAGGAGGTCATTCCCTGGCTGGATCAGCCAGACGCGAACCCGGTTCCCGAGATTGTTGGGACGCTGCTCAAATGGGAAGAGCTCGATTCCTGGAAACTCGCGAATGACGAGTTCTTCACGGTCAAGCACTTCAACCTGCCTGACATCGACTACCAGGACTGGAGCCTGGATCTGATCGGCCTCGTTGAGCGCCGCTTGACGTTTACCCTCGACGAGATCAAAGCGCGTCCGAGTCAGGAGGTTACCTTTACGATGGAGTGTTCAGGCAATTCAGGTCTGCCCTTCCTGATTGGCGCTATCGGTAACGCTACCTGGACCGGTACGCCGCTCGGGCCGCTGCTCGAGGAGGTGGGCGTGCTGCCTGAGGGCATCGAAGTGGTCTTCTGGGGGACGGACTCGGGCTCTGCCGAGGTCAATGGCGCCGAAGTGACAGAGCAATTTGCTCGCAGTATGTCGCTGGAGGACGCGATGGACCCGCGCAACATGCTCTGCTATGCGATGAATGGCGAGCCGCTACCCGCCGAGCACGGCGGCCCCGTGCGCTTGATCGCGCCGGGCTGGTATGGCATCGCCAATGTCAAGTGGCTGGATCGCATCGAGCTACTCGACACCCGCTATCAGGGCCGCTTCATGGCGCGCGAGTATGTCACGATGCGCGTGGCGGAGCAAAACGACGAGACAGTGACACGCTTTACCTCGGTGGGTCGTAAGCTGCTCAAGTCGGCGCCGGCCAGGGTCACCCGGCTCGAGAACGACTACCGCATCATCGGCGCTGCCTGGGGCGCACCGATCTCGGGTGTTGAAGTACAGATCGACGGCGGCGAGTGGATGCCCGCCACCATCGACGAAGGCCAGGAAGTCAACACCGCGTGGTCGATCTGGAGCCTGGATTGGGGTCAGCCTGCCGATGGCGAGCATTCGATCTCCTCGCGGGCGATCGACGTCGATGGCAACGTCCAGCCAGCCATGGACGATCCACTGATCGCCAACAAGCTCACCTTCTGGGAGAGCAACGGCCAGATCACCCGGCGCGTCGTCACCGGTGAGCGCAGCTTCCCGGAGACAGGCCACTCGTTGAGCGGAGCGTTCCTAGGCTTCTGGGCGGAACACGGAGGCATCGAAATCTTCGGCTACCCGATCACCGAGGAGTTTGACGAGCAGAGCCTGATCGACGGTGAGACCTACCGCGTGCAGTACTTCGAGCGTCAACGTTTCGAACTGCATCCGGAGAACGCGGCGCCCTATGACGTGCAGCTCGGGCTGTTGGGCATCGAGATTTTACCCGGCGCCGAGCCCTATCCGCGTGTTGAGCCGATGGAGAGCCCAGGCTGTGAGTACTTTGAGGCGACCGGTCACAACGTCTGCGGTCGTTTCCGTGACTACTGGCAGGGACACGGCGGGCTGATGATCTTCGGGTATCCGCTCACCGAGGAGATCGAGATCGAGCTGGATGGGCAGACGCGGACGGTGCAGTACTTCGAGCGAGCGCGCTTTGAGCACCATCCCGAAAATGAACAGCCTTTTGATGTGCAGCTCGGTCTATTGGGCTACGAGGCGCTCAACGAACGTTAGGCCTGAAGCGATCACGCGAGCATTCAATAATCCGTCAGTATTGACGCAGTGATCGGGCCCGGGCGTACTTCCAGCGACCCGGGCCTGCTCCCGAACTTGGATCGGCCGCTTCCCCACGCGACACTACGCGATAAGTTCGGCGGCGATCTCGTCGCCGAACTGGCGAAAGCGAAAGGTGTTGATGACTCCATCCGCGTTGAGCTCGAAGGTGAGCGTCACATTCGCGTGCGCGGCCACGAATGTTGCGTCTGCGACCGGAGTGAGGCACATTGGTGCTTGTCCATCAGCACGGAGTAAGAGTCCTTCCTCGTCGACCTCGATGCGGAGCCGCAGTCCGGTTTCGAGGTGATAATCGCCAGTTGCCGACCTCAGGAAACGCGCGTCCGGAATCCAGCCCGTGGGGCGTGGCGCGTGGAAGTTCTGACCGTCCGTCAGGGCAATCTCTGCGGGCCAGCCATATTCGCGGGCGATGGCGCTGAGTATGCGGCGGTGGACGAGCCAGCCGCCGTCACCATTGGTCATGATCGCCGCGCCACGACCGCGTTCTGTATCGGCCAGGAGCAGGCACTTGTAACCGATGGAATCGCCACCGTGGCCGAACCAGAGCCGATCATCGACCGTCCGCATCTGCCAGCCCAAGCCGCGTTCGCCCGGCCCCAACGTCAACATCTCTGCTGCGGTTTCCTTTGAGAGTATCTGCGATGGTCGACCGGCCCAGGCGGCCTGAACCTCCAGCGCGAGACCGCAGAGGTCGCCGGGTGTCGTCCAGAGTCCAGCTCCTGCGTACTCCGGTTGTACATGCCAGCCGCCATGGAGTGGGACACCTGCTGCATCGTGGCCGAGCGCGACACCGTCAGGGCGTGTCCCCGGGAACGACTGGTCGTAGCTGCTGTCCTGCATGCCAAGCGGGTCAAATATCAAACGTCGCATCAGATCCGGAAAGGCTTCGCCGGTGACTTCTTCCATGACGAGTTGCAGCACGGCGTAATGTGCGCCGGAATAACGGAACTCCGCGCCCGGGATGCCGACAACCTGGATTGCTGGCGTGTTTGCCGGCGGCTCGCCCCGCACCGTCTGCAGCGCGGTGGGTGTCGGTGCTCCCCGCTTATAGCCGGGGAACCAGCAGTAGTTGAAGCCGGCAGAATGGGTGAGCAGGTGGCGCAACGTCACCCTGGGTTGCCAGCCGTTGTTTGCTGGAACCTGCCACGAGGTGAGGTAATCATTGATGTCCTCGTCGAGCGCCAGGTATCCCTCCTGAACCAGCCGCATTGCTCCGGCACCGGCGGCAGCCTTTGAGATCGAGCAAGCTTGAAAGATCGTGCTACTGGTGACTGGCGCTCCGTCGTTAGGAGAAGTGACGCCGTAGCCTTCTGCGGCGACAATCCGGCCATCCTCGATGATCGCCAGGCTGCAACCGGTTACGAGCAGGTGGTCCATGACCTCCTGGATCGAAAGTTGCTCGCCGTGCCGATCCGGCAGTTCCTCAAAGGGTTGCACGCTTGTCTCGATACGCTTGAGCCGTTCGCTGGACTTAGAATCCGTATTCATACTCTTGCCTTTACCGTTCGTTGCAGCCTTCGGAATTCAATTCAGTGTAGCTGTCACGCCTGTGATCTATTCAAGAGACTGTTTGGAATCTTCGGCGAGTTGTGGACCCGGGTCGGCATGTGGATGAGGTAGTGGCTCCGATCGCGGCATAAGGACGAGCACGCCGATTCCACCGGCAACTCGGAGCAGCGCAGCGGCGCTGAGGACCCCGACGAGGCCAAGCAGTCCGCCGGCCGCGAAGCCGATGATCAGTGCGATCCCTAGCACACAGCTCAACGCGCCGCCAACGGCTGCCTGCGCGTCCTGCTCTCTCTGCGCACGCGACTGCACAATATGCGCATTCCCTGACGAGTCATTTCGAATAGGTCAACCGGACGATGTGAGGCCGGCAGCAACTCCCTAGAGTGGAGTCACAGTGATTCGGGTGCAGGGCACACAGCCCACAACAAGAAGGAGCATCATCATGCAGGCACCAACCACTCTGACACGCGGCAATGGCTTCAACCGGCTGACGGCAGGAGCAATCGGACTCGCATTGCTCGCCGCCTCAACCATCGGCGCGATCGCGCTGAACGACCAGGTCGAACTGCCGCTCATCAGCAGCGACGGTCAGGCTCAGCCGGTCGTCAGAACCGATCCGATGGCCCAGATCCAGCTGATCGAGCAGAATGGCTTTGATTATGCAGCGGCTGAACCGGTAGACGCGCTCTTCCTTGAAGAGAACAGCTGGGATCATCAGCCGGTCGCTAACTACGCCACCATCGGGCGTATCCGGCTTATCGAGCAGAACAGCTTCGACTATGCAACGCCGGTTACAACCAGCCAGATACGATTCGTAGAAGAAAACGGCTGGGACTGGACTGAGCGAGCCGGACTCGCCGGTGGAGAATCGGCTCCAGCCGCCGCACCCGACTTCCGATTCCTGGAGGAGAATGTCTGGGAGACTCAGAGCCAGATGATTCCACCAGCCGATAATGGAGCAACCGACTACTAACGCTCCTTCTCTACACACAGTATCCGGAGCGCCGAGATGCTCCGGATACTGTCGTTCTGTCAGGTCGAGATGATAAACTCAGCACACTACACAACATCTGACCGGAAGGGGTCTGGTATGACCATCCAGGTCGAATGGCATTGGAACGTCAAGCCCGGACGGCTCGATGACTTCATCGATGGAATACGGGCGCTCGAAACGGCAGCTCGCGATGATGGTCTACCAGAATCGCTGAGAACGGCAGTCTGGCAAGCGGGACTCGGCGGTACAACAGCAGGCGCAGCCGTCCATGTCGTCGAACGCGAAAGCCTTTCCGAACTGGCGGACATCGAGGCACTCCCACGTCCCGCTGTGTCAGCAGCCTACGCGGAACTGACCGGGCCGGAAGGCCCCGCCACCCTCGACGGCCGATCGGTCTGGACCTGGATCGGGGAGACCGGATCGGCCGACGGAGAGATTTCCTGGATACCTATTGGCCGGCCGAAGCCCGGAAAAGAAGCGCTCTGGATCGAGGCTCTGGTACACATTTCGGAGCTGGCAATGGCAGCTGGTGCAACCGGAGTGCTTCGGATGCGCTGTGATATCGGCGGCCCCTACACCGGACTAATCGGCAATCCGATTTTTCACGAAGACCTCCCCGGGTGGGCCACCACAGTCGAGCACCTACGCAATCAACCGGAGTGGAAGCAGCTGATCGCCGATATCACCGGATCGGACAGCCCAGTGCAACAACCGAACAACCTGTGGTCACCCGTGTTCTGGCGCATACTTCACTAGTCAGCGACTGGCGAATCGGGATTCCGATTCGAGGTCCTACAAATCCTGCACCTGCCGCTTGAGCCAATCGATACGCTGCTCGTCACGGCAGTAGCAGATGGCGGGGCCGTCGACGGAGCCCTGAATCAGTCCGGCCTCACGCAGGACCTTGAGATGCTGGGAGAGCGTCGATGCGGCAATCGGCAGATCCTCGCCAATCGGGCCGCATTGGCATTCGCCACGCTCCTTCAGAATCTGGAGAATGCGGTAGCGGGCCGGATTGGCGACGGCCCGCAAGAGCATCAGAATCTCTTCATCGACCGCCTGGGGCATCTCGATCGTCTTCACCGCGACGCCGGCTTCGTCGCCCGAACGAAACCACTGACGATACGGCCCTGGTCGGCAGCAGCTTCGGCAGCGTCCACGCCGAGTACGCCAGCGATGTCGTAGACCTGGGTGACCTCGATACTGGCATCGACGAACCCGGCGCCGGTCAGGCCACCGAGATAGTCGGTTTCTTCCAATGCTCCGGCAACACAACCAGCCCAGGACTCCATGTCGGTTCGGATCTTCTCTGGCAACTGGCCCTGGACGACGATGTCGGAAACGGCCAGGTAGCCGCCCGGCTTCAACACCCGGAAAGCCTCGCGGAACACCGATGGCTTGTCCGCCGAGAGGTTGATGACGCAGTTAGAGATGATGACGTCGACGGTATTGTCCGGCAGCGGAATATCTTCGATCTGCCCCTTGAGGAACTCGACGTTTTCGATGCCGGCTTCCTTCTGGTTGCGCCGCGCAAGTTCCAGCATCTCATCGGTCATATCAAGCCCGTAGGCAAAGCCGGTCGGTCCAACACGCTTGGCCGAGAGCAGCACGTCGATGCCCCCGCCGGAGCCGAGATCGAGCACCGTCTGACCTGCTTCGAGCCGGGCAAGCGCGGTCGGATTGCCACAACCAAGCGATGCCAGCACGGCATCCTGGGGAAGGCTTGACGTCGCCTCCGGATCGTAGTTGCCGATGACGATCGGTGAGACACCATCGGTCCCGCAGCCACAGCTCGCCCCGGGACCGCAGCAGGAGGCAGTCTGGCCTTCGAGGACTATCCTGGCGGCGCCAGCGTACTTCTCCTGAACGACCTCGCGAATCCTATCTGAAGATGGAGCGGTCATGATCACCTCATTTCGTAAAAAAGCGAATTAGCCTATTCGGAAATTTACGAACAACTAGCCTGAATGTCAAGCCCTCATCGGCTGAGAGATCCCTAATCGCTTGCTCAAACCGAAAGCCTGACAGTGGCCGGCCGTCGCATTGCCTACAAGGAGACGGCCTTCGGTTGAAAAGGACGCGCCAGACCGACAACGGCCGAAGAACGTCTAACCGGTCGCATCCTCCTCTGACGGAATGAACTTCTTCGCACTCTGCGCCAGACCAATATGCGGAACTGGAGATAACACGATGGCATCGAGACTGCTGTCGTAGGAGCAAACACAGTGTTCACCCGCGTACGTACGCATTCGTACGACCGGGCGATGACGAGCAGCGCCCCTACGATGTCGACCGGATAGGTTGCCCGGGAAGCCAGGTGTTCCGCAATCCAGATCAAACAAGAAGGAACGCCAAAGAGACCATCAGCGCAAGAGACGTCGCAACATTGAGCCGCAAATCGCCGTTCCCTGGATCAGGGCTTCTACCGCTATGCGCTCGTCCGCTTTGTGTGAGAGTCGCTCGTTGCCCGGCCCCAGCAGGACAGTCGGAATCCCGGCACGGGTAACCAGATGGGATGCGTCGGTACAGGCCGCCTTGTAGCCGATCTCCGGCTCGCGCCCGAGCACTTCCAGCGCGGCATCGATGGCAGCGCCCACAACCGGCTCGGCAGGATCGATGGTATAAGGATCCCAGCAGCCCGGCCGTGCCTGGACTTCGATCTGAACCCCGGAGCGTTCAGCCTGGATCGGTCCGATGATCGCCGCAAGTTCCGCCAGAACCTGATCTCCGGTCTCTCCCGGCAACATCCGCCGATCGACCGAGAAACTGCAACGATCCGGAATCACGTTGACCGTGTGACCACCCTGGATTGTTGTGACCGAAATACTCGGCGCAGGAATCTCGAAGCGCTCGTCGCGGGTCATGAACGCCAGCGCGTCGATACGCTCGATGATCGCGGCAGCCGCAGTGACGGCGTTCGCGCCAAGACCGGGCCGCCCGGCGTGCGAGGCGCTGCCTTTGACCGTTACGTCAAGCCATCGGAGGCCGCGATTGCCAAGTTCGATCCGGTTGCTGGTTGGTTCGGTGCATACGGCGAAATCCGCGCCCTGGCAGTAGCCTTGCGCAATCAGATGCAGGGTGCCGAATTGGCTGCCGGTTTCTTCGTCTACGACAGCCTGAAAGACGACCTCTCCGCCGAATGGCTCACCGGACCGTTTCAGCTCAACCATGGCCATGAGCATCGCGGCGACGCCCGACTTCATGTCGCAGGTCCCGCGCCCCCAGATATACCCATCCCGAAGTTCGCCCCCGAATGGATCGACAGTCCAGTCGTCTCCATCCGGAACAGTATCGATGTGTCCATTGAGGATCAGCTTCGGTCCCGGTTGGCCGGAGATCATCCGCCCGACGACATTGACCGCTCCTGGACGCCCCTCAACGGGTTCGGCGTCGATGCCCTCCGCCTGAAGCATTTCGAGCAGGACACTGGCGCAAGCGCGGGTATCGGCTGGCGGATTGACCGATTGCGCCCGCACCATCTCCTGGAGCAGTTCGATGATCTCTCCCTCGCCAACGAATTTCAACATCCAGCGGTTTCCTCCCGTATATGACTCCTGTTAGTATCGCCGATAGCTGACCGATTGGCGTTCGAAAGTGCCCAACCACAACGGTCCTATCCAGCCGTCGTCAATGTCAGGAAAATACCAATACTTGCTGCATATAACGGCATATTACAGCAATAGGAAGAAAGGCCGAGCAATGTCCGGTACGATCGAAGCATTGAAAACCGCCGCCAACCAGGTAATCGACCGGCAACTCGATGATTGGCGCGAGGTCCTCTTCGGGCTCGACACCGTCGCGCTCAACTGGAAACCCGGCGAAGAAACCAACTCGATTGCGGCGATGGTTGCTCACTCGATGGACGCCACCCGTTACCATCTCGCCAATACCCTTGGCATCAGCCTCGATCGAAATCGGGAGGAAAAATTTGATTATGAAGCGGCCAGCGCCGGAGATCTCCTGGCGCTGATCGATGCGACTGAAATCGACATGCGCGACTACATCTCGCGGATAACCGCCGAGGTCTTGCCAGTCGAGCAGACGCGTCCGAGCAGCATCACCGGCAGCCGCACCCACAATGGCGCTTACTACCTGCTCCACGCCCTCCAGCACAATCGTGAGCACATCGGCCAGGCCAGCCTCACCCGCCAGCTGTACGAGCAACAGTCGGGCTGACTCGATTGCCGCGAACGGCGATACATCTGGCAGCCTTTCCCGGTCGAGGGACGGCCCCAGATGTAGCTTGATCAGCTAGAGGGCCACCCCGTTCGGCACTGGCCTCTCTTGAAGGATGGATTTTCGATCTCGCGTCTTGCTTTGGCCGCCGACTAACGCCGAACGGCCCGAACCGTCAACAGCCGCATGTCGCTTTCCGTAAAAGGAAAGTACTCGTCCGCGACATCGGCATGCACCACCTTCACTGCATCACCGAGTTCGGCCAGTAGAACGTCGCATGCCGGCAGCAGATCGCGATCGAAACCCGGGACCTGCGGCATACTGGCTTCGAAGCTACGCCACAGCAACGTCCCGCCAATCTTCAGTGCCCTGACAGCGGAAGCGAGAATCCCGGTTCTTGTATCGGGCGGGGTGTGAATGTAGCAGACCAGCGCGAGATCGAATTCGGCGTCGTAGTCGAGTGACACGGCGTCGGCCTGAACCGCCGACACATCGAGTCCCCGCTCGGCAGCGAGCGTGTTGATCTTGCGCACGTTGTGCCGTGATAGATCGACCGCGGTAGCCGACCATCCGTGATCCGCCAGCCAGAGACTATCGTGGCCGTCGCCAGCGCCAATATCGAGCACTCTTCCAGGTTCGAGTGCCCCGGCAATTTCGACGACGAGTCGATCAGGTTCCGTCCAGACCATTTCGCAACTCCTGAATCATGACATCGCAACCGGCTGCCAACCACCGGATTCAATCAGTTCGTTGAACGCGCCTAGCTCCCGCTCAAGCAGTTGCCGAAGACGATCCCGTTCGACGGCGACCTGCGCGGCAATGTTCTCGAACGCGTCCCGGGCCTGCGCGGTCGGGGCGTGATCCGAATCATCGACCATCGCGCTGAGTGCGATGAGCTTCTCATTCAGCGGGTGTGGACCACGTTTGCGTCCCATGGGATCGAGCTGAACGAGGCCGCCTTCAATTTCGGAAAGCGCTTCAATCAACGCCGAGCCGTTGTCGCCCAGCCTCGCGATTGCGCCATCGCGATCGAGCCAGAAGTGGATCTGGTCTTTCACGTTGCGAATCTGTCGTGTCATGTCATGCACCTCGCCGAGCCGCTCACGAATGGCAAGCAGGAATTCCCGCTGCTCGACAAGGTCACCAATTGTCACCGGAAGGCGAGGATCCTGGTAGATCTCGAACTCAGTGGTGAAGGACTGATTGCCCACACTAAGCCGTGCCAGGTAGGTCCCGGGCACCGCTCGGGGTACGTGCATCTCGGGCAGACTTGCATCGCCGGGAACGCCGACTGCTGGCTCGTATCGCAGATCCCAGACGAAGCGGTTCATCCCGGCACTGGCCGGCGCCCACGGTGCAGCCAACCTTTCACTCGAGAACCTACGCACTTCGTTGCCCTGAGCATCCAGAATCGCCAACGTCAGTTTCTCTGCTGGCTCATTCGGAAGCCAGTAATGTATGGCAACACCCTCTGACGGGTTGGCGCCAGCGTCAAGAAACTCCATCCGGTAGGTGCCCATTGGCGTCTCAACCGGTTCGTGAGCGACGGTTACCGGCCCGGCCATCAGGTAATTCAATCCTGGCAGCGGTTCGTCGAACATGCGCCCGTAATATCGAAAGCGCATCGTCGGTTGTGGCTGGAACAGATGCACGCCATTCGGAATGAGATCGGATTCGAGTTGCCGTAGAGGGGAGAGATCATCGAGAATCCAGAATGATCGGCCATGCGTCGCGACAACGAGCGCCCCATCCCTGATCTGCATGTCATAGATCGGTACAACGGGCAGTTCCGGCAATGTTGCTGATCTCGAGCGCATAGCCTGCCACCGCTCGCCACCATCAAATGAGGCGTAGATCCCTCGCTCGGTCCCGGCATAGAGCAACCCCGGGACGAACTGGATCTTCCCTGATTACCCGTGTGAACTCATCCCCGGGAATTCCCGCATTGATCTGCCTCCAGGTTTGGCCATAGTCGGTCGTCCTGAAGAGAAACGGCCTGGTGTCATCGAGCATGTAGCGAAAGGCGGCGATGTAGACCGTCCCGGGATCGTGTGGCGAAATCTCGATGCAGTTGATCGTGCTCCACTCCGGCAATCCAGACAGGGTGACTCCTGTCCAGGTTTCGCCGCCATCGAGTGAAAATTGCACCAGACCGTCATCGGTGCCAGCCCAGAGCAATCCCTGCTGGTGCGGCGACTCGCGAAGGGCCGAGATCGTGCAATAAACATCCGACGCGCCCCATTCCGGCGTGATCGGTCCACCGCCTGGAAGCATCTTCGCGGGGTCGTTGCGGGTCAAATCGGGGCTGATGACCTCCCAGCTCGCACCCTCGTCGATTGAACGGTGGACGTACTGCGAACAGACGTAGATGACCTCAGGATCGTGCGGCGAGATCTCAATCGGAAAGGTCCACTGGAAGCGGAACTTCAGCCACGATGTCGCCCAACGGCTATAGAGCTCCTGACTGATGCTGATATTGCGCGCCTGACCCGTCTCCGGATTCCAGGCCAGCAGCCGCCCGTCGCCCATGCCTGTCCCGGTGCCGCCTCCGAATACCGTGTATGGCGGTGTTGGCTTGACGGCAATGTAGCCGCTCTCACCGCCGCCCGGCTCCACGTAGTCCTTCCAGGTGATCGCCCCATTGGGACTACACGACGGCAACCGCATCGCCCAGTTGTCCTGCTGCGAGCCGTAGACGTTGAATGGAACCTGATCATCGGTCGTCACCCGGTAGAACTGGGCTGTTGGCTGATTGAGAATCGACGACCAGCTCTGCCCGCCGTCAAGACTGACGCATGCGCCGCCATCGTTGCCTTCGATCATCCTCAACGAGTTCTTCGGGTCGATCCAGAGATCGTGATTGTCGCCATGCGGCGTAGTCGACCTGAAAGAAAGTCGCGCCGCCATCAATCGACTTCCAGCACATCC
Organism: uncultured Chloroflexia bacterium; assembly: GCA_963709995.1. Lineage (GTDB taxonomy): Bacteria > Chloroflexota > Chloroflexia > Thermomicrobiales > CFX8 > JAUIIK01. The sequence goes on along the minus strand of CAVPYN010000003.1, from coordinate 27,259 downwards.
GGTTCAGCACCCAGACAGTGTTCTCGTCTCCTGGATCCGCGACGACGTAGGTGTAATACCAGGCGCGCGTGAGCAGCGAAGGCTGCTCGGAGAGCCGGAGCCAGGTTGCGCCGTAGTCGTCGGAACGAAAGAGCGCACCATCTTCGGCTTCGATCAACGCATATACCCGGCCCGGTCTGGCTGCCGTTGTCGAGACGCTGATCTTGCCAAGCATCCCTTCGGGTAGGCCAGGGTTGATGGGATATGTCGTGCCAACTGTCGCCGCCATCGGTCGAGCGCCAGAGACCGCAGTCCTCGCCGCCGCTATCGATCATCCACGGTGTGCGGCGTGTCTGATGGATCGATGCGTAGAGGATTCGCGGATTGCCGCTATCAAACGCAATGTCCTGGGCGCCGGCCCGTTCGCTCTTGTAGAGCACCCGCTCCCAGTTCTCGCCGCTGTCCCGCGAGCGAAACACGCCCCGCTCTTCGTTCGGCCCGAAGGCATGACCCAACGCAGCGACGTAGAGGAGGTCGGGATTGTCCGGGATGGATCCGATCCGTCCAAGGTGACGACTATCCCGCAGCCCAACATTCATCCAGCTGCGACCGCCATCGGTCGAGCGATAGACGCCATCGCCATGCGAAACATCGCTGCGGATCGAGGTCTCACCGGTTCCGACGTAGATGACGTTCGGATCACTCTCCGAAACGGCGATCGCGCCGACTGGAAGCGGTCGAGAAATAGCCATCGCTGATGTTCTTCCAGTGCGATCCGGCGTTGGTCGTCTTCCATACACCACCAGCCACCGCGCCGAAATAGAACGTTCCTTGCTCCGTCGGATGCCCCGCGACGGCGACGACTCGACCACCGCGATGGGGGCCGATGCAACGCCATTCGAGCGAATCAAAGTACCGCGAGTCCACAGTCATCATCTAGCCTCCAGCTATGCTACGTTCCGCGAAGTGGCCAGTTCATCCACGATGGGACCAGCCCCAACCAGGGAGGGAACGATGTCCGACCAGCATAGCGCCGATCCAGCGTATGGCATCGTGATCGCGAAAGATGTGATGATCCCGATGCGGGACGGCGTGCGGCTTGCGACGGACATCTACTATCCGGCGGTCGATGGCGAGCGCATCGCCGGTCCATTGCCGGCCATTCTCGGGCGCACTTCGTATGACAAGACAGCCGATTGGCTCTGGGTCGATCCCGTTGCCAACTTCTTCACCCCAGGTGGCTACGTCGTCCTGCTTCAGGATCTGAGAGGCAGGCATCAATCGGAAGGCACAGGTCAATACTTTCATACCGTGAACCCGACCGAAGGACCCGACGGCCACGACACGATAGAGTGGATCGCAGCCCAGCCCTGGTCAAACGGCAAGGTCGGGATGACCGGCAGCTCCCACGGCGGTATCGTCCAGCAGATCGCCGCGCTCCACCGCCCGGCTCACCTGACTGCTATCTGGCCGGACGTCGCGCCGACGAACATCCATGCCCACATGAGTCGCGAGGGTGGCGCGATGGCGCTGCACATGTTCGGGGCGCTCTTCCTCCATGCCCACGACTCCCAGGAGATCCGCGACGATCCAACCGGGAAAACGCTCATCTTCGAGGCGATGGAGAATCTGGGCGAGCTCGTCAAAGCGACACCCTTCAAGCCGAGACACACACCATTACGAGTCGTCCCGAATCTCGAAAACATCCTCTTCGACTACTACTATCGTGGCGAATACGACGAGTTCTGGGCGCAGGAATCCGCCGACCAGGAGCGCTACTTCGACCGCCACGCCGACATTCCGGCGACTTTCAGCGGCGGATGGTTCGACCCCTTCGCTTCGGCGACCACCACCTATTTCACCCGGATGAGCGCGCAGAACACCACACCACAAAGACTGCTCATGGGTCCCTGGGCACACCCGAGTCTCCGCGCTGGCGGCACGTCAGTCGGCGACGTCGATTTCGGCCCCGGTGCCAACTGGGGCTTGCCGCGCTACGACCAGGAACTGTTGCGCTGGTTCGATCGCTGGCTGAAGGGCATCGAGAACGGCGTCGAGGACGAGCCGACGGTGCGGATCTTCGTCATGGGCGGCGCCGATGGCCACAAGACCGTAGCCGGGAAGATGAACCACGGCGGCCAATGGCGCACCGAGCAGGAGTGGCCACTGGCCCGAACGCAGTTCACGCCCTACTATCTCCAGCCCGGCTACCTGCTCTCGCCCGACGAACCTCCCGCCGAAGCCGAACCGGCCAGATTCACCTACAACCCGGATCATCCAGTCCCAACGATCGGCGGCGCGGTGACCGGCTTCTACGAACTCGTGCCGTTGCCCGAGGGGATGGATCCGAAGCTGACGACGCCCCGCGCCCGGATGCGGAGCATCGTCCTCGACGGCCCGACCCACCAGCAGGGAGCGCCCGACATCATCGGCGCGGAGCCGCCCTATCTGCCGTTGGCGGCCCGGCCGGACGTGCTCGTCTTCCAGACACCGCCGCTGGATGAAGCCATAGAGCTGACCGGCCCGATCACGGTGAAACTCTGGATCTCTTCCTCCGCGCCCGACACCGACTTCACCGCCAAGCTGCTCGACGTCCATCCGCCGAACGAGGACTACCCCGGCGGCTACCACATGAACCTCTGCGACTCGATCATCCGCTGCCGCTACCGTCAAGGCTTCGAACGCGAGGAATTGATGACGCCCGGCGAGATCTACCAGGTCCAGATCGATCTGCCGCCAACCAGCAACCTCTTCAAACCCGGCCACCGCATCCGCCTCGACATCTCCTCCAGCAATTTCCCCCGCTTCGACCTCAACCCCAACACCGGCGAACCGATGGGCCGCCACACCCACCACGCTGTTGCTCACAACACCGTCTATTCGGACCAGGACCATCCCTCGCACGTCGTGTTGCCGGTTGTGCCTGATCGATAGATCTCGATGGGCGGGCCCGTCCAAGACACGTGATACGCTAGAGTTTTCTCGTAACGTCCTGTTACCTAAGTCGGCGAATACCAAGGGCATTTGGCGGTCTGACAGATGTAGAGATCGATGGGAGAAACGCACTATGCCCTGGACAACCAACGACTATCCAGATTCGCTCCAGAATCTCAACGAGAACGTTCGAGAAAAGGCAATCGAAATCGCCAATGCCCTGGTCGACGATGGATATGGAGAAGGGCGGGCAATCAGCATTGCCACCGCGCAGGCCAAAGATTGGGCCCAGCGGCGGAATATCGAGGTGTGGGCCGAAGATCCGAAGGCGCCCAACCAGCACGTCGTTCCCCACGAGGGTAAATGGGCGGTGCGTGCGGCCGGCAGCGAAAAAGCCACTAAGTTGTTGCCGACAAAAGAGGATGCGCTTGACGAAGCACGTTCGATTGCCCTAAACCACGGATCAGATATCGTCCTACACAACGCGGAAGGCGCGATTGACGACGTCATCACCCCTCAAGGGTAAGCCAAGAGCGAGTGTGGAATAGGCGGCTGACGCGCCTCGATTTCCCACCTACAGCTTTTATCCCCCGTCAACGTGCTGTATTGAAAATACGAGCACGTTAGCGACCCAGAATTGACATGACCACAATGTTGAGCGATAGTATGGCCATACTATCGCTCAATTCATCGGCTGCGGAGGCTGACGATGTCCAAGGGTTCCGAAGCGCACGCCATCAGAGGTTTTGAGGGGGTCGACGACCTGGACGAGCAGTCCGCTTTCTTCATCCGCTTTCTCGATCTGCTCGACGGATTCAAGGAGATTCAAGCCTATCGCACGTTCACGATGGATCTTTTCGAACGCGAAGGCATTGTTCAGTCGCTAGATGTTGGAAGCGGTACAGGGACGTTCTGCATTGATCTCGCGGCTAGATCACGAGCCAGCGCCAAGATTCACGGAGTAGATCTAAGCGAGATCATGATCCAGATCGCGCACAAACGCGCTGAGGATCGCGGTGTCGACGCCATGTTTCAGGTTGCGGATGCGCAACATCTCCCCTTTCAAGATGGACAGTTCGATGCGGTGCGCTCAGAACGAGTCTTTATGTATCTGCAGGACATGGACCAGGCAGCCAAAGAGCTTGTACGAGTAACCAAGTCCGGCGGCCTGGTGGTCGTGACCGACGCCGATCTGGAGACCGTGTTCTGGGATGTTGAAGGTGTAGACCCGTCAGTATTGCGCCGGTTTGTCACGAGCGCGGTAGATGGCGTTCCGAACGGACGGGCTGGGAGTGAACTTCATCGCATCCTGAAACGCGCTGGTCTGACCGACATCGAAGTTCGGACTGATGTCGTTGTTACTTATGACGCTGAGATTGGTATGGAGCGCATGGGCAATCGCATGTTCATAGAGAATCTATCGAACAACGGCGTCCTGACCTCAGAGGAGGCAGCGGAATTCATCAGCAGTGCCGAATCGAGTGGAGATTCGGGCGAGTACTTCGCAGGCTTCACCTATTTTACCGTCTGGGGATACGTCGCCTGAGCCCGCCTCTTAGAATCCTGCCACGTTGATCTCGCTTTGACCTGAGAAGTAGGGCCGACTCATCGTGTTTCTTTTCGGCCGCCACGCCCACCTCGACGCCAACGGCCCATTTCGCGACTTGTTGCCGGTGGTTCCGGCGGGATAGGAGTGTCCACTAGCCCAACGCTCGCTCGCAGCTTGACATCTCTTACTGAAGAGCACAGAATCACTCCAGAGTGGGGAGGCTGGCAATGGAACCAGTTCTGCACATCTCAGCAACTCGCGAATTCGGAGCACGCCGTCCAGCGATCCAATCCAAGATCGAGCGATTGGAAGAACGGCTCAACGCGCTGCCCGACGATGAGCTCGCAAACGTCCTCGAAAGTATCCTCCAGGCGCTCGAGAAACCCGAGGCGTCGGAAGAGTCTGGCATCGCCTCCTCGATCGCCAGACCTATCCCACAATCTCAGCGTGTTGAGGATGAGCTCGAACTCCTCATGCGCTCCTTTGAGCGCCGCCGGGAATTGCTGGCGGGTTCGTTGACCGCCCCGCAGGTCGCGAAGCTGCTCAACACCACCCGCCAGACACCGCACGACAGAGTTAAAGCGGGCACTCTGCTGGCAGTCATGGACCGTGGTGCATTGCGCTTCCCTGGCTGGCAGTTCGATCCCGAAGGTCCTAATGGCGTCATAGCCGGCTTGCGAGACGTGATCCGGGCGCTGGATGTTTCACCCCTTGCCAGGATCGGCTGGCTAACACGGCCGAACGAGATGTTCGACGGTCATTCCCCACTCGATCTCCTCAGAGACGGGCAGATTGCCCGAGTGGCAAGGCAGGCGCGAGGAGTTGGCGTCGCTTGACGTGGTAGTCATCAATCCGCCACCTCCAACTCGCCCACCCAATCCACAGATTACTGAAGTTCCCGTCGCATCAACGCTCGTTCGGATCTACGATCCGACGCGTTGGAACACAACAGCCCTGACCTTTAGATCAAACGGGCCACGATTACGGTTTGATCATCATCGAGGCAGTGGCCCCGACCGGCTTCCTTCTGACGATCCAGATCGCGCCGGCTACTACGCGGCTTGGGATTCGGATCATCAAGCATCACTGGCTAGTTGCATCGTCGAGATCTTCGGAGATACCGGCCTAGTGGCATTCGAAGAGTTGCGGATCGCATTTGTGGAGACTACTCGATCTCTCAGAATCCTTGACCTTCGTGGCAGCGGGGCAATGCGGGCCGGGACCGTTTCTGCCATTGCCAAATGCGAGCACGCACTTTCTCAGCCGTGGTCGCAGTACTTCTATGGGATGACGGACGAGTTCGGCGAACTGGACGGCCTTATCTACGCAAATGCCCACAATGACGGTCCGGCGGTGACGCTCTATGAACGTGCGAGGGATGCGTTGCAATGCGATGAACGTGACACACTGCGACTCGACTCGCCATCGCTCCGCCCAACGATCAATCGCATCATGCTTGAGCACAACCTCACGTATTGACACTCACTGTCTACGTCATAGTGATGACGACGTTGCCCTTCTTGTGGCCCTGCTCGGCGTAGCGGTGGGCTTCGGCGGCTTCTTCCAGTGGATAGGTTCGGTCGATCGGGGGACGGTACTTACCCTCCTCGATGATCTCTTTGAGGGTTTCGAGTTTTTCAAGGTTGCCGGTAGCGACCGAACCGACGACCTTCTTGTTACCGCTCACCTTCGTCAGGAGCATCTGACCAATCTCGGCGGGTCCAATGCCAGCGGCAAGATAGATACCGCCCTCCTTGAGCGACTGCTTGCCGCGCGAAACTGACGACTTGCCGACGGTTTCGAAGATCAAGTCATAGGTCTGACCGTTCTCGGTGTAATCCTCCCGGGTGTAATCGATGACCTGATCGGCTCCGACCGAGCGCACCAGATCGAGATTTGCGGTGCTGCAGACGCCGGTGACGTTCGCCCCGTAGTACTTCGCGACCTGCACCGCGGCGGTACCGACCCCGCCAGATGCGCCATAGATCAGCACATCGTGGCCGCTCTTAATGTTGCCGATATCTTTCAGGAAGTAGAGCGCGGTGAAGCCTCCGAAGGGCACGGCCGCGGCCTCCTCGAAGGTCAGGTTGGCGGGCTTGGCTGTGACCGTAGCATCTTCCGACATACAGATGTAGTCGACATAGGTGCCGGTTCGGGCGCTCCCGAAGACCTCGTCGCCCACTTCAAAGCGGGTGACGTCCGCCCCAATTGTTTCGACGATGCCGGAGAACTCGCTGCCGGGAATTCTCTTTCTTGGCCCTCGGAGACCAAATCCAATCCGCGCTGGCAGCCAGAACATACGCGGGAAATTGGAGCCGCGCAGGCGGTAATCCGCCGCCGTTACCGTTGTCGCGTGGACCCTTATCAAGACCTCATTGTCTTTGGGCGTGGGTATCTCGAGTTGCCCGAACTTGAGCACTTCGGGCGGCCCATACTCTCTGTGGGCAGCTGCTCTCATGGTGGTATCTCTTCCGTTGGTCTCATTCGAGTGGTCCATGGTGAGGACGACGTTGCCCGCCTTGTGCCCCTCCTCGACGTAGTGATGGGCCGCAACCGTTTGTTCCAGTGGATAGCTACGGTCGATGATCGTCTGCAGTGTGCCAGCCTCGACCAGCTGCGTCAGGTATGCAAGGTCCTCGGAGCTTTCGCCCGCGAACCGCACGATCACCCGCTTGTTCTCCCGACGAGATGAGATAGGACCTCGCGCCATGTCCGACGCGCTCGGGTTCGCCTGGATGTAGGCGCCACCCTCCCGCACCACGCTGATTGCCTTCGAGTACGAACTCTTCCCGATCGTGTCGAAGAAGACGTCATAAGAGCGACCCTGTTCGCTGAAATCCTCTTGCGTATAGTCGATGACGTGGTCGGCGCCGAGCGATTTGACCAGATCGATTTTCCCGGTGCTACAGACGGCGGTGACTTCCGCTCCGAAGTGCTTGGCCAGTTGCACCGCGCAGGTCCCGATGCTGCCCGTCGAGCCGTAGATCAGGACATTCTGACCGGGCTGGACATCCGCTTCCCGCAGGAAATGCAATGCGTTCAGGCCACCGACAGGGATTGCCGCCGCTTCCTCGTAGGAGATACCTGGTGGCTTGATTGCCATCGTCCGCCTCTCCGGGAGACAGACGTACTCGGCGTATCCACCCATCCCGAGGCCGGTTGAGGCGATGATCTGATCGCCGGCCTTGAAGCGCGTCACGCCCGCGCCAACCGCTTCGACCTCCCCGGCGACTTCCTGCCCGAGAATTCGGACCCCGCGCGGCTCTCTAATGCCGATGAGGAGTCGCAACGGGACCCAGAAGAACGGCATGATGTCGAAGCGCCTGATCTCGGCGTCTCCGGTGTGGACCGTCGCCGCATGCACCCGGATCAGCACTTCGCCCGCTTTGGGGATTGGCTTTCTGATGTTCCGAAGTCTGAGCACTTCCGGCGGACCATATTCGGTGAGCACGATGGCTTTCATGCGAGCCGTTCCTTCCTCATTCCCTGGTGCAGCTACTATACGACGGCGACAGACGGTGCATGCTGATCTCTCCCGCCACCAGCAGCATGAAGAAGGAGTTCCCGTGCCCTGGACAGCACGCCTGACAGGAGTTTTGGAGATCGTCGAACGAGTCCGGAACGATCCGTCTCAACATCACGAAAAGACCTTCGCGTCCATGAGTCAATCCGGCACTCTCCGGCCACTGTTGCTACTGCCGGTTCTCTGCGAAACTAGCGCTATGACGCTGGCGCCTGAGAGCCAAGGAGGAACACCAGGCGATGATTGATGATGCGATACGCGAGGACGTTACCTACGGCTACCTGGTCATCGGGCTGATCGTCATCTTCGCGCCGCTCATCGCCGAACGCTTGCGCCTGCCCGGCCTGCTCGGCCTGCTGATCGCGGGAGCGCTCATCGGCCCGAACATGTTCGGCGTGCTCAACGACTTCACCGGCGTCGAGAACTTCGGGAGCATTGGGATTCTCTATCTGATCTACCTTGCCGGGCTCCAGCTCGACATTCAGACATTTCGCCGCTACTGGGAGATATCAGGAGCATTCGGGCTGATCACCTCAATCATCCCGTTTGCTCTCGGAACGCTCTTCATGCTCCGCCTCGACTTCGATGTGAGGGCCGCGATCCTGATCGGGTCCTTCTGGGCGTCGTTTACGCTCATCGCCTATCCCGTCCTCAAACAGTTCGAGCTCACCAGGACCCGATCTGGAGCGGCATTGCTCGGGGCAAGCGCGATCACCGATACCGTCTCGCTGTTGGTGCTCGCGCTGGTTGCCGGATCGGTGACGGGCGATCAGTCGGGGCTGGTGCTTCTTCTTGATATTGCACTGGGGCTCGCGATTCTCGGGGTATGGTGCCTGATCATCCTTCCGGTGATCGCGCGCTGGTTCTTTTCGACGCTCGGGCGCGGGCGGATCCTGCGATTCATGCTGATTTTCGTCGGGCTCATGTCGGCCGCTGTCGTCGCACAGATTGTCGACGTCGAGCCGTTGCTCGGAGCCTTCTTTGCCGGCCTCGGACTCAACCGCCTGGTGCCCAACGAGAGCGCGCTGATGGAGCGGACGGAGTTCGTAGGCAACGCGCTCTTCATTCCCGTCTTCATGGTCTCGGTCGGCCTCCTTTTCGATCCTGCCGTGATGTTTACCGCATCGACGATCGAGCTGGCCTTCTGGCTCAGTGCTGCACTCGTCATCGGGAAGCTAACGGCGGCCTGGATATCAGGAATGCTCTTCGACCTGAGCCGCGCCGAGATCGGAGTGCTGTTCAGCGTTTCCGTCGCCCAGGCCGCAGCGACGCTCGCCGCCACGATCATCGGCCTGGAGTTGGGGCTGTACGGAGATGACGTCGTCAATGCCGTGATGATCGTGATCGCTGTGAGCCTGTTCATCACCTCGCTGGGAACGCCGATCTTCGCGGCACAGGTTGAGCGGCCTGCCGAGGATGAGCGGCGTATTGGAGAGGTGGTGCTTGTTCCGACTCGAACTGCCGGCACTGGGCTTGCCGGGCGGCTCCGGCTTGCCGGGCGCATTGCGGATGCTAGTGGCGGCGTGATCATTCCGACGGTCATCAGCGTTCCCCTGCAGGACCACGACATCAGTGAAGCACGAAGCCATCTGGCCGAAATCGACGATACGCTCTTCTCGCTCGGCCTTGAAGGCGACAGCCGAATTCGTGTGGACGTATCCGTTGCCCAGGGCATCAGCCGGGCAGCGCTCGAGAACAACGCGTCATTGGTGCTGCTGGATTGGCCCGATCCTCGCCCGATAGTCGAGTATTTTGCCGAGCGGACATCCGACGAAGTGGCCCGGTTGGTCAGCTGTCCGATCGCGTTCGCATCTCTAGTTGATGAGCCAATCGAACGCGTAGTACTGGCAGTGGCCGGACATGACCTCCAACCGTCACGCACCGACGATCTTCGAGCAGCCGCGGCGATCGCCACTGCTTTTGCGTCGAACCGTCAGCTGATCGTTGGCCCGGTAACGCCCGAGACTCTAGAGGAAGCAGGAATTGTTCTACCGGAATCGGTTCATTTCCAGGCTGGCCCTCCCGATCCCGAACAGTGGGCCAGAGAGAATGCAACTCCCGGTGATCTCGTGGTGCTCGTGTCGCACGGACAGCGGTTCGGCAGTCTGGTTGGCGAGCCACCGGTGCCCGGCCGTTCAGTCGTTGCAGTCACGACAAGCAAAGCCCGACGCTGGGCACAGGATGATCCGGCAGCGGTCATGTCTGGGGGGCTCGGGGCGACACCGAGATATGGCTAAGCAGGGCTTCACAAACAGCGACGCCAATTAACGGCCGAAGTTGGGTTTGGATGGCCCAACGAGCGGGACCGCACGAGCATCGGTACGAGCAATGTGAGATACCGCTTCTGTGCGAGGGCTGAAGGACGCGCGGCTACAGGAGTCGGAACGGACTCTACAAGAGCATCGGCTTGACCCAACGCCGGTAGAGTGGAGTACAAGTTCCTCATTTCACGACGGCAATGCCCGCTTGATTCCTGACCCGCACGCTATCCCCGTCACCTCACTGATTCGTCCACCGTCCAAATGACTATTTCAAAGGCAGTACTACAATTGACACCACTCCACCGCCGTGATAACGTCCCGCGGGCGGTCGAGCGGGAGATTGTTCACCGCTTCACAATGTCATTTGACGAAAGGAATCCCACGCGGGTGGTCCAACCTGGTCGATTCAGGTACAGGCGGAGGCGCAGGTCGTAGCCGTTCGGTTCGAACGGCAGGCTGTTGACGCTGATTCGCTTTTCCGTATCCTGTTCTGACACTGGTTCCGCAGAGACCATCCTATAAAGAAGAAACGTGGGGTTCTTTCATGTCTGCTGCTCCCGACGGCAAACCAACCGTCACCAAAGCCGTCCTGGCCTACTCCGGCGGTCTCGACACATCAGTCATCATTCCCTGGCTCAAGAACAACTACCACTGCGAGGTCGTCGCCTTCACCGCTGATGTCGGGCAGTACGAAGAGCTCGACGGGCTCGAAGAGAAGGCTATCCGCACCGGCGCATCGAAGCTCGTCATTGCCGACCTGCGCGAGGAATTCCTGACCGACTACGCCTTCCCGACATTGCGGGCCGGCGCGCTCTACGAACGCAAGTACCTGCTCGGCACCAGCTTCGCCCGGCCGGTCATCGCCAGCCACCAGGTGGCGACGGCCAAGGCCGAAGGCGCAGACGCGCTCTCCCACGGCTGCACCGGCAAGGGCAACGACCAGGTGCGCTTCGAGCTGACCTACCACGCCCTTGCGCCCGAGATGGCGATCATCGCTCCCTGGCGTGAGTGGAACATCCGCTCCCGCGAGGACGCCCTGGAATATGCCGCCGAATACATGATCCCGGTCACCGCGACGGCCGACGCGATCTACTCACGCGACCGCAACCTGTGGCACTACTCGCATGAAGGCGGCGAGTCTGGAAGATCCGAGCAACCCGCCGCCAGCCAGCATCTACGGCATCACGACCTCGCCGGAGGACGCGCCGGACGAAGCCCAGATCATCACAGATCGGCTTCGAGGAGGGCTGGCCAGTCACCGTCGACGGCGCGCAGATGAAGCCCATCGAGATGGTCGAGACGCTCAACGAGATCGGCGGCAAGCACGGCATCGGCCGGATCGACCTGGTCGAAAACCGGCTGGTCGGGATGAAGAGCCGCGGCATCTACGAGCAGCCCGCCGCGACGATCCTCTCGACCGCGCACAAGGAGCTCGAGTCGATCACCCTCGATCGCGCCACCCTGCACTACAAGGACCTCGTCGCCCAGCGCTACGCCGAGACTCGTCTACGACGGCCTCTGGTTCACGCCGCTCCGCGAGGCTATCGACGCCTTCGTCGACGTCACCCAGCAGGCCAACACCGGCGAAGTGACTCTGAAGCTCTACAAAGGCAACCTGATCGTCCAGGGCCGCACCTCGCCGCACTCGCTCTACTCCGAAGAGTTCGCCACCTTCGGCGCAAGCGACCTCTACAGCCACGCCGACGCTCGCGGCTTCATCAACCTCTTCGCCCTGCCGTTGAAGGTGGCGGCGTTGAGCAAGGCGGAGAGTGAGTAGGTTGTCGGGTACTCGCCCGGCGGATGATAGTTCGTAGGAATAGTCGGTCGCGCGCGATTTCGGATGAGAGATCACGCCCCTTGTCCACGATGGACGAGGGGCCTTCCGTGTCGTTCACGTAGTCTGAATGAGCCATCCTTGGAGTCATACTTCATGAAAGTATGACTTTCGGAGGCCCTTACATGACCATTTCGAAGCTGATACGTGTTCAAGAAAAAGGGCAAGTAACCCTGCCCGCCAGCCTCAGGCGCAGACTCGGTGTCAAGAAGGGGGATCTCGTTTCGATTGAGGAGACGAACGGCAAGCTTTTGATCACACCTCAAGAAATCATCGCCAGCCAGGCGCTCGATGAAATCGGTGACATACTCAGGCAGCGTGGGGTAACCCTCGAAGAACTCATCAAATCAGGTCGCAATGAGCGAGAGCACATTCTCAGCGAGTCGCCCGAGGGATTGAGTGAGTAGTAGTCAGTCCAAAGTCTCATCGACTTGAGCGTGTCGATCGCCACTTCAATATCGTTCCGTGGCGCCGCCGGGAATCTCGTTGTTGCTGAGGCCGTGCGCTATCTCAGCGCCAAGTCTCCTGAAGCATTGATCGATTTTGAACGCTTTCGAGACGCTGTGAGAGCCAGCTATCGGTCTTGGGTTGGCCAGGCCCATCCTCTCGGGCGAGCTACTCTGGGCCAGCGTCGTAGAACTCGTCGCCAGTAACGGTATCGCGAGCGAATCCGCTCAACCTCCGGGTATCAGGGAGTAAACCGTTTCCAATGGCCTTCGGAGACAACTTCGACGGCGTCGTCGACCACTTTGATGGCGGTCTGATCGTCAATCGCGTACGCCGGCACCGGCATGCTGGCGGCCCATCTCTCGGCGTCGGCCATGGAATTGTGCGGCAGGTCCTCGTGATCCAGGTGCGGAAAGATCGCGAAATCAACCAGGCCCAGTGTTTCATCGCCACCCGTGGGCGGGGTCCAGCCGACGAAGTCCTCCCCGATGTTGGGGGCCATCACCATGCTTCCGGCGCTCAATCCCACGTAGACCGCCCCGCAGCGACGGCAAGAGGTCTGCCAGTCCGGACTGCCGCATCCAGTAGCACAGATACAAGGGGTCGCCGCCATTCACCAGCAGTACGTCAGTCTCCTGGACCATGGGGACCCACAACGCTTCATCGATGCTGGGTAGCGCGGTGAGCTCCAGCACGCCCAGTGACTTCCAACCCAGTTCGCACATGGGCGTTCTGGGTTCCTGTCCGCTGATGAACCGCCATGCCGCGCCAGGACCGGCCATGGGATGCCCGTACGCCGCGGTGGGAATGCAGAGGGCGCTGGACTCGGCAATCGGTTTGCCCAGGAGGTCGACCAGCGCGTTGTGGATACTCGTGTTCTTGATACCCGCGGAGGTGAGAAGCAACCTCATCTTGCCCTCCCTTGGCTAGAACGTCGTCCTACTCGATCAGTCTATTTCGTAACGTGAAACTGACCGACACTCTGCTGGTGGAAGCCTAATACGAAATCCGGCCCTTTACTTCTCGACCTGCTCCCGAACGCCGGTTGAGGACGTTCGCGGGCGACGCATCGGGTCGCAGCTCCAGGGAATGGGAATCAATCGAGACGATTTCGTATCACTCGCAAAGCGAGTGGATCAGCTCACGGCGATCCGGTCAGTCGATAGATCTCCCCCAGTCTGCGGGAGATTGTGCCCGGATAAGATACAACGTCAACCAGGCATTGACTTTCTGCCAGGCTCTTAGGATGGGATTTCATCACGGGCTCCATTGTAAAGTAGACTCAACTCTAGACTTTGAAGAATTCCACGGGAGGTGACTGCCAGTGATAGCGACGACTCCTGATGCTCGTGTGGCGCAATGGATTGAGGAGTACAGCGGATCTGATGTCTCGCTCGGATACCTCCTTTGCGACCGGCATTGCAGCGATCCAGGGCGTATTGCACTGCGCTATGAAGACGCCGGTGGAGTGTCGTCGAACCTCTCCTTCGAAGAACTTCGCGAGCAATCCAGTCGCGCCGCAGGCGCATTTCGAAAACTGGGAATTATGCGAGGCGATCGCGTCGCCACCCTCGTTCCCAAGGGGCCGGCATTGACAATCGCTGCCCTTGGATTGTGGCGTCTGGGAGCCGTCCACGTTCCACTCTTCACTGCCTTCGGTCCCCAGGCGATCGAACTTCGCGTTCGAAATGCGGGTGTGAAGGCGATCATCACCGATGTGACGAACCGCGGTAAGCTCACTGATCTGAATCTCGATGTGACCATCATCACCATCGCCAGCGAACCGGAAAATGTTCCGGTTGACGATGTCGCATTCTGGACGGTTCTTGAGGAAGCGACGCCGCTGGAGGAATCCGCACAGCTCTCAGGCGATGATTTGATGATTCTGCTCTATACATCGGGGACAACTGGCCATCCCAAAGGCGTGCCTGTCCCGGTCAAGGCACTCGCCGCCTTCGAGACGTACTACCACTATGGCCTTGACGTCCGTGAAGATGATGTGATCTGGAACGTCGCCGATCCTGGCTGGGCATATGGTCTCTTCTACGCGCTTGTTGCCCCACTCTTACTCGGCAAGGCGACGCTCATCTACAACAGCCCTTTCAACGCCGAGGGCATCTATCAGGTGCTGCAAAAGTATGGCATCACAAATTTTGCTGCTGCTCCCACGGTGTACAGGGCGATGCGGGCAGCCGGAACACAAGCCTTGGACCGCGAGAGGCTAAAGCTTCGGGTGGCCTCGAGTGCCGGTGAACCACTCAATCCAGATGTCGTGTCATGGGCAGAGGCTGAACTCGGCATACCAATCTACGACCATTATGGCCAGACTGAACTTGCCATGCTTGTGAATAACCATCATCATCCCGAGCTACAACAACCGCTACGCCCGGGCGCAATGGGACAGCCGATGCCGGGGTTTCACGCTGTCATCCTCGACGAATCCGGCGAGGAACTCGGCCCCGGTGAAGAAGGTCAGATCGCCATCGATGTCACGGCATCAACGCTCTTCTGGTTTCCCGGGTATTATAACGACCCGAAATGGACCGCTGAGCGATTTACCGCCGACGGTCGTTACTATCTGACCGGCGACGCAGCCTCGAAGGACGATGCGGGCTACTTCTGGTTCTCGGGACGCGATGACGACATCATCATCAGCGCGGGCTACCGAATCGGTCCATTTGAAGTGGAGAGTGCATTGATGGGCCATCCCGCGGTGGCGGAGTCGGCCGTCGTCGGCTCGCCTGACGAACTGCGAGGTCAGGTGGTGAAAGCCTTTGTCGTGCTCAGAGACGACTACTCCCCTTCGAGCGGCCTGGAAGAGGAGCTAAGTCAATTCGTCAAGCGTACGCTTTCAGCACACGCTTATCCTCGGAAGATCATCTTTCTTGATGAACTGCCAAAGACACCAAGCGGAAAAGTGCAACGCTTCTTGCTCCGCGAATCTCCGTAGTTCTGACCAGTTAGATCGCCAGTCATCGTGCGTGCGCTGCAGGTAGGACTCTGGATAGCTGTTGCGCGCCGGAACCTATCTCGCTATCGTGGAGCTTCTGTCCCTTGCGTCCTCTATCTGGCAGACGGGAGCTTCAACGATATGGTCTCTGAAACAACACTGAGCGTCAGCCGCTCGCTGGCGGTGTCGCGTAACGGCATGGTCGCCGCGAAACACCCGGAAGCAGTGCGGGCCGCGCTTGCTATCCTCGAACAGGGCGGCAACGCCGTCGATGCGGCTGCAACAGCAGCATTCGCAATTGGCGTCGCCGAACCGTGGATGAGCGGCGTCGGAGGCGTCGGCTTCATGACCATCCACATGGCCGACGGAACCCGCACCGTCATCGACTACTTCGGCCGCGCTCCCCAGGCCGCAACCGCAGATATGTACGAACTGACCGGGGAGGAGCGCTCCGTCGTCGGCTTCGGCGGGGTCAAGGATCAAGCCAACGCCTACGGTCCCCTCTCCTGCGTCGTGCCCGGCATGGTTGGTGGTATGGCCGCGGCAGTCGCGAAATATGGCAAGAAAGACATCGGCGAGGTCGTAGGTCCGGCGATCAAGCTGGCCGAGGAGGGCTTCGAGGTCAACTGGTACAACGGCATGCTGCTCTCGTCACAGCAGAACGTGATCAAGCGCGATCCGGAAACCGAACGGGTTTTTCTGACCAATGGCACTCCACCTGCTCCGCTCTTCGGCCCAGCCTCGCCCCGCATCCGGCAGCCCGAGCTGGCCAGCACGCTGCGGAAGATCGCAGAGCACGGTCCGGACGGCTTCTACAAGGGTGAGGTCGCACAGCGCATCGGCGAACATATCCAGAGCATCGGCGGGATCCTGAGCGCCGGGGACCTCGCCAAGTACGAGCCCGTCGAGCGTGATCCGATCGTCATCGACTATCACGGCTACGAACTCCTGCTGCTGCCCTACCAGGGCGGCGGGATCACCCTGGCCGAGTCCTTCAACATCCTCGACGGCCTCGATATCCGGACGACCGGCTTCAACACAGCCACGACAATCCACCACATCGCCGAAGCCAGCCGCCGGGCCTTCGCCGACCGCTTCGCCTACGTCGGCGATCCGGATTATGTCGAGATCGACTGGGAGAAGCTGGCGTCGAAAGAGTACGGCGAGCAGCGCCGGAACCGAGATCGACCCCAACCGAGCGTCGCGACCCGCGCCGGGCGCAGGCATCCGTCTTGCAGCCGCAGCAGGATCGGGCAGCGCGACCAATATGGATGACGGTTGCACGACCCACCTCTCGGTCGTCGACAAGGACGGCAACATGGTCTCCGTCACCCAGACGCTGACGCTCATCTTCGGCTCGGCCGTGACCGTCCCGGAGGTCGGGGTGCTGCTCAATGACTCGATGAACCTCTTCGAGCCAATCCCGGGCCGCGCCAACTCGATCGCGCCCTGGAAGCGGCCGGCTTCGAACATGGCCCACATCATCGCGGCCCGCGACGGTCAGCCGGTGCTCGCCGTCGGTGCGCCGGGCGGGCGGCGGATCATCGATACCTGCATGCAGATGGCGCTGGATGTACTCGATTTCGAGATGGATATTCAGGCAGCCTGCTCGTCGCCGCTGCTGGACGCATCGAGCCCCGATGAGCTGCTGATCGATACTCGCGTTAGCCAGCAGACGCGCGATAAGCTCCGCGAGATAGGCCACAACGTCGTCGACGCCGAGGTGACCTTCGCGCCACGCGCCTTCGCCAGCCCGACCGGCGTCACCGTCGACCCGGCGACCGGACTCCGCAACGGCGGCGCAGATCCCTTCGGCATCGGCATCGCGGCGGGCAACTGAACCGGGGGCGGCAAACGGCTGTGCTATACCCGCAGACGGAAATGGGCCGGGAGGGCGACCCTCAAGATCGCCTCCTGAAACCGCGCACGTTTGCCGGTTGCGAACGCCGGGCGTTGAGCGAAACGTCGAACGTGTTTGGCTGGAAGCGCCGCCGAACTACACCGGCTCGCGGGCCAGCCCACACGAGCGTGATCGCCTAACGCCCTGCTCCGTTTTCGCATTCTGCGGGCAATTTGCCAGGAAGGTCCTTCATGACGAGGATGTCCCCTGCCCGTCGAGGTGTTCTCGACGGGCAGGGGACGGGAAGTCCGATCTGTCTACAGACGGTCTTTATGCCTCTAACGAAGGTCTACTGGTTACCAACGAAGATGTTGCCGTCCCCAACGTCGACCGGTCCGAAGCTGAGAGCACTCACCGGACTTCCAGCGGAATCCATCACTTGCTGGCCATACTGGTCGCCGCTCGCCCCATCGTCGATCCCGGTAATGATGTAGCTATAGTTGCCGACGCCGTCCAGGGTGGCCTTACCGGTGACCTTCGCAGTGGCCCCATTGATCGCCATCGTTCTCATCACATTTCCCTTGAGGATGTGGACCACGTTGCCGTCGGCATCCCGGGAGACATAGAGGAATTTGCCCTGCACGCGCTTGCCGTTCTTGAGGTAGCTGGCGCTATAGGAGATGTCCGCAGCATGGCCGGTGTCCGGGTTGATGATGGTACCGGCCCCATTGCTGCCTCCGGCAGTCGGATCGTAAACCGTGAGAACACTCGTATCGGATCCCTGGTAGTAGGACCCACCGACGATCATCGTCACCTCATAGACATCGATCGGGACACCTTCCAGCACGGCGCAGGACACCAGCTCGAATCCAGGATCTGTAGAAGTCGCTGGCCACACTCTAGTCACTGTGCACGTGCTGCTGATGGCGCCGCCCCCACCGACCGGATCAAGAATCAGCGTTACGGGTGTGGTCAGCGAGATATCTCCATAGGAGCCGTCGCTCAGCTCGGCGCTCCGCGCGGTGAACGTCATCGCGGGGGCTTTATTCTTGTTCGAGCCCGAGGTGTCCACTTGCACGGCATGGGGGTTCTTCTGCCCGAGGCGAGTTTCCGTGTCTTCAAGCGTCACCGTCAGCGCGCCCGGTTGGTAGCTGACCTGGTAGTTCTCCGTCAAGAGCCCCGAACAGGTGATGCTGTAGGCCCCGGCTTTGCTCAACACCTGCCCGCTGCCGCTCACGTCTGCCGCGGTCGTGCATGACAACGCGCCACTCAGCACGCTCTGGTCCTGGCCCAGTACAAAGCCGTTGTAACTGGCCGTCAGCACCGGCAACGGGTCGCTGTATTGCACAGTCTGATCATCGGGCGTGACCGTGAGGACCGCTGGATCGACCGTCAACGTTCCCGGCGCGTAGCTGACGGCATAGTTCGCGGTATCCACGCCGGTGCAGCTAATCGCCGCCCGATAGGTCCCTGCCGCTGTGGCTGAGGTGACCGGATAGCCATTGGCCTGCGCGCTGCATGTCCCGCCCAGCGCCGAGAACGTGTCGCCGTCGACCAGCCCAGTGACGGTCGGGTCGAAGCGCGGAACTGCTCCGCCATAGGTCATCGTTGCATCGTTGGTGATGACATCAAGGCTCGCCTTCGCAACGCTGAAGCTCTGCTGTACCTGCGGAGCAGGATTGAAGTTGTCGTCGCCTGCCTGATCGGCACTGACCGTGCAGGTCCCGGCAGCCAGGAGACTCACCATGCTGCCCGAGACGGTGCAGATAGTGGGCGTGGTGCTGCTGAAGCCAACTGGCAACCCGGACGAAGCACTGGCATAGCCGCTGATATCGAAGCTGCTATCACCGTACAACTTCGAGAGCGCCGAGAGGTCGAAGCTGATAGACTGCTCGGCTTTGGCGACCGTCACCATCTGCTCCACCGAGATGGCGGCGTTGTAGTTACCATCGCCGGCCTGCGAGAAGGTGACAGTGCAGGTGCCGCTGGTCATCGTGAAGGTCGGGCCACTGTTCGAGCACGCACCACTACTGTCGTAGCTCACGAGGAACCCCGAGCTGGCAGTAGCTGCGACCGTAAAGGTTGATCCATAGCTAGCACCGGCCGGCGCTGAAAGGTCAACGGTAATGGTTTGGTCGGCCTTGGCGACCGCTAACGTGCCGCTGCCACTGGTGCTGGAGAAGGTGGAGTTCCCGGCAAAGCTCGCCCCCACCGCATCGGCGTAGGAGCTCGCGCCGACGCCGGTCAGGCTGACATTCGAGAGCGTGGCAATGCCGCTAGAATCGGTGGTAGCCGAACCGATGTCGGCGCCGTTGAGCGTGAAATCGATGGACACACCGACCACACCGTTGCCATCAGCGGTGAGCGTGGCGCTCAACGTGGCGCTTCCCCCGAACGACCCGGTTCCGGAGATCTCATCTAGGAGCGTGATTTCAGCTGGAGCCGTATCCTGAACCTCGACAACCGTGGAACCCGTTGCCGAGCCGCCGTCGTCGTCAGCGACTCGTATGCTGACCGTGAAGCTACCGCCGTCGGCGAAGCTGCACGACGCGCTGTTCCCCGCCTGAGGTCCGACCTCGTACGTGCCATCGTTATCACAGTCAAACTCGTACATCAGTGGATCGAACGCGCCGGCCGGATCGGTCGCCGTCACGGTGATCGTTGCGGTCGAACCCTCATCGACCGGCCCGTCGCTGCTGACGTCAATGATCGTCGGCGCAACGTTGTTGACCAGATGGGCAACACTATTGCTGCCACTCTCTTCCCCTCGGACCGTGACCTCAACCGTCACCGTGTAGTCACCATCATCCTGATACGTGTGGTCAAGTCCAACACATACAAAGGAATAGTAATCAGGAGGCGGCTTCTGCACTACTGCTCCATAGTGCGGACCATCGCCATCCCCATAATCCACCGTGCAGCTGTGAGCGACAGCGGAATCCCAGCTGATGAAGTCCGCGAAGGCGATGACTGCCTGGCCCTCGTTCGACGACTCGTTGCTATTCACCGTAGGAACATCCACTATCGGCGGGATATTCGTGACCGTCAGCGAGCCGCTGCCGCTGGAGCCGGTATAGATCGCGTTGCCGGTAAAGGTCGCCCCCACCGCGCCGGCATATACGCCCACTGGGCCGATCCCGGCGATGTTGACGTTCGAGCGTGTGGCGCTTCCACTGCTGTCAGTGACTGCGAACCCGATGTCGACACCGTTGAGCGTGAAGTCAATCCTCTGCCCTTCAATACCGGAGCCACCAGCCGTCAGTGTGGCGCTCAACGTGGCGCTTCCCCCGTATGGCCCGGTTCCGGAGATCGCGGTCAGTCCCGTCGCAATGGAAGGAACCGTATCCTGAAACTCGAAAGCCCCGCTGTCGCACCCCTGCCCACCGGTATTCGGACGCGGCAGCCCGCGCTGGTCGGTCGTGATCGAAGGATCACAGCTGGCGAAGTCGATGGCCGTACTGCCATCGCCAAGCGAGATCGTCTGAGTCGAACCGCCGTTGTACGCCAGGGGTCCCAGATTCAGCGCGGATACGGCATTAAGGCTCGTCGTCCCATTGAATCCGCAGGTGTTGTCATCGGAAAGATTGCCCCCGCCATCATTGAATTCGAAGCTAATCCCGAGGAGACAATTGCTGGGAGATCCGGCGCTGAAAATGGTGTCCCTGAGATTGCCGCTGAGAACGGTGTCCTGCAGCGTCAGAATGCCTACATAGTTGTAGATGCCCCCAACGAATTGCCCCCCCGTCGGGCAACCACCTCGAAGACCACATGAAGAAGAGTTATTCGCGATGGTGCTATACCTCACGATGACCTCGGCCAATGTGTCGATCTGGATGCCCCCCGCACCCTCGCTCAACGTGTGATTGTTACCGATAGTGCTGTTCGTTACATTCACCGTGCCGCCATGGGCCTGGATGCCTGTATTGTTACCGCTGATCGTGCTCCTGATAACCGTCGTTGTCCCGAGCCAGTTGGCAATGCCTGCGGCGCCGCCGCTGATCGTGCTGTCGAGGACGGTCAGCTTGCCGTCGTTCGTGAGATTGTCGCCAAGGCCAGCACCGGTAATGGTCAGATGCTTGAGCGTGAGGTCACCAACGAAGCCGACTTCGAACGGGCTCACACTACCCCCACCGCTGATCGTCACAACCTGCCCGCTACCATCGATCGTCAAATTCTTCTCGACGAGAATGACGCCGCCGCCAGCACTGGTCAGCGTGATCGTTCCGCTGCAGCTGAAGGTGATGGTCGATCCATCCTCCGCAGTACTGATCGCGTGGCGCAGGCTGGCTTCATCGCAGACCGATACGACGACATCCCCAGCCGCGTCCGCCTCTCTGACCGGCAGAACCAGGCCACCGAGCACCAGTAGAATACAGATGAGAATCGATACAGGTCTTCCGGATCTTCTTGACATGTCGCTCCCTCTCTCGATCCTGAGAAATAATTGCGAATCAGCTTCAGCAACCCTCTGCCCAGGCATGATCAAGGAAGCAAAGAACATGCCGTGTTCCGGACACGTTCCACATGATGGTGACCGGTCGATTCTAAGGTCATAGCAACCGGCCAGCTTCGTCCCTGATGATTTTGATCATACAATTCCGTGTGGAGATCACACAGTACTGTTTGATAAAATACAGGATGGGCACCAGTCTGTCAAGTTTGACGAGACAGTGTTGTATACTCAATATCAGACTGCACATCATGAGATGTCATTGGAAGCAGTTGAAGGTTCAGTGCCGTGGCCGGAGAATACCGAACCTCAATCCGATCAACGCTGATTCTCGCGCGTATGACGTGATTGTCGAGGTATACGATGACCCGTGAATACGAGCTCAAGCGCCGTGCCGAACAGATGGAAGACACCCGGCGGAGGATTGTTGAAGCCGCCGTCGAGCTGCACCAATCGATCGGGCCGGCCCACACCAGTGTCAGCGCGATCGCCGAGCGTGCCGGTGTCCAGCGCCAGACCTACTATCGCCACTTTCCCGAGGAGCGCGAACTCTTCGAATCCTGCAGTGGCCTTTTTCTGAAGCGCAGCCCACTCCCCGACCCCGAGACCTGGCGGGCGATCGCCGATCTGCGAGAACGCCAGCGGCATGGGCTGACAGAGCTCTACGCCTACTATCGTGCTAACGAGGAAATGCTCTCCAGTGTCGTGCGCGATGCTGAGATCCATCCGCTTACACAGGAGATGGTAGAGAGGTTTATTGCACCGGGCCTGGTCGAGATGCGTGAGGCGCTGGCCGAAGATCTGCCGTGCGGAGGTGAAAATCCGCATGTGAGTGCTGTACTCGATCTCGCGCTGGACTTCAACACCTGGCGTCTGCTCGTCCGCCGCAATGGTTTGTCCCAGGACGACGCGGTCGCGCTCGCTGACGCCATCCTAAACTGCCTGACCTGATCGCGCCGAGTTGCATGACAGGGATGCTCTCAGGCAACTGCCACAATGCACCGTAGAGTAGAGTTGGCTGAGGGCTCTGGCGATTCCACACGACTAGAGAGCCTGCCACGGCAGCGGATTTCATCTCGAGAAACCACCTGCCACCTCGAGATCTGCAAGCCGGACACGCCCGAGCGATAGCGGTCGCTCCCGCCGGGTCAGAACGCTGCACCAGCGATGATGGTGGTCTGGTCGGCGATCCTAGACCCATTGGCAAAATCGTTTATGACATCACAAATTCGGCTGGACACTGATCCGCAGAAGCGGCCCTGCCGGGTGTCCCGAAGTAAACCTTTGCCAACCGTTCAGAGGTCCTGAACTCGAATCTAGGCAGCCGCCTGCCTCCGCCGCCAGATCAGCAGCGGCACGAAGGCGATGGCCAGACCCACGATCGCGACGATCAGCAAGCCCAGGAATCCAGTGAATAGATCGAGGATGATCCGGGTTGCCGGTAGTATGGCAGGCACGGCTCCGGCGACAATCCAGGCTATGCGATTGCGGATCAGCCCGACAGCGAATACCAGGGCGGCGGCGATGACACCGAGGAGCGGGTAGATCAACGACTCGGGCGAGACGCTGAACATGATCCCGGTCCCGATCAGGATCAACCCGCCGAGCTGCAGCCACCAGGCATCGTCTTCCCAATCCGCCTCCGGATCCCAGACAAAGGCAGCCAGACCTGCCACGACGACACCGGCGACTACCTGGGCCAGGACGACTCCGATCGTTTCGAGCGGGTTAGTCCAGAGCAGGTTGACACCGAACCAGATCGCCACCACCGCTGCTGCCCAGACCTGTCGTAGCTTGAGCCAGACAATCACGAGCCCGGGCAGGAGTGACAGGAGCAAGACAATGCCGACCATGCGTTCCCGCTCTCGGTCGAGGGTATCCAGCGTCTTTCCCGGCTCATCTTCTGGCCACCAGCCAGCTGCTTCGATCGCGAAGCCAATCGTCAGCGGCATCAGCGCTATCCCGCAGATGGCACAGAGCCCACCGGGCGCTCCCCAGCCATTACGAACCAGGGTCCAGCCTGCCGTGATCATGACGACCGAGCCGATTAGCGCGGCCAGCATCGTCTGGGTGGACGACCAGTCCTGCGCGAAGATCGCAATGATTCCGGCGACTGCCGCGATGGCGACGGCAGCCCCGACGGTACTGACAGCTCCGGCGATGCGGCCCGGCCCTGCTTCGACCTGGACGGCAGCCCGCCGACGCTCGTAGTCGAGGATCGCATCGCGCTGTTCGGCGGTAATCAGTTCCTGCTCGACCCAGCGTTCGAGATCGTCCTGCTGTGCCATCACCTCATACCTTGCCGTTTAGATTTATGCCGAGTAACCCGCCGACACCCATCTGACATCAGGCTCAGCGCATCGAATCCCGCTTCACCTCGTCGAGCGCCCCGGAATAGGCCCGGACAGTCTCCGACAGGTCGTCATCGGTATGGGCCAGCGAGACGTAGACCTTGCCGAGGTTACTGGCGATGCCGCGCACGAACAGAGCGCGGCCAAGCATCGGCAGCAACGATCCGGCGTCTCCCGCCGCGCCGGGGGTGACGACCACGCCGCTGACGGCGCCCTCGCCGCGCATCTCCAGCGGGAGATCGAACTCCGCCGCCGCTTCGTTGAACCCGGCGCGCAGGGTCGCTCCAGCCTGGTCGAGCCGCCCGTAAGAACCGGGTTGGGCCAGGACGGAGAGGGTTGCAAGCCCCGCCGCCGCGCCAACCGGATTGCCGCTCAACGTGCCGCTGATGAAGACGTAGCCAGGCTGGCCACCACGTCGCGGATCAGCTTGATCGATGATGTCCGCCCTCCCGGTAATCGCGGACATGGGATAACCCCCACCGATGATCTTGCCGTATGTCGCCAGATCCGGCGTCACGCCATAGCGCTCCTGACCGCCGCCCCAGGCCAGCCGGAAACCAGTCACGACCTCGTCGAAGATGAGCAATGCTCCCATCTGTCTGGTCAGGCCGGCAAGGTCGGACAGAAAGCCGTCCTCGGGCACGGTGATGCGGTGCAACGGCTCGACGAGCACGGCGGCGATCTCGCGCTGATTGGCCGCGAACTGCTGTTCGACTGAATCGAGATCATTGAAGGTCGCCGTCAGCACGGTGTCCGCCACCGCCGCAGGCACGCCCGCTGACTGGGTGCTGGCGTAGTCGTGATGGCCGTGGTAACCGCCTTCGAAGCGCAGAATCTTATCGCGGCCGGTGTAGGCGCGCGCCAGCCGCAGCGCCAGGCAGGTCGCTTCGGCGCCAGAGCTGGCGAACATGATCCGCTTGGCGCAGGAAATGGCGTCGACCATCGTCCGGCCAAGCTCAATGACTGGCTCGTTTAGCGCGTAAAAGGTCGAGCCGAGCGGCGCCTGCTCCTGGACCGCATTGACGACCGTAGGGTGGGCGTGGCCGAGAATCAGTGGGCCGGAGCCGAGGATGTAGTCGAGGTAAGCGTCGCCTTCCTGCGTGATCAGGCGTGGCCCTTCGCCACGGGCAATGACGACACCTTTCATCCATTCCGGCACGGCGTAGGAGCCGGTGCTGAGACCGGGGAAGATCGCCCCGGCGTCAGCGAGTAGCATCTCGGTGCTGCGTCCGGAACCGGTCGTGCTGGTCATCGTGCTGCTCCTGACCATGCAAGTTGCTGCTGCAGTTGATCAGGCAAGAGTAGCCCCGGCCACCATCGACGTCAACCGGCATCCATCGCTGGCCTACAATGACCTGGACGCGATGCCAACGGATCTGGAGCTTTCTCGATGGCCGAGTACCGATATTCGTTCTCCAACCGCACCTACACCTTCAAAGATCTGCGCGATCTGCTGGCGAAGGCGACGCCGTTGCGCTCCGGCGATGTCCTGGCCGGGATCGCCGCCGGAGACGCCGAGGAACGCGTTGCCGCCCAGATGGCGCTGGCCGAACTGCCGCTGAAAACCTTTCTGAGCGAGACAGTCGTTCCATACGAAGACGACGAAGTCACCCGGCTGATCATCGACGAGCACGATGCCGACGCCTTCGCGCCGATCAGCATCTGACCGTCGGCGACTTCCGCAACTGGCTGCTGTCGGAACAGGCCGACGAGGAGGCACTGACGCGGCTTGCGCCCGGGCTGACGCCGGAGATGGTCGCGGCCGTCTCGAAGATCATGCGGCTGCAGGATCTGATTCTGGTCGCCCAGAAATGCCGGGTCGTGACGCGCTTCCGCAACACGATCGGGCTGGCGGGCCGAATGTCGACCCGTCTGCAGCCGAACCACCCGACCGACGATCCGGCCGGGATCGCCGCCAGCATCCTCGACGGGCTGCTCTACGGCAGCGGCGACGCCGTGATCGGGATCAACCCGGCCACCGACAATCTCCGCAAGCGTCAGCGAGCTGCTCGACATGCTCGACCGGATCATCGTGCAGTACGAGATTCCGACCCAGAGCTGCGTCCTGACCCACGTCACGACCAGCATCGAGGCGATCGATCGCGGCGCGCCGCTCGATCTCGTCTTCCAGTCGATTGCAGGGACCGAAGCGGCCAACCAGAGCTTCGGCATCAGCCTCTCGCTGCTGCAGGAGGGCTACGAGGCGGCGCTGGCGCTCGGACGCGGGACGCTCGGCGACAACGTCATGTACTTCGAGACCGGTCAGGGCAGCGCGCTCTCGGCCAACGCCCACCACGGCGTCGACCAGCAGACCCTCGAAGCGCGCGCCTACGCCGTCGCCCGCAAGTTCAAGCCGTTGCTGGTCAACACCGTCGTCGGCTTCATCGGGCCGGAGTACCTCTACGACGGCAAGCAGATCACCCGCGCCGGGCTCGAGGACCACTTCTGCGGCAAGCTGCTCGGCCTCCCGATGGGCTGCGACGTCTGCTACACCAACCACGCCGAGGCCGATCAGAACGACATGGATGCCCTGCTGACGCTGCTCGGCGTGGCGGGATGCAACTACATCATGGGCATCCCCGGCTCCGACGACGTCATGCTCAACTACCAGTCGACCTCGTTCCACGACGCCCTCTACGCGCGTCAAGTCCTTGGTCTGCGGCCAGCGCCGGAGTTTGAAGCACTGGCTGGAGCGCATGGGCATCTTCAACGCGGCAATGCAACCGCAACTGACCGACACGCTGCCCGAGCCCTTCCGCCAGGCGCTGGCGGGGGTGTCCGATGGCTGAGCGGGAGGATCGTCCAGAACAAGCCGCGCCAGCGATCGCGAATCCCTGGGAACTCCTGCGGGATTACACCACCGCTCGAATCGCCCTGGGTCGAGCAGGGAGCAGCATCCCGACCAATCGGCACCTCGATTTTCAGCTAGCTCATGCCCGTGCCCGGGATGCCGTGCAGAGCGAGCTGGACATGGCAGCGCTGGAGCACGATGTCGCTGCGCTTGGTTGCAAAACGCTCCGGCTTCACAGTCGTGCGACCGACCGCGCGACCTATCTCCAACGCCCGGATCTCGGACGACGGTTGAATGATGAGTCACGTCGCTTGCTTAAGCAGAACAAGAGCGCCTGTGGCGCCGCCTTG